>QZDS01000018.1 GCA_009917455.1 bacterium 1xD8-48 | reverse complement strand
TGTGTAGTTTCAGCACAAAATAGCTACATTTAATGTGACGCTGAAAGCATCATTTAATTTGCCAAACAACAGCATCCTTTAACGCGTTCTTACCTGTGGTGGACTCTACCATATCGCTTCCTTTAACCAATATATTTGAAAAGTTTACCGCATAAAGGGCTGCTTCTGCAAGGTCTATCATCATCTCATCACTGAGCCCCGCCATGTTTCCCATATATCCTGCCCCTGTCCCGTATATCAGCGTCGGCGCTGCATACGGTGCCATGCAGAAGGCATATCCAGTAAGAGCTTCGCTGACTGAACCGCCCAGACTGCTTTTATGTATGTCATTACCTCGCTCGCTTTACCCCTTGTATAGTCCTCTCCTGCCTGGCTTACCACAAGTCATGAGCCCCCTTACCGATTTTTTCAAGCTTTTCCATCCCCGGAACACAGCATGCCGTTTTTATTTTCATAGTAACGGATAATGGATACTTTTGTTCACAATTTATTTACTCATGCGTTTGTCGTTGGACAAAATTGTTACACTATTTGTGCCTGTTAGTCTTCTAAAGTCTCATTTAAAGATAAAATATAATTCATTGGATTTTTGCAATATTGGTTTGCATTTGAATTTTTCATTGCTTCTAGCAGACTCTCTACTTTGGGTGCATAAATCATATCTCCTACAAGAAACATAGCGCCAATTTCTTGTACATATTCAACCAATAAAATTAATTCTGTTTTTGTAAACTTACGCAAATCTAATCGACAATCTATTTCATCCAGTATGTTATCTATATAAATGAACTCTATACACGTTTCATCTGATTTCCCATACTGTATAATGTCTTTTGACCAACTTTTTTCCTGTTCAAGGAACGTAACCTCATTAGATGGCTGTGTCTCGCCTTTCCATGAAACTATTTTATCACGACTTAATCTGTCAAAATTTACTCTTGCAGGTATAATATTGCATTGAAACTGCCATATTGCCATTTTTACTCCCCCCTATTCTTACTCAAACCATAATAAATCATCAATTGTATTATATCCTGCATATGGTAAATCAACTTTTTCAACAGGAATCTCTGTTAACCCTAATTTCTTAGCAGCCAACAATCTATGATGCCCATCCACTACATACATTTGCTCATTATATTCCACATATTTTACTGGTTCTTGGATACCATTAATTTTAATATCATCCATTAAGGCATTCATTTTGTTTTTACTTAATGTCTGCGAATGGGTAGGTTGCAAGGCAAAAGGATTGGTTTTACTAACAGTTTCTAATGCATCTGAACCACCCTCCCCCACCCGCGGAACCTGCTCAAAATGTGCCACCTGATTATTTTTAACATAATAAGCAGGATTACTCAAGCCCGCTATCACTGTCACAGCCGCTCCTGCCTCCGATACCTGTCCCACAATACGGTACGCATCTTCCCCCAGGACATCCTTTAACGCGTTCTTACCTGTGGTGGACTCTACCATATCGCTTCCCTTAACCAATATATTTGAAAAGCTTAGCGCATACAACATGGTTTCTGAAAAGTCTATCATCATCTCATCACTGAGCCCTGCCATGCTTCCCACATATCCTGCACCCGTCCCGTATAACAGTGGCGGCGCTGCATATGGCGCCATGCAGAAGGCATATCCGGCAAGGGCTCCGCTGGCTGAACCGGCCAGACCGCTGTTTATGTATGCCATCGTCCCGCTCACTTCACCCCTTGCATAGTCCTTTTCTGCCTGGCTCACCACAAGCCATGACCCTCCCACCGCAGTTAGCCCTCCCATGACATAAGGCGCAAATACCGCCGATGCCCCGCCGGTAAAGGCAATGCTTGCGCAATAGACCACCCCGCCAACCACGGCCGTCACTACCCCAAGTCCGATGACTACATTCCCCCAAAGGGCTCCCCAGTCAAACTCCTCATCAACCAGAATCTCCTCCGGGCTGTCCTTAAATGGGCGGTAGCGGATAAAGTCCTCCCCGCAGAGTACGCCTGACCGGGACAGGCCGTTGAATTCAAAGCTCATGGTGAAACCGCTGTCGCTTCCTCCCGTAGGGGGATTGCTCTCTGTTCCCCGCAGCATAACCATACTTACCAGCATATTCTTCTTTACGGGCATACCCCATACTTCCAGTCTGCCATCAGACAGCTCCTCAACATACTTTGTTATGACATCCATACCATATCCCTCCCTGCTGTTTCGGAACTTTCACATTCTTCTTCGGGCCTGTTTTCGGATATGTATTTTATCATAAAAAAACATCATTTTTCGCTTGTCGTAAAAACTGGCAGTCTATTCGTAAAAACTGGTAAAATTCCCTTCATACATCTGTGTTCTCATTTACATAAATTAAGAACTGCCATCAGAATACTTACCTTTCATTCCTGACAGCAGCCTGGGTATAAAGCATTAAATCTACTTTAAATATACAGTTTTCATGTGAAATTTTTATTGCACCATCGTACTTTTCCTCTGCTTTTTCCATGGCTTCTGCCGCATTATCCAACAGATTTCCCAGAATAATGTTCATATCCACCTCAGACATAACCGGTTCTCTTGGACGCAAAAAAGACGCATGGTTCACATTTCTGTTCCATACGCCTTTACGCCGCTGTTTTGATATGAAGTTGTTTCACCCGCTAAGCCAGCTGCATAATCTCGGCTTCAATCTCTTTTGTTTCTTCTTCTGTAAACTCCGGAAAGAAAACTGACATTTCTTCTATTGTAATCCTTCCATTACTTAACATTAGTTTTGCTTTTTTTCTCGCGGTTTCTTTTTCAATATCTTTCGCATAAGTCCTCATTATCTGCTCATCATCAAACAAACTCATCATAATCGTTACTACCTCCAATTCTTTACTGCTCAGATACTGCTTTAAGATGTTCCTGTCCTTACAGATGCGGATTGTTTCCGCAACCGCCTGCCTGGTCATTCCATGCTCTTTTATCTGCTCATTAAAAATCTTGCAGAATACAATGTATTCATTAATGATATTATCCCTGTCACTCTCGTATATGACTCTGGCTTTTATCTCGATATCAATATCCTCATCGCCAAAAAATTCTTTTGACACCCCGGTTTCCAAAAATCTGTGACAATGGATACGGTATATCCTGCTCCGTCCACACTTCAATTATACAAAAAAGCGCCCCCCTTTACAATGAAATTCTTCCTCCTTTCCTTCCTCTCCATCTTCTCCTGCCATATCCTCATCTTCCTTTTCGTAAATTTCTTCTTCGTCCTCCTCATCATCTGTGAAATCCTCCCCCTCTCTGCGGTAAGACCGGAAGAAATAAATCCCTCCAGCTGCAATTCCGATAAGCAACGCCAAAACCCCATAGGCAAGCGCCGGGCTCCTGTTCCTCAACACTTACCGGAACCGCATCAGACAAAGCGCCGTCCGCTTTTTCCGGCTGTGCATAAACGAGTTTCATCATAAGATAGATGAATACCTTAAAAACGGATGGCCTGAAAATGAGTCTGTTCCAAACAACTACGGGGCATCCTTTGAGCGGACTCTGCTTACCAGAATTGCCCAATACTGCAGAAACTATTTCCTATGGGTTGAGGATTTCAGTCTGCCGCCCACCAATAATCTCAGTGAACACGGGCTTCGAGGTGTAAAATCCCAATTGAAAATATCGGGGACAGTTTGAATCAGAGACTGCGACCGATAACCATGCGCTCAACCGAACATACATCGAAACCTGCCGTCGTAATGGCATCAATGAAATTGATGCGTTGCAACGATTATGCGAGAGGAATCCTTATACGGTTGCCGAAATCTTCTCGGCCTAATCTTCCTGAAAACACATAAGAAAATTGAAATCGGCGTTACAGCTCCGCTTTAAAGCGCATTGAAAGCTTCGAGTATAAGTCTTCCAGGATGAACCTGGAATCAATCGTTTTATATACTCTGATTGGTCCGTTTTTTCCTGTGTGGATATAATTCATATTTTCACTAATTTCAGGAGCGGTCTCCAGGCTCCACTTCCCGCAGTCTTCGTACAGGATTACACCCACAGCCGGTGAATCGCCCAGAGCCCGGTATTCCTCCGGCCTGTCAATCTCTTCATTATTAAATTTTATCAGATTTTCAACCAGATACTTTCCCACTTCTCCATATGGATATACACGCTGGTACAGCTCTGCAAAGGTTACCGGCATCATACGGTATACATTTCTCGGTATCTGCCATAACTCCATTCCGGATTTCATTATAACGTTGGCAGCCGCTATGTCATTGCTCAGATTATACTCCCAGCCCCCGTCGGGCCAGTCCCTTCCGCCAATCCAGATAATTTTAATATTTTTATCCGCAATCCCCGGCTCTGCCAGCAGCGCTGAAGCCATATCCGTAAGCGGGCCCAGAAACGCTATATACAGGCATCTTTCGTCTTCTTTCATGGCCTCTTCTATGATAAGCCGCGCTCCGGCGGAATCCACGGGAGTTTTTTCATCCGGCATTGCGTGGGCAGCTCCCTTTTCCACCCTTACGGAATTGCTCATCTCCATCATATTCAGCAGCAGCATTACCTCGTTATAGCTTTCCTCCATGGAATAAGTCGTTCTCTTATCTCCGAAGTGAGCCGGTATAATGCCGTGCAATTCGAAGGATTCTGTCAGCAGCGCATGGATAATCGCATATTGGTCATCCACTTCGTTTTTTGCGTCTGTGTTAAGAATCACTCTTTTTTTCTTCTCATCAGGAATATTGAACTTAATCATACTTGTGCCGGTCTCCTTCCACAATCGTTTATTCCGCAAGCTCCTGATACTGGAGAATCACCTGCCCGGCTGCTTCTTCAGGTGTGCTCATACCATATGCTACTTCCGTAATCGCATCACTGATAATCTGCTTTGCTTCCGCCGAGGAACCAATCGGGTCATTTGCAATGCCCGTATAAGCCGTTAAAATATCAACCGCATTTACCAGCAGCGGATTCAGGTTGCCATCCTTTTCAACTACCTCGCGCGCATGAGCCGTTGCCGGTATGGAACGCTGTGTGGACAGGGTGGAAAGGGCCGTATCGTTATTGTAAAAATAATTCAGGAACAGGATACATGCATTGATGTTTTCAGATGCTTTTGAAACCGCTAAAATCTGAGGACATCCCACAATCCATCCCTGATTTTTTGCATTTTCCATCACCGGAAATTCTCCTGCATAATACTCTACGGATTCATTTGCTGCCATAAGCACCTCTGCAGTTGAAATATATGTAATATTACATACATATTTTCCTTCAATCCAGCCCGGCTCTGACTGTAGATTATCGCCGTCATACTGAACCATGGCGGCCACAGGCTCTACTACTTCGTTGTCAAATAAGGACTTAATATAGGAGAACGCCTTTGTCAGATTTTCCTCGTCCGCCAGAAGTTCGCCCGTTTCAGCGTCAAACAGGGTGCTGCCTGTAAGCTGCTTCATGTAATAATTAAATACCATATTATTCAGATACGACACATTTGTGGACAGCAGCCAGGCTTCGCTGTCATACTCTCTGACCTTTTTCCCCCATTCAATTAAGTCGTCCCATGTAAAAGGCTTTGTCAAATCAATCCCCGCAGCGTCTGCAAGGTTCTTATTTACCAGCATACAGGGGCCCGCAACGCCTGTAGGTATTCCATACTGCCTGCCGTCATAATATCCCGTAATGGTTGAACCTGTCAGCGAAGCCATGTCATAAGCTGAAAAATCAAAATCCGTCTCGTTAAAATCAACAAAGTAATTGCCTGTTTTCACGTACTGTGGCATTGTCTCCGGGTCAATCTGCATAATATCCGGCGCTGTTCCGGATGCCAGTTCCGTGGCCAGCTTATCATGATACCCGTCGTTTCCTCCGTACTCTGCTTCCACCGTAATCCACGGATATTCCTTTTCAAACTGCTCGATAACCTCAACCGTTGCCTGATTTCTGCTGTCGCCTCCCCACCAGCTAAAACGGATAGTTACCGGTTCCTTCTCCTCCTCTGTTACTTCTTCCGGTACTTCTGCCGCCTCTGTCTCCTGTGCCGGTTTTTCAGATTTCGGTTTTGCAGCGTCCGATGGCGTGGTGTTTTGGGATGAGCACCCTGACAAAACTCCTGCTGCCAATACTGCCGCCAAAAAAATTACTGTCTCTTTTTTCATTCTCATAAAACCTCCTTTGTTATTTAACTTTACTTATATAAAATCCGAAGATTTTTATATCGTTGTTCCCTTACCCTTTCAGGCCGCTTGTGGCAATTCCCTCGACAAAATACTTCTGTGCCGCAAAAAACAGTACGATTACAGGAAGAACCGCAACGGACGACATCGCCATTACCTTTCCCCACTGAATTACCGAATCCGAATTCAAAGACATTCTGAGCGCCAGCGAAATCGGATACTTCCTGACCGAATTAATAAATATCAGCGAGTTAAAATAATCATTATATGTCCATAAAAACTGAAATAATCCTGCGGAAAACAGTGCCGGTTTCATCAGCGGCAGCAATATCCTCACCAGAGTCTGAAAAGTCCCGCATCCGTCTATGTAGGCGGATTCATCCAGTTCCCTCGGTAATCCCCGCAGAAACTGTATCAGCATGTACGGAAAAAACGAATTACAGCACAGCAATGCGGGACCATAAAAAGGCATATAAGTATCTATCCACCCAAATTTGTTGTAAAGCGTATATCTCGGTATAATTACCACAGCATTCGGCAGCATCAGCATCGCCAGAAGCAGAACCATCAGCAGCTTTTTAAACGGAAACTCAAACCGCGCGAAACCATATGCCACTAAAGCGGACGATATCACCGTCAGAATCGTAGTTGGTATTACCAGCAAAAAGGTATTTAAAAAAAACTGTGTATATGTAATCTTCCCGTTTCCCTTCCATCCCTCTATATAATATTTAAAAGAAAAGCTCTCCGGCAACAGTCTTATGCTGCTGAATATTTCCTCATTTGTCTTAAAGGTACAGGAAAACATCCAGATAATCGGGAACAGTAAAACAATTCCTATTAAAAAAATCACAAGATAATCTATCGTCTTCCTGCCGTTTCTATTTTTATGTTTCACCTTTCTTCCCCCTATTCATCTCCGTAGTGCACCCATAATTTTGAAGTTGCAAAAATAATCGCCGTCATTATCATGATAACGGTAAACACAACCCACGAAACAGCGCTTGCATATCCCATCTTAAAATAAGCGAATCCTTCTTTATAAAGCTTAAGTCCTAATACCTGTGTTGACTTCAAAGGACCGCCGTCTGTGATAATCGATGCGGATGTGAAGTTCTGCAAAGCCTGTATCATCTGAATCAGTAAATTAAACAGAATAATCGACGATATCTGTGGCAGAGTTATGTGGAAGAAAATTTTCACTTTTCCGGCCCCGTCTATTCTGGCCGCTTCATATAAGGATTTTGGAACCTGCTTAAGGGCCGCCAGGAACATTACCATGGAAGAACCAAACTGCCATATCTCCAACGCGCATATTGTTTTCAAAGCATATCTCGTATCCCCCAGCCACTGGACGGAAGGTAAGTGCAGCATACTTAATACCGCATTGATTACGCCGTTATCCAGAAACATGAGCTTCCAGAGAATTGCAATTGCCACGCTTCCCCCAAAAAGGGACGGAATATAATACAAAGTACGAATCAGATTGATTCCCTTTATGTCCCGGTTCAGAAAAACCGCTACGGCCAACGCCATAATAAGCTTTCCGGGAACCGTATAAAACGCAAACAATAACGTCACTTTGAGAGAGTTCCAAAACTCCTTATCCTGCGTAAAAAGCTTCTGATAATTGCCCAGACCGATAAAAGAGGCTTCCGAACCAATCGAGTAATCTGCAAAAGAATAAACGAAGGAGGAAAGGAATGGATATAACTGTAGAACAGCAAATCCCACAAGCCACGGCAATATATATAAATAAGCCTGATAATCTCTCCTCAGCCTTCTTTTTGTCTTAGTTACAGCCGTTTCTTTCAAAATAAAAACCCCCTTCCTTTCTTTCCGGTGAATAAATTTTATTAAAATCCCGAAAAGAAAAAAAGAGAGTTCTATTTTTATTTCTATTCAATATTTTCCATTTTTTCAGAAAAAATATCATTTATTATTTTTTCTATTCAATTTTTACAGACTCATATGGAAGCGAAAAAGTCACTGCCGTTCCCATTCCCTTTTTACTGTAAATATGAAGTCCGGCACTTTCGTCATATTGCAGAACCAGACGATTATTTACATTGGCAAGCCCTATGTGCTGATTCTCCAGATTCCTTACAGAACAGTTGAGTGAGCGGCATTCTTCTCCGGAAAGGCCTGCTCCCGTATCAATTACGCTAAAAAACACCCTCCCATTTCTGCAAAATACCTTCACCTTTATATATCCTCTGCCTGATATATAGCGGATTCCGTGCGAAATACTGTTTTCCACCAGAGGCTGCAACATCATCCGCAGCACCTGGAAATTCTTCAGCTTTTCCTCTATATCATAATAAATAATAAATTTATCGCCAAATCTCATTTTTTGTATTTCAACATATTTCTTAAGATATTTGATTTCTTCCCGAAGGCTGATAGTTTCCCGTGAGTCGGCCAGCGAATACTTCAGGATATCCGACAAATTATCCAATGCCCCCGAAGCCCGTTTCAGATTCGGAGCCGCCCCCTGTATTTCAAACTGAACTGTCTGAAGGGTATTAAACAGGAAATGCGGATTGATTTGTAACTGCAGCGCTTTTAATTCCGCCACCTCCTGCGCGTACCGCCTTTCCTTCAAATCTCGGTCAATCGCCACATTCTTTAAAAACAGATAGATAATATTATTCAGGATTACGTCATATTCGTCTTTAACATCATGCCGGGGCTCTTTGGGGTATACGGCTTTTTCAGCTTCGTCAAACAC
Organism: bacterium 1xD8-48; assembly: GCA_009917455.1. Lineage (GTDB taxonomy): Bacteria > Bacillota > Clostridia > Lachnospirales > Lachnospiraceae > Suilimivivens. Next base: position 95,288 of record QZDS01000018.1, on the reverse strand, counting down.
CTGAATCATATAATACAGCTGCTTGAATCTGCTCCTTGTGGTAAAATATGCAAGAAGCAGCATAGCAACGGTATTTATAATAATCATCATGAAAAACAGGCGGAGTACCGGTAATATTCCCGCCATTCTGGCCTGCATGGAAACCAGGGAAACCGTATAAATTCCATACTGCTCATTATAAGCCTTATGCAGCAGATACCGCTTTTTCCCGATTTTAATCCAGTCGTTATCATTTTCAAGGACATCATTTAAACTTATCTGCCTGACAGCTTCATCCTGCAGATTCCATTCAAAGAGAATTGCGCCGTCCCGGTCCATATACAGAACCGTCTCATAATCGTTTGATAAAATTCTCTCCAGCAGCTCGCAGTATTTATCAACATTAATATTCATGACAATTACACCGTCATGAAGCAACATTCTCTGATAAATTGTCAGAACATTTTCCTCCTGTCCACTATCGACAGCCCGGGCGTTCATGTACCTCTCCGTTTCCGGATCCATCCGGTGATAACCGTCCAGCCATCCTTTATCCTCGGTATTTTCCATATATGTAATCTTATCGGACGATGAATAAAACCTCTCGTATCCTTCCAGATAAAGATAAACTGACTGTATATAAGGATAAGATTGAACGATACTGTCCATCATGGCGCGTATGTTCCGGAGATACACCATATCCCGGTAAGATAACTTTTCCTGCCCACGCAAAAGTGATTTCAGCGATATCAACATATAAGTATTATTGGTAAGAAGGTTATTCTGGTACATTACCCCACTTAACACAAGGTTCAAATTTGTATTTACATTGGAAAGCGTATTTTCCGCCTGCGCATCCATGCCCTTGTCCACCTGGCTGTTTGTGATGAAAAAGGAAATAAAAAAGGCTAACAGGGTCGGTATTATCAGAAGTAAGAAGTATTTAAAAAAGCGTTTTACAAACAATTTTCTCTGCATTATCTTTCCCTGTTTCTGTAAGCTTTCGGCGTGACTCCGTAATATGCCTTAAACGCTCTTGTAAAGTTATTGGGATTGTCATACCCCACATAATAAGCGATGTCATACATTTTATATTGAATATCATCAAGCAGTTCACATGCCTTTTTCATTCTGACCTGTGTTAAATAATCCGAAAATCCCATTTCACCGTGCGTCTTAAAGGTTTTGGAGAGATAGCTCGGGCTCATGTTTACCAGCGTTGCAGCACTTTCCAAAGAAGCATCTTTATAATTCTCGTCGATATATTGAATAACCTTTCTGACAATCTGCTCATAATACGTTAAAGGTTTTTCCTCTGAAAGCTTATACTTCGTATCCAGCTCTTCTTTAATTTTTCCAAAACATTTTAAAATATCTTCCCGCTTAACCGGTTTTAAAAGGTAATCGTCAACCTTAAATTGTATCGCATTGCGAAAATATTCATAATTCTGATAGCTGCTGAAAATAACAATTTTGATGCCGCTGTCTTTAATTTTCCCGCACAGCTCAAAACCATTCATTTCCGGCATTTCAATATCACACATCAAAACATCAATATTATGGTTTTCAATAAAATCCAGGGCTTTAAGCGCACTGCAAAAACATTTAACCTCAAAGCCAATTTCCTCCCATGAAAATAAATTTGTTAACCCTTCCGCAATGTACCGCTCATCATCAACCAAAACCAATTGATACATCCCACTCCCTCCTGCAAACCACATAGCAATATCTTAAATCCTATTGTTCCCGGGTAACCTCTACTTCTTTGTTTCAAACTTGTTCCGCTCTTCTTATCCCGGCAATTCCATTTCGGCGCTCATTTTGATAAACCCGTATCTATCATACAGCGGCCGCCCCATATCCGTTGCCTCCAGAGAAATCGCCGTAATCCCCGCATTCTTTGCCTCCCCGATCAGCAAATCCAGTGTTTTATATGCAATTCCCATTCTCCTGTACTCCGGCCGGGTATACATGTTCATAATATAAGCCTTTTTCCCGCCCGGATTATGGTAAGTGGGCATTACCTGATAAAAACTGACGCCTCCCGCACCGGCAAAGCGGTTTTTCTCAAACACCAGATACGCGATATGCGTTCCGTCACAGAGAGCCTTTTGATAATAACGGTAAGACTGCTCCCTGACCTCACTCATATCCTCATCGTCAGAAAACCCGTTGGCCGCCCGCAGTACTTCAATCCGTGTTTCCGTCAGCAAATCAATATCCTCAACTGTCCCTTTTTTGTATACGAATTCCATGTTCCCTCCGAAAATCCTCAATCGTCCTGCGTTCCTCACCAGAAACCGGCTTAATCCATTTGCCGGAATACATCTGGAACTGCATAATCACATACCGCACCGGCTCATCCACATAGCAAAGGGCAAATACCAGAAGGAACGGCGCGCTGTAAATTATCAGCATGCCCGTGCCAATCTGCTGAATTTCCGGCTTGCCCGTGTAAATGCTCATGATAAATTCCGGCCTTCCCAGAGCAAGAAAGCCGAAAATAAGCCCCACCGTCATCATAAAGGAAGGGGTCAGCCCAAAGGACCTTGTAATGCTTTTCTGTTTTTACTCTCTGCGGCATAAGATATGCCGCTACGCGGCTTTACCAGCAGTTTCCGCATTTCCTCTTGTCCTGCTTTGGCGCAATGGAAAAGGAGTATGCCTCCGCTTCTTCATAAGTACCAAAATATACCGGGGATTTCATGGCGTGTTCCCCATCCCCCGTCGCCGGACACTGGCCTGTCTTATGTATCTTTCCGTTTCTGTCATTGACGGCATATGCCCCGGTTTCAGCAGCCGGCATATCTTCCAGTTCCGACATTTCCGGCTCCGCTGTAGCTGCGGACTCCGGCATTGCCGGCTGCTCTGTTTCCGTCTTTCCTGCTGCCGTGGCTGACTCTTCTTCCGGTTTTCTCTCCTGTACCGTCTGTTTTATCTTCTCCGCCGGAGATGAGCCGTCCGCCATGCTTTCGCCGTTTTCATAATTAATAATAATTCCCGGCTGCACATTATAGCAGAATACATTGAACAGCACTCCTGCCCCGTTGTCCTCAACAGACTTTGCCTCCATCAAAACGCCGTCGGAAAGCAGGTTGTCTCCCTCAAATACCGGCGTTACCCGGTACATAACATGATTGCCGGTTTCCCTGACATAATCCGCAACCATATTTTCAAAAGGAAGCATTCCCTCCGTATTCATGTAACGCGTGCCGGTAATCAGATTCTTTGTATTGGCATTCTCTCCTGCCAGCTGGTAGCCAATCAGATGACAGCGGTTATAGAGATAATTTCCATCAATAATTTCCGGATATTTTACGGTATGCCAGCCCGACGGCCTCACGCCGCCTATCTCTCCCCGCTTCTCTGTCGGCATAATATCCCGGCCAATGCTTGCCACGCATACGCCGCATCTTCCCAGCAAATCCAATTCCGAATAATATTCGTAAGACTCCGCCGAAAGTTCTCCGTCCTCAAAATATGGGATATTCCCGTTTACCTCCACATAAGCCTGCCCGGAATATGCCGGTATCTCGACGACATCTCCCTCTTCTTCGCCGGACGCCTCCCTGTTGATCCCTGAAGCTTCCTGTGCCGCTTCCCCTTCCGCCCCCGGATTTTCCTCAAACGCCTTCGCCTGTGCGGATACGTTTTCTTCCGCATGATTCTCAGACATATTCTCCTGCTGCGGGGAAGGATTGTCCGATACAGCCTTTCCGGTGTTTCCATTATACTCACTGTCCTCGCTGCCACCGGAGGAAATCGGTGCCTGCGTACCTGTGCTCTCCTCCTGCCCGCTGCATCCGCCAAGCAACAGACCGCTCAATAAAAGAATCAATATAGCGGCAGCCGTTTTTATTTTTCTTTCCTTAAACTTCCATTGTAGTTTTTTCATATAAAGTTCTTTTCCTGCTCAAAACAAACTGAGCTGTCTGTATTCCTCTCCGCCGCTTCTCCTCCTTTGCAGTCTGTCAAAGGAACTGGAAAGAAGCCTGTCGGCCTCATCCCGCGAAAACAGCCATTTTTCAATATCACCGCCTGTCAGAAGCAGCGGCATTCTGTCATGAATTTCCGACATACAGCCCGCCGCCGCTCTGGTTAAAACCGCAAATCTGTCTCCCTCCAAATCCTTATGATAAATACCCGCCATGAACAGAATTTCCCCTTCTGCAAAGAAATCATATTTTTCTTTCCGCCTCTTTTGCCCGCTTTCCGGCTTCTTCCACTCGTAAAACTTCCGGGCCGGTATGATACATCTGCGGGCTTCGTAGTCATAGCGGAACATGGGCCGCTCCCGAACCGTCTCTGCTCTGGCGTTAAAAATCACTCCCCGCCTTTGGGGAGATTCATAGCCCCATTTTAATATCTGCGATACCATTTTGCCGTCGGCCGTCTTTAAGACCAGCGCCAAATCCGAAGGGTGCACGTCTCCCCGCCCGGCAGTTTTGTCGTCTATTTTCCTCGCTATTTTTTCAATTTCCCTTGCCGTCTCATCATCTATATAAAAACGTCCGCACATTTTTTCTTACCCCTCAGCGCCTTCAGACGCATGCTCTTTTACATATTGCAAAAATTCAGGCGTTTTTGACCAGTATTTAACGCCCCAGTTTTCAAAATCCCATTCCTCCATATATTCGTTGCACTCAAAATCAATATAGAAAACCTCTCCATCTTGTACCACAAAATTGGTTGGAAAATAATCTATATTCAAACTGGCGGCGTACAGCAAAGCGCACATATCATGCAGTTGGTCAGTATAAGCGGATTTCATTTTATCCTGCAAAACCAACTCATAAATAGTATCGCCCTCGATAAATTCTTTCAGAATGCGCTCATTTTCCATATCGACGTCAAGCATTGCCGGAATTTTAATCCCAATTTCCTTAAGCCTCTTATAATCGTTTATTTCGACTTCAATCTTGTTTCCAAACTGATAGTAATCGCAGGGCTCGTGATGTATCTGCTTCAAGACGTATTTATTCGTTCCGTCGCCTGCCAGATAGGAATAGCCGGCTATCCCCGTTGAACCTGCGTCCTCACTCCATTTTAAGCCCCAGATATTCCGCCCGTTTTCGAAAGCTCCGGTACTGCCTCTCCGTAATAAAATCCGCCCGCGTAATCGGCGCCGTGAAATGGAAATCTACCTTCTGCATCGCCTTTACAGCCGCCTGACGGATTGTCATATTATCAAACTGATAGGGCGCGTCCATATCCTTCATATAATCAATGTCAAAGGCATTGTTATGGTCAAACAGAGGATGACAGCCCAAAATCTCCATGGTTTCCGTATCGTAATAAAATCCCCAGTTCTGGCCGTGCCTGTCGCGGTTGCTGATTAAAAAATCCACTATCCACATTTTATAAATGCTCTCGCCGTCTGTCTCAAACATTCTCCGGTCTGCATCGATTCCGTTTACATTGCACCATGAAATAAACTCCATTCCGGTAAGAACCGACTTTTTCTCCGTAGTCATACAGGGACACATGCAGACATATTTCCCCTCGTCCTCCCCGGCCTCGTAATGCACATGCTCCACATTCATCTTGTCCAGCAGATTGGAGCACATCACCTCTATCCGGGATTCCGTATTTCCGTTTGCTCCCAGCTTATACAGCCACAAAAAATTATCGGAATGCCTTCTCCACGCCTTGGCATAAGCGCCGTTTGTGGTCAGCTCCGGCGTGACTAAAGAGCCCTGAAGGGTCAGTGATTTCCCGTGCAGAGCCACTTGGGCAATAATCTCGTTGAGGGGATTTCGCTTCACATCAACCGCTTTCCACAGCAGACCCTTGTCGTCGTCAAACTTAAGCCAGTAAGCGTCCAGCACCGATACTGCCCGGCAGGCCATGGCGATTTTCACCTTCTGTTCGTCTGTGCCTGCCTGTTCAAAATGGCAGAGATTATAAATCCATTTTGCATTGGCACGGCTAAGGAGCAGCACCCTGTTTGCCAGAAAGCTTACCACCGCTTCCTCGTTTTTCCGGGCGGCAACCACCATCTGCGTCATGTCGTATGCGGTTTTGATTTCCGATGGCTTCGGTATTTCCCGAAGCCTGCCCTGAAGGGGGTAGGGCAGATATTTTTCGCAAAGCACTTCATACTGCAAAGCGTCAAAATCCACCCGCATGACTTCGGTGTCCCTCATCATAATTGTAAACGGTTTTGCTCCATCCATACTGTTACCCCGGTTTCTTTTTTAATGCTGCTTGCAGCCGTTCCCTTTTCCCATTCTATTCAATTACGCCAACGGCTTCGGCTTCTCACATGTGGAATCCACCGCCTCAAACCTTCCGCTTTCGCTGCTTACCATCATTTTATCTATGATATCCAGCACATGATACGCCATCTCTTTGCTTGCCCTGTTCTTGTCGCCGCTTAAAATAGCCGCCGCCATCTCGGAAGGTCCGATTCCACGGCTGTTTTCCGCATGGGCAAATACGTTTTCCACCTCCGTCCATACCGGCGGATTGGCAAAATCGTAGCTGTTTGCCAGAAGCATATTTTTCCCGCCAAACTGATTGGGGTCGGTGAGCTTTAAAATTCCTTTCGTTCCATAAATAAGGAACTGCGCCTGGTCGGCAATCACGCTGTCGCCGTTTAATGCAAAGTTGCCTGTAACTCCGCTTTCCAGCTCCAGCACAGCCGCCACCTGACTTTCATTGGGATAGGAAAATTCTTTTCCATATTCCGGGGACTGGGGCATGATGTTCACCCTCACAGGCTTCGGATTTTTCACAATGGCCGATACCCGTGCCGCAGGCCCCAGAAGGCTTACCAATGCGGTCAGGTAATACACGCCGTAATCATAGCAGATTCCCCCTCCGGGCATCCGCAGGAAACCGAACATACTTGTCAGCAGGTCCAAATCCCGGTTGGCGCTGATTTGGAAAGAGGTGATTTCTCCCAATGTGCCCTCGTCAATCAGCTTTCTGGCAGTCTGCCAGGATGCCCCCAGAAAAGTATCCGGCGCAGATCCAAGATAAAGCCCTTTTGCATCCGCCAGCTCCAAAAGTTCCTTTGCCGTTTCCGGCGTAATGGTGATTGTCTTTTCCGTATAGACGTGCTTCCCGGCTTCCAACGCTTTTTTAATCAGTTCGTAATGGGTGGGCGCAGGCGTCAGAATCACCGCCATGTCAATGCTCTCGTCCGCCAGAAGTTCGTCCACCGTACAGCCTTTAATACCGTACTGCTGCGCTTTTTTCTGCGCACTCTCAAGATGCCGCGCGGCGCAGGATACCACCTCCAGATTGTCAAACTCATTTATCATGTTTTTCAGATAAATGTCGCTGATAGCGCCACAGCCGATGACCCCTGCACGTAATTGTTTTTTGTCCATAAGTAGTATCCTCCTGTTCTCGTTTCACATTACCTGATTTTTATTTTATCACCCTTTCCCCTTAAAAGCAATTTTCCCCTAACGCGCTATTGCGGCACACAGACCTTGTCCGCACGCCGCAATACCGAAAACGTTCTGTTAATTATTTTTAATTATTTTCTCCACCGTACTCACCCAGTCATGGTCAGGGTCGTTGGAGCGGAAAAATCCCTGATGCTCTCCTGCCATGAGCCACAGGAAATAGGTCTGGTAGCCCGGCGCTCCCACCGTTGTGTGATATCCTTTGGGAAATTCCACCAGTTCATCCTGCTTCACCGTGTAGGTTTCGTCAATCTCTCCATCCTTTGTATACAGGCGCTGTATAGCAAATCCCTGCTTTGGCTCAAAGAGGAAATAATAAATTTCTTCCAGAATTCCCTCCCCGGGCATATTGTCCACATCATGCTTATGAGGCGGGAAACCGGCCCAGTTGCCTGGCGTCACAAAAGCTTCGCCAATACACAGTCTCCGGGCGTTACAGCCTGTTTCCATAATAAAGTGCGTTTCCCTCTCCCAGGGCTTAACCCCGAGCATCGCCACCCGGACGTCCTGTGCCCGAATAAGCTGTGGCTGTGTGTCTTCCATTACTTCGGTCTGGCATACGGCAATTTTAACATTCCACACACAGGTTATTCTCACGGATTGACGCCTCGGCACATATACAGTCTCAGCCCTTCCCTCAAAAACGCTTCTCCGCTTTCCGATTCCCTCCCACTTAATATTATCAAAGGCAAAATCCGCCTTGCCGGAAAGGATAATAAAGGCTGTCTCATTTTCTCCGGTCTCAAAGGTCAGTTCTTCTTTATCTCCCAGCTCAATCATGCCAAATTCCAGCATGTTCAGGGAACATTCTTCCTTAACGCACAATTTTGTATATCCTTTGGCAGGCTTATAGGTTTTCTTATAATTCATATTTTCGTATTCCTTTCATTATAGATTATTTTTCCTGACACTGGTTCCTTTACTGATTCTCCTTTACACCTTTTCGGGCAAGCAATTTTATTATTTCCTGTGCCGTTCCGCACACGTCCCCGCATACCGCGTAATCGGCATGCTGGAAAATCGGCGCCTTTCTGTCGGTATTAACTGCAATGATAATACCACTGTCTTTCATGCCTGCAAGATGCTGCACGGCTCCCGAAATCCCAAATGCAAGATAATATGCCGGTTTGACGTAACTTCCGCTTTGCCCGATTTGACATTCAAAGGGTGCGAGGCCGGCGTCCACTGCCGCTCTGGTGGCGCCTAACTGTCCGCCTGAAATTTCTGCCAGCTCACGCAAAAGCCGAAAGCCTTCCTTTCCTGCTCCCAAGCCTCCGGCGATTACCACGGAAGGGGATTTTCCCTCCACCTTCACCGTAGCCATCTGAATCCTGCTGCGGCTTATAATTTCCGCCTGAAGACTTCCCCCATAAGCCATCCTGATTTGATGCAGCCGTTCCTCTTTATCCATATAAAAATCCGTAAGGTCGGCTGTCAGACCAAGGCCCATTCTTCCCGCCAGCCATGCGGCAGTCTGCTTTCCCGTCCCCGCAGCCGGAAACAATGCCACAGACGGTTCCCGTTCTCTTAAAAATTCCTCGAACAGCGCTCCAAGTAATGTAACATCATATCGTCCCGAAAGCGGGCTCGCAATTACCTCCGCTTTTCCAATACCCGGAAACGCCTCTCTGAATGTATCTGAAACGGCGTTATCCAAAGCATAGTTGTCCAAAGCTGCTTTGCTCAGAACAGAGTTGCTCAAAACAGCTTCACCCTCTGTTCCGTCCGTCAGGATTACCGGTGTGAGCGTCATAGCGTGCGGGCATCTGTCATATGCCTTTAGCAACAGCTCCCGGTATTCCTCCCATTGCGTATCGGGAAATTTTATAATCATCCATTCCTTACTCATCCATTCCAATGGCGACATCAAGCCCTGATTCCGTCAGGAGTCTTTTAAGTCCTTCCTTCTCCGGCAGATACCAGACGGGCCACCTTTTTCCAACCTCCTTTCTCTCAACAGCTATCACCTGTGTAAGCGGCTCCACATCTGCTCCAAGCAGAGAAACATCCAATATGCGTATCTCTCTCCCGTCCGCTCTGCGCAGACCTGTAAGTGTGGGATAGCGCAGCACACAGTTTCTTTTCACCGTGGCTACCAGTGGAAGCGGATATTTCAAGACCCCTTTCGCCGTATAGCACACCGCATATCCTCCTTCCTCCTTCCGAAGCTCAATTTCCGTAATGCCGCCTGCAAACTTATACTCCAACATAGCCGCCAGAGAAGGCCCCACCTGACCGGTTTCTCCGTCGGTAGTCCGTTCCCCGCATAGAATCAAATCAAAGCCGCCAAGGAACTGAACCACTCTGCCAAGTACAAAGGCCGTTGCATAGGTATCCGCCCCGGCCAGCTTTGCATCGCTTATCAGATAAAAAGCATCCCCGCCAATTGCCGAAAGAGAACGCAGCATATCTGCCGTCTCCGGTCTTCCCATAGACACAAGGCTGACGCTTCCCCCATACTTTTCTTTCATCCGCAAAGCCGTTTCAAAACAGCAGCCGTCCACCGGGTTTAGCGTCATCCGCATTTTTTCACGTCTCAGAGTATGGCTCTTTGAATCCAGCGCTGCCTGTGATTCTCCAGAATCCGGCACCTGTTTGACACACACCAGAATTTTCACAGTCGTCCTCCTTATCCTGCGCCAGTCCGTCATTCCGACCTACGTCAGCTCCGTAAACCTTTCCTGTATTTACGGCTCATATTTACAATCAGGAATGATACACCTCAGCCAGCGCATCATGGAGCTTTTTATAGCGCAAAAATCCTTCTTCATATACTGCCGCACAATCCGGGTTCGGATAAGTGACGCTTCCTGCTTTCACGCAGCGCGCCACACTGTCCTCATAATTCTCGAATACTCCGCATGCCACCCCGGCAAGCATAGCGGAACCCAGGGAAGAATCGTCCCGCTCCGCTTTCGTCAGCGGTATTCCCAGCATATCCGCAACTATCTGCCTCCAAAGCTCTCCCTTCGCGCCTCCGCCGATAATGCCGGCCTGCTTAATATCAGCCCCCAGTTCACGGAAACAATAAAAGCAGTCTTTCAGAGAATACGCAATTCCCTCCAGAACTGCCCTGTTGAAATGGGCCCTGGTATGAAAAGCTCGTATGCCGGTAAAACTCCCTTTCAGCATTTCATCCTGATAGGGAGTCAGCTCTCCTTGCAAATAGGGATGGAAAAAAAGACCGTCGCTTCCTGCCCTCACCTGCGCCGCATCCGCAGCCATTTTAGCATAAGCGTCTTCATAGTGCTCTTTCTCATAAGCCCCGAACACGTCCCGATACCAACGAAAGGAAGCGGCACAGGATTTGGTGGCCGTTCCCGGATACCACAGCCCCGGGCACACATGGGGATAGCACACCAGATTTCCGTCTATCAAAGGCTTTTCGGTAACGGCGCAAATCCTCCCTGCCGTAGCCAGCTTCACTGTGGCCTGTCCCGGCTGGATGGCGCCGGAGGCATAGACCTCCATCACCGTATCCGTTGCGCCCGCAATCACTTTCGTTTTTTCAGACAATCCGCACTCTCTGCAAATCTCTGTCTTTATAGAAGAAAGAATTTCCTCCGGCGGCACCACCTTCGGCATAATTGCAGGGTCAACTCCCGCCAGAGAGCACAACTCCCGGGACCATTTCCCGCCATTTACATCGTAAAGCATGAATCCGCAGGCCTCAATACTGTCCGTCACATAGTCTCCCGTCAACCGGTAGCGGACATAATCCTTTATGGACATGATTTTATGTATCCTGGCAAAATTCTCCGGCTCATTCCTTCGCAGCCACATCAGCTGGGGCAGCGTCCACAGCGCTCCCGGCGTATTCGCGGAAAGTTTTACAATTTTATCCAGATGACTTTCCTTTAATTCCTCCGCCTCCCTGACAGCCCGTAAATCCGTCCAGTAAATGGCGGGACGAATCACCTTATCTTCCTTATCTAAAAGAACCGCTGTATGCGTAGCGCCATCCAGCGCAATTGCGCTAATCTGCTCCGGTGATATTTCCGAGCTGTTAAAAAGTTTTTTTATATTTTCCACAAAAGCCCGAAAAGAGTCCTCAGGATTTTGCTCCGCCCAGCCGGGGCGGGGATAGGAGGTTGCATATTCGCTCTCTGCCTCCGCCACAACCATTCCTTCCTCGCGGAGAAGAATAGCCTTGGACGCTCCTCCTCCGAAATCACAGCCTATCAGATATCTCATTTACCCGCCCCCTTATCTTTTAATCATTTCCGTTTTCTTGCACCGCTTTCAGAAGCAGAGAAAAAATATCCAGAATGTCCGGCCCTGTATCTTTCTCTTCATTATCCGTAGCCATTTTCAGCACATCCAGCGCCTGCGGACACTCCACAACCAGAATACCTGCTCCGGTTCTTTTTGCGTCCTCCAGTCGCCCCTGCCCGGTCAGAAGCGCCAGCTTTGGCGCATACTCCGCAAACAGACTGCTGCCGCAGCACCTTGTAAGCTCCCTGTTTAAAAACATCTCCTTTATCTCACACACGGACGCTTTCAGAATATCCCTTACCGGCTCCGTCTCCTTTAAATCTCTCGCCAGGCGCGGGCTGTCATGAACGGTCACAGACAGACTGAGCGCTTCCGGATGTAGCCTTCCTTCGTCTATCAGTCTGGCAACAAAGGACGTCGCCGTCAAAATCTCACTCTCAGGTGCGCAATCCCACAGAGGATATTCATGCTTTAGGATTTCCGCCAGATAGGAGTCTAAAACCACAATCTTCTCCGCGCCTGTATCGCAAAGCTGCCTGCCGCAGGCGGCAGCCTGCTCTCTGGTTTCCTCCACGGCTCCAATCAAATCGTAAAGCTCGCTTCCTGTTCCCGGCTCTTTTTCAAGCACCATAAAATCCACTTCTGCCTCTTCCAGAAGGCGCATCAGGGCAAGCGCCATTTCTGGTCTGCGTATGCGGGCTGTAGCTCCAAGAAGAAGCAGCAACTTTGCTTTTTTCTGATGCTCATTTATTTTTTCCGATAGCGCTTTTGGCTCCTCACATTCCTCATACATCACTCCGGTATCCAAAACCCTGTCAAGAACACGCTCTACTGCCTCCGGCAAAAGTCCCGCGGCAGCCGCCCAGGTCCGCGCCTCTCTGATAAAAACAGGCGGCTCAAAGCCTGTGGCGCAGTCGTTGGAACAGCTTCCGCACAGCATACACTCATAGAAAGCCTCCGCACTGTCCTTTTCCATTTCAAATCCTCTTTTTTCCATGGATACCAAAAGCCCTTTCGCCCGGGGCGTATTGATTTCCTTACCTGTCTTTAGTCCTACGGGACATACGTGGCGGCACATCCAGCAAAACCGGCAATTATCCGCAATATGATACGCTTTTTCACTGTACATAGCTCCCCCTCCTTACAGACCCAGCTTATAGGGATTCATAATCCCGTTGGGGTCCAATCCTTTTTTCAGTGCCTCAAACACCTGCATGGCCGGTCCGTACTGTTCCTTCATAAGACGCGACAGCTTCAGGCCGATACCGTGATGGTCGTTAATTACACCGCCGTTTTCCATAGCTGCACGCACACCTGTATTCCAGATATTGTTGTGCAGACGGATAGCCTCTCTGGGATCCTGCGGCGGATTATCACAGATAAACCTGTCATAAATCATAGTCCCCCATTCATACCAGTGGGAACAATGGGCGATAAACCTTACATTCGGGAAATTGTTCTCTATGGCTTCCTTCATAGCCCAATAGATTTTTTCCACATGGGCAAAGTCTGCAACCGTATCCATGGTTCCAAACATCTGAGGAATGTCCATGATATGTCCGGGGTAAAAAAAGGTAATCCTGTTCTCATACCATTTTTCTCCGTACTCACTCCCCAAATCCTGCCCGTTATGTTTCGCACAGATATCAACAATGGCCTCCATTTCGATATCCACTACCTTCTCAAGTCCTTCCACGGCCAGATTCATAAATGCTCCCTCATGCTCCACCCCCAGAACATCACGAACGATAGACACCGTTTCCGCCTCGTCAAAGAGCCGCATAATCGAAGGCTTCATTTTCTGCATAATATCCCTTCCCGCTGATAAGCCCGAAGTCATATCCGGGAAGAGGAACGCCCTGAATTTCCTGGCTTCCGGCTGCTCAAACAGTTTGAAGGTTGCCTTGGTAATCACGCCCAGCGTTCCCTCCGAGCCGATAAAAATCTGGTTTAAATCAGGCCCCGCCGCGTGCTTGGGCACAGGAAGCGTTTCTATGATATCCCCATTCGGGAGAACTACCTCCATATTCACACACATATCGTCGATTTTTCCGTATTTGGTAGACATAATCCCAATGCCTCTGTGAGCCAGCGCGCCCCCTATAGTGCCGCAGGTTAAACAGGAAGGAATATGCTGAGTGGAATACCCTCTTTCATTGGCGTAGTCCTCCAGAATTTTGAACACCATTCCGGTTTCCGCCGTGATAGTTCTGCTCTCCTCATCTATGGCAATCAGACGGTTCATCCGTTTTATATCGAGGGCGATTCCTCCTGCCATGGAAAGCGCGCCTCCCTGGGAACCGGAGCCTCCGCCCCAGGTATGTACAGGAATTTTATAATAATTTGCAATCTTAAGTATTTGTGAAACCTCCTTCGTACTCCCCGGCCGAACCACGAAGTCCGGCATCGGCGGAGTTTTCCCTCTGTCAGACCACATTCTCCCAATCCAGAAGTAATCCACCCCGTAAATCAGCCGTTCTCCTTCTTCAATACTCACATTTTCCTGTCCCACAATATCTTCCAGCTCTGTCAGAATCATCTCCGGCATAAAAGCTTCATATTTCATATATCAGTTCCTCCCCTCTTTTTAACTGTTTCCGCTTCATAAACTGAAGCGCGCTCGCTCTGTCAGGCACACTCTTTCGTCCGCCCAGCCGGCTGCATTTTAAGGCGGATACCGCGCTCGCAAACGCCGCCGCTTCTTCTACGGATGTCCCTTCCGTATAGGCAGTAATAAAAGCCCCGTGAAAAACGTCCCCGGCACCGTTGGAATCCAAAACCGGAACCGGAAATACCGGATACCTGTGAATGCTCCCGTCATAAATAAAACCGCCTCTGCTCCCCTGTGTAATGATAAAAACCTCAGGCATATATTCCCGGTACAAGCGTTCCGCCGCCTTCTCAACATCATTGATTCCGGTGAACTGACAGACAAATTCCTCTGAAGGAATCAGATAATCCACATAAGGAAGAAGCCGCCCCACTCCCTGATAGTTTCCTCCGGCGTCCATACTCACCTTGACCCCGGCCTGTTTTGCAGCTATTGCTCCCTGAATGGCGGCGTCTAAATGATTACCGTCCAGATGAAGCACTCTGGCGTTCTGAATCGTCTCGATATCTCTCCCGCAAAGTATCAGCGCCGGGATGTCTCCCTTGCTCCAGATGCAGGTACGGCTTCCTGTTTCCTCATTCAGAAGAATGAAGGACATATAGGACAGATAGCCGCTTTTTACCTGTACGAGACCGGTATCCACACCGTATCTTTCCAAATCCTGCTTCATAAAGCTTCCCGCCGCATCGTCTCCCATGATGCCGATGTATGCGGTTTTCGCACCCAGCCTTGAGGCGGCTGCAAGAGCTGTGGCGCAAGGGCCGCCTCCCTGTCCCATGGTTCGTCCCGCCATCATCTTTGTATCCTCTTTTGGATATCCGGGGACTACCATCAGCGTGTCATAAAGACTGGCTCCAATTCCCACTATATCATGCATGCCCATCCGCTCCTAATAATCTGATTTTCTCCATTGCAAACTCCTTCACCGCCGCAATGGGCTCATTCATAAACAAATCAATCGCTATCGTCCCTTCCGCCGTCTTCTTTATCCCGTCAAGAAAGGCGCAACATAAATCCGTACCAAAGTTTACCTTTGCAACCCCCTGTGCAATGGCTCCCTTTACCTGTTCGTCCGGTACTCCGGAACCGCCGTGGAGTACCAGAGGCTTTTTCACCGCCCTGCCGATTTCTCCGGCACGCTGAAGATTCAGTTGTGGAGCTTTCTTATACTTACCATGAGCCGTTCCAATCATCACCGCAAGGGCATCCACTTTCGTTTCCTCTACAAACTGCACCGCCTCATCCACCCGCGTAAATTCAGAAGCCATTTCATCCTTCGTACTGCCGATATGCCCCAGCTCCCCTTCCACAGGCACACCCGCCGCTCGGCACAGCTCCACAATTCTCCGGGTTTCTCCTGTATTTTCTTCCAAAGGCTTTAACGACGCGTCAATCATAATCCCGCTGGCGCCGCAACGAAGCGCCCGTATTACCGCATCCTGCCCTGAGCCGTGGTCCAGATGAAAAACTGCGGGAACTGGAAGCTGCCTGATTGCCTCAAGGATTATCGGCGCCAGGTACTCTCCTTTCCCCTGTTCAAAAAGTCTGCTGTATACCTGAAAGATTACCGGAGAGCTCAGCTTTTTTGCCGCCTGTGCCACGCCCATTACCGTTTCCATATTGTAGACGTTAAAAGCCGGTACCGCATAGCCCTCTGCCCCGGCAGGCTCCAGTATTTCGCTTAAGCTTACTAACATTCTCAAAATCCTCCTGTCGTATTATTCCTCCACATGGTCTGCTGTTAACTTCGGTATAAACTTGCAAAACTCTGTCAAAGCCTCCTCATGCTGCCCTTCCACCTCCGCAATATGATGGATATAGGGACCCTCCACCAGCTTCTTTTCCCATTTCTTTAAATTCCTGAATTGTGCCCAGAGATAAGTACCAAAAGTATAAGGACCGTCTGTCGTTCCACACTGTCCGCACAACAAACGATAATCCCCGTTTTCCTGGTCCATTCTGGCCAGCGTATAATTTCCGTCTTTTAACCGAAACCACTGACGCATATTTACCATTTTTGCCTTTTCTCCTTCCTTTTTGAGAGAGTAGGCAAAAGGCCCGCAATGCCATAAGAGTTCAGAATTTGCATCTTCGGGATTTTTTACGGTGAATTCTCCAAGGAACGGCCGTTTCTTCCCCAGGGCGGCACAGGAAAGCAGCGCCATGGAAATCGCCGCGTGCACATCTGTTTCACAGGCAATCACATACCCCTCGTCCGCCAGAATGCTGAAAGCAGTACAAGGCATGGCGTTCAGCCCAAGCTGCATGGAAGTCCAACATTCCGACGCACACACATCCAGTCGGTATTCCTCAAACAATTCCCGGTACAATAAAACAAAAGCATATATTTTCTCCAGATTCGGTTCGGAAAGTTCGTCTACCTCATACCTTTCTCCAAGCAGCTTTGCACCCTTTTGCAGTTCCGCCCGGTTTTCCTTCAATATTCTGTTAAATTTATCAATAATTACCGCCATATTGATTGGGATTATCTGAACGCCAAATTTCTGCATCAGCTCTCCCTCATTGTAAATTACCGAGCAGAAGGGCTTCGGTCTCATTCCCACCTGTCCTACGCGGAGGCCCGCAAAATTTTTGACCATACAGGCTGCCCGGATAAACCGGTCCAGACCGTCCCTGAACTCATCCTCCTCCACCCGGCAGTTTTCCACATAGCTGAAAGGAACATTCAGCCGTTGAAGCTGCCTGGACACGCCAAAGATTCCGCACTGGCTGTCTGTATATCTGGTTCCGTCCGGCTCAAACACGTCATCTAAAGGTGCCCACAAAAGTACCGGTTTTCCCAGTGTACAGGCAAGCCTCCCTGCAATCTCCTCATTACCAAAATTGCAGTTTATCAATACGATGCCGTCCACCTGCGCATCCCGAAAGCGTTCGATTACCGCGTCCGCGTCCGCTTCGCTGTACATCACGTCCACCAGATTAATCCCTTTTAAATCCACAAAGGATACATGTTCCCCTGCATAATGGTTTTCTATATAATCCACTATGTGCCGTCCTCTCTCTTCCGCCCTTTCCCAGTTGAAAATCCCCGGCCTTGGCGTAACATCCCTGCGCATTGGCGCTAACCCTATTGTTACATGGTATTGAAGCATCTTCTCTCCCCTCTTACCGTATAAACGGTATTGAAAACCAGATTGATTAGTTAAATGGATTTTATTTAGATTTATTTAGAGTATATGCCATATCCTGTCCTTTGAAAATTCACTGGCCTGTTTTATATATACACAAAATTGCCATCTCTTCTATTGACAGAAAATAACCGTTCCTCTAAAATAATTACTATTCAGGAGGCTTACTATGAATAGCAAAATAATTAATGTGAAGGATGGCGGCTTTCATGTCGTCAGCGGCGAAAATCCTTTTAATTCTGAACGGGTTTCACAGGAGCCCATCTGCGTAAACAGCTGTGGTTATAATTATTATGACCACGATGAAAAACGGGTCACTATTCTGCGTCCCCAAGGTCGGATGGATTACCAGTTGATTTACATCCAGAAAGGCGCCGCCGATTTTTATTTTGGGGGAAAAGCCACTGTCCTGGGTAAAGGGAGCATGGTTTTATATAAGCCTGGTGAGGTTCAGCATTATTCTTACTATTCTTCTTGCCCTACAGTTGTTTACTGGATTCATTTTACCGGCGTCTGCATAGAAACTCTTCTGCGCCAGAATAACCTCTGGGATCAGTGTGTTTACCAGCTTGGCGACGAACCCGCTTTTCCTGACCTCATCATGAAGCTGGTGAGAGAACTGCAGTTTCGTTCCTACAACTATACCCTCATGACTGTGGCTTATTTTCAGGAACTTATCTGCATTATTTCCCGTAATCTCCTCCGCCAGCATGTTCCTGATATGGTTCAGTATGAAGCTTTTATTCCTGTTATAGAACTGATGCACAACGAGTATCAAATTAACCGCAGCGTGGACGAATATGCCGCTTTAAGTGGCATGAGTCCCTACTATTTCATACGTAAGTTTAAAGAATATACCGGTTATTCCCCGCATACTTATCTTATCCGGCTCCGCATGGAGCGGGCAAGAAACCTTCTTCTGACCAGCAATTTCTCCGTATCGGAAATTTCCTTTGCCGTAGGTTACGATAACCCGCTGTACTTCAGCCGTCTGTTCCGAAAATATACAGGAAGCAGTCCTTCGGAATTTCGCAATAAAAACTAAGCGGTTTTAAGAATACATTGCCATCAATTCCCCATGGGCTTCTATCAGCTCGTCACACAGTCGCCTGATATCGTCGATGCTAAGTTCCGCAGCCGTATGAGGGTCCAACATCGCCGCGCGGTAAATATCTTCTTTTTTCCGACTTCTTGCCGCCTCTATTGCCATAAGCTGCATGTTAATATTTGTCATATTCATTCCTGCCAGATGGACGGGAAGTCTCCCCATTCTGCATGGGTGGACTCCCTCGCCGTCAACCAGACAGGGCACTTCCACACAGGCGTCAGACACCAGATTATCAATCAGACCGTTGTTTATCACGTTACCGGCAATCTTTACAGGTTTTCCTGTCGTTACCGCTTCCATGATTCTTGAGGCGTATTCCTTAGAGCGCTCATGGGTAATCTGACCACCATCCAATATCTTCTCCTTTTCCTTCTCCCAGCCTTCAATAATCTTCCGACACCGCTCAGGGGATGCATCCAGCGGTATCTGGAATTTCTCAATCAGTTCAGGATAGCGGTTCTTTATGTAAAAGGGATTATATTCCGCATTGTGTTCGCTGGATTCCGTACAGTAATAGCCCAGCTTGTCTATATAGTCAAACCGCACCATATCCTCATGCTTTTCCAGATTTTTACGCTTTGCCCTTTCCTTAATTTCAGGGTACAAATCCTGCCCGTCCCTGTCCCGAATATCAAGCAACCATGCCATATGGTTAATTCCAAAAATCGTCTCTCTGCGGCCCTCCAGCTTTCCTTCCATCCCCAGTGAAGTAAGCAGCTTTTCAGAACACACCTGTACGCTGTGGCATAATCCGACAGTTTTAATTTTCGTATAACGTTGCAGATATCCTGTGACAATCGCCATGGGATTCACATAATTGAGCAGCAGAGCATCCGGGCAGGCCTCCTCCATATCCCGTGCAAATTCTTCCATAACGGGAACGGTACGAAGTCCCCGCATCAGACCTCCGATTCCGAGGGTATCCGCTATGGTTTGTCTGTAACCATATCTTTTCGGAACCTCAAAATCAATCAAACCATGTTCCTGCATGCCGACACGTACTGCGCATACCACAAAATCCGCTCCTTCAAAAGCTTCTCTGCGATTTTCCTCTCCCAGATAAGTCCGTATCTGCGCCCGGGAGTCATTCACATTCCGATTGATTCCCTCCAGAATCACCTGAGATTCCTTAAGCCTTATCCCGTCAATATCATACAGGGAAATCTGCGCATCCCGAAGCGACGGCGTACACATACAGTCTCCCAGGACATTTCTTGCAAATATAGTGCTTCCGGCTCCTATGAAAGCTATCTTAACCATAGTTTCTCCTCCTTCTTCCGCCAACCGGCATTGTTCCTTTACTTTCTCTTTTTCTACCCCTTAACCGCACTGTCCAAAGAACCCTGAATAAAATATTTTTGCAGGAACAGATAAATAACGATAACCGGCAGGATTCCAAGAACCGCTCCGGCTGCTGCCGCATTCAAATCATTCATACTTTCCGCAAAGAACTGCTTAATGGTCAGCGTGATATTATACATCTGCGGTTTTTGCAGAATATAGAGGGAGTAACCATATTCATTCCAGGCCCCTACGCCCTTCATAATGATTACAGACACGGTTACCGGCTTTAGCTGCGGAAGAATAATGTGTAGAAAGGTCTGTGCTGCCCCCGCGCCGTCGATAGCCGCCGCCTCATCCAAGGTTCTTGGAATCGATGAGATAAAATTAGAATACAGGTAGATGGAGAGGGGCAGTCCGAATGCAGCCGTCACAATGATAATTCCCCAGTAGGTGGATATTGCATGGAGATTTACCAGTGTGGAGTATACACCTACTACAATAGACAGCCCCGGAACCATCATGACTCCCATAATCAACGCCTTTACCACCTTGTTCAGCCTTGAACGGTTCCTTGCCAGCGGATATGCTCCCATACATCCTGCAAATACTTCAATTACTACCACAAAAAAAGTAATAATCATGGTATTTTTAATTGCATTCAAAAGACCGCCTGCATTAAACGCTTTCAGGTAGTTTCCCCAGTAAATCACTTCCGGAAGCGCCAGCCTTGAGGAATGGTCTGTCACAGGCTTTAAGGAAGTGACTGCAATTACCAAAATCGGAAGCAGATAAATTCCTACGATAACAACACTGAGCAGATATTTCCACCAGTTGGAACGATGCAGATATCTGTTCTTTGTTTTCTTTATTTTCATTTACAGATCCACTTCCTTTCCTGCAAAATAATGATTTCCTATAGCAGATACCAACACAATAAATAGAAAGATAAAAATCCCTATTGCCGCCGAATAACCTGCCTTTTCCTGTGTAAAATACTGATTGCTGATATAGGACATAACCGAGTGGGTGGTATAGCCCGGACCTCCATTGGTGAGAGATACCACCAAATCATACAGCTTCAAGCCGCCAATCAGATTTAAAATCACAGCCGATGAAATGGACGGTACCAAAAGCGGCATGGTAATCCTTTTAAAGCTGGCCCATTTCCCCGCGCCGTCAATGGTCGCCGCCTCATAGTACATCTGAGGAATATTCTGCAGGCCTGCCAGGTAAATTATCATGCTGTTTCCCACATACTGCCAGGAATTAATCAGCGTGATAGCCACACGCCCCACCACCGGATTTCCCAACCAGTTTTGAGGCTCCTTCCCGAACCATCCGATGATATCATTGAGGACGCCGTTGTCAAAAACCAGAAAATAGTACATAATATAGCCCATAATCAGACTGGAAATCATGATTGGCATATAAACCACCGTTCTGACAATCTTGTTTCCTTTAAATCCGGAATTGACCAGCAATGCAAATGCCAGCCCGAACACATTCTGAAGGAAGGTGGAACCAAATCCATATAACAGCGTATTTCCAAAAGCATTCCAGAATTTCCTGTCAGTCATCATGTAAATATAATTGTCCAGCCCTACAAACCGGATGTTTTCAGAATAGCCGTTCCATTTACAGAAAGATATCTGAATGGCCCGGAAAAACGGATATACGACAAATAATGCCATCAGAGCAACCGCCGGAATGTAAAATAAGTTCATTTGTCTATTTCTTTTTTTCAATCGTTCACCTCCGTGGAATAAAAACCCCGGCATCAAAAAGTTACGAATGCCGGGGCCATTTTATTTTTCAGGCCATCCTACTGTGACTTTGCTTCCGCATACTTATCCAGATAATTTTCCTCAAGAAGCTTCACACTGGAGGCAACGCCTGCTTCCGTCGGGTCCATAACCACTTCTGTCACCGAGTCGGCCATTACGCCCCACATTCCGCTGGGAAAATATTCTCTGTCGAATATATTATCGTAGTACAGGTCTCCGCCAAACTGTTCCTGGGCTGTATGGAAAGCGGTTACCGCATAGTCATCGTCCACGTTCACATCCAGCAACGCCGGCACGGAGCCATTAATCAGGCAAATCTCTTTCGCGACCTCCGGGCGGGCTAAATATTCCAGAAATGCCGCCGCCGCGTCATAATTTTCTGTATCCTTCCAAATTCCAAGACATGTGCCTTCACCGATTCTGAAAGAAGATTTTCCTTCCTCTGTGGACGAGGGAATAGGGATAATACCTACATTACAGCCTTCCACATAATTCCTTGCATTTACAATATTCGGCGTGTTACGAAATACAAAACCGCAGTCTCCGGCCCCCAGAGCAGTCTGCATTGTCTTGGTATCCGCCGTAGTAAAATCCACATTGATATAACCGTTATTTACATAATCCGCAATTTTCTGCATTACCGGTGTGCCGTACTGCTCCCAGTCAAAGGTTCCGTTCTTCAACTCGTCTCCGTTAGGATAGATACAGCCCTCGTCAGTAAGCATTGCCGGCGCAATAGAGCCAAGAAAGCCTGCCGCATTTCCACTGTCTTTTCCGCCAATATGAATCGGAGTTTTTCCTAAAGCTTTAATTTTCTCACAGGCGGCTTCGAAATCCTCCAGTGTACGGATATCCTCAGGATTCACTCCTGCCTCCTTAAGGGTATCTGCATTATAAATCACGCCGGATACTACCTGGGAAACCGGAAGAACGTAGATATTGCCGTCAGAAGCCTCCACTACCCCCATTGCTGCAGGGTCGATTTTGTCAAACCAGGGCTGGTCATTTAAGGGACATAAATATTCAGAGTAACGCATCACAGACCATCCATGGGTCTCCCATACATCCGGAAGGTCCCCCGATGCCATTCTTGTCTTCATTACAGTTTCATAGTCTGCGCCCGGCGCAACCAGCTCCACATTTATCCCGCTTTCTGCCACAAAATCATTTACAATCGTCTGAAACTTCTCCAAATCCTGGTCAGTAAAGGTGACCTCCACCTCTATAGAACCTGAAGCCGCATCCGCTTCCTTCTCTGCTCCGGCATCAGCCTGCGGCTCCTTTTCCCCTTCCGCCACAGCTGCAGGCGCAGTGTCCACTCCAGCATCCTCTGAGGAACTATCCGCCCCTCCCCCACAGCCTGACAGCAGCCCTGCCATCAACATTCCTGTCAGCAAAATCGCTATTGACTTTTTCATACTTTTCTCCTTTCTTTAAAAAACAACCTATTTCTTTTGTTTTCCTCTCAGGTAAAATATCAGAATTATAATTCTAGTTTCCATTACCGGCCTGTGCTACCACTATACCTGTTTCCCACTATGTTTAAAATGCATAAACCTGTTTAATTTATAAACAAAATTGCTGTACATGTTTCAGCATTATAAAGATATTTCGCGTCATTTATTCGGCATTTCAAACATTTTATCTGTATAATTTTATCTTTTATTGTGTTTTTTAAGATTCACGGGATCCCTGGTAATCGCACGACACCACCTTCGCACACCCCGGAAGAAGTCCCTCCGCCCTGGCACGGACTTTGATTTCTCCTGCTTTCTCCCCGGCTCTCACAAGAACGGAACACCGTCCGGCCCTCATCCTGCGCACCGGAAAAGCCGGCGGTATATGGTCACTGACGTCCGAGCCCGTAGCCTCAATTTTTCCTGGTCCCTCCGCCTCAAAAGTAATCTCTAAAGAGGCATCCGGCACTTCTCTCCCCTTTTCATCCACGCAATAACAGCTCAGAATTGCCACATCGGCACCGTCCGCCTGGATTTGCTCTCCCTCGTCCACATGGAGCTTTAACCTGATGGCCCTCCCCGTAGTCTCCCGTATATCCTCTGCCGCACATTTACCTTCCCGGAAGCCTTTCACATACAGCTTTCCCGCCTCATAGGGAACCCTCCACTCTCCATGTCCCGGCCTGGCAATTTCCTGTCTTCCCAGACTTTTTTTATTTAAGAAAAGTTCAGCCTCCTCACAGTTTGTATAGGCATATACCAGAATTTCTTCTCCTTCCTGCCCTCCCCAGTTCCAGTGCGGTAGAAGATGTATCATGGGCTTGTCGCACCAGTGAGACTGATTTTGATAAAAAGCATCCTTTTTCTGCAGATACAAATCGATTGCCCCGGACTGCGAGCAAAGCCTTGGCCAGACGGTTTCCCCCCTGTGCTCAATTCCCGCCCACTGGAAACATCCCATAACGTAAGGTCTTTGTGTAAGAAAACGCCATGTGTGTTCCCTTCCTCTGAACCATTCATTGGTATCCCTGTCATATCCACAAAGATAGCCCCTGCTTTCATCGTCCTGCCCATACCAGCCCCGGGTCGTTCCCGTGGCGCAGCATTCCGACGCTACAACAGGAAGGGTGGGAAACTTTCTGTGAATCTCATCATATTGCTCCAGATTATAATTGATACCCACCACCTCCAACTCTCCGACTGCCGGCGCATGAAGCGGGTCCGTGGAGATTGCCGAAGTAACCAGTCTGTCCAGGTCCAGCCGTTTCACCAGTGTTCGCAGAGAACGGGTAATTTTTACCCCGGCCTCCGTTTTGCTTAAGGGTTCTTCATTTGCAATGGACCAGAGAATGACAGAGGGGCGGTTTCTGTCCCGTTTTACCAGCATTTCCAACTGCGCCTTTCCCTCCTCAGAGGAAGAAAACCACCTTACCTCGTCCATCACGAGAAATCCCATTTCGTCCAAAGCATCCATCGTAGCCTCGCTGTGCGGATAGTGGGAGGTTCGGTAACCGTTTACTCCCATTTCCTTTAAAAGCTTCAGCCGATATCTGGCCACCCTTTCGGGCAGTACCTTTCCGGTAAGCCCATAATCCTGATGGCAGCATACTCCCTTAATCAGCACATGCCTGCCGTTTAAGAAAAATCCTTTCTCAGCGTCAAACCGCAGAGTGCGAAATCCGAACCTGGTCTGCATACTGTCTATCTGACATCCGTCTTCCTCCACCTGCGTCGTCACCGTATACTGATACGGATTATCCACATCCCACAAAAACGGCTCTTTTATTGTAAAATTTGTTTTACATTTTGTATCTTCTCCCGCCAGTACTACAGACTCATCCGAAGTCGTGTAGACACATTCTCCCTCCGGTGACAAAATCCGGTTTATCACCTGCACTTTCCTGTCCTGTATCCCTGAATTACAAAGAGTCACCTCAAGGCTGGTATTCCACCTTCCCTCCGCTTCATCATATACCGGCCTTACATAGACTCCCCACAAATCCACATAAACTTTTTCCGTCTTTATAAGCCAGACCGGACGGTAAATTCCTGCTCCTTCATACCACCATCCCTCATGGGTACTTGAAGCATCCACATAAACAGCCAACACATTTTCCCTGTCAAAACGTACAAAATCGGTAATATCCACCGCAAAAGAAGTATAACCGCAAAAATTTCTTTTTATCAGACAGCCATTAACATAAATGGTTGATTCCACGGCAATCCCCTCAAAATATACGGAGAGCCTCCTGTCCTTATCCTCTTCATCAAGCTTAAAATGCTTCCGATACCAGGCATTTTCATATCTGAAATATCCCAATGCATTATTATTCTCAGCATTGGGAATCTGTCCAATAATATAGTCATGGGGAAGTGTTACATATTCCCACTTTTCAGAAGGAAGCATCCCCTCCTCCTCATAACTGTCCGGGGAGTCTGGGTATAGCCATGCGCCGGGACCTGTCTTTTCCCTTTCTGTTTTAGCCTGCATATAACTTGCCCCCTTATATACCTGAGCCGGCACGGAGATATCTCCTTCGTGGAATCTCCATTCCCTGTTCCAGTTTATTTTTTCCCTCATAATCTTCGACCTCCTTTTTCTTCCGCGAACCAAAAAGACAAATTAATAAAAGCGCTCCATTACACCCTTATTATAGAAAACGCAATGCCCCGCGGGAATAAATAAAATTGCCCACAAAATGCACAAAACTGTTCCTGCATTTTGCGGGCAATTACCGTCTCTGATTTTTTAATAATTATTTCCCCTTAAAGCTCAGCAAAAAGTCAGCCTCCTCGTCCCTGTAATAAAACATCAGCAGCACCCCCAGCGCAATAACCCCGCCGGTCACACAGATATCCGCAAAATTAAACTTTGGAAAGTTAATTGGCGTAAAGTAAATAAAGTCCACAACATATCCCCGTGCAATCCTGTCAATCAGATTCCCCAGCGCGCCGCCTGCTGCCAGGCAAAGGCAGACGCGCATTCCGGTATATCTCTTTTTATCCGGCAGGCGGAACAATTTCCATATTAAAAAGGCGCTGAGCAAAACCGTCATAAGGATGAGCAAAATCCTTTTCCCCACAAGAGAATTAAAGGCCGCCCCGAAATTCTCAAAATATTCCAGCTCAAGAATCCCCTTTATCAGCACAATATTTTCATTTCCCCTGAGGACTCCGACGGCAAGGCGCTTTGTAAACTGGTCTGCCGCCGTTAAAAATAAAATGAATAACAGATTTATCAGATTTCTTCTAATTTTCAATCCACTGCTTCCTCCATGATACAATCCGTTTTCTTATCCGCCAGCCAGCTCTCCGCCCCTTCATAGGCATCCGATGCAAAAATAACCTTAAGCATTCTTAATGCGCATTCGTCCAGATATCTGATATCCAGAAACTGTGTGCCAAGGCCATGGACAGCGTCCAGGATTTCTTTCCGGTCAGACAGCTTTCCCGGCATAATCAAATCGTTTCCCGCCCGCAGGCATTTTGCCGCCGAACAGCCGCCTCCGGCGTTGGTGGTGGTCCAGTCCGTCATGATGATTCCCTCGAATCCCCATTCCTTCCGGGCCGCCTCTGTACATAAATCATAGCTGTTTGCTGTGTGGACGCCGTTGACTTTATTATAAGAAGTCATGATTGCCATGGGCTGTGATTCCTTAACAGCGATTTCAAACCCTTTCAGATATATCTCCCGCAGCGCTCTCTGGGAAACAATACTGGAAACGCCTCTTCTGTTTTCCTCCTGATTATTGCAGGCAAAATGCTTGACAGTTGTGCCGATACCGGGAAGGGACTGCGCGCCTTTCGTAACTGCGGCGGCCATCTTTCCGCTCACAAGAGGGTCTTCCGAGTAGTATTCAAAATTTCTTCCGCACAAGGGATTTCTGTGGATATTCATGCCGGGGGCAAGCCACAATGTCACCCCGAATTCTTTCATTTCTCTGCCAATAAGCGCTCCGATTTCCTCCATCAGCTCTGTGTCAAAGGTCTGCGCAAGCAGCGTGCCTACCGGGATTGCGCTGCAGTATTGATAATGCTTTATGGTATCTTCATGCAGAAATTCTGTTCCGAAAATGCGGTTTTCCAGGCTTTCATACCGGCTCAGCGTATAAATTTCCCCTGTCTTTTTGTTTTCCTCATAACGCTTTTGCAGGCGCAGTCCCGCAGGACCGTCAGCCAGTATCAGACTGGCCACATCCCCATCCTGCATTTGAAGTGATACCGTCTCTCCCGCCGCTCCCGGCGCCTGCACGGCTGCCGCTCCGATAATCTCCGCCGCACCTTCCCTGGGGCGTCCGCACACAAGCTGTATCTTCTGCTCTGTTGACAGCTTTTCAAGCGCCTGCTTTGCCAAAGAAGCAGCAGAAGCATCCGGCTCTGCGTCCCTTCCTTTTCTTGCCGCCGGGACAACAGCAATTTGAGGCAGTTCCTTTTCTTTGCAAATTTCCTTCATCTTTTGCCTTTCTGACAAAAGATATGAGTTATCAGGGGCAATTTCCTCTAAGGCGTCCAGCAGAGGACAGATTTCCCGAACCTTTTCCGTTTCAACTGTCTCTTTTACAATTAAGCTGGCAATGGGCCATACGTTCTCCGTGCAGTCTCCCGCAAGCAGATAGTACTCCCCTTCTTCCATGAGCCATGCCGATTTTCCGCCGTGAAAAGCCTCCAGCAGGCAAAGGTCGAATTTCAGGCGGATTTTTCCTCTGCCTCCTGCCGGAATCACACCGGTTTTTCCGTATGCCACGAGACGCTTTAATTCCTTTTGGAGCATGGTTCCGGGGCAGGAGGCGTAAATCTGCACCACCTCTCTTCCCGCCGCCATGCCGGTATTTTTGACGGACAAAAGGATTTCCGCTTTATTTTCCTTTACAGCCACTGACTCCGCCTCTATGGCAAAAGAAGTGTAGGAGCAGCCGTACCCGAAGCAATACCGCGGCTTTATGCCAAAGCTGTCAAAGTACCGGTAGCCCACGTAAATGCCGTCCTCGTATTTTTCCTCAATCACATTTCCGTTATTGTGACTGAAATTTTTGCTGGAAGGATAATCTTCATAATGATACGCCCAGCTGTCTGTCAGCCTTCCGCAGGGGTTTACCTTCCCTGTAAGCACGTCCGCCAGGGCGTTCCCGCTTTCCATCCCGGCCTGGGACATTACAAGCAATGCCCCTATATTCATTTCATCCATAAAGCTCAAATCAATAATGCCGCCGGTATTCAAAATCACTACCACTTTAGAATAAAGGCTGCAAATCCGCTCCAGCTCCTCTTTTTCCTGTCCGGAAAGATAGTAGTCCCCGGCTCCGGCTTTTCTGTCCGCTCCCTCGCCGGAAATCCGGCTGATTACATAAATTGCAGTATCCGTTCCCTGTATTTTTTCGATCTGCCTGCCCTTCGGCATCTCCAGGGGATTTGCCGCGTGAGCCCGGTACAGCGAATCGGAATCCCCGGGAGTGGAAATATCGTAAATATGCTTCTTCCATTCCTTTCTGCACAGTTCATACTTTTTGCTGTAATCCTCCAGCCATTCGCCTGACGTGATTTCAATTCCGGCATTTTTAAGCCCTTCTTCAATGCTGACCGCGCTGCGGTAGTTTACCATACCGGAGCCGGTTCCGCCGATAACCGTGTATCTGGCGCCGCCGCCGTACAGAGCCGCTTTTTGATTTTCGGCAAAGGGCAGCACGCCGTCATTGGCAAGCAGAACCATTCCTTCCGCTGCCGCCCGGCGAATTACCCTCCGATGCTCCTTTTCCCTGACGCTTTCCTCCTCCGATAAGCTTCCCGGAAACGGATTTCTTTTATAAATATCAGTTTTTCTTTTCATACTGCTTATCCTGTCCCTTTCTAAAATATCCGAATGCTGCCCTGACCCGCTGTGCGGCGCGTGCAAACCGGCCTTTCCGTCTGCTGCTTTTCGTCCGCCGCCGTTATTTCTCTGGAATTTCAGTATAGCATTCCCGCTTTTTACGGTCAATTAACAATTTAGCTGCCCCATTATGCGCACTCATGTTCATATTCTGTTCATATATAATTTTCAAAAACTTAATTCAGATAACATTCTTTTGACATTTCTCTATCATATACTTATATCATCAGATACAACAAAGAAACAAACCTAAACAACGAAAACCTCAAGTAACTGATTTATTAATAACTTTTTCATAATAAATGCCAGATAAACGAAAGTTTATCTGGCATCCTCCCTTTTCAGGGGTATTTTTCCCCGTAAATTTTTCTTGTATTTTCCGCAAATTTCCTGTATAGTAAGAAAAGAATCAAAGAGGATTTCCCATGCGGGCAAATTCTCTTTATTTTTCATATGGGAGGAGAGAGATTATGGAAAACATCATGAGTACAATTTCAAATGTGAACAATGCCATAAATGGCGTTGTATGGGGAATTCCCATGCTGATACTGATTATCGGCACAGGCATCTATCTGACGGTGGGAATGAAATTTTTCCAGATTACGCATATTAAGCACTGGATGAACGAAACATTCCTTGCCATTTTCAAAAAGAAACATGTGACGGCGCATACCGGAAAGGAGGAAAGCTCCATTTCCCAGTTCCAGGCCCTTTCAACCGCCCTTGCGGCCACTATCGGCGTGGGCAATATTGCCGGTGTTGCGGGCGCTATCATCACAGGCGGCGCGGGAGCCGTTTTCTGGATGTGGCTTTCCGCCCTGTTCGGCATGATGACCAACTACTCTGAAAATGTGCTGGGCATTTATTACCGGCGCAAAAACCCGAAAGGCGAATGGTCGGGCGGCGCTATGTATTATCTCCAGGACGGTCTTAAGGGAAAAAAGGTGATTGGCGTTCTGGCAAAGCCTCTTGCCGTTTTATTTTCCCTTTTCTGTGTCTTTGCCTCCTTTGGTATCGGCAACATGACACAGGTACATGAAATTGCAAGCTCCATGGAGGATACCTTTCAAATTCCGCCCCTTGCAACCGGAATCATCATTGCGGTAATCGCCGCCCTGGTGGTTTTGGGCGGTATTAAGGCTATCGGAAGCGTAACGGAAAAAATTGTGCCCTTTATGGCATGCGCCTATATACTCGGGACGGTGATTGTGCTGATTTTAAATATCACCTCCGTGCCTGCTGTATTTGCCGCTATTTTTTCCAATGCTTTCGGGCTCCGCCCCATTGCAGGCGCAACCGTGGGCATGATGATTAAGCAGTCCATGACCATGGGATTTAAGAGAGGAGTGTTCTCCAATGAAGCCGGGCTCGGTTCCTCGGTTATGGTGCATTCCGCTTCCAACGTAAAGGAACCGGTGGTTCAGGGTATGTGGGGAATCTTTGAGGTATTCTTTGACACCATTGTTGTCTGTACCCTGACGTCCTTTACCGTTTTAAGCTCAGGACTGATTGACTTGGATACCGGCGAGGTTTTAAGCTCCGCCACAGGCGCTTCCCTTGTAAGCGTGGCGCTGTCGGAGGGCCTTGGCACTCTGGCCGGCGGATTCGTGGCGATTGCCATCTGCCTGTTTGCCTTTTCTACGGTTCTTGGCTGGTCCTTTTACGGAACCAAATCCTGTGAGTACCTGTTCGGCACAAAGGCAACCATTGTTTACAAGATAATTTTCATTGTATGCATCGTGTTCGGCGCAACCATGAGCTTTGACCTGGCATGGGAAATTGCGGATACCTTAAACGCTCTGATGGCAATTCCCAATCTGATTGGCGTACTGGCTCTTTCGGGAACGGTGTTTGCAATCACCGGAAACTACATAAACCGCAAGCTTAAAAAATCCGACGGAACTTATGATACTATGGTAACGCCAATGCTTTCCTTTGACCCTGCCATTCAGAAAATGCAGGAGGAGGCGATTAAGACGGAATAGTTTACCCTGACCATTAAGGGGCGGTGCAACCGGCTGCACCGCCCCTTTTTATTCCCGACACAGGTATCTTACGCATGTTCGATATTGGTATTCTCCGAAATCTCTCTGCTGATGGTACACAAATCCTCCACCGACAATTCATGGATATCCGCATGCCCCGTTATTCTCGCAAACGTACGGAGTTCTTCCGCAGAGCAGTTCAGGAAATTGGCCACTCTCTTAGCCGCGGCGTCCGTCTTCAGCCTTGTCCGCAGCTCCGGATCCTGGGTCGCCATGCCCACAGGGCACATGCCCGAACCGCAGATGCGGTATTGCTGACACGCAGCCGCAACCATGGCCGCCGACGCAATCGCCACCGCGTCCGCTCCCATTGCAATGGCTTTTGCAAAATCCGAAGAAACCCGGAGACCCCCGGTAATAACCAAATCAATATCGGCATTCACTAAGTCAAGGTATTTTCTTGCCCTGTACAGGGCGTAAATCGTAGGCACGCTGGTGGAATCCCTTATGATTGCCGGCGACGCCCCGGTTGCTCCGCCTCTTCCGTCAATGGTAATGAAATCCGGCCCTGCAAATACGCAGTATTCCAAATCCTTTTCAATCTTTCCGGCCGCAATCTTGATTCCCACCGGTCTTCCCTCGCTGCGTTCCCGCAGCTCGTCAACCAGCTTTTTCAAATCCTCTTTCGTGTTGATTCCTGGGAATTTTGAAGGACTTATCACATCCTGTCCCATGGGCTTGTTGCGGACCGCGGCAATCTCGGCCGTCACCTTGCTGCCCGGCAAATGGCCGCCCATTCCCGGTTTCGTCCCCTGGCCGATTTTTATTTCAATGGCATCGCTTGTTTTCAGATTTTCATCCGTCACGCTGTATAAATTGGGAACATACTCAAATATGTACTTGTGGGCCGCCGCCTTTTCCTCCGGCAAAATCCCGCCTTCCCCGCTGCACATGGCCGTTCCCGCCATTGCGCTTCCTTTTGCCAGCGCAGTCTTTGACTCCTTTGAAAGTGCGCCGAAGGACATGTGGGAAATATACACAGGCATATCAATCACCATGGGTTTTTTTGCATGCTTCCCTATCACTGTTTTTAAGGACACTTCTGCGTGCTCGTCCAGCGGCGGCGGATTGAGCTGCGCGCCGAGTACCAGAATGTCATCCCAGCCCGGCATTTTCATCTGTGTCCCCATCGCCTCGATTGCCGATTTTCCCGTGACGGCCATTTCATGGATTTCTTTCATATAACGGTAGTTACTGTCAGTTTTTCCTGTCTCCTTCGGATAGCTCAAATCCGCCGGACAATCGCTAACCTCCGCGTTTTCGCCGGCGGCCTCTTTGCCCGAATCTTCTGCCGGCGCCGGCCTGAGTTTTTCTGCCGGTTGTTTGCACAGGGGGCAGGCCGTCAACTCGGAAAAGGATTTTCCCTCTTTCTCCTCGTCAAATACAAAACCACATACGCTGCATTTGTATACCATAATTTTCCTCCGTATTTTCTTTCTAAAAAACGGACAGAGATAATGCTGCCAATATCTCTGTCCATAAAAACATCATTATAAATCCGCTTTAAACTCAGGCTTTTCCTTCGGAACCAAGAACCGTGGTAATCTTATGAGCCACTACTTCTTTTACATAAGCGCGGGCGTCTGTCAGATACTGTCTGGGGTCGAAGTGGTCGGGATGAAGAGCCATATGCTCTCTGATACCGGCTGTCAGACCAAGACGTAAGTCAGAGTCAATGTTAATCTTGCATACGGCAGACCTTGCAGCCTGGCGAAGCATGTCTTCAGGAATACCGATGGCATCTTCAAGCTTTCCGCCGTTTGCATTGATGATATCCACGTACTTGGGAAGTACGGAGGAAGCGCCATGGAGAACAATCGGGAATCCGGGAAGTCTCCTGGTTACTTCTTCAAGAATGTCAAAACGAAGCTGAGGCTTCTGGCCGGGTTTGAATTTGTAAGCGCCGTGGCTTGTTCCGATAGCAATTGCCAGGGAATCAACGCCTGTTCTGTTTACGAAATCCTCAACCTGGTCGGGCTGTGTATAGGACTCTGCGCCATGCTCTACCTTAACGTCGTCCTCTACGCCTGCAAGTGTTCCAAGCTCTGCCTCTACTACAACGCCTCTTTCATGCGCATAGTCGGCTACCTTCCTGGAAACGGCAATATTATCTTCATAAGAAAGTGAAGAACCGTCAATCATAACGGAAGTAAAGCCACCGTCGATACACTGCTTGCAGATTTCAAAATCTGCACCGTGGTCCAGGTGCAATGCAATCGGAATATCCGTCTCTTCTAAAGCCGCCTTCACAAGATGTACCAGATAAGCATGCTTTGCATACTTTCTTGCACCTGAGGAGCACTGAAGAATGATAGGGGATTTTAACTCATCAGCCGCCTCGGTAATCGCCTGAACGATTTCCATATTGTTCACGTTGAATGCGCCGATAGCATATCCGCCATCATAGGCCTTTTTAAACATTTCAGTTGTTGTTACTAATGGCATTTCTAATCATCCTCTCTTTCATATATAGTCATTTTTTATGAGTACATTATAGCAGATTTCCATAAAAATGCAAAGGAAATCATGATTCCGGTACCCTGATAGCAAGAGCCTGCTTCAGGTTTCGGATTTCCACTTCCTTATGCCTTCCCCCGAACTCGCCGTCAAGGGTCCAGGCAACCTCCTCCCCGGAAGTGATTTTAAGGAATGAGGTCTTAAAGCAGTACATACAGTCCGTGTTGACATTGCGGTTAATCAGAGCTGCCATGACCAGATTAAGCTCCATGGGACTGGCCGGCTTTTTGATAAGCACGACCTCAAATTCCCCGTCGTCCAGCTGTACATATTTACCGGTAATGCGCTTAAACCCTCCCACGGAAGTGGAATTGGTAATCATACCGAATAAAAATTCGGCTTCCACGGAAACCTCCTCGCTCTCCACCTTCATCCGGCAAGACCTGACGCCGGGGAGTCTGCGCATCCCTTCAAGAATATATGCCATGTGGCCCAGCACATTCTTGATATCCTGAGGTGTCTCATAGGAGACGTCCGTAAAAAGCCCGAACGCCGCAATGTAAACGAAGAAATCATCGTTAAACCCGCCGATATCGCAGTTAAAGGTCTTTCCCTCTATAATTGCCTCCGCCGCGCGAATCATATCCCTGGGGATATGAAGGCTGTTGGCAAAATCATTGGTGCTTCCTGCCGGTACATATCCGATAGGAATTCTCCTGTCGCACTGCATCATGCCGGACACCACTTCGTCCAGCGTCCCGTCACCTCCGCTGCAGACAATAATATCATAGAATCCAAATCTTCGTTCTTTCACCGCCTGGATACCGTCCCCTTTCATCTGGGTAGGGTAAGCGGTAACCTCATAGCCGGCTTTGGTAAAAATATCTATAATGTCCAGAAGGTTACTTCTGATTTTGGCTTTTCCGGCTCTTGGATTGTAGATGAAAAGCATTTTTTTCTTTTCTGTCATATGAAAATCCTACTGTCTGCCGCCGCTCAAATACTCTTCAATGGACTGCATTGCCTCCTGCTCGTCCTTTCCGTCCGCAACAACAGTAACGGACTCGCCGGAATTGAGGGCAAGGCTCATCATCCCCATAATACTCTTGGCATTCACCTTTTTCCCTTCCGACTGAATATAAACAGAGCTTTCGTGCTGACTTGCCACCTGAACCAGCATGGCAACCGGTCTGGCCTCCAGACCTCCGTTCAATTCAATTTTGATAGACTTTTCAATCATAATATCTCCTCCTTATCCCTTAATCTTCCCGGCCGCCATGCGCAGATATGCCTGTCAGCCCTGCCTGTTTCCCCGGCTCAATCCGTACGGCCTGCCACCTGCCGCGCTATCTCGCCGAGTTTTCTCAATCTATGGTTTACGCCGGATTTACCTACCGGCGGATTAAGGTAACCTCCCAGCTCCGATAAGGAGCTCTCCGGATGCTCAAGCCGTACTTCCGCCATCTGCCGCAGCGCCTCCGGCAGATTCGACAGGCCGTAGTGCTTCTGTAAAAACAGAATATCCTCTATCTGCCCGCCTGCCGCCTTCACGGTTTTTGTGATGTTGGCGGCCTCGCAGTTGACCTGCCTGTTGACAAAATTGCGGACCTCCTTTTCTACCCGAAGGCTTTCGAGCTGCATCAGCGACACATGGGCGCCCATCACATTTAAAAGGTCCACAAGGCTTTCGCTCTCCTTTAAATATACCACATAATACTTTTTACGTCTCACGATTTTGGCGTCGATTCCAAAGCTGCAGATAACCTGCTGTATCTGCAAAGCCTGGATTTCATGCTCGCACACAAACTCCAGATGATATCCCTTGTTGGGGTCGCTCATAGAGCCGCTACATAAAAAAGCACCCCTTAAAAACGCCCGCCTGCAGCAGCTGTTTTTAATGAGCAGTGGATTAATTTCCTCCGAAAACGGATGCATACATCCGCTTTCATCTATTATTTTAACAGACTGCAACACTTTATTGACATTAACTTTTATATTAAATGCTTTTTTCAATAATGTAAAGTATTTTCTGGTTACGAAGGGATTTTCAGAATATATTGCCATTTCTTTCTGATTATTTTCTTTTGCTCCTATTTTACAGCCAAAACAGATAATTGCCGCAAGCTCTGCAAGCTGACAGTGCCGGGAGCCCGGAACCACTTTTTCCAATTCTTCCTTTACATTTGATGAAAATGACACTTTTTACCACTTCCCATCAGCCTCCGAATGGGGGCGGACCACCGTCAAAGGCCTTGTCCCACATCCCGGTGCGCAATTTTAATCCCGTATTCGCCCTTGTTTTTCATGTGCTCATAAAGCCGGTTTGCCAGCGTCACGCTTCTGTGCTTTCCGCCGGTACAGCCGATTCCTATCACCAGCTGATACTTTCCCTCCTTTACATAGTTGGGAATCAGGAAACCCACCAAATCCGCCAGCTTTTCTATAAACGTATGAGCCTCAGGAAAACTCATAACGTAATCCTGAACCTCTTTTTCATTACCAGTTTTATGTTTCAGCTCATCGATATAGAACGGGTTCGGCAAAAATCTCACATCAAAAACCAAATCGGCGTCTGCCGGAATACCATACTTAAAACCAAAGGACAGTACCGTGACCATCAGGCTGTTATAGCCTTCGTTCTGCACGAAAATCCTGTCCAGCTCCTCCTTCAGCTCTCTGGTAAGGAGCCGGGAGGTATCGATTACATAATCGGACTTTGCCCGGATATTGCTTAATATCGCCCTTTCTCTTTTGATTCCGTCCTCAATTCTTCCATAAGGGGAAAGAGGATGCACCCTTCTGGTTTCCTTGTAACGCTTAAGGAGCGTTTTGTCATTTGCCTCCATAAAAAGGATTTCAAAAGCGTAACCGTCATTTTTCAGCTTATCCAAAATTTTCGTCGTCGTCTCGAAAGCCTGGTCCGCGCGGACGTCAAGCCCCAGGGCAACCTTTGTAACCTCGCCGTCGGGCGTTGCTATCAGCTCCACAAATTTCTCTATCAAAAGCACCGGAAGATTGTCCACGCAATAATATCCGGCATCCTCCAGCATGCGCAGAGCCGTGCTTTTTCCGCCTCCGCTCATGCCGGTCACTACCACAAACCGCATAACGCCTCCATTCCCCGCCTCCGGGGCTTTTTACGTAAAGTCTCCTAAGAAGATTACCTCCGGCTCCAAACTGACGCCTGAATGCTCCTTTACTCTCCTTCGCACCTCTTTTATTACTGCCGCAATATCGGCCGCGCAGGCCTCCCCGGCATTAATCACAAATCCACAGTGCTTTTCCGAAACCCGGGCGCCGCCCACGCCATAGCCCCTAAGCCCCGCCTCCATAATCAGCTTTCCGGCAAAATATCCTTCCGGCCTTTTAAAGGTGCTGCCTGCACTGGCAAATTCAAGAGGTTGCTTTTCTTTTCTCCTTGCGGCAAGCTCCTCCATCTTTGCCCGGATTTCTTCTTTGTCTCCCGCTTCAAGCACCATTACCGCCTCCAGCACGATAAGGCGCCTCCTTTTGATGACGCTGGTGCGGTATCCGAACTCCATGGCGTCGCTGTCAAGCTCATAAACCCTGCCGTTTTCGTCAAGAACCGTGACGCTCCTTATCACCTGCTTCATCTCGCCGCCATAAGCGCCGGCGTTCATCATAACGCCGCCTCCCACGGTGCCGGGAATCCCCGAGGCAAATTCAAGTCCCGCAAGCCCCTGCTCCATGGCATATTTCGCCGTCGCGGAAAGCAGAGCGCCCGCTCCCGCCCTGATACGGCTTCCTTCCTTGGAAAGAGCGCCCATTTTACTCCCAATCTGTAAAATAACGCCCCGAAAGCCCTTATCCCCCACAAGAAGGTTGCTTCCGTTTCCCATGATAAACCAGGGAATTCCGTTTTCC
This sequence comes from bacterium 1xD8-48, assembly GCA_009917455.1. GTDB lineage: Bacteria > Bacillota > Clostridia > Lachnospirales > Lachnospiraceae > Suilimivivens. Next base: position 58,030 of record QZDS01000018.1, on the reverse strand, counting down.
TTCAAACGGGGAATCAGCCCGGCGAGCTGAGACGGGCTGCTGATTCTGACAAAACAATCCGCCTCTCCTCCCACACGAAAGGTCGTATGTTTCCACATAGGTTCCTTTGATAAAATATCTTCCTCCGGCACGTAAGCATTCATCAATTTTTCCACTTTTATTCCTCTGGCACATTGCCTGCGATACCGCAAAATACAAAAACAGATTTCCCTGATTATTTGTAACGGTCAGCCATTACATACAATCCGGCGACTTATGAACGGCCTGGATGAACTGCTACACAACAGCGTCCAGAACCAGCTTTGCTGAGCCATAAATCCCCGCGTCATTTCCAAGAGTCGCAAGGGCAAACTTCACTTCCCTGCTTCCGTGGAACACGTTTTTCTCATAATGGGGCCTGATATAATCCATCAGAATTTCTCCCGCCCTGGAAACGCCGCCGCCGATTACAATGGTATCGGGATTGATTACACTGGCAATCACCGCCAGACCGTCTCCCAGATATTTTCCGAATTCCTCCGCAATCTCCATTGCAAGAGCATCCTTCTGCTTTACAGCGTCAAAAACCGTCTTGGCGGAAACCTCGCCGCCTCTTAAGACGCTTTCCTTATCACAGCCCGCAAGCTTCCGGTTCGCCAGCCTTGTAATGCCTGTCGCGGAAGTGTACTGCTCAAGGCACCCGTAGTTTCCGCAGTTACAGCTCTCCGTTTCCGCATCCTCCACATGCACATGGCCGATTTCGCCGCCTGCGCCGCAAACGCCGGTCAAAATCCTTCCGTCCGTGATGATGCCGCCGCCGACCCCGGTTCCGAGAGTTACCATAATCAGATCGCGGCTGCCTCTGCCGCCGCCCTTCCACATTTCGCCCAGGGCCGCCACGTTGGCATCGTTTCCGGCCATAACCGGCAGATGAAGAATATCCTCCAGCGTCTTTTTGATACTGAAAACGCCCCATCCTAAATTCACCGCTCTGTGTACCACGCCTTCGCCGTCAATAGGTCCCGGCGCGCCCACACCAATACCTGCCACATCTTCTATGGCCACTTCCTTTTCCTTCAGCTTTTCGCTGATGCTGTCCGCAACATCCGGGAGAATGTTGCAGCCGTCGTCCTCTGTTCTTGTTGGGATTTCCCACTTGTCAAGAAGGGTTCCCTCTCTGTCAAAAAATCCCAGTTTAACCGTTGTTCCCCCGATATCCACGCCAAAAATATACTTACCCATAAGTATCCCTCCCTTTATTTTTATTATGGTTTCTTTGTTTTATGCATTTAAAAATGTATGCATTTGCATAATTTTAATAGTCGTCGTCCTCCGCCTCAAGCCGCCGCTTCGCAAGGGACTCCTGCACCCTCCGGTATAACTCCTGCGCCGCGTTGTAGCCCATTCTCTTCTGGCGGTGGTTAATGGCCGCAGACTCGCAGATAATTGCAAGATTTCTTCCCGGACGGATGGGAATGTTGTGGCATACCACCTTAATCCCCAGAAATTCCGTATATTCCTCCTCAAGGCCAAGCCTGTCGTATTCCTTTTCCTTGTCCCAGTCCTCAAGGCGAATCACCAGGTCAATGTTCTGGGTATCCTTGACGCTGGATACACCGAAAAGGGTCTTCACATCCACGATGCCGATACCCCTAAGCTCAATAAAGTGCTTGGTAATATCGGGTGCGGAGCCCACCAGCGTTTCCTCGCTCACACGACGGATTTCCACCGCGTCGTCGGTCACCAGACGATGCCCTCTCTTAATCAGCTCCAGCGCCGCCTCGGATTTACCGATGCCGCTCTCCCCCGTAATCAAAACGCCCTCGCCGTAAATATCCACCAGCACGCCGTGAACGGAGATGCAGGGCGCCAGCCGTACATTCAGCCATTTGATAATTTCGGCGGTAAAGGCGGAGGTGGCCTTCTGTGTTTTCAAAAGAGGAATTTCATTTTCCATTGCAATCTGCTTGAAAAGGTCATCCGGTTCCAAATCCCTGCAGAACACAATTGCAGGGATATCGAAGGACAGAAACTTTCTGTAAATCTCCTGCTGGCGCTCCTGCGGCATCGCCTTCATATAGCTGTACTCCACAAAACCGATAATCTGTATTCTGATTGCCTCGAAATGCTCAAAATAGCCGGCCAGCTGCAATGCCGGCCGGTTAATGTCCGGCTGGGTAATCTTAATCTTTGAGATATCCAGCTCCGGTGTCACATTTTCCAGCTTCATTTTTTCAATAATCTGTTGCAACTTTACATTTGCCATGGCCGCTCCTTTTCTCTCTGCCCACTGTTCTTTTTCTAAGTGTTAGTGTATCACACAAACGGGATAATCTCAATAGTTCAGCCTCGTTCCTTCTCATGGAAAAACTCATAAATCCCCCTTGCCACCGACTCCGGTATTTCGTCCACGCCCGCCAGCGCCTCCACCTCCGCGTTTTTAATTTCCTCTATGGACTTAAACCTGCGCATCAATGCCTTTCTTCTGGATGGCCCCACGCCGGGAATCCCCTCCAGAACCGACTGTACCTGGGCTTTGGAACGAAGGGAGCGATGGTACTCGATGGCAAATCTGTGTGCCTCGTCCTGAATCCGGGTAATCAGCTTAAAGCCCTCGCTGTATCTGTCAATCTGTATTTCTTCATTATTATAATAGAGTCCTCTTGTGTTGTGATTGTCGTCCTTCACCATGCCGCACACCGGAATATTCAGATGCAGCTCGCTTAAAACCTGCAGGGCAATATTCACCTGCCCCTTTCCGCCGTCCATGAGAAGCAAATCGGGGAACTTCGTAAAGCTCCCGAACTCCTTTTCCAGCTCTTTATCCTCTAATATCTTTTGTTCCTCCATGCCGTGGACAAATCTTCTGGTTAAAACCTCTTTCATACACGCATAATCGTCCGGCCCGGAAACGGTTTTAATCCGAAACTTTCTGTAATCGCTGCGTTTAGGCTTCCCTTTTTCATAGACAATCATGGAACCCACGTTGGCAAAGCCGCTGATATTGGAGATGTCGAAAGCCTCCATCCGGCTCACCTCGGAAAGGCCGAGAAGGCCTGCTATCTCCTTCACCGCGCCGATGGTTCTTCCTTCCTCCCGGCGGATGCGCTCCTTGTCCTGACTTAAAACCAGCATGGCATTTTTCGCCGCCAGCTCCACCAGCTTTTCCTTATAGCCGATTTTGGGCACCTTGATATAAACACGGCTGCCCTTCCTTCTGGTGAGCCACTGCTCAATGACCTCCATATCCTCGATGGCCTCCTGCAACATCAGCTCTCTGGGGATAAAGGGTGTGCCCGCATAAAACTGCTTTACAAAATCAAGGAGTATCTGTGCCCCGGGAGTTTCCGACACATGTGCCATATAGAAATGCTCCCTGCCAATGAGCTTTCCGTCGCGCACAAAGAAAACCTGAACCACAGCGTCTCTCTCGTCAGCTGCCAGGGCAATGATATCCTTATCCTCCCCGTCGCTGTCCGTGATTTTCTGTCTGGTCGCAATTTCATTGACGCTGTTATATAAATCCCGGTATCTTGCTGCCTCCTCAAATTCCAGATTTTCTGCGGCCGCCTGCATTTTCTCCCCCAAATCCTTCAGGGTATCCTGATAACTGCCGTTCAGAAAATCCAGCGCTTTTTTCACCTGCGCCTGATATTCTTCCTCCGTGATGTTTCCCTGACAGGGTGCAAGGCACTGTTTAATGTGGTAGTTCAGGCACGCTCTCTCATTCCCACAATCTCTCGGAAGATTTTTATTACAGGTGCGGAGCTGATAAAGCTTGTTAATTAAGTCAATGGTTTCCTTCACCTTCGCCGCACCGCTGTAGGGGCCGAAATACCTGGAACGGTCCTTCTTCATCTGCCTGGAAAAAAGCACCCTCGGATAGCTTTCCCCCATGGTAACCTTGATGTAAGGGTAGGTCTTGTCATCCTTGAGCAGCGTGTTGTACCTGGGGCTGTGCTCCTTAATCAGATTGTTTTCCAGCACCAGAGCCTCCAGCTCGGAATCGGTAACAATATACTCAAACCGGCTGATGAGCGTTACCATTTTATCTATCTGGGGACCTCTCCCGATATTCTTGCGGAAATAGGAGCGGACACGGTTGTGAAGATTCACCGCCTTCCCCACATAAATGATGGCGTCCTTTTCGTCATGCATAATGTAGACTCCCGGACAATTGGGGAGTTTCTTTAATTCTTCCTGAATGTCGAACATACCAAACCTCCACAGCGAAATAAGGACATCATTATTTATGGACTTTTGCCCTGTAATGATGTCCTTTTCTGCATTCTTATCAATTCCTAAAACCAGTCGGACGGTGCGTTTGAAAAACGCCCGGTTACTTTGTTGTCACTCTGTGCGCCACCTTTGTCAGATACATCGCCTGACGCAGCAACGCCCCCTTTGTCCGATGCTTCGCCTGACGCCGCAGCGCCTCTTTTGTCTGATGCATCGTCTGACGCAGCAACGCCTCCTTCCGGCTCTCCTTTTGCGGAATCGCCGGTTTCCGCTTTCTTTTCTGCCTTGTCCTTATCCGCTTCTTCCTCGCCTTCCGCAGGCTCGGGAAGCCCTTTTTCCTTCCGGTAAATTTTCATAAATTCCTTGCCGCTGATGGTTTCCTTTTCTATCAGATGAGCCGCCAGCTTATCCATCAGCTCCCTGTTGCCGGAAAGAAGTTCCTTTGCCTCGTCATAACAGCACTTTAAGGTTTCCATCACTTCCGTATCCACATCGGCTGCCGTCCTGTCGCTGCAGGTCAGCCTTGCGCCGCCGCCTAAATATTCGCTTTCCACCGTGGCAAGCCCCATCAGCCCGAAACGCCTGCTCATACCAAAGCGGGTAATCATGTTTGTCACAATATTCGTGGCCTGCTCAATATCATTGGCCGCTCCGGTAGTGACATTTCCAAATACAAGCTCCTCCGCCGCACGGCCGCCAAGCAGGCTCACCAGCCTGTCATGAAGCTCGGCTTCCGTCTGCAGGTACTTCTCCTCCTCGGGCACGTGCATAACGTATCCCAGAGCTCCCATGGTTCTTGGCACAATGGTGATTTTCTGCACCGGCTCCGAATTTTTCTGCAAAGCGCTGATTAGCGCATGACCCACCTCATGATAGGATACAATCTTGCGCTCCTCCTTGCTCATGATGCGGTCTTTCTTTTCTTTTCCCACCAGCACCTGCTCTACTGCGTCAAACAAATCCTTCTGAGTCACATACTCTCTGCCGTGCTGTACCGCATTGATAGCCGCCTCGTTTATCATATTCGCCAAATCCGCGCCCACCGCGCCGCTGGTGGCAAGGGCAATAGCATCCAAATCCACGCTTTCATCCAGATGGACATCCTTGGCGTGCACCTTTAAAATTTCCACCCTTCCCTTTAAATCCGGCTTATCCACAATAATTCTTCTGTCAAACCGCCCAGGACGAAGAAGCGCCTTATCCAGTATCTCCGGCCTGTTGGTGGCACCCAGGACCAGAATTCCCTTGGAGGTGTCAAAACCGTCCATCTCCGAGAGAAGCTGATTCAGGGTCTGCTCCCGCTCCTCGTTACCGCCGCCGTATTTGCTGTCGCGGCTGCGCCCAATGGCGTCAATCTCGTCGATAAATATAATGCAGGGGGCGTTCTTGGTGGCTTCCTTAAACAAATCCCTCACTCTGGAAGCGCCCACTCCCACATACAGTTCAATGAAATCCGAACCGGACAGGGAGAAAAAGGGCACCTTTGCCTCGCCTGCCACCGCCTTTGCCAGCAGCGTCTTTCCTGTTCCGGGAGGGCCTACTAAAAGCGCGCCCTTGGGAAGCTTTGCGCCAATCTGCACATATTTCCCCGGATTATGCAGAAAATCCACTACCTCCTGTAAAGATTCCTTGGCTTCGTCCTCGCCCGCCACATCCTTAAAGGTAATCCCCGTTTCCCGCTGGACATAAACCTTGGCCGTGCTCCGTCCCACACCCATAGGGCCGCCGCCCTTGGACATTTTGCGGAAAAGAAGGCTGAGCAGCCCCCACATAAGCACGAAAGGGAAAACATAGGACAGTAAGAAGCTAATCAGTGTGCCCGTGCCGTCCGCCACCTGCCCCTTTACTTCCACGTCCGCTTCAAGAAGCCGTGCCGTCAACGTGTCGTCGTCCTCGATTTTGCCGGTATAGTAGCTCACCATGGAATTCATTCCATACATATACAGAATCGGCGACTGGGAATTTTTTTCTGATTTGGGCTCAATATAAATCCTGTCGCCCCCTATCACTACAGATTCAACCTTTTTCTCATCCAGCATCTGGATAAATTCGTTATAAGAAATCTCCTCCTCGGAATCTCCGGTAATCAGCTTTACAAAGGCGCTCACCATTAGGAGCGATAAAAGCGCCGCAATGACGAACATGATTATGTTCTGTCTTCTCGAGTCCTTGTTCGGACCGCCCGTTCCTCCGGCTCCGCCGTTTCCATTCCCCGGCGCCCCGTTATTTCCTCCCCGGCCGCCGTCATATTGATTCAGGTTATTTTCACTCATCGTATTTCCCCGTCTGTTTTCTTTTATTTTTCTTTCTTCTATATCTCTTCCATTATAGTGATTGAAAAATCATAAATCAATAAGAAGATTATGAATTATCTGTGATTGTCTAAAACTTTTCTTAAATTTTTATTTTTATTTCAACTTTTACAGTAGATTTTTCTTTTACTTCCATTGTATAATAAGGAATGATTGTTTCATTTTGGAGGAAATGCTATGGCAGTAAAATACGTATTTGTAACAGGCGGCGTTGTTTCAGGTTTGGGCAAGGGAATTACAGCCGCTTCTTTAGGTAGATTGCTTAAGGCAAGAGGATATAAGGTGACGATGCAGAAATTCGACCCTTATATCAATATGGACCCCGGAACCATGAATCCCATCCAGCACGGAGAGGTTTTCGTGACCGAGGACGGCACCGAGACAGATTTGGACCTTGGACACTACGAGCGCTTTATTGATGAAAATCTGGACAAGAATTCCAATGTGACCACGGGCAAGATTTACTGGAGCGTTCTCCAAAAGGAACGCCGGGGCGATTATGGCGGGGGAACCGTTCAGGTAATCCCTCACATCACCAACGAAATCAAAAGCCGTTTCTACCGAAATTTCACGGACGAAGAAACCCGAATCGCCATCATCGAAGTGGGCGGCACTGTCGGCGACATAGAAAGCCAGCCTTTCCTTGAATCTATTCGCCAGTTTCAGCATGAAATCGGGCATGAAAATGCAATTTTGATTCACGTAACCCTGATTCCCTACCTGAAAGCGTCTCAGGAGATGAAAACCAAGCCTACTCAGGCCAGCGTCAAGGAGCTCCAGGGAATGGGCATCCGTCCCGACATCATTGTATGCCGGAGCGAATATCCCTTAAGCCAGAGTATCAAGGATAAAATTGCGCTTTTCTGCAACGTGCCCAACAACCACGTTCTGCAAAATCTGGATGTGGAATATTTATACGAAGCCCCCCTTGCCATGGAAAACGAGCATCTGGCACAGGTTGCCTGTGAATGCCTGAAGCTGGACTGCCCTGAGCCGGACCTTACGGACTGGAAAGCAATGGTGGAATCCTTAAGAACTCCCACCGGAGAAGTGACTGTTGCGCTGGTAGGGAAATATGTACAGCTTCACGACGCTTACATCAGCGTTGTGGAAGCCTTAAAGCATGGCGGGATTTCCAATCGTGTCACTGTGAATATCAAATGGATTGATTCCGAACTTGTTACGGATGAAACCGCAGACGGCCTTTTTAAGGATGTGGGCGGCATTCTTGTTCCCGGCGGCTTCGGTCCCCGCGGTATTGAAGGCAAGATTTGTGCGATTCGCTATGCCCGTACCCACAAGCTTCCTTTCCTGGGGCTCTGTCTGGGCATGCAGCTTGCCATTGTGGAATTTGCCCGCAACGTGATTGGTTATAACGACGCAAACAGCATTGAACTTGACCCTTCCACCTCTCACCCGGTTATTGCTCTTATGCCGGATCAGAACGGTGTGGAGGATATCGGCGGAACCTTAAGGCTTGGTTCTTATCCCTGCGAGCTGGACAAGACCTCCCTTGCATACAAATTATACGGGGAAGAAATTATCCACGAGCGTCACAGACACCGCTACGAAGTAAACAATGATTTCCGTACGGTTTTAACGGAGCACGGCATGAAGCTTTCCGGCCATTCTCCTGACGGACGTATTATTGAGATGTGCGAGCTCACGGGTCACCCGTTCTTCCTTGCCACTCAGGGACATCCGGAACTTAAGTCAAGGCCCAACAGACCGCATCCTCTGTTTAAGGGATTTATTGAAGCGGTTACGAAATGTGAAAGATGAAATTATCAGCGGCACGGTTTCCCGTGCCGCGTCTTTGTCCGCCTCAGGATAGTCCCTATCCTTGGCTTTTGGTTTTTTACTGGAATAACCTCGTCACAAGAGAATCCTGCTCCATCCGTTTTCTCAGCATCAAAGCGCCGTAATCTCTCATAAGTTCCTGTCTCTTCTTTTCGGATATTGCTTTCGGCATATCCAAATCCTCGATACGGCTTCTGGAATTTAACTGTTCCAGCGAAGCGGCAGTATTATAGTTATAAGTATGCTCCAGACGATTGGTCTGCGCTCCGATGTTTCCTCTTCTGGAGGAAATCATATCCATTGCCTTATCGATGTCCTGCAGGTTAAAATTGCCCTTAGTCACATCAAAGTCCGCAATGCCAAGCGCTTCCAGCGTGGAATTTTCCATCTGGATTTTCATGCCGTTTCCGTCAGGATTGGTAGCCAGATGCATATCCGCCATACTGCCGTCAAGAAGCTTTTGCTCATTGAAAGTAGTGTCCTTTGCCAGGGACTGGATGCCTTCCTTAAGCTGGTTAATCTCATTTTGGTACATCTGCTTTTCCGTGTCTGAATTTAATCCGTTCATGGATTTCACTGCAAGTTCACGGATTCTCTGCAAATAGTCCATCATGCCGTCCATGGCTCCGTCCGCCACGTTCAAAGCGCTAATGCCGTCTTTCGCATTGTCCGCTCCTACCCGAAGCCCGGTTTCTTCCCTTTCCATCTTTTTGCCGATGGCAAGACCGGCCGCGTCATCCGCCGCCGTATTAATTCTCTTTCCGCTGGCAATGTGGGAATAGGAATTGTAAAGCCCGTTATTATTTACTGTCATACTGCTCATAACTGCACCTCCTTTCCTATTAACAGTTCCGTCTTAATTATATCCTTTTGCAAAGAATATCTCAATCGGCAACCATAAAATATTTTAGGCTAACCATTATATAGTTTGTACCGGGCATGGTTTTCCACACCCGGTACATTTAGTATACAGTGAATCAAAAATTTATTAATCTGCCAGCAGAGCCATTCTGTCAGGGTCATCCGCAAACACTTCTTTTGCATTGTCCTTTGTCACAACGACAGGGGGCAGTTCATAAATGGGAACATCAATTACGCCATTGTTTGCCTTTACATCGGTTGCCGGCATCCCGTTACCGCTTAACAGGCTGCCAATAATAGAAACTGTCTCCGCAACAAGCGCATTGGTCGGTTTTGCAACTGTGGAATACTGTCTGCCGGACCATACCCACTCAACAGATTCATTTTCCGCGTCCAGCCCCGATACTACAGGAATCGGCTGTCCCGCATTCTCACAGGATGTAATAATCGCACGGGCAATACCGTCGTTCGGTGAAAGAACACCGTCAATCTCAATGTCTGAATAGTTGCCCGCAAGAATGGCGTCCATACGTGACTGCGCTTTAGAGTTATCCCAGTCAACTGTCGCGCACTGTGTAAAATCTGTCTGCCCTGATACAACAACCAGAGTCCCGTCGTCTATGAGCGGCTGAAGCACTGACATTGCGCCTGTGAAGAAATTCGGCGCATTCGGGTCAGCCGGGCCGCCGCCGAAAAGTTCAATGTTGTAAGGGGCCGAGCCTTTCAATTCCTCCAGACCCTGCAGAAGCGCCTGTGCCTGTAATTCCCCTGTTTTTACACTGCCAAACTGTACTACGCCGTCAACGCCTGTGGTATTTTCCAACAGTCTGTCATATCCGATTATGTATACGCCCGCATCTTTTGCCTTTTCCAGCACCGAACCAAGCTGTGAACCGTCAACAGGTCCGACAACGATAACCTGCGCGCCGTTCTCAATCATGGACTCGATTTGCTGTTGCTGCTGCGGAACTTTCTGGTCAGCGGCCTGTATAATCGCTTCATAACCTGCGGCCTCAAGCTGTTCTTTAAACATTACTTCCGCCTCCGCCCAGTTCTGTGTTCCAAGCCACGGCAGCGCCACACCGACGATACCGCCGCCTGTGGACGAAGTCCCGGCCGCATCTTCAGCTTCCGCAGTCTCCGCGTTTCCGGCTTCGGCAGTTTTCTCCACATCCGCGGTTGTGTCAGCCGCCGTTTGCGAGGCCTCCTCCGTTCCCCTGCCTCCTCCACAGCCTGTCAGCATGGTTGCCGCAAGAACTGCAGTCATCAAAAGTGATAATGCTTTTTTTGCTTTCATAACTTATTTCCTCCTTTTTGTTTTTAAATTTCAGGATTTTACCCCCTGTTTTTCTTGTTATATACATCAAAGGCTACAGCCGCTAAGAGCACAAAGCCCTTTATAACCTGTGTTTTGTCCGCCCCGACGCCCATAAGCATAAGCCCGTTGTTCAAAACCGCCATCACCAGGCCGCCTACCATCGTTGCAATGACGGTTCCGACACCGCCCGATACAGCCGCGCCACCGATAAATACGGATGCGATGGCATCCATCTCCCATGAGGTTCCGTCCGCCGGTCCTGCCGCTGTCGAACGCCCCACAAATAATATACCTGCCACGGCTGCCAGAACTGACATGTTAAGCATTGTAAGAAAATACGTTCTTTTCACATTTACGCCGGATAGTTCTGCCGCCGACTTATTTCCTCCTACCGCATAGACATGACGTCCGAAGGATGTTCTTTCCGTAATCAGATAATACAGGATAATCAGTATCACAAGAATCAGTCCGGGAATCGGAAAACTTGTGCCCGGCCTTCCGCTTCCGAAAAGCCATGTCGCATATCCGATTACAGCCGCCACAATTGCGATACGGACCGCAAACGGCCAGAACGCCTCTTTCTTTCCGGTAACATCTCCTGAATGGGTAAACTTCCTCATCTGTGCAATCACATACACAGCTATTGCAATTATTCCAAGCAATAAAGTTGAGTTGTTCATCCCGGTAAAAGCCGGGCCCCATTCAGGGAGATAACCGGCACCAAACCATTTCAGCTCTGAGGGAACAGGAACTGAAATTGAGTTTGATATCCAAATAACACCGCCTCTGAATATCATCATACCGCCAAGCGTTGTGATGAATCCCGGAATGCCAAGCCTCGATAAGAAAAATCCCTGCCATGCCCCGGCTATCATGCCGATTACCAGCGCAATCAGAATCGCAACATACCACGGCAGGTTAAACTGGCGGGCGGTTATCGCCATTACCATAGAAGCAAATCCTGCAACCGAACCCACCGACAAGTCAATCTGTCCGATTACTATTACCATAAGCATTCCTAAAGCCAAAACCAATACATAAGCATTTCCCGATATTAAATTTTGAAAATTTGAGGAAGTAATCATCTTACCTCCCGATGCAATATTGAAAATTATAATGAGCGCTGCGAGGGCAACCACCATCGTATATTGGCGGAGGTCTTCGCCCAACACCTTTTTAACATATTTCATTATCGTCTCCTCTTAAGCCGTTATTGTCATCTTCTGCATTAACATTTCCTGATTAGCCTCTTTTGTGGGAATCTCCCCCGTAATCCTTCCTTCAAAAATCGTATAAATGCGGTCCGCCATTCCAAGAAGTTCCGGGAGTTCGGAGGATACCAGAATAATTGCTTTTCCCTCATCTGCCAGCTCATGGATTAATTTATAAATCTCATATTTTGCACCCACATCAATACCCCTTGTGGGCTCATCCAGAATGAGAATATCCGGCTCTGTAAACATCCACTTTGAAAGAACAACTTTCTGCTGGTTTCCGCCTGATAAAGTATTCACGCCAACACCCACATCGCGGCACTTAATTCTCAGGGAAGCTTTATATTTTTCCGAGGCTGCCCTCTCCTTATCAAAGTCCAGAAGACCTTTTGTTTTAATTACATTCAGATTCGCGGAGACAACGGTTTTTCTAATCGTGTCAAGAAGATTTAATCCCAGTCCCTTTCTGTCCTCCGGCACATAAGCAATCTTATTTTTAATAGCCTCCCGGACAGAATTTATCTGGACTTCCCTGCCTTTTATTTTTATTTTTCCGCCTCTGAAAATTCCCATATTTTTTCCAAACAAAGACCTCATCAATTCCGTTCTGCCCGCTCCCATAAGGCCGGCAAACCCGACAATTTCTCCGGCCCTGACATAAAATGCAGAATTTTTGCAGAGCATTTTTCCGGGAACTTTCGCGTCCTCAACATTCCAATCCGAAACCTCGAGAATAACTTCTCCGATTTCAGGCGTATGTTCAGGATATCTGTTTTCAATTTCACGTCCCACCATGGCCTTGATAATTTTGTTCTCGTCAACCCTGCCAGCCTCCACGGCATAACCATCCACGGTTTTTCCATCCCTGATTACTGTCACGTAATCGGAAACCGCCGCTATCTCATTTAACTTGTGGGAAATCATAATGCAGGTAATTCCCTGCTTTCTCAGTCCAAGCATCAAACGCAGCAAATTTTTTGAATCCGATTCATTTAACGACGATGTCGGTTCATCCAAAATAAGAACTTTAACATTTTTTGACAGCGCCTTCGCGATTTCAACAAGCTGCTGCTGCCCGACCCCCAAATTTTTAATGATTGTATTTGGAGCAATATGTAATCCGACTTTATCCAACAGCTCTCTTGTTCTTTTACGTTCTTTCTCCCAATTTATGAGTCCCTTTTCCACAATTTCATTGCCCATGAAAATATTTTCCGTAACGGACAGCTCGGGAATCATCGTAAGCTCCTGGTGAATGATAACGATTCCTGCGCGTTCAGAGTCTTTGATGTTTTTGAACGTCATTTTTTTACCCTGAAAAACAATCTCGCCATCGTAACTTCCATATGGATAAACACCTGACAAAACTTTCATCAGGGTAGATTTTCCCGCGCCGTTTTCGCCGCATATTGCATGTATGGAGGCCTCTGAGACTTCCAGCGTCACGTCGGAAAGCGCCTTAACCCCCGGAAATGTTTTGGTGATGTTCTTCATCTGCAAAATATAACCGTCACTCATCTAACCCTTTACCTCCCTTCCCTTAAATATTCACTTTGCTTTCGCAATCCTTAATTGTCTTTATTTTAGAAAATTTGCCGTGGTTTGCCTATTGTCGGATGTCATATCTTTTATTGTGACATTCGTCAAATAAAAAAAGCGGTTTACATATGACAAATGTCATTGACATTTTTGCCATATATAAACCGTTTAAAATAACTATTCGTTCAGAAAACTTCTGACTCGTTTTTCTATCATCTGCAGTCCTATCTTTGAATCCGTCCCGTTTTTTACAATATCGTCAATGCCTGCGTCAATCATTTCCTTAACCAGTGTGATATCCTTGAAATTATAGTCCGGCTCGGCATGGTCCATAATAGATGTGATAAGGTTTATATCCATTCCGCCCTCCTCGGACAGCACCTGATTTATGCTTAACATAGTCGTCATGGAATCGGTAACCGTTTTCAATACAGACGCGCCTTCTTTATAGGTATATATTTCACTTTGAATTTCTATATCGTAACAAAAAGTTTTTATCAGTTCCCAGGCGAGCCTTTCATTGTCTGTTCTGGAATTCATGGCCAGTAAAAGCGTGCTCATGGTCGATTTGTTATCGCCTTTTTCTCCCCGAGGCAGCGTAATACAGTCCAGCTCAAAATTCGTATATTTTTTTATGTTCCACGGATAGGGCTTATAGGTTCTGTAATCCGACAAAAGTGCCGGCATAAACGCCACATTCCCTTTATCGAAGTCGTCTGCCGTGACGGTATTTCCTTTTGCAAGTCTGTTTATTTTCTTGATGAAATCCACAGCCTCTATCGCATTTTCACTGAGCAGATTGCAGCTCGTACCATTTGTGTCAAAGGCATCCACACTGTTTGTGACAAAAGCATGCTGCCAGGTATAACCGCAGACGCCAAACCGGTCTTCTATTCCATTGCCGTCGGTATCTTTGGTAACCCTGCTGCAGATATCATAAAAATCTTCCCACGTCCAATCTTCCTGTATTTCATTTATCCCTTCGTTTTTCAGCAGCGTTTTGTTTACAAACATCATGCTTGGCACACTCTCGAAGGGAATCCCGTACTGGCTGCCGGAAATATTTCCAAATTCAAAGGATGCGTTATAATATCTGGATTTATCATAATCCGCGTCCCTGTCAATAAACCCGTCCAGTTTCATCAGGGCATCCGTACCTGCAAAGGTGGAAAAATCTTCCGGCAGTATAAAGAAAACATCCGGCGCGTTTCCTTTTATCAAAGCAGACGCGATATATTCCGAATAGTCATCTTTCTGGATTCCGCTTACAAACTTCACCTTTACTCCGGGATGACCGGCTTCAAATTTCTCCACTGCATCATCAATAAGCTGATAGGTGTAAGCATCCGGAACATCCCATGCGCTGCCTGTAAAAAAGCCCAGCGTTATTGTCCTTTTATGCTGGAAATAATAAAATAAGGCTGACGCCGCTACCAGAACCGCCGTCATAAAAACGCCTAAGACAAATCCTTTGCCCATAATCTTCTTTTTCATCAAAGTCAGCTTTTCCTCCACTGTACGGCCCAGATAGCTAATTGTGTTCTGTCGCGCAAATCAAGCTTCTTTAAAACAGAGCTTAAATAGTTTCTTACAGAGCCCTCCGTCAGGAAAAGTTCCGTCGCTATCTCCTTATTGGACAGCCCTTTTGACACAAGCCCTATCACTTTCCACTCCGACTCTGTAATATCCTTTATATAATCCTCATCCACCTTAATGACTGCCGCATTTTCCCTTGCCATCTGTGAAAACATTTTCACAACCTTCCCGGCTATATCCTCGTTTATCATGGCGTTTCCATGATAAACTTTATGTATCGCCTCTATCAGCCCGTCCGCGGAAATACCTTTTAAAAGATAACCGCTGGCCCCATGCTTTAAAGCGCTGAAAATGTATTCATCATCATCAAAGGTTGTCAGAATAATAATCTTTATTTCAGGATAGTTTTCTTTGATAATCTGGGTACACTGTACGCCATCCATTTCCGGCATTCTGATATCCATCAGAATTACATCCGGCTTATCCCGCCTGACAGCCCTGACCACCTCAATTCCGTTTGCCGCAGTATTCGCCGAAAAATCCGGATTGCCGGACAGCACAATACGAAGGCTGTCTCTTATCAGTTCCTGGTCGTCTGCAATTAGTATTTTAATCATTTTCCGTTCCCCACCTTATCGGAATTTCCGCCACCACGCAAAACCCGTCGCTTCCGTCAACATGTATCTTCCCGCCGAGCATATCCAATCGTTCTTTCATGTGTGTAAGACCAAAGCCCGGCTCGATATCGGGGGCGCCCGCGCCGTTATCCTTTATTGTTATCGTCACAATATTGTATTCCCGCGTCATCCATATCCTTACCGTGTCCGCTTTTCCGTGCCTGATAGAATTGGTGATACTTTCCTGAATGATTCGATAGATTACTTCTTCCTCATCCTCGCCTAATGCCAGCCTGCCGGCACTGTTATCCAATGTAATTTTCACCTTTGAAGCAGCGCTCATCTGCGAAATCATTTTATGGATTGCCGACAGCAAATCTCTCTGTTCCAGCGCGTCGGGACGAAGTTCATTGACGGAACGCCTTACATCCGTCATGCCCTGCCTTGCCACGTCTGAGACCAGTGAAAGATACCGCTTTAACATTTCGGGCGAAACATCGGCAACGGCCGCTGCCGCATCAATTCCTGCGATAATGCCGGTCAGAGTGTGTCCCAGCGTGTCATGTATTTCTCTGGCCAGCCTGTTTCTCTCCCTTGTCTGCGCCAGTTTTTCCGACTCGGCGGCATAATTTTCAAGTTCCCTGTTTGCAGCCTGAAGCCGTTCATTCAGGGAATTTATCTCATCCTTTTTATCCATCTGTTCCCGCAGGTGCAAAATTGTATACACAATAAAAAGAATGATGTTTAGCGTCGTAAAAAGGTTCCTGATGAGGATTAAAATCGCCGCCACCGTCCCGATGTAATACTCCGTATATGTCTCAAAGGAAGTAATTTTAAAAATATTAGAGCAGGCATTGAAATCAAAAATCAGGAAAAATGTACTGCCCAAAATAAGGGGGAGCAGTTTTTTGCTGCTTCCCTCAAAGAATTTCATAATATGCGCCACAAAAAGAAGGATGAGCCCGTTATAGTTTACCTGCAGTGCAGTAATCACAAAAACAGTACATATAAATTCCAAAACAATAATACACCACTGATGTTTTATTTCATAATTGTCATGCATATACATCAGCGCCATCAAAAGCACAAAGAAGCTGAGGGAAATAAAAAGCATTTTCCCCGGAATCGGAGGTAACGTGTTTACCTTTTTCAGAAACATGACCGCACCCCCGGAGTTTCCGATTTTTATAATGGTTACCGCGGAAACAGCGGAAATATACAACACTGCTATGAAATTAAAGCTTTTCATAAAACTTAATACGAAATTCTTTAATGCCGATGTATCCATTTGCTACTGCCATCCCTTTGTACTGAATTCGTTTATATTCTCCGCACTGATTAAATTGACCGGAACTTTTATTTTCTTTTCAACAGGCCTGCCTTCTATCATATTGTAAAGCTGCTCCACCGCATTCTGTCCGATTTCAGACGGATACTGAGCCGACGTTGCGAGCATGATTTTTTCTTTTATCATGGACTTCGCCTCCGGCGCGCCATCCACCCCAAGAACAGATATGCCGTCCAGTCTTCCGTAATCCTTCAGCGCTGCCATCACGCCAAGAGCGCCCACATCGTTGATGGAAAAAACTACATCAAAATCCACACCCTTTTTCAGTTCCTCAATCATCAGAGGCATGGCAATCTCAAGCTGTCCTGCATAATCCAGCCTGCCCACAATCTCAAAATTCCCGTTCCCCTCCACCGTGTCCGCAAACCCCTCCACGCGGTCATTTGAGGATTTGGTTGTCGGATGTTCAAATATCAGAATCTTTCCCTCTGCTTTTTTATGCAAAAGATACTCGGCGCAGAGAACTCCCGCATGATAGTTATCCGAGACAACGGTACAGTCCGCCAGACTTTCGTCATATATCTCAGTGTCCACAAATATTATTCTGATACCTTTCTCCCTCCCGTACTCAATAGCGGGAATAATCTTCTCAAAATCAACAGGTGCGATAAATATAGCTTCCACGCCCTCTTCTATCAGGTCATAAATCTGCTGCGTCTGTCTCTCCGCGTCAAGAGCCGGGTCTCTTGTAATCAGAATATCCCCGTTTGATTCCACGGTAGCGCGTATGGTTCCGTTAATCACCTCAAAGAAAGGATTGTTCATGGTTATATATGTTGCCCCGAATTTGTGCGCACTTTCCCTCTGTGTGAGGGAAAAATCATTGTTTTTGTCAAGAACAGCCAATGCGCCCAAAAGAACCAGTACCATCGCTGTCGTATAAAATGCAGTTTTCATCCCATTTGATAAACGTTTCATCTTGCCTTATCCCTAAAAAAACAAAAGGAAAGAACACATAAGCCCGGTAGACTTATATTGATCTTCCCTCAAATATTCATCTGATTTGCGACAGGATATCCTATCTTCCGTCATATTCTGCCATTAGATACAGTATAACAATTCAGAAGCTAAAAATCAATAATTTCTTACAACCTTCTTCAGTAAATATTTTCTTAATCCGGCTGCTGTCCGTCGTGCGCCTTCCACTGGCATTCTGTCACCTGCATATGGGAAAATATTGCCTTAAAAGTGGAATCCTCCGGCGAGCAGGCATAGATTCCGAACTGTATTTTCCCCTTACCGGCGTGCATATGGCAAATGCGCATCTGATTGAACGCGGCTCCGTCCTCGGAACACTCGATACAGTAGTCGTCCTCTCTCCGGCTGAACCGATACCACATGGATTTTACGGAAGCGTCTATAACGGTGGTCGCCCAGTCGGAATATCCCTGATTTGTCACCACGCTCCCCAAATGCTGATAGCTGTCATTTTCATATTCCACAGAAGCCTTCAGCCAGTTTTCGCTGTCCAGATACATGGCGATTCCGCACTGGTCGAATCTGTGATGGCTCTCTTCAAATTCCGTCTTAACCACAAAGCTAAAATATTTTTCCTCCGTCTCCATCTGCCAGACGGGCGCATTGTCATTTCGGAAATGATAGTAGGTTCTCTGCCATAAATCCGTATGAGGCTTCGTCACAACTTCCACCCTGTCATTCTCAATTCTGCAGCTTTCCGGTTCCCTTGTCCATTTAAATTTTGTAAAGTCCATCTTTTTCCCCTCCTTATTCCGTTTGTTAAATATATCCTTATTATAAAAAGCAGTTCCAATTTGATTACCCTTGCAAAACTTATGGTGTGTCTTACGAAGACCTGTTAAAAAGTACCGGGAATGGAAGGCTGAATGAAGCTTAACCGGCATTTAATATTTTCCGGCAAAAATCTCTTATTTCATCTTTCCGGGCCTCCACCGCTTCCTTATACTCCACAGAACAAAGTCCCAGGCTCCCGCCCGGCTGTATTTCCAGATGACCGTAAAAATGCTCAATGCTTTCAATTATTCTTTTACATTCCTTCATATTCGGTCCTGTTCTCAGGGCGATGGTATAGCCGGTCTTTCTGCCGATATTAACGGTGCCTCCGATAACAGCGTGAGGCTCATGGGTATTGCACCAGGGCGTGCATCTATCAATAAACGCCTTGAACTGGCCGGGAACATCCGCCCAGTAAGAAGGGGAAACACAGACAATGGTGTCCGCCCACGCAAATTCCGTCATAACCTTTATCATATCATCGTCCTGAACGCATCTTGCCGTTTTATGACAGCTTCTGCAGCCTTTGCAGAACTTAATATCATAGTCGTCAATGCAAATGCTTCTGACTTTACAGGCCATCCCCAAAAAGGAATGCACCGTATGAATTATCTCCGCTGTTGCCCCGTCTCTTACAGGGCTGCAATTCATCAACAATACATTCATGGTATCATTCCCTCCTGAACACTTTTACATTCTGGCACTTTCCACATTTTCCTGAAACCACTGATAAGCCAGACCTACGCCCTCTTCCAGTTCCACCTTATGGCTCCAGCCAAGGCTGTGCAGTTTGTCTACGTTGGTAAGCTTTCTGGGCGTGCCGTCAGGCATGTCCTTATTCCACACAATCCCGCCCGTATAACCCACTGCCTTTCTGACCGTTTCCGCCAGCTCGCTGATGGTCACTTCCTTGCCGGTTCCGATATTTACATGCTCCTCGCCGTCATAATTTTCCAGAAGGAACACACAGGCGTCCGCCATATCGTCAACATAAAGAAATTCCCGAAGAGGCGTACCGGTTCCCCAAAGTTCAACGGATGGCGCTCCCTGCATCTTTGCCTCATGGAATTTCCTTATCATCGCGGGCATTACATGGGAACCCTCAAGGTCGTAATTATCATGAGGCCCGTAAAGATTGGTGGGCATACAGCTTATAAAGTTGTCCCCATACTGCCTTTTGTAAAACTGGCACATCTTCAAGCCGGAAATCTTGGCAATCGCATAAGCTTCGTTGGTTTCCTCCAAAGGCCCGGTAAGCAGAGCTTCCTCCGGTATGGGCTGAGGCGCCATTCTGGGGTAAATGCAGGTGCTTCCCAGAAACAGCAGCTTTTTCACCTGATATCTGTGACAGCATTCAATCACATTACATTGAATCTGTAGATTTTCATAGGCAAAATCAGCCGGCGCGGTATTGTTTGCGTTGATGCCGCCTACTTTTGCCGCCGCCAGAACCACCACATCGGGCCGCTCCTTTTCAAAAAACGCTCTCACCATGGCCTGATTGGTCAGGTCCAGCTCCCTGTGGGTTTTTCCGAACACATTTGTGTAGCCTTTTTCTTCAAGATTTCTGACAATGGCGCTGCCTACCAGTCCGCGGTGGCCGGCCACATAAATTTTATCTGTCTTTTTCATATTCTCCTCCATTCCACTTCCGCACCTCCCTTCGAATGCCCCTTATCCGGAAAGATTTCCGGCTGCTTTGCATCCCGAAATTCTTCCGGTCATTCTCTGTCCGATGCCGTAAAGCCTTCCTCTATCGTATTCCCCCTGAAAATATCCTCCCCCTCGCCTGAGGAGGCTTTTACAGGCGAAGCCGGGAAATCCCTGTATCCTGTCCGGTCTCCTGAAGCGGGATAATAGAAAGTATAGCCGTGCAGCTCGTAGGGAACTGTTTCAAAATTTTCATAATCTTTCTGGTTCACCAGATATTCCGCCGTCAGGGTTTTCCCGGTTTCCAGACCGAAAGCCCACAGCTTGTAGGTTCCCAGAAGAATAATGGCAATGTAATATAATTTAAATCTGTCCAGATGCGGGCTGACGTGCAGATACAACCAGCCCCAGACCAGCGTTGGGAGCATCCACAAAAACACACAGCCGTATCGAATCAGCGGCGCGGAAAGAAGCCAGAATAAAAAGCAGGCCGCCAGCGTTCCCGCAATATGGAGAAAGTCCGCCATATCCCTTTTTTTCCTGACCAGAGCGTAAACGACAAGTAACAAAAGCGCAAGCAGGCCGCTCAGTGCCAACGCCAGAAAGACCTTATCGGTTCCGTCCAGGTTTCTTATCCAGTCGGGCAGCCAGCGCGTAACCGGCTCGCCGTAACGGCTCACATCGCTGTAGCCGCGTCCCCACACCTGTATTTCATGGGCGTCATAGTCCGCCATGCCTTTCGGTATTTTAAAATCAAAGGAAAACAAATCAAGGAAGGTGAAGGGATATACCAGCC
Source organism: bacterium 1xD8-48 (assembly GCA_009917455.1). GTDB lineage: Bacteria > Bacillota > Clostridia > Lachnospirales > Lachnospiraceae > Suilimivivens. The sequence goes on along the minus strand of QZDS01000018.1, from coordinate 37,069 downwards.
AGCCTGACAGAATCACATTCCGAATCAGGAAAGGCGTTGCCGTAAGAATTCCCGCTCCAAGAAATTTTGCAATGTCCTTCCCGCTTCCTTTTGTTCGGAGCATCATCACCGCCGGTTTTAAGGTCAGAAGAAGTATCAGCGCGCCGGAAAGCTTCACCGTCATGACCACAACGCAAAGCAGGCACAGCATGGCGTAGGGCAGATAAGAGCTTTCCTCATCCTCCAGAAGCTCCAGCCACCGGATAATAATATAAAGCGCCAGAAGCACCATAAAATAGTCGGAGGCCGGCGATATCATCTCATCAAACAGGTTAAGCAGATAGTAAACGCTGATGATTCTTGCAAAATCAGATAGCCGCGGCCTTCTGCGCACCCCCGCCCGGCCCATTGTCCGCGCAAAAAACGCCTCCCCACAGACCAGCGCAAGAAGAAAGGCGAGATATCCCGCACAGCAGTGGTAGGACTGTCCTCCCAGAAACGCCATGCTGTAAAGAGCCGACAGGCAAAAGGACGCGCTGTTGTAGGCCAGCCGACTGTGCAGGTTGCCAAGCCCCGGCACCACCCCGAATTCCTCAATCCAGCGAATGCTCTGGGCATGATAAAGCCCCGTGTCATAATGAATAATCCCCGTGGACGTGCCATAGGCAAATAAAAGGAAAAGCAATGCGGCCACGGCCGCTTTCACCGGCGTTGTCGTCAGCCTGAGCGCATGAAAATTTTCCCCCATTTCCTTTCGGAACAGAAAGATGCATGCGCCGCATGCAAGAAGCAGAAGAAGATTGGCTGCAAGCCCCACCTTCCCGAAAATACTGAAAAATTGGGCGTAAACCGTCACGGCTCCCACGCCGGCGTACAGGTAGCCGGTTTCCCTTTTACATCGAAAATTTTCCTTTCCAAAAATCATTCTGATACACGCAAAGCCCGCCACATAGCAGGTAAAAAGCATGTACATCCAAATCAACAAAACAGAGAGCATCTGCCCATCCTCATCCCGGCAGGCCTGCTGTCAATCCGGCAGGTCTGCTCTGCCAAAGTCAAAGTGTCCGCATTCGTAATTTATGCTTCCCCGTTTTTCCTGCTGTTTCTGTATTCGCTGCTGCTCATTTTGGCAATCGCCTTCATGTCAGCGTCCATCATCATAGCCACCAGTCCGTTAAAGTCCACTTTTCTCTTCCATCCAAGGTTTTTTTCCGCCTTTGCCGCATTTCCCCAGAGAAATTCCACTTCCGCCGGACGGTAAAATTCAGGATTCACGTCTACCAAAAGCTTTCCTGTCTCAGCGTCGTATCCTTTTTCATGGATTCCCTGCCCTTCCCATTTTACGGTAATGTCCAGCTCCCTAAACGCCGCTTCCACAAACTCTCTCACCGTATGGGTTTCATTGGTGGCAAGCACATAATCGTCCGCCTTGTCCTGCTGCAGCATCATCCACATCCCCTCCACATAATCCCCGGCAAAGCCCCAGTCCCGCTTGGCATTCATATTTCCCAGGGATAGCTTTTCCTGCTTCCCGGCAATTATGTTTGCAATTGCCAGCGTAATTTTACGGGTAACGAAGTTTTCTCCTCTTCTGGGAGATTCGTGATTAAACAAAATGCCATTGCAGGCATACATATTGTAGGATTCACGGTAATTTACGGTTATCCAGTAGGAATAAAGCTTGGCCACTCCATAAGGACTCTTGGGATAAAAGGGAGTCTTCTCGCTCTGGGGCGCCGTTTCGGGGAGCCCGCCAAACAGTTCGGAGGTGGACGCCTGATAGTACCGGCAGTTTCCGCCGTTTACCCGGATTGCCTCGAGAAGCTTTATGGTACTCACCCCTGTGGCATCCGCCGTGTATTCGGGCACCTCGAAGGATACCCCCACGTGGGACTGAGCCGCCAGATTGTAAACCTCCGTAGGACGGATTTCGCCTACCAGCCGCATCAGATTGCTGGAATCGGTAGTATCTGCAAAGTGAAGAAAAAACTTCACCTTATTGTAATCCGACTGTAAAATATGCTCTATACGGCCGGTATTGCTGATGCTGTGCCTCCTTATCAGCCCGTGCACCTCATACCCCTTCTCCAGCAGAAATTCCGCCAGATAGGAGCCGTCCTGTCCTGTAACGCCTGTAATTAAAGCTGTCTTTTGCATTTTATTCTCCTTTCGATTGCAAACCGCCTTCCGCCCGCCGCAGCAGACTCTTATACGCTCATTACGATTACCGCAATGATAATACCCAAAATGGCGCCCATCAGCACCTGCAGAGGAGTATGTCCCACAAATTCCTTCAGTCTCGCCTCCGCGCTGATTTGCTTACCCATGTTGGTAAATACCTCCATCATTTCATTTAAAACCTTTCCCTGCCTGCCCGTTTCCATGCGCACGCCCATAGCGTCGTGCATTACCACAATGGCGAGAATCGCCGCCATGGCAAATTCATAGCTTCCGCCGCCGTAACGTATCCCCACAGCCGTCGCCAGTCCGCAGACCGTTGCCGAATGGGAGCTGGGCATCCCTCCGCTTCCCACCATTCTTTCCATCACAAACTGTTTTGTGATAAACATATGAATCAGAGTTTTGAGCACCTGGGCCACAAACCACCCCAGCGCAGCGGAAATAAAAATCCGGTTTCCAAATAATTCCGTTAAAAATTTCATATCGTATCCTCATCACAATGCTTTTGGGCTATAAACCTTCCGTTGTTATTTTACCCTTTAATCTCGATTTAGACAAGCCTGATAAAATAAATTGCATGAATGCCGTTAATCGTAATATTTTCTTAATACTTTCTCTGATGACTCACAACCTGCGATATGTTATACTGTATGCGTTGGCAATGAGCCGCGCAAGGTTTACTCATTGCCCGCGCAAACAGAAAGTGAGGAAACAGGATGAAAAGATTACAGGTTCTCTTTCTTGCCGCCTTGTCTTCATCCCTTTTTTTATTTGGTTGTGGAAAGGATACGGGAGAAACTGACGCCGTGCCTGAGCCTTCGCACGTTCAGGAGATGCAGCCCGGGGAAATACAGAAAGATGACGGCCTTACGGTCAACGAATCGGAAGAGACGGACATGCCCCCCGAAAAGGGTATGGTCAGAAGCCGGATTACCAATGAATGGGTGGACGAATCCGTTGACAAAACCCGTCCTATTGCGGTTTTGGTTCCCAACTCAAAAACTGCAAGCCATTACGGTCTTTCAAAGGCTTCCGTTCTCTATGAATGCAGCGTTGAAAACGACCTTACAAGGCTGATGGCGATATATGACGACTGGAAGGACATCGATAAACTGGGAAATATACGGAGCGGCCGCGACTATTTTATGTACTGGGCATTTGAATGGGATGCCATCTTTATTCATTACGGAGGTCCCTTTTACATGGACAGCCTTGTTGAGCGCGCCGACACTCAGAACATTGACTGCATCAGCTATCCGAAAGCAAGCTACAGAGATTCCGCAAAAAATTCCACCGACAATGCGTTTACCGGCACGGACAGAATTGAAAGCGCCGCAAATCACTACGGTTATCCTCTGGAGTACAGGGAAGATTATGCGGACGAAGAGCATTATTTGTTTGCGCCGGAAACAGCCCCAAACACCCTAGAGCAGTACCCTGACTCATCAGCCGCCTCCAAAATCGATATGGCTCCCGCCTACCCTGTCACAAATCCATATTTTTTATATAATGAGGAGACAGGACTTTATGACAGATACCAGAATATACCGGGAGAGGGCGACGGCCCTCACATTGATCTGGCTAATAACGAACAACTCTCGTTTAAAAACCTGCTGATTCAAAATACCTATTATGAAGTCAGGGACCAGAAAGGTTATCTTTCTTTTCAATGCCACGACAATACCCGCGACGGCTGGTTTTTTACTAATGGGAAAGGCATTCATGTTACCTGGGAAAAAACTTCTGATTACGGCGCCACCAGTTACTTTGACGATAACGGAAATGAAATCAAGCTGAACACCGGAAAGACAATGGTCTGCATTCTTAAGGAAGGCGACGCATTCCTGGTGGACGGAAAGACTGTGGAGTCCAAATAATAAAAGCTCCGGGAGTTTAAATCCCCGGAGCTTATTATTTGCCTTATTCACCCAAACCGTTCTCAATTGCTTTCACCAGGGTCGCAAGCGCCTCGGCTTCATCCTCGCCTTCACAGACAAATTCAACTTCATCCCCGCATTTCACACAGGCGCCCAAAACACTTAATACGCTCTTGGCGTTTGCAGTACTGCCCCTGAAAGAAAATGTAATCAGTGACTTGAACTGCATTGCCTCCTTACACAGGATACCTGCCGGTCTCAGGTGAAGACCCGTCGGGTTCTTAATAACCACTTTCTGGCTTACCATACCGTTTCCCTCCCATTCGTTTTCTGCTCCGGTTACAGCATAATATTCTGAATCAGTGCGGCAAGCTTATTTGCTTCCTTCTCAATCATCTTCTGGTCCTTGCCCTCAATCATAACCCGAACAAGGGGCTCTGTTCCCGAAGGACGGATTAATACTCTTCCTTCGCCGGCGAACTTATCCGTAAGCTCTTTTATCGCGCTGGCAATTTCAGGGTATTCCAAATAGTTTTCTTTTTTGTGGTTGGGCACCTTTGCATTTACCAGTGCCTGAGGCAGTACCTCCATGACAGATGCAAGCTCCGACAAAGGTTTGCCGGTTTCCACCATTACCTTCAAAAGATGCAGCGCGCTTAAAAGGCCGTCTCCCGTGGTATTTTCCTTCAGGAAAATGATATGGCCCGACTGTTCGCCACCAAGGCTGGCTCCGATTTCTTTCATTCTCTCAAGCACATACCTGTCGCCGACCTTTGTCTGCTCGATATGGATTCCTTTCTTTTCACCCATGAGGAAGAAACCCAGGTTGCTCATGACAGTCGCCACAATGGTATCATCCGTCAGCTCGCCGTTTTCTTTCATGTGATTGCCCACAATGGCCATAATCTGGTCGCCGTCCACCACTCTGCCCTGCTCATCCACTGCCATCAGTCTGTCAGCGTCGCCGTCAAAGGCAAGGCCGATATCCGCTTTCTCGTAGACTACCCTTGCCATCAGCTCTTCCATATGGGTAGAGCCGCAGTTGGCGTTAATGTTGGTTCCGTCGGGCATGTTATGGATGGCAACTACGTTGCCGCCAAGCTCTCTGAGCGCTTCCACGGATGTATAGTGAGCAGCCCCCTCCGCACAGTCCACAACGATTTTCAGCTTCGATAAGTCCACATTTACGGAGCGGATGGAATGGTTGATATATTCTTCTCTCGCATCCGTACGATATTTGATTTTTCCAACATTGGGCCCTGTGGGAAATTTAATGCCGTTCATATTGTTTTTGATTACATCTTCAATTTCATCCTCCAGAGCGTCCGGCAGCTTATAGCCGTCCCCGTCAAAAAACTTGATTCCGTTAAACTCCACCGGATTGTGAGACGCCGAAATCACAACGCCCGCATCCACCTTATATTTTCTGGTGAGGTATGCTACTGCCGGAGTGGGAATCACCCCTACGTACACGGCATTGGCGCCTACGGAGCAGATCCCCGCCATCAGGGCATTGGCCAGCATATCTCCTGAAATTCTGGTATCACAGCCTACCATAATGGTCGGCTTATGCATGTTTTCTTTCGTCAGCACATAGGCTCCTGCCTGCCCTAACTGCATTGCAAGCTGTAATGTCAGCTCATCGTTTGCAACGCCTCTGACGCCGTCCGTACCAAATAATCTACTCATTTTCCTCTTCCTCCAGTTCTGAAATATGCAAAGTTACGGTAACCGGTCTTACCATTTCCACTTCCTCAGGCAGCCCGAAATCAACCGCCACCGAGAAAAATCCTGTCTCCGGCACATCTGTTCCTCTTAGCTGCATCCATCTTTCAATATCCACCGTGCCGCTGATACCGCTTGCCTGCACGGCAGCCACATCCTTTGAAAGTCCTCTGATTTCCATAATAAAGGTTTCGTCCAGACCGGAAATACTGGCGTCATATCCTTCCGGAAGGTTCGTAATCCTGACCTTTTCGCTTCTGATTTCCATTCTCCTGGAAGCCTCCTGCTCGATGCGCACGGTAACTGTACGCACGGCGTCCGAAGGGTTCGCCAGGGTAACATTGTCAGGAAGATAAGGACGGATATCCACTTCTGTCTGCCAGTCTTCCGCCATATCCGTAATATCAAGCGCTTCCGCCGGTACTTCTATGGAAGCAATATTCTTAAGCGCGCTTGCTCTGCCGGCAATCAGAACCTCTCCGCCATTGCCTTCAATTTCGCCGGTATACCGGTAACCGAAGGCCGCCTCTCCCTCCACGGTAAAGTTCACCGGAACGCTCTTTGTCTGAGCAATGCTCACTTTCACGCTCACAGACTTGATATTTAATGTCGCGCCGCTGACATCTACCTCTGTATCCTCCGCATCATAAAATTTAATTTCCGCATTAGTGAGAATATCGCTGGTCATTCCGCTGACGTCCACTTCCACCGATGCCCTCGCAATCCTGTCAATTACGGACTGCGGCCCGGAAATTCTTACAAGGTTCTGGTCGGTTGTAATATCGCCTATGATATATCCGTTTTCCTGCTTTCCGACCGCTGTTGCCTTCAGCGCAAGAGCCTTGCTTCTCTTATTTTCAATATTGAGTTTAACCGTATCAATACTGCCTGTGATGCTCACAATATCTCTGTAGGAGACGTCCGTCGAGAGCTTAATGGAAATCGTGTCCAGGCTGCTCAGCTCGCTGACGTCCGCCGTCGCAATAATATTATCGGCCTTCAACTCACTGATGACTGAACGGGGTGCCCTCACCACCACTCTGCTGATAACATCCGTGTCGTCAAGAATTTCATATACCTGATTGGAATCTGTAATCAGATTTGTATTTAAAAGCTTAACCGGTATATTGTAATAGGGCTGTGGAACCGTCGGGTCGTTCATGCTGTTGACTACCAGCCAGAGCACCAACGCGCAAAAAACAGATGCCAGCTTCAGTCCGATGTTGTTTGTCAATCTATTTTTCACCTTTCGACCGTCCCTTCCACAGAATCTTTTTCCGACTCTCTGTCTCCGGCTTATTCTGTATTAATTTCATCCTCTCCTTCAGGGCGTCACCGCTTAATCCGCGCTCTAACTTTCCTTCATATGCCACGCTGATTTTTCCGGTTTCCTCGGACACGATTACGGTAAGGGAATCCGTCACCTCGGAAATTCCCACGCCGGCTCTGTGCCTGGTTCCCAAATCCTTGCTAAGCTGCATATTATCCGACAGGGGAAGGTAGCAGGTAGCGGAAGTTACTCTGTTTCCCCTGACAATTATGGCTCCGTCGTGAAGAGGGGTGTTATGCTCAAAAATATTGATGAGAAGCTGGCTTGTAACAATGCCGTCCACATCAATTCCTGTCCTCTCGTATTCCGTAAGGCGCTGATTTTGTTCCATCACAATCAGCGCACCGGTTTTCACCTTGCCCATCTCCACACATGCTTTTGCAATTTCATTGATTGTCTTGTCGGAAAATCTGCCCTCCGGCGAACTTCTTCCCACTTCAAAAGGAAGGATGGAAGTTAAGATATTTTTCCTGCCAAGCTCGTCGATTGCCTTCCTCAGCTCCGGCTGCAGAATCACCACCACGGCTGTCGCCACTACGCCGAAGGTATTCTGCACTATCCAGATAATGGTGTTCATTTCAAAGTATGCGGCAATCAGAATAAAAGCCACAATAACAAAAAATCCTTTAAGCACCGACCATGCCTTTGTATTTTTAATCCATACCAGCACATAATACAGTACAAATGCAAGGATAATGATTTCCACAATATCCGTCCAGCGCAAGCCTGACATACGTGACAGGGATATCTCGCTTAGTTCCTTTATATATGTCATTTTCAGTCATTCCCCGTTACTTTAAATTACTGATTTTTAATTATTATTTTTCGGGTGGCTGCCCGAAGAGTGCTTTCTGGTGGCATTAATCCGTTTGACAGTTCTTGAGGGTGTCGATACCGTAAACTTGGGTATTGCTTTTACATAGTAATAATATTCGTCATCCTCAAACTGAACCTTCTCCGTCCGGCTGTAATCCAGATTGAAGGAAAAGAATTCCACTACCTTTGCTATCAGCACGGCGATAATTGTCCCTATAATAATGCCTCCGAAGGATACGTTGGTATCAAACATCAAATCGCCCACCAGCAGTAAAACCACGTCTGTAAGCGCACCGGCTATGATTGCAATGGTCCACGCGTAGTCAACCGACATTCTCCTGATTAAATACACAACGGTGATGGTTACGGCAAAGGCGGCTATGGTGAACAACATCTCTTTATTGTCAAGAAAGCTGTCTATAATGAACCGGAACCTGGTTGCCATATCGTCTGAGTCCATACTCATAATTGCGGTTGCGTTGTCTGTGACATGGCCAATCAGAAAGCTTACCACAACTCCGCAGCCCACGGATACCGCGCTGGCCGGCGTTCCCAAAAGTCCCATTGCCAGAGGCATCACATAAGGAATTTTAAGAGCGAAGCACATAGGCGTAAGTATTACCACCAGGGCGTCCTTCGGTGAAAATCTGAAGTAAAGCAGAAACATTACCAGAAATATCACCAGCATAATAGCCGCACACTCCATAGATAACGCGTAAAGATGCAGTATCATAAAGAGCGCCGACACAAAAATAATAAAGTTCATCGGCATAAAAGAACACATAAGAGCAATGATTAGCACAATGGATATGCTGTCCAGCCTGTGCATATAGCCGATTTTTCCGTTGAGCATCATCATGGCGGCGAGCGCGATGACAAGCTTCATCAGCGGTTTCAGATATACTTCATATTTACTGATAAAAGTTTTAATGTACTGTCTTGCAACTAGTAAGGTTGTCATATGGTTTTCCTCGTTTATTTTTCATACATTCCCGCTAATTTCCTGAGATTCCCGTAATAATTTTTCAGGCTTTTTCTGGCTCTGCTGTAGCGGATTGAAAACAGAATATAAGACAGAACCCCGTATGCACCTACAGAGCATAAATAAATCGTTACAATACTCTTCCCATACTCCAGCAGATTCATCTTATAAACATCCTGCATCAGTTCTTCAAAATTATAAAAAATATAGACCGCGAACAATGCAAAAAAAGATATCGTAGCGGCAATAATCGACTTCAAAACCTGGAAACCAATGTAATCGCCTCTGAAGTAATTAACAATTGAAATATCCTTTTTCCCTTCATTTGCTTCATAAGAAGCCAGCCTGGTCATAAGGATGACCCTTTCTTCATTTATCATATCCGTACCTTCCAAATATCATTGAGAAGCGCTCTCATACGCGCATCGGCCGCAGGGCGGTCTTTTGTCTGCGGAGAACCGCTATTTCAGGAAGCGCATTTTGTCTCCGTCGCTTTTCTTCGACCTGGCCGCCGGCGCCTTGGGCTTACCCATCTCCATGGTATGACGCAGCTCGTTCGTCAGTTCCCCTTTGCATTTGTCACAGAAACGCCCGGACTTAATCATTGTCCCGCAGCTTTCGCAGGGAATTCTTATAGGCGAGTCGTCGGAAAACTGCAGACGCTCCTCGCGTATCCACTGACGAATCTGGTTGGTTTCCACCTCGCACTCCTCTGATACTTCCTTAATGTCGGCGCCCTGGTGCTCCCGGATATACGACTTTACCTCCTGGAATTTCGCCTCCATGCCTTCCTTACACCTCGGACAAATCACAGGTCCCAAAACATAGTTAAAGATTCTGCCACATTTCTTACAATTACGTACATTCATAATCTTCCTCATTTCCGCACTGCTTTTTATGCATCATGGAGTTTGCGGACGCAGCGCAGACACAAACTCCTTAAAATAAAACTCTGGTTTTATATCCCTCTGCCGATTGTCAATGCCATAAAATAGACCTTTGTGACACCAGCCTCTGCAAAAACCCGTGCCATCTCGTCAACGGTGGAACCCGTTGTGTATATATCGTCAATAATTACAATCGTCTTTAATTTTACATCATTTTGACAGATTTTGAAAGCCCTTTTCAAATTATTTTGCCTCTCCGCCTGGCTCAGGGCTTTGAGAGGCCTGGTTTTTCTTTCTCTCCGTATCAAATCTGTATTCACCGGAATTCCCGAACATGCCGAGAGCCCTCCTGCAATCAGCTCCGCCTGGTTGTACCCCCTCTTTCTTTTTCTTGAAGCGTGCACCGGTACGGGCACCAGAGCCTGCGGCTGTATCGCCGAAAGCCATTGCCGCTTTTTCTCATACAGCTCCCTTCCGTAAAAAGACGCATACTCCGTTCTTCCCCCGTACTTGAAACGGAAAATCGAATCCGCCATACTCCCATAATCGTACAGTGCGGTTCCCTGTATAAAGTAATGCTTTTTCTTTTCGCAATCCCCGCAGTACTCTCTTTCCCCGCTCCTTAGCTGTTTGCCGCATTTCATGCAGAACGGCTCTTTTATGTATATGATTTTATCCTGACATTCTTTACAAAGCCCCTTTCCCGGGCGGTCCGAAATTCCGTCACAGACAACGCACCGTCCGGGAAACAGCAGGTTCAGCAACCCCTCCCCTATTCTCATTTACCCTCCATTTCCCTGATTCTGTCGCACAAACTGGTGTACCGTTCATGCTGTCTTTCGTTCGCTATCATCTCCCGAATCGTCTGCCGGCTGCCCAGAATGGTAACGCATTTCCTTGCCCGGGTTACCGCCGTGTACAGAAGGTTCCTGTTTAAAAGCATTCTCGGGCCGGATAAAACGGGGAGAATCACCGCCGGATATTCGCTGCCCTGGGATTTATGTATGGTAACCGCATAGGCGAGCTCAATTTCGTCCAGACCTGAAAAGAGGTATTCGATTCGCTTATGCTCGTCGTATTCCACCGTCACCGTCTGAGCCGCCTCGCTGATTTCCCTGATAATTCCAACGTCCCCGTTAAAGACCCCCATTCCCTTGTCGATGGCGATTCCGTATTTACTGAGAATTTCCCACGGAATCTGGTAGTTGTTCTTAATCTGCATCACCTTATCTCCCTGGCGGAAAAGCCGCTCCCCTGACCGGCATTCCTTTTTCTCCTCCGAAGGCGGGTTCAAGTACCTCTGCAGGATTTCATTTAAAACCTCCACTCCAAGATTCCCTTTCCTCATAGGCGTAAGCACCTGTATGTCATAGGGCCCGGCTTCCACAAAGGGCGGAAGCTTTTCCCGAATCAGCTGAATCATATGCTTGTAAATCACATTGACATCCCCTCTTTCCAGAAAAAAGAAGTCCATGCTTTTATTATCCAGAGCAATGTCCTCTCCCCGGTTGATTTTGTGGGCGTTCACCACAATATCGCTCTCCCCGGCCTGTCTGAAAATCCTTTTCAGAATTACCACCGGAAAGGCTTTGCTGGCGATTAAATCCTCAAGCACCTGTCCCGGCCCCACGCTAGGAAGCTGGTCCACATCCCCCACCATAATCAGTCTGGTTCCCACGCTGACCGCCGACAGCAATGCACGGAAAAGAAAAATATCTACCATGGACATTTCATCAATGATAATCACGTCCGCTTCTAACGGATTCTCTTCATTTCTCTCAAACCGCACCCGTCTCCCCGCCTCCGTGTCCGTCCTTTCTGTCCCGGCACTTTCCACGGTTCCGTTCACTTCCAGCAGTCTGTGGATTGTCCGTGCTTCATACCCGGTGGCTTCCGTCATCCGCCTGGCTGCCCGCCCCGTGGGAGCCGCCAGCAGAATATCCATCCCCTCCGCCTCAAAATAGCGAATCATGGTGTTTATGGTGGTAGTTTTCCCTGTTCCCGGCCCTCCCGACAAAATCATAACGCCTGATTTTATACTTTGGAGTACCGCCTCCCTTTGCAGCTCGTCCAGAGTAATACCCTGCTCCTTCTCAAGGCGCAAAAGCACCCCCTGTAACTCCTTCTCCTCCGCTATGGAAATATTGAGGTCGTGAAGCATTCTGGCACAGCCAAGTTCCGCATAATAATAGGATGACGCATATACCCTGTTTTCTTCACCGTTTTTCTTAATCACAAGCTTTTTATCCATGGTCAGATTGGACAATTGAGGCTCCATCACCTCCTCGGGCAGCCCTAAAAGCTGTGCTGTCCGCCGCTTCAGCACCTCCCCGGGCAGATAAATATGCCCCTCCCCGGCGGCCTGCAGCAGCGCATACAAAATCCCGCTTCTTATCCGGTAGTCGGAGTCCATGTGGATTCCAATTCTGGCGGCAATTTCATCCGCCTTTTTGAAGCCGATTCCATCCACATCCTCGGCAAGCCGGTAAGGATTTTCCTTCATAATCCCGTACATCTCCATGCCGTATTTCCTGTAAATTTTTACCGCCATTGTATTGGAGATACCGTACCGCTGCAAAAAGACAAAGGCCTCTCGCGCATCCTTCTTTTCTATTACCTGTTCGGCAATTTCCATCGCCTTTTTTTCACTGATTCCTTTCACCTCTGCAAGGCGTTCCGGTTCCTCCTCGATAATGCGGAAGGTATCCTTTCCGAACTTTTTAATGATTCTCGCCGCCATTGCCTCGCCGATGCCCTTGATTGCCCCTGACCCCAGATAGCGGCGCATGCTCTCTGCGTCGTTTGGCTCCACCGTCTTAAAACGCTCCACCTTTAACTGCTCGCCGTACAGGGGATGCTCCACAAAGCCGCCCTGCAGCTCCAGCGTCTCCCCGGCTTCCACAGAGTGGAGAGTTCCTACGCATACCAGCTCCTCCCCCTCCACGGCCAGGGAAATCACCGCATAGCCGTTCTCTTTATTCTGATAAATAATATGGTCCACATAGCCCGTTACCGTATCCAAAGCTTTTCCTCCGCCTGATTTCCCGCCGCCCCTTCCGGCGTTATCAGAGATATTTACAGTAAAAAGGCTGCCAAATAAAGCGGTTACCCGCCTCATTTCTGCAGCCTTGATATTGCATTATAAGTCAATTCCTTATATATTGTAGTTCCTTTTCATCTGCTCATACATCATCTGCGCAAGCCCCAGCCCCTGAAGGTCTGTGGATGTGCTTGCAAGCTCCTGAATCGCATTGTCCTTAAAAAAATCCACCAGACCGTCGGAGGAAGAACTGCTCTCCTCGCTCTTGAAGCAGTCCACCGTCTTTTGCATTTCTTTAAACACCTGCTCAAGGAAATAGGATTCGAACTGCTTACAGACATCCATCAGCTCTTTGTCCGACGCCTTGGAGTAATCTGCACCGTCAATCTTTTCTTTTAATTTTGCGTCCGCCGTGTTCTGTGTCTTAATAAAATCCGTATAAGCGGAAATAGCGCCTGCATCCATATGTTTTACCTCCCGTTTCCAGTCAGGCCGTCACCGACCGCACAGCCTCATGCGGCCCTGACCTATCTCTTGAGATTGTTAGCCGTCTGCATCATATCGTCCGAGGTGGTGATTGCCTTGGAGTTCATCTCGTAGGCTCTCTGCGCCACAATCAGATTAACCATCTCATCCGCCACCTGAACATTGGAGCCCTCGAGATAGCCCTGAACCATCTTGCTCTTCTGCACGTTCCGGTTGGTAGCTTCATTTAAAACCGCGCCGCTGGCTTCCGTCACCTGCCATAAGGTGTCGCCCGCCCTCTCAAGGCCGCCGGGATTATTAAACTGGTACATACCGATATTCATACCGTTAATCTGCCTCGGATTGTTCTGCGCATCAGGATAACAGATAGCGCCGTCCCCTGTAATCGTAATTTTGCTGGTGACATATGTACTGGGCAGCGTAATCGCCTGTCCTCTGGAATTCAGTACCGGAAGTCCGTCCTGATTCGTCAGCATCATGCCATTTCTGCCGTTGGTGGCCCAGGTAAAATCACCGTTACGGGTATAATAGGTCTCGCCGTCTTCCCCGCGGACTGCAAAAAAGCCGTCTCCGTCAATGGCAAAGGATGTGTCGCTCTCAGATGACAGGAGCGGTCCCTGCCTGAAAAGGGAATTGATGGAGGAGGTCCGCACACCCAGGCCTACCTGCGAGCTTGTCGGCTTTGCTTCTCCGTTTGCCGTGGTAGTTGCCGTCTGCAGCGTCTGATATAACAGAGATTTGAATTCCGCCACCTGGCCTTTATATCCCACGGTATTTACATTTGAAAGATTGTTTGCGATTGTGTCTACATTTGTCTGCTGGGCGTTCATTCCTGTCGCCGCAGTCCATAAGCTTCTAACCATCAGTTACCTCCCTACAACTTGCCAAGCTGATTCGCTGCAATATCCAGCGTGCTGTCAAAGGTTGTAATCATTTTCTGGTTGCTGTCGTATGCACGCGCAACCGTAATCATATTCACCATCTCCGTAACCACCGATATATTGGGCATTTCCAGATATCCTGAATATACCTGCGCCGGGGCTTCGCTCTCCTCCGCTCCCTCTATCGGCTGGAAATAGTTCTCGCCGTAGCGCTCTAAATAGTTATAATCTGCAAAGTCAGCAACCTGAATGGTCGCCGCCACTCTTCCATTCTGAATAATCTGGCCGCTTCTGTTTACCGAGGCTTCAGCCAGCGGGTCAATCTTAATAGGCGTGCCGTTTTCATCAAGCACCGCGTCGCCATCTCTGGTAACCAGCCTGCCGTCCTGGGTCAGCGCAAAGTTTCCGTCCCTTGTATATTTCGTGGAAGTCTCTCCCGACTTGTCGGTAAATTCAATTGCAAAGAATCCCTTATCCGACAGCGCCAAATCAAACGTGTTATCCGTTGTCTTAAAGCCGCCCATGGAAAAGTCCGTATAACCTTCGCCGATTTTCACGCCCGGATTATGATATCCCATCCTTTTTGCCAGATTATAGCCCTCTGAAGCGTCTTTAATCTTGTAGGCCAGAATGTCGTCAAAGGCCTGGCTGGTAGCGCCTTCCTTCTTGTATCCGTTTGTGGCTGCATTCGCCAGGTTGTTGGTAAGCACATCCATCCTGTGCTGTTCGTTAATCATGCCTGTAAAGGCAGTGTATAATCCCTTAACCAATGAATAAAACCTCCAGTTCTGCTGTTCCCGGCTCCCGTGGCAGAGCCTTCCGCCGCGCGGCCTGTGCCTTAGTCTTCCCTGTAGCCGCCAAGGAATTCCACGTATTTTCCCGTGCCAATTGCAACTGCAGTCATAGGATCCTCCGCCGTCATGGTATTGATTCCCGTCTTCTCGGCAATCAAATCTTCAAGTCCGCGAAGCAGGCTCCCCCCGCCTGTAAGGACAATGCCCCTGTCGGCAATATCCGCCGCAAGCTCAGGGGGCGTTTTCTCCAGTACGCTGTGAATGGTGTCGATAATCTGTGCTGTTGCCTCCTTGAGAGCTTCTTCTGTCTCCTCCGAGGAAACCTTTACCGTCTTGGGAAGTCCCGTAACCAGATTACGCCCTCTTACGTCCATGTAATCAACCTCGGGACGCCTGAAAGCGGAACCGATTTTTATTTTCACATCCTCGGCGGTTCTCTCGCCGATGAGCAGATTATGCTTCTTACGCATGTATCTCACGATTGCCTCGTCAAAATCATCCCCGGCAATCTTGATAGACGCGCTGACAACCGTTCCTCCAAGAGATATCACGGCGATATCGGAAGTGCCGCCGCCGATATCCACTATCATGTTCCCGCAGGGCTTGGAGATATCAATTCCGGCTCCGATTGCCGCGGCAATGGGCTCCTCAATGATAAACACGTCTCTTGCGCCAGCCTGAAGGGTCGCGTCGTCAACCGCTTTTTTCTCCACCTCCGTGACACCGCTGGGCACGCATACGGCAATGCGCGGTTTTCTGAAAGTCTTTTTACCGATTGCCTTCTGGATAAAATACTTCATCATCTGTTCCGTCACCTTGTAATCGGAAATAACTCCCTGACGCAAAGGGCGGACGGCAACAATATTTCCCGGAGTCCTTCCAAGCATCAGCCTGGCATCCTCCCCGATTGCCTTAATCTTTTCCGTATCTCTATCGAAAGCTACCACCGAAGGCTCCTTGAGGACGACACCCCTGCCCCTGATGTAAACTAAAATGCTGGCGGTTCCCAAATCAATTCCAATATCCGTGTACTGCATCACCTCGTACCCCTTTCTTACTTTAACAAAATGAATGTATGCACTCACAAAATGTATACGCCCGACAAATGTATACATTTGCAAAATGTATTTCTATATTACAATAAGCCGACCCGCCAAACGCGACAACGTTTGTCTGAGCCTGTATTTCCTGTAATCAGACACATATAGAGTTATTATAACCCATAGAAATACATTTTCAAAGGGGTTTCATAAAAAATTTATAAAAACGGACGCAAAGTCCCGAAACGGTTCCTTCCGTTTCGTTCTGCCGCGTCCATGCTACAAATTATTTATCGGTATTTCTCCCGATTACCTTTATACTTCTTCAACATTTTTTTCACATACCGGCCTGTGTAGGAAGAAGGATTCTCCGCAACCTCCTCCGGCGTCCCGCTGACCACCATCTCGCCGCCTCTGTCTCCGCCCTCGGGCCCCATATCGATGATATAGTCGGCCGTCTTGATTACGTCAAGATTGTGTTCAATCACCACCACCGTATTGCCGCCTTCCACCAGCCTGTGCAGAATTTCAACCAGCTTGTGCACATCCGCAAAATGAAGGCCCGTTGTGGGCTCGTCCAGAATGTAAATGGTATTTCCCGTACTCCTTCTGGAGAGCTCCGTCGCCAGCTTGATTCTCTGGGCCTCGCCGCCGGACAAGGTGGTGGAAGGCTGCCCCAGCTTCACATAGGAAAGTCCCACGTCGTTTAAGGTTTCTATTTTGCGGCGGATGGAGGGCAGATTTTCAAAGAAAGGCACCGCCTCCTCCACTGTCATATCCAGCACGTCATAAATATTCTTTCCTTTATAGCGCACCTCCAGAGTTTCCCGGTTGTAGCGCTTCCCGCCGCAGACCTCGCAGGGAACATACACATCCGGCAGAAAATGCATCTCGATTTTGATAATACCGTCCCCGCCGCAGGCTTCACAGCGCCCGCCCTTCACGTTAAAGCTGAAACGGCCTTTCTTATAGCCTCTTGCCCTGGCGTCCGGAGTTCCTGCAAACAAATCCCTTATCATGTCAAAAACGCCCGTGTAGGTGGCCGGGTTGGAGCGGGGCGTGCGCCCGATGGGCGACTGGTCGATATTAATCACCTTATCCAGCTTCCCGATACCGGAAATACTCTTGTGCCTTCCCGGAATCGTCCGCGCCCGGTTTAAATCCCTTGCCAGCCTTTTATATAAAATCTCGTTTACAAGGGAACTTTTCCCCGAGCCGGAAACGCCGGTCACGCAGGTCATGACTCCCGTGGGAATATTCACCGTAATGTTTTTCAGGTTGTTTTCCCTGGCCCCCGTCACCGTCAGCCACCCTTTGGGCTGTCTCCGTTCCTCCGGCACCGGCACCTGCTTTTTCCCCGAAAGATACTGGCCCGTAATGGAATCCTCCACCTCCATGATTTCCTGGGCCGTGCCTGCAGCCACTACTTCCCCGCCGTGGGAGCCCGCCCCCGGGCCGATGTCCACCACGTAATCCGCTTCCAGCATGGTATCCTCGTCATGCTCTACCACAATCAGGGTGTTGCCCAAATCACGGAGATTTTTCAGGGTGTTCAAAAGCTTGTCGTTGTCCTTCTGATGAAGCCCGATGCTGGGCTCATCCAGAATATAACACACGCCTACCAGACCGGAGCCAATCTGGGTTGCCAGACGGATTCTCTGGGCCTCTCCGCCGGACAACGTCCCCGTTGCCCTGGACAGGGAAAGATATTCCAGCCCTACGTCCACCAGAAAGCCCACTCTCGCATTGATTTCCTTGAGCACCTGCTTTCCGATAAGCATCTGCTGACTGGAAAGCTCCATATTATTAAGGAAGCTGTAAAGCTCTCTGATGGAAAAGGATGTGATTTCATAAATATTTTTATCGCAGACGGTCACCGCAAGAGATTCCTTTTTCAGACGCATCCCGTTACATTCCTTACAGGGCGTAATTCTCATGTAGGTCTCATACTCCTGCTTGATAATATCGGAGCCTGTCTCTCTGTACTTCCGCTCCATGTTTTTAATCAGCCCCTCAAAGGCCACCGGATAGACGCCCTCTCCTCTCTGACCCTTATAGTGAACCTTCACCTCCCGGCCTTCCGTTCCGTAAATCAGCATATGAAAGACCTTTTCCGGCAAATCCTGTACAGGCGTATCCAGACTGAACTTATATTCTTTGGCAAGAGCCTGCAAAAGAGCGTTGGTAAAGCTGCCGGCGTCCCCCGAGGACTGCCAGCCCATCACCTGAATCGCCCCCTGGCTAAGACTCAGCGTCCTGTCGGGAATCATGAGCTCCGGGTCAAATTCCATCTTGTAGCCCAGTCCGAAGCACACGGGGCAGGCTCCAAAGGGGTTGTTAAAGGAAAAGCTCCGCGGCTCGATTTCACTGATGCTGATTCCGCAGTCCGGGCAGGCAAAGCTCTGGCTGAAATTGATGGGCTCTCCGTCAATCACATCCACCACAAGCAGCCCCTCCGCCAGCGCAAGCGCGCTTTCCACGGAATCTGTAAGCCGTCTCTCAATTCCCGGCTTTGCCACAAGCCTGTCAACCACAATTTCGATATTGTGCTTGATATTTTTATCCAGCTTGATTTCCTCTGTCAGCTCGTAAAGATTCCCGTCAATGCGCACACGGACATATCCGCCCTTTCTGGCGCGGTCCAAAACCTTCACATGCTCGCCTTTCCTCCCCCTTACCACCGGGGCAAGCAGCTGGATTCTGGTGCCCTCCGGCAGCTCCATAATCTGGTCCACCATCTGGTCCACGCTCTGCTTTTTGATTTCCTTCCCGCAGTTCGGGCAATGCGGAATTCCGATTCTGGCATACAAAAGCCTGAAATAATCATAAATTTCCGTAACCGTCCCCACTGTGGAACGGGGATTCCGGTTGGTGGATTTCTGGTCGATGGAAATCGCCGGGGACAATCCCGTAATAGATTCCACATTGGGCTTTTCCATCTGTCCGAGAAACTGCCTTGCATAGGAGGAAAGGGACTCCATATATCTTCGCTGCCCCTCCGCGTAGAGCGTGTCAAAAGCCAGAGAGGACTTGCCTGAGCCGGATAGACCTGTAAACACCACCAGCTCGTTCCGGGGAATATCCAGATTCAGGTTCTTTAAATTATGCTCGTTGGCTCCCCGCACCTTGATATACTCCCTCGGGCGCATTTGGGGGATTTCTGTATGTTTATCTGATAAATTCATTGAAATTTACCTCTTCCTCTCATCATCGTCAAGAGCCTTTAATTTCTTTTTCAGCTCCACCATCTTGTCCCTAAGCTCCGCCGCCGCCTCAAAGTTCAGGTCAGCCGCCGCCTTCTTCATTTGCTTTTCAATATCCGCCACCAGCTTCTCCAGTTCCTTCCGGCTCATGGACTCAGGATCCTTCTCAAACCGGAATTCTTCCTTCGCTATCACTTTGGAAATACTGATGAGGTCGCGAACCGCCTTTCTGACCGTCTGTGGCGTAATGTGATGCTCTTCATTATATTTTTGCTGAATGGCCCGCCGCCTCCCGGTCTCCTCAATGGCTGCCGCCATAGAGTCTGTCATCTGGTCGGCATACATAATAACATGACCGTCCACATTACGTGCCGCCCGTCCGATGGTCTGAATCAGCGAAGTCTCTGAACGGAGGAAACCTTCCTTATCCGCATCCAATATTGCTACCAGTGAGATTTCCGGAATATCCAGTCCCTCTCTGAGCAGATTAATGCCCACCAGCACGTCAAATACATCCAGACGCATATCCCTGATAATTTCCGCTCTCTCAAGCGTATCGATATCCGAATGCAGGTACTTCACCCGAATTCCCACATCGTTCATATAATCTGTAAGGTCTTCCGCCATCCGCTTTGTCAGCGTGGTCACCAGCACCTTGTTATGCTTCTCTGTCTCCTTATTTATCTCCGAAACCAAATCGTCAATCTGCCCCTCCACCGGACGCACAAAAATCTCCGGGTCGAGGAGCCCTGTAGGCCGAATCACCTGCTCCGTCCGGAAAAGCTCATGCTCCTGCTCATACTTTGAAGGCGTTGCCGACACAAACAGCATCTGGTCAATATGCTGCTCAAACTCCGCAAAGCAAAGCGGCCTGTTGTCAAGGGCGGAAGGCAGACGGAAGCCATAATCAACCAATGTGGTTTTCCGGGAGCGGTCTCCCGTGTACATAGCGCCAATCTGCGGAATCGTCATATGGGACTCATCTATAATAATCAGATAATCATCCCCGAAAAAGTCCATCAGAGTATGGGGCATAGCGCCTGCCGGCATCCCCGCAAGGTGCCTGGAATAATTTTCTATTCCCGAGCAGAAACCGGTCTCCCGAAGCATCTCAATGTCAAAATTCGTCCGCTCCGCAATCCGCTGAGCCTCCAACAGCTTGTCCTCGCTCTTAAAATAACGTACCCTTTCTTCCAGCTCCGCTTCTATATTTATACATGCCCTGTTAATCTTCTCCTGGGGCACCACATAATGGGAGGTGGGAAATATTGCAATGTGTTCAAGGGTCGCATGCACCTTTCCCGACAGAGGCTCCACCTCTGCTATTCTGTCTATTTCATCACCAAAAAATTCCACACGTATCAAATAATCCCCGCCCTGCCCGGGATAAATCTCCAGCACATCACCCCTGACGCGGAAACATCCGCGTCCCAAATCCATGTCGTTTCTGTCATACTGGATATTAATCAGCTCGTGAATCACCTGGTCCCTGTCCTTGGTCATTCCCGGGCGTAAGGATACCACCATTCCCTGATAATCATCAGGGCTGCCCAGTCCGTAGATGCAGGAAACACTGGCAACCACCACCACGTCCCTTCTCTCGGAAAGGGAAACGGTTGCGGACAGACGGAGCTTGTCTATCTCATCGTTGATGGAGGAGTCCTTCGCAATATAGGTATCGGAGGACGGAACGTAGGCCTCCGGCTGGTAGTAGTCGTAGTAGGAGACAAAATATTCTACCGCGTTTTCCGGGAAAAATTCTTTGAACTCGCCGTAGAGCTGGCCTGCAAGAGTTTTGTTGTGGGCTATAACCAATGTGGGCTTATTCAGGGCGGCGATGACGTTGGCCATGGTGAAGGTCTTGCCGGAACCTGTTACCCCCAGCAAAGTCTGGAATTGGTTGCCTTCCTTGAAGCCTTTGACCAGGGCCTCTATGGCTGCGGGCTGGTCTCCGGTGGGCTGATATTCTGAGTGAAGTTTGAAGATTTTTTGTTCATTTTGCACAAATACTCACCTCTGATTTCGTAGTAAAAAAGACGCCTATTCGCCACAAATTCGTCCAGGGACATTTCATTTTCGTCAGGGAATTTAATCAGATTTTAGCAAAACAGGCCCTTGACGAATTCTGTTCACAATTTGCTGTTTTTGCAACCTGGCGTACCTCAGTAATTCCATACGGACAAAACAGCACTCAAAGAACTTTTTTATCTTACCACAGATCATGAAATTTGTATAGATGAAAAATCGAACTTTTGTTCTTTTTCATCCTGTCTCCGGAAGAAATTCCGTTACGTCCCTCCCAATCTCCAGCAGTTCTTTTTTAAAGCTTTCCTTCTCTTCCATGTTTGGCAAAACTTCTTTCATATATGCTTCAATTTCCGGCACGCCGTCCGCTATGATACCTCTATTATCAGCATAAACGTCCATTGTTATGATTTCTTTTGCATGTCCCATGAGCTTTGATACCGCTTTCGGATTGAATGCCTCTTTCAGCAGGAGCGTACAGTATGTGCTGCGCAGATCATGCCAGCGGATGTTCGGCAGGCCATTTTCAGCAAGAAGCTGTTTATAATACCTGCAATGAAATCCTGAAACTCTTCCTTTCTGCGGTTTCTGTTTTTCTCATACACCTGCCTTTCCTTTAAGATCGCATCAAAGACATAATCAGGAATCAGAATTTCTCTGTAACTGGATTCCCGCACCAGCATGGCGGTAAAAGGGCTGGTCTGTGAGCTGCCGACGGTGGAATCCGGCTACCGTGGCGAGATTCATGCGTTCATCAGCAATGTAAGTAACCAGGTGCAGGCGCTTTCCAAAGGCTCCCGCGTGGGCCAGCTTGTGATTACTCCGGTTGTGATTGCAGATTTTGTTTCAGAGCCTGGCGAGCAGCGCGGCACAGATGGGTTTGGAAGTACATGAAAATAAAAAGCGACATTCCGGGAGTGATTCTTGGTTTATCGCCGGTAGTGGGATTGGGCATATCAGGAGGATTGCAGGATAAAATAAAAGAAAGGCAGCAAGCTACCATCAGGGGGCTTACAGCAGAACAGATAGAAGTTCTGAAAAAAGAACCTGACCTTGAAGATATTGTACCCTATAAGCATAGTGATAGTTTTCTGATGAATGGGAACAAATTTGAAGCGGTTTATATGCCGAATGGTTTTGGAATTATAAAATCCTATGAATTAGTTAGTGGAATCTGTCCTGAACAGTACAATGAAATCGTAATTGATAAAAATGTTCAATTAGAGCTGGGGTATCAGCTAAATATAGGAGATACCATCACTTTACCAACAGCCGACATATCTTTGTTTGATAAAACTATGGAACCCGTTTACCGTGTTAAGGTTATAGAAACAGGAATCCTCTCTGTCACGGTCATTGCAGTCTTTGACAGTGCAGTCTGCAATTCCGGGAAATTAATTACACCCTCTAGAATACTTGTGTTTTCACACAGATTTTATTCTAAGTCAATAACATAAACACTCCTTATCTTTGTAAAATCTTTGCCAATGCCTGACGTGTCTCTCTCCTGCCTTCATCATTTCAAGCGGTATTTCAATAATATCTCCATAATTTTTTCTTTTTGCCACTATATGAGTTACTTTACTCCACAAAAAAACAACAAGAAGATATTCTCTCCAATACCCTGATTATTACTATCGCTAACCTTACTGCCCCTGTTTCCTCACCCAAAGAACTCCCTCTCCACCTCCCGACAGATGGCATGGTATATCGGCAAGTGGTATTCCTGCACCCTGTAGGTTTCATTCGCCGGAACAATAATGGCACAGTCGCAGTTTTCTCCGCTCCAACCGCCGCCCTTGCCGGAAAGTGCAATGGTAAAAACCCCCAGTGCCTTTGCCACCTTTACCGCATTCTTCACATTCTCCGCGTTTCCGGAGGTACTGATGGCCAGAAGCACATCCCCCGCTCTTCCAAGGGCGTACACCTGCTGCGCAAAGAGCAGCGCGGGCTCCATATCGTTCAGTACTGCTGTGCAAAGAGCGTCCGCACCGGTCAGCGCAATGGCGGGGAGCCCCTCCTGAAGGCTATTGATAATACTATATTCAACGCCGCCGTCCTCCAAATCACGCCGCCGTCGCCCTCCGGGTTTCCTTTCACTTGCAAAGCCCTTTAGCAATTCGCCTGCAATATGCTGGCAATCTGACGCGCTTCCTCCATTGCCGCAAAGAAGAAGCTTGCCGCCTTTTTGAAAGCTGGCGGCAACTACTTCCACGGCATGCCGAATCTCATCTTCCAGACCCTGGAGCTCAGGATAATTTTTCATCAATTCCGCAATACCTGAGTACATATTATTTCTCCTGTATGTAAATCTCTTTGCTCATCCCTGTCTGCATCGCAACACAAAGCGCGGCAACGTCTCCAAGCTGTTCTCCAAGCTGCGCTTTTACCACGTTTACCGACTGGACATTTCTTCCAATCGCTTCTTCCTTTATCTTTTCCCACATGGACTCCTCCATGAACTCTGCGCAATGCCTGTAAATGCTCCCCACAACAATCAATTGTGGATTTAAAATATCTATTAATATGGCAAGCTCCCTTCCAAAATCCGCGCCGATTTTCCTAAAAAGCGTAACAGCCCTCTCATCGCCGCTCCGGGCAAGCCTGCCCAGGTGCCTTGCGCTTCCCATCCCATACTGAGCTATTCCGGCTCCGCTGCAATAACCTTCCACAGAGCCTGCCTTTCTGTATCCTATATGACCGTCTTCATAGAGCCTCACGTGGCCGATTTCTCCCGCGCCGTCATTGGTTCCGCAATACAGGTGATTATTTAAAATAAGCCCTGCTCCCATTCCGGTTCCAAAGGTCAGAAATATCATATTCTCACAGCCCTTTCCCGCACCGAACCGCCACTCCGCAACCGCGCACGCGTCGGCGTCATTTTGCAGGAAAGCGGGTATCCCGAACTTTTCCCTTAAAATATCCGTGATTGGATAGCAATCCCAGTCAGGCAGATTTGGTGGAGAAAGTATGAGTCCTCTCCGGCTGTCCAGAGGGCCTCCGCAGCTTATCCCTATCGCTTCCACATCATTTTCCATAAATGTACTGACGCTTTCCAAAATCCAGTCTGTCGTCTCCCCAAACGACGCTGTCTGAAACCTTCGCTTTTCCAAAATCTCAGCGCGGTCATTCCCGTAAACCACGGAGCATTTTGTACCCCCTATATCAATACCGATATACATCCCCACACCTTTATCCCCTTGTGCTGTCCTGTTGTAAATAATTCTGCTCTGTCAAACGTACCGTTTTCCTTCTCACAGTCATTACAGTATCTGAGCCTTTTTTGCCATTTCCAGATATTTCTTTTTATCAACCGGATTTTCCCATGCCATGTAATGGTTTCTGTACTGTTTTTCACCGATTTTCCATTCTATCAGATAAAACCCGCCCCGGCCTGCCATATCCATGACTGCAACCGTCTCCGAAGAATCTGCTTTTAAAAGGCATATCCCCTCAGCCATCACCTTATCACATGTAATGTCCGTTACCCGGTAGGCTGCCTGCACATCCTTATCATAGTCATTCACCCCTGTAAGCTTTATCTTCCCTTCGTCAGGTTCGTCGCACATAAAGGCCGCCATCTCCTGTGAACGTTTAATATAGTGGTATGCAAGCTTTTTTTCAAAATAGTAATCCACCACAGCATCAGAAAACTGTGGACACCCGTCAAGCATATTCCACCAGATAATCCCTGTTCTGCGCCATTTCCCTATACGGAAACGCTCTATAAAATACTTCTTGGCTTCCGCCTGCGATATCTGGCTGAGCAACGAAAATTCCTCCAGATTGTCAGGTATTTCTCCGAATAAGACCTTTATCTGATTTGCCATCAACGGTATGCGGTATGCAAAATCCTCGTCCGGCTTTTCCGTGGGAGATGACGCATGTAAAAACCATTCGCCATTGTCACTGTACGGCCAGAGCGCGTCGGGCGAGATAAATTTTTTGACAGAAGATACGCCCGGACAGCCATGGTATCCGGTTTCACTTGCAAAATGCGCAGTTGCTTCCTTGTAAAAGCTGCCTTTATAATAGTCCCGGGGCCCCCAGAGATGCTGCTCCGGCGTGTCCGCCCTGTCCGCCCACGCCGTCTTGTCGATATAGGGCGAGCTTGGCAGATATTCCCTGACAAAATCATTTTCCATAACAGCATAGGGTATCACCTTACGTGTATTGAGGTTAAAATCAGGGTCTACCCTGTGCCCGGTAAATTCTTCATACAGTGTGTCATTTTCGTTGTCCCCCGACCAGAGGGCAAGGCTGGCGTGCTGGCGGAGCCTTCTAATCTGAAATACTACTTCCTTTTTAAATTCCCGCATAAAGTCCTCATCATAGGGATAGATGGCGCATGCCTGCATAAAGTCCTGCCAGATTAAAATTCCTTTCTCGTCGCATAGTTTATAAAACAGCTCATCCTCATAATATCCGCCGCCCCAGCAGCGTATCATGTTGCAGTTTGTATCCTCCACAAGGGCTATGGCGTCGGTTATTTTTTCTCTGCCCCTTGACGGAAGGGAATCCAGAGGTACCCAGTTGGCGCCCAGCACAAACATTTTTCTTCCGTTTACGATAAAGCAGAATTCTCCGCTTCCTTCTGCGTCCGTCGTACCTGTCTTTAAGAGCTTTATTGTCCTTACGCCAAAGGTAAATTCCTTTCGTGCAAGCTCCCTGCCATCCTTTAAAAGCCTTGCGGTTACACGGTAAAGGCTATGCTCCCCCATACGCCGCGGCCACCAAAGCATCGGATTTTCCAGAGTAAAGTCAATATGGTTATTCTTGTTCCACACATCTTTCTTTATATAGAATTCCGACTCCCCACAGCTTCCCTCAAGCTCCAGTTCAAGACCCTCATACGAAATATCGGCAAGCTCCAGCTCGCAGTAATAACACAAATCTGCTCTCTTAAATCTTTCGTCCAGGGACTTTACATACAGATAGCTCTGCATAAAATCAAACTGCGGCTTTTCTTCCAGATACACATCCTTCCATATGCCCCCGGATAACATTCTTGGGAAAATATCCCATCCGAACATATAGGCGGATTTCCTGACATAGAGAGAATCCTCCTCATATTTCAATCCCCGCTCCAGCATATTGTAATCGTGTTCTCTTGCCCGTACGGCAACAGGCACGATATGAACAAAAATCTCGTTTTCCCCCTCCTTTAACATCTCTGCTTTCAAAGCTATCTCATGGGTCATAAGCATATTTTCCGTATGTGCGGCAAACTTACCGTTAACATAGATATCCGCCACCGTGTCAATACCCTCGAACAAAAGGCAGTATTCTGCTCCATCTTTCGGAGAAAATTCAAACTGTTTTCCATAAAACAGATGCCACAATTCCCTTTCTCTTTCTTCGTTTAGATTCCTGCCATAAAAAACCGGCTTAATGATTCCGGCCTTCTCCAAATCAATTTCAAAGTTGCCCGGCACATGTCCGTCTGCGCATCTTATGCATTCCTTATCTAAATCCTTACAGGAACATAAAGTCTCCCCAATCCTCTTAAAATCCTGATGGCCACAGTACCCCAGTTTCCAATCACCGCTTAATTTCATAATTTTAACCTTACCTTTCTGTCTAAAATGCAGCTATCCCTTCACCGCTCCCTGCGTTATACCGTCGATAAGCCTGTCCGACATCACGAGATAAATGATTATCATCGGTATCGCCGAAAAAATAATACTTGCCAGCAGTACCGGGTAATTGGTCGCATGGCTTCCCTTAAACTGTGCAATGAAAAGCTGTATCGTATAATGGGACTGGTTTTTCAGGAATATAAGCCCCATAAGTAAGTCGTTCCATACATTCATAAACGTCAATATCCCTACTGTGGCAATTGAAGGCTTCAGCAACGGCAGTATAATGCTGAAAAAACACTTTTTTATGCTTGCCCCGTCTATCACGGCAGCCTCCTCAAGCTCATAAGGAACTGATTCCAGAAATCCTGTCATAATAAAAACCGCTGTGGGGATAGCCCCGGCTATATATATCAGAAGAAGAGCCGCCGGGCTGGGCAGCCTCAGCTTTGAAACCGATATATAAAGCGGAACCAGAAGAGAATGTATGGGCACCATGATGCCCAAAAGCAGATAGTTCAACGCCGCTTTGCTGAATTTCCACCTCATTCTGGTAATTGCATAGGATGCCATGGAAGCTGCGGCAATCGCCACAATACAGCTTCCCGTGGAATACAACAGACTGTTTGCAAGGTTCCTTCCGATGTTATACGTCTCTATAATCGCCTGATATCCTTTTAATGAGATTTCTTCGGGAAGCCCCCAGGGTGAATTAAAAATCTCTGTATTGCTCTTAAAGGAAGCCGTAAGTATAAATCCCAACGGGAAAAGTATTACACTCACAAGTAATAAGAAGATAAAATACCTGATAATATTGACTATCCTTTTTTTCATGAAACCGCCTTTCCTTTCATCTCCCATCGGTTACCTGTCAGCTAAAATTTTCTGTATCGCCAGCGACACCACAAGGCACATGACAAACAGCATGAGCCCTACCGCGCATCCATACCCATATTTGAGATTTAAAAAAGCCTTGTTGTACATATAGGAAGCCATCACCTCCGTCTTATGCGCCGGTCCCCCGCCTGTCATAACGTAAATAGAGTCAAAGCTTTTAAAAGAGCTCGTCATAATCAGGACAAGGCTTACCCGCAGTACCGGCTTCATATTGGGAGTTATCACCCGCAAAGCAAGCTGCCAGACATTCGCACCGTCTATTTTGGCCGCTTCGATAATATCCAGAGGAATTGCTATAATACCCGTGACATAGATAAGCATATGGTATCCTACAAACTGCCAGGCTACGGCAAGGCAGACACATACCATTGCAGTATTTTCATCCGCCAGCCAGAATCTGGTAAGCTCCGGCTTACCCATCAGTCTAAGAACTGCATTGACAAGCCCTACCTCAGGATGATAAATAAAATAAAACATGAGTGAAACCGCCGTTCCCGATAACACTGCCGGCATAAAAAGCGTATTTCGTACAAGCTTCTCAAACCTCTTGCCACGTGTCAGAAAAATACTTAAACAATATGCAAGTGGAATCTGGAAGAGCACGGACAGCAGCATATAGGAAAAAGTATTTCTGACCGTTGTCCCGAAAACCCTGTCCGATGTAAAAAGCCTGATAAAATTTTTTACTCCGACAAATTTAGCGTTCGACAGCAAATCCCATTTAAAAAAAGACAGTCCTATGGACGCCGCAAGAGGTATCGGTATCACCAGTGTAAAAATGAGTATGGCCGGCGCCATAAATAAAATAATTGTCTTTTTATCGCGAAGCATTCTGTCCATAAAACTCCTCCTGACCTTTCCGACGGTACTTCACCCCATGCACGGGGCGCACAGCCCTGTCTGTGTGCCCGTGCTCATATGGCTCCCTGCCGATTCCAATGCCAATCCTGCAAGCTGTCTGCTATTCCCACGCATCCAACGCATAATCCTGCAAGGCTTCAAAAGCCTCCTGCGGGTCTTCGCCGGTGATTACCGCACGCGTGGTATTGTTAAGTTCTGCGCCTACATCCGTTCCAAGCGGGTTGTCCCAGGGAATAATCGAGTAGGCAGCGCTCTCAAAGGCTTCCGATATATCCCTTGTAAGCGCAGGAACCTTCGATTTGTCATAGTTAACATTCCTGCATGCAATGATTGCGCCCGTCTCCGCGTATGCCGCCTGGCGTTCCTCGGAGAACATGAAGGCAAGCAGAGCCTCTGCCGCTTCTACATTCTGCGTTTTGGATGAGATAGCGTAAGCATTGTCAAAATTCATCAGCCAGTCGTCAGCGCTTCCTTTTCCGCCTTCTATTTCAGGGAAATTAAAGACTCCCACATCATCACCCAGAGCCGCTATATAATTGGGTGCAGCCCATGAACCGTCTATTATCATTGCCGAATCTCCTGCCATAAATTTCTGCTGAGCCTCTTCCTGTGATATTGCCGCTATCGTCTCAATAAACATTCCACTGTTCACAAGCTCCTGAAGCTTATTGCCGGCGTTTACAAATCCCTCGTTTGCGAAATCCGCTTCCTTGTTTAATACTACCGACTCATATAAATCATTACCATTTAAGCGATTGAAAATCATCATATACGGGATTGTCCCAGGCCATGGGTCGGAAATACCCAGATTACAGGGAGTAATCCCCTTCCCCTTTAAGGTGTCCACAATTTCCAGCAGCTCATCGTAGGTTTGCGGCACGCTTATACCATTCTCCTCAAAAATCTTCTTATTATAAAATACCATCTCCCCGCTTGCCACAAGAGGAATCGCATACTTCTTCCCATCAAAGGTACCCAGGTTCAGTCCCTTTTCATTCATAATGGCCGCTGTCCCCGGGTAGGATTCCAGCATATGCTCTATGGGCATAACCTGACCTGCCGTCACAAACGGCTCAAGTCGTCCTGAAAGCCATGTCTGAAATACATCCGGCGCATTATCCGCCGCAATTTCCGTGGTAATCTTCGTGAGATAATCGCCGCCGGGGACATAGGTTTGCTCCACCTTCAGATTTGGATGCATCTCCGCAAACATATCCACAGTTTCTTTTATCCATTTCGTCGTAAGGTCTGTCTCGTTGCTCAGGTCGCCGCCGCTCCAGAATACAAGAGTTCCCGACAGCTCGCCCCCGTCCGATGCCTCGCTTGCAGCCGCTGTTTCCCCGCTGTCAGCGTTTTCTTTATTTTCAGTTTCTGTTTTCTGCTCATCTTCTGTTTTTGATTCCAACGGTACATCGGACTGTTCGCCGCCCGCAGAATTTCCGCATCCTGCAATGCCTGCAAGAACCATTGCGCAGGTCAATATTGCTGCAATTTTCTTTTTCATCATCTTTCTTTTTCCTCCTTTGAGTATTGATAATACTTTTCTGCTTGTGTCTTTGTAATTTATATTGTATGTTCCCCGATACGATTAATCAATTAAATTTAATATATATCAAAAAATCCCGTCATTTCCCCCAATAATTACAGTTTTTTCACGCTTATTATTGACATAAATAAATTAAATATTATAATTAAAGACATAAAATTTACTAATTAGCTTTGATATCTGTTGGAAAGGAGAGCGCGGTGGAACATATAAGAGCCAGAAGAAGCCTGGATGTTGTGCGGATGCAGATTGTAAAGATGATTGCCACAAAAGGCCCTATATCAAGAGTGCTGCTTTCGGAAAAGACCGGATTGTCGAAAATGACCATAAGCAATTATGTAAGCGAGCTCATCAGTCAGGGAATTGTAAGTGAAGTCGAGATTTCCGGCATATCCCCCCATGGTAAAGGCAGACGTCCTACCGGGCTGACCATCTCTCCTTCATCTCCTCTTATCTGCGGAATTCTTATTAAGCGCGGCGTGTGTCAGGCCATCAGCGCAGATTTGTCAGGACGCATTCTTAATTCTGTACATCACGGCTATCCCGAACATATGACGGAAAAGGAGCTCATCGCCATCATATTGGGCCTGATTGACTCCCTTGCGGCCAAATCTCCAAGGCCTTTTGTGGCCTGCGGCGTCGCAAGCATCGGCCCCTTGAATGTGAGAACCGGCTCTCTTTTGTCTCCGCCTAATTTTTATCAAATCAAAAATCTCAATATCATAGATGAGATACAAAAGCATACAAATGTCCCGGCGCTTCTCATCAACGACGCCACAGCCGGAGCATTGTCGGAGCTCTTATACGGATACGGAAAGAGCAACAGCCATTTTGCCTACCTGCATATAATGAACGGTATCGGTATGGGATTTGTTATCAACGGTGAAATCTATAACCATATTTCCGGGCAGAACGGAGAAATCGGGCATGTTTCCATAAACTTTAACGGCCCTCTCTGCCCATGCGGCAACAGAGGCTGCCTGGAGCTTTATGCAAACCAGACTGCCATGTGGCAGCGCATACAGGAGCTTTCACACTACTTTCCCAAATCGCCCTTAAGCAGAAAGACGGAACCCGGTTTTGCGGAGATACTGGAAGCTGCGGCCAAAAACGACCCCATTGCCCTAAACGTCCTGGACAGCTTTTTGGAGTATGTGACAATCGCTCTGATATCAACCATAAACCTCCTTGATTTCCCCATGCTTATCATCGGATACGATTGCAGCTATCCCACAGATATTGTGGAAAAAATTATTATGAATAAAACAAACAGCCGCCTTGTCGCGCTTCAGCGTGACAAGCTGGCTGTCTACAGGTCTACCTTTCAAGGCGATGCGCCGCTCATAGGTTCCAGCGCCGTGATTGCGTCAGAAATATTTAGGGGAAATATTCCTCTGTAGGCACAGATGCCCCTTTATGCTTGATGATTCCATGTTTTTCATCCTGCTTTATGAACTCCGCATCAACCACATCCGCCTTTGTACGGAAAGCCGCATTCATGAACGATCTGCTGTCTGTATTTGCCAGGCATAAAACAATGAACGGAATCCAGATAATCATACAGGACTGCCGACTTTCTATCTGCATGGATTTTGTATGCTATCCTGTCAGTAACAGTAATTTTACTGCCGCCCAAACTGTTTCCTCACAACTTTTATAATGCGTTCCATATCTTCTTTAGTATTTTTAATATCACTCGGCAGGCAAAGCCCTCTGTTAAAAATATCTTCACTTACACTTATCCCATCCTCTGTCTGAATAAAATCATATTCTTCAAACACGGGCTGCAAATGCATCGGCTTCCATATCGGCCTTGTTTCAATATTCTCAGCTTCTAAAGCATCCATAACCTGCGCAGGTGTCACGACGCTGTCAGGGGAAATTGTCATGCAGGAAAGCCAGTTATTATCAACACCTTCCTTATTCAATGGATTCATTTCTATTTCTTTTATATCAGAAAAGGAGTCTTTATAGGCTTTATAAATCTCGTGTTTCTTTTGTATATGTTCCTCCAAATGCTGCATCTGACCGCATCCTATCCCGGCAACAACATTTGACATCCTGTAATTATAGCCGATTGTGGAATGCTGATAATGTCTGGCAGAATCACGAGCCTGTCTGGATAAGAACCGGGCCTTCTCTACATCTTTTTTCTGTTTAGCCACCAGTATGCCTCCGCCCGAAGTTGTAATAATCTTATTTCCATTAAATGAGTAAATTCCGTAATCCCCGAAGGTGCCTGTCATTTTCCCTCTATATGTCGTACCTAATGATTCCGCCGCATCCATATTCCAGGTATCACGCTCCGAATCAATAAAAACAGGGGTTGCCTTCTCGTACCGAATCGGATTCACACTTGCCGCAAAGGTCAGGGAAGGAACGAATACAATATCATTCTCCTTAATCCCCGCTAAGATAACCGAAAGATGCAGTGCCGCCGTTCCGGATGAAAGCGCTGCGGAGGAAGGCGCTCCCACATAAGCAGCCACTTTATCCTCAAATTCATCTACATTCGGTCCTAACGGCGAAATCCAGTTTGTTTCAAATGCTTTCTGAATATACTGCTGCTCCTCCGTATGCATAGTAGGAGTCGCCAGAAGAATTTTCTTCATCTCTTCACTTTTCCTTTCAAAAACAGTAAATGGCACATCTATTTGTAACACCTTTTCCCTATTTCAGCATGCTATACACACACTCTGATAACACTAATGCAAGAATAATGTTAATTACCCTGTAATATTTTTGGTATGCCCTCTGTATCAGGACACCCATACCAATCCAGGTAAGGGTTGCAATCGTTCCAATTGTGGCTATAATAATCTCAAATAAAAGCAAAACCCATAATGAGGCGCTATATTCCGTAATATATCCTGTTAATGCAGTAATTCCAAACAAATAAATTTTCACGTTGACAAACTGCAGCAAAAATCCTTTTAGAAATGACGCTGACTTTTCCACAGTGTCTGTAGTTGGTTTGCTTAACGCAATATGGACTGCCAGCCACAGAATATAGGCAGCGCCTATGTATTTCATAATACCAGGCACATCCGGTAAAAAAGTGCTTACTCCAAACACAAAAACAGCGCATATTATCTGCACAACATAATATCCTGCAAATATCCCCCAATAAAGCGGTCTCCCTTTTTTGTATCCATAGTTCGTTACCGTATTCAGTGCCAGGACATTTCCCGGTCCCGGCGTGAAAGCATTGATAACAGAATAAATAAAAAAATTACCTAATACATAACCCGGCATCTTTTATGCCTCCTTTCCGTTTCTATATCTTAGCACGGAACGTCATGTAATAGGTAATATCTGTTTTATATGCTGTTGCATAGGCCGAGCCTATGTTTTATTTATGTTTTGTACTGCTTCAAAGCCTCAACATAAATCTCTCCTAATTCCGACAGCTCTTTATCCTTGTTCAGTATGTATCCAATACGCATCACCTCATCTTCCTCCAAAGGAATCGAAACGATAGATTCTCCTTGCAGATATTTAGGGAAAATACCACTTGAAATCGTATAACCATCCAGCCCAATCATTAGATTTACAATAGCTGCACGGTCACTCACCTTGATACTTCTCCCGGCAGGTTCATTGCTGAAAAGCTCCTCTGAAAAATTAGAAGATTCATACGTTCCCTGCACAAAACTAAGACGGGGATACGGCTTCAGATTATCCAGCCTGACAGATGTGCATTTTGCCAGCGGGTGGTCTTTACTTATAAAAATATGGGGCGTTGCGGTAAACAATTCAAAAAAATTCAAATTGTATTCTTCAAACAGCTTTCTCAGCACATTTTCATTGCTGTTACAAAGATAAAGAATTCCCAAGTCACTGAACCTGTTCCGCACATCTTCTACAATCTGATGTGTCTGCGTTTCATTCAGTATAAACTCAAATCTTTCCTGTCCAAAACGCTGTATCAATTCTACAAACGCATTTGTTGTAAAGGTGTAGTGCTGCGTGGAAACACAAAATCTCTGTTTCGCGGGCTTTTTATCAATATATTTTGCTTCCAGAAGTTCCATCTGCTGAACCACCTGCCTTGCATACCCTAAAAATTCCATTCCCTCCTTTGTCAATGCCACTCCCGCCCTGCATCGGCTGAAAATTGTTATTCCAGCTTCCTTTTCCACTTCTTTGACGGCGCCGGAAAGACTCGGCTGAGAAATATACAATTCTTTTGCCGCTTCTGTAATAGAACCTCTTTCCGCAATGATTATCATATATTTTAATTGCTGCAGTGTCATACTTCCTCCAAACCAGGTAAGGAACTGTTACTATTTTGATTGTAAATCAATTCACTTTAGACTATATCATATCCAGTCATAGCTTCATCCAAATATGCGGACAACCTTCATAATATTACTGTTTCCATGATAAATTTATCCTCTAAATATCGGCTTGCCGTTTTTAATAATATTGAAATTATAGCACGCACCCGACTGAATCACAATAATATAGGGCATGTTGATGCGAAAAGACAGTCCGTTAGCAGAAAAGGAAACAATCTGTGCAGAGGATTTGCGGGATAAGCCCCTGATTGTATCCCGTCAAACCTCAATCAATACAGAAATGTCCCATTGATTAAAGGCTGATATTTCCAAACTCAATATTGTTGCAACCTATGATTTGATTTACAACGCCGCACAGTTTGTCAAAAAGGGCTTTGGATATGTGATTGCATTGGATAAGCTGATTAACACGGCAGGTGGCATAGATTTTCTCCTGCCACGCCTACATTTAGGCGGCTTGACGTTTGGTACGTTTTCCGTATTCCCGTCTTTTTTCCCGCATTCATGGACTACGATTTTATCCACAAAGGTATTTAAGATTTCGGGCGTTAGCTTGTCAATGCGGGTATATTTTTTGGTGACGGCAATCAGCCTGGAAACATTGGTTGCTTCTGTGTCGGATTCGCTGACTTCGGCTTTCAAGGTTTCGATTTCGTGTTTTAGCTGTTTCTGCTTTGCGTATAACTCATATCGGCGTTCCGCAAGGGTAGTGTCAATCTGCTGTCGGATAAATACCCTTTCAAACTGCTGTAAACAGGAAATCTTTTTTGATTCCCTGTTTCAGTGTGCCGTTTCATGTAGCGGCGATTATTCAGTTTTCATGTGAGCCGGATTCTGTTTCCCCATTGTTGTTTCTTGCCGCAATTACAGCAAGTAATTATTTTCCCGGTTTGCAATCTGTAAACCGACTAATTTGCAGGTTGCATATCCTCCCATAACCAACGGTTCCGATTTGCAAATATCTTCCGCTTCTTCACGGCTCTCCGTTTTCAGGATATACATACCTGCCATTCCCGGATAGCCTTTAAAGACACCGCAGATTTCCAGCTTTCCTTCATCGTCAAGCTTTCTTATGTTCTCAACGTGTTCCATAACTACCTGTTTTGTCATTTTATTATAGGTCTTGCTTTTCTCAATCATCATCATGTACATCAACTTTTCCATACGATTTTCTCCTTTACATTCTATGGGGTTCACCGGGGTTATTATATTTATCCGGCAATAGCAATCTGTCTGTCTCTTCCCCGAAGCAAACTTCCAGCCTACACCTGAAACGGTCTTTATGTAAGTGGGCTTGCGGTTGTCCCTGTCACGCCATGCGTTGATAGCCGCATAGCGTATGACTACTCTGCAAAAGGCATTAAATGTATATTCGATATGTTCCTTATATGATTCTTTGCAAGGCATAAATGATCCCCCCTTTCTCCCACATGAAGCGTGCATAGTTTCGATTTAATGCCATATTGAATTTGAAACATAAATAGTTTATCATAGAATAGTGACAAGGGATGTCACTATTCGGAAAGGAGTTCAAAAATGTCAAAGGCAGAACGGCTTATTGAAATGATGATAGCAATAAATGCAAAAAAGGATTTTACAGCAGGCGAATTGGCAAATGAATTTTCTGTATCAAAAAGAACCATACTGCGTGACTTGCGGGAATTGGAGCAGGCGGGCTTCCCTCTTTACTCCGAAGTCGGGGCGGCGGGTGGCTATCACCTCTTAAAAGAACGCATTTTGCCGCCTATTGCTTTTTCAGAAAGCGAAGCAAAAGCTATTTTCTTTGCCTGTCAGGCTTTGCAATATTACCGTGACCTGCCGTTTGAACAGGAAACCATATCCGTCCTGAAAAAATTTTTGAATTGTCTGCCATTAGAAATGCAAAACAGTATCACGCAGATTCAAAACAAGGTTGTATTTTGGATTCCAGACAGACATTGCGATTCGCCATTGCTTAAATCAATGTTTCATGTTGCCATAAACAGCCATGCCGCAACAATACGGTACTCGTCAACATATTCTGAAAGCACACGCACAATTATACCTATCGGCTTATATGCCATGAATGGACTTTGGTATTGCCCCGCCTATTGTACAACAGCAAATCAAACCAGAGTATTCCGGGTTGACCGTATCAAAGAAATCATAGAGGAAAAGCCCTATCCAAAAGGAAAATACCCTATTCCTGCGTCAATTCAAGAATATCTTGAAAAAACAGAGGTTAAAAACGATTACCACATGAAAATCCAACTGACAGATATAGGTGTCAAACGCTGTGAAAGTGAATGTTTGCTTGCAAGTGGATTGAAAACATTTTCAACAGGCGGCGGGATAATCGACATGGAAATAAACCATGCTGCCTTAGAATGGGTTGCTGATTATATATTGCCGTTTGGAAATAATGCCACTGTGTTAGAACCAGTGGAGTTAATAAAACTAATGCAGCAAAAAATATACGAATTACATCAGCATTATTGCAAATCAGAATAACAAGTATATATGAATGAGGGGGATTCCGTCGTAGTCGGCATAAGCAGAAAATCTGCAAACTTGGGTGCTGCCCCTTGTTGTTGTTCTTCAGATTAAAAGAGCATTAGATTTGCAGATTATATTAGTAGGAAAGTAATCCATGATAGATT
>QZDS01000017.1 GCA_009917455.1 bacterium 1xD8-48 | reverse complement strand
CGTGTTCACTGTTGCTTTCTTTGCTTTTTGGTTCGTATTCTCTTCGCTTTTCTCTGAATAATTCTCTCTTCTTTTTGAATTTTCAGGGTCGCATTGCTGTTTTGTTGTCAAGGTGCTGTATAACTCTGCGTCTTGTTTGTAATGTGTTCAGACGCAACTGTTTAACAATACCATGGTTCCTTTGCTTTGTCAAGAACTTTTTTAAATTTTATTTTCTGTTTCTCAACTCGAATCATGGATTTACATTGTAACATTTTCTCAAAAGCTTGTCAATATGTAATTTTCAAACTTTCTAAAATAAAATGTACGTTTTAGCCTTAGCCAAAAATTTAGAAGTATCAGCACAGATACTTCCAATCTATTGGCAGCTAAACGGAGAAAGAGGGATTTGAACCCTCGCGCCGCGTGAACGACCTACACCCTTAGCAGGGGCGCCTCTTCAGCCTCTTGAGTATTTCTCCATACTCTGAATTACACCGCTACCAATATTTTATTATGCGCTTTCAACGCAAAAATTATTATACCTAAGCAAATTTTATTTGTCAATCCTTTTTATCAGGTATTTTCCAAATATTTGCACCCCAATATTGGGAACAACATTATTTATAACAATCCCGCATACCTGAGTATTACACATATTCCTTAATTGTGGCTTCTATCCTTTTTTTAACCTCATTTGCAATTTCACTCGTCTTCATATTCCGATATTCTTCATAATACATTGGCGGCATATAAATCAATTTCACTGTAACCGGTTGAATCGAATTTTCATCGAAAGGCCTAAAAGAATTAATCAATGCGCAGGGGACAATAGGGCATCTTGCTCTGGTAGCGCTTTTAAAGCTTCCTCCTTTAAATTCCACCAGTTGGTTCCCCGCACGACTCCGCGTCCCTTCCGGAAAGATAAGAAAATTCTTCCCCTTTTTTACATCCTCTGTCATCGCATTGATGACCTTCATGGACTGTCTGATATCATCTCTGTCCATAGCATAGGCTCCTAACGCCTTTATAACCTGCTTTAAAAGAATGATATTTCTGACTTCCTTTTTGGCTACAAAAGAAAACGGCCTTGGACAGGAATCTAAAAACACAAGTACGTCAAACATTCCCTGATGGTTCGGGAAAAAAATGAATCCGTCTTCCTTCGGTAAGTTCTCTGTCCCATGGATTTCGATCGTCACTCTCCCCGCGCGGTTCGCCTTTTTTGTTATTTTCTGTATTGCCCAAAAGGAGTTTTCATATGAAATTTTATTACTTATTCCGCACCACCAGATTTTCAGAAAATAGTAAGGAACTTTCCAAAAAAGCCTGACCACCATTAACGCAATTCTCATATTCGCAGCTCCTAATCTCCCCGATACTCCTCAATTGCCGTTTCATAAAGGTCATTTCCCTCACAGTCAATAACAACAATTGCAGGAAACTCCTTTACTTCCAGTTTACGAATCGCTTCCGTCCCCAAATCATCATACGCTATTGTCTCAGAATCAAGAATTGACTTTGAAAGAAGCGCTCCTGCTCCTCCTATTGCAGCAAAGTATACCGCATTGTTACGGATAATGGCCTGTCTGACTTCGTCCCTCCTCTTTCCTTTTCCTATCATTCCATTTAATCCAAGGCCCAAAAGTGCCGGCGCATATCTGTCCATTCGGCTGGCTGTAGTCGGACCGGCAGAGCCAATGGGGCGCCCTTCTCTGGCCGGCGACGGTCCCATATAATATATAACATTATTTTTCACATCAAAAGGAAGCTTCTCTCCTCTTTCTATTGCTTCGTACATTCTTTTGTGCGCCGCGTCTCTGGCCGTATAGATAGTACCTGTCAGATACACCATATCTCCGCTCTTCAGCTCTCTGGCTGTCTTTTCATCGTAGGGAACCGTTATATGCCTGTCCATCACCGTTTTCTCCCATCTGTTTGGATATTAAAGTTCTCTTATACAGTGTCTGTTAACATGACAGCAGATATTAACCGCAACCGGAAGACCTGCTATGTGTGTAGGATAAGTATTAATATTCACAGCTAAAGCGGTTGTCTTTCCGCCAAGACCTCCAGGGCCTATTCCCGATTGATTAATCCTGTCAAGCAGCTCCTTTTCCAGATCACGCACATATGGAATCTCAGAGCGTTCATTTACCGGCCTTGTCAATGCCGCCTTCGCCATCAACGCGCATTTTTCAAATGTTCCTCCGATTCCGACTCCCACTACCATAGGCGGACATGCATTGGGTCCCGCATCCTTAACCGCTAAAACAACCGCATCCTTGACGCCTTCTATTCCATCCGCCGGCTTCAGCATAAAAATCCGGCTCATATTTTCACTCCCAAACCCCTTTGGCGCTACTGTAATCTTAATCTTATCTCCCCGAACCATATTATAGTGAATAACTGCCGGCGTATTATCCCTTGTATTTTCTCTGATAATCGGATCCCCAACCACGGACTTACGCAGATACCCTTCCTGATATCCTTCTCTTACCCCTTCGTTTACCGCGTCTGTGAGGATTCCTCCTTCCACATGGACATCCTGCCCTATTTCCATAAAAATAACCGCCATGCCTGTATCCTGACAGATTGGTATCATATCCTGCGCCGCAATCTTAAGATTATCCTTAAGCTGGCCCAGAATCTGCCGTCCAAGCGGTGACCTTTCCTCTGATGCAGCCTCCTTCAAAGCTTCATTCATATCGGCGGAAAGATAGTGATTTGCCTCAATGCACATTTCCTTTATATTTCTTGTTATTTCTTCAGTATTAATTATTCTCATTAAAAGAAATCCTGCCTGTCATTTATTCCGTAATCATTTTTTTAATCTGCTCCAACTCTTTTCCGCCCGGGTTGCCAGGATTATATTTCAGAATATCTCCGTCATTCTCATATCTGGGAATCAGATGCATATGAAAATGAAAAACGGACTGTCCGGCGGTTTCTCCGTTATTCTGTAAAATATTAAATCCGTCACAGCCAAGCTTATCTGTCATAACTTTCATCATCTTTTTTGCCAGCCGGATAGTGTCTGCTGCCAAATCATCGGGAAGCTCATAAAGGTTTGCATAATGGTCTTTTGGAAGTATCAGCGCATGCCCCTTAGCGGCCGGCGCCACATCCAGTATCACTCTGAATTTTTCATCTTCATATATCGCCTGCGACGGTATCTCACCGGCTATAATTTTACAAAATATACAATTATCCTGTTTCATTTTCTCTTTCCCTCTTTTCTTCCCTACTGGTATTTAACGGTTCTGAGCCTGAATTTTCAAGCTTATTTTCCCATAAAAAGAAATATTTGGTCTAATGAACGAAGAATCCGGAAGTCCCCCTTCATTTTCATTGCGCCCCCCATAAACGCCCTCTGGAAGGTCATTCTTGCAAAGATAATATCCTCAATAGTTTCCCTGGTCATTTGTATTTCTACATCAGGATAGTCGGCATTTCCATAATAAATATTGTGCCCCGGCCCGTCAATCTCAATAATAAGGGGCTTTCTTTTCCCTTCCACCAAAATCTTATAAACCGCTTTAAGTCCGGGCTGCGGTGTAAAATGCTCTTTGAAATCATCAATATATTCTTCCTCGCCGGTATCCTTTTCGCTGCTGCCCATTAAATCCCGGAACATACTGGTTAGTTCCTGTATGTCCTGCTTCTGCCTTTTCACGTAACTGTCATCAGCAACATATCTTGACAGTTGTTCGGATTCCTGCGGCGTCAAATCAATATTTTTGGTAATAAAAACCTTCTGCTTTACGGCCTGATTGCTTGCGGGCAGACTTACCATCTTCTGGCTGATGGTGCGGTACATATTTTCCGCCTTTTTTTCTATTATTTTACCGTACTCCTCATTTTCCTCAAAGACAGAAGGGTCCGCAATATATCCGCAGACGCCGCTGCAGGGCAGTCCGCCCAGAATTTCCCATGCGGCGGAAAGCGTAAGTTTCCCGTCTCTTTCTCCAAACGCAGTAGACATGACTATCGGGCACATATAAGTTCTGGCAATCTTTTCTTTATCGCCATAAAGCCAGCAGGCATCCAGAAACTGGTGCATATAACCGCCTATCCCATACCACTCCACCGTTGACGCAAGTATAATTCCATCCGCAGATTTTATCGTTTGAGGCAATGTAATAATCTGGCTCTTCAGTTCGTAGAGATTAAAACGCTCAACTGTGACATGCAGCTCTTCCAAAACCGCCTGCATCCTGTTGATGACATAAAGCGTCGGGTCATCCATCAACCCTCTGCCTCCATAATAAATATTAATCTTCATTCTGCCTCTACCTTCCATTCATAAAATTATTACAATAAGTATAAAGCCCTTTCAACTATCTGTAAATAAATTTTAACTTTCCAAGACGAATTTCATCGCCGGGCTCAATCATTTCCGATGTATTCGGCACAATACGCATCCCGTTTTTAAAGGTTCCGTTCGTTGAATTGAGGTCTGTCACATAGATACTGTTTCCGTTTCGTGAAAATTTAGCATGCATACGGCTGATGCTCTGTTCCTTAATGACCATATCCACCGCTCCGGCAAGTTTACCCACCGTAAGGGGAAGTTTTCCAAGATCTATATGGCATTTATTTTTCCTGTCCATGCTGTAAAGCTTGTTCTCACAGTTCTCTGACCATGGAATAAACACCGTATTTCCCGAATCCTCCGGGGGCTGCGGCACCGCATACTCCGAAACATCCACATAGCGATATGCTTCGGCCGGCTCTGTCCGGCTCTTTTCTCCCTCCCTGTTTTCTATCTGTTCGCGATGCAATGTTATTACAGAGAAAACCAATGCCAGAACAGTGACGGCAATCCAGCCTGCCAGAAGATAAATGACCTCCCGTCCGGAAAATTCGTAATTATTTTTAAGATAAGCCAAAACGGCGCTTCCCAGAATCCACGTTCCCCAGATGGCGCAAAGCGTTATTATCAATTTATTTTTATCTGCTCTTTCCTTTTCTTCCGGCAGCTCTTCTGCCAGGTTATCCTCTGTCTTTTCCTCAAAAAAACGACTTTCTTTTTGAAGATTAAAATCTCCGCCTGCTGTTTCCTGATATTGTGTCTTTGCTTTTCCCTCTTCCCTGACATCAATAATATCGTCCTGAAACCATCTTAAAATCTCGTCCAGTACAAGCTGTTCCTTTCCAGTCAAATCCGCAATTTTATATACCATCTCAACAGCTTCCATATCCTCGTTGTTTACCCTGGACATAAGAAAATCCAACAGTTCGGAAAACTTTCCCTCTTCTGAATCCGGATAATACAAAAAGTAAAATTCCCCGCTTTCAATGTTCTGGAAAATATATTCCGGCTGCAGAATAAGGCAACTGCTATCCAGTAAATACTTCTGCAGATGTTCATTTACCCTTTTCAACTGTAAAAAAAACCTGCACAGCTGTTCCATGCCAATACTTTTACCGTCATAAATACTGGCAAGGCTCTGCCTGGAGGTGATTTCATAATATAGCAGCATTTCCCCGTTAATATGCCGCTCCTGACTCTCCAAAAGCCCCATGATTTTGTTTTTTGTTACCATTTTTCTCTGATAAACATTTTCCGCAAGACACCCATTATCCTTTAAGATAAGGTAATTATGTCTGTAATCCTTATAATATTTGACATCAAGCATATCAGCCCTTTCTCCTTTCTCTGACAATCTCAATCGGATTTACCTTATATAGTTCTTTTTGTATACTTTTTGCCGAACCTCTTTGCACCGCTCGCACCACAACCTTTTCTCCCACTTCTTCAAACGTTCCTTCTGTAGTCCCGAAATAAGGGTAATATTTTCTACGTCCAAGCATTCTTTCTTCTACATATTCTTCAGCCCGCCAGTGATCCGCTTCAGCTGTCCCATATATAACCTCTCCGTATCCGGTCTTTCCTTCCGAAAACCGTTCCCCCCGCATCCCCAGCAGAAAATTATCCTGCGAAATCATACAGCGGCAGTATAGAAAG
This sequence comes from bacterium 1xD8-48, assembly GCA_009917455.1. Classification (GTDB taxonomy): domain Bacteria; phylum Bacillota; class Clostridia; order Lachnospirales; family Lachnospiraceae; genus Suilimivivens. The sequence continues at coordinate 101,617 of QZDS01000017.1, read as the reverse complement.
AGAGCTGCCAGAATAATCAGCAGATACAGGAACAATACCAGCGGTAGAATAAAGCTTGCTTCCACCGTAAAATAGCCCTTCCACTTTTTATGCATAAAGTAACGCTACCTCCATCCCTATAAGTAAAAAGGGAACAAACGGAATCGGGTCATACTTCCTCCTCAAAAGACAAATCACTCCGTAAATTCCCGAAATCATAATCCCTGTGACAGTCACTGTCAATGTAAAGATACCTCCCAGCCACAAGCCCAGAGTCATAACCAGCACCCCGTCCCCATAGCCAATACTTTCTCCCGTCAGCAAAGAAATAAGTACCAGCATACTGCCGGGCAGCATATCAGCAATGACCTTCTGCCAGTAAAATTCGCCCGAAGCCATGTGGTATATTACCGCTGCAATCGCAAACACCGTCACGGTACAGACGGATATTTTCTTTTCCCTGATATCTTCCGCTGCCGTTACTGTAAGCAGCAAAAGTCCGGCCAGATGTTCTGCCATTTTTTCACCTTGTTCTCCACATTTAATTTTTTTGTAAAAACAGGCGGTTATATTTCCCGTTCTGTGCTACCCGCCGCATTTGTTACACGCCCCATAGCCGCCAGCCTCGCTAAGCGGAATCATATACACTGTTCTTTTCAGTGCCGGACAGTCTGACTTCCCATGATAAGCTCTCCCCTCTTGTGTAAAGTAAACAATGCCCCCCTTTACAGGTCTGCATCGCTGGCAGGGATAATACTTTCCTCCTGAGGCATTCCTTAACAAGCCTGCTTCCTCATAGCTTACCGCTGTCGGACGAGGATTTAAATATGTACAGTGATATGATAAGTGATACCTGCTTCCTGTTTTTGTAATATACACATAAACCTCTTTTGCCCCGTTGCTTTGCCCTTCCCCACCGGTATATCCAATCCATGAATGAGTAAAAAATCTGTCGTTCACTTTGATTTCCCCGATTGGAAGCCATGATATAAAAGGTTTGAAACCGTACTCCGCCAACAGCTCTATCTGTCCGCTTCCCTGTGAAAACTCCTGTAATGTCACCCCTTCCCTGCCGCCCGATACGCACAGATAGGGGGAGAGCTGAGAATCCAGGTATTCCTGAACCCGGGCTTTTGCCCCTGGGCTTCCTTCTCCGATATATCCTTCTGAATCTCCCTCAAACGCCGCGGCATTTCCCGCCTGGTGCAGCGCTTCCAGTACATTGGACTGAAACCGCACCGCTTCAAGCCCCAAAAACACTGTCATCATAAAAAATAAAAATATAGGAAGAACCAGGCTTCCCTCCAGCGCCATGCTTCCCTTTGATTTTCTGAAAGGAAGAAAAAGTGCTCTCTTACGCCTTTTGAGAGAAGGGATTTTTAGTTTATTCATATACGATTACCGCTCTAAGAGAGCACTTCTCCTTCCTTTCGTCATCAGAAATATCCATATTTGCGGTTCAATGAATATTGATTTCCCATGCCGCCCGCACCGGTTATCTTTGCCTCAAACCTTTCGATGCACCAGTCCATGGAAAAGCTCTTATTACCATCAGCCAACCGGATATCCATTTCCATAATGTCCATTGCCCGCAGATTTACTTCCTCTTTATCCAGCAGCAAAATCATTGCTGCCAGATACTGCCCATACGACAGACCAGAGCCGCCTCCCGCCGCATAGAAACCTCCTTCCAGCACATGCCCTACCGCCATTGAGTGGCCGGACTTCCTGAGCGGAACCGCTCCCCCGGAAAAAAGCGCCCTCACGTCGCAGATACTTTCCAGAAAAGCGCAGGCATACAGGATACTTTCTGTCACGGGCGCCCTGAACTCCTCCTTAAGCGTTACTGCCAGCAATTGTCCGGCCGCCCGGGACGCCTCCCCCCTCAATCCTCCGTCCGCCATTGCCTTAGAAGCGTTATCGGCAAATCTCCATCTAAACAGCCTTTCTGCAACTGCTCTCATGTTATCCATATCCGATGCTTCTCCCACAGCAATATATTCCAGCTGGCAGGAGAGAAGGGATTCCTCTTTTGTACTGCCAAAGCGCCCCATTTTATCAAAAAGATAGGATAAAAACAGTTCCTCGTCCTCCCTGTACCGGCGTTCTGCGCTACCGTCATTTTGAATATGTCTGTGGGAAATGTACTCCTGGAGAAATATTTTTGCCGGACTTAAATCACGGGATTCTATTTGTGACAGATAAAGGATATCGCTTCCTGCAAGGGCATAGACCCAATCCGCCGGATTGGATAACGGCACCTCTTCCCATATTCCTTTATCGTTTTGAATTCGCGGAAGCTCTATCCCCGCAATCTGCTCCATAACGCCTGTCCAGTCCTCCATGGGAGAAGCGTTTTCCAAAGCTCTGACTTCTTCCATCAGTTCCGGCACTTCTCTTTCCTTCCCCGAAATACCCGTGTCTTCTATGTACAGAACAGCCTGATTTCTCATTGACGCCCCCTTATTTGCCGCTGCCGTTTCAACTGACAAAACAGCGGTATTTTCAAGTGACAGCCTCCCCCAGGGAGAGCGGCTCCCGCTTAACGCCTTCGAAGTGTTCTCCTCCATATAGTATTTCAGACGGTCTTCCACATTTGCAATTGACGGAGCTTTTCCCAGATAAGAAGCATCCACATAAATCAGGTCATATCTCTTAAGCAGCCCGGTATGAAACTCTGAAAGAACCGCATTCATTCCTGTATCGGCCGCACATTCAAACCTGACCTTTTCCGCATTTCTAATAGCGCCGCCTGTAAGCACCAGGACAAAGCCCGTCATTATGGACAGCGACAACGAGAAAAATATTGTCAAATATCCTTTCATCAGGCTAAAATCGCAGAGCTGTCAACAGAAATTTTTTCAAAAATCGTACCTGCAAGCTCCTGAATCTGTGTTTTGAAAATCAGTACCAGTCCGATTAAAACCACAATAATAAGTATCATTTCCACTGTTCCCATTCCTCTGTTATCTTTTCTCAATATATCAAGTATCCTTTTACCCATTTTTCCTCCATTTTAAAGCACTATAGCTTTACTCCTTATACATTATCATACAGCTTCCTTAAACGCTTCCAAAATCCATGTAAGCCGGCGCCAGTATTAAAAACATAATCACCAGCAGCATCAGCATCATGGGAAGCAACAGTTTCGTCCCGGCCTCCTCTCCTGCCTTTCTTGCCAGATTCCGCTCATCCTCCTGAGCGCTGTCAGCTTCCTGGGAGAGAATCGCCAGAAGCCGACTGTTTCCCTGTTTTAAATGCACCGACAGTAAAAATCCCAGTCGGCGGTACTGCATTCTTTTACAGCGTCTGCCAAACTCCTGATAAACTTGCTCTTCCGTTACCCCGTTTTCCAGCTGATAGCAGGAAATTTTCATCTCCTCGCAAAGGTAATGGAGCCTCCCGTCTTCATTCTTGCTCATATAATCCGATGCAATCCTGATAAACGCGTTCTTTACTGTGAGCCCTGCCGACAAATACAGGCGCAGTTTGCTGACAAAACCAGGATAATCCCTCTCCAGCTGCCTGTCTCTTTTTTTGCAGCTCCTTGCCAGGTCATTTTCCATTCCTCTGCCGATAAGGAGGCTTACTGCCAGGGAAAGCATAAACGGCAATATTCCGGTCCCTGTTTCCTTCTCCTCCCATATAATGTCTTTTCCGCCAAAGACGGAAGGAAGAAGCAGTTGTTTTTGGCTTGCACCTTCTTCATCAACGCCGGACAGGGCTTCATCCAGATTTCTGAAAAAGCTTTCCTCTTCGTTTAATGTTTCCGGCACCAAATATATTTCATATTCAAAACAGGTACTTTCATTTTCACAGGAGGCTTCGACCGTTAGAACTATCCGCTCACCATCCGGTATCAGACCCATCCGGTTCACCTCCCCGCCCCTGCGCACCCTTTCGCTGTTTTCACTCCGCCAGACCAGCCTGAACGGATATCCTTCCACAGCGGAAACAAGATTTAAATCGCCTGTTACATGCTGCAGGTCCTGATTATCCTTTTTGATAATATCAGGCAGCTTTTTCCGCAGCGCCTCAAGCATCCGGCTTTTTTCCTCGTTTGAAAACTTCCTTTCTTTTACCAGAAAGGGAATCTCTTTACTCCACTCCCCCGCCCTGGCCCACAAAGTTACCTGATAATCCCCCGCACCCCATTCATTTCTGAACAGCTGCCCCCCTTCCGCCAGCTTTTGCTCCTTCCGGCTGCACAGTTGAAGCAAAACGGCAGACACCATCCCTGCCATCAGAACGGTAAATACCCACGTTAATTTCCGCACCTGATATTCCTCATACAGCTTTTCTCCGTTTTCCCGCGGGTTTAACTGCCTGAGAGCTCCTATTACCTTTTGATTTTTGTTTTTGAATAACACCGGCCTTGTCTGCCTGTAAAATTTTCGGGCTATGAAAGCCAGCGGACATCTCCTCTGCATATTTTTTCGCTCCTTGTTTCTTTTCAAAGCAACACCATCCTGCATCTTTCCGCATCATATTTAGGAAAGCAGTTTTTCTGCGGATATCATCCGAACCGACAGCATATAAGCCAGGACGTAAACCGCCAGAGCAGCGCTCATCAGCAAAACTCCGCCGAAAGAACGGTACAGGCCGTTGAAATAGCCGGGAGAGGTAATCGTTATGTACAGCATGATTAAAAAGGGCATCAAATTCATGATTTTCTGTTCCAGACGTCTTTCGCTCAATAAAACGCCTATCTCCTTTTCCGCCTCTATTTTGCAGATAATAATATCCGCTGTCTTTTCCATAATTGCCGCCATATTTCCGCTGCTTTCCTGGGAAATTTCATATACTTGAGCAAATTCTTTTATCTCTGCAATATCCAGCCGGTCTCCAATTTGTCTCCAAAGCTCTGAAAAAGCGGTATTATTTTCCCTGCCGGATTTCAAAATTTGCAGCATCCGGCACACGCTGCTGTCCTTCCCATATAATTCCTTCATATCCTCATAGCCTGAAAGAAACGCATTTTCCGCCGAAAAGCCCGCTCTCTGACCGGTAGATACAAGCAAAAGCAATTCCTTGAACTGCTCCCGCGCAGCCTCCTTCTTTCTGCGGTATAACGCCGTTTCCTCCATTTGATAATACAGACCCCCCACCGCCAGAAGCGGGATAAACGCCCAAAGAGAGCGATAAAAAAAGTAGTTCAGCAACACCATAACCAGAACGCTCTTTATGGCAGGCAGCCTTCTTTCCGCCCGGCTGACAGGTAAAAGAAAGACCTCTTTACACCTCTTTTTACCGGGCTTCTTCATAAGCAGACACGCCCCCTTGCGCCATAATTCTTCTGTCCGTATTCCTTTGTATCTTCTGTTTTCCGCAGCACTCCCAATATCTTCCCCGTATCGGAAACCCCACTCTGCTCAAATTTGAAAATAGTTTTCATTTCCACCTCTCCTTCCGAAAACCCGTCCGGCCGCGCAATTTCAAGCACCCGCCTGCTGCCGTCCCGCAGTCTTCCCAGATGTATCAGAAGCTGAAACCCGGAAGCAATTTGCCGGCGGATAGCGGAAACCGGCATTTCCATTCCCATAAGCACCATTGTTTCCAGACGGCTCACCACATCCCGGACACTGTTTGCATGTACCGTTGTCATTGCGCTGTGTCCTACATTCACACTCTGCAGCATGTCAACCGCTTCTTTTCCCCGCACCTCTCCGACGATTATTCTGTCTGGCCGCATCCGCAAAGACGCCTTAATCAAATCGCGAATGGTAATTTCAAGGCAGCCCTCCACGTTGGCGTTCCTCGTTTCCAGCCTCACCAGATTGGAAATATTTCTTATCTGCAGTTCCGCGCTGTCTTCTATGGTGATTACCCTCTCAGTTTCGGGTATAAAACCGGACAGGACATTTAAAAATGTTGTTTTACCGGAGCCGGTTCCTCCGCTTACCAGAATATTCTGCCCGTCACGGACAGTTCTCTCCAATGTAGCTTTGCATTCTTCTGTCAGGGCACTCAGCTCCAGCAGCCGTTCCATGGTAAACGGTTCCCTGGGAAAACGTCTGATAGTCAGAATCGGGCCGTTAACGGCAACCGGGTCCAGCACCACATTCACCCTTGCGCCGTCCGAAAGCCTTGCATCCACAATAGGCGACGCCTCATTCACAACCCGATTACAATCCGCCGTTATCTGCCAGATGACATGCCGGAGCTTTTCCGGCGAATCAAAGCTGATATCCAGCTTATGCAGCTTTCCGTTCCTCTCTATGAAAATTCCCTCTGTGCCGTTGACCATTATCTCCGTGATTTCGGGATTTTCAATAAGCTCCTGCAAAATTCCAAGCTGTCTGATAGAATGAAATATTTCCTTCCGAAGCCGCTCTCTGGCTGTCACCTCAAGGCAGCGTTTTTTGCTCTCCTTCTTTATCTGTTCATCAATTCGCTCCCTGACCTCCTCCTCGCTCATCTGACAGGAAAGGTCAATTCTCTCCATAATCGATTCCTGCAGCTTAAGGTTCTCCTTTTTATCCACCTGTTTCCTCCTTAAAAAGCTCCGGGAATATCTTTTCCCTGATATATCCGGCCAGCTCCCCATAGGTCAGCTCTTCGAAATGTATCGGAAGCTGTCGGAATACCGGAAGCTTAAAGCGGGTTGACCTGGCCGTGATATCCCCGAAGTCCATATGCTCAAGTGCCCTTTCATACTGCTCAATTTTAGCCATTGCAATTCCGTCTTCGCGGTAAATGGTATAAATATTGTCGCACTCCTTAAGCACCTCCCATAAATCCATAATGCCGTCCGTCAAATCCAGTATCAGGTATTCATATTCGCTGGTCTTTTCGATTTCCTGAAACAAATCAATCCACTGGCTTCCCCGGATTCCCGCAAGATTCTGATAAATCTCCGCCGGCGGAATAAAATCCAGTCCGTTCACCGTCTCCACCATGCTCTCCATGCGGTAGGCCAGCTTTTCCCGGGCACAGGAAAAATAATACATAAGATCCGAGATATCGCTGTTAAAGCTTCTGCTCAGTATCTTTCCAAAGCCCGAATAGATTTCAAAATTTAAATAAAGAGTTTTGTAACGCCTGGCAAGCATCTGTCCAAGGGTCAGGGAAAATGTGGTTTGAAGACACCGGCCTACAGGCGTGTAAATTCCTATAATCCGCATTCTGCGTCCCCTTGTCCGCAGCGCCGCCGGCACGTCTCCTGCCTGGTCAGTATAATATTCCATTACCTCATGGACTATGTTTTCGCAGGACTGATACTTATTGATGTGATGCAGAGCCTTGCTCAGATTTTCTCCGTTTTCACTGAGAATAATAATATGTGGAATTTTTAAGGCCTCCACTTCCTGTTTATAGACGCTTTCTGAGATGAGAAGACATTCGATATCCTTAGTCCGGGCACAGGAGTAAAATTTATCTTCCTCGGTAAAAACATAAATTTCAAAGGGAAGATTCACCTTTTCACTGATAAACTCCATAAGCCGATATGCATAGTTCTCCTCGCTGTCAAAAATCGCAAGGATTCTTTTGTCCAATATAACCCCCTTTCCAAATCATAAAAATTGATTCCGCCTGTATGTCCATTGCTAAAACATTGGTTTACGAAGAGAAGCTCTTCATATGAATGTCAGATAGAACTTTGGCCTGTCCAAAGGACTGCCTTGTCAAAACTGATGTAAAAGAATGTTTTGATTGTAAAATGAATTATAGAGAAAATAAGCGGCGTTGTCTATTGACAATTTTACCAATCTTGTCATTTGTACATTTTCTACAAAAGCATATAAAAATTTATCCCATAAAGCATTGCAACCCCCGGAAATCCAAGGATTCCCGATGTCAAAAAGGTAATCGGATTATAGCCCAGACGCATGCCGGGCATCAGCTCTGCAAGGAAGAGATTTAAAAAATAAATTGACATCATCCCCAATACGCCCCGCAATGCAAAGTTTATTACAAGCTCCGCTTTATTTTTCATTGCCCCGATTACCAGCACAACCGCCAATATACCTACGATAAACCAAATACCTGTCTGTGTATCCATAATTCGTCCCCCTTCCTTTCTTCAATATATGTCCCTGTTTTCAGGCTTATACCGGAATAAATAAAGAAATTTATGATTATACTCTAAGCAAAAGGTAATTATTGGATATTTTCGGAATAATATGTAACAGGGAAATGGTGTCGCAAAGAAAGGCATGGTTATTAATATGAAAATGTATTTTAGTCAGAGTTCACGGGTAAACCGGACGCTTTCAGAAAAGGAAATCGCGCGAAATGCGCTTCTTTCAGACCTGGAAAAGACAAAAAAGGCGCTGGAAATTGCATATGCCGGTTTTGACAATGTCACGGAACCGGATTTAATTGACTGCTATATCTATGAAATGAATTCTGTGTTAAAACGCTACAAGTTCTTAATGGAACAGGCAGCGGCTATTTTACCGCTGCCTGAAGAAAATACACATTCCGCCGCATTAAACGCGGAAACCCCGGTCACCACCCTGACCGTCTAGATTTTCCGTAAGACTGTTCCGCCCGTAGGTAAGACCTACATACACCGTCTGCGTGTTTGCCATCACCGGACCGGAAGTATCCTGTCCGCTGATTTGCTCATAGGCATCGTGGAGCTTTATCATAATCATTTTTACGTGGGAAAGCTCCTGCGTGCTGTTCCGCACATCGGCCATTGCGAGCTCCTTATTTGCATAGAGGTAAAGCTGCCAGAGATTCAACGCCGGTTCATACTCAAAGTGAAGGGATGTCATTAATTCCTTCAGGCATCCCCTTGCCTTTCTTATTCCCTCCCTGAATCCGGCTCTGTCCTTCTTTTCATGGGCGCTTACTGCCTCCTCAAGATAAATCAATAACATTTCGTAAAGAATGACCACCAACTGCGTCTTGTTCGCCTGGGTAATCTTAAGTGTGTATTGCTGTTTTAATTCCTTCGTCATTCCCTGTTAACCTTTCACCGGAGTAAATCCGGAAATTCATTTTTACAGACCGCGCTGATAATTAATATCCGCCCGAAAGTCCTGTGCCGACGGATAAAAAGATTCTACTGCAATAACTGCAGAACCTGAGACGGTCTCTCGTTTGCCTGCGCCAGCACGGAAGTACTTGCCTGCGTCAGCACCTGCAAGGTGGTATAATTCGTCATTTCCTCCGCCATATCCGTATCCATAATCCGGGAATATGCCGCAGTCATATTTTCACTGGTGACATCCAGACTTGCAATGGTATGCTCCAGACGGTTCTGGTAAGCACCGAGACGGCTGCGCACGCCTGATACATACTTAATCGCGCCCTCCATCCTGCTCAAGGTATCCGACGATTCCTCCTGCGTCCTCAAATTGGCGGCGGACAGTTCCATGTTCTCCAGAGAAATATTGGGAATCCTGATGGGAAGCTCCTGCCCTTCGTTGGCGCCAATCTCCATATCCATTGCTCCGAAGCCCACTAAATCTATGGTGGCCTTTATCGCCACACCTGCCCTCGGATTATTACCATCCAAATTTGTTACACGAACCTTGAGCTCAAATCCAGCGTCATTTCCAATGGTGACTACATTTCCGTCCCAAGTCTTTACGCGTACATCTTCCGGAACTTCAATATCGTTTGCACTGAGCAGACCTGCAACAGGAGGAGTTGCATCAAATTCCACTATATCCTCTATTCTGCCATCCTCATCAAATGAAACAGTCAAACCCAGTTCATATGTTCCGGTTATCACATCATCGCTGTAATACGTCGTCTTGACATTGATGTCGGTAGGTTGCGTACTCGTCGTATACCCCTTCAAATCAAACGTCCCGTCAAGCAGCGACTGTCCGTTAAACTCAGTCTCGTTGGCGATTCTGGTGATTTCCTCTTTCAGCTGCTGAACCTCATTGTCGATAGTCAGTCTGTCGTCGTCCGTAATCGTACCGGTGCTGGCCTTTACGGCAAGCTCATTGATTCTCTGGAGCATTTCGTGGATTTCCGACAATGCTCCGTCCGCAATTTCAATTACCGAAACGCCGTCTCCCGCATTCTGCGTTGCCTGGTCGAGATTCTCTATCTGGGAATTCATCCGCCTTGCCATGGCAAGACCTGAGGGATTATCCTTAGGATTTACCACCTTAAGCCCGGAGGACAGCCTTGCCAGCGAATCCCTTAGCTTGTTGTCCGATTTGTTCAAATAGTTGTTGGCAATTACTGCCGATGCATTATAATTGATTTTCATACGCTTCTTCCTTTCTCTATTCCCGTTTCCTGTACAAATCCTATAAATGCCTTTGCCGCCTTATAGAGCAGACCCGAATCGTCGCCTGTCCGCCGCTCTGCAGAGGCTTTGAGCGAAAATTCTGTTAAATTCAGCTTCTCTCCGGTGGTGAAATAAATATCGCCGGCTGTAATCCCATCCTTTTTAAGCTGCCCCTGCAAAAATTCCTGATTGTCCTTCAATAATCCCGTCCCGGCTTCCTTACTGCAGATGCAAAGCCCGGAAAGTCCCGATTCCGTCAGTTCAAAGTTCGCCGCCACTTTTCCGAACGTTTCCGCCTCGAAGCTGATGGCAACCCTGCTTTCCTTTTGTCCGCTATGTATGATTTTCAGATTGATAGACGTAAGGCCGTCGCCAATCCTTGCGGGTATCTCATAATTTTCTTCCTTTGCCATGCCGCCCATAAACGTAACCTGCTTATAGAGCATACTCATGGCTTTTACGTCAAGAGCCCTGGCCGATTCGGAATAAGCCATATTCTTTAAGATATTCTGAATGGTCTCCTGAAAGCTTTCGTAAGCTTTCTGCGTAATTTCCCGGCCGCCTGCGTTCCCCTCCGGACCGCCGCCCAGGGCATCCAGAATCTTTTCGCCCGCTTCCTCCAAAAGCTCTCCGGCACCGGAAGCATTTTCCTCCTCCGGCTCTGTCAGCTTTTCAAACTCCCGCCAGATTTCCTTCGGACTCCTCAAAAGCCTCTCTGCCGCCAGCAGATTTTCGGCTGTGACCGGCTGATTGTAATCCGTCAGATACCGGAGTACTTCTTCCTCGGATTTCATAGCCGTACGCACCTCATTGTACGCCATACGGTCAAATTCTTTCCCGGCGCCCTCGTCTCCCGCATCCTCAAGGAGTTCTTCCAGTTCGCCGCGCTCCGGCCCGGCGCCCGCCGCAAATCCCCTTTCAATCTGGCTGGTAATACTTTCCCGGCCTGTCTTTTTAGCGTTCACGCCTCCGAAATCATCGTCCACGGTATAGTCCATTTTTCCGCGTTTCATACTTCTGTGGGCTTTCAGAAGATTTTCAAGCGTAAACTCCGCTCCCGCCTGCCACAATGCGCCAACCGCCGCGTCGTCGGCCTTTTCTATCTGGCGCACCAGACGATAGATACCAATATACGCGCTTTTTTCTTCCTGTGAAATTCCTTTTTGCTTTTCCAGTTTATATAAAAATCTGCTGTAGGACTCCATCTCCTTCGAGTCGTCCCCGCCTTTTTGCTGATTAAAGTAATTGCCCAGCTCCTCCAGGGACATGGAAAGGGGATTTATCCCATCCCGTATCATATTTAAAACCCGGCCCGGTTTCATTTCCCTGAGGATTCTGCCTAACAGCTCATCCTTTTCCCTGACCTGGCCGACATTTTCCTGTGTAATTTCCAGACTGTTGTATCCGAGAATCCGAACCGCCCTCCTGTTCATCTCCGAGGTTTCCAGATTCATGCTCTCCAGAATATCATCCACATTCCGAAACGCCTTTTGAATGAAATCTCCCATATCCTTCCGGGGTTCCGTCATCATGGTTTCGTAGCTTTGTCCGGCCTTCTCATACTCCTTGGCCCTGGCAGCTCCGTAAGTATGTACCTGCGTTAAGGTATAGGATACTGACACGCTTGTCATTATCGCTGCGGGTGCAAACCGGATTCCGCGCAGGGTACCAAGAGTTTCCTCAAAGAGGGATGCCTTTTCCCTTGCCGCAGAGCCGTCCACCTGGCCTGTCAGTTCCTTGAACACTCGCATTTCCGCCGCTTTTAATTTGTCCACAAGCTTTTCCAGAGATGCTGTTTCTATTTGAAAACCGCTCCGAAGGAGCTTTAAATTCACTTCCACCGTCATGGTCAGCCGGACCTCCTCAAGAAGCCTGCGCCCATGGATATTTTCTGTCAGAGCGCCTTCCCCGCCCCGTCCCGGGCGGGCGGCCATGCCGTCCTGAGCCGCCAGCAGATTTCTCAGGGTAAGGGGCAAATCCCTTGCCATCACGATATCCGCAGCTTTATCTTCAATGGACGCTGTCTTTTCCATGATTTCAGCGGCTTTTTGCAGGTCGGTTTCTTTCTTCCCCAAATCCGCTTTTGCCGGCTCCGTCCCGTCCGCTAACGCGCAGGCCGCCGCCGTCATAAAATCCTCCACTGTTACCGGGAATTTATGCTCCCCGATACTGTCAAGCAGTGAAAAGTTCTCCTCATTTAAAGGTATTCCCTTTTCCACCAGCCACTTTGCCTTATCAAAGTTTTCTTCATTTGCCTGATATCCGGCTTCCTCAATCACCTTTTCCATCTGGGGACGAAGCTTTTCAAAATCAATCTCGTCAGGCTTTTTCGCATAATAGCCTGCCACGCCGCCCGCCGCATAGTAGCCCTTTCCCTGACGGTTTCCGTCATGAACCGCCGAATATCTCGCCGTATAGAGATTCTCCGGCGTAGGCTCCAAATGATTTTCAACCATATATTTCACGCTGCCCTCGGAAAGGGTATCCACTCTCGTTAAAATATCCCAGGCGTCCCTTACCGCAGCGATATTTTCCTCTGTCAAAGGAACGTTCTTTTCCTCAAACTGCTTTTTCAGCTCCTGTGCAAACGCCTCGCTTCCCGCAATTTCCCGCAGAACATCGTCGCTGACGGTATCCGTATATCCGGCAACTTCCGTTCCGCCTTTGGCAAGAGCCACCTTTATTTTGTCAATAATCGTAACCACCGTTTCAATATCGGTGCTGCCGGGATGAAAGCCTTCCTTCTGGAGTCTGGCAAAGTCTTCGTCGGACACAGAGTTCGACATAATTGCCATATAATCCCGTTTAGCCTTGACATCCTCCTGCTCCGCCGCGGCAATCACCTCATCAATACTTTTCCCGTGCTCCGCATAGGCGCTGTTATCCATCACGCTGCCCGAAATATCCAGCGAAAATCCGCTGCCCTGCGGCTTTTCCGCACTGTGGGTTCCGTAAGCCGCCGCCTTGCCGCCGTTATCCGTATATATCCCGGAAGTCTTTACTTCCACGCCCTCAAACGTAATATTCATTCTGCTTAACCTCAAATATTCACTATTCATCCATATGCCGCTTTGCCGCACGCAAAAGCGAGCCCTGCCTCTTGCCTTCCCGTGAAAAAGGGCGAATGCCTTATGCATTCACCCTTTATTTCGGCACATATTTTCTTTTTCTTAATATCCTGTTAAAAAACAAATACCGCCGCCGCGTAAGGAGGGAGGTCTAAAGTAATGCTGTAATTCCTGTAATCGCACTCTTCCTTCACCGCCATAATCTCCTTCGGCATCACTCCGCCGGCCCCGCCGAACCGCTCTTCCGCGCTGTTAAGCAGCAATTTGTATTTCTTCTTTTTGGGAACGCCCAGCTTGTAATTCTCCCAGGCGATGGGAGTCATATTGATGATGAACAAAAGATTGTTTTTCCCGGTTGAAGATTTTCTGAAAAAGCTGTAAGTACTTCTGTCCTTATCATCGCAATTGAGCCACTCGAACCCGTCCCAGCAGTTGTCGAACTCATACATGCAGGGGTATTTCCTGTAAATTGCCAAAAGCTCTTTCATATATTGGTGAAGCCCTTTGTTTAAGTCCTCTCCCAGCAAGAACCAGTCCAGTTCCCGCTCTTCGCTCCATTCTCTTTCCTGACCGAAATCCTGGCCCATGAAAAGAAGTTTTTTTCCGGCATGACCGAACATATACGTATAGCCGCAGCGCAGGTTTGCGTACTTGTCTGTCTGATATCCCGGCATCTTGTTAACCATGGAACATTTCAAATGTACCACTTCATCATGAGAAAGAGGCAGGATATAATTTTCACTTTCATTATAGGACATGGCAAACGTAAGGGCGTAATGGTTGTTCTTTCTGAAATAGGGGTCCAGTTTCATGTACTCGCAGAAATCGTGCATCCATCCCATGTTCCACTTAAAGGAAAAGCCAAGGCCGTCGTCCTCTACCTTCCCCGTTATCTTAGGCCATGCCGTTGATTCCTCTGCGATTGTCAGAAAGCCCGGATAAGTGCCTCTCACCACGGAATTCAAATGCTTGAAGAACTCAATAGCCTCCAGATTTTCATTTCCGCCGTACTTGTTGGCCACCCACTGTCCGTCCTGCTTTCCGTAGTCAAGATAAAGCATGGAAGCCACCGCGTCCACCCGGATTCCGTCAACATGAAATTCCTTTATCCAGTACAGGACATTGGCTATCAGGAAATTCTTAACTTCCGTCTTTTCATAATTGAAAATCTTGGTTCCCCAATCGGGGTGCTCTCCCTTTCTCGGGTCGGGATGCTCAAAAATGCACTGTCCGTCAAACCGTCCAAGCCCGTGGGCATCCGTGGCAAAATGAGCCGGCACCCAGTCCAGTATCACGCCGATTTTATTCTTGTGCAGTTTATTAATCAGATACATAAAATCCTTCGGCTCGCCGTAACGGGACGTAGGCGCATAATATCCCGTCACCTGATATCCCCAGGAACCGTCGTAAGGATACTCGGTGATTCCCATAAGCTCAATATGGGTATATTTCATTTCCTTCAGATATTCCACAATTCTGTCGGCAAATTCACGGTAATTGTAAAAGCCCTTTTCCTCGGGTCTCGGATGACGCATCCAGGAGCCAATATGGCACTCATAAATTGCAAGAGGCTCCTTATTATAATCCTTGCCGGAACGTTCTTTCATCCACACGCCGTCCGTCCACCTGAAACCGGAAATATCAGCCGTCTTAGACGCCGTTCCGGGACGGAGTTCGGCACTGTTTGCAAAAGGGTCAGCCTTGTACAGCTTTTCCCCATAAGGCGTGGTTATTAAATATTTATATAACTCGCCTTCGCCTACGCCCGGAACAAACACTGTGTGAATTCCGCCGGGCCCGATTTTTTTCATAGGATTGGCCGTTTCATCCCAACCGTTAAAAGACCCGATTACATGAACGCTTTCCGCATTCGGAGCCCAGACGCCAAAGAACACACCTTCCCTGCCTTCCTGAACCGTGGGATGCGCGCCAAGCTTTTTATAAATATCATAGTGCGTACCCTGGGCAAATAAATACTGGTCTGCCTCCGAAATAAAAACGCCTTCTTCTGTTTTTTTAATTGTTTCTCCCATTCCTTACATTACCCCCATACTAATAGTGCATAAAATCTTTTTCTCGAAGAACAATCATGTCCTCTTCATCATAACGCTTGCCCAGCAGCACATCGACAAAATGCTGAGGCGTCTTTCTGTCCGCATAATAAATCGCCTCGTCCACCAGCTCCTCGATTTCTCCCAGAGTCACCTCATGGTCGCTGGTCTGCATGTCCGCGATTCTGGTATGCAGCGCAAGTACTCCCAGTTCGTCAATGGTATACTCCTGCTCCAAGGCATACTTTTTGGCATATTTTACCAGCGTCTGGTCGTCAAGAGCCTCCACATCCACCCGCAGATTAAATACCGGCTTAAGTTCCGAATATTCCTCCAGGAAGTCATTGATTTTAGGCTTCGTCCCCTCAAGTAAGACGATAAGCCCCTGGCTTTCCTGATTCAGCGCCCCTAAAAGCTGCTCCACTGTGGGCTTTTTCATAGATGCCGCGCCTTCAATAATCAGCGCTCCCCCGGAAAGCTTTGATAAGGTAGCCGCCACATCTTTCTTGTTCATGGTGCTCCCGGAAATCTTGGCCACTTTCCCTGAAAAATTGCTGTCTGAAAGCTGGATTTCCTTTACCAGAAGCTTTGCAAGCGCAATCGTCCCCGTGTCTTCCTCCCCCGTGATAACCACGTTTCCCGTATAAGAAGCCATGCTGATATTGTCAATTGCCTCCACAATTTGTCTTCTGGTACGTTTATGGTGAATAAATGGTGCAAATTGTTCTCTCTCACTTCCCGTCATTTCCCGGATATCAGGCCTGCTCCCGCCGTCCTCCCCATCGTCCGCCGGTTTTTGCTCTTCTTTATTTTTCTGTTTATCTGCCTTTTGCTTTTTCCCCTCCGGTGACTTTGCTTTTTTAGACGTCTTCTCTTCTGATTCAGAGGCATCCTCCGGCGCTTCCTGAGCCTCTCCCTCTGGAAGCTCCCCTGCTTCTTCGGAATCCGAATTACTTTCTGCTGATTCCTCTTCTTCTGACAAATCTATGGGATTTTCCTTAATAAATTCCTCCGCTCTTTTCAGGTATTCCTCTAACAGCTTTCTGTCCTGTTCCTTTTTGGCGGCGTCCGCTTTCGATAGTTTCTTTGCTTCCTCCCCGGCCTGCGGCTCCTTTTCTGCCAAAGCGTCCTCGCCGGTATTCTCCCCGCTCTCCCCTGCTGTTTCGGCTTTCTGTGCTTCCGCCAGCTTCTCCTTCTGCGCCTTATCGATATCGGCTACCTTTACTACCCTGGGCCTCTCCTTCGCCGCTTTCAGCTTCTCTTCCTTCATCGCCGCTGAAACCATGGCTTTCTCCAGCTCCTCCAAAAGCCCGGTTTTGGTGGACTCGTCAAAATCGGCAAAAAGCGTTTCCGTCTGCTGGTGAACACGCCTGCGGATATCCTCCATCCGCCTGCGCTCGCTCTCCTCCTTCATCTTTTCCCACTCGGTCATGATATCCTCAATACTGAGCTGGCCGGTAATCTGTTTTTCCACTTTATCCTGCTCGGGAACCACCAGAGAAATCTGTCCGTCATACTCCTGAGTCAGAATATTGTCATAACCGGAGGGCTTGTGAAACGCCTTAATCACGCCGGTATTGCTGATAGCAGAATTTGCACTTGCCGCCGGTATTTTCTCGCCGGCCGCCTCCCTGCGGTTTTCCTCCTGTTGCTCATCCAAAGGGGCAAACAGGCTGCGACTGCTGTTCTGGGCTTCCAGCTCCGTAACCACGTCCTGAATATTTACCTCCTCCGTATTTCCAAAAAATACTTCTTCGGAGCTCTTTTCCCCGGAAACCGCAGACCCGGTATTTTTGAGCTCCCTCATTTCCGTCCGGGGTTCTTCCTTTATTATGGACGGCTTTACTTCTTCAAAATGAACCGTCTTCTCATCAGAATTCACCTGAATATCCGCACCGGTCACAGGCTCATAAATCTGTGTTTTGAGAAGAGCCTCCGAATAGTCCTCCAGAGGTATGTATTCTTCCGTCTTCGGCGCGCTATCTTCGTTCTCCGTTTCCGCCGAAGACTCGCTCTTCTCCTCTCCCGGCAGTTCCAGAATTTCTTTCATGCTTTCCGCCAGTTCCTTTTGAAGATTAATGGTATTATACTGGCTAACATCCACGGTTTTAACCTGAATATCCATCTCGTCTTTAGATGGTATTTCCTGCGTATTGTCGGTGAGAATATTTTCCTGGAGGCTGAACTCGTCGTCGTCTTCATCCTCCGTTTCATTTTCCGCAGCTTTCTTGATTTCCTGCTGGTCAACAGCATAATCGGAGGTGATAAAGCCCCCTGTCTCCTTCATCTGCTCATATTTCATCTGCTGGTCTTCGCTTAAAGGTTCATGGAGCATCTTAAGCTCCAGCGCTCTTAGCACATATCTTCCCTCGCCGAACCAGAGGAACATCTCGTCACATTCCTCCACACATTTGGAGGCAAGACCGACTCTGTGATACAAATATGCAAGTTCATACGCCCATTTTTCACGGTAATCCCGCTTTTTCAGTTCTTCAAGGACTTCTATGCGCTCCTCAAGACTCACTTCCTGGGCCTCGTATATCTTATATTGCAGCACGTATCGTCCGCTGTCCTTGGGCGCGAGCTGAACAAACTCCTTGTAATACTCAAGAGCCTGTACAAACTCTCCCAGCTTAATGGAAAGCTCGCATAAAGAATAAACTATCAGTCTCCCGCCCGCATGCCGCTCGTATGCAAGCAGAAGAATATCCCTGCTGTCCTCATATCTCCTGTTAATCTTATATAAATCGCTGATTGTACACAGCATCATGACGCTCTTTACTCTGCGCCAGTCAACGCTGTCCGCAATTTTTACAGCATCCGCATATCTTCCTTCCGAAATCAGAGTCTTTATTTCGTCTGCGCGTACTTTGTATTCGTATTTATCCAAGGGTACTCACCTCATGTATGCTTTCTTCCACAGGGCATAATCACCCGATTTTTATTTTTTAGTTTACCATATGCTTTTTCGTATGTCAAAAGGTTAAAGCAGATTACAAAACTCGGCAAACTGCGCAAGAGAAAGGGCTTCTCCCCTTATGGTCTGCGCAAGCCCCATCCTCTCAAGCGCATCGCAAACCTGCTGCCTTGTCACCTTCACCGCTCCTCCCCCGGCGCACTTAATCGCCGACGCGTTGGCAAGGGCGTTGGCAAGTGTTTTCCTCCGCTGGTTAAAGGCCGCCCGGATAACGGAAAACAGCTTTTCTTCGTCGTCCGCCTTTACCGGCGGCTCCTCAAACCGGGTGAGCCGTATCACCGCGCTTCCCACGTTCGGTCTTGGCATAAAACAGGACGCCGACACCTTCAGTACCGTTTCCGGCTTTGCATAATACTGCACGGCAAGACTTAAAGCTCCGTAATCCTTGGTGCCGGGGCCGGTCTGCATCCGCTCCGCAACTTCCTCCTGCACCATAATTGTGATATCGGAAACCGGCGCATGGCTTTCAAAAAGCCCCATAATAATAGGCGTGGTAATATAATATGGCAGATTCGCCACTACCTTGACGGGCCGTCCGCTGTTTTTTTCTTCCGCCAGTCTTTTTATATCCATTTTTAAAATATCTTCATTCATTATACAAACGTTGTCATACTCTGAAAGCGTCTCTTTTAAAATCGGAATCAGGTTTTTATCAATCTCCACTGCCGCGACTCCCCCGGCGCTTTCCGCCAGATACTGGGTCATGGTACCGATGCCTGGGCCGATTTCCACTATGTAATCTTCCTTTGTTATTTGCGCGGCATCAACAATTTTTTGTAAAATATTTGCATCTATCAGAAAATTCTGCCCGTACTTTTTCTGGAATCTGAAATCGTGCTTTTTAATAACCGCTGCCGTTGCTGCCGGTGTTCCCAGATATGCCATCTTCTTCTCCTAACCAAAGCCCTTACCAATCTGCGTTTCCTGCTCTTATAAAAACTAATCAGATATAGTCTGTGCCTCTGAAATCCTGTAAAATTCCTTTGCATTCCGCATGGTCTGCGCCAATACTTCTTCCTTACTTATATTTTTAATTTCAGCCAGCTTCTGCGCAACGTAGTGAATATAGGAAGACTGGTTTCTTTTTCCGCGATAAGGCTCCGGCGCCAGATAGGGGCAATCCGTCTCCAGCAAAATCCGGTTCATGGGAATATATTCCACGGCTTCCACAAGCTTTTTTGCATTTTTAAAGGTAAGGACGCCGCCAATGCCAAAATAGTAGTCCATATTTAAATATTCCCTTGCAATTTCCTTCGTGTAGGAAAAGCAGTGAATTACGCCTCCCGTTTTCTGCACCTGCCATGCCTTTAACATCTCAAGCGTGTCCTTCGCCGCGTCCCGGGAATGTACGATAATCGGAAGACCTGTTTCGCCCGCAAGGGCAAGCTGCCTCTCAAACCATTTCTTCTGAACGGTTTTATCCGGCTCCGGCCAGTAATAATCCAGACCGATTTCCCCGATTGCCACTACCTTCGGGTTCTCCACTTTCTTTTTAATCCACTGTATGTCAGCTTCCGCAAGCTCTCCTGCCTCCGACGGGTGCACGCCAAGCGCCGCATAAATAAAGGGAAATTCCTCTGCCAGAGCCAGCGTTTTCCGGTTGGCCTCAAGGTCGGATCCTACGTTTACAATAAACTCTACTCCTTCCTTCTTCATATTATGAAAAAGCTCTTTTCGGTCGCTGTCAAAAGCCTTATCGTCATAATGCGCATGGGTATCAAATATCATTTTATGGTATCTCCTGAAAAAAAATTAATATTTTATGAAAAAATTTTAAAAAAATACTTGCAAACCAAAAAACATTATACTATAATACCCTATGTGCTGTAAATGAGACAAAAGAGAAAGTTGTTTGCGTCTTTAGCTCAGTTGGTAGAGCACCTGACTCTTAATCAGGGTGTCCAGGGTTCGAGCCCCTGAAGACGCACGGAGTACCATTTTTGGGGACGTATGAGCCTTGGGGATGGTGCTTTTTTTCGCTCTGAAATGGAATTTTGATGATATCCGGTCAAAATGTCATTCCACACATTTCAATAAAAATTCCCGCAAGAACGCCTATAGCATAAAGCATTACCGTTATTCTTATATTTTCCTTCATATCATCATTTACCCGGTAGAGCACCAGAAGACCAATCCCGGAGCCGGCAAGCAGTCCGGCAAGCATTGCCCCCGCCCCCAGCAGCCCTTCAAGATAAAGCTGCGTCAGAATCACAGATGAGGCGCAGTTTGGTATCAGGCCAACCAGCCCGGCCGCCATCGTGCCTAAAACTGGATTTCCTGAAACCAGCCCGGCCAGACGCTCTTCGCCTGCGAAGTGAATTAGCAGATTAAGCGCCAGGGAAATTGCCAGAATAAACAAAAATATCTGAACCGTATGGCGGAGAGCCGATTGAAAGATGCTTTCCTTTTCGCAGTTACAGTGCTGATGCTCGCACATATGCTCTATCCGCAGTTCTTCCGTATCCGTCCCCTTTTGCCTTCTGTGAAACAAATCAATCAAAAATCCTGCCAAAATACCGACAGAAACCTTTACTGCGAGAATCCTGAAAATCGTTCCCGCATTCACTTTCTCAGATATCAGTATCGGGAGCATTTCATCCGATGTGGACAAAAATACAGCGGCCAGCGTTCCCATAGTAATCACGCGTCCCGCATAGAGATTCGATGCCGCAGCGGAAAACCCGCACTGGGGAAATACGCCGAGCGCTCCGCCAAGCGCCGGCCCCCATTTCCCCGAGCTTTTCATTATCTGCCGGGTTTTTTTGCTGGTTTTATGTTCAATGTTTTCCATTATCAAATAGGTAATAAACAGAAACGGAAGCAGTTTTATTCCATCCGTCAAAGTGTCAAGCAGAATATCTCTTATCACGTATTGTGCTCCTTTTCTCCGTTCCAGTGCAGCAGGATATCCTCTGCTGCCAGCATCATTTATTGCTCAGCAGTTCATCAGATACCCGCTCAAGCTTTTCGGTTCTGTGGTACCTGGCGGCAATAGTGCTCCCGTCATCCGTTTCCTTGCTATGACCGCTGAAAGCCAGCTTCAGCAACAGCGGCGTCAATACGGCGCAGCCCACCACTGTAATTACAACAGGCGTCATCATAGCCTGACTGAGAGCTCCCATGGATAATCCCCTGTTTGCCACAATCAAAGCCACCTCTCCACGGCAGGCCATTCCGGTTCCCACCTGAATACTTTCTGCAGTGTTAAATCCGCAAAGCCGCGCTCCCAGGCCGCACCCGATAACCTTTGACAGAACTGCAACAGCCAAAAGGAGTAAAGAAAAGGCAACAAGGCTCCCGCTCAACCTGGGCAGTTCCACCTTAATTCCTATTCCGGAAAAAAACACCGGGGTCAAAAGCAGATAGCTCAAAGGCTCGAATTTCGAACGGATATATTCTGCTTTGGAGGTGCATGCCACAACCAGCCCCGCTACAAATGCGCCGATAATATCTGCCACACCAAAAAATTCTTCCGCACAGTAAGCCAAAAGCAGGCAAATCACAAAAGCAAATACCGGATACCGCCGGAGATTTTTCTGTTGGGCATGGTCAATTATCCAGCGAAAGAGCCGAATACCTCCAAAGGCTGCGACAATCGCAAAAACAAAAAACAGAACGATTTTCAGCATCACCAGCAAAACCCCGCTTCCGTCGCCAGCCATGCTTGCGACTATTGTCAGCGCCACCAGACCCAATACGTCGTCAATCAGCGCAGCGGCTAAAATCGTGCTGCCCACCCGGGTATCCAGGCGGCCCAGCTCCTTTAGCGTCTCAACAGTAATGCTGACAGAAGTTGCCGTAAGTACCGTTCCCAGAAAAACATTCTCCAAAAAGGTGTTTCCCGGGAGCCATCCGGCTTTTCCGGCCAGCCAGCCAAAACCTGTTCCCATTGCCATGGGAACCAGCACTCCGCATAGGGCCACCAGAAATCCGGCTTTTCCGGCATTTTTCAATTCCCGAAGGTCAGTGCCCATTCCCGCTGTGAAAAGAATTACAATGACTCCAAGTTCACTCAGCTGCGAGAGAAATTCGGTTTCCGACAGGACGTTAAACATAGCGGGGCCCAGCACAAGTCCGGCCAGAAGCGCTCCCACTACCCGCGGCATCTGGAATTTTCCTGTCAGAATTCCAAACAGCTTAGTACTTAAAAGAATCAGCGCCAAATCTAATAAATAGTGATAAGACATTTCCCGTCCCCTCCTTAATTGTCTTTTCCCCTAAATTAGCACTGTCTCTTAAAATTTGCAATAAGCAATTTATACAAAATCGCACACCTGAAAAATATAAAACTTCAAATAATAAGACTCGTCCGCCGCCCACAAAATCGGATGATCAGGCGCCTGTGTCTTAAATTCCACCTGCCGCAGGCGTTTATGGACGTTTCTTGCCGCCTGTGCAATGGTTTCCGTAAAAAGCTCGCAGGTCATAAAATGGGAGCACGAGCAGGTCGCCAGAAAGCCCCCGTTTTTTACAAGCTTCATGGCCCGGAGATTGATTTCCCGGTAGCCCTTGACGGCACTTTTAACGGAATTGCGGGATTTGGTGAAAGCCGGAGGGTCCAATATCACCACGTCGAACTTTTCCTGCGCTTTTTCCAGCTCCGGCAGCAACTCAAAAACATCCCGGCATTCAAAGCGCACTCTTTCTTCCATATGATTCAGCAGCGCATTTTTACGGGCCTGTTCCACGGCAAACGCTGACGAATCCACGGCGATAACCTCCCTTGCGCCGCCCGCCGCAGCATTAAGCGCAAAAGAACCCGTGTGTGTAAAGCAGTCGAGCACCCTGGCATCCCGGCACAGCTTCCGCACAGCCAGCCGGTTATATTTCTGATCCAGGAAAAAACCGGTTTTCTGTCCTTCCTTTATATCCACCAGGAATTTTATGCTGTTTTCTTCTATCTCTACATTCGTGTCAAAGGCTTCGCCGATAAATCCCTTAAAGGGCTCCATACCTTCATTGCGCCTTACGCCGGCTTCGCTTCTTTCATAAACGCCCCTGACGAAAATTCCGTCAGCCTTAAGAACCTCTTTTAAAAGCTCCACAATCTCCTCCTTGTACCTGTCGATGCCAAGCGCCAGCGATTCCACCACCAGCACATCGGAAAATTTATCGATTACAAGCCCCGGCAGAAAATCCGCCTCTCCGAATATCAGACGGCAGCTCCCTGTATCCACCGTCCTTTTCCGGTATTCCCAGGAGTCCGTCACTCTCCGCCTTAAAAATTCCCTGTCAATTTCCTGACAGATATTTCTGGTCATCATCCTGATTCTGATTTTGGAATGGCAGTTGATAAAGCCTTTCCCTAAAGGATAACCGTCAAAATCATGCACCTCCAGAGTATCTCCGTCCGCAAACTCCCCCTCGACATGCGCTATTTCATTATCGTATATCCACATTCCGCCCGCTTTCAGCGCGCGCCCCTCTCCCTTTTTAAGGATTGCAACTGCTTTATTCATAAAAAATAATCCTTTCCTGATTTCTATACCGGCCTGTCCAATGCTTCACAGTATATCACAGAAAAGGATTTTTTTTAAGCGAAAAATTCTTCAAGGAGGTTTTCAAGCTCGTCCTGATAATGCTTTACAACCGGCTGCGCCTGTTCTTCAAAATTACCGGTACGGGCTTTTTCCTCTCCTTTCTTGTCCTCCATAAACTCGTGCGCATATTTTTCTCTTTTTTTAACGCCCTCCTCCATTGCGCTTTCCTTTTCGGATTCGAGTCTGGGAACAAAATAGTTCTCCAGATAATCCGTCAGATTTGTTTTTAAAATTTTTCTTCTCTCATGTATATCAACGATTCCCGAAATGGAAAAATACAGATATAATCCCAGAATACTGACCAGATAATAGGGCATAATCTGAAATAAGGTGTTTCCTGCCGCCAGCGACAGGCAGATTGCTATACCTGCCAGTAAAATGGAAAGCATCATCAGCTGCCCGGAAGCGTGTACAAAGCGGGTTATCTGTATTTTGGCAAAACAGATTTTCTGAACGAATCTTTCCACAAATACCTCGGTATTGACCATTTTCCCGTTCAGCTTATAATAACTGGCATACTTTTGCTTGCACTGCTTTAGTTGTTTATTTTCCGTCGCCGGCATATTGTCCGTTTCTGAGATTAATTTATGATAAACCAGTCCGGCTATCATCTGGCATACAACACTCAGCAGCAGAAAAGCGGCAATCAATCCTGTAAGTAATCTGTGCTCAAAAAATATTGTAAACATATTTCCTCCTTTCCTTACTATATTATAATAAAAGGGGTTTTTTCTCTCAATAAGCCAGAGGGTGTAAGTTCTCGTCATTTTTCGTTAAAATATGTCTTTCATATGCCAATATTTTCTGTTATACTTATACACCAAAGAGAGATAACAGCGGAAACTGAAAATGAAAGGAAAGATTATGAAGTATCAGACAAAAGGCACCTGCTCCACCTCCATTGATTTGGAAGTGGAAAACGGCAAAATCAAATTTGTTGAATTTTTCGGGGGCTGCAACGGCAACCTGAAAGGGATTGCAAACCTGGTAACCGGCATGGACGTGGACGACGCCATTTCCAAATTAAAAGGTGTGCGCTGCGGTTTTAAACCTACTTCCTGCCCGGATCAGCTTGCACACGCCTTAGAGCAGATTAAAAACGGCAATTAGAAATAAGGAGGCTTTTTTATGGGTGACTTGAAAGCAGCAAAAAAAATAGTTCTCACTGGCGGCGGAACAGCGGGGCATGTCACACCTAATATCGCCCTGATGCCTCATCTTGCGGAAGCCGGTTATGAAATTTCTTATATCGGTTCTTACGACGGCATCGAAAAAAAGCTGATTTCTGATTTTGACATTCCTTATTACGGAATTGCCACAGGCAAATTCAGACGTTATTTTGATATCAAAAATTTAACCGATCCTTTTCGTGTAATCAAAGGCTACGGAGAAGCCAGAAAGACCCTGAAACAGATAAAACCGGACGTCGTCTTTTCAAAAGGCGGCTTTGTAAGCGTTCCGGTGGTACGGGCCGCCGCTTCTTTGCATATTCCCTGTATCATCCATGAATCCGATATGACCCCGGGACTTGCCAACAGGCTCTGTATTCCCGTTGCGGAAAAAATATGCTGCAATTTCCCTGAAACAATCGCCATGCTTCCGGAAGACAAGGCTGTGCTCACCGGTTCCCCCATTCGTGAGGAACTGACAAAGGGCGACAAAATTGCCGCTCTTGACATGTGCGGCTTTACCGCCAACAAACCGGTAATTATGGTAATCGGGGGCAGTCTCGGCGCCGCATCCATAAACGATGCTGTGCGGCAGGCCCTGCCCGTGCTCTTAACCGATTTTCAGGTCGTCCACATCTGCGGCAAGGATAAAATTGACGAGAACCTCCGCAGCCAAAGCGGTTATGTGCAGTTTGAATATGTAAAAGCGGAATTAAAAGATTTATTTGCTATGGCGGACGTGGTGATTTCCCGTGCGGGAGCGAACTCGATTTGTGAGCTTTTAGCCCTGAAAAAGCCGAATCTGCTGATTCCCCTCTCGGCAAACAGCAGCCGGGG
This sequence comes from bacterium 1xD8-48, assembly GCA_009917455.1. Classification (GTDB taxonomy): domain Bacteria; phylum Bacillota; class Clostridia; order Lachnospirales; family Lachnospiraceae; genus Suilimivivens. Next base: position 75,795 of record QZDS01000017.1, on the reverse strand, counting down.
CGACCAGATTTTGAATGCCAAATCCTTTGAATCGCAAGGATTTTCCATGGTAATTGACGACGATACCCTGAATGCGGATTTATTGGCGGAAAAGGTAATTGAGTTGTACTTTACAAGGCAGACCTACATCGACTGTATGGGAAAGAGCAACCAGTTCGGTTCCATCCGCACAATTCTGAAGCTCATTGAGGCTTGTGTAAAACATGAATGAAAACGTATCCATAGAATCCGTATGGCAGTTATTGACGGAGCATCAAAGCGAAACCTTTTACACCATGAAAAAACTGCCCTTCACCTATGTAGTGAAAGGCGGTGAGCTTTTTGTGGACAGGCGTTCCAAATCTATCACCAAGGCAACCTTTGAACAGGCTCTCAATAAATTAAAGGAAAACCCCCAGCAGATTACCGGTCCGAAATCCTTAAATGTTTTTGGGGCTCCTTATGTGTGGGCCATTTTTAAAGCATTTAATATCGTATGACATTCAAATGGCAATTTACAGCGGTTCTCTTACTCTTTTTCATCACTCGTCGTAAATATCCACCTTGATTCTGTCCTCATAGGGTTTTACCAGTTTTTCCACAATTTCATAAGACAGTTCCCGCATTTCGCTGATGATTTCCCGGTAATTATCCTCACTCACCTGATTTTTCCCGCTGCTTATGCACTCGCAGATATAATGATTAATCTCCGGTGAAAAATGAATGATATCCATATAATTTTCCAGATTCATGATAACTTCTCTGTCATTCTGAAAATAAAACAGCTTTACATTTTCACAGGTAAGGAGCGCCTCCATGGCCTGCTCCATATTGTAGAGATAAGCTTCCATATCCCCTTCACGGTAAATATTATCCCACCAGAGCATGGAATAGGGAGGAATAAACACATAAAATTCGGTTTCCGGGTGCGCAGTTATCCTGTCCAGAAGCAAATCAATATTTTTCCTGAGCACGTCCTCATAATAATCCGCCGGCTTCATCTCCGAAACGGAGGGTTTACGGATGTAAAGCCCCAGAATCATATCAGAGTTAAACTGCTTCCACTGAGCCCAGTTGTAGGAATCGTTTTCGTCGTAATCTCCAATCGTCGAATTGGCGATAAGATAGGGGATTTTCTCCATGAGCACTCCCTTGTTCAGCCAATACTCAATATCATTGAAATAATTGTCGTCGTACAGATACATGGGACAGCCCGTGAGCTCATAGGTTGTCTCCGGTTCCGCCACCAGGGCGGCGGAATCCAGATTGTAAAACACATACTTCAAATTCTGTCTGGAAAAGGCGATATCCAGAAGATAGCACAAGTCCGCCGTCGCCCCGTAGGAACGGATTGCCTTAATGGTACGGCAGCCAAAAGCCTGATTAAACCAGTCGTTATAATAGTTTTCGGACACCGAGGAGCCTGCTATAACGCTGTCATAGTCAAAGGTTTTCAGGGAGCCCACGCATTGATATTCCTTATCCGTCAGCACCGCCTTTAATCCCTTTAACGGCTTGTGATACTGGAAAAAGGGGTCAAAAACCACTACCGCCAGAATACACAAAAGCAGCAAACCGCCGCTCCATATAAAAAACTGTCTGATAAACTTCGTTGAAGCCTTTTTCTCCATTGTTTTCCCCTAAAAATTAAAGTAGATAAATGTGCTGACCTGTGAAAAGGAAATCACCGACCAGACGAAAATCACTGTGATAAAGGCGCAAAGCCTGCCGTTTAACGGATGCGCTTTCGCAATCTCCAGCGTGTTCTTTCGGGTAAGAATAAACCCGCTGATAAGAAGAAGCAGGATAAACGCCAGAAGATATGCAAGGTTCAGCATCTTCGGAGCCACAAGGTTCACTGCCTGCTTTATGAGATAAAACTCAGGCACGTCCAGCTTTGCGGCAATTTTATAAATATATCCGGTATCCTTGAATGCCAGAATGTTCCGAAACATCTGAAAGGCTCCTGCCATACTCTCGCTTCGGAAGAAAAACAGGGACAGGTTGAAAAATCCAAAGGTAAAAATCCATCCAAGCCAACCGGGTACCATGACTTTTGCCGGCCGCTTTCCCTCACAGCCTCTGACGCCGACGATTCCCAGATTGTCCCAGATGACCAGGAGCCCCTGCATAGTGCCCCACGCAATGTAGGTCCAGTTTGCCCCATGCCACAGTCCGCTTAAAAAGAACACAAGAAAGGTATTAAGCACTGTGCGCGCCTTTCCCTTCCGGCTGCCTCCTAAAGGAATGTATACATACTGTATGAAAAACCGGGAGAGCGTCATATGCCATCTCTGCCACAAATCCTTTACGGAACACGCTTTATAGGGAGAATTGAAATTAACCGGCAGCTCGATATTGAACATTTTTCCCAGACCGATTGCCATATCGCTGTAACCGCTGAAATCAAAATAAATCTCAAAGGTATAAGCCAGTATCACCAAAAGCGTGGAGGTGGTGTCCAGAAAGGCAGTCTGCTCGAAACCGTAATTTACGGGAAGCGCAAGCACATCTGCAAGCAGCACCTTTTTTCCCAGACCGATTGTAAAAATCACGATGCCCTTTGCAAAATTATCCGGCTGAAAGCTGCGGTTCTCCTTATCCTCAAACTGCGGCATCATTTCCTTATAGGTCACAATGGGGCCTGCAATCAGCTGGGGAAAGAAGGTCACAAAGGTAAGATAATTGATAAAGGAGTAATGCTCCGCCCGTCCGGTGCATCTGTCAATAATAAAGGAAAGCTGCTGAAAAGTAAAAAAGCTGATTCCAAGGGGTAGCAAAATATGCTTTAAGCTAAAATCCGTATGGAACACCGCGTTAATATTCTCAAAAAAGAAATCATAGTACTTAAAATAAAACAAAAATCCCAGGTTCAGCAAAAGGCCCGCCAAAAGCCCCAGCCGTGAAAAAGCGCGGCTTTTGGAAAACCGCATCAGGCAGCTTAAAAAATAATTTCCCAGTATGCTGGCCACGATAACGGCAAGATAATAAACATTAAAATACCCGTAAAACCACAGGGACATTCCCGCCAGAAATAATTTCGCGCTTTCCCTGGCTTTCAGGTGATTCAGCAGATACCAGCCCGCAAGCGTCAGAGGCAGAAAAAGAAATATAAAAATATAAGAATTAAACAGCATAACAGTTCTCCATAAATTCCGAATAACATGACGGCGCTTTTGCCGCACATGTGCTTATCTTAACATATCTTTACATATTTTGTCTAATATATGGAAATACTTAATGACAGATATTATACCCGTCCGGGCAAAAGTAAATCCGGACTTACAAGCTTTTAAGCAAAGGAGTAACTGCAAAATGAAAAAACATATTTTTTACGGGATAACTGCCGCCGTCTGCTTTTTCCTTACCGGCTGCACCGGAAGCGGCAGCGCCTCTGACAGCAATCAGGCTTATACCAACGAAGGGGAAGACGAAGCGGTCAACACCATTCAGGTCGGGGGGCGCTATCGTATCACGGGCCCTATGGACGACCTCAAGGACGCGGTGTCCGGGCTCCTTGGTGAAAATTACTGGCCGGATACCCTGTTAAGCGCCGAGGAGCTGGCCGAGCGCACCGGCATATCGGAAAATATGTACGAGGATTTCCTTGCGGAATATCAGCACACCGAGGCCGGCATTGATATGATGATTTTAATAAAAGCCCGGGAAAATGACGTTACGCTTGTGGAAAACTATCTCAATGATTACCGTGAAACTCTCCTTCGTATCTACGAGCAGCAGCCGCAGAACAATTCGAAGGTTTTCGCCTCCCGGATAGAAACCATAGGAAATTATGTCTGCTATGTCCAGCTCGGCGCAAATATTTCCTATCTGGAGCCCCGCGGAAATGAGGAAATGATTGCACACTGTCTTCAGGAAAACGAGAGGGCGTTGGATATTATAGAGAAACAGATTCTGGAGGCGCAGTAAACGGAATAAATTTTGTCTGTCTTTTGAGCGGAAGTTTTAGTATAATGTATTTATTCCCGCGCAAAATGCATGACGGCCAGGCAACTGCGCGGATTGACGAAAGGACAGAATTTATGAAAAAACTGATATCATGGAATGTAAACGGACTGCGCGCCTGTGTGGAAAAAGGCTTTTCCGGTTTTTTTGAGGATGCGGATGCGGATATTTTCTGTCTCCAGGAGACAAAGCTGCAGGAGGGACAGATTTCCCTGGATTTGCCGGGATTCCATCAATATTGGAATTATGCGGAGAAAAAGGGATACTCCGGGACTGCCATATTTACAAAGGAAGAGCCTTTGTCTGTTTCCCTCGGTCTCGGGATAGAGGAACACGACCACGAGGGACGGGTTATCACTCTGGAATTTGAAAGGTTCTATATGGTTACGGTGTACACTCCCAACGCACAGGAGGGCTTAAAGAGACTGGATTACCGGATGAAATGGGAGGACGATTTTCTTCGATATCTGAAAAACCTTGAAAACAAAAAGCCTGTCGTTGTGTGCGGCGACATGAACGTGGCGCATAAGGAAATCGATTTGAAAAATCCGAAAACCAACCGCAAAAACGCCGGCTTTACCGATGAGGAACGGGCAAAGTTTACCGCTCTTTTAAACGCCGGTTTTACGGATACTTTCCGCCACTTTTATCCCGATACGGAAGGGGCTTATTCCTGGTGGTCCTACCGCTTTAAGGCAAGGGAGAAAAACGCCGGGTGGCGTATTGATTACTTTGTAGTCTCAAACGCCTTAAAGGATTCCCTTAAGGACGCCTGCATATATAGAGATATTATGGGCTCCGACCACTGTCCCGTAGGACTTACCCTCGATATCTAATCCGCCTGTCTGACATACAAAAATCCCGGGCTGAACGCTTGCCGCCGTCCGGGATTTTTACAACGGTTTCAGGATTAACACATGAGGGCGCCGACGCGTGTGTTAATCTTCTATCAGCCGCAGTCCGGCCGTATCTGCAACAGGAAGTGAAAATACAATGGATTTGGCGCGGCTGTCGGCTCCCGCCTTTTCCATAATCGCCTTCATGATGCTGTTTTTCTGCTCCGTCTTTGCGACAATAAAAATCATTTCCTTCTCCGCCGCTATGGATACTCCCATGAACTTTTCAGCAATCTCCATTCCGGTTCCTCTGGCATGGATTACCGTTCCGCCGTAGGCGCCCGCCCCTCTGGCGGCGTCCATAACCAATTCGATATTTCCCTGATTTGCAATCACAATGATAAGTTCATGTACTGTATCCTTCAAGGTTGATTCCTCCTCTTTTTGATAGTCCTCTTTTTCCAGAAGAAACTGCAGCGCCTTTTTGCCGCCGATACTGCTCAGGGGAATGATAAATGCAATTCCTCCCCCGGGCGCGTCAATGCGCAGCTTCCTCTGGAGCTGCTTTTTTACCACATGCCAGTGCTCCTGCTCCTGAACGGAAAAAAGCACCGCCTTTTCCGTGGCCTCGAGCCCCAGGTAATTCAACACCTCGCTGGCAGCCGTGCCGAACCCCAGGCTGGAAAACATGACGTGCTGTCCGTTTTCCCTGTAGAGCTCCAGGTACTTTCTGGCCATTTTCCTCTCAACAATTGTTGTCATTAAGTATAATTTGCCCATAAGCCGCCCCATTCCTATAATTCAATAATTTCCATATCTCCGAAGTCTTCAAGAGGTACATAGACCTTCCGCCCGATTGCTTTTTTGTGGAGCCTGCTCTCTTTCACCTTTACCGCCATGCCCATCACCTGAATGGTAATCAGCGGCGTCATGGCTACCATTGCAATTACGCCGAAAGCATCCGTGATAATATTTCCCCCAAGCGTCTGGCATGCGCCCATGGCCAGCGGCAGCAAAAAGGTCGCCGTCATAGGCCCCGAGGCAACGCCGCCGGAGTCAAAGGCAATTGCCGTAAATATTTTCGGAACGAAAAATGTCAGTATAAGCGCCACCGCATAGCCGGGCACCAGAAACCACATAACGGAAATGCCGGTAAGAACTCTGAGCATGGCAATCCCCACGGATAACGACACGCCCACGGAAAGGCTGGTTTCCATTGCCTTTGCCGAGATGGCTCCTGACGTCATTTCCTCCACCTGCTTTGTGAGGACAAACACCGCCGGCTCTGCAAGAACGATAAAATAACCGATAATCATACCAATGGGGACAATAATCCATGCATAGGGAAGTCCCGCAAGGGTCTGGCCCAGATAATTTCCCGCTGGCATAAAGCCTACGTTCACGCCTGTAAGGAAAAGCACAAGCCCCACGTAAGTATACACAAGACCGATTCCTATTTTAATCAGCGTTTTTTTATTGATGTCCCTGGCAATCGCCTGGAAGAGACCGAAGAAAAATACAATAGGGAACAGAGATAACGCCATTTCTTTTATGTAAGTGGGAATGCTGTGGGTAAACATTCTCCACAAATCCACCGTATTGTCTATCACCGGTATGGCCTCGGAAACCGCCTCCGCCTGTCCCGGGTGATAAATCATTCCCAGAATAATGACGGCAAGAATCGGGCCGATAGAACAAAGCGACACAAGGCCGAAGCTGTCGTCCGACGCATGGGTATCGCTTCGGATTGCCGCAATACCAATACCAAACGCCATAATAAAGGGCACCGTCATGGGACCTGTGGTCACGCCGCCAGAGTCGAAAGCCACCGCAAGAAAATCCTTCGGTATAAAGAATGTAAGAATAAACGCTATCACATAAAACGCTACCAGAAGATGGGAAAACGCAACTTTAAATAACATTCTCATCAGCGCAATAACCAGAAACGCGCCAACGCCTGCCGCTACCGCCAGTATCAGCGTCAAATTTGGTATGGAAGGCACCTGACTGGCAAGCACCTGTAAATCCGGCTCCGATATGGTTATGACAAATCCCATAATGAAGCTGATGAGAATAATAACCCACAGCTTTTTGGATTTCGTCATAATCGTACCTACCCGCTCGCCCATAGGCGTCATGGATAGTTCCACTCCAACATTAAAAAGCAGCATTCCCACAATCAATAATACCGCGCCAATAAGAAACGCCATCAGAATGCTGGGCGGTATCGGCACAATCGTAAAGCATAAAATCAGAACGATTGCCAGTATGGGAAAAACTGCTTTTAAGGTTTCATTAAACTTTTCTTTTAATTTTGAACGACTGAAATGCAATGATATCGAACGCCTTTCCGTTTTAAGACTTGCAGACTTTCTGCATAAAATCTATTTATAAATTTATTATAGCACAGATTTTTTCATGTTTTCTAAAAAATTTTATAAAATTTCCATCTTAACAAAATCTTAATAATTATCGTTTTTCAGAAATTATTTATTGAATATCAATAATTATTTATTGACATTCATTTTTTACAGTGCTATATTGGATTTACAGCAGATGTATTTAAACCGGCGGGTCTGTATTCGCAGCATCTGCATCGGCGGCGGATACCGCCTGAAAAAGGAGGATTTCATATGGCTGACAAACTGACCGTATTTACCAAGGGACTTTTGGACTTTATGTATTTTGCCGGAATCATTGTCACTGTTTCTGTCCCGCTGATTATCACCGGCTACGGAAAGTACAATTCTTATTTTGCGCGGAATGTAGTTTCCCTGAGTATCATCTTTATTTTATCAGGCATCTTCGCCGTTCTGATTATCAGGGAGCTGAGGAAAATTTTTAAATCCGTGCTTGCAAACGACTGCTTTATCCACCGGAATGTGACCAGCCTCGACAAGATGGGTACTTACAGCTTCCTCATTGCGCTGATTACCTGCTGCCGACTGATACTCTACGTAACGCCGGCGGTGCTCATCGTCATTTTGGTTTTTGTGATTGCGGGACTTTTCAGCAAGGTATTATCCCGTGTCTTTGATATCGCCGTAACCTACAAGCTGGAAAACGATTTGACAATATGAGCAGAACTTTAATTGGGAGGTACTTATGGCAATTAGAATAAATCTCGATGTGGAGATGGCCAAACAGAAAAAAGGGCTCACCGAGCTTGCGGGCGAAGTGGATATCACCCTGGCCAATCTCTCTATCCTAAAGAACAACAAGGCAAAGGCCGTCCGGCTCTCAACCTTAAACGCTATCTGTAAAGCGCTCCACTGTCAGCCGGGCGATTTGATGGAATATGTGGAAGATGAAAAGGAGGAATTATAATGGAACCTGTTACCATAAAAAACGAAACTTATGAAACTCCGCAGCCCGCAGCCGCGCCGGAACCAAAACCGGAAGCAGCCGTCGAATCCCCCAAAAACATCAATCCCTATTTTTCTTTTATGGGAATCGGAAGCCTGATTTATGCTTTCTTTTATACCTTTTTTCTATATAAGAATACGTCGGGGATTACCTACCCTTTTTTCGTAGGCGGAACCTGCCTGTTTTTCTTCTTATATTTGAAAAAGTCAGGGATTACCGCCAAAAGACTCTCCGTTTTTCTGACAGTCAGCCTGCTGGCGCTGGGAATCAGCACCTGCACCACAGCCTCAGGCGTACTCATATTTTTAAATAAGCTGGGCATCTTTTTCCTGTTTTTTTACCTGATGCTCCACAACCTCTATAACGACAAAAGCTGGGATTTGCCGAAATACCTGTTCTCCGCCCTTAATGTTTCCCTTTTGAGCATTGCATTTATTTTCCAGCCCTTTATCGACCTTTCTGATTTTCTGAAGGAAAAAAGAAAAGCCGCCAACAAGCCGGAGGGAAAGGGCAAGTATGTATTCTTCGGACTTTTAATCGCGCTTCCCCTGCTGTTTGTAATCGTACTGCTCCTTTACTCGGCGGACGCGGTGTTCTCGGATATTTTTGACCACCTGTTTACCCTGGATTTTGATTTTACTCATTTGTCTGGAATCCTTTCCATGTTCCTGTTTGCCTTTTTTGCCTCCTACAGCATTATGTGCCGGCTTTCCTTCCACAGCCTGAAGGAGGAAATGCCGGACAAAAGAACCGGGGAGCCGGTCATGGGAATCACTTTTACCGGGCTCATCGCCCTTGTATATCTGGTGTTCTGCTATATTCAGGTTGTATACCTTTTCGGCGGCCTGGGCGCCCTGCCGGAAGACTATACCTATGCTTCCTATGCCAGAGAGGGATTTTTTCAGCTGGTCTTCGTCTGCCTTATCAATCTGATGCTGGTGCTCATATGTATGAAGCGTTTCCGTGCAAATAAGGTGCTGAAAGGCATACTTACTTTCATCTCCCTTTGCACTTATGTTATGATTGCGTCAAGCACCTACCGGATGCTGCTTTACATTCAGGCTTATCAGCTGACCTTCCTGCGGGTGTTTGTCCTGTGGGCGCTGTTTGTGATTTTTCTGCTGATGAGCGGCGCTCTGGTTACAATTTACCGGGAAAACTTTCCTTTTACAAGATACTGTCTTGTGAGCGTTACTGTGCTTTATATCTTGTTTTCCTTCGCCCACCCGGATTACTGGATTGCAAAATACAATTTAGACCATTACCGGCCCGGCTCCTCCGGGGAAGAAAACGGCAACCAGAGGGATTTGCCCGCAAGCTATGTCGACGGCAACACAGATTTTTACTATCTGAGAAACCTGTCATGGGACGCCGCTCCCGTCATTTTCGGAAAAGCTGACGAGCTGGGCTTCGGGGTGAATCCTAAATGGTGGTTCACAAGTTACGGCGCAGGCATCGTCAAGGTAAGCTATGATTTTCAGACAGAAGAACTGAACAAGCTCTGGGTGGAAAAAGGGCTCTGCCTTCCGAAGAAAATGTCTCCAAGGAAATGGAATCTGTCGCGGTGGCGGGCACAAAATATCTATACGGAGTATTATAAGTCCCATGAAGAATACGCCGGGGAGATTGAATATAGTATTATGGATTATGCGTCCGATTTTTAGCCTTTACGGTTTCTGCATTACGCATGCGTTTGTGTGATAACAAATGGGACTGCCGCATTAAGAAAACGAAGCGCGGGATATGGAAAATCAAAAACTGTATTATACCATATCCTGTATATTCCGGTCTTAACGCGGCAGTCCCATGTTTTTTGGTATTATCTGTCAAATAGACTCACCCAATTTCAACCACCCGAGTGGCCACATTTTCCATAAAGGCCCTGTCATGCTCCACCAGTATCATGGTCGGCTTAAATTTCAAAATCAGCTCTTCAATCTGCATCCTTGAAAATACATCGATAAAATTAAGCGGTTCGTCCCAGATATAAAGGTGAGCCTGTTTGCATAAGCTCCCGGCAATCAGCACCTTTTTCTTCTGGCCTCCGCTGTAGTCCTCAATTCTCTTTTCAAACTGGATTCTTGAAAAGTCCAGCTTTCGCAGAACCGCCATAAACAGCGTTTCGTCAATTTCATTTTCAGCCGCATATTCCCGGATGGTTCCATGGAGCGAAGAAGTATCCTGAGAGCAGTACGAGATTATCATCTGATTCGGCAGCTCTATTTTTCCCGCCGTAATCACGGGATTATCCTGTTGCAGAATTGCCTTAATCACACTGGACTTCCCGCAGCCGTTTCTTCCTTTCAGAAAAATCCTCTCCCCCTGCCTTACCTCAAAATTAAAGTGACTGATAATTTCCCTGCCGGCGTCATGACCCTTGCTGCTTTCTCCGGCGTACTTGCTGCCCCGGCTGTCCTCTGCGTCCTGATTGCTTCCGACATAGGCCAGAGTACAATCCTCCATAACCACCAACTTTTCCTTATAGTGCTTTAAGGGCATGATTTTCAGGGCTTCCACCGTTTCAATGTTCTTTAACAGACCGGACTTTTCCTCGATTTCACGCTCCCGCCTGTGCTCAAGGTTCTTGCGGCGCATCTGCATTCTGCGGGACTTTTCCCCGATATAAGCCCTCAAATCAAGACTTTTTTCATACTTCGACCGTCCCCCTATTTTGGTGGATTCCACCTTGTCTGCCCACTGTCCGGCCTCTCTGGCGGATTCTGTAAGGCGTTTGATATCCTTTTTCAGTCTCTCGTTCTCCGCAAGTTCACAGGCGTCCTGCTTTCTTTTATTCTCCTGCCAGGAGCTGAAATTTCCCTGCTGCACTTCGATGCTTTCCCTGTTAATCACAAGCACATGGTCCACACAGCCGTCTATGAAATTCCTGTCATGGGATACCAGAATAAATCCCTTTTTCGTATTCAAATACTCCCGCAGAACAGCCCTTGTCTTCATATCCAGATGATTGGTGGGCTCGTCGATTAAAAGAAAATGATTTTCCCTTGTAAAAAGCAGCGCCAGAAGCACTCTCGTCTGTTCTCCGTTGCTGAGTGTGGAAAAAGGCCTGTATAAAATTTCCGCGTCCATTGCCAGATAATTAAATTCCCTGCAAAGCTTCCAGAACTCATAATCGGGATAAATTTCTTCTATCACGTCGATGGTATTTCTCTCCCTGTCCCGGACCTCAAAGGGAAAATAATCAAAAACCACAGAAGACGCTATGCTTCCTCTGTATTCATACTGGCCGGTCAGAAGCTTTAAAAAGGTAGTCTTTCCCCTTCCGTTTCTGGCAATAAAGCCAAGCTTCCAGTCCGTATCAATCTGAAACGATACGTCCTCGAAAATGTTGTCATAGCTGCCCTCATAATAGAAAGTTAAATTGTTCACACTGATTTGCGACATACACATTCCTCCCTTCCCTATACCGGATTTTCGCCTGATTTTCAGGCGTCCCTTCGCCCGGTTTGACCGTCTGCAGGCCGCCGTCCGGTACGTTCACGATAAAAAGGTGCAGAAGTATAACTTCTGCACCCTGAAACGCTACAAAAAAACCCCGGATAATAATATGGGATGAATATGAATTTACCGCATTACAAAAAGATTCAGATGTTTATCTTCTACACATAATTTATTAAGTTCATTATTTTGTAGAAAAATTAAACATCCCTGTCCTCCTGTTTTAGATTCCACAGGCATTCTTTTACTGTTGTCTGCGGTTACTACAGCCAATGTATCAGACTATTTTTATTTTGTCAACCAATTTTTTAATTCTGCCCGTAATAGGCCCCGGCCCCGTGCTTTCTGAAATAATGCTTGTCCTGAAGCTCCGCCGGCGCAGCCCCCACCTTGGGATTGATGGTTTCCGTCCTGTATGCCATTTTTGCCACTTCCTCAAGCACCACCGCGTTATGAACGGCGTCCATCGCGTCCTTTCCCCATGCAAAAGGGCCATGGTTCCTGCAAAGAACCGCCGGCACCGCCATGGGGTCTTTTCCCATGCGGGCAAATTCGTTCACTATCAGATGTCCGGTATTTTCTTCGTAAGCCGCCTCGATTTCCTCTTTTGTCAGGCATCTTACACAGGGAACTTCGCCGTAAATATAGTCGGCGTGGGTCGTTCCATAGCAGGGAATTGACCTCCCCGCCTGCGCCCAGCTTGTGGCATATGAGGAATGGGTATGGACTATGCCGCCCACTTCCGGAAACGCCTTATAAAGCTCCAGATGAGTCGGCGTGTCGGAGGACGGATTCAAGTCTCCTTCTATCTTATTCCCCTCCAAATCCATAACCACCATGCACTCCGGCGTCAGTTTTTCATAATCAACGCCGCTGGGCTTTATCACAAACAGCCCCTTTTCCTTATCCAGCCCGCTCACATTTCCCCATGTAAAGGTCACAAGACCGTAATAAGGCAGCTTCATATTCGCTTCATAAACCTGTTTTTTTAATTCTTCTAACATAAATCCCCCTCTATAAGCTGTCCACAGCCGCGTGTTCGATGGAAAGCCCGGCCATATAACGCTTCATAAACTTCTCGAAGCCCGCCACGTCCTCCGCTTTCGGTTCTAACTTGCTTCCGGCCTGACCCGCAAAAATCTTATTATTCAGATATGCTTCCAGCGTTTCGTTCTCTTCCTTATTCTTCATGTAAGCGGCAAGCAGGGCAATCCCCCAGGCTCCGCCCTCTCCGGCGGTTTCCATAACGGAAACGGAAGAATTAATGGCCGCCGCCGCAATGCTCTGGCCCACGCCTCTGGTCTTGAACAGGCCGCCGTGTCCGAACATTTCATCCACCTTTACCGCCTCTTCCTTGAACAGCAAATCCAGCCCTGCTTTCAAAGCGGCAAGGGAGGAATACAGATGGGTACGCATGAAATTGGCAAGATTAAAGGTGTCCTCCGCCTTTCTCACAAACAAAGGCGCTCCCTCCTCAAAGCCTGTCACCGGCTCCCCGGAAACATAATTGTAGGAAATCAGGCCGCCGCAGTCCGCGTCTCCCTCAAGAGCCTTGTTAAACAGCATGGTAAACAGCGTATTCTTATCCACAGGCGTCCCAATGGCTTTGGCAAACTCGTCAAACAGTCCCACCCAGGCGTTTAAATCCGAAGTGCAGTTGTTGCAGTGCACCATGGCCACAAGGGCTCCGTCCGGCGTAGTAACCAAATCAATCTCCGGGTATACCTTTGACAATTCTTTTTCCAGTACAATCATGGCAAATACAGAGGTTCCCGCGGAAATATTTCCTGTCCGCACCCCTACGCTGTTGGTGGCCGCCATTCCCGTTCCCGCGTCGCCCTCCGGAGGGCATACCGGAATTCCCGCCTGCAGGCTGCCGCTGATATCCAAAAGCGCCGCCCCTTCCGGCGTAAGCGCTCCCGCGTCTTCTCCCGCTGACATGACCTCCGGCAAGATATCCCGCAGTTTCCAGGAAAATCCTTCGCCGCTTACAAGAGCGTCAAATTTGTCAACCATTGTCTGGTCAAAATCGCCCGTTTTAATATCAATGGGGAACATTCCGGAAGCATCGCCTACGCCCAGAACCTTTTTCCCTGTAAGCCTGTAATGGACATATCCTGACAGCGTCGTCAGAAAATCAACGTCCTTTACATGAACCTCTTTATTTAATATCGCCTGGTACAAATGGGCAATGCTCCATCGTTGGGGGATATTATAGTTAAATTCTTTCGTGAGCTTCCCGGCGGCTTCTTCCGTAATCGTGTTCCGCCAGGTTCTGAAGGGAACAAGCAGCTCTTCTTTCTTATCAAACACCAGATATCCATGCATCATCGCGGAAAACCCGATTGCGCCGATTCGGGATATCGCCGCGCCGTACTGCTTTTTCACGTCTTCAAGCAAATCCTGATAACAGCCCTGCAATCCTTTCCATACTTCCTCAAGGTCATATGTCCAGATGCCGTCAACATACTGATTTTCCCACTCATAGCCGCCTGACGCCAGAGGCCTTCCCGACTCGTCAGTCAAAACCGCTTTGATTCTCGTTGAGCCAAGCTCAATACCGAGAATTGTTTTTCCCTCCTCAATCAGCAATTTATTGTCCATATTTTTGCCGCTCCTTTCTTCTATCCCGCTTTGCAGGCAAATAAGAGAGCCGGCAGGCACTTATGCGCCTTTTCACGCCGGGCTCTCTTTTTATTATCTCTATAAATCGTAATACATCTTAAACTCTGCCGGATTCGGAATCTGCTCCAGCTTCTTTAACTCCGCGCGCTTGCGGGAAACCCATACGTCAATTAAACGCTCCGGGAACACGCCGCCCTTCGTCAGATAATCGTGGTCATTTTCCAGCGCGTCAAGCGCTTCGCCTAAAGATTTCGGCAGACCCTTAATCTTTTTCTGCTCCTCCTCGGAAAGCGTGTAAAGATTAAAGTCGTAAGGCCCCCAGCCGTTTGCCGCCGGGTCGATTTTATTTTCTATTCCGTCAAGTCCCGCCATCAGAATTGCGGCGTAAGCATAGTAAGGATTGGCTGTGGCGTCGGGATTACGCAGCTCGAAACGTTTTGTCTCCGGGCTCTTGGCATAGGCCGGAATCCTGATAACCGCGCTGCGGTTAGAGGTCGCGTACCCGACGGTAACCGGCGCTTCATACCCCGGAACCAGACGCTTAAAGGAGTTGGTTGAAGGGTTGGTAAACGCGCAAAGAGAAGCGATATGTTTCAGCAGTCCGCCTATAAAATAATGCGCCGTGCGGCTTAAGCCCGAATAGCCGTCCTCGTCGTAGAACAGAGGCTTGCCGTCTTTCAGCAGCAGCATATGCACATGCATACCGCTTCCGGCTTCCTGATAAATGGGCTTGGGCAGAAACGTCGCCGTCTTGCCTTCCTGCGCCGCCATATTTTTGATAATGTATTTAATAATCATGGTGTTGTCGGCCATTGCGGGCATATCCGCAAGCTCCACCTCAATTTCCATCTGGCCCGGGCCGCCCACTTCGTGATGATGATATTTTACCTTGATACCCCAGTCCTCCATCATCATACACATGCGGCTTCGCAAGTCATATCCCACATCCTGGGGAGCTGCCACATGATAACCGCCTTTATAAGCCACCTCATAGCCGTTGTTTCCCGGCACGTCCAGACTGTGGTTCCAGTCCGCCTGTCTGGTGTCAATCCGGTATCCGCACTGGTGGGGCGTCACCTCAAAACGGGCAGTGTCAAATAAATAAAACTCAAATTCCGGCCCGATAATCATCTCGTCCGCAATTCCGCTTTCCTTCATATAATCCATGGCCCGCAGGCTCACATTTTTCGGATATTGGTCAAAAGGCTTATTCTCACCTTTTCCAATTGTACATACATTTCCGCACATAGTAAGCGTAGGTACTGTGGCAAAGGGGTCAACATAAGCGGTATCCGGGTCCGGCAAAAACACCATGTCGCTCTTTTCAACAGGCGCGTAACCGTAATTGGAGCCGTCAAAACCAATCCCATAGGTAAAAATACTCTCCCCGAATCTCTCAACCGGAATCGTAATATGGCGCCAGCGTCCGTCGATATCCGTCATCTTAAAATCAATCATGCGGATTTGTTTTTCTTCGCACAATTTTAAAATTTCCTTACTCCTGCTCATTCCTTTTGTCCCTTTCTTTTCAGTCTGATTGTTTGCAGCCCTTGTGTCGGTGCGCACCGGCGCACTCGCTTTCTGAGATTCATTATAGCATACACCCCCCGGGTTCTGCACTATCCTTTTGGGAAAAAGAAATAAGCTTTATTAATGATTTTTGCGGAAAATATCCCATAATCCCATGAGCATAAAAATTATTGCCAAAATCTGAACTGCAATCTTCACATTTCCTGAAACGCTTTCCTGAATCGCAATCGCCAGGCCGTTCAGAAGCATCCCCACGGCCAGTATGGGAGACACATTTCTCCTTTTCTCCACTGGTATTCCCGTCTGCCTTTCTTTCAGATTATTTATGATATTTGTCGTATGTATGATTACCCTTATCAATCCTATCACAATCGCGCCCAGAAAAAATGCAGCCGGCGCCGCGTAAGGTGTCTTTCCGATAGTGGCCGACATAATTTCCATCCACAGGCAGATAATTTCTATAACCGTCACTATTTTAAACATTCTGCGTATCCTGGAATAATGCTCAATGCTTGATTCCACATCAGTATATAATTCAAATTCTCCCTCCGAAGCAGGCTTTCGCAGTATCACCCACCAGCCCCAGGTCTGAACGATTTCAATACCGGCCTCCTTCATAAACTCCCTGTATTCGTCTCTCACCTTAAAAAACTTCTCGCCGAAGTCTATCTGATATGTATATTTGCCTGCTTCGCATTCCTCAAATGTATAAAAGCCCGCGAAAAAAGATTTAAGCGCCCAGCCTTTTTCCGACATTTCGTTTAACCAGTTTGTTTCCGCATCTTTATCCAGATATAGTTTAAACTTAATCATTTTATACTTCCTCCATCATTTTCGCGTTATTTAAAAGTTCCTCCAGGCGGCCTCTCTCCCGTTCAAAAGCCTGCCGGCCCAAATCTGTCAGAACATATTCCTTCTTCTTTCTTGATTCCGTGTCCAGACTGTAAACCTGAATCCACTTCCTTTTTTGCAGAGTCTGCAATGCTCCATACAAAGTTCCGGCTCCTAAAACCACCCTTCCACCGGTTATCTCGCTGACCTCCTGGGTAATGCCATAGCCGTGGTTGGGCTTTCGGAGTGCCAAAAGTATGTAAAAAAATGCTTCTGTAAGCGGGCTGTCCATTTCGTTCATATTTATGCTCCTTTCTTTCCTGTCACTTTAATTCAGATATGTTTGCGCTTTTGTCAACAATCCTGCAGTAATCTGACAAAGCTTCAAACTTGCAACACTGCCGGGTATAGATTCTTACAGCAGTTTTCTTATCTCTCCCGATATATCGCCGTTCGATATATCTTGCATTTAATATATCGCCTAGCGATATATTTGTCAATCATAAATTATAAAAAAATAGAATAATCTGCTCACCAAGCCGAAAAAATGTATACCAGAAACGGGCAAAGCCGCATAAACACTATGTTTATACGGCTTTACCCGCCTTTTGCTTTTTCCAGCTCGTCCATGATGAGGGAGTATAAAGCTGCCCCTCCATTCTTCCAGATAATTTTCATTAGTACCAGTTCGGATTCAGAATAATGCAATACCCTAAAACAAATTTAAGAAATTATAAAAGGACAGGAAAGTTAAAACAAGCCCTTAATAATCTCCGCCTGCTCTTCCAGAAAATCCTCTCCTTCACCCTCCAGAATAAAATACCCCCGCCCCATGAGCGAGTGGCCATCCGACACCGGCTCCAAATCCTCTCCGGGCTTTATATTACACTGCCAGTCCACAAGCCCTGCCTCTATCGCCTGCTCCGCCTGTCTTTTGTCGGGCACATTCTCCGCCATGCCATGCATATCAAAATAACGAATCAGCATGGATTTTGTGATGCGAGGCGCAAAATCATAAGACAGCCCCATCCTGTACCGGATATACTCCTCCGCCATATCCACCCCCGTACACAGCGGCGTAAACAGATTATGAAGGTTATGGCCGGAGGGCCTTGCCGAAAGTTCTATCACAAAGGGCCCATTTTCTCCCCTGATAATATCCGCGTGAATCAGGCATTCCTTAAGCCCCAGACACCGGATGACCCGGGCCATATAATCCTCCGCCTGCTGCCAAAACGCATCCCCGGGCAGCACCGAAAAATATCCCACCGCCTGTCTGGCCGGTGGCGGCGTATTTATTTTTTTCCGGAGCAGAATCATCTGAAAACCCTGCTTTGTCACCGCTGCGTCCACTCCGTATTCCTCTCCGGCCACACATTCCTCCAGCACATAAGGCTCGCCGGAAATCTTCTCAAGGGCCTCCCGAAGCTGCTCTCTGCCGGAGAGCATAAAAATACCCCTGCTGCCGGAACCGTATCTGGGCTTCAAAATTGCCGGATACGCAAGCTCAGGATTATCCCCAAATACCGTATAGCACCGGCACTTTCGAAGCCCCATTTCGTTTAGCTTTGTGTGAAATTTGAATTTATCCGTACACAACTCCGCCATATCCCTGCTGATTCCGGGAAGCCCCAACGCATCGTTGACGGCCCCCGTGGTCGTGAGATATCTTCCAATCGGCACGGTCAGCAAAAAATCCGGCTTTTCCACCCTAAGCGCCTCTGTCACAGCATTTTCATCGGAAATGTCCACCACAAGCCCTTTATCCGCCGCCGCAAGCCCCGCCGCGCTTGCATCCCCGTCCAGAGCCAGTATAAAAAGGCCGTGCTCCTGCGCTTTTTTGATTGTATGAAGCGCCTCCCTGCTGGCGCCGATAATCGCTGCTTTCATTTTTTTCCTCATCGTCTCTATATCCGCTTTCTGCAAAAACGGCTGACTCCCTTTCCGGGTCAGCCGCGTTTTTTCTGCAGTTTCTTTCTGAAATTTCTGTACCCCCACAGTATCTTATAGTATGTCATAAAATACAGCGTTGATTTCATATGCATTTTAATCAGCTTTTGCTCTTCCGCGTGAACCCTCTCCTGATAATAGGAATTTTCCATAAATCCCGGGAAGGTTTCCCTCATCTCCCGGCCAAGAGCCTTCACAAAACTATACTCTTTCCTTTTCACGCCTGCCATATAGGTAAACAGCGTATTTACATAAAACAATGTGGTAAAGCTGCTTTCTATCTCAGGATAATATTCCTCCAGATATCCAAATTCTCCGGCTTCTCTCACCATCACTCTGGCCGCTTCCATCCTGTCCTGACACCGTTTTTTCGTGATGGTATGCACAGTGGAAGTATCGTGCTGGTAATAATAGTAAAGAGGCTCTTCCAGATATTCAAAGCGCTTTGCTCTGAGCATCCAGGAATTGCTGATGGCATTATCCTCATAAAAAATATTTTCCGGGAACCGGTTAGGGTAATCCAGAATAATATGCCTTTTATAAATCTTCACCACAAGGCTGCCGCTGTCAAGAATCAGCGATTTGTATTTTTCCTTTGTCAAAGCTCCTGTCTGCGACTTCTTATTGTTATGCACCACCTGACCGATTTTCATGCTGTGCTCGTCCGTCAGATGATAATCGCAACCCACCATATCCGCTCCGGTCTCTTCCGCAAGCCCAAGGAGCCTTTCGTAAAAATCAGGCGTGACCCAGTCGTCGCTGTCAATGAATCCAATCCATTCACCCTTTGCCCGGCCAAGCCCCAGATTTTTGGCCCCGCCCTGCTTTTTATTGACAGGCGAAGCGATTACCCTCACCTTTTCAGGATATTTCCGCTCATAATCATGGAGTATTTCCAGCGAATTGTCGGTAGAACAGTCATCCACCGCAATGATTTCATAATCGGAAACGGTCTGATTTACAAGGCTGTCCATACACCAGTTCAGCTTTTCCTCTGACGCCATATTATAAACGGGCACTATTACGCTTAATTTCATTCCGTCAGCCTTCCTGCTTTGTTCCGTAATAATTTGCAATCTTCGTCACCGCGCAGATTACATCCTGCACGTCCTTATCCGTCATGGCATAATAAAGCGGCAGGCTGATTATCTCCTCGTAGAGCTTCTCCGCCTTCGGGCACAATCCTTTTTCATAGCCTAATCTCTGATAATAGGGGAAATAATAGGTCGGAATATAATGCACGTTACAACAGATATTCTCCGCAGCGAGCGCCTCAAAAAACTGTCTTCTGTCTATGGTCAGTTTTGACAGATTAAGCCGCAGAATATATAAATGCCTCGTGGTATCCGATTCCGGGATTTCTTTCTGCACAATAATCTGAGGCAGTTTTGAAAACGCCTCGTTGTAAGTCCTTACGATTTCTTTTCTTCTCTTTATAAAAAGAGGGAGCTTGTCAAGCTGGCTGATTAAAAGCGCCGCCTGTATATCCGTCATGCGGTAATTCATTCCAAGCGCTGTCTGCTCATAATACCAGGGACCGTCCGGCTCATTTTCCATCTTCGCGACGTCTTTTGTAATTCCATGGGCACGGTAAAGCAGCAGCTTTTCATAGTATTCTTCACTGTTTGTGAGAACGGCGCCGCCCTCCCCGCTGGTCACGGTTTTTACGGGATGGAAGCTTAATGTCGTCATGTCCGCAATCGAGCCGTTACACTTTCCCTTATATCTTGTACCTATTACATGAGCGCCGTCTTCTATGAGTACAAGGTTATTCTCACGGCAATGGCCTAAAAGCTCGTCGAGCTGCGCCGACTGCCCCGTATAATCCACAGCCACCACCGCTTTCGTCCTGCTATTGATTAATTTCCCCACCATTTCCGGGTCAATATTATAGGTTTCCTCATTGATATCTGCAAAAACCGGCTTCGCCCCACAGTAGAGCGCGCAGTTCGCGGACGCGGCAAAAGTAATGGGTGTGGTAATCACCTCGTCCCCCTCGCTGACCCCTGCCGCCATACAGGCCATATGCAAAGCCGCGGTTCCGTTGCTGCATACAACCGCATATTTCGCTCCGGTTATCCGGCACAGCTTTTCTTCCAACTCCGTTATTTTGGGACCGCATGTAATGGTATCGCTCTTTAATACCTCCACCACAGCCTGAATATCCGCGTCATCAATATACTGATGTCCGTAAAATATTTTCGTATCCCGTACCGGTTCTCCTCCGCATATAGCTGGCTTATCCATTGTAGTCCTCCTGTTATTTTTCTTCTTTTTGATTTTCCTGATTTACCTGCATTCTGATGCAGTCGGCGATTGCCGCTATGTATTCGCTGTTGGTCGGTCTGCCCTGACCGCTTTCCGCGCAATATCCGAATAACTGTTCGAAAGTCTTTTTATTTCCTCTCTCCCATGAAATCTCTATGGCGTTTCGGATAGCTCTCTCCACCTTTCCATCAGTGGTATTATACCTCTTTGCTATTTCCGGATAAAGCAGCTTTGTGACACTTCCCACCACTTTCATGTCCTCTTCCGCCATCAGTACCGCCGCTCTGACATATCTGTATCCCTTTAAATGAGCGGGTACGCCCATGTCCAGCATCATGTGTGAAACCATTTGTTCTGTCTTTTTATCCATGACTTCCTGCATAATCAACCTTTCACCTCGTAAATTCTTTTCCTCCCGCAAACCGCAAAACCGCAGTCTCATAAACAGATGCCGGGATTTTTAACTTAAGTATAAATTACGTCAATTTCTGTGAAAAGCTGTAATTCATCGCACAGCCCGCCGCCGCCAAAACTGATGTCCTGTCCGGATACGACCCTTTTCCCTTTATCTTCCTGTCTCCTGTTCTCAGAGAAGCCCCCACCCGGTCAGGCACTCCCTGAAAAAATTCTCAAATCCCCTGTTCTGCGCCTCTTCGCCCTCGGAATCCTTCTCCAAATCGTAAAGGTACTTTCCTGTAGAAATATCAAGAGAAATCCTGTCAACCGGAAAGCCTTCCACACGTTTTTCATGGGGCTTGTCCGTTAACAGAAACGGTTCTCCCCACATGCTCTCCGACATGCTTTCCTTTCGCTGCTGCCCGTTCCATATAAAGCAAATACCGTTTTTGAATCTGCCGCAGACCTGACCGTATTTTTTCACCAGTCCGATGTAATATGCAAGCAGCTCCTCATCCCCAAGGCGTCTTTCTCCGTTTCCCCGGATGTGGATTCCCGGCTGTTCCTCATCCGGAAGCGGTTCTTTTGTGGTATAATTCCACAGATAAATCCCGCTGTCGCAGGAAAACACAGGCTTCCGGAACACACGGAAATATCCTTCCGCTTTCAGCCTTGCGTTTTCAAGGGGATTTTCCCCTGTTTCCTTTATATCAGGAAGAATAATTCCCTCTTTTTCCGCCGCCTGATGTAAGCCGACGATTTTTACGGGAAGGTTTTTCAATGTTTCTTCCATATAAGAAATTTTCGCACTGTTTCCTGTGCCGTAAATTATTTCAAGCATTTTCCGCCAACCTCTCCTGCCTCCGGCCACTCCCGGATAGGCACAAAAGCCTTATACCGGTTTATACTTCCCGTCGTCTGCAATAAACCGCCAGAGAATATCTCTGTACTTTTCCGTGGCGTAATCAATCCCCACTCTTTTGGCCCTGGCATATTGTGGCTTGTACCCGTCGTCCTCTATCCACAGCAAATCGGAGGTTACCATATCTTCCCCGTTAAGCGACCGGTCAATTTCCATGGCCCTGGTCAGCTTCCCCGGCCCGTTATAGCCGGACACGCCCCGCACAAGCACCGCTTCCGGATGGCCTTCCTCTCCGCTCACCACGTTGAAAAGCGAATGGATTCCATAACAAAGATAGATATAAGCAGTACCGCCCTTTTCATAGAGTATCTTTGTCCGTGCCGTCTTTCCTTTGCTGGCATGGCAGGCCGTATCTTCCTCGCCGCAGTAGCACTCTGTTTCCATAATTCTGTATCTGAGGATTCCTTCGGCGCTTTTTCTGCACAGAAGCTTACCCAAAAGCCATGGAGCAAGCTGCTCCGCAGGCTGAGAAAACGCCCATCTACCCACTCTTTCAGCCATATATCAATCCTCCGGCTAATTTCACAGCTTAATTATTCACATATTCCATATAATCTTCCTCGCTTGCAAAAAGCATATAACTGCCGTCAACCATTCCCATGTATCCGTTGCTCACATAATATCCTTTCATATAAACATGCCTCCTGTCATTCTGTTTTTTTATCTGTAATCAGAATAACATTTTGGATGTCCAATAAAACGGACTCATATAGGCAGACAGCAACATTTAAACCAGGCGGCGCCGGCTTTTCTTACGGAAGCTGGTAATGCTCTTTCAAACGGTTAACCTCCGCCGTAAACGCGGCATTGTCCCTGACGGACATACTGTCCTGAAAACCATGCGTACCGAAATTTTCTTCATTCAACTGAAGCAGGCACAACGCGATGTTGGAACAGTGGTCCGACACTCTCTCGTAATTGGTAGTAATATCGGAGAGTACAAATCCCATCTCAATAGTACACTTTCCCTTGCGCAGCCTTTTGACATGCCTTTTCTTAATCTCGGAGTTCAGATTATCAACCGTTTCCTCCATAGGCTCCACCATAGCGGCCAGCTTCAGGTCTTCCTGCTGGAATACCTGAACGGTAGTATTTACGATATCCCTAATCGCTTCCGTAAATATCTTTAATTCCTCCTCCGCTTTTCTGGAGAAATACAGTTTTTTCTCATGCATTTCCTCCGCGGATTCCATAATGTTAATGGCGTGGTCTGAAATTCTTTCAAAATCTCCAATGCTGTGAAGCAGAACGGAAATCTCCTGGCTGTCCTTTTCCGTAAGATGCTTGCTGCTTAACTTCACCAGATACGAGCCAAGCTCGTCCTCATAATTGTCAACCAGCTCTTCCAGTTCTATTACCTTATCCGCCGCTTTTTTATCGAACGCTTCCAAAAGCTGAATGGATAAAAACAGGCTTTCTCTGGCCAGATTCGCCATATCAATCGCAGCGTTTTTACAATGCTCAAGAGCAAGACCCGGACGGCTTAAGAAACGGGAATCCAGTATCTGGATTTCTCTCCCCACCGCTTCCTGGGCCTGGTTTTCCGCATCGCTTTTCGGAATGGTCAGATAGACAAGCTTCTCCAGAACCTGTGTAAAAGGATAAATCAAAATTACGGATACCACATTAAACGCCGTATGTATAACGGCAACTCCCAGCGCGCTGGCCGGTTTTCCCAGAAACGCAAAATGAAGGAACGCGTTTAATGTATAGAAAACAGCCATAAAGACTGCTGCCTTGATAATTTTATAGTAAAGGTTTACAAACGCCGCTCTTTTCGCCATCCTTCCCGCGCTGGCACTGGAAAGAAGCGCCGCCACGCAGTCGCCGATGTTCTGTCCCATAATAATGGGAATCGCCGTGGAATAGCTTACCGCGCCGGAAACACACATTGCCTGCAAAATACCTATAGATGCAGAGGACGACTGCATAATCGCCGTCAGGACAAGGCCGATTAACATACCCAGCACAGGGTTGGAGAACATAAGCAGAATATTGGTAAATTCCGGAATTTCAGCCAATGGCTTCACCGCATTCGACATGGTGTCCATTCCAATCATCAGCACGGCAAAGCCAATCATTATAGTAGCCACATCCTTATGTTTTCCTTTTTTGCTCATACTTAAGATAATAACTGCCACAATCGCAAGTATAGGGGAAAAGGAGGAAGGCTTAAGAAGCTGGAGCACCAGACTGGAGCCCTCAAGCCCTGTCAGACTGAGGAGCCAGGCTGTCACGGTAGTACCCACGTTTGCCCCGAGAATGACGCCTACCGCCTGTGAAAGCTTCATAATACCGGAATTGACAAAACCGATTACCATAACTGTCGTGGCCGACGACGACTGAATGACAGCCGTTACGCCCGCTCCCAGCAGAATCGCCATTAATTTGTTGGACGTGAGCTTTTCCAGAATGATTTCCAGTTTACCGCCGGACACCTTCTTAAGGCCGTCCCCAAGCACATCCATACCATACAGAAAAAGCGCAAGCCCTCCCACCATGGTCAGCACACTGAATATGTCCATTTCTCTTATCCCTCCGCATCTTTCGTAAAAAAACATGTCCGATTTTTATTTTACACTATTTCATTCTTTTTGGATATAGGCATTTTTAAATAAAACCTTGCCCCTGCCATACGGTACAGGTATAATATATTTACTACTTTTTAACAGCAAAAGAAACGAAAGGATAATACCATGAATAACCTGACCGATGCCATCATTGAAAACGCAATCGCACAGTTTGCCATAGAAGGCTCTCTGAAAGAAAAGCGGCCTTATGGAAACGGCCATATCAACGATACCTTTTTGCTTACATACGAAACGCCCTCCGGCGGCGAAAAGCATTATATCCTTCAGAGAATGAATCATAGTATATTTAAAAATCCGCAGCTGCTCATGGAAAATATGGTGCATGTAACCGAATATCTGCGGAAAATTATCGCGACAAACGGCGGCGACCCTGACCGGGAAACCCTCAATCCGGTAAGGACGGCAGACGGCGGGTGTTATTACGAGGATGACAGCCATAACTTCTGGAGAGTACTCTTATTTATAGAAAATACTCTGTGCCTGGAACAGGTGGAAAGTAAAAAGGACTTTTATGACAGCGCTGTCGCTTTTGGTAATTTTCAAAGGCTTTTATCCGATTTCCCGGCGCATACCCTGTATGAAACCATCCCCAACTTCCACAACACCCCCTCGCGTTTTCTGGATTTTAAGGCGGCAGTTGACAGAGATAAGCTGGGCAGGGCGAAGCTGGCGGAAAAAGAAATCGCCTTTGCCCTGGAACGTGAAAAGGATACCGCCGTACTGACGAATCTCTTAAAGGAAGGGAAGCTCCCCTTAAGAGTAACCCATAACGACACCAAGCTGAACAATATCCTGTTTGACGCTTCTACCAAAAAAGCCCTCTGCATCATTGATTTGGACACGGTAATGCCTGGTCTTTCCCATTACGATTTCGGGGATTCCATTCGGTTCGGAGCCAGCACCGGAGCGGAAGACGAAAAGGATTTGAGCAAAGTCGAGCTGGATTTATCCCTGTTTGAAGCCTTTACCATGGGATATCTGGAGGGCTGCGCCGGAAGTCTTACGGATTTGGAAACTGAAATGCTTCCCATGGGAGCAAAGCTTATGACTTATGAGTGCGGCATCCGCTTCCTGGCAGATTTTCTGGACGGAGACGTTTATTTCAAAATCCACCGGGACGGACATAATCTGGACAGAGCCAGAACCCAGTTTAAGCTGGTAGCGGATATGGAAGAAAAATGGGGCGAGATGGCGGCTATTGTCAGGAAGTGTAAGGAAAAACTTAACTAATGAATAAATACTGGATTGTATTTAAAAAATCTTTAAAATCAGAAACCATTTACCGGGCGGCAACGCTCTCTGGCGTCGCCGGCTCTCTGCTTGGTTTTTTCATGCAGGTGTTTTTATGGAAAGCACTCCTGGGCGCAGGAGTGCGGCAGGACACCAGCTTTTCCGATATGCTGCTGTATGTAATCATCAACTCCTTTATGCTGGAGCTGACCCGCACAAACGTGGCCGCTATTATTGAAAACTCCATGATAGACGGAACCATATCCATGGAACTTCTTCGGCCCATGTCCTATAAAACCTACCTGCTGACAAGCGCCCTTGGGAAAAATACCTACGGCACATTGACCCGCACGATTCCTGCTTTAATCATCAGCGCATTTTTCGTTAAGGGAGTTTCCATCCCGGATTTGTATTCCTTTTTGCTGTTCGTCGTATCCGCTTTTCTCGGTATTCTTCTGATGTTTGAAGTGACCTATCTGGCCGGGCTTCTGGCATTCTGGCTCCAGAGATGCTGGTTTATAGAATTTTATTTGATGGGGTTTGAAAGAATTTTCGGCGGCACCATGATTCCCATCTGGTTCTACCCGGAATTTCTGAAAAAGATGAGCTTCTTTCTTCCTTTCCGCTATATGACCTTTGAACCGATAAATTTCTTTTTGGGAAAAACGCCGGCCAGGGAAGCATGGCTGCCTGTTCTGATGGCGCTTTTCTGGCTGGTTGTTTTAAATGTTCTGGACAGATGCATGTGGCAGATGGCTGTAAAGAGATTAACCGTCAACGGCGGCTGAGGAAAGGAGGCCCTTGCATAATGAAAGATTTTTTTAAACTGTTTTCTTCTTTTTTCCGGGTGGCTATGCGCCGGGAAATGGCCTATAGGGGTACCTATCTGGCCGGTATTGTGGGGCAGTGGATTTGTTACGGTTCCACTTTTCTTTCGCTGTATATTCTTGTTTCCGGTTTTGATTTGCTGGACGGCTGGAACGGCGCGGAGGTCATGGTTCTGTATGGCCTGTCGCTGATGTCCTATGCCCTGGGGGCGTCCTTTTTCTTTAATTTTTCCTCGGGCCTCTCCCGGCGCATCCGTTCCGGGGAGTTCGACGCTTCCCTGACAAAGCCCATACATCCCTTTCTCCATGAGGTGTTTTCCGCCGGATACAATGTGGGATACATCAGCCACTTTACGATTTCCCTCGTCATCATTGTAATTGCCCTTTCAAGGCTCCACTATGCGCCCTCTCTTTCCAATATCCTGCTTCTGGTTTTAATGGTGCTTGCTGGTTCCATGGTTCAGGCGGCCTCCCTGATTGCATCTTCCACCATGAGCTTTTTTACCGTAGGAAATAATCCAGTGATGGATTTTCTTTTGTGGGATATGAAACAGTTTACCAACTATCCGATTACCATTTTTCCAAAAGGGATTCAGTTTATTTTAACCTTTTTGCTTCCCTTTGCGTTTATTAATTTTTACCCGGCCTCAGCCTTGCTTGGCAAGTCCATTCCGAAAGGATATCCGGCAGTTTTGCCCTGGCTGTCTCCTTTGGTCGGTTTGCTGGTGCTTGTGCTGAGCATTCTTTTGTGGAACTGGGGACTTTCGCATTACAAGAGTACGGGGTCCTGACGAAATTTGCAAAAACAAGACTTTCGCCTGCACGGACAGCACTGTAACAGAAACGAGGAAAATATGAGCTTTATCGAAGTGAAAAATCTAAGCAAAGAATACCAAATCGCCATTTCCGGGAAAGGAATCTCCGGCGCGGTAAAATCGCTCTTTCACCGGGAATACAAAGTGAAAAAAGCTGTTTGGGATATCTCCTTTTCCCTTGAGAAAGGGGAAATAGTAGGGTATATCGGCCCCAACGGAGCCGGAAAATCCACTACCATCAAGATTCTTTCCGGCGTTTTAATTCCCACCGGCGGGCTTGTTACGGTTGGCGGCATTATTCCTTACAAGGACAGAAAAGAAAACGCCAGACATATCGGCGTTGTGTTCGGACAGCGCTCCCAGCTTTACTGGGATTTGCCTATCTCCGATACTTTTGAGCTTTACGAAAGCCTCTACTCCATTCCGAAAGCAAAATTTCAGAAAAACTGCGACTATTTTACGGAACTTTTTGATATGAAAGATTTTATCAACCAACCCGTGCGCCAGCTCAGTCTCGGCCAGAAGATGAAAGCAAATATCGCAATTGCCCTTCTCCACGACCCGGACGTGCTGTATCTGGACGAGCCTACTATCGGCCTGGACGTGACAAGCAAGAAAATTCTGCGGGAAGCCCTTAAAAATATCAATGCCGAAAAGAACACCACCATTATTCTGACTACACACGACATGGATGATATTGAAGAAGTATGCCACAGGCTGATTATGATTGACCAGGGACAAAAGCTTTTTGACGGCACGCTTAACGATTTCCGTACCAGGTATAATGATGGATTTTCCCTGAAGCTGGAGTTTGAGAGCCTGCCTCCTCTCTGGCAGGAAAGCGGCGCCTACGAACTTTTGGAGAAGGACCAGCACCAATGGATTATCAAAGCCTCCAGCGGAATCACTTCCAAAGAGGCCATGATATACTTAATTGAAAAATATAATCCTGCTAATATTTATGTGGAGGAAGAACGGATTGAGGAAATCGTGCGGAGGGCTTATGCGTTAAATTAAGCAATTGTGTATTCATTGCTTTTGAAGTAAGCTGATGTTAGAATAAAAAAGAAAGTAATTCTTTCAACAAATGGCAGGTGAAAGGATAAGTATGAATACTAATATCAGGAAACTCCCTGTTGGAGTAGAAAGTTTTGAAAAAATCAGAAGAGAAAATTTTTATTACATCGACAAAACAGGATTGATTTCCGAGTTGCTCCATAAATGGAGCGAGGTAACTCTTTTTACCCGTCCCAGACGCTTTGGAAAATCTCTGAATATGAGTATGCTCAAAGCATTTTTTGAAATCGACGGCACTCCTGAATTATTTGATGGCCTGAAGATATCGACGGAGAATGATATTTGTGAAAAATATATGGGAAAATTCCCGGTAATCTCGGTCAGCCTGAAGGATGTGGACGGAGAATGCTTTGCCTCTGCATTTGATATGATGTGTCTTGTAGCCGGCCGCGAAGCCATGCGATTTCAATTTCTTCTGGATAGTGATAAGCTCACTGACAAGGAGAAACAGATGTATGAGCAGTTGACTTCAATAGATAAAAGCAGCGTCTTTCAGATGTCAGAAACTGTGCTTACAGGAAGTCTGCGGACCTTATCCCTGCTTCTTGGCAAGCATTATGGTCAAAAAGTTATCATTCTGATTGACGAATATGATGTCCCCCTTGCCAAGGCTAATGAAAAGGGGTATTACGACCAAATGGTCACTTTACTCCATAAAATGTTCAGCCAGGCATTAAAGACAAATGAATCTCTTTATTTTGCCGTGCTGACAGGATGCCTGCGGATATCTAAGGAGAGCATTTTTACCGGTTTGAATAATCTGAAAGTGCTTACTGTTGCTGACGCGCAGTTTGATGAATATTTCGGTTTTACGAATCAGGAGGTGCGAAACCTTCTGGAATATTATAAATTATGCCAGTCCTATGATATGATAAAGGAATGGTATGACGGATACCGTTTCGGCGCTGTGGATGTTTACTGTCCATGGGATGTAATCTGTTACTGCGACAGGCTTCGCGGGGATAAAACTGCCGAGCCCGACAATTACTGGTCAAATACCAGCGGCAATGATATTGTGAAAAAATTTATCGCAATGACAGATGCCGCTACAGCCAGAGGCGAAGTGGAACGTTTGATTGCCGGAGAAGCCGTAACAAAAGAAATCCATCAGGAACTGACCTACAAAGAGTTATACGATTCCATTGACAATGTCTGGAGTATTTTATTTACTACAGGCTATCTCACCCAGCGCGGAAAAACAGGGAATGACCTGTTTCAACTTGTGATTCCCAACAGAGAAATCCGTAAAATATTTACCGGACAGATAATGAAATTATTTAAGGAAAGCACACAAAAGGATGGCGCTGCGGTAAATGCATTTTGCGAAGCACTGCTGCGCGGTGATGCCGCCAGCGTGGAAAAACAGTTTACAGAATATCTGAAAAAAACTATCAGTATCCGCGATACCTTTGTAAGCAAACCCACTAAGGAGAATTTCTATCATGGCATCCTTCTTGGTATTCTTGGCTTCAAATCATCCTGGAATGTAAATTCCAATCGGGAGTCCGGCGAAGGTTACAGTGATATCCAGATAGAAATCGACGAGGATGAAATAGGAATTGTCATAGAAGTCAAGTACGCACACAGCGCCAATCTGGAATCTGAATGCCAGAAGGCGCTGGCGCAGATTGAAAGCCTTGACTATGCACGGCATTTTCAGGAGGAAGGCTTTCAAAATGTTTTAAAGTACGGCATCGCCTGTTATAAAAAACGATGCCGGGTTGCTCTGGAAAGAAATGTCCTGTAGAAAATCCGGAGGGCTTATGCGCTAAATTAAAGCGCGCCCTCCTCCACCAGCACCTTCCCCATCGACACCAATAGCTGCTCCGTAAAGCTCAACAGCATCTGGGCGTCCTTCTCCACCATTCCGCACTTCTTATACCGGAACAGGAAAAACGGCGTTCCCTTATGGTTAAAGGACAGTTTATCATACATCTTGAGTATTTCCGGGATTCTCTCCGGCATAATCCTTGCATCAGGCTTAAAGGTAAACCGGATTTCACCGCCCCGGCCTCTTACTTCCGTCATATAAAGCCTGTGGGCGCTCACCCGAATCATGGCGATGCGGAAAAGATTCTCCACCTCGCCGGGTACTGCCCCGAAGCGGTCTAAAAGCTCCTCTTTCATATCGTCGCACTCCGCCTGATTTTCAATCCCGGCAATTCTCTTGTAAATATCAAGCTTCTGTATTTCATTGACAATATAGGCCGGAGGAATAAACGCGTCCACATCCAAATCCACCGTGGTATTGAAGTCCTCCCGCGTACTGATTCCCTTTAAGTTTTTCACCGCTTCATTCAGCATTTTACAGTACAAATCATAGCCCACGGCCTGCATATGTCCGTGCTGCCTTGCTCCTAATAAATTGCCTGCCCCGCGGATTTCCAAATCCCGCATGGCAATCTTAAAGCCGCTGCCAAGCTCCGTGAACTCTTTGATGGCGGACAGTCTCTTTTCCGCTATCTCCTTTAACATCTTATCCCGCTTATACATAAGAAAGGCATAGGCCGTGCGGTTGCTGCGTCCTACCCGCCCCCTTAGCTGGTAGAGCTGGGAAAGCCCCATGCGGTCGGAATCATGGACAATGATGGTGTTTACATTGGGAATATCCAGTCCTGTCTCGATAATTGTGGTAGAAACCAGTACATCGATTTCTCCGCTGATAAAATCGTACATAATATTTTCAAGCTCACGCTCGTTCATCTGTCCGTGGGCAAATGCTACCGCCGCCTCCGGCACCAGCTTCTGGATAGCAGCCGCGATATCCGCAATATTATTTACTCTGTTATAGACATAGTAAACCTGTCCTTTTCTGGACAGCTCCCTTACAATGGCCTCCCGCACCATCTCCTCGTTGTATTCCATCACATAGGTCTGGATGGGCATTCTGTCGTTTGGCGCCTCCTCAAGCACGCTCATATCCCGAATCCCCACAAGGCTCATGTGAAGGGTACGGGGAATCGGCGTTGCCGTAAGCGTCAGCACATCCACATTTTCCTTCATCTGCTTGATTTTTTCCTTGTGGCGCACGCCGAAGCGCTGCTCCTCGTCAATGATGAGAAGCCCCAAATCCTTATAGACGACGTCCGCGGAAAGCACTCTGTGGGTTCCGATTACAATATCCACAAATCCTTTTTTCAAATCCTCAATGGTCTTTTTCTGCTCCGAGGCGGTACGGAATCGGGACAGCAAATCCACGCGCACAGGAAAATCCTTCATTCTCTGGACAAAGGTGTTGTAATGCTGCTGGGCAAGGATTGTGGTGGGAACCAGATATACCACCTGCTTTCCCTCCTGCACTGCCTTGAAAGCCACCCGGATGGCGATTTCCGTCTTGCCATAGCCCACGTCCCCGCAGACGAGCCTATCCATAATCCGGGTGCTCTCCATATCTTCTTTGGCGGAGGTGATGGCAAGAAGCTGTCCTTCCGTCTCCTCAAAGGGAAACATTTCCTCAAACTCTCTCTGCCACACGGTATCCGGCCCGTACTGGAACCCGGTTTTATTCTGTCTGGCCGCATACAGCTCCACCAAATCTTTTGCCACCTCTCCGGCGGCTTCCTGGGCTTTTTTCTTTGAACGGTTCCATTCCTGTGTCCCCAGCTTGTTGAGCTTAGGTCGTTTGGCATCGGCGGAAGCGTACTTCTGAATAACGTCAAGGCCGGTGGCAAGCACGTACAGATTTCCGCCGTCCTGATACTCAATTTTGATATAGTCCTTTACGACCTTCTCAACCTCGACTTTTTCTATGCCCCGGTAAACGCCCAATCCATGATTTTCATGAACCACGTAGTCCCCCACCTTAAGCTCATTGAAATCATTGATTTTGCTTCCTTCGTAAATTTTGCGCTTCTTCTTTTTCTTTTTATCGGCCCCGAAAATATCGCTTTCCGAAATCACCGCAAACTTAAGCAGGGGATATTCAAATCCCTTTAGAACCCGGCCGTAAAAGGTCATAATTTCTCCGGCCTTCAGCTCTCTGTCAGGATTTTCCGTATAAAAAGCCGGCAGCTCCTGCTCCTGCAAATCTGCGGCCAGCCTCGCCGCTCTGGTGCGGGAGCCTGACAATAAAAGAACCCTGTAGCCGTTCTTTTTGTAGCGCTTTAAATCCTGTATCAGGGTTTCAAAGCTGTTGTTATAGGAAGAAATGCTTTTCACCGGAATATCCGCTTTCCTGTCGGCCCTAAAAAACGGATTTTTTGCATCCAGAGCGGACAGGGCAACCGTCCGTCCCCGCTCCATTTTCGCCGCAACCTCCTCCACGGAATAGAGCAAATCCATCTGTCCGGGAAGCAGATAGCCTTTTTCCAGACGATGCGCCATACTTTCCCGAAATTCCAGTTCCACCGCGTCGGCGTGTTCTTTCACTCTGGCCGGTTCATCCACAAAAACGCAGGTTTTACTCCTGTCAAACAAATCAAGAAAGGACACGGTATCCTCATAAAAATAATGAACATAAGCGTCAAGATTCAGAAGATTGCGGAATTCATAAACCTGCTCCAAAAGCTCTCCCGTCTGTTCTTCCACTCTGTGGGCTTCCTCGGTATGAAAATCTTTCCGAAGCTTTTCCGCAAACGCCTTTCCCTCTTTTTCAATCTTATCCATTCCGGCTTTCAGCCGCTTATCAGAAAGCAGCATTTCACCCGCCGGATAAATCGTAACGCCGGAAAGCTTTTCCAGGGAACGCTGGCTTAAAACGTCAAAACTTCGGATGGAATCCACCTCGTCCCCCCAAAGCTCGATTCGGTAGGGATTTTCCTCCGTCAGGTCAAAAATATCCACAATCCCGCCCCGGATGCTGAACTGCCCGGGCGCTTCCACCTGATAGATTTTTTCATATCCCATATTCACCAGCCGCTGCGCAAGCTCTCTTTCGTCCGCCTGTCCTTTGACGCTGACGGAAAGCAGGTGCTCCTTCCAGGCCGAAAGCGGAATCTGAGGAGCCATAAGGCTGCTGAAAGTGGTAATTACCGTAACCGGTTTCCCCTCCAGCATCCGCCGCAGGCACTTGATTCTCTCTGTTACAAGCTGGTTTCCGTGAACGTCGGCCTGATAAAAAATCAAATCCCTGGCCGGATATGCCACCGCGTTTTTATCATAAAAGCGATAGTCCTCCATCAGTTCTTTCACCCGTAAATCGCTGAAGGTGACAATGAGCCTGTTCCGGAAGCCGCCGCCAAGGCCGTATACCATATGAAGCTTCTGGGATTCCACACAGCCGGTCAGAGCCGCGTGGGCCGTACTTTCCTGCAGTTTCCTTTTAATTTCTTCAAATTCCCCCAGTTCCTCAAGGGGGGCCGTCAACACTCTCATGCCTTTTCTGCCTTTCGATTATACTCGTTCATTGCCTTATCCGTATCCCCCATAAGCATCAGCTCCGCCGCTTCCACAGCCATGGAGACCGTCTTTTCCATCAGGGATTTTTCTTCCTTTGTAAAATGTCCCAGCACGTAATCCGCCAAATCATAATTTTCCGGCTTCCCTCCCACGCCAATCCGTATTCTCTGAAATTCTTCGCTGCCAAGCTGAGCAATGATATTTTTAAGGCCGTTGTGCCCGCCGGCGCTTCCTTTCTTCCTGATTCGTATCTGGCCGGCCGGCAGATTAATATCATCCGAAACCACAATCAGCTCCCGTCCCGCGTCTATCTTATAGTAGTCCACAAGGGGACGGATGCTCTCGCCGCTTAA
The DNA here is from genome assembly GCA_009917455.1 of bacterium 1xD8-48. GTDB lineage: Bacteria > Bacillota > Clostridia > Lachnospirales > Lachnospiraceae > Suilimivivens. The sequence continues at coordinate 41,440 of QZDS01000017.1, read as the reverse complement.
ATTCATAAAGGTAAGCGGTTTTACCAGTATCACTTTCTGTCCGTTAATGATTCCCTGTCCTGTCATGGCCCGGTTTTTAATATTCCTGACAGAAATATGGTACTTTTCCGCCATTGCGTCTATCATGTCAAACCCGATATTATGTCTGGTATTATCATATTCCCTTTTGGGATTTCCAAGTCCTGCTATAAGAAACATTTCTTTTTCCTCTCATCTTTCAATAATCAGTGCCATAATAGCATACTTCTTTTCAAAAATCGAGTACAGAATGGCCGGCAGGAAAATTTCTTTCCCTGTGCCCATGCCGGCCCGCACAAAAAAAGAGGTTGCCGCTTTACGACAACCCTTGAAAAGTTTTCAACTCACTTTTATTAAAATAAGCAGTCTTGCGAAACGCGACTGCGTTTGCTGTTCTACTCCGGCTCTGCTGCCGCATCCTCATACCTCTCCAGAATAATTTTCTGGATTTTTTCCCTGGCTTCCGAGTTAATCGGATGGGCGATATCTCTGTATTCCCCATCCGTTGCCTTTTTGCTCGGCATTGCTATAAACAGCCCTTTATCTCCCTCTATGACTTTAATATCATGAATCACAAATTCTTCATCAATGGTAATTGAAACAATGGCGCGCATCTTGCCTTCTTTCGTGATTTTCCTCACTCGTACATCTGTAATTTGCATATTCAGTCCCCCTTAAGTTCGTCCTTTTATATTATGTACAAACCCCGGTGCCTGCAGACGCATACTTAATTAAATAACATATCTGTTGTTTCTTTCCAGCACAATCTTAATGCCGTCAGTTCCTGCATGATAAGAATTCGCTCTGATTGTATCACGGCTTTCTACGATGCAATTGTCAATGTGAGTGTTGTCTCCGATATACACATCATTTAAAATAATGGAATTCTTGATATAACAGTTATTTCCGATATAAGCCTTCTTGAAGATAACAGAGTCCTCCACGACCCCGTTTACAATACAGCCGCTTGAAATAAGACTGTTTTTGATTCTTGCCCCCGCGTTATACTTTGCCGGCGGCAAATCATCCACTTTGGAATAAATATCCGGATACTGTTTAAAAAAGTAATCTCTTGTTTCTGCCTTAAGGAAGTCCATGTTGGTATCAAAATAGTCTTCCACAGACGCTATGTTCCTCCAGTAATCCTTCATTTTATACCCATAGATTCTTTTCATGTTTTTGTAGCGGATTAAAATATCCTTGACAAAATCATATCTCTCCTCCTGTGCGCTTTTTTCTATCATTTCTATCAGCTGACGCCTTCTGATAACATAAATACCACAGGAAATGGTGTTGGACTTCGCCATTACCGGCTTTTCTTCAAATTCCTCAATACGGCCTTCCTCGTTCATCTTAACTGTCCCGAACCGCTCCACACTGGCATTTTCACCCATGTCCTTGCAGACTACAGTGATATCCGCCTTCCTGTCGATATGGTATTCTAACAGCTTATTGTAGTCCATTTTGTAGACACAGTCCCCTGAGGTGATTACCACATATGGTTCATGACAATTTTTGAGGAAAGAAAGATTTTGCGCAATGGCGTCCGCCGTCCCTCTGTACCAGAAGCTTCCTTCGGCTGTGACAGCCGGAGTAAACACATACAGACCGCCCTGTTTGCGTCCAAAATCCCACCACTTGGAAGAATTCAAATGCTCGTTTAAACTGCCGGCGTTATACTGCGTGAACACCGCCACCTTCTGGATATGGGAGTTGGTCATATTGCTTAAAGCAAAGTCAATGCTTCTGTAGCTTCCCGCAACAGGCATTGCGCAAACGGCTCTCTTCTGGGAAAGCTCTTTCATTCTGTAGCTGCTTCCGCCCGCTAATATGATACCTATCGCTCTCAATGCTCATCACCTGCCTTAATCAATATTTTTCCGCCCGCAAGATAATTGTCCGTGTAGTCTTCTCTTGATGTTACTCCGAATATACAGGTATTCTTACCCACCGTGACGCCCTCCGGTATCACGCTCGTCTCACCCACCGTAACAATGCCGTCGCTGTAGATGTGCGGGTCGGTTTCATTAGGCACTTCCTCCCCAAATCCCATTTTTACATGATTTTCAATTTTGACATTTTCCGCCGCTATCACTTTGTAGAGTTCGCATCCCTCCCCTATTCGTGTATTATTCATGATAATAGAATCCCTGACAATCGTGTCCCTTCCAATCGTAACACCACAGCCGATTACAGAATTATATACCTGTCCGTAAATATCGGAGCCTTCCCCTATAATGCTCCTTTCCACTACGGAACCGTCGGCAATATACTGCGGCGGCAGAATTTCACTTTTGGTGTAGATTTTCCAGTACTCCTCATACAGGTTGAATTCAGGAACAATGTCAATCAATTCCATATTGGCCTCCCAATAGGAATTTAAGGTTCCCACATCCTTCCAGTACCCGTTAAACTCATAGGCATAGAGCGAATCTCCCTTGCCATGGCAGTAGGGAATGATATGCTTACCGAAGTCAAGTCCCGGCTGCTGTGCGTTTGTAAGCAATGCTTCCCTTAATGTTTTCCAGTTAAATATATAAATACCCATGGATGCAAGATTACTCCTGGGATTGGCAGGCTTTTCCTCAAAATCGGTTATTCTCCTGTTCTCATCGGTAATCATAATTCCAAAACGCCTGGCCTCCTCCATGGGCACAGGCATAACGGCTATTGTCACTTCAGCGTTCTTTTCCTTATGAAACCCCAGCATAACTTCATAGTCCATCTTGTATATATGGTCGCCTGAAAGAATCAGGACATATTCAGGATGAAAGCTTTCCATATATTCCAGATTCTGGTAAATGGCGTTGGCTGTTCCGGTATACCATTCGCTGTTGATTGTTTTCTCATAGGGCGGCAGAACCGTCACGCCGCCGATATTCCTGTCCAGGTCCCAGGGAATACCGATTCCGATATGTGTATTTAACCGCAAAGGCTGATATTGTGTCAAGACCCCAACTGTATCTATTCCTGAATTAATGCAGTTACTGAGCGGAAAATCAATAATACGGTACTTCCCCCCGAAAGATACTGCGGGTTTGGCGACCTTGGATGTCAATACTCCCAACCGGCTTCCCTGACCGCCCGCTAACAGCATGGCAATCATTTCCTTTTTAATCATACTGTCCCCCCATGTATTCAATACTATATCTTAATAAGAAATATTTTTATATTACGATGTATGTAACGTTTATAATTTGTATGAATAGTATATCATAGGTTTTTCCAAAAGTGAATGTTTATTAAAAATGTCATTGGTTTTTCCTGTGTAATTTTATATAATTAGGTCAAGACTATTGTATTAGCGGAGGGTTTTCTCATGTATCAGTTAAACTTTACTCATCCTGAACATATATATTTCATAGGAATCGGCGGCATCAGCATGAGCGGGCTGGCGGAAATTCTTCTGGAAAAGGGGTTTACCGTTTCCGGCTCCGACTCCCAAAAATCATCCCTTACGGAGCTTCTTGAAAGTAAGGGCGCGCTCATCCACTATGGCCAGCAGGCGGAAAATATTGGCAACGATATTGACCTTGTGGTCTACACAAGCGCCATCCATCCCGACAATCCCGAATACGCCGCCATGAAAAAAATGGGGATACCATCCCTTACCCGTGCGCAGCTCTTAGGCCAGATGATGAAAAACTATGCGGTTCCCATTGCCATCAGCGGTACTCACGGGAAAACCACCACCACTTCCATGATCTCAGAAATTCTCCTGAAGGCGGACACCGACCCCACGCTTTCTATTGGCGGCATCTTAAAGGCCATCGGAGGAAATTTCCGCATAGGCCACTCCGATTTATTTGTGACGGAGGCCTGCGAATATACCAACAGCTTTTTGAGCTTTTATCCGAAGGTGGGCGTTATTCTCAACGTGGAGGAAGACCATCTGGACTTTTTTAAGGATATTGACGATATCTTAAATTCCTTCCATGAGTTTGCAAAGCTGATTCCCTCTGACGGCACTTTAATTATCAACGGAGAAATCCCCGGAGCCGATATCATTTTAAAGGACTTGTCCTGTAAGGTTGTCACCTTCGGCAGCACCTCCGAATATGACTATCATCCCGAACAGATTACCTATGATGAAAACGGCAACGCCGGCTTTCTTCTTGTGACAAGGAATTCCAGGGAGGCTGTTACCCTGGGCGTTCCCGGACTTCATAATGTTTATAATGCAATAGCCGCCTTCGCTGTCGCCGACCTTTTATCCGTTGATTTTTCCGTGGCGCGCAGCGCATTAACTGATTTTCACGGTACGGAGCGCCGCTTTGAGTATAAGGGCATGATGAACGGAACCACTATAATAGATGATTATGCGCATCACCCTACAGAAATTACCGCAACCTTAGCCGCTGCGATAAATTATCCCCGCAAGTCTCTCTGGTGTGTGTTCCAGCCTCATACCTATACCCGCACCAAAGCCTTAATGAAGGACTTTGCAAAAGCTCTTTCTGTTGCGGATTATGTGGTGCTGACTGATATTTATCCCGCCCGTGAAACCGACGACCTGGGCATAAGCTCCCGTAACCTTTTAGAAGAAATAAAGCCCCTTAATAAAAATTGTTATTACTTTTCTTCGTTTAAGGAAATTGAAAATTTTCTATATGAGAACTGCCAGCCCGGCGACCTGTTGATAACTATGGGTGCGGGAAACGTTGTAAACATTGGAGAAAATCTTCTTGACCGATAGTTTTCCACATTTTCCACACTTTCCACATGGGTAGTCAGTCCTCTCAAACCCTTGAAAATACTGGTTTTTCTGAAATTTTTACTATTTCATTTTCAGAATACCTGTGTTATAATGAGCCTTGCTTTCACTTTGGAAACAGTATCATACGGGGGTCGTTTTATGGGGCGTTTTAATGTTTATCAGGAAAATTATACCGATATTACTATTGTTTCAAACGTCTTTATAGACGAATACATGAAAGACGCCAACGACGCCCAGCTGAAAATTTATCTGTATCTTCTCCGGGTGACGGGAGCCGGGCTTACCACCAGTATTTCCGATATGGCCGACCAGTTTAACCACACGGAAAAGGATGTTGTGCGGGCTCTGAAATACTGGGAAAAGAATCATCTTCTTTCTTTAGAATATGATGATTCCAAAAATATTTCCGGCGTTCAGCTTCTGGATGTTTCAAAAAAATCAGGCAAGGACACGGCGGTTCTGGCTTCTGTGGTAAAGCTTCCCGCCAAAACAGACACCTCCGGACAAAAGCCTGAATTTGTAAAACCCAGTTACAGTGCCGACGAATTAAAGGAATTTAAAAATAATGAGGAAATCTCCCAGCTTCTTTTTGTTGCGGAGCAGTATATAGGAAAGCCTTTAAGTCCTTCCGAAATCAATACCATCCTTTTCTTTTCCGACAGGCTTGGCTTTTCGGAGGATTTAATTGATTATCTGATTCAATACTGTGTCGATAAAGGGAAGAAGGATTTCCGATACATAGAAAAGGTTGCCATAAGCTGGGCACAGGAGAATATTACCACTCCAAAGCAGGCGGCAAAGCTTGCAGGTAAATATGACAAAACAGTTTATACTATCATGAAATCCCTTGGAAAGTCAGGAACACCAACGAAAATCGAGGCCGACTTTGCCAGCAAATGGATGAAGGAATACGGGTTTTCACAGGATATTATTTCGGAAGCCTGCTCCCGGACCGTCATGGCTACGGACAAGCACCGTTTTGAATATGCAGACAGTATTCTCACCAGCTGGCACAAAAAAAATGTCCGCAGCAAAGCGGATATCAGACAGTTGGACGACGCTTACGCTAAAAATAAAAGCAGCTTGAAGCCTCAGGGAAATGCTGCAGGAGCTTTTAATCAGTTTATGCATACCGACTATGACTTTGAAGCCCTCGAACAGGAAATTCTGAGTAATTAGTGACGATACATAAGGAGAACGACAGTGGCGCTAACGAACTCTCAGTATGATGCTATCATGCGGGAATACGAAGACAGACAAAGCAGAAACCGACATCTTTTGGAAGAGCGCAAGGCGTATATTTTTGAGCATGTAGAGGGATACCGCGAGCTATCGGATTCCGTTGCGTCTCTTTCTGTTACCCAGGGGAAAAAGCTGCTTTCCGGCGACGACTCTGCGCTAAAGGATTTGAGAGACGCCATAAGCCGGCTTATCTCAAAAAAACAGCTCCTTCTTGCCAAAGCAGGATACCCTTCCGATTATCTTTCCGGCATCTACAGCTGCCCGGACTGTAGGGATACAGGTTATATAAACGGGCAGAAATGCCATTGCTTTAAACAGGCTGTCATTCATCTCCTTTATGAACAGTCCGGTATCAGCGATGTGCTGGAAAAAGAAAATTTCAACACCCTGTCTTTTGAATACTACCAGGGAGAAGATTTGGAACGCTTTCAAAAGACAGTGTCCGAATGCAGAAAATTCATAGAAACCTTTGATTCTGACTACCATAATTTATTTTTTTATGGTACAGTAGGTACAGGCAAATCTTTTTTGTCCGGCTGTATCGCTAAAGAATTAATAGAAAACGGACACTCCGTTATCTATTTCAGTGCGGCCGGTCTCTTTGAAATTTTATCCAAAAATATATTCGATTATAAAAATAAAGATAATACTGTGGATTCCTGTGAAAATCTAAGTGATTGTGATTTGCTCATCATTGATGATTTGGGAACGGAATTCACTAAAAATATAGCGCCCTCTGTTTTATTTTCTCTCTTAAATGAACGTCATCTTAACAAGCGCTCTACTCTGATTTCTACTAATTTATCTTTGGAGGACGTGCGGAACCGTTATTCGGACAGGGTTTTTTCCCGAATAACCAGTCATTACAACCTGTGTAAATTTACCGGACCTGATATCCGGATGCTGCAAAAAAGACTTCAAAACAGAAAGTGAGGTACTTTTTATGTCTCAACGTGAAGAAAAAAGAAACCTGGAAACAATACCCGTCGGCTCCCTTGGAATGATTCCCCTTGAAGGATGCAAAACTCTCGGGGAAAAAGTGGACAACTACCTTGTAAGATGGCGTACTGCCCGTGAGAGCGAGCACAAGGAAAGCCTTGCTTTTGCCGGATATCAGAGAGATTCCTACATTTTAAAGGCAAAGGTTCCGCGTTTTGGCTCCGGAGAAGCCAAGGGAATGATTTTAGAATCCGTCCGTGGAACCGACCTCTATCTGCTTGTGGATGTTACCAACTACAGCCTGACTTATCCTCTGTGCGGTCATCTCAATCATATGTCGCCGGACGACCACTATCAGGATTTAAAAAGAATCATCGCTGCCGTAGGGGGAAAGGCCAGACGTATTACCGTAATAATGCCTTATCTGTATGAAAGCAGACAGCATAAAAGAACCGCCAGGGAATCTCTTGACTGCGCTCTTGCCCTTCAGGAAATGGTTGATATGGGAGTTGACAATATCATTACCTTTGACGCCCATGACCCCAGGGTACAGAATGCAATTCCTCTGCACGGATTTGAGACTGTCCAGCCCGCTTATCAGTTTATTAAGGGCCTGCTAAAGCATGTTCCCGACCTGAATATTGATTCCGATCATATGATGGTTATCAGCCCCGACGAGGGCGGTATGTCCCGCGCTATTTATATTGCAAACGTTTTGGGACTGGATATGGGAATGTTTTATAAGAGACGGGACTATACCCGTATCATAAACGGACGCAATCCCATTGTCGCCCATGAATTTCTCGGAACCTCTGTTGAGGGGAAGGATATGGTGATTATCGACGATATGATTTCTTCCGGTGAAAGCGTTCTGGAGGTTGCAACCGCTCTTAAGGAAAGAAAGGCAAACAAGATTTTCATCTGCGCAACTTTCGGCCTGTTTACCAGCGGCCTTGAGAAATTTGATAAAATGTACGAAAGCGGCATTATCGACAGGGTTCTGACCACCAATCTGGTTTACCAGACGCCGGAGCTTCTTGAACGCGAATGGTATATTGACTGCGATATGAGTAAGTATATTGCCTATATTATCGATACGTTGAACCATGATGCCTCTATCAGCGATTTGCTCAATCCCAATGAGCGGATTCAGAGTGCGATTGCGAAGTATAAGAAGGGGGTTTATGCGGATTAGGGTCTCTGGATAATGTGTTCTTTCAGGTGACGTTCAGGGAGGGAGATGTTTCTTTGTCGGCATGCTCTCGCTCTATAAAAACGCAGCAGTACCAGGCTCGAAAATACCTCGCCAGGTGCTGGCGTTTTTATAAGGCCTCCTTCAGAAACATTTCCCTCCTGAACTGTGTACTGGAAGGCTCTACATATATAGTTCCGCAATGATTTTAAATAGCCTTGTAAACATACAGGCTATATGGCGATTTCTTGTGGGTGTAACTCCCAATCAATGCAAGGCCTGATTCCTTATCATTACTCAGTTCGATTCTGGAAAAAATATACCTTCCCCCAAGCGCTTTAAAAGCGTCTGTATCGATATAAATTTCATTATCCGTCACGTGGTAATCCCGGGTAGCGCTGACGATGGAAATATCTGTCCCTGAGTAAAGGCTGGCTCTTGCTCCCCAGGTGTCAAAGTATTCTCTGCTCTCCTCCACCCGCTCAAGAGCCGGCGCAATTATTTTGCGGAAGGCTTCCTTATAATCCTGAGAATAAAATCCCAGATAACCGTCCAGGGTTGCAATTCCGTTATACTCCAGAATCGCCGGATAAAATCCGTACGCGGCGGACCACTCACCCTCATAACCAATATCTGCTTTTGCCTCTTCAAACAATCCTTCGGAATAAAACTCCCCGAAACCAAGCTGGTTTGAAGGTGCGCCTTTTGCAAGGCGGTAAGCCTGGTCAAGGCAGGTGTGGTACAAATCATTATAACGGGTGTTTGTCAGCACAATAAGAAGCAGTGCCGCAACAGCCAGCAGATTGGCAGCGGCTTTCATCACCTTTTGATGGCTGCGGCTTTCATACAGCCGCTTCAAAACCAGAAAAAATGCCGCATACCATAAAAACGGGCTGAAAAATACCGTTCGGTTAAACTGCCAGCCGGTAAGCGGCGGACACAGCTTCTCCACCAGTCCCCGGAAGCCTTCCCAATAATAAATCCCATAAACCGCGCTGTTGAAAACAATTATCAGCATCACCAGATTATATAAATCATGAAAAATACCTTTGCTGTTTTTATTCCTAAGATAGGATATATTCAGATAAAAAAAGTACAAAATGCAAACCGGCAGTACCAGATATGTATGCACACTCTCCGCATGAAACATTCCCTTTGCAAACACTTCACCGATTGTCGTTATAATCTCTCCCGCCGTTAAGCTTCCCGCTTCCATGGTGGTACGGATAGTCTCTTCATCTCCAAAAAGCATTGTTCCGAACAGTCTGTATTCACAGGCAATGCACCCCGCTGAAAGAATGCAGATGGCCGGAAGAATCCTTCCCGGAAATTTTTTGTCCCTTATCCACAGCCAGAGAAACGCAAGGGACATGTAAGCAAGGATAAAAAGCCCGAAATAGGAAAAATAGGAAAGCATCGGATAAAAAAACAAAAAAACGTACCATTTGATTTTTGGTTCCCTGTAGATTCTGAGGAGAAGCCAGAGGGCAAGGGGAATGGAGGCAAAAGGGATTCCAAAGGCCGGGAACACATTGAGAGCGCCGTAGGACAGTCCCAAAACCCACGCCAGAGGCTTATACGCCTCGTAATTTTCCCCGCAGACATCCCCTGCAAGCAGAATGCAGGAAAAAACCGCTATGACTATTTTGAGCAGGTACCCGATAACATAAGCCGGATAAGCCGGTAAAAGCATATATAAAACCGTGTACAGGTAAAACTCCGACGGAAGCACGTCTCTGCTGATACCTCCGAGAAATGGCACATCTTTCCCGTGACTGAAAAAAGTACCCGTATCCTTCATCATCTGAAACTGAGGGATGAACAAATCCAGATTGTCGTGAACCGCTATCACACTTTTTTCTCCGCAGATAAAAAACACAAGCCCCGCAAACAGCAGGAAGCCTGCCGTAATTACCACATACCACCGTGAAATTAATTTTTTCAATTATACTGCCCTCTCTTGCGCTCTTCCTTCTCGCATACCAGCGTCAGACGGTACTCAAAATCCCGCCGGTTTTTCAGAGCCATATTCGATAAAATGAGTCCTGCAAAAAAAGACTGAATCGCCGCCATCATAACAAAGCCACAGACAATCAGCGTCGGGAATTTCAGAACCAGTCCTGTTGCAAAATACTCCAACAGCACCGGAATAAAGAAAAGAACCGCCGCCGCCGCCAACACCAGCGCCAGGATACTGAAAAATCCAAAGGGCTTGTAATCCCGATAGAGCCGGAAAATCATGCCAAGAACCTTAAAGCCGTCGGAATAGGTGTTTAATTTCGACTCGCTCCCCTCCGGCCTGTCCCTGTACTCTACCACCACGTTTTCAATCTGCATGTGGTTGTAAACCCCGTGGATTGTCATTTCCGTTTCAATTTCAAATCCCTTCGAGAGCACCGGAAAGGTTTTTACAAATCCATAGCTGAACGCCCGGAAGCCTGTCATAATATCCTTGATTTCACAGCCAAACAGACGGTTGATGCTGGCCCTCACCAGGGAATTTCCCATATTGTGGAAGGGTCGTTTGTTTTCTTCAAAATAGGTGGAGGAAAGCCTGTCCCCCACCACCATATCCGCATTGTGATGAAGAACCTTGTCCACCATGGCAGGCGCAAATTCCATGGGATAGGTGTCGTCGCCATCCACCATGATATAGCACTGTGCGTCTATTTCACGGAACATACGCCGGATGACGTTGCCTTTCCCCTGCATATACTCCTTCCGTACGACTGCTCCTTCCTCTCTGGCAATTTCCCCTGTTTTGTCCGTGGAATTGTTGTCATATACATAAATTACTGCCTCCGGCAGGGCCTGCCTGCTGTCCCGTATTACCTTGGCAATGGTTTTTTCTTCATTATAGCATGGAATCAAGACTGCAATTTTATCCATTTTCATTTTCCTCTTTCTGTCCAAAGCCGCTTTAGCCGACCCCGCTGTCCTTTGTTATTTTATCAGAGTTTACACGGGAAGTCCAGCTATTGCCAAAAACCCTCTTATCCCTTATACTATTAAGAGTCTGAATATTACCTGAAAGGAAACGTCATTTACCATGATTCGATTTATTTTAGTCGCCACATTCGTCATTTTATTCCTCATTTTCAGTATTCCCCTTTTAATTGCGGAATGGATTATCGGCAAGTTTAATATGGACCTTAAAAGCAGAAGCTCCCTTGCCATTGTAAACTGGGCTTTCAGGGTGGTACTTTTCATTGCCGGAACGGACGTTATCGTAAAAGGGGAGGAAAACGTGCCAAAAGACGAGCCTGTCCTTTATATAGGGAATCACAGAAGTTACTTCGATATCCTGATCACTTATGTCCGTGTTCCGCGCCCTACCGGTTATATCGCCAAAAAAGAAATGCTCAGATATCCCTCGCTGGTAAACTGGATGAAAAATCTCCACTGCCTGTTTCTTGACAGAAACGATTTAAAGCAGGGCCTGAAAATCATCCTGACCGCTATCGATAAGGTAAAGTCCGGTATTTCCATCTGTATTTTCCCGGAGGGTACCAGAAACAGAGTAAACCACACTTTTATGGAATTTCACGAGGGAAGCTTTAAGATTGCGTCAAAAACAGGATGCCCTATTATTCCCATGACCATTTATAACTCCGCAGATATTTTTGAGGACCATCTTCCCAAAATCAGGAAAACCAAAGTGATTCTTGAATACGGCAGACCCATCTATATCAAAGAGCTTCCAAAGGAGGACCAGAAGCGAATCGGCGCTTATACCCAGAATATCATAAAGGAATCTTATTTTAAGATAAAAGAAGAAGCAGGTTTTTAGTTACCTGCCTTCTTTTTGCAAAAATTCTACTACTTTTTCAAAGTGCATTCCATGAGAAGCCTTTACCAGTATGGTATCGCCCTTTTTAAGAAGACCCGGAAGCTCTGAAAGCATTTCATCTCTGCTCTCAAAATAATAAACCTCCGCCTCTTTTTCTTTTCTGCTGCTTAACGCACCCTCGTACATATTTTTTGAAAGCCTGCCCACGCAAATCAAAACGTCAATTTCTTTCTCCTGCGCATAAGCCCCTACTTCGGCGTGAAGTTCTTCTTCCTTCTCTCCCAGCTCAAACATATCCCCCAGCACTGCCACCTTTCTTCCCTGTGCCAGAATAAGGAGCCCGACAGCCGCCCGCATGGATTCCGGATTTGCGTTATAACTTCCGTCTATCAAAGTATAGTCGGACAGAGTCACTACATTACCCCGTCCGCTTACTTCTTCCACCTCTGCAATCCCTCTTTTTACTTCTTCCGCTGTAAGAGCAAGCTGCATACCCACGCCTGCTGCCGCCAGCGCATTTAAAACCATATGACCGCCCGGAAGTGGAATTTCCGCCGGAAAGATTTCCATCGACTGATTCTCCAGCTTTATATGAAGCATGGCATGAGAGCCAAACAATCCCCGCCCCGTCACGCCGCTGGCATAGATTTCATTCGAGGGATTCAGTCCGAAATGCACCGCCTTGTGATTGCCCTTCTGCTGAATATTTGCTAGAAGATTGTCGTCGCCATTCACAAAAACATATCCATCAGGGTTCATAAAATCAAAGATTTCCGATTTCGCCTTAAATATCCCCTCCCGGCTTCCCAGATTTTCCAGATGACACCTGCCGATATTCGTCATCACACAGATATCCGGCCTTGCTATCTTACTCAAACGATGCATCTCCCCAAAATCGCTGATGCCCATTTCAAGGACGGCCAGCTCATGCTCCTCTCTTATGGAAAGCACCGTAAGGGGAAGTCCGATTTCATTATTAAAATTCCCGATGGTTTTGAGAACCTTATACTTTACGGAAAGCACAGCCGCAATAAATTCCTTGGTACTGGTCTTCCCCACGCTTCCCGTAATCCCCACAACCCTGACATCCAACTGCTTTCTGTAATACTCCGCAATCTCCTTTAAAGCCTGAAAGGAATCCTTTACAAGAATACAGGGAACCTCACAATCTTCCGGCAGCTCCTCACAGACGACACCAAGAGCCCCCTTCTTTGCCACATCCGATATGAAAGAATGCCCGTCAACCTTTTCTCCCCTCGTGGCAATAAAAACCCCGCCTCTCTCCACCTTCCGCGAATCAATCACCACACAGGAAGCCTCCGCTTCCCTTTGCTGAGCATCCCATTCAAAACTGCCCATATTATACAAAGTTCCGCTACAAGCCTTCGCTATATTCATCAAAGTCAAATTTTTCATAAAATTTCTCACTTTCAATCACTAATTTACAGCGCATTCCTCATAATCTCCTCGCAAAGCTCCCCAAACCCGATTCCCACAGCGGCAGCCTCCTGGGGCAGCAGAGAGGTAGGCGTCATCCCCGGAAGCGTATTTGCCTCCAGACAAAATACCTCCCCCGCCTCATTCATCATAAAGTCCATTCTTGCATAGTTCTTTAACCGGAGCACACAAAACACCTGCTCCGCATATCTTTGAATTTCTTTCGTTTTCTCCTGGGAAATCTGCGCCGGGCAGGTTTCCACCGTGGCGCCGGGCTGATACTTGTTTTTATAATCATAAAATCCGTTTATCGGCGCAATCTCGATTACCGGCAGCGCCTTCCCGGCCATAACTCCCACTGAAAATTCCCGACCTTCGATATACTGCTCCACAAGAGCCTCTTTATCGTACTTAAACGCCTCTTCAAGCGCCTTTTCATAATCCTCCTCTGTCCTTGCAATACTGACCCCGACGCTGGAACCGCCGCAGCATGCCTTCACAATACATGGAAAAGAAATTTCTTCTCCGGCTTCTGCGTGTTTTGCGTAATCCTCCTTCTTAACGCATACGCTGGCAGGCGTGGGAATCCCATGATAAAAAAACAGTTCCTTGGAGAGTCCCTTATCCATGGCAAGAGCGGAGCTCACATAGTCCGTTCCAGTGTATCTGATACCCATAAGGTCAAAGCATGCCTGCACCTTACCGTTTTCTCCGTTCTCCCCGTGCAGCGCAAGAAACACCACATCCGCCGCCTGACAAAGCTTTATCACATTGGGACCGAAGAAATTTTTCTCCCCGTCGTGGCGCATGGCTTTAATCTGCCCGATATCGGGATTTTTCTCCGTGACCAGTCCCATATCCTTTGCCCAGTCCCTGTCAAGTCCAAACACACCCGACATATCCGAATCGTTCTTCCACTCATCTTCGTACCCCAGATATACATCCAGAAGAATTGCGTCATGTCCCTTTTCCTTTAACGCCCGGTAAATCATGGCGCCGGAGCTCAAGGATACGTCTCTTTCTGTACTGATTCCGCCCGCTAACACTACAACCTTCATACTTTTCCTCGTTTCCCGCATCTGTCGGCAGCCCCCTGGAAGATTCTGCTTTCCTGCCCGCAAATTTTCCCGGCTGCCGCTTTGATTCCTCTATTATTTTACATCCCCGTTTTATCCGGCAAAAGAGAATTTACTGCCTCTCTCCTTGCAAAAAATGCTCGACTGAACTGCGCCGAGCATTTCTGCTTTTTTCTATTATACAGTTTTCTCATGATGAGGTAAAGAGAAAGTGTCGTCCGCATAGACAATTTTACCTTCTATTATGGTACACAGTGCTTTTGTCTCGACTTTTAAGGGGGAACCGTCAAAAATAACGACATCCGCATCTTTTCCAATCTCCAGAGAGCCCACCCTGTGGTCTGTCCGGCATATTTGTGCCGGATAAATGGTGATAGCCTTTAAGGCCTCCATCTCGTCAAGCCCTGATTTCACTGCCAGCCCGGCGCAGACAGGGAGCGACTGGATAAGGGATACCGGATGGTCTGTGGTGATTGCCGTCTTTACGCCGGCCTTGTTTAAGATTCCGATGGTTTTAAACGCCATATTCTGAACCTCTATCTTATTCCGACTTGCCAGATCCGGCCCTACGATTGCCGGAAATCCGGCTCTTTTGATGACCTCCGCAATCAGATGGCCCTCGCTGCAATGGTCGAGAGTCATATCAAGGTCAAACTCCTTTGCAATACGGATTGCGGTCTGAATGTCGTCCGCCCGGTGCACATGGGCTTTCAACGGAATTTTCCTCTCAAACACGGGAATCCAGCATTCATATCTGAAATCTTCATCCTCAGGATTCATTCCGGCGCGCTTTTTCTTAAAATACTGCCTTGCCTTAAACAGCTCCTCCCGAAGCATTGCCGCAATTGCCATTCTGGTAGCCGGGGACGTTCCCTGCCCGGAATAATTCACCTTTGGATTCTCCCCGAAAGCGACCTTCATAGCCGCCGGGGCAAGCACAATAAGCTCGTCAATGCTTCTTCCATGCGTCTTTACAAAGGAAAAGGTTCCGCCCACCACATTGGCGCTGCCCGGCCCTATCATGGCGGAGGTGATTCCCGCCTTAAGTGCGTCGTCAAAGGCCGCGTCCATTGGATTGATTGCATCTATGGAGCGAAGATAAGGAGTGATTGGATTAACCGTCTCATTACAGTCGTCCCCTTCCATTCCCTTTTTTTCCTCAGTAATTCCCATATGACAGTGGGCCTCGATAAGCCCCGGCATCACCAGACAGCCCAAAGCGTTAATTACCTCCGCATCCTCAGGCAAAGGAAAAGGGGCTCCATCTGTCATAGGCCCCAGTTCCTTTATTTTTCCATTTTCAATGCAAAGATATCCCTTTTCCCAGACAAAGCCCGCCATGGTCAGTATTTTACCGCCAACAATATATAACATAATTATAAACCTTCCTGTTATGCCGCCCGTGGCAGCAGAAACGATTAACTAAATCTGCAAAGTATCTCAGCTCAGCTTGGTCATAGGATTAACCGGCTCGCCGTCCTTGGTCAGCTTAAAGTATACATTGGTTCCCTCCACGCTGAAATACTTCGTGGGAGCGGCAACCTCCGCAATCACATCGCCTGTCGCCACATAGCTTCCCTCTGACACAAGGATATTGGTGAGCTGCCCATAGGTGACCTCATAACCGCCGCCTAATTCCATGGTAACACCGTTTCCAATCTGCGGGTCAGAAAATACGGAAATCACTTTTCCCGCGGAAGCGGCAGTAATCAAATCGCCCTGATTTGCCTGGATAATTATTGCCGGATTATACTTATACTGTTGAAGCGTGGGAAAATAAACAGTCTTGTCCATGCTGTAATTTACCAGAATATTTCCCACAACAGGCCAGATTAATGTGTCTGAATCACTGAAGGTAAGTGCGGGCTGCATGGCGGTTGATAGAGCGGGCGTACCCTCGCCGGCTTCTTCCTCCGGCTGTTCTCCCGTTTCATTTTCGCCGCTTTTGGCTTCGGCGCTTTCATTTTCCACGGCAGCGCCTTGTCCCGCACCGCCTTTTTCATCGGCTTTTCTGTCGCCGTCTTCGCTCATTGCTCCGTCCGACATACTTGCACTGTCAGATTCATCCGGGTTTTCCACCTTCTGAGAATTGGTCTCCTGAAAATATGGGTCGTAGTCCAAATCGTTGGTGGATATCTCCTGACGTACGCTTTCCGCAAGCGTCCCTTCGTTTTCTCCGGCTCTGCCCGTACTGCCGTTTTCAATTTCGCTTAAATCCACTACATATTCTTCATCTTTATTTTTTCCGTCTCTCCCAAGCCACAGTCCGGTAGCGGTAAGAGAACCTAAAACAAGTACTGCTGAAGCAACCATAAGAAACCTTTCTTTTGCAAGGCCTTTTCTTCTATTTCTTCTCATCTTTCTCCTCCTGAAGTTTCCTTTAAATTGTTCTTATGGTTAGTTTTTCCCCTTTTTCCTTCTTTATTCAAATTTTGTAATTATTACATTATCAAAAAAATAATTCAGGATTTCTATATATCCTTCTCCCTCCTTTGCCATTTCATTAGCGCCGAACTGACTCATCCCAAGACCATGCCCGACGCCTTTTACCGTGATATCTATATATTTATCCTCCTCATTCAAATGAAAACTGGAGGAAGAAAGCCGAAATTTATCCCGAAACTGTTCCCCCGATACATATTTTCCGTCCTGGAAAAGATACAGCACATATCCCACACTGTCCCTGTACAACGTAATGCCCGCTTCCGTCTCTGCCGTAACCCCGTTTTTTTTCAGGATTTCCTCTTCGGTTATGGAAAAGGACATTGTTTCCTTCCAGAGCTTATCGAATTCCGCCTTTCGGTAGCTGGCGCTGCTGATAAAATCCCCGGACAAAAAATCTCTGTTACACAGAACGCTCTTTAAATAAGGATATTCTTCGTCCAAAAGCTCCTGCGCGTTTCTTGTGGCTCCGTTACTGACTGCAAAATATGCTCCGCTCACAGGATATCCGTCACAGGTAAGGCATATACCGGCAGTCTCCGCCACGGCGGTATACAATTTTTCTGAGACAGGGATGCTTCCATAATCCTTATCTTCTACCTCAATTTTTCTGCCTCCGTTCATACTTCCGCCGGATTCAAAAAGAGAGGATAACAGCATGGAGCGTATAAGAATTGCCTGCGCCTTAAGCGCCTCCGGCTCGTATTCCTCGCTGATACTCCTTGCCAGTTTGTCTGCCACATAGGATTCCAACGGTATGCTCTCGTTTCCGTAGGTTGTGGTGTTGTTTACATAAATACGCCCTTCTGAAAGACCCTCCGCAATCATTACATTTTCATCCTTACCCTCCTGTACATTTCCCGACAAAAAGGTAAGCAGATAGGGGACGAGCAGCAAAAGCAAAAGAATCGTACCAAGATTTTTCGGGAAAAACCCTGGTACGATTCTTTTCTTTTTGACAGTTTGAAAGACTCTAAGTTTATTCATAGGACACCTCCGGACTATTCTATGCCGGACTGCCCGCTTTTTATACCATTTTTAATACTGCCAGAGCATGAATTTGAACATTGACATCTGATGATTTGCATACTGCTTTTTCTGCCGCCTTACATTGCCATGTCATACAGCCACTTTTCATACTTACTCTGGTTTTTTCTTATTTCTTCCTGCTTCTTTTGTTCATGCAGAGCCAAATCCACATGCTGAACGCTTCCCACATTGCCGTTTTCATAAAGGAAAACGCCGGTTTTGCGAATCATTCCCTTTGTCTCGTTGTTTTCGTCCCTAATTGCAAAATTAGTAGCGGCATTTTGAAGACAGATAGCGCCGACTCCTTTTTCTGCAAGGGAATAAAGCTGTTGCTCGCCGTTTTCATCCATGACCCAGATTTTCAGATGCTGCCAGATTTCATCATTTTCATCGATAAATCCATTATGGTCTGTGTCATAGGCCGCAAGGTCTGCAAAGCCGTCGCCCGATTTTGTACCGAAAAGCTCCGAGCCGTCGTTGACGATTCCGTCGCCGTTTTTATCCAACGCCAGAAAACCGCTGCCGGCCGCAAGACGGTTGATTTCATCCTCTTCTCCGTCGCCATCCAAATCAAACAGGAACGTCTGGTCAGATAAATCCGCTATGTTTCCATCCAGATTAATTACCAGAGGGTCGCACATGGAAACCTGCCTTACTCCTACGGTTTCTTCGTAGTACTCCTCAAAAGTCCGGCTCATTTCCAGATTGAGATTAAAGTTGATTTCCCTTCCGTCTGCACATTTGACTGTTCCCTGTGTTGAAAATCCGGTGGTTTCCGTTTCCGCATGATAATACTGGTTACTGAAAGTGAAGGTTTTCATATTTACAAATGTCACAGGAATCCCGTTTCCCGACGTTAGTCTGTCCGAAACAAAACCGTCGGAATTTTCGCTTCCCTGATTTGTCATGCTTTCTTCAAAGCCCTGACTGCTCTGGCTGTTCCCTGTTTCACTCATAAAGCGGTTTCTTCTTCTCTCCGGGAATAAAAGGTCAATCAGGTAATTGATGCACTGTTGTCGGATTTCATTGAGCTGCTCCCGGACGTTCGATGCGTCCACATTCCTCACCTTATTCGAAGTAAACATGCCTGTTCTGGCATTCATCGCATCATAGGTGCCCCAGAAACCGTTCTGGGAATTACCTTTTTTATCTTCCTTTTTTCCAGCCTCGGAGGTTTCCCCTCCTGCGCCACCGTTTAAAGAGTTCCCGAGCAAAGTCCCGGTTCCGTCCATAAGACTCTGCCTGCTGCTTGTTATAACTATTCTGCTCCTTCTTCCTGTGACGGAAGAATAGCTTCTGGCGGATTCCATTCCTATTGTACCGGAATTTATTCGCATTCTTCCTCCTTACCGCATTTATTTACAGGTACTATGGCCATAAATATCTGTGATATATTTATCGACCTCGAAAATGATTCTATTAATGATTTGGGGGAAATTTTGTACGAATAACAGGAAATTAACTTTCATATTCTTTTAATGTAATCCTGAGCAGATATGGAAATAAGGATATGAAAAAAATAGTAAAGGTATTATTCGGAGTATTACAGGGAGCAATTATCGGACTTGGAGCTGTTCTGCCGGGGATAAGCGGGGGTGTGCTCAGCGTTGTTTTCGGAATTTACAAACCTGCTATGGAATTTCTATCAGACCCTGTCCGCAGGTTTAAAACACATATGCCAAAACTTTTTCCTTATTTTCTCGGCTATGTTATCGGATTTATGGGTGTCGCCAATATTCTGGCTTTTTTTCTGGAAAGATATCCGGCTCCCTCCATCTGCCTTTTCGTGGGTCTGATTGCGGGAATGTTTCCTTCCCTCTGGCGGGAGGCGGGGCTGCATGGCAGAAAATCTTCTTCTTTTATCTCCATGCTTACCGCCATACTTGTAATTTTCACTCTTCTCTTTTTACTGAAGCAGACCTCCGCCGTAATCGAGCCGGATTTCATATGGTATCTGTTCTGCGGATTCTGCCTTGCGCTGAGTATCATTGCGCCGGGTATGAGCTTTTCAACGCTCCTTATGCCTATGGGACTTTATACTCCCTTTGTTGACGGTATCGGGCATCTGTCATTCGAGGTACTGATACCGGCAGGCATCGGCGGGATAATTACCATTGCCTGCCTCTCGAAAACTGTGAATTCCCTGTTTGACAAATATTATTCCGTTACTTTTCATGCAATCGTGGGAACTGTCGTGGCGGCTACTTTTATGACGATTCCTTTTGAGAGTTTTTGTACCTCCACCATATCCTGCCTGATTAATGTGTTTTTTCTTGCGGCCGGGGTGTTTATCGCTGCTTTGATGGATAAGATGAATTTCAGTTAATTTTAGTATTCATTGTGAAAAAATAAGCGCCTGTCATAAAAGACAGACGCTTAATTCCATTATCTTTGCATTTTACATCTTCTTATTATTATAATTTATGAGGCATCCTTTCAGGATAATCTCTCTCTCCTCCTTTGTGAGTTCTCCCAGCTTTAAGGTAAACTCACTTAAGGAATTCTCTCCCACCTTAAACGCCTTAATTTCCTCAGCCTCTTCCTCCACAGCCTTTCTGATACCGGGGAAGAAAAGGTAATCCTTATTCTTAAAGGGGAGCTCTCCTTCCGGAATCAGGAAAGGAAGCATACCCCAGTTAATCAGGTTGGAACGGTATCTCCTGGTGGCGTACTCGTTTGCAATGTTTGCCCAGCCGCCTAATACCTTCTGACAGGAGGCCGCCTGCTCTCTTGCCGAGCCGTCTCCGGGTTTTACCGCAAAGATGGTTGAACCGAAACCGATATTGCCTCTTCCAACTTCGGGATAATCCTTACCGATTACTGCCATCACTTCCTTAAGCTCCGGCTTAGCCTCCAGAGGGCATTTATCCTCCATCACAGCCTTTTGGGCAACCTGGATATCCCTGGCAAGTCCCACATATGCGGGGTCTTTTCTGGATAAGGTAAATTCCGCAAGCCCTAAAGGATTGGAACGGTAGGATGAGGTTTCTCCCGACGGAATCAGCTCATCTGTGGTGGTAACAGGGTCGTGAATCTCCGATACCACGCGGAGAACCAGATTTTCGGGAAGCTCTGTCATCACCGGCCAGTCCTTGATATTGGGGCCAAGCTGGATTTCCACTGACGGATCCGCCACTCCTTTGGAATCAAACACTCTGTTTGCATAAATATTTGCGTCAAAATGATACTGATATCTGTTAATTTCTCCGTCAAACTCCGTAGCCGCTGTGAGCATTCCCTTGTTGGCCGCAGTCGCCGCAATCGAGCGGGCGTCCATAAGAGCTACCGAGGAAATCTGTCCGTTCTGGAGCTTTGAGCCTTCCCTGTTGGGGAAGTTTCTGGTGGAATGACGGATACTGAAAGCATTGTTTGCCGGAGTATCTCCGGCGCCGAAGCAAGGCCCGCAGAAAGCCGTCTTGATTACCGCGCCGGTCTCAAGCAGCGTAGCGGCACAGCCGTTCTTAATCAGTTCCATGTAAACAGGCATGGAAGCGGGATAAAGGCTTAAGGTAAATCCGTCGGATCCGATATAAGAGCCTTTCATAATGTCCGCCGCCGCACAGATATTTTCAAAACCGCCGCCGGCACAGCCTGCAATAATTCCCTGGTCAACAAAGAGCTTTCCGTCTCTCACTTTATTTTTCAGAGTAAAGTCCACCGCTCCGTCCAGTGAAACAGCCGCCTTTTTCTCCACGTCCTCCAGAATATCCAGAAGGTTTGCATTTAATTCTTCAATAGTATAGGTATTGCTGGGATGGAAAGGCATGGCAATCATCGGTTTTACCTTTCCAAGGTCAACGGTAATCATTCCGTCATAATAAGCAATCTCACCCGGACTTAATTCCTTATAATCTTCACTTCTTCCATGAATTTCATAAAACTCTTTGATGGTATCGTCTGTCTGCCAGATAGAGGAAAGGCAGGTGGTTTCCGTTGTCATAACGTCGATACCAATTCTGAAATCAGCGCTTAAGGACGATACGCCCGGCCCCACAAACTCCATCACCTTATTTTTTACATATCCGCTTGCAAACACCTCGCCGATAATTGCCAGAGCCACGTCCTGAGGCCCCACGCCCTTTACCGGTTCTCCGGTGAGATACACGCCTACCACACCGGGCATGCCAATATCATAGGTCTGTCCGAGAAGCTGCTTTACAAGCTCCGGCCCCCCCTCTCCGACAGCCATGGTTCCGAGAGCGCCATAGCGGGTATGGGAATCGGAGCCCAGAATCATCTTACCGCCTCCGGCAAGCATTTCCCTTGCATACTGATGGATAACCGCCTGATGAGGAGGCACATAAACACCGCCGTATTTCTTCGCACAGCTAAGACCAAACATATGGTCATCTTCATTAATCGTACCGCCCACCGCGCAAAGAGAATTATGGCAATTCGTAAGAACATAGGGAACCGGAAATCTCTCCAGCCCCGAAGCTCTGGCAGTCTGAATAATCCCCACAAAAGTAATATCATGGGAAGTCAGCTTATCAAATTTAATCTTCAGCCTGTCCATACTGCCGGAAACATTATGCTCCTCCAAAACCCCATAAGCAATCGTCTCCCGCCTTGCTTCTTCCTTATCTGCTCTTTTTCCCGTCTTAGCCGCTATCTCCTCCGCCGCTTCCGGCCTGTCAGCCACAATCTCAGAGCCATTTATTAAATAGGCGCCGCCTTCCAACACTGAAACCATACCATTTCCTCCATGATTCATTATCAATTCTTTTTCGGCAGCTCCACCTTATCCAGATGCCAAATCTCATCCACATATTCCTGAATGGTTCTGTCGGACGTAAATTTCCCGCTGCATGCCACATTCAAAATCGCGCTTCTCGCCCATTTCTTCTCGTCGCGGTAAGCGGCCTCCACCTTCTTCTGCGCCTCCGCATAGGCTCTGAAATCCTTCAGTATGAAGTACATATCTGCCTTCGAAGTACTGATAGTATTAAGCAGCGAGTTGTAAAGCGTCCTGAATCTGTCAGGGTCATCGGGCGCAAAGGTTCCGTTGATAAGCTGCATCAGAACTCTTCTCACATCAGGGTCGTTATTGAAAATTTCCATAGGATTATATCCGCCATGGTTTTCATAATTGATTACTTCATTGGAGGAAAGACCAAAAATAAAGGCATTTTCCTCGCCTACCTCCTCCACGATTTCCACATTGGCTCCATCCATGGTTCCAAGAGTAAGAGCGCCGTTTAACATAAACTTCATGTTACCTGTACCGGAAGCCTCCTTACTTGCCGTGGAAATCTGTTCCGACACATCGGAAGCCGCAAAAATCAGCTCCGCATTGGATACTCTGTAATTTTCAATGAACACTACCTTAATTCTTCCCTTTATGTCAGGGTCATTATTCACCACATTTGCAACGGAAGTAATCAGCTTGATAATCATTTTGGCATTGTAATAACCTGCCGACGCTTTTGCGCCGAAAATAAAAGTTCTGGGATAAAACTCCATTTCCGGGTTATCCTTCATCTGGTTATACAGATACATTACATGAAGAATATTGAGAAGCTGACGCTTGTATTCATGGAGTCTCTTTACCTGAACGTCAAAGATGGAACGGGGGTCTACCTCTATTCCGTTGTGCTCACGGATATATTCCGCCAGACGAACCTTATTCTGGTACTTGATATTCATAAACTCCTGCTGCGCCTTCTCGTCGTCCGCATAAACCTTTAATCTGCTAATCTGAGCAAGGTCTGTAATCCACTCCATTCCGATATGAGCGCTCACCCAGTCCGCAAGCAGCGGGTTTCCGTGAAGAAGGAAACGTCTCTGAGTAATGCCATTGGTCTTGTTATTGAATTTCTCAGGCATCATCTCATAGAAATCCCTAAGCTCCTGATTCTTTAAGATTTCCGTATGAAGCTTTGCCACGCCGTTTACGGAATAACCGGCAGCGATTGCAAGATGAGCCATCTTAACCTGTCCGTCATAAATAATCGCCATCTTGCGGATTTTTTCCTGATTTCCCGGATACATTTCCTGTATTTTAATGATAAATCTCCGGTTAATTTCCTCGATAATCTGATAAATTCTGGGAAGAAGCCTTGAAAACAGCTCAATCGGCCATTTTTCCAGAGCCTCAGCCATAATTGTATGGTTTGTGTATGCACAGGTTTTCGTGGTAATATTCCACGCCTCGTCCCAGGTCAGATAGTATTCGTCCATAAGGATTCTCATAAGCTCGGCTACAGCTACAGTGGGATGGGTATCATTCAACTGGAAGGTAGCCTTCTCATAAAACTTCCTGATATCGTCATGAAATCTCATATATCTGGCAACCGCCTCCTGAACGGAAGCAGAAATAAAGAAATACTGTTGTTTTAAGCGAAGCTCCTTTCCGGCATAGTGATTGTCGTTGGGATAAAGAACCTCAACAATATTCCTTGCAAGATTTTCCTGCTCCACTGCCTTCTGATAATCGCCCTTATCGAAGGAATCAAGCTGGAAGCATTCTACAGCCTCCGCATCCCAGATACGCAGTGTATTCACAATTCCGTTGCCATATCCCACAATGGGAAGGTCGTAGGGAACAGCCTTTACGCTCTGATATCCTTCCTGAACGAAATTGCTTCTCCCGTTTTCGTCGATACGGACATTCACATAACCGCCGAATTTCACCACCTTGGAATACTCAGGTCTTCTAAGCTCAAAAGGATTGCCGTCCACAAGCCAGTTATCCGGAACCTCCACCTGATATCCGTCTCTGATTTCCTGCTTGAACATACCATAACGATATCTGATTCCGCATCCGTAGGCCGGATATCCCAGACTGCTTAAGGAATCCAGAAAACATGCGGCAAGACGTCCCAGACCGCCGTTTCCAAGGGCAGCGTCAGGCTCCTGGTCTTCAATCACGTTAAGGTCCAGCCCCAGTTCGTCCAGAGCTTCCTTTACAGGCTTATATGCGCGCAGATTGATAATATTATTGCCAAGGGCACGTCCCATCAAAAACTCCATAGACATATAATAAACCATCTTGGGGTCCTGCTTTTCGTATTCCTTATGGGTAATCATCCAGTTGTCAATCACAACATCCTTGACGGTATGGGCCACCGCCTGAAAAATCTGCTGCTGGCTGGCTTCCTCCAGAGTCTTTCTGTATAAGGTCTTTATATTGGCAATCACATTCTTTTTGAATGTATCCTTGTCAAAAGCGTTGAATACCGGCGCCGGTTCAGCCTTCTTAAGTATCATGATTTCTCCTCCCGTTCCTCTCGTATATGAAATGATGTCTAAATCTTGGAATAGCCAAATCCATTTGCAAATGCGTCAATTTCTTTTCCTTCTTTGCAAAGGGAGCACCCTTCCGGGTCATAGGTCTTATAATCAGGAATATCACCAATATTAAATAATGAGTTAATAGGAATATCCATTAGCTTGTTTGCTGCGCTGAATATTGCGCTGATTCCGCTGATTTTTGCCCCGTAATATTTCAGAGCCCTGCTGGCTTTTATAATAGTCTGTCCGGTTGTAGCCGATGCCATAAGTAAAAGGACATTTTTTCCTTTCACCATGGGAATCATATTTTCCCGAAGAACAAGCTGGCCTGAATTTACATATTCAGGAGTTATGATATAAATTGTGTTATGGGAATTCATGGAATAAATTCCCGCCTTTGTCAAATCTTCTGCCAAAAAAGCCCCTATAATTTCGCATCCGTCGATACACACGATTGTATCCACGATTGTCGTTGCGGATATCTGCTCGCTGAGCGCCTTTGCCGCGGCGCTGGCCTCGCTGAGCCTGGCTTTCAGAGTCGTCATGTCCAGAAAATAATTTACATGGGAATTCGGCGTAACAAAATGTCCCGGTATTGCCTTAAGCACAACATTAGGGTGACGCTTTGATTTGATATGTATGGTTTCCTGCATAAGAATACCTCCCTCTTTTATGATACACACAAGTGTATGGATAGGTGCACAGTAACAGTATACACCTATCCCAAATAATATGGCAACTACTGTGTAAATTTCTTCCAGTTATAATGTATAGCTGTTTAAATACTTCTCCTGCTCCGGCGTAAGAACATCAATTTCTTTTCCAAGGAACGCCAGCTTTCTCTTTGCAACATCCCTGTCAACC
The DNA here is from genome assembly GCA_009917455.1 of bacterium 1xD8-48. Taxonomy (GTDB): domain Bacteria; phylum Bacillota; class Clostridia; order Lachnospirales; family Lachnospiraceae; genus Suilimivivens. The sequence goes on along the minus strand of QZDS01000017.1, from coordinate 15,461 downwards.
TCTACAGGAACGTCAATCAGTTTTTCCGTAAGCTCGCTGCCGTGCTCTACCAGATATTTTGCAGAAAGCGCCTGAATGGCAAAGCTCATATCCATAATTTCCGCCGGGTGTCCGTCTCCGGCCGCCAGATTTACAAGCCTTCCCTCTGCCAGAATGAATATCCACTGACCCGCAGGCAGCTTGTAGCCCATAATATTTTTTCTCTGTTCCCTTGTTTCAACTGCAATCTCGCGGAGTCTTGCCATGTCGATTTCACAGTCAAAATGGCCTGCGTTACATAAAATCGCGCCGTCCTTCATTACCTTGAAGTCTTCCTCGTCGATTACCTTATCGCATCCTGTAACTGTCACAAAGAAATCGCCCACCTTAGCGGCTTCATTCATAGGCATAACGTCAAATCCGTCCATAACAGCCTCGATTGCCTTAATCGGGTCGATTTCCGTAACGATAACCCTTGCGCCAAGACCTTTTGCCCGCATGGCAGTACCTTTACCGCACCATCCATAACCTGCAACCACCACGATTTTACCCGCAACAATCAGATTCGTGGTACGGTTAATGCCGTCCCATACGGACTGGCCGGTACCGTAACGGTTGTCAAATAAGTGCTTGCAGTCCGCATTGTTTACCCGAACCATAGGGAATTTCAGCTCGCCGGCTTTATTCATCGCCTCAAGACGGATAATTCCGGTGGTAGTTTCCTCGCAGCCGCCAATAATATCAGGAATCAGCTCCGGCATTTTTGTATGAACCATATTCACCAAATCCCCGCCGTCGTCAATAATAATGTTGGGACCCGCTTCAAGCACGTGACGGATATGAGTCTCATATTCCTCCGGCGTACAGTCATACCAGGCGTGTACCTCAAGTCCCGCCTTTACAAGAGCCGCCGCCACGTCGTCCTGAGTGGATAAAGGATTGGAGCCTGTCACAAACATCTGCGCTCCCCCGGCTTTCAGTACCAGGCAAAGATAGGCTGTTTTTGCTTCCAGATGAACGGAAAGAGCGATTTTCTTTCCCTCAAAAGGCTTTGTCTGGCTGAATTCTTCCTCCAGCGTGCGAAGCAAATCACAGTTTCTTTTCACCCACTCGATTTTTCTCTCTCCGGACTCTGCCAGATTGATGTCTCTGATTTCACTGTTCATTTTTTAATGTCCTCCTAATTTGATATTTTGTTAAATCAGGCAGCAAATAAAGGTCCTGCCTGTAAGGTTCCATTATTATTTCAATCGTGTGATGATTTCATTTACTTTCTTATAAACAAGCTCTTCATTCATTGTAAGAATTTTTCTGTTTTCCATTGTCACCTTTCCATCAATGATTACGGTATCTACCTCGGAGCCGTTGGCTGAATAGGACAATCCGGCAATCAGATTGTTCGTGGGCATAAGAGAGGGATTATTTAAATTCAGGACAGCAATATCCGCTTTTTTCCCTTCCTCAATCGTTCCCGTTTCCTTTTCAAGCCCCAGAGCTCTCGCCCCGTTTATAGTGGCTATCTTAAAGCCTTCTTTTGCGCTGATACATTGAGGCGTTTTGTTTACACCCTTGTGAATAAGCGTAAGAAGATTCAGCTCATGGAACATATTTAGGCTGTTGTTGCTGGCCGCCCCGTCCGTTCCAAGACACACGTTGATTCCCTTTTCAATCATAGCTGGAACCGGTGCAAAACCGTTTCCAAGCTTCATATTGCTTGCCGGGTTTGTCACTACGCTGACATTTCTTTTTTTCAGAATGTCCATGTCGCTTTCCGTAATCTGTACGCAGTGGGCGGCAATGGCGGGAACATCGAACAATCCGTTTTTATCCGCCATTTCAATGGGGGAACAGCCATATTTTTCTTTAATCTGCCCTATCTCGCTCACGCTTTCAGAAAGATGTACATGAATCCTCATGTTATTCTTTTTCGCTTCCTCCGAAACGATACGCATATAGGCATCGTCACAGGTATAAGGAGCGTGAGGCCCTAACATAAAGGTGAGCCTGTCGCAGTCCTTTGCCGCGTCCCTCTCCTCGTAAGCCTGCCGCAGCCGCATCTGCCCGCCTTCGTCGTCTCCGCTTCCCACAAGCCCCCGGCTGATTACAGCCCTCATGCCGGATTCCTTCACGGCTCTTGTGGTCTGGTGGATATTCATCTGCATATCATTAAAGCAGGTAGTTCCGCTTTTCATCATCTCAATAATTGCCAGACAGGCTCCCCAGTAAGTATCCTCATCTGTCATTTTTTGCTCAATGGGGTCAATGGTGCCGAAAAGCCAGTCCATAAAGCTCAAGTCATCCGCCACATTTCGCATAAACGACATATAGGAATGAGTATGGCAGTTAATAAGACCCGGCATGGCAAGCCTGTCCTTTCCGTCGATTACTTTGTCGGCCAGAAAACCTTCGGGCTCTCTGCCAACCGAAACGATTCTGTTTCCTTCTATATAAATGCTGGTTTGTCTGATGACATCTTCGTTACCTTCCGGCAGTATTGCCAGAATATCTTTTAAAAGTATTCCCATGATTCCTCCTGTTCTTATCCGATTCCGCTTTGGCCCTTTCAGCACACCCTGAATAAATCAATTTTTGGCCGCAATCTGCGTCCCAAAATTGATTTGTGCGCTGTACGGGTCTTCGCTGTTTCAATTCACGATATTCCTGTTTTCTCCGTTGAGAAATGCTTCAATGTTTTTACACACTTCCGAAACACATCTGGTTCTCGCTTCAATGCTTGCCCACGCAAGATGGGGAGTGATGATTAACTTGCTGCTGTCCTTAATTTTACCCAGAGGATTACTTTCCTTTATCGGCTCCGCACCCAGTACGTCCAGCCCGGCTCCCGCAATGTAATCTTCCGTAAGCGCCGTATATAAATCCTCGTCGTTTACCACAGGGCCTCTTGCCACATTAATTAAGATTGCGCTTTTTTTCATTTTTTTAAGCGCATCCAGATTGATTAAATTTCTGGTTCTGTCGCTTAAAGGACAATGGAGGGACAGAAAATCCGATTTTGCAAGAAGCGTGTCAAAATCTACCCTTTCATATTCCGTACAGGTACTGCTGCCGGAGGCTGAATAGAAAATCACCTTACATCCGAAAGCCTCTGCAATGGATGCCACCTTTCTTCCGATATTGCCCATTCCCACGATTCCCCAGGTTTTTCCTGCAAGTTCCGTAAAGGGGATATCGAAGTTTGAAAACCTATCCTGAGCCCCGTAAGCGCCGGATTTTACATATTCGTCATAGTGCCGGAGCTTTTCAAGTACATAAAAACAAAGAGCAAAGGTATGCTGCGCTACCGCGTCGGTGGAGTAATTCACCACATTTGCCACCCTGATTCCTCTTTCCTTACAGTAATCAAGGTCAATATTGTCGTAGCCTGTGGCAAATTCACAGATTAATTTTACATGTTCAGCGTCTTTCAAAGTATCCTTATTTAAAGGCGCTTTATTTGCCACAATAATTTCCGCATCCTTTACCTTTTCTTTCACATCCAAAGCCGTAGTGTTCGGATAGACTGTTGTTTCCCCCAGGCTCTTAAGCCTGTCCACGGAGACGTCCAAACCCACACTGTTTCTTTCCAATATGACAATCTTCATAAGCGTTTCTCCCGAATACCTGTTTTTTGAGTACTTTACTATTATATATAAATTATTTCACTTTGACAACAAGGCATTAAGTTTGATTTTTCTCTGCTTTTTTCAACTACCTGCATTTGCATCCAATTATTTTTCAAAAATGCTTTCTTTATAAAAATTTATAGAAAATTCAGTTTTCAAAAGATATTGTCCTATGTATAATTGAATTAACGAAAGAAGGTGTATATTTGAATAAAACAGAACAAACACATAAGCAGGATTTAGAACGCTTAAACTTACTTCGCTATATTGACGTATTCTATATGTAAATGGTAAATACAAAGGCAGTGACAACATTGGAAAATTAATGCATGATTTTTCATGCCCTAATCCTGATGATATGAATTATGAGATACTTGCCAAAAGAGCAAGATATTTTAACGGGATGAGAAAGGAGTAGCCTACATGTGTAAACTTATGGAAGATATGAGGAATGAGGCATCTGGAAAATCGGAATACAATAAAGCAAAAAACAGCAATATTTTTTATAAAATCCTCGCGGCAGGTGCCAAATGAAATTTGTATTACAAGCAGTCACTTGGCTCGTTGCTCGCGAGAATCAATGTTTATTTCAAATACAACCGTGCATATTCTCTGGCATCCTCAAATATCTCAGCAGCCGCTTCCGGCGCCTTATCCAGTGTACCGTCCACAATTGTAATCGTAGGAATGATACCTTTTCTCAAAGGGCATCTCTGAATCGGATTATAACCTAATTCGTGAGCTCCGGTGCTTCCTCTTGAAACATCACCAAGACATAAATGGCCAAATCCCCGGGCATAAGTGTCAAACATGGGAGGATAAGCCTCGTCATGCCAGTGAAGCTTTCCCCTGGTATGCCCGCATTGCAGAAGAGGAATGCAGGATGCAATACCATCATACCATCCCTCTCCTGCCAAAAGCATATCAGGATTATATTGCTTAAAACGATTCATAAGCTTATTTATACCGTCATACAGATAATGATTCGGGTCATTCATCCATACCGCCGATATATCAAAGAAAGCAGCGTCAAAACCATACTTTTCCATAAGTCCTGTAACCTGACTGTATAAGCGGTTCTGCCATCTGGGAGCAGCCGGATTTAAATTCCGGTTGGAATTGTGGTCATAATGACGGGAACCGTCCCAGTCCACACTTCCGCCGTATACACTGCCTGCAGGACCCCGAAATTCAGAAGGAGCGCCCCATTGCTCATAACCGTCAAAATGAGTTCCCACCAGATTAATTCCAAACATAGGCATAATATAAACGCCAAGTTTTTTTGCCCCTTCGCATAATTTCCTGAAACCTTCTTCTCCTCCCATGCGTTCGTCGGGAGTATAATTTCCATATTTCCAGTAGTACCGCCCTTCCCATCCCGGAAGATAAGCAAGAACACGGCGTCCTTCTATCTGAGAACAGATTTTTTTCAGATTTTCCAATACTTCGGCATAATCGTTAAAAATATATCCGGTCCAGTGCTGACAATGGATAGAAGCAATTAAAGAAATATCTCTTGCCCACTCCGGTACATCGGTTCTGGTTTCCCATGGAGACAGCCCATAGCTTTTCTCTACATGAAGTCTGTGCGGTTCGTAGATTTCTTCAAGACTCTTTCCATAACCGATTTTCCATGAAGGAGACTGAATACAATTTGTCATTTCTGTTGCCTTTTCCTCAAATATCAATTCAGCATTGATACCATATTCAGAAGGCACAAAAACAAACCATTTATCTCTGACCATATTATCCAGAGATTGAAAATAAATCAATCTGTCACTTTCGGTTTTCATAATGACAAGAGGAGTACCCACATCACGCCATCCTTCCGGATACTTTAAAATCAATCCTTCTTCCGGAATAGTTTTAGGACGGGCATCTGTCAGATTGATAATCTTTCCTTCGGAAAGTCCGTGAATAACCAGCTTTATGCTACGGATATCTTCACTTACTTCCTCAAGGGACGCCGAAGCCTCCACCAAAATATCCTGTTCACAGACACAGGCTTTCACTGTGACATTACCTGGTATTTCCATCTGACCGCCAGCCCATACAAGCCCCTGACATTTTGCCAGAAGTGTATCTCCATTCTGTTCCAGTTTTATTCCATCCATTTTTGGGGCATATACATTTCGAAAAGTATAAACCATAACCGAAAATTCAAACCCTCCCAGATAAAAATGCGGACTGGGAAAACTATAACTTAAATCTTCCATTTTTCCTCCTTCTCAATCCCGTCATGTATATTCACCGTATATTTTTTTTCAATGAGTCCCTCACAGGTATGTACTTCTTCTTTTGAAAGTATCTGCTCTTTTTCATCCCATATAAGATTTACTAATGAATAATCTCCTTTTTCATAGCAATACGTCTTTCCGTCATCGGAATATAGTGGAAAAGACACATTCTTTCCGGGATAAACATGAATTTCAATATACTTCTGTTCCCTGCCGCTGTTTAATAAAACTTCACCTACAGGAAGAATGGAGCCTTCCTTCACGAAAAGAGGAAGGGTATCAACAGGAGCCTGAGCAGTGACAGTCTGGCCTCCCTTTAATTTTTTCCCGCTCCAAAAATCATACCAGTCGCAATCTTTTGGAAAATAAACCTGTCTGGAAGAAGCGCCCTGCTCTGTAACCGGTGCAACGAGAATAGAGGAACCAAACATAAACTCATCCTCTATATCGGCACATATCTTATCTGAAAAATCCATCCAAAGCGCACGCATCATAGGCGCTCCCGTCTGATTTACCTGATAGGCCAGAGAATAAATATACGGCATGAGCCTGTAACGCAGCCTGAGATATTTTGCTAAAATCTTCTCTGCTTCCTCTCCATACGACCATATTTCGTTTTCCTTTCTGGTTCCGTGGGTACGAAAAGTAGGACAAAAAACACCAAACTGAAACCAGCGGATATACAGCTCCGCATAATTCTTTCGGGTTACAATCCCGTTTCCCTCACTGGATGTCTGTAAAAGCAGTGAACTGTAGTCCTCTTCCATATTTTCATCAGGAAGCGCCTGCCATCCTCCGATATCCGACGACCAGTAAGGCATACCGCTTGCACAGAAGTTGAGAGCCGTAGGAATCTGTCTTTTCAGCACATCCCATTCAGGAAAAATATCCGATGACCAGAAAGTAGTTCCGTATTTTTGTGCACCAGGATATGCCGCCCGTGACAACGTCAGACAGCGATGTGAAAAACTCTTTCTGTGTCCCTCATAAATACATTTTGTATGAGTAAGAGGATAAATATTGTGGACGCGGGCTCCGGTTCCTGCATAAAGAAATGATTCATGGGGACTGATATCCGGTTCGTCCTCATCCGTCCAGTAATATTTATATCCCAAATCCCCATAGTTTCTCTTAATTGTTTCAAAATACCATTTTCCACATTCCGGGCTGGTGGTATCAATCAAAGCGCCTCTCTCATCGTCCGGCGTTCCATAGACCGTATTACCCTGAGCATCCTTCATAAACCAGCCCTTTTCTTCTATATAATTATAATAATCACTTTCTTTCATAAATCTTGGCCAACAGGAAATCATGGTTTCATATCCCATATCTTCCAATTGTTTATTCATTTTCACACTGTCCGGCCAAAATTCAGTATCCAGACTCAAGTCGCCAAGTATCTTCCAGTGGAACCAGTCCACTACAAATATATCGCAGGGATATCTCCTTTCCCGATAAGAAGACGCCACTTCCAATAGTTCTTTCTGAGACGCATATCTTTGTTTACATTGAATGAATCCCAACCCTTTTCTGGGTGGAAGAGGAGTAATTCCGGTAAGAAGACGGAATCCTTTATAAATATCGTCAGCCTGTTCTCCCGTTATCAAAAAGAAAGAAATTTCTTCCCCGACTTCAGCCTGCCATGAGGTACGTCCCTCCACGCCGGGCGTAACGCGCATACGGGAAGGATTATCAAATAAAATACCATATCCTTTATTGGTAACCATAAACGGAACAGCCACGATTTCACCGTCTTTATGGCTGTAATCATGCCACATTATCTGTTCCCGTCCTCCAAGATTCAGTTTTCCATCCTGATGCTGACCGAGTCCGAAAAATTTTTCATCTTCTGAGGCAGAAAATTCCGCATGAATATGGTATGTATTTTCTCCAAGAACAACGGCAGGTTCCATGAAGTAATCAATAAGAGCCAGCATTTCCTTATCTGACTTATTTATAAAAGAAATCGACTTATTCTCGTTAAAGACAGCCCTGATACAGGATATACTATAGGATATCTGTGAATTGTTTTTCGAAAAGTCATAATGGATATTTGAATCAGGCTGTGCCTCTATTCCCCACATAACTGAAGATTTATATCCGCAATTTTTTCCTGCTTTAGTTGTTTCTTCATTATTTCCAGACGGATTATATCTAAAATGGATAATATTGTCCGCATATGGCGTAAGATAAATACTTCCTTTTTTGCAGACAGCCATTAAACTGTTTTCCTGTATCGAACATGAGATTATTTTTTCAGGTTTTATCATAATATTTATCCTTTCACTGCACTGTCAATTGTTCCCTGAATGAAATATTTTTGCAAGAATATATAAGCAAAAATCAAAGGAAAAATAGCAATACTGGCAGCAGCGGCAGCGCCGTTTACATCTTTTCCTCCTGTAGAAAAATATTGAGATATGGTTAATGTCAGAGTATAAAGTTTTGGTTTTTGCAACACATACAAACTGTAGGCATATTCATTCCATATTCCCACTCCGTTTAGTATAATAATGGTTACTGTGACAGGCTTAAGCTGAGGCAGAATAATTGCGAAAAAAGTCTGTGTAACACTGCATCCGTCAATTGCACTGGCCTCATCTAAAGAAACAGGAATAGCTGAAATAAAATTGGTAAACAAATAAATTGTCATAGGAAGTCCAAAAGCTGCCGAGACAAGAATAATTCCCCATAATGTTGAAATTCCATGTATGGAAACAAGCAGAGAATAAACACCTACCAGAATACTTAAGGAAGGAATCATCATAATTCCTAAAATAACGCCTTTTACCAGATTATTTCCTTTGCTCTTATTCCGCGCAAGAGGATAAGCTGCAAGCCCGCCCACTGCAATTTCAATGAGAAGCACACAGACCGTTATAATCAAGGTATTTTTTACCGCGGAGAGAAGCGTTCCGGCTTCAAAAACTTTTGTATAATTTCCGGTATAAATATTTTTGGGCAAAGAAAGCAAAGAAGAAGTATCCGTTTTGGTCTTAAATGACATAACAATCAGTACATAAATAGGAAGAATATGAAAAATGATGATTGCAATTCCCAAAAAATATTTCCACCAGTCTTTTTTAACTTCCTTTTTTATTTTATTTTTCATTACATATCCACCTCTTTCTTATTAAAATAGGTTGTGAAAATATTGGAAACTGCCATAATGAATAAAAAGGTAAAGATACCGACAGAGGCAGAATAACCTGCGTTCTGTGCCTTAAAATACTGATTGCTTACATAAGAAGCAAGGGAATGCGTTGAAAATCCCGGTCCTCCTCCTGAAAGAGATACAATTACATCATAAAGTTTTAATCCTCCAATCAGATTCAATACAACTGCCGAGGAAATGGATGGAAGTAGTAGTGGAAAAGTAATATGCCGAAATCTCTGCCAGGAAGTAGCTCCGTCAATTTCAGCCGCTTCCAGATACATAGCCGGGATATTCTGTAAACCGGCCATATAAATAACCATGGCAATTCCTACATACTGCCAGGAATTCATTAATGTAATTATAATTACACCTCTGTTTCCGGATGCCATCCAGTCTATGGGCGCCATTCCAAACAAACCTGTAATTTCATTGAAAATACCATGATTATACTGAACAAAAAAGTAAATAATATAACCCATAATCAAACTTGAAATCATAACAGGCATATAAATAAAAGTACGAACAATTTCATGGCCTTTAAATTTTGAATTTAAAAATACGGCATAAGCAAGCCCAAGAAGATTTTGCAAAAGTGTGCTTCCAAATCCATAAATAATGGTATTACGGAAAGAAGTCAGAAAATTGCTGTCAGTAAATAATTTTAGATAATTTTTAAATCCTACATATTTATAATCCTGAGAATATCCGTTCCACTGTGTAAAAGAAATTCTAAAGGCTTCGGCTAATGGTCCCAGAACAAAGAATAGAATAAGAAGTAATGCAGGGATATAAAACAGATTCATTCGAAGATATCTTTTTTTCATATTAAAATTACCATGCCTTTCCACTGCGGCTTTAAAAATATACAGTAAGTATCATACAGGGCGCTGGCAGCAGCCGACGCCCTGTAAAAATACCTTAAAAATGAGTTATTGAGATATTTTTTCTTCATAAGCAGTTTTAATTGTCTCAACACATTTATCAATTCCCTGCCCGGGATTCATAAATATTTCATTTCCGGATACTCCCATGTCATTCCACATACCGCTGGGAAGATATACTCGGTCAAAGTAATTAACAAATATCAAATCGTCGCCAAAAGCGTCCATCATAATATTAAATTCCTTGGTTACATATTCGTCATCATTTGCCACGCCTTCCATTGCTGGAATTTTACCGTCAATGGTAGCAACCTGTACGGAAATATCATCTCTTGTCAAAAACTCAAGAAGCTTTCTGCACTCATCAGGATGTTCGCTGTCTTTCCACATCCCGAAGCAGGTACCTTCACCTGAACTCACGTAGAGCTTTCCTCCTTCGTTAGGAGAAGGAATTGCCATTATGCCAAGTCTTGCGTCCGGATTATAACTAAGAGCCTGTATAATCGTATGATTTCCGCTTATTACAATTGCGCCTTCACCGTTTGCCAGAGCCTGAATGGCCGCATCATCGCTTGCAGTAAGAATGTCGGAATTAAAATATCCTTTCTGCTGCCAGTTATCAAGCATTTCTGCAATAGGACCCCATTTTGCCTCCCAGTCAAAAGAACCGTCAAGTAAAGCCGTACCCTGATTGTCAGATACATCTTCGTTGGTCAGAAATCCGGGTGCTGTAACTTCAAACAAATTAGCGATATTATTTACAGACTTGCCTCCGACATATACGGGAATCTTTCCTGTTGCCAAGATTTTATCGCAGGCTGCTTCAAAATCTGCCCATGTACGGATTGTTGTTGCATCTACTCCTGCTTCCTCAAATATTTCCCTGTTATAGCAAATCGATGCAGGGTCAATAGAGAGGGGAGCTGTATAAACATTTCCTTCCGGGTCGGTAACAGTCTTTTTAATGGACTCTTTTACTTTTGAAAGCCAGGGCTCGTCATTTAAAGGCGTAAGATATTCCGCATATCTTGTAGTACTCCATCCGTGTGTTTCCCATAAATCCGGTAAATCACCGGAAGCCATTCTCGTTTTCATTACATTTTCATAATCGTCACCAGGCGAAATCAGTTCAATACCAATACCGCTTTCTTCTGTAAACTGATTCATAAGAGCCTGCAGTCCATCCAGTCTTTCACCTGTAAGACCGGTTTCAACCTCTAAAACCACATCAGAGGAAGACGAAGACTCTGCCGGAATATTACTCTCATTATCGACTTCGGGAGCTTCCTGTGTCTGATTATCCGTTTGAGAAGTTTCTGAGGAATTTCCATCCTGCCCACATCCTGTAAGTAATGAAACAGTCATAGTAACTCCGCATAATAAAGCAATCAGTTTCTTTGTGTACTTTTTCATAATACCATCCTTTCTTTTTACTGGCACAGACTTTGCTTTCACATAATCTGCGTAGAATAATTACGGAAAATTTTACGGTAATTTCATGTTATCATAATAAGAAAGTACCAAGAGGTCTGTTTTTTTATGCAAATTGTACTTTTTTTTGTGATATAAATATATTTTTTAATTAAATTGACAAACTATTTTTATTGTGCATATAATTGTATCTAAAATATATGGCTACTGTTTTACGAAGTATGGAGGTTTTTATGGAGGAACTGAAAAGGAAGCTTAAAAGACACCAATCTCTAAAATTATCTTTCATGCTTGCATTTATCGTGTCATTTTTGATTCCTTCCTTTATCCTGATTTTAATTTTGTTTTTCTGTTACTCACAGGTAACGGTAAAATCTCAGGAAAAGGAATACCGGAATACGATGAATATTCTCTCATCTCACCTCGTTAACCATATAAATGCGAATTCCGGTCTTTCCCTTACTTATCTGTTTGATACGGAATTTTCAAATTTGTATTATTTCTTAAACAAGAAAGATTATAAAGAAAATTACGTAGCCTATACTCAATACGTACAGGCTTATAATAAAACTCTCAATAACCGGATGACTCTGCTTGGAAACAGTATTTCAGGCGTAGGCTTTATTCCGAATAATATGAACCAGAATCTTTTATTTTATGTAAAAAAATATGATACCCTTCAGGTGGTAGAAGACTACAACTATAAGGATTCAGACTGGTATCAGCAATTACAGGAAAATAACCGGGTAGTTTTGTATGTTCCCTCCGAAACCTCACAGGAAGAGCATACGATTTCCATGATAAGGACAGTAAAGAATATAGATAAACGAATCGTTGTAGGATATGAAATTCTGGACATTTCTCTGGATTTTATTTTTGAATCTTTAAAGGATATTTCCATTGGAAGTTATTCCGGGATTTTTCTGGAATCTCCTCAAAATGAACTTCTTTTTTCGACAAATAATGAATTGATTTCTGTTCTGTATACTCTCAAAACAGACAAAAAAAACAAAAATATGCTGACCAGAAGCTATGATTTGTATTCCTACACAGATAAAAATTTTCGTTTTACTTTTCACTATTTATCATCCAGATATGATTTATATAGCAGTCTTCTATATGCTACCGGAATTGTTTTTTTGTTTTATCTGATAATGATACTTATGGCGGGAATAATTTTTCATCGCACCTCCAACAGTATCAGAAACTCTGTTGAACCGGTTCTCTCTACAATGGAAAAATATCATGCGGGAGATTCTCACATTCAATGTGATACCGATAAATGCAGTATTTTGGAAATTAAATCCATAGCTGTTAATCTTAATGATATGATACAGAAGATTAATTTTCATATACACCACTTTACAACTTTATAAGTAAGAACTCTGTTTCCAGCATAGATGTTTCAAGGCCTCAGAAATAACATTTGATTTTATGTAGGTTTCGATGTTTTGCACCAAGTTTACATAAAATATCTGCTGGCGTATCTGTCCGCTGAGAGCAAACCGGAATTCCTGAACACTGACATTCCGGTACTGTGAAAATGTTTCTTCCTTATATGGAAGCAGTTTCATTGCACAATAGCTGATATTGATAAGGTTGACCATCATCTCGATCCCCTTCCGGCTGCGTACCATGTATCCGCATAAGGACCAGAAGGTCTTCTGCTCATAATAGCTTACCTCGATGTTCCATCTGAATGAGTAAAGGAACAGGGGGATATACTGCATCCAGTCACTTCCGGTGCGGTTCAGGGGTAATTTTTCCTGCCAGGCGCAGAAGATCTGCAGCTGGGCGGGAAAAATAGTACTGAAAAACACTCTTCTGGTGCCATCCTCTTTATCGGCGGCGGTCACATACGCCTGCACCTGCCTTGCCCCAAAGATGTTGGTCAATACACGGCGGCTTCCGGTAAAATAGTCCCCGATCTTCTCCGCAGACAGGATAAAGTCCTCATATATGGACAGGCGGCGGCCATGTTTTGGCGGTCTGCCCTTTCTGCCGGTAGGGGCAGGCGGAAGGTCATAGATGACAGAGTCAGACCTTGCATTGCCGATCAGGTCAAGGTTTTCATATTCGTCTACTATGGACACCAGGTTCTGTTTTACATACCAGCTGTCACAAAGGATGATGACATTTTTCTTATCCCTGAATTCCGGCATCACCTGCCGGACCATGGAAGCGGCAAGCTCCAGTTTGGAGCCTTTTTCTTTCCGCCACATGCGGTAGCCAGGAGGGATGGAGAGGTAGGATATCCTGTTTTTATTCCATACCGGGATGCAGAGCATAACACTGACAAAACAGTGCCCATTCAGATAATTGGAGCCATTATGTGCAGCATGGTCGAACAGTTTGGAGATATCCTCGAACTTCTTTCCGAATTTCGAGACCATGGTGTCATCTATGCAGAGGAATACCGGCTGGGACTTCAGGCTGTCGGGAATCAGTCCCAAAGCCAGTTTTGCCGTAGCATTCATAAAACCCGAAAGGTCAACTTTGGCATAGGAGCAGGCATAATAGAATGCATTCAGGGACTTTGATGTTATGCCCGCCAGAAAATGCCGGTACAGGGACCGGATGGAACCTGCAGATTCCATCGCCAGCATGGATAGCACGAGCAGGAAAAGCGTTTCAGCCGTAGGCGCTGACAATATGGAAAAATAAATATAAAAATATCGATAAAGCCTACCGATTATGTATTTTTTGTTGTATAATAAGTTTGCCGTATGAGTTCACTCACTTTCGTGTTTATTGTTAGCAAACTTATTATACACCAAAGTGCTTCATACGGCACTTTTTGTTAAAAACTTGTAAAGTGGTGTTTTCATATAGATAAAGAATATAAATTCCAAATGGAACAAAAGGCAGCGGAATATCAGGCCCTGCAGGCGGAAATAAATCCGCATTTTCTTCATAACGTGCTCAATCTCCTGATTGCACTTAACCGTCTGGGAGACAGAACAGGGCTGGAACAATCCATTATCAGCCTTTCCAAAATGTTTCGTTATACCTGTGAACATAACTTTAACAGTACGATTAAACAGGAATTTGATTTTATCAGGGATTATCTTTTTCTCCAGAAGACACGGTTTGACGAGAGGCTGGAATTTCAGATTTATATAGAGCCGGGTCTGGAAGAATTTGAAATTCCAAAGCTCCTGGTTCAGCCTCTGGTTGAAAATGCAATTGTTCACGGATTGGAACCCTCCGACGGAAACGAAATCATCCAATTATCTGCAGTTATGGCATCCGGGTATAATGGCGATAAATTTATACTGATTAATGTAATTAACAGCGGACTTCCTTTTATTGAAAATAAGTCCTATAAAAGAGTTGGTCTAAAAAGTATTGAAGAACGTCTGGCAATTTTTTCTCCTAACTCCTTTTTCATTATCCGGGGCGGTATGGACAAACCGTCTAAATGTACAATTATGATTCCTCAAAAGAAAGAAGGCGACTGAAATGTTTATACTTATTGCTGATGATGAAAAAATGATACGCTTAAGTCTGCAGTCCATGCTTGAAGAACTATATCCCGGAGAGCATATGTATATGCATGCGATAAACGGAAAAGCAACGGTTGAACAGGTAAAAAAGCTTCCGCCGGATTTGGTTTTTCTTGATATCCGTATGCCTCTTATGAATGGTCTGGAGGTTTTGGAAGCCTGTCAGGAGATTTCTTCCTCTATAAAATGGGTAATTTTAAGCGGTTATGCAGAGTTTGAATACGCCCAGAAAGCAATTAATCTGTCCGCTTACTCTTATCTTTTAAAACCTGTGGATTTAGTCACTCTTAAAAATCTGGTAGATAATATTATAGAACTGAAACAAAAAGAAACAGAACTGAATAACAGATTATTTACCTCTGATATTATCCGTACCTTTCATCTTGCCGACCAGCTGGAAACAGACGAAATGTCCTTTCTTCCTTATGGAAGAGCAAATTATATAATTTATCATATTTATATTGACCGGCAGGAAAAGGAAAGACAGTATTTTCTAAAAGATATTCTTTTGGTGTTAGTCAGGAAATGGGGTGATGGGAAATTAAAGTCCAGATTATGGGACATTAAATTTGTTACTATAAAGTCATCAAAAAGGAGGATGACTTTTATGGATGACGATAACCGTATCAAACTTGCCGACCTTATTT
>QZDS01000163.1 GCA_009917455.1 bacterium 1xD8-48 | reverse complement strand
CCGCATTCTTTCCTTCCGCGGCTTTCTGCACCTCCTCCGCAAAATTCCCTGTTCCTGCCGCCTTTTGGCTTCTGTTTGTGTAGGCATATGGGTTTACTCCTACGCCGCTTACATTACTGATACTCATACCTGTCTCCTTTCCTGTAACATCACCGTTACACTGAACTCATTTTTCTTTACCCTGATATCCACGTCCCCCATATATTTCTCCGCTTCCCTTTTTACATTGGAAAGCCCGATCCCGTGCATGGAACCCTGCCTTCCGAAAGGCTCCTTTTCCTTTGTGGAGATTGGGAGGTTCGTATCCGCGTCCATGATGATCTCCCCTTCAAACGGGTTTCTGACCTCGATCAGGAAGAACTTTCTCTTCTGCCTGCTGGAAATGAAAATGTACCTGTCGCCCTTCCGCATCTTCCCGCAGGCTTCCAGGGCGTTCTGCAGCAGGTTGTTTACAATGATGCCGATGTCATAGGCATCATACCTTTCCGATTCCGGGTAGGTA
>QZDS01000162.1 GCA_009917455.1 bacterium 1xD8-48 | reverse complement strand
TTAAGGGCCGAATGGGAGCCGTACTTTTTCACCGGGAGAATCCCCGTCATATAGGCGAGTGCAACATAGGGCTGGTCCTTTAAAAGATTGCGCAGGAAATCAAGGTAATGCTTCTGCAATGCCTCGGCTTCCTTTTCCTCCCGCATAATGCAGTCCCACTCGTCTATCAGGAAAATGAACTGCCTCTCCGTCGCCGCATAAATCTGTTCCAGGGCGGCGGCAAGATTTGTCTCCTGCTCTGAAAACAGCTCTCCGTACGCCTGGCGGATTTCCGCAATGACAACCTTTTCCAGATATTCCGTCACTTCCTGATTTTTTGCCCTGCTGAGGAACCTCTGCATATTCAGGAAAATCACGTCATACCTGTTCAGATGCTCTTTAAACGTCGCATGCTTCTCTATTTTATATCCCCTAAACAATTCTTCCGAATCACAGCCAAGGCTATAGTATGCCGCCAGCATTTCAAGGGTCATGGATTTCCCGAAACGCCGCGGTCTGCTGACGCA
>QZDS01000161.1 GCA_009917455.1 bacterium 1xD8-48 | reverse complement strand
ACAAAATTTGAATGCCGCTTGCAAAAGGTGAAACTTGGTTACAAAACGGGAACCTCGGTTTGCAATCGACCTGTTTTGGGCGTTTGAAAATAAAAAATCTGCGATTCACGTAGCCAGATTAACCATTCACGAAGTAGGCGTTAGAAATCGCCCTTATTTTTCCGATAAGTTAGTTGAGGACTGGAGGTGGCAGAAACGATAAAAATTGCGGTGTGTGATGATGAAAAAAACATAAGGTCTTACCTCGTTTCGCTCATCAAAAAGCAGGGCGGGGAATACGGCATCACGGAATATGCCTCTGCCGATGCGGTAAGGAGCATGACATTATATTTCTGGACATAGAGATGGGCGGCTCCGGCGCAGGCATGGACGGCATGGGGCTGGCAAGGTATATCCGGGGCATGGAGGCGCAGAAACAGCCCATCATCATTTTTGTGACAGGGTATGAAAAATATGTGTATGACGCATTTGACGTAGGGGCGTTCCAGTATCTGGTAAAGCCCGTGGA
>QZDS01000160.1 GCA_009917455.1 bacterium 1xD8-48 | reverse complement strand
AATGGAGGATTTGAAATGGGAGTTAATTCAGTAAATGATGCAGGTTCCGCATATGGAGCGGCTTTCAGGAACAAGCCGGTATACTTCATGACGGGAAAAGAGACAGAGGCGTTTTTTGACGGGAAGATGCGCCGGAACATGGAGCTGCGGGAGGACACCTGCACCCTCAGTAGCAATAACACATACCGCAGGCAGCATACCACTTATGAGGTTTCCGATAAGGACAAAGGCAGCGCATTCCTGGATTTGAATTTTCTGATTAAGGACGAGACCAGCAGCCTGAAAGGGAATCTCAGCGATGATAAGGATGTGGATTTCTATAACTTTTCCATCCCATTTATGAACTTCCAACGGAATTATTTTGGTGTTGAAGCTTACATTGATATGCCGGAGGGCTGTGATTACGACCTTACCCTGTATGACGAATACGGCAACCAGGTGGGGAAGGCAGAGTGGGACGGAGAGGGGCGGAAGAAGCTGACCGTCCCTAATTGGGATATCAATACCAATAAATACTGCCTCAAGGTAGAAAACGGAAACGGGGAGGA
>QZDS01000158.1 GCA_009917455.1 bacterium 1xD8-48 | reverse complement strand
ATGCCGTGACAATAAAATCATCTGCAAACCTTACCATGTGGACTTTATGGTTGTTGTATTTGACGCTGAATGTCTTCTTAACCCTGCTGCGCCAGTAAACATCAAGTATCATAGGTTCCATCCCATCCAATACCATGTTTGCATAGGTTGGCGATATGACCCCTCCCTGCGGGGAACCTTCTGTGGTTGGGAACAGCCGGCCTTTTTCGATATATCCGCATTTCATAAATTCCTTTAGTATGCGCCTGTCTGCCGGGATATTTTCAAGCATCCATTGATGACTGATTTTATCAAAACAGCTTTTTATGTCACCTTCTAATATCCATTGCGGAGAATCCTTCCTGCTGAGTACGCTGAACGCGTATTCCCTCGCATCCTCTGGGCTTCTGTACCTCCGGAACCCGAATGATATCCTGTCCGCCGTTGTTTCTGCCACCGGTTCTAATGCCAGAAGCTGTAGTGCCTGCATTGCCCTGTCGAACATAGTCGGGATTCCTAACGGCCTTTTCTCTTTCTTCCCATACTTCTCAATGTATATCCGTCTCAATGGTCTGGCATGGTATGTTCTACAATCCAGCCTCCTGACCGC
>QZDS01000157.1 GCA_009917455.1 bacterium 1xD8-48 | reverse complement strand
CCCTATGTTGCACTCGCCTATATGACGGGGATTCTCCCGGTGAAAAAGTACGGCTCCCATTCGGCCCTTAACATGTTCTGGGAATATTCCATGACAAACCAGTATGTTTTTGAGGAGTATACCGGTTTTACCGAAAATGAGGTAAAAGAGCTTTGCGAGCAGTACCATATGGATTTTGAGATGACAGGCAGCTGGTACGACGGCTACAGATTCAGGAAATTTAAACATGTTTATAACCCGAGGTCGGTGGTGGCGGCGATGAGATGTCAGGATTTGGCAAGCTACTGGACCACAACGGAAACCTATGATGCCCTTAAGGTCTATATTGATATGGATTTTGACGGACTCCGCGGGAATATTGTGCATATGCTCGGCGGCGGGGACGTCAGGGTAAATACGCTGGGTTTTCAGAACGATATGCGCAATTTCAGGACGAAGGATGACGTGCTGACTTTGCTGATTCATCTGGGCTATCTGGGATACGACTCGGAGACGGAGAGGGCGTTTATTCCCAACAAAGAAATCATCAGAGAGTTTGAAAACGCCATGAGCGCCGGGGGCTGGCAGGAAATCATGAGAATTCTGAAAGCATCGGAAAAGCT
>QZDS01000016.1 GCA_009917455.1 bacterium 1xD8-48 | reverse complement strand
TAGTATACGCTATAAATTTATAGTATGTGTTGCCTGAAGCAAGCTAAAACAGCTTGTTCAGCAGACACTAATTAGTTAATGGAATTTCTGCGTTCCCTGATTTGACTGTGAAGAAGTCAAAGCCGGGAACGCCGTCAGCGGCGTAAACCTCTGACCGGGCAGCGAAAATTACTTTTCCCGAAGCTGAACCGCCTTTGCAGCTTTTCTGCGGTTACTGTCCTCAATAGCTGCATAGTGCTTCCTGGTGGTGTTTACATCCTTATGCCCCAGGACATCGGCAACAAGATAAATATCGCCTGTTTCCTGATAGAGAGCCGTTCCGTAAGTGCTCCTTAATTTATGAGGCGTTATTTTCTTAAGGCTTGTGACATTTGATGCATATTTTTTTACCAGATTTTCTACTGCCCGAACCGTGATACGACGGTTTTGCATCGATAAAAACAGAGCGTTTTCATGTCCTTCCACAGGAATCACATGATGTCTTTTTTCAAGGTAATCATGGAGCGCCTCTGCGACTTCGTCCCCGAAGTATACGACCGCCTCGTATCCGCCCTTGCGCCTTATTTTAATACCGTTATTTTTAAAATCCACATCGTTGATGTCGAGACCAACGCATTCGGAAACACGTATTCCCGTACCCAGCAGAAGCGTAAGAAGAGCCATGTCCCGCAGCCTGGTTTTATTGTGGTATTTAAGCTGGTTCTTTGTAAGCTTTTCACCTTCCTCTACCTGGTCCAACAAGACAGCCACTTCATCCACATCCAGACGGATAATCTGCTTTTCATGCTGTTTGGGAATGGGGACAAGGGCAGCTGGATTGGTCTTTATAAGCTCTGATCGGAAATAATAATTATAAAAGCTTTTCAGTGCTGAAAGCTTTCTCTTTTTTCCCCGCTCGTTATTACTGTATTCCTTTCCGTCCTTTACATAATAGGTGATATAATCAAGATATTCCTCAATGTCTTCTCTTGTTATCCTGTCAAGAACAGACAGGGGAAATTCCGTAATCTTCATACCGGAGCACACGCTGTTCTGTGAATGAAGGAACTCAAAAAATACGCGCAGGTCATAGGCATACGCCAACCTTGTCCGGGATGAAGTGTATTCCTGCACCCCGCGGAAAAACTGCCTGCAGAAGGATGGGAGAGTAGCTTCCACTTCCCGCATCCTCAAAGTATTTATGTTGTTTTGTTCATCATGATAATTTTTACTGTTCTTCATTTATTTTTCCACTCTGTTAATTCGTTTTGTATAGCCGTAAACATTCGCGCCTTTACCCCGGGCGTATCCTGGTTTAAGTTCTTAAGAACATTTTTAATATACTCCCGCCTGGTATTGCCGTCCGCCGGACAGGGACTTTTTACCACTGGAATTTGAAATTTGTTGACGAATCCCACAACGTCGGCTTCATTCATATATATGAGCGGCCGGATGACCGTCAAATCCATGCGGTCTAAATAAGTGACGGGATTGAACGTATGGATTCTCCCCTCGAAAACAAGGGACATCAGCATGGTTTCCACTACATCATCCTTATGGTGGGCATAGGCAACCTTATTACAGCCGGCTTTTTTAATTGCTTCATTCAGGGCGCCTTTCCGCATTTTTGCACACAGGGAGCAGGGATTTGTTTCCTTGCGCTGATTAAAGATAATATCTGCAATATCTGTTTTCACTATCGTATAGTCTATATTCAATTCCTGGCAAAGGGATTGAATTTTTTCAAGATTCAGATTTTGAAAGCCCAAGTCAACTGTAACCGCATGAATGGTGAAGCGTTCAGGATAAAATCTCATAAGGCCGTTAAGTCCATAGAGAAGCGTCAAACTGTCCTTCCCGCCGGAAATGCCGACTGCGATATGGTCCCCGTCTTCAATCATGTGATAATCATCCACCGCGCGGCGGACATAACTGAGCACTCTTTGCAATGTCATTCTGGTTATATCCTCGTTTTTCGTTAGTCTTATTTTATAATTCTACCACATTTAATGAATTCTACCATAGTATCTTTTCAAAAAAAATGTTATACTTTTGATGACAGAACATATACAAAAGGAGTCAGCATAATTTATGAAACTGCAATTCAACAAACGTTATGTCCGCATTGGTATCACAGCATTTCTTGTGATCGCAGCATCCATCTGCTTTTATTATCTGGTTTTTCATGGAGACAGATTTTCTGCACAGGTCAATGCCTTCTTTAGAATTATAAGCCCTGTAATGTATGGAATTATTTTTGCTTATCTTATGACTCCTCTGGTTAATGGAATAGAAAACCGCTTTTTATTCCCGTTTTTCCAGAAGGACGGGCAGCAAATTTCCGTTAAGCAAAAAAAATATGTCAGAACCCTGTCAATTCTTCTGACAGTATGTATTGTAGGATTTTTGATTTACGGTTTCTTTTCCATTTTAATTCCTAATTTGATAAAAAGCGTAAAAAGTATTTCTTACCAGTTCCCATATTACGAGCAGAACCTGATCAACTGGTCTGCAAAATTTCTGGAGGATAATCCCGATATTGAGAAAATGTTTTATAATTTCCTTGATACTTATTATGAGGAATTTATGAATTACTTAAACGACAGTATTGTCCCGCAGCTGGAAACCCTGCTTAAACATGTTTCCCTAAGCCTGATAAGTGCTCTGAAAGTGCTCTGGAACTTTATTGTTGGCGTCATTATTTCCATTTATGTGCTTTTCAGCAAAGAGGTATTTGCAGGGCAGGCCAAGAAAATCACGTTTGCACTGTTCAGCGCCCCTGCTGCAAATCAGTGTATCAAAGATGCTCGCTTTATCAGCGATACATTTATCGGATTCATCAGCGGCAAAATCATTGATTCCATTATTATCGGCTTCATCTGCTTTGCCGGCACAACCATGCTTAAAATCCCCTATGCCTTACTGGTAAGCGTAATCGTCGGCGTCACAAATATCATTCCTTTTTTTGGTCCGTATCTTGGGGCAATCCCAAGCGCCATACTTATTTTGATGGTGAATCCTTTAAGATGTGTTTATTTCATTATTTTCATCCTGATTTTGCAGCAGGTTGACGGCAATTTGATTGGGCCTAAGATTTTGGGTCAGTCCACAGGCCTATCCGGTTTTTGGGTAATCTTTTCCATTACCGTTTTTGGAGGGATTATGGGTATCCCCGGCATGATTATAGGCGTTCCGTTTTTTGCCGTGGTTTATGCAATGATTCGCCGAAAGACAAACAAGCTTCTTCGAAAAAGAGGGCTTCCCACAGAAACGCATCTTTATCAGGAGGTTGATTACATTAATGAAAACGATGTCTTTATTCCTAAAAATACGCAGAAACAAAGCACCTTTTTTAAGTTGAAAATGCCTTCCTTTATGAAAAGGGAAAATAACTCAAAAAATGATAAAAACAATAAATGAAACAGAGCTTAGGCTTCCGCCCGGTAGGAAGCTTAAGCGCAAACGGAGGGAAAATGAAATTTGTAATTCAAAGGGTAGATAAAGCAAGCGTCACCGTTGAAAATAAAGTTGTCGGGGAAATTGGCAAAGGCTTTTTGGTCCTTGTAGGTGTCTGTGATACTGATACTCGTGAAATCGCAGATAAAATGCTTGGCAAAATGCTGCGTCTTAGAATATTTGCCGATGAAAATGACAAGACCAATCTGGATTTAAACAGTGTGAATGGCGAATTGTTAATTATTTCACAATTTACATTATACGCCGACTGTCGCAAGGGAAACCGTCCGTCCTTTACCAAAGCCGGAAATCCGGAATTTGCCAATGAGATGTATGAATATATTCTGAGCAAATGCTCAAAAGAGGTTTCTCATGTGGCATCCGGTATCTTTGGCGAACATATGGATATTTCACTGGTTAACAGCGGTCCGTTCACAATTGTCCTGGATTCGGATGAAATTTGCCGGTAAATCTTTGGGACGTCGTTACACTTTAGAAAACAGCTAATGACAGCTTATCAATAAAAAGGAGTATTTGCATGGATATCAGACTGGCAGTTCCCGGAATCATCGGGCTTGTGGTATTTGTCATTATTTTTAATGTATATCATATTATAAGAATCAGAAAAAAGCGTACGCCAGGAACAGACGCCATTAACGCCTTTAAATCCGATTACCGGAAGACCGGAAAGAAAAAGCCTGAACAGACAAAGTCAGACGATTATGTCAGGTTCATCACAAAGTATAACAGTTCCGTTGATTTTGTAGATAAAGATGATTTTATCAAAGAGGCTGTGGAACAAAACAAAAATCAGCATCCAGGCAGACGATACGAAAAAAGGCTTAAAGGCGCCGGACTCGAATCAACTATTCGTTAAACAAGGGTTTTGCGAATAGTTGTAGACCACTCTCAGACCATAAAAATGCTTTCTTTTACTGGGGCGTTTATCGTCTGTCAGTAAAAGAAAGCATTTTTTTAATTATTCTTAGCTTCGAAATCTTCAATATACTGTATGAGTAATTTTACCGTGCCTTCAACGCCGAGGACGCTGCTGTTAATACATAAATCATAGCTGTCCGCGCGGCCCCATTTTTTGGAGGAATAATAGTTGTAATAGCTCTGGCGCTGTTTATCCTTTTTGATACAGGTATCCTTTGCCTTGGCCGCATCCATATTATACTTTTCCATAATCCGCTTTATTTTGCATTCTTCATTTGCATAAATAAAAACATGCACGCAGTTTTTCAAATCGCTTAAGGCATAGTCGGCGCAGCGGCCTACGATAACGCAAGGCTCCTCACTGGCAATTTTTTTGATGGTATCAAACTGTGCCAGAAAAACTTTGTGGCTGATTGGCATATCTACAAAGTGCGACGCATTGTAGCCAAAAGAATAGGTATCCATAACCAGATTATAAAGAAATGAGCTGGTAGGTCTCTCATCATGGTTTTCAAGCATTTCCTCGCAGAATCCGCTTTCCTTTGCCGCCCTGCTGAGAAGTTCCTTGTCATAACATTTAATGCCAAAATACTCTGCCACCTTTTCCCCAATTTCACGGCCGGCAGAACCATATTGGCGTCCGATTGTAATTATAGTATTCATTCCAATTCCTCCTTTTTCAAAAGCTATATTGTATATTATACATGAAAATAGAGAGAAATTCAATCTATTGTCAGAAAATTTGTTGTAGCAGCCTGACAAAATACTCCGGCAGGGGCGCATCGGTTTCTATATATTCATCGCTTACCGGATGACGGAATCCAAGAATTTTGGCATGGAGCGTCTGCCCTTCCAGATTTCGGTATGGGCAGTTCTTCGGTCCGTATACGGCATCCCCGAGAAGCGGATGACCCAGATGCGCCATATGGACTCTGATTTGATGGGTACGTCCGGTTTCCAGCCTGCATTCTATATAGGTAAATTTATCCGAACGCTCCAACACATGATAATGGGTAACCGCATCTTTACCTCCCCGGGAAAGAACTGCCATTTTCTTCCTGTCAGATGGATGGCGACCAATCAATGTATGGACAGTCCCCTGATCCTCTTTTATCATGCCATGAACGATGGCATGGTATCTGCGCACAATGGTGTGGTTTTTTAACTGTTCCGCAATACTGTTATGGGCTCTGTCGTTTTTACAGGCAATTATGGAACCTGTGGTATCTCTGTCTATCCTGTGCACAATACCGGGCCGAAGAACGCCGTTGATGCCGCTGAGCTGCCCCTGACAGCGAAAAAGCAATGCGTTTACCAGTGTGCCGGATAAATGCCCCGGCGCCGGATGAACCACCATCCCCTTGGGCTTATTGATAACAATTACTTCGCTGTCTTCATACAGGATTTCAAGGGAAATATCTTCCGGTGTCACAGAGGGCGCAACGGCCAAAGGAACGCACACCCTTAATTGATCCTCCGTCTTTACCCGGCTGCTTGCCTTGCATTTCTGACCGTTAATGGTGACGTTCCCGTCGTTAATCAGTTTTTGCAGATAAGAGCGGGAAAGGGAATCTGCAAGGCTGCTCAGGCACTTATCCATTCTCTCCCCTTCCATCTCCTCAGTGACTACAAAGCAAAAGCTGTTCAATTCCATTTCGGCATTTTCTGTTCCGTGCATTTTACTGTCCTTTCGCTTACTGCGTACTTTTCAATGCAAGAAAATTAAAGTCATCCTCCTCATACACGAAAAGCACCCGAATTACCAGAATTGCTGTTGCAAATGTGACAAACATGTCCGCTACATTAAAAACGGGAAAATTGATAAGCGAAATATAAATAAAGTCCACAACATAGTCAAGGCGGAGCCTGTCAATCATGTTCCCTAAGGCTCCGGCGGCAATTACAGTGAGCAGGATATGGAGATGCCTGTATTTTTTGTCGTCCGGCGTCCTGAAAAGAACGTAGGTAATCACGCACAAAAAGATGCCTGCTACAATAACAAAAAATGTTTTCTGATTTTCCAGCATACTGAAAGCAGCTCCCCGGTTTTCGAGATAACTGAATTCAAGAACGCCGTTTATAAGGGGGATAGCTGCTTTATCCTTTAGCTTTAGTACCGCCGCATATTTGGTTAGCTGGTCGATTATTGTTAAAAAACACAATAAAAATAAATCAAAAATGAGTACTCTCATTTTATGTCTGCTTTGTCTGCCCATAATCAATCCTTATTCAAAATCCTCAACATAATGAATCTCAGCAACTGCATTTAAAATATCATCATCCGTCACTGTTTTATCAATTATGGCTTTTCCTGCTTTTTTCAGAAGAATAAATTTAACAAAGTCGCCCTCTACCTTCTTATCTGACTTTGTAAGCTGCAGAATTTCCTCAGGATTAATATTTTCAATGGAAATCGGCAGATTAAAGGGCACAAACATATCTCTGATTTCATAGTATTCATCTTTGGAGAGAAGTTCATGCTTCCATGAAATAAACGCGGCTGCAACAGCGCCCAGGGCGACGCATTCGCCATGAGTAAGAGTAAAATTCCTGGCCTTTTCGATGGCATGGCCAATGGTGTGGCCAAAATTAAGAAGCGCCCTCTCTCCCTTTTCGGCAGGATCCTTTTCCACCACCAGCTTTTTAATCTTACAGCTTCTTTCAATCATTTCCAGTAGGGTATCGGTATCTCTGTCGCAGATTTCATACATATTTTCAAGAAGCCATTCATAAAAACCGCCGTCTTTAATCAGGCCATGCTTCATAACTTCGGCAAAACCGCTGAAAAACTGACGGTCATCAAGGGTTTTTAATACGCTGACATTCATATATACCAGCCTGGGCATGTAAAAAGCGCCTACCATGTTTTTGAAACCGTCAAAGTCAACTCCCGTTTTACCTCCGATGCTGGAATCCGACTGGGCAATCAGCGATGTCGGAATCTGTATGAAATCAATTCCCCTAAGATAGGTCGCCGCCGCAAAACCTGTGATATCGCCCGTAACGCCTCCTCCAAGGGCAATCAGAAGGTCCTTCCGGTCAAATTTTTCTTTAATCAGAAAGGTATAAATGTCCTTTACTGTGGACAATGTCTTGCTCTCCTCCCCCGCCGGAAAGGAAAACAGGACGTTTTTCTTACAGTGTCCCTCTAAAATCCCCATTATTTCCTCTCCATAAAGCGAAGAAACATGGGAATCCGTCACTACGCATACCTTTCTCACTTTGATATTTTGCGCTTCCAGTTCTTCCAGTAGACCGTCAAAATCCGTGGAAAACACAATATCATAACAGGGTTTCTTTTCGTATAAAACATTAAGTCGATTATCCATCCTACTATCTTCTCCTATTTATTCCCGCATTGCAAGTTTGATTCCCCGTCAGCTTGCTGCAGGGTGTTGGCCTGCGCCGGCACCCCGGCTACTGCTTTATTATAACTCCATTAAGTTTAAAAAACTTCCTGCCTGGAACAGGAGGAAGCCTTTTTTGTCAGATGTAAAATCCTGTAATTAAATACCGTTATTGATAGGCATATCAAAGGAACCGGATAAAATTTCCTGAAAATCACCAGAAATATCAACAATAGCCGGTGTTATAATAAATATGTAATGAGAAATTTTCTGAAGATTACCGCTTATGGCAAAGCAGGAACCAGAGGTGAAATCAATAATACGCTGTGCAATATCAACATCAAGCCCTTCCAGATTGAGAACCACCGTTCTGTTTGCAAGAAGGGTTTCCGTGATTTCCCTTGCGTCCTCTATAGAGGTAGGCTTGATAACGCATACCTCCATTCCTGCGCCTGTTTTCCTGGACTGACGCATCGGCGTTACTTTTGCCGGGGCTTTTTTTACTGCTCTTTCCTCGTCGGATGCAGGCTCGTCTTTTACAGTTGTCAGCTTTTTTGGCTTTTCCTCTGCCGGTTCATCATAGTAATCGTCATCATAAAAGTCGTCATCATCTTCATTTAGTTTCATGTAATTGAGAAATTTATCCATTACTCCCATTTTAAAGCGCTCCTTATTAAACCGGATACTGCCTTTCGCCAAAGATGCCAGTCCCTACCCGGACATAAGAGGCACCCTCTTCCACAGCAACCATATAATCGCCTGTCATACCCATTGACAGAACATTCATACTAACATTATCAATGTTTTTACGTTTTATGTCAACAGATAATTGTTTCAGGCGGGAAAAATACTGCCTGTTTTCTTCCGCATCGTCCACATAAGGGGCGATTGTCATCAGGCCTTCTATATGAATTCCCGGAAGTTGGGCAATTTCCCGTACAAGCGCCTCTGTTTCCTCCGGCGCTGCCCCGAATTTGGTATCTTCACCGGCAATATTTACCTCAATCAATATAGATACCGTTATCTGCTTTTTTACGGCCTCCCTGCTGATTTCCTCTGCAAGCCTCACCGAATCCACACTGTGAATTAACGCTGCTTTGTCCACAATATATTTTACTTTATTGCGCTGCAGATGGCCAATCATATGCCACCGGATATCCTTTGGCAGAGCTTCCTGCTTTTCAACCAGCTCCTGTACCTTGTTTTCACCGAATTCTCTTATGCCATGTTCATAAGCCTCCCGGATGGCGGAAACCGGCTTCGTTTTGCTTACTGCTATCAGAGTGACGTCCCCGGGCTCTCTGCCGGCCTTTTGACATGCCGACTTAATATTTCCGGTAACCATATCCAGATTTTCCCTTATCAAAATACTGCCTCCAAATCTTTATTCATAAATCAATTCGTCGTCCACAACAGTGGAAGCATCCAGAACAATATAATCGTAGACGCTCAGTCCGTACTGTGTATTCGACTTCACAATAGAATACTCCTCATTATCATATAAAATATTAATCTGCTTAAAATCCGCATACCCCTTATTGATATTATAAACGCCTGTCAGGCTTCCCTGTTTGCTTATCGTAAATTTTTCTGTGGACTCGGGTTTTATAATATCGTTTCCCGCTCTTAAAACCATATCGTCTATGTAATATTCGGTTTCGGTTTCATTATAGATAGTTGTCTCCACGAACTCTGTGGTGGCTGTTCCGTCTTCCTTGTAGCGCTCAAGCAGCACTCCATAGCTGTTGCCATTCCCTCCTTTGGTGACGTAATCCTTGGGGACAATGAAAAATTCCTTTTGCACAATAGAAGAATTGGGAATTTTAAGCCCCTCTTCTTCCTCCAGAATAAGCTCGATATCAATAAACCGGTCTGTGCAAAAGGTCACCATGGAATTGGTAAACGTAAGCTTCACAAAGATTTCGCCGTCAACATTTGTGTAGGTGGAAACCTCTCCCCAGGAGGTATCCTGATTTTTCAAAAATTTGACTTTGACAAATTCTGCCTCTATCAGCTCCTCCGCTTTTTTCATGTCGGTCTGTATGACGATTGACCAGTCCTCATTGGTGGAAAGCTTATAAACCGGCTGTCCGGCGTCTACCAGCTCGCTGCTGATAAGCTGTGTTTTTTCATAGTTCTTTGTGTCAAACAAATCGCCGGTAAACTGTTCCAGCGTCAAATCCTCATATCCGTCAACCGAGTAAATCAATATTCCCGTGGCCGGAGCGTTGCAGAAGGAGATAAGCTCTGATAAGCCGGAGCTGTTTATTTTATCAATATTTTTCAGGATACTTGCGTTGGCAAGCTTGAGCACTGTGCCCTTCACATTATACTTGAAATCATACACGGTGGAAAAATATCTCGCGTCAAAATTATTGACAAAGCCGAGAATTTCTGTTTTTAACTCGGCCAGATCGCTGCCTGTCAGCGTTCCTCCGGCATTTTCAGCGTCCATGTATTCGGAAAGACGGCCGGACTCGTCCAGAGTATAGACAAGATTACCGACTCCCACGCGCTCTCCCTCCCGGGCATAATAATTCACATATCCGGCCTTGGTAGCGGTTACAATTTCCTCATCACGCAGAGCAATCCCCTTATAGACATTGTTCGAGGATAAGGAGCCCATCTTTACCTGATGCGCTTCGATATGCTTTTGTGTAAAATATGTAAAAACACAGATAACTGTATAGACCAGGATTACCAAAAAAATCACCATACTGATATTAATGGGTCTTCTGTATTTGACGATTTTATTATTTCCGCTGCTGTCCAATTCCTGACTCCTACAAGAAAACGCCCCGGAAGTCTTCCGGGACATTTTATCTTAAACATAGTATCCGTTGTTTGCAGAAAGGCGTTAGCCTGCTGCATATAATCTTCTATAAAGATACAATAATCTTATCCTTTACGGAAGCGGGAAGCTCATCTTCATCCAGTGAAATACTCAAAACAAAGGATACCTTAAATGCCTCGCTGAGTACTTCCAGCTCCTTTATGATAGGTTCGACATCGTTATTTTCCAGACATGCAATCTTCAAAAAGCTGTCAAAATACATCTGTTCCAAATCATGGTCCTGCGATATAATTCCGCTGACAAATCCGACAAACTGTTCAGAATTCATAATCTTGTATGAGGGTACATCAATCAGTCTGATTTTGTTATTCAGTTCATACATGTGCTTTGTACTTTTGTCCAGATATACAATATTTCCGGATACACTCTGTACCTCGGCATTCACCTTATCTAATAAATGTTTTGTTTTGCCTTTTCCCTTTTTTCCAACTATTAATTGAACCATTGGTAATCCCTCCTGAAGTATATTGGCCATATGTAAATTTGACAACGCCTGTATTAATTATAAGTGATAATATAGTAAAAAACAACTGCTAATTGTTTATTTCCTCCAACAAATCTGTCATTTGCGGATACAGCAAATCCCTGCTGTCAGCGTGCAGGATTACCGAGATGTAGGGATTCCCGGAGGAATCTCTCGATAACAGAATCAGGCAGGAGCCTGCAGCGCTTGTGGAGCCTGTCTTCCCGCCAAGCACCGTGATGCCGCCGGGCGCCTCGGCTTCTCCCCGGATATAATAATTTGTGTTGTTTACCGTAATTTCCTTTGAAGTTCCGTTTTTATCCATGTATACGGTTGTGTAGGAATCCATCTGGATAATTTCGTTGAACAGTGCGTAATCAATGGCAGCGTTCATTATCAGATACATATCATAAACCGTTGTATAATGTTCCTCGTCCGTAAGGCCGTGTGGATTGACGAAATGAGTATTGGTCGCCCCTAAGGCGCGCGCTTTTTCATTCATCAAATCTGCAAAGGCTTCACAGGAGCCGGCAACGCCCTCGGCAATCATAACGCCTGCGTCATTGGCGGAATTAATCAGCAATAGGTGCAGCGCCTGGTCTAAAGTCATCTGATCCCCTTCCCTGATACCGCAGACCTGGGCTCCTGATTCCAGATTCCTGACATTGGCAGATGCCGTCAGCATCATGTCGCTGGAACCGTTCTCCAAAGCGATAAGCGCCGTCATAATCTTGGTAAGGCTGGCCGGATATAATCTTTCATGTACGTTTTTGGCATAAAGCGTTTCTTTCCTGTTTAAATCAAAGAGTCCGGCCGCAGAAGCGTTTGACATATCGACATCTGCAGAACCGATATCGCCGCTTGCCACACACAGATTATCCGCAAAGGGTGCGGCTGTCTGCGCATCTTCCTCCAGATTGACAATCCGAAAACTGCTTACCGACGGACTGGCAGTGTACGGCTGGGCAAACTGCGCCTGTCCGCATCCCGTAAGGAACGCTGCCGCAAGCAGCACTGTCAGCGAAATCCTGACTGCAATGGAAAGTTTTTTGGTTTTACTTGAACATTTCACGCCACTCTAAATCTCCTCTGTCCAATGACTTGATTAGTAATTCCGCCGTGGCAAGATTGGTAGCAAGCGGAATATTGTGCATATCGCAAAGCTTTACCACATTGTTGACATCCGGCTCATGGGATTTGGGCGTTAACGGGTCGCGCAGGAAAATAACCAAATCAATTTCGTTGTGCTCTATCTGAGCGCCAATCTGCTGCTCGCCCCCGAGATGTCCCGGTAAAAATTTGTATATATTTAAATTAGTAACTTCCTCGACAAGCCTTCCCGTAGTACCTGTCGCAAATAAATCGTTTTTGTTGAGAATCCCCCGATAAGCAATACAAAAATTCTGCATTAAGTTCTTTTTTGTGTCGTGTGCGATTAGTGCAATATTCATTTCGAACCCCTCCTGCTGTCTGTTATACTCCCAATAAATTTATTCACAAAGTTTTGCGTACGATTAATCTTATTATACATCATTTTTGCTGGCATTGTAACCCCACATTTAAAACAAATCCAATTCCTATAAAAGAACTTACAAGGGAGGTAAGCCCGTAGCTGACAAAGGGCAGCGGCAGCCCTGTATTCGGTAGCAGATAGGTAACGACCCCCATGTTTATAAAGGCCTGAAAACCAAGCATGGCCCCCACTCCCGATGCGATAATCGTACCCGCAATATCCTTGGCCCGCCTTGCAATCAAAAGGCACTCCACGCTGATTAACAGAACGAGAACAATAACCGTGCAGGAACCGACAAAGCCGAATTCCTCCCCGATTACCGCAAAAATGAAATCCGTCTCCTGTTCCGCAATAAAGTTCGCGTTTTTAACGGAACTGATTTGATTGTTTTTGTAGCCCTTTCCCGTAAGCTGGCCGGAACCGATTGCCATAACGGAATATTCCTGCTGGTATCCGGTGGAATTGGACGTTTCTTCCTTGTTTAAAAAAGAAATAACCCTGTTTAACTGATACAGGTGTCTTTCGCTGATAATTTTCTGGTCCGGCTGTAAAACCAGATACATAAATATCAGAAAGGCCGGGACGGCAACCGCCAGAACCCCGATAATTACCCGCCAGCGCAATCCGGCCGTGAACATGATTATGCAGAAAATCAGACAGACAATCATTGTAGTGGACAAATCCGGCTGTACAAAAATCAGCCCCGCCGGAAGCGCGAATAAAATTACGCAGAGGGTAATATATTTAAAAGTATTTAAATTTTCTTTATGTTTATTGATAAACTGTGCAAAAAACAGGATTAGAAGTATTTTGGCAAGCTCGGATGGCTGAAACCGGATACCGGCCAGTACCAGCCATCTCTGCGCGTTGTTTGCCGAGTAACCCATTAAAATAACCAGCGCAAGCAAAGCAAGATTAAACACGTACATCAGCCAGTAAAGGTTTAGCAGTACGGAATAATCAAACAGGGAAATCACCAGCATGAGAAATATCCCAAATGCCAGGCCGGCAATCTGCTTGCTCTGCAGGGCTGCATCCACGCTGCCAACGGCAAAAATCCCGATGACAGCCAGCGAAACCACCATCAGTACAAGTTTAAAATCATAGTGACGTATTTTATACTGTTTCAGCATTTTATTTACCTTCTTGATTTAACGGTCAGCTTCCCCTTAAAGCAGGGTCAGTTAACATTCTTATGTAAATCCAGTATCGGAATATTCGCATACAGCATGGGCGTCTTATCCCTCCCCTTGCTGTCTGTTTTTGCGATTTGTATTTCCATACTCTGGGTATCGATTTTCATGTATTTTGAAATAACCTTGGCGATATCCGTCTTAATCATTTCCATCATTTCCGGCGAGCAGTTTACCCTGTCGGAAATGAGCAGTATCTTCAAACGGTCTTTTGCAATTTCCCGCGATTTCCTTCGACTGAAAAAATTTTTGATTCCCATACGGCCCACCCCCTAATTTTTATGAAAAATGCCTGACACTCTGGTCCAGAAAGAAACACCCCTTTCAAAATCCAAAAACGGAATCTCCTTTCCGGTCACCCGGTAACATATATTCTGATATGCTTTTCCGGCCAGCGTGCCGTTGCCTACAAGAGGTTCTCCCTGATTTGTGGCGATAACCACATTTTCGTCATCAGGAACGATGCCTATGAGACTGATTGCCAGGATATCAATGACATCGGCGGCGCTCATCATATCCCCGCGCTTTACCATATCATACCGCAGCCTGTTGATAATCAAATCTATTTTGGAAAAACCGCCGGCCTCCAAAAGTCCGATAATCCGGTCTGCGTCCCTTATGGCGGAAACCTCCGGGGTCGTAACCACCAGCGCCCTGTCTGCGCCGGCAATTGCATTTTTAAACCCCTGCTCAATTCCGGCCGGGCAATCCAGTATGATAAAATCAAACTGGCTCCGCAGCTGCTCAATCATTTTTACCATTTGTTCGGGATTTACCGCTGATTTATCCTTTGTCTGTGCGGAAGGCATAAGGTAAAGGTTTGAATGACGCTTATCCTTGATTAATGCCTGTTTGAAACGGCATTTCCCTTCCACTACGTCCACGAGATTGTATACGATTCTGTTTTCCAATCCCATAACGACATCCAGATTCCGAAGACCGATGTCCGTGTCGATGAGAACCACTCTCTTTCCCATCGCCGCAAGACCAGTTCCTATGTTTGCGGATGTGGTGGTCTTACCCACACCGCCTTTCCCTGACGTGACGACAATTACTTCGCTCATAACATACCTCCATCCGCCGTTTTACGGCTGCTGTCAATGAATTATCGTCCCCTGAGGAAAATTCTGTTATACAGGCAATTCACTCAGTATATCTTTTGTGAGAGAATCAACTACTACCATTTCATCCTTTATGTATGCAATTTTCGGCTGTACCTTAGGCTTTATGGGCCATTTTGCTTTTTTATCTCTGGATTTATATTTGAAATCACCTATTTTTAATCTTTCAGGTGACATTTCAAGCGCAGCAACATAATGCCCCGGTCCTCCGTTTCCCCCGGCATGGGCTTTTCCATACAGACCGCCGAGGACGATGATATCTCTTGCCGAAATAATCGTAGCGCCGGGGTAGACATCCCCTAAAATCACAATGCTGGATTCCGTCTCCAGAACCTGTCCGTTTTTTAAAGTTCCTCTGTAAAACTGGCCTTCATTATCCTTTGCGGATTCCAGCATATGCTCCGCCTGCCTGATGGCCTTTACAAAAGCAAAATCGGTCAAATCCCCTTCCCCGCCCACCAGACATACAATATTGAGCTGGGAATTTTCGGAAATTACAGCCACTATCCTTTTTTCCTCCGTCTCTGACAGACTGCGTCCACGGATAGACAGCGCCATTTTAGCATCCTTGAAAAATCCGCTGGATTCCCTGAATTTTTCTGCAATATCCGACAACAGGTCGTCAAAAGGAATTTCATCATCCAGGTGCAGTACAATACCGCTGGGAAAACTCTTGATGATGACTGAATTTTTCATAACACATTTCCTCCTCTCCGGCGCGGACTGCCCCGGAAATCAATCCGTTCTTGCCGTGCTTCCGGCCAGCGCCTGGGCGGTTCCGGTAATAATTTCGTTTTCATCCTTTAAGCCGAAATAATAATTTATGATATCCTTTGTGGTCTTTGCCGCATAGCTGGAAGTATATCCGAATGCAATTCGGGTGGCTATTGCAATTTCCGGCTGCTCATAAGGCGCATAGCAGACAAACAGCGCGTGGTTTGCACGGTTTAAGTTTTCCTCGGCAGTACCGGTTTTACCGGCGGCGCTTATGGCAAGGTCCTGATAATCGGCCCGGTTTTCAATCACCTGCCGCATTCCAAGATGAATAGCGTCCCACTCGGCGGCGTCCATCTCGATGGTATTGCGTACCTGCGCGCTCCTCTCTTCCAAAAGCGCGCTTCGATGGTCGGTAATCTTGTCAATCAGGGTCAGGTCATAGCAGGTGCCGCTGTTTGCAACCGCAGTAACATACCTGACAAGCCCCACTGTGGAAAAACTGTTAGTGCCCTGACCGATTGCGGAACGGGCAGCATCAATATCGGATATCTGAGGCGTGGATTCCTCGATTTCAATACCGGAGGTTTCCGTCAGACCGTACATATCCGCATAGTCTGCCAGTTTCTTTAATCCGGCGTCCGGGGAATAGGTGTCACCTACCATGCCCAGCCGATAGCCAAGCTCGTAGAAGTACACATTACAGGAATTTTTAATTGCTTCGGTTATGTTTAAAGTGCCGTGGCGTCCCGGGTTAATCCAACAGGTCGGCGGCGGCTCGATTTTATCAAACACGCCGTTGCAGGTAAAGGTCGTATACGGATTGACAGCCTCCTCCAGAAAACCGGCGGTGGCCGAAACCATTTTAAAGGTGGAGCCTGGCGCGGTCATATGGGTGGTGGCGTAGTTGATAAGCGGCCTTGACAAATCATTTAACAGCCGGGAATAGTACTCTGCATTTACGCCGTTTGCCATAAAGTTATTGTCATATCCCGGATAGGTTACAAGGGCCAGGACGTCCCCGGTATTTACGTCCGTCACAACCGCCGAAGCCGAATAAGGGTCAAGGGCAAGCTGGGCCGGCGTGATATCCAGATTTTTTATCCGGTTCATCATAAAGGTATAGGCAGATTCCCCGCCCCGTTCAAAGACAGACAGCTCGTCCTCCGGTACGGAAACCAGATTTTGCTCCAGCAGAATCTGGCAAATCCGGGTGCCGGAAAGCACGTCCTTTTTTATCATAAACCGGTAGATACTCTTGGTAAAATCCAGGTTGTCATCAAGTTCTTCAAAGATATAATCCACAATACGGGCGTAAATCTCCTCGGAATCGGAATACTGGCTGGTCAGATTCAGCTTCGCCACATCTATCCAGTTTGAGGCAATACAGTAATTTAAGTATTCATTTAAGCTGATAACCTCGTCTATCGTCCACGCAATGTAGGTTTCGTCCGCGGTATCCACCCTGCTTTTGTCAATAATGCCGTTGTTATAAAGCATTTCTGCGATAAAGCTTTCATAAACCTGATACTCCAAATCCAGATTTTCATAAGGTGTCATGGTTTCGGTGAGCTCTCTCTTAAGGGTATCAAACACAAGCGCTTTTCTGTCCAGATATAACTGATAGACCTCCCTCTCGCCGGCATTTGCATCAGGCGCGGAAAAATGGCCCGTGTCGATTACATTATTGTTTATCAGGGCAAAATAAACGTCATATATGGGAATCTTGATTTTACTGGCGGTGGCAGCCGTATGCTCCCTGGCATTGATGATATTTGTATACAATATACTTGCCAGCTTTTCCTCCAGAATTTTGTAAACGGCAATCTGCAGGTCCTTATCAATGGTGAGATACACATTGTTCCCGGCAACCGGCTCCACGTAATCAATATTTTCCGTCACCTTGCCAACATGGTTTACCACGATGGTTTCCTTGCCCTTGGTTCCCTGCAGATAGCTCTCCATGGATTTTTCAATGCCAAGCTTGCCCACCGTATCGTTAGGGTCGTAATTCTTCCCGCTTCCCTCTTCAGTCAGCGCCGTAAGCTCCTCCTGGGAGATTTTGCCGGTGTAGCCTAAAATATGTGAAAAATAAATGCTGTCAACATATCTGCGGATAGTGTCCTCCTCAATGGAAACTCCCTCCAGCTCCGTGCGGTTTTCCATGACCACCGCAACGGTTTCCTCGCTGACGTCCGTAGCCACCGTGGTGGCAATATATTTCTGAAAGCTGTTGTTGTTCATATCGTAACGGATATTCAGGATTTTGAGAACCTCATCCTTTGTGTAGCCGTTTCCGGGCTCAAAGGAATTTTTATCGTCGTCCTCCGTGTAATTGCCGATTCGGAAACGCTCCCAGCTGCACAGATAATCCACCACCTCCTGGGCGGTGGCCGTCCGCTGCTTCTCCTCAAGCCTGTCAATGGTGGTATGTCCGTAAACATCCGCCAGAAAGCGCTCCAGAGCCGTGCCCTCAACGGTAAAAACATAATGGTTGTTTTTATCCAGTATGATTTTAAAGTCGCTTACAATGGAA
This sequence comes from bacterium 1xD8-48, assembly GCA_009917455.1. Lineage (GTDB taxonomy): Bacteria > Bacillota > Clostridia > Lachnospirales > Lachnospiraceae > Suilimivivens. The sequence continues at coordinate 89,774 of QZDS01000016.1, read as the reverse complement.
TCGCCGTTGGATTCAATCATCTGTATCAGTTTGTAAATTGTGGTATTTAAATTAAAATTTTTTAATTTTCCGCTCTCGTAGACGTCCTCGATTGTAACGGAATGCGCCAGCTCATTATAAGCTAAAAGATTGCCGTTCCTGTCGTAAATGCACCCGCGGCTTCCCTTGATTGTCTTCTCCCGCAGAATTCTTGTCTGGAAGGAATCCAGATATTCCTCCCCGTGCACAATCTGCAGGTTGAAAACCCTGTTAATCAGGACGGCTCCAAAGCAGACGAGCGCGATAATAACCACAAAAACCCTGGAAGTTATCAAATTTATAAAATTTTCCTTCAGTTCCTCAAACAAACTTCCTTTCACTCCTTCTTTCCGATTCCTCAAGCATTTTATTGATTTTTAAGACAAGAGGATATAAAAGTAAAGTTATCAGTATGGTATAAACGGCTTCCGGGAGGATAATGTGCAGGAAATAAAAGCCAATCTGAAACCGGCACCGCATTAAAAACAAGGTGACATAATACAAAAAGCCATACGCCAAATCGCTTGCAAGAATCAGAAAAAGAGGCAGCTTAATGTCGTCAGGGAAAAATATCTGATGAAACTTTCCGTTGGCATAGCCTATGTACATATATATCATGGCATTAAGCCCAATCACATTTCCAAAAAAAATATCCGCCAGAAGTCCGCAGAAAAATCCGATGATAAGCCCGGTCTTCTCCCCCCGCATAAACCCGAAGGATGAAGTAATGATAATCAGGAGATTGGGTACAATACCGCCGAAAGCCAGCCCCTTAAAAAAAGTGGTCTGCAGCAAAAAGCATAGGATTATCAAAATTATGGATACAATAAATCGTTTCACTTAATAATCTCCCACCGTCTGTTTCAGCTTAGTGACGACCAGTACCTCCTCAAGATGTTCAAAATCAACTGCCGGCGTAATCAGGCCTGATTTGGTAAGATTGTTGGAATCCACATCGAGACTTGAAATATAACCAATCAAAATCCCCGGAAGATATTTATCGCTGATACTGGAAGTGACGATTTTATCCCCTTCTGCCACTCTGTCTGCATTGTCTATCAGGCTTTCAAAGCGGATGAGCCCTTCCGAGTACAGCTCCAAATCACCGCATACAATCAGTCTGTCGGAGGTGGAAAGCACCATTCCGCTGGTATTGGAATTGTCGTCGATAATGGACATGACTTTTGACCATGTAGGCCCCACGGCCACAATGCGTCCCACCAGACCGCTTCCGGCCATTACATTCATATCTATCTGCAGCCCGTCCTCCGAGCCCTTATTGATGGTAAAAGAATGAAACCAGTTGCCGGAATCCTTGGCAATGATGCGCGCGCCCACCTTGGGGTACTCGTCATACTGGGAATCCAGCTCGTAAAGCTCTCTCAAACTGGTAAGCTCGTATCTGTCCTGCTGCAGCTTGATATTCTCTATAGTAAGCTCGTCAATCTCCGCCTGCAGGCGGGCGTTTTCTTCCAAAAGGCTCCGAATCTGCACCAGCTCCTCCGAACGGTCTTTCAGCCAGCTTCCGGCCTTGCTTAAGGACTCCTGGAGAGGAACAATCAACGCGCCCCCCACCGCGCTTATGGGCTCGCTTAACAGGTTCGTGTTAAATGTAATTACAATTAAACCCGTACATAGTAATGTTAAAATAAAAAGGAGATATTTACCGGGTAATGTAAACTTCTCTCCTTTTTTCTTTACAACTGGACTCATTTATTCATTCCTTCAATCGCATAGGCAACCGATTTGTAATTATCGTCCTTGATTATCTTTGACAGTCCCAGGGCAACACTGGTGATTGGATTCTCGGACACATTCACCTTAAGTCCCGTTCCCGCCTGTATCAGCTCCGCCAGATGATTTACGCTGGAGGCTCCGCCCGTCAGATAGAGACCATGGCGGTATATATCCGCCGCAAGCTCAGGCGGCGTGCGCTCTAAAATTACCTTAATGTTATCAATAATGGTATAGAAATGCTCCAACAGAGATTCGTCAATCATCTGGGTGGGAAGCTCGCGCTCCACCGGAAGGCCCGTGACAATATCCCTGCCGTAAACCACGGCGTTTTTACCCTCCCTGGCCAAATCCCTTAATGATATTTTTACATTTTCGGCGGTTTTCCCTCCGATAATAAGGCTGAATTCCCGTCTCACCGCAGCGCGTATCGCTTCGTCGAATTTCCGCCCGCCGATTTTAATCAGGCGGCTTAAAACGATTCCGCCAAGAGAGAGAATGGAAATTTCAGTGGTGTCAAATCCCACGTTCACAATCAGGACACCCTGGGAGTTTTTGACGTCGATGTCAAGTCCTAATCCGTCCGCCACGGCCTTTTCCACCATCATAACCCTTCTGGCCTTTACGCCGGCATCACGGACAAGGTCGTAAAAGGCTCTCTTTTCGACGCCTGTAACGTCGGTGGGAACCGCCACATAATAGTCTGCGGCCTTCAGATTGCTTCTGTTCAGATTATTGATAAAGTAACGGACAAGCAGCTCCATATTCTTAATGTCTGCAATCACGCCGTTAGAAAGCGGGTAGGAAATATGAATATTTCCCGGCGCCTTCTCATACATTTCAAAGGCGGAGTCCCCGTAAGCGAACAGGGTGTCTTTGTTTTCAATGGCAATCATGTTTTTTTCCACTAAAATAGAGTCACCCGAACGATTGTAAATTTTAATGTTGTTTGTACCTAAATCAATACCAAATGCGTTGTTAGACAAAGCAAGTACCCCTCTTTCTATAATAAATCTTCTTCCTTCAGACTCATGTAACAATTATCCCCCAGGATAATGTGGTCTATCAGGGGAATGTCCATAAGTTCTCCGGCTTCTTTTATCTTTCGCGTGATTGCGATATCCTGGCTGCTCGGATGCGGGTCGCCGCTGGGGTGATTATGCATGAGCATCAAATGACAGGCTCTGCATTTTAACGCTTCAATAAATACCTCTCTTGCCGATAAGAGGGAAGCCCTTGCAGTACCCATGGATACCATATATTCTTCTATTAAATTCAACTTATTATCCAACAATAGCAGCAGGATGATTTCCTTTTCCTGATGGCGCAGCTTTTCCATATAAAAATCCGCCACCGTCTCCGGGAAGTCAAATCGAAGGGACGCAGCCGCCTTCTCTTTCGCCATCCGAACCGCAAGCTCCGCCAGACACTTGATTTTGACTGCCTTCACCTCTCCGATTCCCGGAATTTCCATAAGCTCTGCAAGGGAGATATGATGGAGGCTGTTGAGCCCCCTGTATTTGCCCTTTGCAAGTGAAAGCACTTTTTGTGCCAGCTCCGTAGCCGGGCAGTTTCTTACGCCTGTCCGCAAAATGATGGCGAGAAGCTCTGCTTCTGTCAGGGCTCCCGGGCCTAACAAGCGAAATTTTTCATAGGGGAGCATGGCGTTTTCCGTAATAATTTCTGTCATTTGTTTCCTTTCCAATCCCTTCTCTCAATTGGAATATGGAAGATAAACAATTAATATTTATATTAACACAGATGGAAATTTATGTATACTGATTTTACTTTTTTTTTATAAGTTTCGTCTGTCAAAATCTTTCACAATAATTCCTTTTTCCACTAATTTCTGTAATGTTTTCAAGATTCCGAATTTTCCGTGCTGCCAGGTAAGGCCGCCCTGAAAATATACGGCGTACGGCGGTTTTATGGGGCCGTCGGCGGAAAGCTCAATGGAGGAACCTGACACAAAGGCGCCTGCCGCCATAATCACGGGACTGTCGTATCCCGGCATGTCCCAGGGCTCCGGGGTCACATATCCGTCCACCGGTGCCGCCTGCTGGATGCCCTCGCAAAAGGCAATTACTCCCTCCGGCTTCCCGAAGGTAACTGCCTGAATAATATCGTGCCTGGATTCCTTCCCGTCAGGCGCCACGGGAAACCCCAAATCCTCATAGATATTGGCGGCAAATACGGCGGATTTTAACGCGTTTGCCGTTACCGAAGGGGCAAGGAAAAGCCCCTGATAAAAAGCGGAAAGCGCCGAAAGAGAAGCCCCTACCTCACGTCCAAGACCAGGGGAGGTGAGACGGCAGGCGGCGTTTTCGATGCATTCCTTCTTTCCCGCCAGATAGCCGCCGATAGGGGCAAGACCGCCGCCGGGATTTTTAATCAGAGAGCCCACCACCAAATCGGCGCCTGCGTCGGAGGGCTCTGTGACTTCCGTAAATTCTCCATAGCAGTTATCAACCATGCAGATAATCTCCGGTTTGATTTTTTTGATAAAGGAAATCAGTTCTCCAATCCGCAAAACAGACAGGGTGGGCCTTGTCTGGTAGCCCCTGGAGCGCTGAATCGTCACCAGCCTGGTCTTTTCATTTATCGCTTTTTTGATATTCTCATAGTCAAAGCCGCCGTCAGCAAGCAGGTCCACCTGGCGGTAGGCGATTCCGTATTCCGCAAGGGAGCCCCTTGAAGGCCGGATGCCAATCACTTCCTCCAAAGTATCATAAGGCTTTCCCACAGGGGAAAGCAGCTCGTCTCCCGGACGAAGATTACTCATAAGGGCAAGGGCAAGAGCGTGAGTTCCGCAGGTAATCTGCGGTCTGACAAGGGCGTCCTCGGTATGAAAGACATCGGCATAAACCCGCTCTAAGGTCTCCCGTCCCAAATCGTTATAGCCGTAGCCGGTGGTCCCCATAAGGCAAGCCTCGCTGACCCTGTTTTTCTGCATGGCTTTTATCACTTTCATCTGGTTGTATTCAGAAATGGCGTCGATTTCCTCCCAACGGCTTTTGAGGGAATTCCATACAGCTTCCCCGTAAGCATAAACCTGCGGGCTGATACCCGCTTCCCGATACATCTGCTCCATATAAGAATTCTTCATTTTCTTTTCCTTTCATCCCTCTGCCTGCCGCAAGCCGGCGACGTCGGAGCTTTGTCTCCTGCAGGCATACAAATTGCCGCAGCGGCTGAAAAATATCACAGCAGCCGGATTTTTTCTTCCATAAAATTTAAAATTTTATCATTGCTATAATCAAAATCAGGCTTGTCAATCCAGATAACGTCTTTCTCCCGGCGGAACCATGTAAGCTGACGTTTGGCAAAATGGCGGGTATTCTGCTTTATCTGCGCAACCGCTTCTTCAAGAACGCATTCTCCGTCCAGATAGGCCAAAATCTCTTTGTAGCCAAGCCCCTGCATGGAAAGCATGTCCCTTTTGCATCCCATTTCCCTAAGGCGCTTTACTTCCTCTAAAAGCCCGTCCGCCATCATAGCGTCTACCCGTTCATTAATCCTCTGATACAGCCGCTCCCTGTAATCGTTTAAAACAAAATAGCAGCTCCGGTACGCGGATTCCTTCTGCCGTTCCTTCTCATTATGCTGAGAAATGGGAAAACCGTTTAACTGATAAAATTCCAGCGCCCGCAGAATGCGCTTCTGATTATTCGGATGAATGGCCGCCGCAGAGTCCGCGTCCACCTCTTTCAGCCGCTCATACAGATATCCGTTTCCATGCTCTGCCGCAGCCTTCTCAAGGGCCGCCCGAATCCTGGAATTATCTTCCTCCGCAGAAAAATCAATGTCGTACAAAAGCGCCTGTATATAAAAACCGGTGCCCCCCACTACAATGGGAATATGCCCGCGTTCGTAGATTCCCTGAGCCGCTTCCTTTGCCATCTGCTGAAAACAAAACACATTGAACTCCTTGTCGGGCAAAAGTGCATCGATTAAATGGTGGGAAACCCCTTCCATTTCCGCTTCCTTAATCTTGGCGGAACCGATATCCAGATATTTGTAGACCTGCATGGAATCGGCTGAAATAATCTCCCCTCCGATTTTTTTTGCAAGCATAATGGACAGAGCCGTTTTTCCCACCGCAGTAGGGCCTGTGAGAATAACTAATTTATTTTTTTGATTCATAAAAACACCTTTATTTCTGCGGGCAACGAACCAGGCGGGCATGCCTGCATGCACATTTGGCGACTTCCGCAGGGGTCATATGATGCGCTTGAACTTCTTTTCCAGCTCATACTTACTCATGGAGATAATGGTCGGCCTTCCATGAGGGCAATGATAGGGATTCTCAAGCGTGAGCAGTTCGTCAATCAGCGCGGCGGCCTCCTGTGTTTTCAAAGCATTGTTCCCTTTTACTGCCGCCTTGCACGCCATGGAGGCAAGCTTTTGCAAAATAACCTCCCCCGTACCCACACAGGCGCTTCCTGCCGGCTGGACAGCCAGCTCGTCCAGAAGCCCGGAAAAGAATTCCTTCTCGTTACATCCGTACAAATCCGCCGGCATACTCCTTATGGCGTAAGAAGATGCGCCGAACTCTTCTATCTCAAATCCCATCTGTACAAAATAATCCAGATATTCCCGCAGTATTTCCTCTTCTTTTCCGGTGAGCGTGACAATCACCGGAGGATTCAGCATCTGGGACGAAATCTTTTTTTCTTCCAGCTCCTTTACCATCCGCTCATATTTCACCTTTTCGTGGGCGGCATGCTGGTCAATAATTAAAAGCCTGTCCCTGAAGGCGACCAGCCAGTAGGTATCAAAAATCTGCCCCAGTATCTTATAATCTTCCTTTGCGTCTGCGGATAAAAATTTATCCTCAAACAGATTGAGCTGAGCCGGTTTTTCCACCAGTATGTGCTCTCCCGCCTTGATAATATTTGCACGAATTCCTTCATTTCCATGGAAATTTCCGCCATTTTCGTTGCCGATTATTCTGTTTCCCGTCATTTTAGCTTTGTATACAGCGGCTTCCTCCATCACGGCAGGCGTCCTGGATTCCGGCCTTACTGATTCTGACATATCTGATTCCGGTATGGATACTTTCAGCATGGCCGCGCGCCTCTCCTCAAAGGGCTCCGGGACGGTTTCCCTCCGGCTTGCCACAGATTTGATTTTTTCCTTTTCCTCAAACCGCACACCGGGAATCAGCTCCACATCGCGAAGCCGTTCTCTTACCGCACCGGATATCTCATCATAAAGCTCGCTGCCGTGAATCAGCCGGATTTCCATTTTGGCCGGATGGACATTTACGTCAATTTCCGCCGGTTCCATCTGAAAATGCAGTACGCAGAAAGGGAATTTATGCTGCATCAGGAAAGCCCGATACCCTTCCTCCACAGCTTTTGTCAGGATATCGTTTTTAACATATCGTCCGTTCACAAAATAAGTTTCAAAATTCCTGTTTGCGCGGTTAATCTCCGGCTTCCCAAGAAAACCGGTGACGGAAAAACCATTCCCCTTTGCTTCAAAGGGAATCAGGGCATCTGTCGTATCCTTCCCGTAAATCCTATAGATAACCTCCTTCAAATTGCCGTTCCCGGAGGTATGGAAACGCAGCCGCCCGTTCTGAATAAACTTAATGGAAATTTGCGGGTGGGATAAGGCCAGATGCTCCATCATATCCGCCACATAACCGCCCTCTGTCTGGGGCTGCTTTAAAAACTTTTTTCTTACCGGCGTATTGAAAAAGAGGTTCCTTATCAGAAACGTGGTTCCGTTCGGCGCGCCGATTTCCTCAAACTCATCTTCCTTCCCTCCGGCAATGGAAAAGCGCACTCCGGTAAGCTCATTTTCCGTCTTTGTAATAAGCTCCACCTGCGCTACCGCCGCAATACTGGACAAAGCCTCCCCGCGGAAGCCCAGGCTTGCAACATGGCTTAAATCTTCAATGGATGTGATTTTACTGGTGGCATGCCGCAGAAAGGCCTTTTTTACCTGCTCCTTATCAATGCCGCAGCCGTTGTCCGTCACCCGGATAAAGGAAATTCCTCCGTCCTTAATCTCTACGGTGACAGCGCCCGCCCCGGCATCTATGGCGTTTTCTGTCAGCTCCTTCACCACGCTTAAGGGGCGCTCCACAACTTCCCCCGCAGCGATTTTATCGATAGTACTCTGATTTAACAAATGAATTTCCGGCATTATGTCTCCTTCTTTTCCATTTCAGCTTTCCTTACACATGCCACCTGTTCTTTAATTTTGTCTGCAGCCTGTAGAGAATATTCATAGCGTCCATAGGCGTCAGATTGGAAATGTCAATCTCGCCAAGCTCCTTTAACACATCCTCGTCCGTCACCGTGTCAAAAAGCGACATCTGGCTCAAGTCCACCTCGTCATATTTTACGGGCTTCTGCCGCCCTTCCCTCGCCGGGGCGGAAATACTCTGTACCTTTTCAAGAATATCGTTATCGCCAAGCTGCGCCGCGATTTCCTTCGCCCTGTCAATGACCATATCGGGAACGCCCGCAAGCCTTGCCACCTGAATACCATAGCTCTTGTCGGCGCCGCCCTTTACAATTTTCCGCAAAAAAACAATATCGTCGCCCTTTTCCTTCACGGCAATGCAATAATTGTTTACGTTTGACATTTTCCCTTCCAGCTCCGTGAGCTCATGATAATGGGTGGCAAAAAGGGTTTTCGCCCCCAGCAGCTTTTTGTTGCTGATGTGTTCAATCACCGCCCAGGCAATGCTGAGGCCGTCAAAGGTAGAGGTTCCCCGCCCGATTTCATCCAGTATCAGTAAGCTGTTTCTGGTTGCGTTTCTCAAAATGTTGGCCACCTCGTTCATCTCCACCATAAAGGTGCTCTGGCCGCTGGCCAAATCGTCGGAAGCGCCCACCCGGGTGAATATCCGGTCCACCAGACCGATATTGGCACTTTTTGCCGGAACAAAGCTGCCAATCTGGGCCATCAGCACAATCAGCGCCACCTGCCGCATATAGGTAGATTTTCCCGCCATATTGGGGCCGGTGATAACCGAAACGCAGTATTTGCTGTTGTCCAGATGAGTGTCGTTGGAGATAAACATATCGCCGGAAAGCATCTGTTCCACCACCGGATGCCGTCCTTCTTTGATGTCAATGACGCCTTTTTCATTGATGGAGGGCCGGACGTAACTGTTCCGCTCCGCCACGAGGGCAAGGGAACAGAGTACATCAAGCCGTGCCACGGCTTTGGCGGTTCTCTGAATCCGTTCCATTTCCCCTGCAATAGCGTCCCTAATCCGGCAAAACACATCGTATTCCAGGGAAAACAGCTTGTCCTCCGCGTTTAAAATCGTGTCCTCCAGCTCCTTTAGGCGGGCGTTGGTGTACCGCTCCGCATTGGCAAGGGTCTGCTTTCTGATATAATCCTCAGGCACCAAATCCTTATAGGAGTTTGTCACCTCATAGTAATAACCAAACACCTTATTGTAGCGGATTTTCAGGTTCTTAATCCCTGTCCGCTCCCGGTCTGCCTCCTCCAGCTTCGCCAGCCAGTTCCTGCCTTCCGTCTTGGCATGGCGCAGATTGTCTATGGTATCGTCAAAGCCGTCTCTGATGATTCCGCCTTCTCTGACGGCAATGGGCGGTTCGTCGCCGATTGCGTTTTCAATCAGACTGCACACATCGGAAAGGCTGTCGATTTCACTGTCAATACTTTTTAAGATTTCCGCATCAAAATCCCGGAGCATCGTCTTAATGTGAGGCAGCATTTGAAGGGAATTTTTGAACGCAATCAAATCCCTGGGGTTGGCAGTCTTATAGCTTACCCGCCCAAGAAGCCGCTCCAAATCGTAAATAGGATTCAAATACTCCCTGATTTCATCCCGGCTCATAGCCTGACGAAGCAGCGCCTCAATACCGTCCAGGCGTTTTTCTATTTCTTCTTTATCAATCAGCGGCTGTTCAATAAAGGTGCGCAGAGTCCTTGCGCCCATCGCAGTCCTTGTCTTGTCGAGCACCCACAAAAGGGAGCCCCGCTTCTGCTTTTCCCGCAGGGTTTCCATCAGCTCAAGATTTCTTCTCGTGGAGCTGTCAAGGAGCATATATCTGCTGGTGAGATACGGATATAAATGGGTGAAGTGCTCCAGCGGGGTTTTCTGGGTATCCAGAAGATACAGCATAAGGCTCCCGGCGGCAATCATCCCTGTGGGAAAATCCTCAATCCCCATCCCCTGCAGAGTACTTACATGAAAATGCTTTAAAAGGCTTTTTCTGCATCTGTCCTCATCAAAATAGTGGGCCTCCAGCGAGTATAAAGAAATGTGGAGTCTGTCCTTTAAATCCTCAATATCCACCCCGCTTACGAGAAACGCGTCGTTGCAGATGATTTCCTTCGGGCTGTATTTGTTGATTTCATCCAGAAGCTTTCTGGCGTCGTTTACCTCTGTGAGAAAATAGTCGCCTGTGGTGACGTCCGCAACGGAAATGCCCGTCTTCTCCTCAAAATAGGCAATGCTCATGATGAAGCTGTTGCGGCCCTCGTCCATGCTCTGCATATTCAAATTGGTTCCGGGAGTCACCACCCGCAGGACCTCCCGCTTCACCAGTCCCTTTGCCTGCTTCGGGTCCTCCACCTGCTCGCAGATGGCCACCTTATACCCCCTGGAAACCAGCTTGTTTAAGTATCCGTCAACGGCATGATAGGGAACGCCGCACATGGGAGCACGCTCCGAAAGCCCGCAGTCCTTTCCGGTCAGCGTGATTTCCAGCTCCTTTGAAGCCGTGAGGGCATCCTCGAAGAACATCTCGTAAAAATCACCCAGCCGATAAAAAAGAATACAGTCAGGGTACTCCTTTTTGGTTTCCATATATTTTGTCATCATTGGTGTCATTTCTGCCATTTTTTACCTCAAATCTTTTGCAGCTTCTGCCCGCATATGTCATATCCTTTGCCTGGCAGACTCCACACAAATACAATTACCGCTTTTCCCCAAGATAATAAAAGCCGTGGCATTCTTTTAAATAAACCGGCACAATCCGGCCGATAAGACTTTTATCCCCCGGGAAATGCACAATGGTATTATTGGAGAGCCGCCCCGTCAAAAGCCGGCTGTCCTGTTCATTGACCTCCTCCACAAGAGCGTCAAGTATCTGTCCTTCAAGCCTCGCCACCCGCTGCCTTGCGGTATCCTGAACCACCTTAAGCAGGCGGTCAAAACCTTCCTTTACCATCATTTCTCTTTCCAGATTTTCCTCCGGGGTTCCGGCCATGGTCTCTGCCATTGCCGCTGCCGGCGTCCCCGTACGTTTGGAATAGATAAAGGTGAAGGCATTGTCATACTGTACTTTTTTAATCACATCAATAGTCTCGTCCACATCGGCAGGCTCTTCCCCGGGAAAGCCCACAATAATATCGGTAGTGATGGAAATATCCGGGATTTCTCTCCTGATTTTTTCCGCAAGGGCAAGATATTGCTCCTTTGTATACCGCCTGTTCATTGCAGTTAAAATCCGGGTGGAGCCTGACTGCAGGGGCAGATGGAGATGCCTGCATATCTTTTTTGATTCTTTCATCACCGCAATCAGCTCATCCGACAAATCCTTGGGGTGGGAGGTCATAAAGCGGATTCTCTCAATTCCCTCGATTTGCTCCACTTCCCGTAAAAGCTGCGCAAAAGTAATCGGATTCTCCAGCGTTTTGCCGTAGGAATTGACATTTTGCCCCAGCAGCATGACTTCCGCCACACCGTCCCTGGCCAGCGCACTGATTTCACGCAGGATATCCTCCGGGCTCCGGCTCCGCTCGCGCCCTCTCACATAGGGCACAATGCAATAGCTGCAAAAGTTGTCGCAGCCGAACATAATATTAATCCCTGATTTAAAAGGATATTTACGCTCCACCGGAAGGTCTTCCACGATTTTGTCCGTGTTCTCCCAAATATCAATTATTATTCTGTGAGACGCGTTTTGACCGCCGGAATGTGTCCCGCAGATATCGCCGCTGTCAAACATTTCCGCCAAAAGCTCCGCAAACTTGTAGATATTGTGGGTTCCGAAAACCAAATCCACAAAGCGATAGCTTTTTTTGATTTTTTCAATCACGGAAAGCTCCTGCATCATACAGCCGCAAAGAGCCACCTTCATGTGATGGTTTTTCTTTTTCAGGCTGTTGATGTGGCCCAGGCGGCCATAAACTCTCTGGTTGGCATTGTCCCTTACGGTACAGGTATTGTAAATAACAAAATCCGCGTTTTCATCCTCCGCCGGCAGATAACCGATGCTTTCAAGAATCCCGGACAGCTTTTCCGAATCCCGGGCATTCATCTGACACCCGAAAGTTATCACCGCCGCAGTAAGCGGACGCCCCAGGCGTTCGCTCTCCGCTTTCACGTATTGGCGGCATTTTGCCATAAAATAGTACTGGCGGGCCGGTTCGTCTTCCGGCGGCTTCGAATCTATATTTATTTCATTAAAATTAATTGCATTTTCCATTTTTTCTGACTTTCCTATCCTCTGCATGCCTTATAACAAACTCTGCATGAAACACATTATAACGCAAAACTTCTCCATAGTCATCAATTTTATCGTTCCCTATTATCCGCTCTGCGATAAGTATACGCCCGGCCTCTGTTCTCATCTCTCTCGATGACTCCCAGAAAATTTAAAACATGTGCCACCTTTGCCGCCGTTTCCTTCCTCTCTCCCACAGCCTTTCCGAATTCCGCCGCGGTAAAGGGCTCCGGCAAATCGGCGGGAAGCAATTGCAGGTAATCATTTAAGCTCTCAATTCTCACCTCGCCCAGAAAGGTTTTGGGGATTCTGTCATAGCGATGAGAGCCCTTTTTCTTATCCCGGCTCCAACCGTCAAGAAGCCTGTGCTCCTCAAGTTCAAGATAAGGAAAGCGCAGGCGAAGATTCGGATTTGAAAGGTATTTTTTTATTTTATATAACTCATAAAAAGCCCTGTAGACAGAGCCTTTTACAGTGCTTTTCCTGGGTTTGGAACATTCTCCCGTCTCCGTGTCCACCCATATTAAATACTTGATTCGGGGAACAGGATAAATCACAGTCACCGGATAGTCAGAAAGAAAGCTGTCCAGCTTCCTCCTAAGATTGTCAAAGTGGCCTGTCTGAATTTCCATAATATCAGAGCCGGTATAAATATCCGCCACAAACCTGCCTATGGAGATTTCCTGCATGTTTTCATCCGGCGCGTAAAACTCTTTTAAAACGGCATGAATCGTCTTTTCCTGCAAAGTCCCGATTCCGCTGCGTTCTCTGCTTTTTCCCACAATCCGGTTTTTGATTTCACAGAAGCGTTCCGCATCCGCAGAAATCCCTTCTGCAGATGCGGAAAAACACATGATATCCATAATTTACTTTCTTTCCAGAAACATTTTCCGTGAAATAAAATTGTATACCATCACAACGCCGGTCGCCGCCACGGCTCCCACGGATACCATGAGCGAGTCTGAAATATATTCCTTAAGCAGGTCGCTGTGGGCATAGATGCCGTCAATGCAGACATACATTACAATTTCGTTAATCACAAGCCCGATTGCCGATAAAATAAGGAAAACGGTGAATTCCTTCCCCTTGTCCATCTCCTTTTTCTGAGTAAAAACAAACTTGATGCTCAGAAGATAATTCACCACAGCCGAGATGATGAATCCGAAGAATTTGGAAATCAAATAGTAAACGCCGAATACATTTGTCATAATTATGGTAATGCCGTAATCAATAAAAAAACAAAACAGGCCCACAATTCCGAATTTTAAAATCTGATTGAATAAATTTTTCACAGGTTTAACCATCACTTTCTTTCATACTGCCTTAAAGAAAAACACATGGTAATCTTAATATGAAAAATTTTTTTTGTCAATCATTGTTAAAATTTTGCCGACAGGTTGGCCTATGGGTTCCTGATTCCCGGCAGGTAATAAAAGTATGTTTTTTCCGGGATTCTCTCATGACCTTCATCGCCGTTTTGCGTAGTATAACTTCTGTATTCCGAACAGTGGACGAACACAAATCTTCCGTCGGGCAGCACGAGGCGCAGCGAGCCTTCCGCAGGGCAGGGCATTTCATATACCGGCGTTACCTGTGTGGCGGCAGTCTCGTTTCGGTTAAAGGAAAAGCTGCCGCTGTAGCCCCAGAGAACAAAATCCGCGTCATAGCCGGGACCAATCAGGTCAAGGCTGATGGTATCCTCGGATACAATTGCAGGATAAACTTCCTCTAAAGTTCCCTTCCCGGGGTTAATGGCGGCGATTCCAAACCTGTTGTTTTCATCGCTGACCACAGTATAAGGCTTGCCGTCCTTTCCTATACACATGCCGTAAATCCAGTCTGCAAAGTATTTCCCGGAGGTCATTTGGGATACCATATTTCCTTCTTTATCAATAATCAGAAGAAAATCCGCATCCTGAAATCCCCGGCCGCGAAAATAAAGATATCTCTCATCCGCCATCATCTGCCTGATATAACCGTTTCCGGGTTTGTCTCCGATGGAGAGAGCCCCGTTTTTCATGTAAGGAGACATATCAATTTCCTTTAAAAAGCTGCCGTTTTTATCAATTACCGTCAATCCGACCTCATATTCATCTGACGTCTCTTTCAGCACTCCGGCGTATACATTGCCTTCCCCATCCTGGCACAATGCGGTAATCAGCGTGTTTTCATCAAAACCGTCATAGAGCAAGACCGAATCGCCGCTTCCAATTTCCATACGGTGTATGGTGTTTCGCCCGGCCAGAAGAATGCAGTCTGTCCCGGCCGCCACAGCCTGCAGGGACAAATCCCCTGTGTACGCAATGGTAAGCGCCTGCTCCGGCTGAAAAACCGCGCTGCTGTCAAGAACAGAAAAATCCGTAGCCTCATCGGGAACCGTCGGCTTTGCCTCCTTAGGGAAATCCGTTTCTCCTGCCGCTATCATTTCATTCATTTTCTGAAGGCTGTATTCCCTCTTTGCATAAAAGTCGATAATCTGTAAGAGCTCCTCATCGCTCATTTCCTTCTCCGGGAAAAAGAAGGTACTGGTCTTTTTGAAAAAGGCCACATTTTTTCCCTTATAATCCTCCGCCTCGTCAAGCATGGTAAGCTCTCCCTCCGGAAAAAGCCCCTGTTCTTCATAAGAAATACGCAGCTCATCCATCCGCTCCCTCTCCTCGTCCGTATAAGAACGGTTATAATTGTCGGCTCCCATAAAGGAGCTGTGAATCTGCACGAAATACTCCTCCAGCTTTTCTTTATTCATGGCTTCCATACGCTGCTTCAGGGCTCCGGCCGCCGCAAAGGCAGTTACGGAAAAAAGCGAAGCAAGGGCGGCTGCCAGAATAAGCGAACGTCTGAAATTCATCCGTTTCTTTTTCCGGCTCTTTGCCATGCCGCCGGCTCTCTCACCGGCTGTGCCCCTGACCGTACTCCCTGTAATTCTATTTTCCGTGCCTTCCGCCGTCAGCCTGCGAATACTTTCGTCAATTTCTTCCGCAAGCTCTTTGGGAAGAATCATTTGTTCTCTTTTTGCCATTTTGAACAGTCTGTTATCAAAATTATCTCTCATTCCAATCCTCCACTTAATCCTCCAGCATTGCTTTCAGCTGCTTTTTCCCTCTGAAAAGTCTTGATTTTACAGTTCCCTGGGCAATATGAAGAGCCTGTCCGATTTCCTTAACGGAAAGAGCTTCATAAAAATACAGGATAATCACCTCCCGGTAAACCAAATCAAGCTTCATAACCACATCCCACAGCTCATGATAATCGTCAACGAATGCCGGAGCCATCCCCTCCACGGATGCCTCGCAGCTTGTCCGCTGCTTCTTCCGATATATCATCTTTGCTTCATTTGCAGTAATTTGCATAATCCAGGATTTAAATCGTTCGGGTTTCTTTAACGTGTTCAGATTTTCGTATGCCTTTAAAACAGCTTCTCCTACCGCATCCTCCGCGTCCGCCCGGGAATGAAGGATTCCATAAGAAAGCCTGTACATGGCAGGCGAATATTGTCTGATTAATGTGGTAAACGTCTCATTGTCTGTCATGGATATGTCTCACCTCCTGTTCCTGTTTTACAGGTGCTTTGCCGGCTTTTACTTATAAGATGCCCCGGAGCGGAAAAAGGTTCCCGGGCGCCGCCAAATATGCATACAGGCATGCCCCTTAGCCCGTTACCCACAGATAAAAAGATGTGCGGTTTCCCGCACATCTTCTCAGTTACAGTCGTTATTTTGCGGCTTGTCGCAGCCGCAGTCGGAATTCTGGTTGAACATAAAGGGTCTTTGCTCAAATCGCGGTTCCGGCCGGAAATCATTCCTGCACCCGCAGCTGTCTTCCTCGGGCCGCTCGCATCTTCCGCCGTTTCCATCCCGGCGTCCGCAGCCGCAATCCGAATCCCGACGGTCATGATGGTGATGCTCTCTGCATCCGCCGCCGTTATTACTGCCGCAGTTCCCGTCTGCGAAACCGGTACCGTTGTTTCCACAGCACAAAAGTAATAATACTAAAAACAGACAATTCATACTTTCATCACTCCTTTTTCATATGCTTTATCATATGCAGGAGCAATGAAATTGTTAAATCTTATCTCTTGTGTAAAATTCTTTTGCGGATATAGCGAAAGGTTTCCTCTTCTCCCCGCTCGGCAAGCATGCGAAGCAGCCCCTCCAAAAGCTTTTTTGTCCTGGGATGCATAGGGGCGTTCTCTTTTCCCTTTGAGTAATATTCCAGAGGGGATGCGTCCGTATACCTGTCTTTATTGTAAACCTTGCATGCCGCAATGCGGTCCATCAGCATCTCCACCACATATTTTACCGGCATGGGAGCCGGCGCCATTCCACCGGCAATTGCTTTCGTGCTGTAATCAATCCAGTATTCATAGTGGTGCTTGTTTCTCCCCTTATGGTGCAGCCAGGCGGAAGAATAGCCAATCGCTTCCCTCTCCGCGTTGTTAGGGCTCCTGTCCCCCTGAAAATACTTTGCGCCTACAATAAATTCATCCGGGCTGTACTTTGACAGGTCGTGAAGCAGCCCCTGCTTATACAGGCCGACTTTAAAGCATCCCTGCATCACAAGATATTTATGATAAGTAATTGTTTTAAAATGCTTCCAGATTTTCGCAGTCATAATCCTTTTCCTTCTTTTCACATCTAAGCAGACGCTTTGGCTGCGCAGATAATATCACGCTTTTTGAACGGTCTTCTTTCTGCCTGCGCGCGCCATACGGACATCTGCCATATTCGGCGCCGTTTTAAATACGGCAATGCATCTGCTGCCAAGCTCGACAGTCAGATTTTTCTTTTCCGTAACAGCCCCTTTTTTCCTCCCTCTTTCGAAAACGCATTTTTCAGCCGGAATATCTTCTGCAAAAATCTTCTCGTCCGGCGCCTCCTCGGAAAAGCTTTCCGCCGGAAACGAAGTATCCGCTATTTTTATCCACCGTTTATTCTTATCGGGCTTTGGGAGCGCCAGCTTGTGATTCTCCCAGTGCATGTTATAAGCAATATAAAAGGAGTCGTCGCCGGGCTTTGGCGCATATTTCCCGCACAGTAAAATTCCGACAATCCGGCTGATATAACTGAAATCGGGCTTCCAGGCTTCTATGCCGTGGTAGGAAATGTCAGGATAGCCGCACCCCATGGAATCCATTACCAGAAGCTCATCCTTCATATGGAGAATGGGATGGGATTTGCGCAGACTGATAAAGAACTGCGCGCTGGCAAGAACTTCATTTGTAAAGCTGTTGCTTTTCCAGTTAATCCATCCTGCTTCATTATCCTGACAGTAGCAGTTATTATTCCCCAGACGTGAGTCTGCAAATTCATCTCCACTGAAAAGAAAAGGCACTCCCTGAGACAAAAGCAGGACGGCCAGCGCATTTTTTATCTGCTTTCTCCTCAGCTCCCTTACGTTTTTCCGGCGGGATTCCCCCTCGACGCCACAGTTCCAGGTATAGTTCAAATCCGTTCCGTCACGGTTTTCCTCTCCGTTTGCCTCATTGTGCTTTTTTTCATAGGAAACGCTGTCATAAAGGGAAAAACCGTCATAATCCGCCAGATAATTGACCACGCCGTACTCCTTCGGATTATGTCTCTGATAAAAAAGCATCTGGTTTATCTGCCCTTCATCCCCTTTTAAAAACCGCCTGATGTCGTTCCTGTAGCCGCCGTTATTGGAAAGAAAATTTTTAAAAACAGGGTTTTCAATGATATGCATATCCTCCACCGGTAAATAATCGCACCAGATTTTCGTATTTTTCAGTACAGGCTCCTCAGCAAAAAGACGGCATGGAATGGAAAAACCGCTGACCCGCGCGCCATCGATATGATATTCCTCCACCCAGTATTTAAGTACCTCAATCATGTAAAGCTGTCCTGTTTCCGACGGGAAATAAAACTGCATCATGATTTCAATTCCGTTTTTATGAAGCTCCCGCACCAGATTTTTGAAAGATTTTACAGGAGATTTTTGCGCGCTGTAGGATGCCTTCGGCGCGAAATAAAATCCCTTTTGAAATCCCCAGCAGTTTAATCGAAGCTGCGAATTTTCAGGCTCGGGCACAACGCCTTTCTCCACTGAAGGCGTCTTTGGCAAAAGCGCCGGTATGCGGGATTTCTCCGGCAGCATACATTCATCATATTCATAGCACGGCATAAGCACCACCGCCGTAATGCCAAGCTTTTTCAGATAAGGTATTTTTTCAACAATTCCCTCGAAAGTTCCCCGGCGCCTGACACCCGAGCTTTTATGCATGGTAAAGGCCCGCACATTAAGGCCGTATAAGATACTGTCCTTAAGCGGAATCATTAAAGGCCCGTCTCCCTGCCAGTCAAAATCATGGCAGGCCAGCCGTCCCTTTGTCCGTCGTTTTCCGCCCTGGCATTCTCCCCATTTTTCCAGTCCGCAGATTTCACGGGCATAAGGAGAAGTCATCACCTGCTTTCCCATATAGAAATTGTAGGTATAGTTTTCAAGCCCGCCGCCTTTTATTTCAAGCCCGTAGAGAGTCCCTCTTTTCCCCTCCGGGCTGAAAGGAAAACGTAGTTCCCGTCCGTTTTGGTCATATAAAATGACGCCGCACTCTTCCTCTGTAAGCATATTTGCAGCAAATCTCACACTGGTTCCCCCGAAAAATTCCCCCTGCCTGTCCGGTTTAAAATATGTCACCCTCCAATTTGCTTCCATGTGCGCCCTCCTGTCACAAAACTAAAGCCTGCCTGCACTTTTATCTCCTGTCCCCAATATCAATTTTAACACATTGAAATATAATATCCAAATCTGAAAGTAATATATGATTGCATAATACGGAAAGAACCGGTAAAATAATGGTAACAAGAATTGTCACACTTGTCTATAAAAAAGGAGCGATTATGAGCAAAAACAGTGAAAAAACTAAAAATCAGCCGGAAAATGATATGGAAATGACTGTCACCCTCGATTTGGAGGACGGAACCAGCGTCACCTGCTCCATTGTCACAATCCTTACCGTCAAAGAGCAAGATTATATCGTTCTTCTGCCTCTTGACGCAGAGGGGGAAAACGAGGACGGAGAGGTATGGTTTTACCGTTACAGTGAAAATGAAGAAAATCCCAATGAGGAGCCTGAGCTTGCATATATTGAGGACGACGAAGAATATGAAATTGTATCGGAGGCTTTCGACGAATATCTGGATAATGTGGAATTTGACGAGCTGGTGGAGGCGGAAGAGGCGGAAGACTGATTTTCGCGGTTTTCTGCGCCCCGGCGAAAGGTCACATACCCCGTCAGCCTGCCGCGGGGTTGTTGACTTGACACGATACATGACTTTGGCATTGGACAAGGCCCTCCAGATATCTGGAGGGTTTTCTTCCCCTTTCTTTCGTGCAGTAAATATTCAGCTCCTCTTTTGCCCTCGTCATTGCCACATACAGAAGCCTCCGTTCCTCTTCTATCGCGCTTTCCGTAATAACATTCTTTCCCGGAATAATCCCCTCGTTTACATCAGGGAGAAAAACTCTCTCAAATTCCAGTCCCTTAGAGCCGTGCATGGTCAGGATATTAACGCCCTCCTGAAGTTCAGTTGAGGGCATGGAATTTCCGGCTTTATCTGCTTTCTGCTTTATATAATCACGGATACCGGCTCGGGGTTTAAATTCCTTAAAACACGCCTGCACGTTATCCGCCAGATTCACGAAACGCTGAAATTCCCTGTAATCCTTTGCTCTCTGCCGGAGATATCTGTCATATCCCCAGGTTTTTCTGAAAAACGAAACCGCCAGAAGCGGCTGCAGCCTTTCTGCAATGGACAGCTGCCTGAAAATTGTGTCGATTTCCCTGCGCATTGCCGGATTTTGCCTGTAGTAGCTCTCCATCTGCGCCCGTTCCACCTTCTCGCCAGGAAGAGCCTCCCGGGTGAGAAAACGGTCCGGCTTATTCATAAACCGGATAAAATCCCTGCGCTTTCCTCCCTCATACAGATAAGCTAAAAACGCGCTCACATCCTCCATAATGAAGCCATGGTAAATATCGTCCTCCCTGACATACTGCCCTTTTACAGGAATTCCATACTCCCTTAAGAGCCCCGCATATTGAACCGCCTCCGCATTTGTCCTCACAATCACCGCCGTGTCAAAGAGCTGCCGTTTATCAGTCGATAAAAGCATATCCACCAGCTTCCGCTCCTCCTCCTTCCGGGTATCAAAGCAGAAAAAAGCCGCGTTTCCCTCCTTTTTCATGGAGATAAATTCCTTCGGAAAACGTTCCTTATTCCGTGAAATCATGTCTGCGGAGAGCTTCACAATCTCCGCTCCGCATCGGTAGTTTTCCGTCAGCATTATCTGCTTTGCCATTGGAAAGTCTGTAAGAAAACCCCTCATAATCCCCGGCGCGGCTCCCCGGAAACCGTAAATCGCCTGGTCGTCGTCTCCCACTACAAAAAGATTGTTATCCGTTCCTGCAAGAAGCTTTAACAGCTCGTATTGCAGGGAATTGACATCCTGAAATTCATCTGCAAGAATATACCGGAAAAGCCGGCGGTATCCGGTAAGAATTCCCGGATTACCGGAAAGAAGCCGAAAGGTCTCGTTAATCATATCTTCGAAATCAACAAGTCCCTGTTCCCGTAAATATCTGTCGTAGTCCTTTTGGAGCATTTGAAGTTCAGTCTCGGTAAATATGGCCAGGCTGCCGTTTTCGGGAATTCTGCCGGATTTGTCAGACGTAAGGTTTTTTACCCGGCTTATGTGATTTATCAGATTGGAAACAGCGTCATAGCTGCTTTTTGAGGACAGGCCGTGATTGGCAAGAATTATTTGAAGAAGCTTTCTTTTGTCGCTTTCCTTTATCAGAGAGCCGGCGCCGGAAACGCCGGAGCGCCTTAAGATATTATAGCAGATGCTGTGGAAGGTTCCGAAATGGACGCCGGCAGAGGAAGCCGTGCCGGCTTTTTCATAGCGCTCCTTCATTTCCATTGCGGCGGCTTTGGTGTAGGTAATGACCAGAATGTTATCGGGAGGAATGTGATAATTTTGGATGAGATAAAGAATGCGGCTGACAATAACAAATGTCTTGCCACTTCCCGGACCGGCCGTGACAACGGCAGGCCCGGACAAGTGCATTATCGCCTGTTTCTGGGCGTTACTGGGTATTCTCAAGTAATTGGATTCCTTTCTTAATTCGTATCAGGGATTCCTCCCTGCCAAGAAGCTCCATGATTTCCGTCGCGCCGGCAGGGGTCATCTGCTTCCCGGACACCGCCGTCCTTACCGGCCACAGTACGTAACCGTTTTTACAGCCCTTTTTCTCCACATAGGCTAAAAGCAGGTGATAAAGGGCATCGTTTGAATAGTCCTCCTGTTCTTCCAAAAGCGGAAGAATCTCCCGGAGTACCTCCAGGGAGGATTCTGCTGTAGTTTTCATCTTCTTATGAGCGTACATGGAAATATCATATTCCGGGAGCGTTTCGAGGAAATCAATCAGCTCCGGGATATCCGGCAAAACCTCAATCCGGGTCTTTACCATGGCGGCAATCTTCCTTAAATCCAAATCTCTCGTAAGGCTCTGTCTTAAAACAGGCTCCGCCATCTCAAAGAATGCCCCGTCGTCCATCCGTCTGATATACTCGCCGTTCATCCATCTTAGCTTGGTGTAGTCAAAAACCGCCGGAGACTTTGACATGTGATGATAGTCAAAAACCTTTGCAAGTTCTTCAAGAGAAAAGATTTCTTCATTGCTCTCTGACGGACTCCACCCGAGAAGCGCCACAAAGTTCACCACAGCCTCCGTCAGAAATCCCTGCTCGATTAAATCCTCATAGGAGGAGTGCCCGCAACGTTTGCTGAGCTTGTGATGCTCCTCGTCTGTAATCAGCGGACAGTGCACATAGACAGGCACCTCCCAGCCAAAGGCCTCGTAAAGCCTGTTGTATTTCGGGGACGAGGAAAGATATTCGTTTCCCCTTACCACATGGGTAATACCCATCAGATGGTCGTCCACCACATTGGCAAAATTGTAGGTGGGATAGCCGTCTGACTTTATCAGTATCATGTCGTCCAGCTCTGCATTATCCACGGAAATATCGCCATAAATTTCATCGTGGAAGGTGGTTGTCCCTTCGGTGGGGTTATTCTGCCTGATAACATAGGGAACGCCGGCTTTCAGCTTTTCTTCCACTTCCTCCTTTGACAGGGACAGACAGTGCTTGTCATAAACCGTGATTTCCTTGTTTCCGGCGTCGCCCTCCACTACCTGTGTTTTCAGGCTTGCAAGACGTTCCTTGTCGCAGAAGCAGTAATAAGCCTCTCCCTTTTCAATCAGCTTTCTGGCATATTCCAGATAAATTCCCTGCTTTTGCCTTTCGGACTGCACATAGGGTCCCACGCCCCCGTCCTTATCCGGGCCTTCGTCGTGAACCAGACCTGTCTTTGCCAGCGTGCGGTAGATAATGTCCACCGCCCCCTCCACGAAACGCTCCTGGTCCGTGTCCTCAATTCTCAAAATAAAATCCCCGCCCTCGTGCCTTGCAATCAGATAAGCATAGAGCGCTGTTCTCAGGTTCCCCACATGCATTCTGCCTGTAGGGCTCGGTGCAAATCTTGTCCTTATTTTCATTTTACGGTTATTCCTTTCCTTTATGCGGTACTTTCTGTTTTGCCACAGCCTTGAATCCGGCAACTTCCTTCATTGCCTGAGGAATGGCGATATTGGTTCCGGCTCCGGCCACGCAGCCGCCGGGACAGGCCATCCCCTCAATCAGACAGCCGTTCTTTTTGCCGGCCTTGGCAAGCATCAGTATCTTCTTACATTCCGTAAGGCTTTCCGCATGTTCAATATTTACTTCCACATCGGGATAATATTCTCTGATACATTCCTCTATTGCGCTTGCAACGCCTCCCGCCACGCCGTATCCTCTGCCGGCGCCGGTAGCGTCGTCCATCTCCTCGCCGATATCAATGGCCTCCGGGACGATTCCCTTTGCCTCAAACATCCCCGCCAGCTCCTCAAAGGTAATCACAAAATCCACGTCGGAACGGATTGTCCTTCGGGAGGCTTCCAGTTTTTTGGAGGCGCAGGGCCCGATAAACACCACACTGGCGTCGGGATGGTCCTCTTTGATTTTGCGCGCCGTGGCAACCATGGGGGTTAAGGCGTTTGAAATCTTGTCGATGGTTTCCGGGAAAAATTTTTTGGCAAGCATCGACCATGAGGGACAGCATGAGGTAAGAAGAAAAGGAAGCTTACCAGTGGCAACTTCTTTCACATAATGCTCCGCCTCCGTAATGGCGCCCATATCCGCCCCGATTGCCGTCTCGTATACATCGTAAAAGCCAAGTTCCTTTAAGGCCGCCTTGATTTTGGCCGGGGGGATATTCTTTCCAAACTGCCCCACAAACGCCGGAGCTACCTGAGCGATAATTTTGCGCCCTGACTGCATGGCGCGGATTAGCTGGAAAATCTGGGATTTATCTGCAATAGCCCCGAATGGACAGCTTACCATGCACTGTCCGCAGGAAACGCATAAATCAGTATCGATACAGGCGCGGCCCTTTTTATCGCTTTTGATTGCCCCCACGCCGCAATGGGCAAGACAGGGTCGGATCTGATGGGAAATGGCGTCATAGGGACAAACAGCCTTGCACTTTCCGCATTTAATACATTTCTCCTGGTCAATCACGGAATGTCCGTTCTTCATGGAAATTGCGCCTCTCGGGCAGACCTCCCGGCAGGGATGGGCAACGCAGCCCATACACTTATCCGTCACTTCATATTTATTTTCAGGGCAGGCATTGCAAGCTGAAGGAATCACCTGCATTAAGGGCGGCTCATAATACTTTTCGTCGATATTGCTCTCCTCAAGCCCCTGAGTCACATGAACCGGCATATTTTCCGGGCGCAACGACAGACCCATCGCCAGACGTATCTGTTCTCTCGTGATTGCCCTCTCCCGGTAAACATTTCCGTATTCCGATTCATCATAATCTACAATTTTGTAAGGTAAGGCCTCCACGTCATCCTTGAGGTTTTCGGAGGTGTAAGCCAGATTTGCCACTTCTTTGAAAATTCGTTTTCTGTTCTTGCGAACCTGAGTGTCTATTCCTCTCATATCCTGTACCTTTCCTGGAAATGCCGGCAAAGAAAACATCCGTATGTCCGTATGCGTCTTTGCCCGCTTTTTGTGCAAAAATCGGGTATCACGTGTCTATTTTTACACAAAGTTCCATGGAAATCAAGGTGTAAATCACATTTTATGGAAAGCGGCGGCCTTGCGGCAGCCGCCAAATGTATCGGACGAAGTTTGTTCTGCCGGCAGTCTCTTTCCGTAAAATCAGTCCTCGGACTCCGGCAAAGCTTCGCTCTCCTCATCAACGTCCGTCAGTTTGAAATCCTCCAGTGATTTGTCAAGCGCGTAATATACAGAGCTGCTCACAACATAAACCGTGTTTTCATCATTGACATTCAGGTAATAGCCGCCGATGATGGAATTATAGTCCCCCAGTTTGACAGTATACATGTTGTTATCCCACTGCAGCGTCAGGTTCACGGAAGGGGCGTCAAGCCCGTACTGCGACATATCTTCCACGTCCTCGATTTTCATGGAAGCCGTGATACTGCAGGCGTCCGAGAGAAAAAGCTCCACCGCGCTGTCGTCAATTGCAAGGCTTTCGTCCTCCGTGCTTTGAAAACCCTCTCCTGTCCTGACAAGATTGATATTTCCTTTACTGCCAATCAGGCCAATATCCGTAACCTGTGACGAGTCAATGGCAAGGGCGCTGTAGCTTTCCTCTTTTGCTTCCCCCTCCTCGTCAGGGGCGTTTTTCAGATATCCCTTAAGCGCCCCGAAGGCAGCGGCCGTTATGAGAAGCAGGATGAATAAAATAATCAGTTGAGTTCTTTTCTTTCTGTTCATAATCCACCTCCTTGTTTTCAGCGTTTCCGTCTCTTAAACCAGATGCCAAAGCCGGTTATCAGAAAACCAAAGGGAAGAACGATAACTGTCGCAAGGGCAAGAAAAACAATGCTGCTCTGAGGCATGGCAATGTAGCTGACCTCATAGCTTTTCACCGGGACAACAATGCTGTCCGTATAGGACACAAAGCTTCCAAGGGTTCCGGCAAACAGCATTAAATTCGTTCCCGACACAATTTCATCGGCATTTTGCGTAAACAGGTATTCGCTTCCATAGACCACGGCGGTAGAAATCTCCCCTTCCACTTCTTTCTCACATTTAACACCTGCATGAAAAGGCCCGTCAATATCGCCCTCCTGTTTTGCATAACCTCCGCCTGCACTGATATCGCTCCTGGCATAGCTCTCATCGGAGGTAGTAAGGAGAGGTGTGGCGGTAACATTCTCCTGTTCCTTTATGGTGATTCCCTGGGCATACGGAACAAAGACAAAGCTTCCGCTGCCTGTGACACTGTCCGTAATATCATCATAGCTAACTTCCGGAAACAGATAAAAAGGGTCCTGATAATAAAAATTATTGTCCGCTTCAATGATAAGCCCCTTTGTAATCTCCAGTCCGTAAAAATCCAGAAGGCGGCTGAAATTCGGCATTTCCGCGTCTGTGTAGGCGGAAATAATAAGCACGTCGCCTCCCTTTTCCATATAAGAAAGAAGCTTTTCCGTATCGTCATTCGATAAATCCCGGGCAGGCGCATTGAGAATCACACAGTCCGCGTCTTCCGGTACCGTGTCATAATTAAGCAGATTAATGGTTTCATAATCCACATTTGCTTTCTCGATTGCGGAGGTAAAGGCCGGTTCAAAGGAAAGCTCATCGTGGCCCTCTAACATGTAGATTCTGGGCATTTCCTCCGTAGTCACATAGGCGATAGCGCTGGTAAGCTGCCCCTCCCCGTCGTAGCCGGTTACGGTGGAGGAATAATTATAATAATCAAATTCCGACTGGTAGATATCGCTGTAATCAATCACCTTACTGCGCTTTGCGCTCTCCACAATCAGGCTGTTTTGGGTGACAATGTCGTCCGTATAATTGGTAAAGAATTTAGGGTTCACAGCCGGGTCTACATAGGAAACCTTAATACGGGAGTTAAAGCCGGCATAATTTTTCAGAGTCGCGTCCAGGGTTTCATCCGCCTGAGATTCATTTACAAGTACATAAACGGAAATATCCTCGTCTATATCGGAGAGCAGCTTTTTCGTCTCCTCCGAGAGAGAATAAAGCCTGTTTGCAGTAACGTCAAAAACCGTATATCTGGAGGGAAGCTCCGAAACAAAAAAGTTTATTAATACGATAATCACAGCACTGATCAGTACCGTACCCGAGCTGTAAACTCCCATTCCCAGAGTTGTTGCGGAAACCTCATAACGCCTTTTCTGAATGGACTGTACCGTAAATACCAGAAAAAGTATGATGACAGACAAAAAATAGACAATCCCGGACAATTCAAGCGAACCGTTCAGCAGACCCTCGAACCGGCCCACCATATCAAAGGCGCTTAAGAATCTGGTAAGAAGATTTCCTGTTGACGATATCATATTGCAGAGCCCGGACATCACATAGCCAAGAAACAGAATGGCAAAGGTAATCACCGCCGCAATCACCTGACTTTCTGTCAGTGACGAGACAAAGACGCCTATAGCGATACAGGCCAGCCCGTACAGGAAAAATCCCAGTATGGCAAGATAGGATTCTCCGAAGGAAACCGTCCCCCAGATGCTTAAAATCAGAGGGTAGGTACAGATAATACCCACAGGGATTGCAAATATCGTAGCAAGCGCCAGAAATTTACCGATAACAATACTGCTGATGCTGACAGGAGACGTAAGTATCAGCTGGTCCGTCTTCTGGTGGCGTTCCTCTGCCAGAATCCGCATGGTCAATACCGGAATGCTGATGAGAAACAGAAAGACGATGGATGACAGCGCATAACCGATATACGGATATCCCATAAACAGGTTATATACGGAAAAATAAATCCCCAGGAGGAACAGCATAGCCCCGATAAAAAGCGTCCCCAAAAAGGAATGAAAATACGAATGCAGTTCTCTTTTATAAATTGCCGTCATGGTTTTCGCCTCCTTTTTCTTCCCGCACCCCGCTCACGCCTGAGGTTGTCCCTGTAAGTTCAAGGAATACATCCTCCAAAGACTTCTCAAGCCGGTGCAGCGACATAATTGGCAGCCTCTTTTCGGCCAGAGCATAAAACAGTTCTTCCCGGATATCATATTCCCTGTCTGTTTCCAGAACCATCTTCACAAGGTTTTCTTTCTTTTCATCTTCAAAACGGTAAGCCCTGATTTTGTCAAAGCCCTTTATGACAGACATGACCCGCTCCCTTTCCCCAAGAACAGTAAGTTCCAGACCGGCAGCGCCTTTCATCAGGCCGGTAAGCCCTTCCGGCGTATCGTTAGCCACAAGCTGCCCCTTAGAAATAATCATAATTTCATCACAGACGGCCTGTACCTCGGATAAAATGTGAGAGCTCAAAATTACCGTGTGATTTTCCCCCAGCTTTTTAATCAAATCCCTGATTTCGATTATCTGCTTCGGGTCAAGCCCGGCGGTTGGTTCATCTAAAATAATAACCTCGGGATAGCCCAAAACCGCCTGTGCCAGTCCCACTCTCTGCCTGTAACCTTTAGACAGATTTTTGATGAGCCTCCCGGCCATATCCGAGGTCATGGTAAGCGCCATCACCTCCTCTATCTGTTTTTTCCGCACATCTCCCGGAATTTTCTTCAGCCTGGCTACAAATATCAGATACTCCGCTACCGTCATATCCTGATATAACGGCGGAACCTCCGGCAGATAGCCGATACACTTTTTGGCATCCTCCGCCTCCTTCATAATATCATAACCGTTTATTTTTACGCTGCCCTCAGTGGGTGCTATGTATCCGGTCATGATGTTCATGGTGGTGCTCTTTCCGGCTCCGTTAGGCCCTAAAAAGCCATAAATTTTGCCCGGCTCCACCTTGAATGAAAGATGATCCACCGCAAGATGGCCGCCGTATTTTTTTACAAGATTTTCAACTACAATCAACTTCTGATGCCTCCGTTTCAAAATTATGGAAATACATACATTTTTCAAATGTATACGTTTTCCATGGTTTACCATGCTACTGTACCGCCTAAATGTGTTTTTTTATAAAAGGAAATGTGAAAAATTTGTGATTAGGGTGAACCCATAAAAAGTCCTATCATACTATATTATTAAATAAAATCTGAATTTATGAGAGGATCATCATGCAGGATTCCAATTTTAACGAATATTTTGACCGGTTTCCACTTGCAATGGCCTATGTTCCCTGGCAGCACCTTACAAGTGTTTTTCAAAATCTTGATGAAGCCTATAACGCAGGCACCATTTTCCCCGAGCTTGAAAAACCCTTTACAGGAAGGAGATGTGTGAAATGACAATGTCAAACGAACAGCGCAGGCTTTTTCATGACATAGGAGTGATTGATTTCGTTATTGTGGAAATGAACGAATATCTGGATACCCATCCCACCGACAGAGAGGCTATGGACTATCTCTCCCACTATGTGCGAATGAAAAACCAGGCAATGCGCGAATATGCGGCAAAATACGGCCCCTTAAGAATCAGCGATATCGACGGCTGCAACGATAAAGAATGGAAATGGGCAACCCAGCCCTGGCCATGGGAAGGAGAATGTTAATTTATGTGGAGTTATGAAAAAAGATTGCAGTATCCGGTAAACATTAAAGAACCCAATGCAAAAATTGCCCAGGTTATTATGTCCCAGTACGGCGGGCCTGACGGAGAGCTCGGCGCATCCATGCGCTATATTTCCCAGCGTTATTCCATGCCTTATAATGAAGTGGCCGCTATACTTACTGACATAGGTAGAGAAGCCCCTGAAATGTTCCATCTCAGGGGCCCCAGCTTTTTTAGCGGTCTACCCTGTGGACAGTTTACGCTTTTGCAGCCGTATAGCTCCATTTGAGGGGGAGCAGGTTCAAATACACATCAATATGGCCTTTGTCATTCACAACCATTTTATCTAAGATTTCTTTGTAAAAATCATCTTCATATTCCACACCATTTATAAGCTCATTCATCGCTTCTGCAATTTCAGCAACAAGCTCTTGCTGTTTTTCAATCATCTCTCTTTGTTTGTCTATGCTATCTATAACGGATTTCAGTTCTGCAATCTCATTCTCACATTTTGCCCTTGCTGCTGAAAATTCATCTCTGGTAATATCGCCAGATGTATAAAGGTCAATGAGGTTTGTGCGTTTTTGTTCAATGGCTTTTATCTGTGATTTTAGTTTCTCACTGTCTGTACCTGTGGTATCCATTGCGATAACAGACTTGATAACAGCAAGCAAATTATTAGTGATTTTCTCCTTATTATACTTTAAGCTGCTCGTGACAAGGTACATGATGTGGATTGCATCTTCGTTGCGTATGCTAAGTCCACTGCATCCAACTTGATTCCCTGCTTTGTCCACATGAGGGCTTCCATGTCTTGCAGCTTCAAGACACCGCCACGCCTTATAGCGGCTTCCATTTTTTCGGGTTTTATATCTCGCCACATAACTTGAACCGCAGCATCCGCATTTGATTTTTCCGGAAAATGGATAACGGTTGCTGTGTTTAGCTTTGCCCTCCTGTGAAAGCGATTTTTCATCCAAAATGCGGTTCGCCCTATTGAAAAGCTCACGTGAGATAATCGGCTCATGATGGTCTTTGATGATTACAAATTCCTCTTGCCCGAGGTTTACTTTCTTTTCATGGGATAAAAAGTCTGGCGTATAGGTTTTCTTCTGCACCAGATCACCGCAGTATTTTTCATTGCGGATAACACGGAGAATGACGGTGTTCTGCCATTCTTTTACACGCATGGGCTTAATGCCCTCCTCCCGAAGCTCACGGGCAATCACATGCGTTCCTTTCCCCTCATTTACAAACTTGTGAAAGATAAGACGGACAACCTTCGCCCCATCCTCGTTAATATACATTTTGCCGTCTTTCACATCGTAACCAAGCATACTCCGCCCGAACACAACTCCCTGCTCCATCTGGCGTTTCTGCCCCCATTTTACACGCTCGGAAGTCTTACGGCTTTCCTCCTGTGCAATCGAGGACATAATGGCAAGGCGAAGCTCTGCATCGCCGTCTAAAGTGTTGATGTTATCATTCATAAAGATAACACCCACGCCGTGCTTTTTGAGGTCACGGGTATAGAATATACTATCAAGGGTATTTCTCGCAAAACGGGAGATTTCTTTTGTTACAATCAAATCAAAATCACCGTTCTTTGCACACGCAATCATGCGGTTAAATTCTTTCCGTTTTTTTGTATTCGTACCAGAAATGCCTTCATCTGCGAACACTTCGTAAAGCTCCCAATCGGGATTACGTTCTATATATTGTCTGAAATAACGCTGCTGGCTTTCAAATGAATTTGCCTGGTCTTCGTTGTCCGTAGATACACGGCAGTATGCGGCAACCTTTCTCTTTGTGTGCTGTATCTTCCTTTCTTGATTTAGTGTTTCGTATTTATCTATTGACATAAGAATATCTCCTTTCCCGACAATCCCTTGCCGTATTTTCAGTATAGTTAATTGAAAATAGTATATCGAATGTGCAAATTTGTAATTCTCACACTTGATTATGTAAAAACGTCAGGCGGTTATGCCTGACGTTGCTTTTTTCTAATTTAGACGATATTGTTTTTCAAGCTCAGGCAAACAGCGTTCCCGCTGTGATGCGGTCAACAGATTCCGTTTTTCTAATGATAAAAGGATTGACCTTTGAAAATTCATAAGAAATGCTGCGTGTTCCTGCTCATTCAATTCTGGAACAGGCTCGCCAACATACCTAAATTCTCTATGCTTCAACAGGCAACACCTCCCTCATTCTCAATGTATGAGCGAATGATTGTACCATATAACGAGGGGCTAATCCTTTTTTGAACGCTGTCATCATGCAGCGGACAACATTCATGAGCAGATAAAGAAGCTGAGAGCCTGCCCTGCTTCATCGTGCATTGCGAATATCCGTTTAAACCAATACTAATTGCCAATGCTTCGTCCATTGCAGGAAGACAATTATTTCATAAATTTTTTTATCGTCTTTAATGCCGCTTTTACAGAACACTGGACAGCTTGATATTTGCAGGCAATAAAAATCCCTCCAAACTAAAGCAGGTTTGGCGGGATTTCCTTTACCTCTGACACTATTTACAAATGTACTTTTTACCTATATTTCCTTCTCTATATTTATCACTTTCTGCGTCCACTCACGGTAAAACGCTTCTTCATGTGACACCAATAGCACTGTCCCCTCAAATTCCTCCAGTGCGGTTTTCAACGATTCTTTCGCAAGCGCATCAAGATGGTTTGTCGGCTCGTCCATGATAAGGAAATTGCACGGCTTCATCATCAGCAGGCACATTTTAACCTTTGCCTGTTCCCCTCCGCTCAAAGTACCGATTTTCTGCATGGCGTGTTTGCCTGAGATGCCGCAGCCTGCAAGACGCTTTCTCACGTCTTTTATCGTAAGTGATGGGTAAGCATCGGAAACAATCTGAATGGGCGTCTTTTCTATATCCGTCCATGCCAGCTCCTGCTCAAAATACCCAATCTTTACCTGCTCCGAAAAACGGAAGCTCCCGCTTAATGAGGGTATTTGGCTGATAAGCGTTTTTAGCAGGGTAGATTTGCCGATGCCGTTAAATCCCGTCATAACAATTTTTTCTCCCCCTTTTATGGAAAAGCTGATGTCTGACAAAACAGGATAGTGGTAGCCTACATCCAGATGTTTTACTTTTAGATGCTCTGTCGTAGTCAGCGGGAGCGCTGCAAACCGAAAATGCGGCCTGATTTCTTTCTGTTCCAGAGCTTCCATCTTATCCATTCGGTCAAGCTGTTTCTGCCTGCCACGAGCCATTTTCGACTTTCTCCCTGCAATATTCCTTCGGATAAATTCTTCCGTCTTTTTGATTGTTTTCTGCTGTGCGGCATACTGTCTGATATAATCCTCACGGAGCAGTGCCCTTTTTCTCGTGAACTCTGAATAAGTGCCAAAATATTTTGTAATCTTCTCGTTGTCAATGTCGCATATCCTTGTAGATATTTTCTCTAAAAAGTCATAGTCATGCGATACTACCAGAAAAGCGTTTGGCAGGCTGGAAAGATATTCGGCAAGCCATGTAACGTGTTCTTTGTCCAAAAAGTTTGTCGGCTCGTCCAAAAGCAAAATATCTGGCTTTTCAAGCAGTAATTTTGCCAGTATGACCTTTGCCCTCTGCCCGCCGCTCATCTGTTCGATTGGTCTGTCCAACCCGATTGCCGTTAAGCCCAGACCTGTTGCCACCTGTTCTATCTTTGTGTCAATCAAATAAAATTCTTTGCGCTCCAATTCTTCCTGATACCTTGCCGCCGTGCTTAGCTTCGCCATATCCCCATCCGCAGACTGGCAGTACAGCTCATTCATCCTGTTTTCTATCTCATACAGCCCAGAAAATGCAGATTGCAGGAACTCCCTCATCGCCACGCTTTTTTCAATTTGAGCGTACTGGTCGAGATACCCTGTTTTTGTGTTCGGCTGCCATACTATCCTGCCAGAGTCTGGGATAAGCTGCTCCGTGCAAATCTTTATGAACGTGCTTTTTCCTGCCCCGTTCTGACCGACAATCCCGATATGCTCCCCTTTGTTCAATGTAAAATCTGCGTTTTTAAACAGATAATTTTCTCCAAAAGAATGTGTTAATCCCGTAACTTCTAATAAACTCATAATCATTTTCCTCTCTTTTTCCTGTCTGATTTTCCAAAATGGGCAAAAAAACAGCAGAAGTCAGATACTCTTGGTATCATGCCTTCTGCTATATCCGTTCCATCGCAAACCGCTTGCAGGAAACAGCCCATATACAACAAAAGGCTACGGACAAAACACTGTCCATAGCCTGCTGCACACAAATTTGTACGGGAAAAGAAACAATATATGAACAAGATATAAAATCCCTCTCATGTACTGCTGCATTTCCCGATGAAATCCTAACGTGTTTATATTACGCTATACTCTGTACAATGTTTCATCGGATTTGATTGTACAGAGCTGATTTTCTTTTTAGGTGGAAGTTCGTTTGTGATGTAAAAGCTCATGAAACTGTTCTCCTTTAAATTAGTACAAATAATTTAGCATGAAAACCAGTAGCTTGTCAAATCCTATTTTTATGAAATTTTCAGTTTTTATCTCTCATAACAGGAAATTTTATATCTTAAATAAGAGGTATTGCATAATTTAATCAGATGTTACGCTTGTATAAAAACAGAGCCAACAAACTATGGTTTTCCACACGTTTATCAGCTCTGCATCTATGTTTCTGGCTATATCCTCTTTTTTTATAAAAGGAAAAACGCCCATATCACAATTTCTTTATACCCTTGTTCCTCCGCCTTTTGCTCGGCAAAATCTGTCTTTAATCGGCGTGTCCTTGCTGCAGTATCCTCCCTTATTCTGATGCGGGTTTCGCTCCCCCAGACAGGGCATAATATCCATTCTGTCTGTTTCAATTTCCTGCCTGCCTTTCTTTCAGAAATAATTGTATTGTTTCCGATGCCTGCATATCAGATATACCGTCAGCATAAGCGTGAAAAGTTCCGCAAACGGTACTGCAAGCCATACGCCCGTTACCTCTAAAAATCCCGGCAATACCAAAAGGAACACCATAATAAATCCAAATGTCCGCAGGAAAGATATGATTGCAGATGCTTTCCCATTGGACAATGCCGTAAATAAAGCGGATGAAAAAATGTTGCATCCAGAAAACAGAAAACTGAATGAAAAAATGCGAAATCCGTTCTTTGTAATCTCAAAAACATTCCTGTTATCCTCGGCAAATACCTTTGCAATGCTTTCCCCGCCAAGCAAAGAAAGCAGAAATACAAATATGGAAATCCCCGCTATAAAGCTGAAACAAATACGGACGGTCTTTTTTAGCTGTTTTACATTCCCGCTCCCATAATTATAGCTTACGACGGGGGCTGTTCCCATAGAAAAGCCGATATAAAGCGTTGTTAAAAGGAACTGCGAATAGATGAGTACCGTAATCGCCGCTACGCCGTCCTCGCCCAGCAACTTCATCATTGTTACATTAAACAGAAATGTAGTTATGGCAGTTGAACACTGGCTTACCATTTCCGACGCACCGTTGGAACAGCTTTTCAGCAAAATAGATACATCCATTTTAGGCTTGCAAAAGTGCAGCTCACTTCTTTTCATCAGAAAAAATATTGTACCGATAATTGACGGTATCATATATCCGATGCCTGTCCCAATAGCAGCTCCCCTGATTCCCATTTGCAGTAAAACGATAAAGACATAATCAAAAACAATATTGGCAATCCCCGCCAGAACAGCAAGCACCAGGCCTAATGTCGGCTTCCCCGCCGTCACAAACAAATTCTGATACAGCACCTGCATCATATTAAAGGCGGCAAACATGAGCTGTATCGTCAGATAATCCCTGCAATATGGGAACAATATTTTACTCGCCCCCAATCCCCAGATGATTTCATCCAAAAAGACAAGCCCTGCCGCTGTAATCAGCAGACCGATAACCGCCCCTGCCACAACAATCAACATGAAATTGCTTCGGGCTTCCTCTGTGTTTCCACTCCCCATTTTCTTCGCAACGACCGCACTTCCTCCTGTCGCAAGCATCGTCCCCAGACCGACAATCAGATTAATGACGGGGCAGACGATATTGATAGACGACAAAGCGTTCGTGTCTACAAACCTTGCTACAAAAATTGTGTCCACAATGGTGTATAATCCCATAAACAGCATCATCACCATGGCTGGGAAAGCAAATCTGATAAGGGATAGGGCGTTAAAGCCCTCTGCTAACGGTTTTTTCTGTGTTCCGGTCATTCCTTGTTTCCTCCTTGTTTTTCGGTGGAAGCACGAAACGCTGCGTCGGGTAGCCATATTCCACAAGCAGTTCCCGTTCTGCAAATCCAAGACGTCGGTATTCTTCCCGCCAGCCCGTATCTGCCTTATCGCCTGCACGGTATGTTGTCAAGGTAATCTCTTTCCCATAGAGCAGCTCGTCTGCCAGCTTATCAAGGAACAGCTTTGTAATGCCAAGATGCCGATACTGTGGATGGACAGCCAGAAAGTCTATGCTGCCTGTGCCTTGCGAAAATCCCATCACACCAATAGCCATATCGTCATCCCGTAAAATCAAAGCCTTTTTATCCGCAATATACTGATGCAGGTTTGCGGTGTAATCTTCCTTATCCAGACATGGATACCCGTCAATCGTAAGGCTTACCAATTCCATCCAGTCATCCGCATCTTCGGGCGTGGCAAATTTAATATTGTCTTTTGTCAAATCCATTTTTACAAACTCCTCCTTCAGATAGATTTCAAGCTGTAACGGGTAAAAGTTTTCCGTTTCCCGAAATTTCGCAGGAGAAGTCTTATACATCGCCTTAAAAATATCCGTAAATGCCTGCTGGCTTTCATACCCACTTATAAGGGCAATCTCAATAATCGGCTTTTCAGAAAACACCAGAAGTTTTGCCGCTTCTGTAAGCTGCCTCCGTTTTGCGTAGTCATGGATAGTCAAGCCGACGGTCTTTGTAAAAATCCGATGCAGGTGATATTTGGAATAGTGCAGTGCCGATGCCACCATATCTAAATCCATCTTTTCATGCAGATGTTCTTCGATATAGCGGATAGCCTGTGAAACAATGCGTACTGTCTGACCTTGCATTTTGCGACCTCCTTTCCTCATTTTCACCCGCATTTTTTAATATTACGAAATGTCAAAGCACGGGTTTAATGAGATATTGTAGCACAAGGAATTTTCTGCCTTTTCATCATTCTTGCTATGTTTTAAACCATCTACATTTACAGCAGTTCTTCTTTCAATGCCCTTATCCATTCTTCGATTGCCTGCACTAATCGAAATTGCTGATGCAGAACCGCCATACCCGTGGCAGGAACATCGGGGGCATTTTCTTTTAAATCTATATTCTCCTCAAGATAGGATTTCAGCACATTGATATTACTCTCAATGTTATCCGGACATTCCCTCTGTTGTTCCTTTTCCATGCTTTCTAAATTAACGATAACCGCATTAAAATCCAAGAATATATTAATCGGCTTACAGGATGTTTCGAGCATCAGTTTCTGAATATCGTATGCACTCATTGATTCCCGTTTCAATATTCCCAATACAACCGCTCGGACAGGTCGTTGTCGGTCTTGGTCTGCTGTTCGGAAACGGTGCGGCTTCCTACATTTCCCGATTGCCAGGTCGTGGGGATAAGGAAAATACGGATAAAGTGGCAAGTACCGCTTTTTACAGCAGCGTATCCGCAGGGGCACTCAATATCGCCCTGGACCCGCTATTTATTTATGCGTTTGATTTATGCGTGGCGGGAGCGGAAATAGCAACCGCAATCTCACAAGTCGTTTCAACCTGCGTATATCTGACCTGTATTTTTCGAAAAAAAGCGTATTCCATTTTCGGGTTAAGGACTGCACATATACAAAAGAAACCATGTCTGAGATTTTCAAAATCGGCATCCCGACATTGGTATTCCAGATTTTAACGAGTGTGTCCATTTCCTTAATCAACAATGCCGCTGTCTTTCCATTTACCACTCATAAAACGACCAAAAACAAACAGTGCCGTGCAGAACCATGTCAGTGCTGTTGTCTACCAAATTCCCCATTGACCTATGAAAGATATATTTGTCAATAAGAAAACAAATACAAGTCGACAAACAATTTCAATAATCCCATTCACCATTGCCACTATGGGAATAATCTGTCCGCCAACCGAAAAAGCAATAAATACTACTAAAATGAAAACTTGCTTTTTTCCCAGTGCTTTAATCCCAAGGAAGTCAAGTATATTTTTCTCTTTCCGCAATAAGAAAAGGGGAATTAAAAAGCTAAACAATATACCATACAGGACATTATAGAAGCAGAAATAGTATAACGGTTTAAGAAGCAAATTTGCAATGCCGACACAAAGCACTAATAATACTTCTAATGTCGATGCCATAAAAATTGTTTTTATCTTATTCATTCCGCTTTTTATCAATATTTTCAATGACCGTTACTTGAAATTTTTTTGCTTCAATCAATGTTTCCTGTTTACACTTCGGACAGTATAGGGGAAAAATGGACTCCCCTATAATTGTGAATAACAAAATCATATAAAAGAACCGATTGGCTGCTATATTTCTCATTTCGTTATTCTCCTAATATTTCTCTATACTACCTTGAAAGTTATGGGCTTTTTGAAGCAGAGGTCCCTTTGCACCCATCGTAAAGGCAATATCACTGCTGCGAATAGACAACAACTCCATTCCAGGTTGCAGGTCTAAAACCGCCAGGGTACTGTGCGGCAATTTAATCACACCATTTTTATCAATATCAAGCCAGGCATATTTACGCCCTTTATATTGCATAAACTCACCCTCTGAAAGCAAGCAATCCCTTAATGCAGGACAATCCTCTAAAATATGCTTTAACTTTGAATTTGCCAGCAACGAATATGTAGTAACACAAAAACCTCCTGTTATTTTGCTTCCTGTAAAGATAATAACTTTTCCATCTCGTGTTGCGTCGTATTCCAACAATGCTTGTGGTGGAATATGGATTGTTAAATCTGGGTGTACGACTGAAAGCCCAAATACAAATTTACCGCCTTTATTTAACTGTGGCATAAAAACCTCCTTTTTTGGTATTCCATTTTCAGTTCAGCTATGGCATAATAGTAATACAAATATAAATCACTTTATATATAAAGTACTGTGAATACAACAGAATGTCAAGGAGGAAACTGTATGTTATCAAAACCTGCCACAATGCTTTTAGGCCTTATTTATGAAAAACCCCTTAACGCATATGAGATAATAAAGCGCTTAAACTACATGAATGTAAAATGGTGGTTTAATATCGCTGATTCAACCGTTTATTCTACGCTGAAAACCCTTGAAAAAAAGGAGTACATATTGGGTACAGCCGAGAAAGTCGGAAATATGCCAGACCGCACTGTTTATAGTCTTTCTGACAAAGGAAAAGAGGAATTTATAGCTACGCTAAAAGCATCCATCCTACAATTCAATTATGATACAAATATCTTTTCCATTGCCGCATTTTTCCTAAATACATTTACGCCAGAGGAACAACAGGATCTTTTACGGGAACGCCTTACTGTTCTGCACAAATACCGTGCAGGCATTGAAAAGCAAGTAAATCCCTTATGGGAAAACGAGGTTTCCGCTACCCATTCTGCAAATGTAAAACGAATGATAGATTTAGTAGATGCGGAAATAACAGGAACAAATCGTTTGCTTGAAAGCTGCAATAAAAACGCATAGTTCAAAATATTATAAAGGTAGTTCATCTTGCAAAGGTACAAAACTCATGCGGCAGGAACGGCACAATAGATGTTGATTTCACGCTGAGAGCCTTGTCCAATAACAGCAGGTTGCCCGGCGTATGTATAATGATTGTTTTTTCCGTACCTTGTGGGCTTGTCCTCCGTTGTAAATTCACCCATCCAAAAGCCCATAAATAGCGGCTGTTCGGGCGATTTGGGGAAATGGAACATTTCTAAGACTTCTGTAGGCACGGAGGAGCTGGCCCACCTCGAAATGGTGTCCACTATTGTCCATCAGCTTACCAGAAATCTGTCCATGGAAGAAATTGAAAAATCAGGATTTGCAAATTATTATGTGGACCACACCGTGGGTATCTGGCCCATGGCTGCAGGCGGGATTCCTTTTAACAGCTGCGAGTTCCAGTCAAAGGGGGACGCGATTACGGATTTATTTGAGGATATGGCGGCAGAACAAAAAGCCCGCACAACCTACGACAACATTCTACGGCTTGTAAAAGACGACCCGGACGTGTGCGAACCGATTAAATTCCTTCGGGCGAGGGAAATTGTACACTTCCAGAGGTTCGGTGAAGCTCTCCGAATCGTACAGGATAAGCTTAACTCCAAGAACTTCTATGCGTTCAACCCGGAATTTGACTGCTCAAAATAAAAGACTTGAAAATCAGGTTTTACCT
The DNA here is from genome assembly GCA_009917455.1 of bacterium 1xD8-48. GTDB lineage: Bacteria > Bacillota > Clostridia > Lachnospirales > Lachnospiraceae > Suilimivivens. Next base: position 50,572 of record QZDS01000016.1, on the reverse strand, counting down.
CAAATGACTATTATCGATTTTCAGTTAACTGTGAAAGCATCAGCCAATCTTGACTGATGCTTTCGTTTACTCTTCCGTATCCACAATTACAATACTGGAATCGCCCTGCTTTGCCTGTTCTATTACCGCTGCCGCCAGCTTCTGAAAGGACCCGTAAGAGGAAGTCGCCCCGCTCAGCGCATCAATCTCTCCCTCTCCCTGCCCATCTAAAAGCTGGCCGGCATAGTAGCGGGTATACTCATTCGGATAAGTTCCGGTACTATGCAGCATTGCCTGCATATAGGTATTATCCCAGCTCTTGACAAAACCGCTGGCGTTTTCCGCATTATATTCCACCGAAACAATATTTCCGCCCTTGACCATAATCGTAATATATTCTTTCCAGCCGTGGCTGAACTCTGAAGCCTGAGCAGTATAATAACCATCCTGAAGACCTGTCTGTTCGCCGCAGCCTGTAAGCAGCATAACCGAAAAAATCAATGCTATGCCAAACATCCGTTTCACCATTTTTCTCATCTTCTTCAACGTTATTCCTCCTTCAAAGCAAATTTCTTTACCTGCACCTGAAGTTCTTCGGCTTCCTTTGCCAAAAGCTCGCTGGACTGGCTTGTTCCAACGGCATTTTGCAGATTCCTGTCGGCGATGGATGAAATTGTCGCAATCCTCTCTTCCATGCTAATCAGCGCGTTCTCCTGCCCCTGCACCGCCGCTACCAACTGGTCTGATATTTCACTGATTTCGGTGGAAACACCGTAAATAGCCTGCAGAGATTCCGCCGTACTGGCGTTCAATTCCACGCCTTCCTGGATAACGGCCTTGGTATTTGTTACGATATCCACCGCGCTTTGAGCTGCCTGGGCGCTTTTTCCTGCCAGCTCTTTCACCTCCTCGGCCACAATGGCAAACCCGCGGCCCGCGCTTCCGGCCCGCGCCGCCTCCACAGATGCGTTCAGCGCCAGAATATTGGTCTGGAACGCAATGTTGTCAATGGCTTTGGCAATACTCGTAATTTCCTGGGCGTTGGCGCTGATATTGCTCATCGCGTTGGAAAGGGCGTCCATCTGCGTATTCGCTTCCTGCACCTTTCTGGTGATTTCACCGGTCATAGTATGCGTCTGGTCACTGCTCTTAATTACGCCGGCAAGCTGTTCCTTGACATGGGTCACTTCATCAACCAGTACCTCGGTCGCCTGATTTTGTTCTAAAGATGCCTGATGAAGCTGCCCTGACTGTCCGCTCAGTTCTTCCGCCATTCGGGCAAGGCGGGCCGCAGCCGCCCGAAAGCCCGATATCGTCTTATTCATGGACGTGAGAATCGTTCCGAGGCTGTTACGAATCAGCGTGAAATCACCTTTATACTGAACCTGAGGCTCAATCTGCAGGTTGCCGTCCGCAACACCGCTTAATACCTGATGGATATCTGATATGTACCGGTTAACACTTCCTACCGTTTCTGCCAATGTTCTGGTCATAATCTCAAGCTCATCCCCTGACCTGATATGCGTCACCTCTGTATGCAAATCACCGTCGGAAAGGCCGACCATCCGGTTTGTCACATTCTTCACCGGTTTGGATATTGACCGGGCCATTCGCAGAATCACCAGAATGGATATAAAGAGCACCACCAGCGTACATATTCCTGCAACTATCATCGCCCCGTTTATCAGATTATTGTAATCCGACTTTGGCACCTGGATAACCAAAGCCCACTGTGTGCCATGAATGGGTGAAAAAGCCACCAGCATCTGCTGTCCGTCAATGTCAAATTCTGTTGAACCGGTCTCCCCTGTCGTCACGCTTTTAATCGCCTCCTCATTTCCGCCGCCAAGCTCCAGCAGCGTACTTTTGGCCTGAACCTTTGACTGGTCCGGATGGCCGGTAACAATTCCTTCACGGTTAACCATATACGCCATACCGTTTTTTCCTATGTTTATACTGCTTAAAACATCATTGAGCATATCGTATTTATAGACGCCCACCAAATAAAAAGCGGTTTCGCCGTTTTCCTTTACCGGCATCCCCATAGTGATGCCCAGATTATCCTGAAAAATAGTACTGTTATAAGTTGTCAGATTATCTGTTTCCTTAAGCATTGCAAAAAAGCCGTCATCCAGACTTTCCGGCGCGCCGTCTATTCCCTGGACCAGTCTGCCGTTTAAGTCATAGAGGGCAATCGTATAAAATTCGTAAATCTCGGCTGCTTCTGTCAAAACAGCCTCCCATCCGTCCGCTGCCGTCTTTCCGTCATGCCCGGATTCCGTTACGTTTCCTCCTATATCAACTATGTTCATTCTCGAATCGCCGGCAAGCATCATCATGCGCTCCGCCAGCATGCGAATATTTGCCTCCACTGTCTTAGCTGACTGTCTTGCCATTGGCTGCAGGCTGTCCAGTAAAATACTGTTTGCCAGCGATTGCATGGAAAGCGCCATAATCACGCAACATACTGCCACCAGAATCAAAATATTGAGTGTGGTGTTCCTCAAAATCCTTCCGTTAAGACTCATCCTCGTTTTTCGACTAATGCGGGAGTCTGACTGTCTCGTTCCCATTTTCACATTACTCCTTTTTCTTAACATTTATCCTGAACATAATAAAAGGCCCACTTCCCATTCGGCAATCCCCTTAAAAAGAGGCTGCCTGCCATGGATAACAGACTTTTCAGCATTATCATAACACGAACCTTTAAGAAAGAAAAGCCCTCCCGGCCATTGAAATCAATTTTTCCTTATACTTTCCTTAAATTGCTAATTTTAGTGACCGAACCGTACTGATTGAAGTAAAAATTATCTGTTTTATGTGATATAATCATACCAGAAAAATACCGCAAACGGTAAAAACCATATTGCGGCGTTGCCAGCCTGTATCTGCAAGCGGCGGCGGACGGCGCAGCTATGGATGTGAAAGATTATGTACCGAAAGGAAAGAAAAAATATGCAGTATATCACTCATTACCAATCACCTGTCGGCGATATTCTCCTTGCCGCTGACGAAACAGGGCTTACCGGGTTATGGTTTGACGGGCAAAAATACTATGCGGACCGCCTTGACCCGGAGCATGAAGAAAAAGACACGCCTGTTCTGGCACAGGCAAAAGAATGGCTGACAATCTACTTTTCAGGAAGAGAGCCGCTTTTTTCACCGCCTGTCCATATGTCCGGCACGCCTTTTCAGCTATCTGTCTGGAAAATCCTTCAAAAAATACCTTACGGAAAAACCGTTACTTATGGAGAAATCGCAAAGGAAATTGCAGAACGGAAAGGACTTTCCCGAATATCGGCACAGGCGGCAGGCGGCGCAGTAGGGCATAATAAAATATCTATTATTATCCCCTGCCACAGGGTAGTCGGAGCAAACGGAAGCCTGACAGGATATGCCGGCGGAATAGAAAAGAAAGTGAAGCTGCTGACTTTGGAGAAAACAGATATGCGTACATTTTTTATTCCAAAAAAGGGAACCGCAATATGATACCGGGCCAGAAAAAGAACTTCTCTCCAAAATGTCCGGATCGACAAATGTATATGTTAGAAAATATCCGATTTCCTTATACTTTCCTTAGATATCCCTGATATCCTCTTTACATAAACATAGGAGGATATCACATATGAATCAATCAATTACACAAAAAGGCTTATCAGGTTTCTCGCTCAAATACCTGGCAATGGTACTGATGGTTTTAGACCACATCCACTACTTTTTCACTTACACGGGAAAAATCCCCGTGTTCTTTTCCATGCTTGGGCGGCTGGCGGCGCCTCTTTTTCTGTTCTGCGTTATCGAAGGCTTCACTCACACCCATGACCGGAAAAAATATTTCCTTCGCATCTATCTGCTGTCAATATTTATGGGGGCGGTTCAGTTTTCTTTCTACAATATAGGATATGCCCTCGTGCGTCCCGACGGATTTTTCCCGCAAAATCAGATGCTTGCATCCTTTTCCATCCTCATCGTCATTCTTCAGGGGTTCGAATGGTGTTCAGGGAAAAAGTGGGGGCGTGGTCTTGCCTCCATCCTGATTCCAGTATTGCTCCCCTTTGCCATATCCGTACTGATGATGGCGTTTTCAAATCCGACGCTGAATTTTGCCTTAAACCTTCTGGCATTTACCGTTCTGCCGTGCCACTCTTATATTATGGATGGCGGAACCGCCACCCTGATTTTCGGAGTCATTCTTTATCTGTGCCGGAAAAACAGGCGCATACAGGCGGTTGCTTTTGTCACAACCTGCCTGCTCTGGGATATTGTGCGGCTCCATTTCATGGCTCCGTCCCTTGGCGTTGCGGACTTCTTCACAGTAGCCTATGAATGGATGGAAGTTTTTGCAGTAGTTCCGATGCTGTGCTACAATGGAACGCGGGGACAGGGCTCCAAACGGCTCTTTTACTGGTTTTATCCGGTTCATGTTTATGTGCTGTACGCACTGTCCTGTGTCCTTTACCGGTTTATTGTCTGACCGATAACCAAACAAATACCAAATCGCAGGGGAGGCGGGCTATCCGCTCTCCTGTGAAAAGGAAAGGAGTTTTCCAATGGCGCATATTCTTGCGATTGACGACGACGAGGCTATGCTTATTCTGATTAAAAACGCGCTGAGAAAAGACGGACACGAAGTAACCGGCGTTACGCAGGTCACAGAAAAGCTTAAAAATAAACTTTTTCCCTACGACCTTATCCTGTTGGACGTCATGATGCCGGACGTGGACGGCTACACCTTCTGCCGGGAAATCCGCAGTCTCACGGACTGCCCTATTCTTTTTCTCACCGCGAAAGGTCTTGAGGAGGATGTGAACTTCGGTTTTTCCATGGGCGCGGACGATTATATCAAAAAGCCCTTTTCCATTCTGGAACTGCGCGCCCGTGTCAATGCCCATTTAAGGCGGGAACAGCGTGAAAAAACCAGCTGTTTTTCTGTCGGGAGCGTCCGCTTTTTCCTTACCAAAAAGGAAGTCTTTGTCGGGGAGGCAAAGCTTCCCTTTACCAGAAGCGAATATGAAATCAGCCTTCTGCTGGCCAAAAATCACGGTCAGATATACTCCAGGGAACAGATTTTTGAAAATGTTTTCGGCTATGACAGGGAAAGCGACATTTCCGCCATCACTGAACACATTAAAAATATTCGGAAAAAGCTTGCCGCCACAGGCGTATCTCCGATTGAAACAGTCTGGGGAATTGGATATCGATGGAACGGAGACAGAAAATGAAAAAAGAAATCAGCCTGAATCGTTATTTTATGATATTTTTAGCCCATTCCGTCTTTTCGCTGGTCTGCACGGGAATTCTTTGGGCAGGGATTTTGTATGCCGCCTCTCTTCTAAATATTATCATCCCGGCAAATACCGTGGAGCGTTCCGTCTCCGCCTGGCGCGCCACGCTCGACGGTCACAGTGCCATAAGGCCGGAAGATATTCCGTCCGGGGCGGATTATGCTTTCTTTAATAAGGATGGCATGATTTTACAGTCCACCTTAGATAAAGACGGCTTAAAAACTGCCGGAAGGCTTGCATCTTCTACTGAAAAAGATTACATCAGGCGGGCGGGTACTGATATTTTTCTCCGCATAGACACCGATACCCAGTGCCTCGTCGTATCCTACCGGCTCATTGCACGGTTTGCTTCTCCCGTCTTGCAGCGTATTTTTCCGAACGCCGAGCTTTCCTTTCTGATACTGCTTCTTTTCCTGCTTATTGCAGATATCATTTTTATTTCCCTGAAATATGCCCGCAGATTAAACAGGGAACTGCAAAAGCTGGCCAACGCCGCCCGAAGGGTCGGGGAGCAAACGCTTGATTTTAATGTGCAAAGGACAGGACTTTTAGAATTCAACCGTATTTTGGATTCCCTGGAGCACTTAAAGACTGATTTGCAGTCCTCGCTGACAGAGCAATGGGCAATGGAGCAGCAGAAAAAACAACAGCTCACCGCCCTTGCCCACGATATCAAGACCCCTCTGACCATCGTGAGAGGAAATGCGGAGCTTTTACTGGAAACCGGGCTGACTGAAGAACAGCATGAATACGCCGCGTTTATTTTAGAGCACTCCGGTCAGATTCAGCGTTATGTGACAGGGATGATGGAAATTTCAAAACCCGTGAATATTTCCGGAGATGTCTGTGAGCTTCGAAAGCTTCTGGATATAATGGCTGAAAATATCGAAAGCCTTGGCAAAAGAAAACATCTCTCCTGCCGCCTGCTTACCCGGAACCTGCCAGACTCTCTGTCTGTTCCCAGGGAAGAATTTCAGAGAATCCTTGACAATTTAACCGACAATGCCGTGCAGTACTCTCCCGAAGGCGGTACTGTTTTTCTGTACGCAGAGCTTTCAGAGGAACATCTTCTGTTTCGCATACGTGATGAAGGAAAGGGCTTTTCCGGGGAAGCCCTCTCTCTTGCTGCCACTGAATTTTATCGTTCCGACCAAAGCCGGGGAAGCCGGGAGCATTTCGGACTGGGACTGTCCATTGTAAAGCAGATAGCCACAGCCCTTGGCGGAACTCTTACCCTGGAGAATGCCCCGGAGGGCGGCGCGCTTGTCACGGTATGCTTTCCTCTTGATATGTCCTCATAAAAGCCGCCCCTGCCATAAAGGCAAGGGCGCGCCAAAACTTTTAATAATTTTCCGCATGGACTTCAAAATAACTCTGAGGGTGGCGGCAAACCGGGCAAAGCTCAGGTGCTTTGGTTCCCACTGCAATATGTCCGCAGTTTCTGCATTCCCATACCTTAACTTCGCTCTTTTCGAAAACTGCCGCGGTTTCAATATTCTTAAGGAGCGCACGGTATCTCTCCTCATGGTGCTTTTCGATTGCGCCGACCATACGGAATTTAGCTGCCAGTTCAGGAAAACCTTCTTCCTGTGCTGTTTTGGCAAATCCCTCATACATATCGGTCCACTCAAAATTTTCTCCGTCCGCCGCCGCAGCCAGATTTTCGGAAGTATTGCCGATTCCCTGCAATTCCTTAAACCACATTTTTGCGTGCTCTTTCTCATTGTCCGCAGTTTTCAAAAAGAGGGAGGAAATCTGCTCATAGCCTTCTTTTTTGGCTACGGAAGCAAAATAGGTGTATTTATTCCTCGCCTGAGATTCCCCTGCAAAAGCCGCCTCAAGATTTTTTTCCGTCTGTGTTCCGGTATACTTACTCATTTTCTTTCTCCTCTGTAATCTCCTGATAGCTAAAGTAAATCATCTTTAACTATCTTACTTTAAAATAAACAAAATAGCAATCATTATTCTCTTATGGTGATAATTTTATCAATCAATCCGTATTTCAGCGCTTCCTCCGCCGACATATAATTGTCGCGTTCCGTATCCAGCCTTATTTTCTCCACGGTTTTTCCGGTATTTTCCGCCAGAATACGGTTAAGCCTTTCTTTGCTTTTCTGAATATGGTCGGACATAATCTGAATATCCGTTGCCTGCCCGCTGACTCCCTTTCCGCCGATAGCAGGCTGATGTATCATAATCTCCGCATTGGGAAGGGCAATCCGCTTTCCTTTCGCTCCGCCGGCAAGCAAAAAAGCCCCAAAGCTGGCGGCAAGCCCCATACAAATCGTTGACACGTCGCATTTAATATACTGCATGGTATCATAAATTGCCAGCCCGGCGCTGATAGAACCTCCCGGGCTGTTGATATATAACTGAATATCCTTATCCGGTTCCACCGCCTCTAAAAAGAGCAGCTGCGCAATTATCAGGCTTGCGGAGGCATCGCTTACCTCCTCCCCGAGAAAAATAATCCTGTCGGATAAAAGCCGTGAAAAAATATCATAGCTCCTCTCGCCCCTGCCCGTCTGCTCGATTACATAAGGAATCGTACTCATGCCGCCATTTTACCTCCGCAGAAATATTTTCTTCCCGCTCTCATGCCGAGCTTTTCCTGCTTCGGATAAAATACGCCTCTCTTTCGATATTCCAGGGGCGTACAAAAATATACCCGGCGGAAAGCCAGCGTAAATGCCTGCTGGGAGGTATAGCCGGCCTCGTAAGCAATTTCCACTATGGGCTTTTTCGTTTCCGCCAGCTTCCCGGCCGCCAAGGTCAGCCTTCTCCCCTGAATATACTTGTAAATCGTACAGCCTGCTTTTTCCGCGAAGAGCCTGGAAATATAAAACCTGGAATAGTGCAGCTCACCGGAGATTCTGTCCAGGGACAAATCCTCCTCCAGATGCGCTTCTATATATGCTGTAATTTTTTCAACAATCCTGCTATCATTCATGACCTATACTCCTTTCCGAGTATAAGTATAACATGGCCGTTTCCTGATGTCTTAATAGAAATTGCCCTGATTGCAGACTTCTATCTTGAACTTCCCTCAAAAAACAGCGCAATGGTTCCCGGCCCTGAGTGTGCGCCGATAGTAGGACCGATATGGTTGATTTTGAAGTCTTTAATCCCGAATCGTTTTTCAATTTCAGCCTTTACATACTCCGCATCTTCCAACGCATCGCCATGGCTGATAAAAATAATATCGTTTTCAACGGGATATCCTTTTGTCTTTTCTTCCATATAATCGACCAGCGCATTCAGAGATTTCTTTCTCCCCCGCACCTTGCTTATGGGAATCAGATGCCCTTCGTCATCCACGTGAAGAATCGGCTTGATTGCGGCAATCGTCCCCACAATCGCGGCGGCCTTGCTGACACGTCCGCCCCGGTAAAGATGATTTAAATCATCCACCGTAAAAACATGGGTCAGATGCGGCGCCAGCTCATTCAGATATCTGGCTGTCTCCTCCATACTCTTTCCCTGAGCCTGCATCTTAAGCGCCTTGTGTACAAAAAGGCCTTCCCCCATGGACGCACACTTTGAGTCTACCACAATAATCCTGCACTCGCCGTCTTCCTCCATCAGCTCATTGGCCGCAAGAACAGAATTACCGCAGGAACCGCTCAGACCGGAAGAAAAAGAAATATATAGCAAATTTTTATTTTCTTTCAAAAACTCCGAAAAATATTCCTTGTACTGCTGAGGATTAACCTGAGAGGTGGTCGGCATCCTGCCTTCCTCGCGCATGAGACGGTAAAATTCCTTCCAATCAAGCTCGCGGTCCTTCCCATAAGAAACCCCATCCATAATATAGTTAAAATAAATTAAACCAAGCCCGTTTTCCTCAATATAATCCATGGGCAAATCGGCTGTGGTATTGGTAATGATTTTAAATGATGCCAATGTAATTTCCTCCTGTTCAAATATCAACTGTTAGGGAACTGTTTGCCAATGGATTTTATTGTAACATCTTTCACTCTATATTTCCATTCTTTTTTATTTGCCGAATTTTTCTGCAAAATAGAGCGAGGATATCGCTCCATCATCTTTTTAATGATTTTTCGATATCCTCGCTGATTCAGTTTTTTCTATCCGCGAATCCGAGCCAGCAGCAAGATACTGCAGAGGAGAATACAAAGGAGACAAAAAGAGCATTTTAACAGGATACTAAGGCCCAGAAAACTGTCCCTGACAGCGTATTTCCAGGGGCTGGAAGCATTATAGCGCACAGTGACCTGTGAGCCGGCTGCCCATTTTCTGGCGTAGGGATAATGAGCCCTCCAGGTACTGCCTTCCGTTCCCCACTCCAGGGTTGGAAAAACCTCTTTCTTCCTGTACAGCCAGTAACCGGGTGAAAAAAAATAGGGATAATTTGAATTCTTATCCTGCGTTGTGCGAACAGGGAAATACCCTCTCCGGTTTTCATTCTGCTCCACCAGTCTTTTAGAGTGTGAAACGGAAAACGGTTCTTTTCCAACAACGCTGGCAGTAGAATTGTCTTTGTAGAAAAAAACCTGAGCGCGTCGATTCCCTCTGTTGCACATTCAATAAGCAGAAACAGCAATGCTAATGAAATGAAAGACAATAATAAAATCTCTGTCGTCATAGTACTCCCTCCTTTTACCGAAGAATATTTGCAAGATATCTATTTATATTATAATCATATCATAATAATATCAAAAAGACAATCAAAACATGCCAGCCCAATATAATATCTGCCCTTTTATATATGCATCTTAACTCTGAGACACAGAAAAAGCAAGTCTTACGCCGACTTGCTTTCCTGCCCATTCTGTCTGAATCATTTATAAATTTCTTCACATATTTTTCACCGCATCTTCAAACTCCTGCTCTGTCGATGGAGAAAGAACGTAAGAAACTGAACAAACGCCTTGCGGAGCTTGACAGGCTGTTTTCCTCTCTCTATGAGGATAAGGTCATGGAGCGTATCACCGAGCGGAATTTCGAGATGATGTCGGGGAAATACCAGAAAGAGCAGCTTGAAATCGAAGCACGGTTAAGGGAAGTAACGGAAACTCTTAACGAAAGCTACGAGAAGTCGCAGGGAATCCGTGACTTCCTCTCCCTTATCCGCAACTATCAAGGCTTAAAGGAACTGGACGCAACGGTTGTAAACGCCTTGATAGACAAGATACTTGTTTCGGAGCGTGAGAAGTCAGCGGACGGAACAGTGAAGCAGGAAATCAAGATTTATTATAAATTCATCGGCTTTGTCGGTGAATTACATATCACACCCACAAAGCGGTGGACAGCGTTGCCGCCAAAGAATTGTATGGTGTGCAGTGTTGAATATGTTCCCGGCTCTGCTATCTCAAAATATTGCCCGATATGTGCGAAAAAGGTGCAGAGGGAGAAATCAAACGAGAGCAAACGCAGGAGCAGGGAACAGAAAAGGATGATATGTATTGAACTGTCCGCAAAAATGACCGACTGAAGATGTCTGCCGTAAGGGGAGGAATGGGAAACCACAGCGGTGGCATGTTGGTGGGATAAGTCAGGAATTTCAGGAAAATGGAACAGATGTAAGGTACATTTTCAGTTCTCAGACTGGCAGATACTGATACAATATGATAATATATTAAGAAGTTCAATTACAATGACTTCCGGGCGGTTATTAAAGCGGATAGGAATAATGCTGTTACCCAATCCCCGGCTAACAATCATATTTGTACTGCCGTTTGTAAACAGCCCTGCGTCATACTTTGGAAATATCCCTTGATCGGGGGCAATCAGCCCGCCGATAAAGGGCAGACGGAATTGACCGCCGTGTGCGTGTCCGCTTAGAACCAAATCAATATTGCAATGTGCATAGCTCTCAAATAGTTCTGGTCGGTGTGAAAGTAGAATAGTGTAGCTGCTTTCATCATCAACAAGGCTACTCAGCTTTGCGCTAACCATAGCCGGGGCTTCCCCGAACATATCACCTTTCAACGTGAAATTAGGGTCAGAAAGCCCGATAAGCGTTATCATTCCTTTTTCGTGGTTTAATTGTATTGCTTCATCTTCAAGAACAATTACGCCAATCGCTTCAAGCCCCGTTTTGAGTTCGTCATACTGTGACAGGCTTGCTTCGTGGTTCCCTGTCACATAGTAGACAGGTGCAATATTAACCGCCACTTTTGCAAAATTAAAAGCCACGTCAATATCTGTATGTCCTGCGTCCACGAAATCCCCGGTTATTACAATAATGTCCGGCTTGCTTTCTGATAGCAATTCCAGCAGCTTTTTATTGCCTTTCCCAAATTCTGCGTTGTGCAAGTCTGATACCTGCACTATCCGAAACCCGGAAAATGCAGGGGGAATACGGCTGCTTGAAATTTTTATGTTACTCACTGTCAACGCCGTATTTCCCCATATCGTCCAAATGAGCAGGGTAAAAAATATTACGATCATTACATATAACTTCACCAGTGCTTTTGGAATAGAATGTTTTCTCATGTTTCCTCGCTTCCTATTTGTTTAGTTTGATTTACCCGCCACAATATGAACATAGCAAGAATCAGATAAAAAGTGTTTTTTTATTGCCGTCATGTGGCAGATTGGATTTCTATTGTTTATTTATATGCTAACTGCTAATTTTGTGGATTTCATAAAGATTTGAAAAAAGGACGGCTCGCAAGCCGTCCATAATGTCAATATGGAATTTTGATTATAACCTGTGCGCCGCCAGTCTTTTCAGAGTTGCTTAAAATAAGCTGTCCGCCATGTTTGGCTATTATGGAGTCTGCTACATAAAGACCTATTCCATAATGCGATTTGGAATGTCTGCTTTGTTCGTCCATATAAAATTGTTCAGTCGCATGTTTTAACGCTTCGGGAGAAAAACCACTTCCCATATCAGTGATAGAGCATAGGATTGAATTATCTTTTTCATATACTTCAAAGAAAACTGTTTTTCCTGCTGGTGTATATTCTATTGCATTTGAAAAAACATTTGCAAAAACTCTTATCAGTTGTTCACTGTCTGCAAAGATATATTCCCGATCAACATTCTCCCTCCATTCCAAATAGATATTTTTTACAGCGCACAAACCTTTTGCCTGTGTACGGATTTCCTGCAATAAGGAAGATAATTTTACATTTTTACGGTGAAAAGGAAAATTCTCTTTTGCTTTTGTCATGTCAATTAGCGTTTCAATATAGTCCTGCATTTGAACAACACTGCCCTCGATATAGTCCACACATTCTTTCTGATTATCGGCAAGTATCGTGTCATACAGCAGCTCCGTATTTCCACGGATAATAGTCAGTGGTGTTTTCAAATCATGTGCCAAAGCTGAAATCTGCTCCTGCCTTAATTTATCCGCTTGCCATTGCTCGGCAAGCGAATTTTTTAGTGCCTGTTTCAAGTGTTCCAATGCGGATAAGGCGCGGTCTACTTCAAATATGCCACTACTTTCAATCTTAAAATCCAAATCCTGCTTCTCAATTTTCTGGGTTACGATAAGCAGTTTGTCAATTTTCCTGCCCGTATATTTCCCAAACCAATGAGAAACAAGGAGCAGCAAAACGATAGTCTCAATCATTATCAGCCCGACAAGGCAAAAGTCGGATGTCGGGCATATCCGTCGAAGCACTGGATTGCTGAATTGTGAAGTCAAACGGTATCGCAAAAGAATGACTTCATTCTCACGGTCAACAATCCGAATACGGTATGGGTGAACTATATTCTTTCCGTTTGTGACAGCTTTCGCCCAAAAAGTGTTGGCGGTATCTTCTGATAAAGAACCGTACCGGAACGCACCTGTGGGAGAATAAACGCCATAATCGCAAAAGCTGGGAATGTCGACTGTATCAAATAATTTATCTGCCTGTATTTTTTCTGCTGCGTCAGCAATCCTATCCTCAATATTCATGGCAGGAATAATGACTTCTGTATTGATGAAGAGCATATAGAGACCAACATTAACGGCAATAATGAAAAGGATACCTCCGGCAACAGTGAATATATACCGCATGAAGATAGAACGCAGTTTTTTTACTCCCATTTATAACCCACCCCCCAAACCGTTTCAATAGGGGATATTTTGACAGCCGCTAACTTACTGCGGATATTTTTTACATGAGTGGCTATCACACTATCGTCACTTTCTCCCTCAAAACCAAAAACAGCTTCATAAATCTGCTCTTTTGAAAAAACCTGTCCCCGGTGCAAAGCCAGATATTCACATATTTCATACTCACTTTTGGTTAGAGGGAGTTTATTCCCATTGACTTCCGTTTCCTTTGCGTTGATGTGAAAGATAATGCCCGAAATGGATATGGCATATTTCTTTTCTCGGTTATCTCTGCGTAAATGTGCATTTACACGGGCAAGCAATTCATTTGTACCAAAAGGCTTTGTGATGTAATCGTCGCCGCCAATTCCCAAACCACGAACAATATCACTTTCCTGTGTTTTTGCAGTCAAGAAAATAATAGGGCAATCCACAAGGGAACGGATTTGATTGCATAATTCAAAACCGTCCATATCCGGCATCATAATATCCAGCAAAATCAAATCATATCGTCTGAAATCTATATCAAGAACGGCTTTTGCATTTGCTTGAAGTGTTACGGTATGGGCGTCTTTTTCGAGAATGCGTTTTATCAGTTGAAGCATTGCGTTTTCATCATCAACAACTAATATATTCGCCATATCAATCCCTCCTGTCAGACTTCATTTACGGTCGCCCCAAAAGGCATAAGGGCGAGTTTTGCAATCTTAAAGCATTGCATACCAAACGGTATGCCGATAATTGTACAGCATAGCAGTATTCCATTTATGCACGCTGTTATGGCAAGCGGAATACCACTGATTATAAGCCATACAAGGTTTGCCAAAGTTAAAATTGCATTACCGCCATACTGAATTTCTTTTCCAAACGGGAAAAAGGTAAGAGCAGTAAATTTGAAACATTGCCGCCCAATCGGTATTCCAATAATGGTTATGCACCAAAAAATGCCCGATATTGTCCATGCCAAGCCCTGCCATAATCCTCCGCACAGGAACCATATCACGTTTCCCAAACAACCCATATTATATCATCTCCTCACTCATTTGTACACTTTCCCTCGTACCGCAAAAACCACACGAACAAAATTACAATAAATAAAACCGTCATACCCGCGCACATACTTATCCCGAATTTAAGTTCTGCACTAACAGCAGTTGAATCCTGCAAGGCAAATTGAAGTGTGAAATCACTAAGACGTATTCCAAAGCCGTATGGCAGCACAAACCACAAGCCTGTACCTAAGCCCGTTTGGAGCAATGCAGCTAATAAACTGCCAATAGCTCCCATTCCTATGCAGACCGTTCTTCCAAACCGAAATGCCAAAATAATAGAAAGAGCATATAGCAGTATATTACTGCTCCACAAGGTCAAAGCCGGTAATACAAGGGATGATGTCGGCAAAAGCAATTTTATTCCTGTCGCCGGAAGTAACAAAGCAAATAGAAATATGCTCAATAATACCGCAAGCAATCCGGCGGCAATCAGTAACAAGAATTTAGACAAAATGGCTTTCGTTTTGGAACGCAACACTAAAATATTCTGATAATGCCCCGCCCGGTTTTCCTGTCCTGCGATAATCTCACAAACGATACTAATAACAAAAGGATATGCGATTGCGAAAAGCTGAAAGAATACCGCAATTTTATTTATATCGTTTACAGCCGCAAATGTCGCATACAGTAAAACAAGTGCTACTCCCAGAAATGGGAATAAAACATGTACCCAAAAGAACGAAGAATTGCGCAACTTGTAAAAATCGCTTTTTAGATAATGATATAACTCAATCATGTGTTCTGTCTCCTTTAGTGAAAAGCCATGCTGTAAGCAAAAAACACAGTACCGCCAAAATCAAGCTAAGCAAAACGGCAGGAATGATTGTTCCAGTATTCAGCAGAAAAGAACCATTTTCAATAGGAATACCGTTAGGGTGCATTTTGAAAAAGGGGCATACAATGCGTGCTGGAATGGCAAATGGATTGAGATAAAACAAATCACTTTCTGCTCCAATCGTGGATAAAATGTTGCAGCTAAAGGAAATTAGTACAGCAGTAAGATAATTTGTTTTTTTCGCAAGCAACATAATAAGCGGAAGCTGCCAAACGTAAACAAGAAACAATAACATACAGCCCCAAAAACCATTAAGCGGGTCAATGTTCATCACGGTAAAAACACCAAAAAGCGTACAGCCACCCCACATTACAAAATTGGTTAATAAAAGCAGCACAGCAACCGCAAACAGCTTGCCAATCCAGATTTTCTTCATGTCAACAGATAAACAGAGAATATTCTGATACTGTGTGCGTTTTTCACAACTGATAAAGCTGGCACACCAAATAGCAATCGTAATCGGCAGTATCAAAATATACCACCAATTATAGGCTGTAAACTGAACAAATTTTCCACTCAAGATGTATCCTAAACTCAAAGTAACGATAGGAGCCGCAACAAATAGCTTTAATGCAAATGTATGACGTACTTTTAATAATTCAGAATGTATAAGATGAAACATTATTTTTCCCCCTTTTCGTTATTAGCAGCTACAACACGCATAAAAATTTCTTCTAAACTTGCGCCTTTGTTTATTTTGCTTTCATAGCCTAGCTTCCCGGCAGAAATAATTCCAATGTGATCCGCAATCTGTTCTACTTCGGATAAAATGTGGCTGGATAAAATTACTGTAATTCCATGCGCCGGGAAAGAACAGATAAGTTCCCGTAATTCTTGAATACCAATAGGGTCTAACCCGTTTGTCGGTTCATCTAAAATCAACAATTTAGGTGATGATAACAACGCAAGCGCAATGCCAAGCCGCTGTTTCATTCCCAAAGAAAAATGTCCCGATTTCTTTTTTCGAGTGTCTGTAAGGTCAACAATCCGTAAGACTTCCTCAATGCGGGCATCGGGAAGTCCGAGCGCAAGGGTTCGCACTTTCAGATTTTCGTATGCGGTCAGATTTTCGTATAGGGGCGGCATTTCAATCAATGCGCCAATAGATTGTAAATCGCTGCGGTTCCATGCGTGACCGTCAAACTCAATTTCTCCCGATGTAGGGTGCAAAATGCCAGTGAGCATTTTAAGAATGGTAGATTTGCCTGCTCCATTCGGTCCCAGCAATCCGTAGACAGAATTTCTCTGAATGTTCAAAGATACATTGTTTACTGCTGTCTGCCCTTTGAAATTTTTACAGAGGTTTGTTGTTTTCAAAATCATATCCATAATCATCATGTCCTTTCATTTAATTCTATCAATAGCATAGAGGATATTTTTGAAGATTTCATAAAGAAAGTGGATTCTTGTTTATTTCTTATTAATATGAATAACAATCTCTCCAACCAATAACACTTTGCCAAACAACACTCCAATTTACTTTTTTCGGAATAACCAAAACCTCCATTTACTTTTCCATAACCATATGATTACATAACAGGGTTTCCCACAGTTCCATGAACGCAGCCAGTTATACGACATTTCCACAATGCCTGCGCCTACGGAATCCATCTCTTTATCCATTTCTTTTATAAAAACATTCTTTTACAGGTCTATCCCTGCTCTCTCTGCGAAATCAGCTTTTCGTCCGATAAGTATCGACTGTTTTTCTTCCGGTAGACTCTCAAATACACCCTTGTACCCCTTTTCCAATAAAGGAGTGCCTTTCGCCATAAGATACAGCTTCATGTCAAGCCATTCCTGCCACAATCCTTCAAACAATGCCCTGCTGTCCGTATAAGTTTCATCTTCCTCAAAACCATGCGTCGGCATATAGTATTTCAGCATCACAAAACCGTATCTGCCGACATCAACAACTACAATATCCGCCATTTCGTACAGCTCCGAAAACGCTTCAGCCACTTTTTTGCATTTTGCCCGTTCTTCCTCTGCGATATAAATTTTCTTTTCCATATTGCTTTACCTCGTTTCTTCTAAGATTTTACCATGTTTACTTTATGAGGGCTATCTACATACACCAGATTTTTACCTTGCTTATTCTTCCCATTTTTCACTTTACTCGCAATTCACACCTCTTATTATTGTTGTCAATAACTTTTGATACCATTTTATATACATTACTTTTGATACTAAACAGACATAGAAACAATACTTTATTTTGACATTGACATATAGTACTATATATGATACTATAGTGCAAGAAAGGAGATAATCATAGTGCCAAACGTAAAAAAGCTAATTGAAAAAATGAAGCAACAGCCAAATGGAATGCGGCCAGAAGAAATAGACAAAGTTTTAGCAGCATATGGCTATCTTCCGGCAAGGCAAAAAGGAAGCCATAAGCATTATCTGAATAAAGAAACTGGGGATTTGATAACAATAAAACAAGAAAATCCATTAAAAAAGGCTTATGTTGTAGATGTTCTGAATAGGATAGGGGAATAATCCCCTTATCCTGGCATAGCATAACAAGCGGAAAGGAGCAGGAAAGCATGGAAGTTAAAGATTATATGAAATTGCCCTATACAAGATTAGTACAGGAAATGAACGATGAAAGCGGACACTATTTCTATGGCAGAATTTTGGAACTTGACGGATGCCAAAGTACCAGCGATACACTCGAAGGATTATATGAAAGCCTTAATGAAGCATTGGAAGGATATATTGAAACAAAAATAGAAAACCATCTCTCTATACCAATTCCAGAAACGCCAAACAATTACAGCGGTAAATTTGTTGTAAGACTTCCAAAATCTTTGCATCAAAGATTAGCCATTGAAGCAGAAAAAGAGGGGGTAAGCCTTAATCAGTTAGCATTATACAAGTTGGCGCTTTAAAATATTATACACATAAGGCAGGGAATCAACGCCCTGCCTTTGCTTATATTCTCTCTCTAATAATAAAAGTTCTTCCTAGCTCTCTCCGGTTATCGTCATTACATCATCTAAAGAGAAATACTCATACTCATTAAATGCAGATTGTTTTTATCTTATGCCAAACAGAGTAACAAAACCTATGCTTGAAATCCGGGCAGAACGTGAGGACAGAAAATCAAAGGAAGCAGAGCCGGAGCCGGAACAGACCGCAGAAGAAAAGCAAGCCAGAGAATACCGCTGCAATATCGCAAGAATGGTATACGATATTGAAAGCCTTGATATTATCGAAAGCATATACAGCTTTATCATGGGTATGTTGTCAGTAAAGAAAGGTGATGCCGCTGATGAATAGAAACGACATAACAAAAGCAATAGCCGAAGATTTATTGAATAATGATGCACTGGACGAACATAATTTCTCTTATGATACTGCTGCCCTTCTTGAATATGTTCAGTATATCATTTTAGAGCATTTAAAGGATTATTCCTTGCTGTCTGGCACAATTTTCTAAATATAAGTAATAACCGTTACATAAACCGTCTCAAAGGGTGGCTGTAAATGGCAGTAGCCCATAAGGAAACATTACAAAACTTATGACTTACGCCAGGTAAACGGAAAAATAAAAAACTCTATGTGATTGAAAAATCTTTCGCATAGAGTTTTTGTTTATTCAAACGTCTATCATGGTATTTGGATATTAATCCTTGTTCTTTAAAACGCAAATCGTTCCTAATAAATAATAAATTGTTCTCGCTTTATTAAATTTCGTTCTTTACATTTCACATTCGTTCCAGTATAATAATAGGGGAGGTGCGAAATGAAATATTCAATTGAAATAGGAAAAATCATAGAGGGCTCATTAAAACATGATCAAACCAAAGTTATTAACTATACAAACCAATTGATTTCTAAACTTGAAACAGATGGTGAAACACGAGCAGTCGCTAAATTCAAAAAATTATTGTCGGCACAAACAGAAATGTCTTTGACTGCCATGGGAAACAACGCAAAGAGTTTATCGATTCCTGTTGATACAGAATCCAGAACTACGCTTGCTGATATTATTTATCCAGATGAGAATAATATCGAGGTGATATTATCCAAAAGAAATGCTGATAAATTGGACTCATTTATTTTGAGCTATAAAAATGCCGATAAACTAAATAACTTAGGTATAGGGGTATCTAATACGTTGTTGCTATATGGTCCACCTGGATGCGGAAAAACAAAATGTGCTTATTTAATTGCAAAACAACTAAATCTACCACTGGTTATTGCTCGACTTGATAGCCTTATCTCATCTTACCTAGGCACAACGGCCAAAAATATTCGTAATTTATTCGAATTTGCTCAAAAAATCCCATGTGTTCTGTTTTTAGATGAATTTGATGCAATAGCAAAGGCGAGAGACGATAATAATGAATTAGGTGAGCTGAAACGTGTGGTTAATAGTTTATTACAAAATGTGGATTCCATGAGTAAAGATAGTCTGCTTTTAGCCGCAACAAATCATCAACAACTATTAGATTCTGCAGTATGGAGAAGATTTGATTATAAGTTAGAAATTGAGTTACCTGATAAAGAAGCAATCAGTAAACTAATATATTTGTTTACCGGTCACATGGGAACTCTTAGCGAAAAAGATGTTACTGAACTTTCAACATTATTTTTTGGACTGAGTGGTGCAGAAATTGAGGAGCTGATTACAAAATCAATAAGAAATGCTGTTATTCACAACCACTCTTTTGATAAAAAAAATATTTATGAGGAATATTTTATTCTTCAAAATATATTACCTCAAAATTGTAACGACACTCGAAAACTACTTCAAATCAAAGCAAAATATTTAAGGAAATGTAACGAGAAAATATTCAGCCTACAAGTTATTGCTGACGTTTTAGGAAGTTCCAAAACAACTATACAAAAAATTATAAAGGAGGCTGATATACATGAGTAAAAACAATCTACCAATAAAAATAATTCTTCAAAAGACAGATGATATCTTTAGTAATTCCGGTGGTGGAAAAACCAAATTTTTCAGTGAGGTAACACCACAATTACAAATAGACATTTCTAATAAATTTGAATCTTTATTGGAATATTATAATGATGTTTTTGAAGAAAATGAAAATATTCCCGCTATCGGTAAGGTGATAGTTAAGCCTGAAGCAATTGCCAAGTCACATAAACCGGATGATTTATGTAGAAACTGTCCTATTATAGGAACTGAAGATTTAAATGAAATCTATATTAAGGTGAAGAAAAAATCTATACAAGAAACGGTTAAATTGGTTATGAATCCACCGTCAATAAAGTTTAAAGCCAATATGACCGCAGTTTCAGATATCCAACCTATTAAAGCTGATGAAAAAATAACTTCATCACTTGCATTAGCTGCGCAAAGTGATTTCTCTTCAATTAAAAATAACATCAAAGTGAAAATCTTTGATTTTGATGATGATTTTGACAATGCTCAGATTTGGGACTATATAAATAGAAAAATAACATTATTAGGATTACATGATAATTGTGAACTTATCACCTATGGAGAGCATATAAAATTTCTTAAAATTGGAATTAATTCCTATGAAGATATTATAAATATAGCATCTATCAATGGTGTTAAATCTGTTGATTTTTTTCAAGAATACTCTCTTCCAAAAGATGATTTTTCATCAACCGACTTAAAAATGCTTTTGGAACATGAGTATACTGATAGTGAAGTCTCTATCGGCATTATTGATGGCGGCATTAGTGCTGACAATCCTTATTTAAAACCATATATAATTGCCAGGGAAGAATATGTTAGCGAAGTATATCAAAATCCTCATCATGCAACTTTTATTGCTTCAACGATTCAGTATGGAAATTTATTAAATGGCATTAGCAGTCCGACTTGCCATCGTTTTAAATTTGTGGACATTATTGCAATGCCAAACAGTGATAAAAAATTTGGACCTACCGATTCAATATCCGAATATGATTTAATGGAAATTATTGAAGAAGTTATGGAAAAATATTCACACTCGACAAAGATATGGAATATCTCATTAGGCATCGAAAATAAACCATGCAGTGGAACAATGTCTGATTTGGGTGTATTTTTAGATTATATTCAAGACAAATATCATGTTCAAATGTTTGTTTCTAGCGGAAATATCAACGATTTACCACTGCGAACCTGGCCTCCTCAGAGTGGTCTTGGCGAACATGATCGTTTGATATCACCGGCTGACTCTGTAAGAGCTATAACTGTTGGTTCCGTTGCATTGTTTGAATCTGATGATTCCATTGTTAAATTTAATGAACCATCTCCGTTTAGCCGGAGAGGTCCTGGTGCTAATTATGTGGTAAAGCCTGATATTGTAGATTATGGAGGAAACCTCTCTACCACTTATTGCATTGATGGTCTTGGTGTAAAGGGTCTTGATCCAGAAGGTAATATAATTGAGGGTAATGGCACAAGTTATTCAAATCCTAGGGCTTTGCAAAAATTTGCATCTATTTACGAAGAGATGCTAGATCCTAATCTTCTTCTTGCAAAAGCCATGCTTGTTCATTCAGCCAGAATGAATTCGCGTGAATTATTAGATGAAAAGCCTGATAATATTAAGTATTACGGATTTGGAATCCCATCGCCGAATGTCCAAGAAATCCTTCAGTGTAGCGAAGATGAGGTGACCCTTGTGTTTATGCAAAAAATATCCCAAGGTTCACACCTTGAAATGTATGATTTTCCTTACCCAAAATCACTCATTAAAAACGGTAAGTATATCGGAGAAATTGGTATGACGCTTGCCTATTTACCACCTCTTGATGAGCGATACGGACGTGAATATTGCCGAACTAATATTGATGTAAGTTTTGGTACATATTCTTATTCGCAAAATGGGGAAGTTGATTATAAGGGTCAAGTACCTCTTGAAACAAAATGGGATGAAAAATTTGAAGCTGCAAGGGTTGAACATGGATTTAAGTGGAGTCCAATCAAATCCTATTACAGAAAGTTGAAAAAAGGTATCCAACTTGCTGACGGATGGAAACTCCGTATTGATATGACAGCTCGAAATGGTATTTATATTCCTTCCCAAGAATTTGTCCTAATTGTAACAATTAAGGATCCAAATGGCAATGATATTTATTCAGAAATTGCAACAGGACTAAGAGAACGAGGATATATTACAAATAATCTTGAAACAAGATATCAGGCTCGACAAAGACAATAAAACATCTGAATAAAACTCCCCGCGGCAAGCCCGTATCGCCTAACCCGTGCGATGCGCCACTCCGTGGGCGGGGTATCAGCCCCAGCCTCACTCCGTTCGGCATTAGCAAGCACGCGGCAAGCCGCGGGGAATGTACCCTCCTATGATTCAAAGAAAATTAGTTGCCAAACAAATCCAAATATTATATTTTATATAAGGTAAACGAAAACTCTATGTGATTGAAAAATCTTTCGCATAGAGTTTTTTTCTGTTTTGATACGGTTTGTTTATTCTTTTTTTCAGTGTTCGCAGAACGCGCAGCCATCACCGCAGGTGATGATCTCAGGGGTTTGGGGATATGTCACCAACAAGCATTTTGGCAGGAATACCGGAAACGGATTCCTGCCAAAATACGCAATCTTACGGAAGATTGCATTGCTTGCCATTTTGTGGTGACTAGGAAAAAGTTCTCATACCATGAACAGCATTGATAGACTAAACGAAAGACGGTACAATAAGGATGCAGCAAGTAACATATAAAGCTGTGATGAGATAAAAGTACAAATATAGTTAGAGTAGGTGGTGAAACGATGTTTCGGATAGGAGAATTTTCAAAGCTGACGCAGGTATCTATTCGTATGCTCCGCTATTATGATGAGGCGGGCATTCTGACGCCAGCAGAGGTTGACAAGTGGACGGGACACCGACTGTATTCGGTGGAGCAAATACCGCGCCTAAATAAAATCCTGTATTTGCGGGATAGTGGACTAAATGTTTCAGAAATCGCGCTTGCCCTGACGATGGACGATAAACCACTTCTTACGCAGCTCGACAAAAAGCGCATAGAGATAGAAAATGCAATACAGGCCGAACGAGAAAAACTGCGGAAGATTGAACTTGCAAAAAGTGAAATACAGGGTGGTAAAGGAGAACTGCACTATAACATCTCCGTTAAGTCGATCCCCTCGTATCAGGTACTATCCTTGCGGAAAGTTGTACCAAACTACTATTCCGAGGGCGACTTATGGAAAGAACTTTCTACTTTTACAGGTGCGCAAAAAATAGAAATAATGAGTAATACATTTTCCATTTATCACGATACTGAATTTCGGGAGACAGATGTTGATATTGAGCTATGCGCTCCGGTAAAGAAAATGGGAAAGGCAAAAGATCCATTTTGTTTCCGCATGACAGAACCAGTCCCGTATATGGCTTGCACAATGGTCTATGGCGATTTTGCAAATATAAAAGGAGCTTATCTTGCCTTTGCCGAATGGCTGCAGAAAAACAGCGAATACAAAATGTCTAACCCTATGCGTCAAATTGTGCATAGAGGCCCGTGGAATGAGAGTAACCCTGAAAAATATTTGATTGAGCTTCAAATACCGCTGGAACACACATGATTGTACAGACTTTGAAATGTCCCGCTAAAAATGCAGGGCATTTTTTATTTTTCCCTGTTGCATCTCACATGATGTGAGGTATTATACTGGATTTACCAACAAAGCAAGGAGGAAAAATATGACCTATCAATTAAAAGCCATTGGCAAAGTAAAGAATGATGAAAACGGCACATTTATTCAGTTAGAGCCGGAGTACATTCCCGGACTGCAGGCCTTAGAGGGCTTCAGCCACATCAATGTCCTTTGGTGGTTCAGCGATTGCGACAACGACGCAGACCGGAATGAATTACAGACAGAACAGCCCTATAAAGGCGCACCCGAAGTCATGGGGGTATTTGCGACACGATCTCCTGCGCGTCCGAACCCTATTGCATTAACAGCGTCTGAAATTATTAACATTGATTTCACCAACGGCATGATTCGTGTTACATTCATTGACGCAAATGACAATACGCCCGTACTTGACATCAAGCCGTACACTCCGAGTTTTGACAGGGTTGAAACACCCGGTGTTCCCGCATGGTGCAGCGAATGGCCGAAAAGTACAGAAGCGTCCGGCTATTTTGATTGGGGACAGGTATTCAAATTTTAAGAGGGGAGTGGCTTATGAAATTACAGGATTTTGTTCAGAATAAACCTGTTCTTGAAACGGAACAACTTATCCTGCGCCCTCTGCGAAAAGAAGATGTTTCAGATTTGAAAGAATGGCTGGGTGACAGTTCTATTTATCAGTATTGGGGAAAACGCCCAGGAAAAAGTGATTTAAACCCGGAATTGCTTTTTCAAAAGCCGGAGAAACCCACAAAAAGTTTTCATTGGGGTATTGTTCACAAACAAGATTATAAAGTTATCGGGGATATGTGGGTGTATCTCATTGAAAATGACCGCATGGCAAAAGTAGCATTTCGCCTTTCTCCTGCCTATCAAGGCAACCGACTTATGACAGAAGCGTTGGCGAGAGTAGCTATCTTCTGCTTTGAAGAAACAGAATTGCAGCGTCTTTGGGCTGATGTTCATATCTGTAACATTGCGTCATTCAAAACTCTTGAAAAAGCGGGCTTCAAGCGTGAAGGGCTTATTCGTGAGGGAAAAATGGTAAACATCTACTGCGATTACTATTTGTACGGTATGACTAAAGCTGATTATATTGAAATCACCGATAAGGGGCTACCTCCTTACGAGCACTGCGAACGCTTTTCCCGAAAGAACTGAAACCATATAGCCCCAATCTGCCGGACGACGGCAAAAGAAAAAAGCTGTCGTTCAGCAGCCCTTATTCCATGTCTCTATTTTACAAAGTGCATTTTCCTAATCAAAAAGCGCATTGCGTGAAAAGCCCGGCAAAAAATAAAATGATATAATTTGAACATCGAATATAGGAGGTGCCGCAATGCACGCATATGAAGCAATCGAACAATCCTTGACTTATATCGAGGAACACCTGACAAAAGAAATTTCAACGGAAGAACTGGCAAATACTGTAGGTCTGTCCCCCTTTTATTTTCAGCGCTTGTTCAAGCGGCTGGTAAATAAACCGGTTCAGGAATATGTGAAGCTCCGCCGTCTGGCAAAGGTTATTGAAAATCTGAAAAGTACCGAACAGAGGATTCTTGACGTTGCCCTGGACTATGGCTTTTCAAGCCATGCGAATTTTACACGGGCTTTCAAGGAAACGTATGGGATTACGCCTGAAAGCTACAGGAGGGATTTACCAATGCTCAATACATTTGACAAGCCGGAAGTTTCCATGAATTATGTTTTAGTAGACGAAGGGGTTCCGCTGGTGGTAGGAGATATCGTCCTGGAGATCCAGAGAAAGACATTGGAAAAACCGGAAATTTATTTCGGCTTGGAAACGGAAGTTCGCATTTCTGAACAAATACCGGTTGGTGAAAGCACAGGTGTAGATGTGCCAGGACAGCTTTGGAAGCGTTATCACATGGAGAAGGCTTCAATCGAAGCCAATCTAAATACTACTGTAGAAATGGGAATGTCCCATACGGAAGGTACTGCACAAAACCTTTTCACTTATTTTGCAGGTGGCCTTGTTCAAAATATTCCGGATCGGCTGCAGGATGGTTTTATTAAGAGGGAACTCTCGGCAGGAGAATACATCGTTTGCAGAGTCGAAGCAGAAAATTTTGAGGATTTGGTGACGGTCGCTTTAGATCAGGCCAGCAAATACCTTTTTGGTATATGGCTGCCCCACCACAATTTAACCACGGAGCCTTTCTCGGCAGAAAAGTATTATCGTGACTCAGAGGGTATGGCTTGTATGGAAATTTGGGTTAAGCCTCTGCCGCTGAAAAATAAAAGCTAAGGAGGAATTTATGATGGATTGGAATGCGCTATATTCAAATGAACAACCTCCATCGCTGGAGCAAGTCACGGAATACATTAACAATCCGTTATGGACAGATTTTAATAACCGTATCCAGTTCACCTATCGGACCAGGCCCTGCATGGAATACAGCCGTTGTTCCATGCAGGCAGGCTGGAATATTAAGTATAAAAAAGGTGGAAAGTCACTTTGTACGCTCTATCCGATGCAAGGCTATTTTATCGCTCTCGTGGTTGTAGGAGGTCATGAACTTATGGGGGCAGAGCTTCTTATGCCGCAATGTTCCGACTATGTGCAGACAGTATTCAAAAACACGAAAACCGGCAATGGACAGAAATGGTTGATGCTGGATGTAAGGGATAGAGAAATTATGGATGATGTATTTAGCCTCGTCAATCTCAGAAAGCGTATACCGTCATAACAGGAAATGAAAACGCAATATTCGACAAGCCCTAATGAAGATAATTAGAGTTTATGTAGTGTTTTATTTCATCTCATTTTTCCGTGTTGACAATTTACTGATTTTTTCAAAAAAATATATCAGGGTGACTCCGAAACAATATAGAAAATTATATAACGCTTAAAAGGAACTTTCGGCATAGAGCACAACAACACAACAGGAGTATTAGTTGATGGTAAAAGAATAAATACCCACGCTGACGGAAAGGAGGTGGCGACATGGGAAGTTAGCTGTATTTGATATATCTGAATCTGGCGGCAGAATTGCGGAAAAGCTGCTCGTGTTGTTAAGCGCCCGTCAGCGTCAGGAGTTAGTAAATTATCTTCTCGATTCTCAAAAGCAACAGAAGAATTCTGCCGACAGCCCATTCGCCATTTCCGAAACTAATAGGGGGCAGACAGTCATTGATGAACCGTTTACAGAGATTCGCATGGGTGATTTATACTTCTGCCAAGAGCAGCGACTTGTATATATTGGCGAGCAGGAAATCGAATTAACTGCTAAGGAATTTGATATTCTTGCTTTGTTGATCACCCACCCAAAGCGGGTATTTACCTATGAGTTGATTATGGAATTGGTCTGGAATGAGGATTATTCCTACTATTCCCGTAAAGCCGTCAATAACCATGTGAGTAATCTGCGGAGGAAACTGAAAACTACGCAGGATTCCCCGAACTACATTAAAAGTGTTGTCAGCATTGGTTATAAATTTGAAGTGCCGTAACAAAGGTCGCAAGGTAAGATTCTGCTTGCCCTGTGGCCTTTATTAGATATGGTAGGTGGTGAAGGGACATTAGGGAGAATTTACAGCTTGTGCTGCAAGGGAAAATTATCCCGAACATTTCTTTCAAAAATGCCTCTGTCGCTGGCTTTCTATGATGTATTCGGGATAATCAGACTTTCGGGATAACCATTTTTGTTCCGCTTTTCGTATGCCTTTACAATGGACGCACAAATTTACCGACAAGTAACCTTGACATTATGCTGTCAAGGTTCAAGAAAGGCAATCCATAACCATGTGAGTAAACTTTGGAAGAAACTAAGGTTTGAGCCTGATCTGCCAAATTACGTCGAGAGCGTTGCCGGAATCGATTATAAATTTGAATATCTGTCTGCTCCATAAAATCCGTCGTAGGAACAACTGCGGCGAATTTTTTTGCAAATTTTTATTCAGACGGCAACTTTCCCCTAAAAAATGTACAGATATATGAGGGGATTATTTTATAACAACTTACCTGTACACGGCAATTATGAATTTTTTGTGAAATTTGCAAAATGCCCCCGTAATTTCGTCTCAAAAATGAATTGAACAATAGAAAGATATTTTTTGTGCAAAATTGACCGCCCTATTTCCCCTCAAAAATGAAATGTATAGTAGAGGGACATTTTTTTACGGTAGGAAGGAGGTGTTTTTATCCACAATCAGATTCCGGTGATGAATTATCCGCAGTACCGCCGGATGCGTAAACTGGTACACGAGTGCTGCAACTACGATAACGGAAACTGTATTCTTCTGGACGATGGGGAGGAATGTGTCTGCGTCCAGAGTATTTCCTATTCGCTTCTCTGCAAATGGTTCCGCTGCGCTGTCCTGCCGCTGGACAGGCCATTGGAAACGGCGTTGCTGTTCCAGAAGGAATTAAAACGCTGCGTGGTCTGCGGCCAATCATTCCTTCCCGGTTCCAACCGGGCGAAATACTGTAAGCTCTGTGCAAAGAAAATCCACCGCGGACAGAAAACAGCCAGCGACAGGAAAAGGCGGCTCCTATGCGGACAATTAGAAGCAAAAAAGCCTTGAGATTATTGGCGTTTCAGGCTGCGGTCAACGGGTATGAGGGATAAATCCCCTGCTCCCCTCTAAAACCTGTTTTTAACTGTCCGCAGGACGATTTTGACCTAAACGGGATTTTCCCATTCAGGTGTTGATTTCTACTTTGCCAATTTACCGCTTTTGCCATTTCCTCCTATATGGGATTCTCCAATACTGGATTTTCAGAGACTGGAAAACCTGACGCTCCGGACAGCCCTGTTCCTCTCTTTCCGGCGATGGATTTCCAGACAGTCTTGACGACCCATATTTAGATGGAAATTAAAGAGAAGAAGTTAATAACAAGATAGTCAATATCAATCCAATCAATCAGGGATGGATTGATGGAAAGGAGTATATGATGCAAAATGATTTTTTGACGCCTTACAAAGAGGACAGCGGCGTACCGCCCTATCTGCCATTTCCCCGTTTTCTGGTGCCGATGGACTTATCCAACGACGCAAAGGTACTGTATGCCCTGCTCTTAGATCGGGCGGGTATTTCCAGAGAAAACGGATACATAGAACCGGACGGGCGGATTCGTCTCTACTTTACGCTGGAAGAAGCAAAAGGAAAGCTGCATAGGAGCAGGCAGGTGGCGACCAGGGCATTTCAGGAATTAGAACGCTGTGGTCTGATTCTCCGCAGAAAGCAGGGGCTTGGCCGTCCGGTGGTCATTACGCTGAATATTTTACCTGCAAGGAAGGAGCGTGATGGGATTGCGTAAACCTGCAGATTTCAGTGAACTTCCCAAAAATCTGAAACCGGAAATTGCCGAGCGTGTGGCAGAGCATTTCAAAGACGGCGTTTTCGAGTTTGATTTCAGCACAGAAGAAATGATTGCCGTTGAAGGGAATACGGTCTATCATGTCATCCCCCATTATGCGGAGGGAGAGGCGGAAAGCGTACTGGACAAGCTGCGCCGTATCATGGCGGGAAATTTGGAGGCAACAGAATGAAAGTTGCTGAAAAAAGAGGAACGGCGCGTTATAATATAGGCAACCGTTTACCTGGCTGTTATCCCGATACACGGGAGGAAAGGAGCTACTATGAACCAGCAGCCAGATAAGATCACAGCGTTATATTGCCGTTTGAGCCAAGATGACGCACTCGACGGGGAGAGCAATTCCATTACCAACCAAAAGTCGCTATTATCCAAATACGCAACAGAACACGGATTCCGCAATCCCATGTTTTTCGTGGACGACGGATTCTCAGGAACAAATTTCCAAAGACCCGGCTTTCAGGAAATGATGAAATATGTGGAGGACTATTCGGTTTCCACACTGATTGTCAAAGACCTGTCACGTCTGGGCCGGGAGTATTCCTATATGGGGCGGCTGCAGGATTTCATCTTCCCCGCTTACGATGTCCGGTTTATCGCCATCAATGATGATGTGGACAGTGCAAAGGGCGAAAATGACTTTGCTGTGTTCAAAAACGTATTTAACGATTATTACGCCAAAGACACAAGCAAAAAAATCCGGGCAGTCGTAAAAATGCGCGGAGAAGCCGGGGAACACATCGCCAGTAACCCGCCCTACGGATATGTGAAAGACCCACAGAATAAAAAGAAATGGATTGTAGACGAGGAATCCGCAAAGGTGGTGCGGCATATCTTTGATCTGTGCATTGCGGGCAAAGGACCAATGCAGATTGCAAAAATCCTGACCGCTGACAGGGTATTGACGGTTACTGCGTATAACGCCAGACAGAAGGGATGGGCCATGCCGGATAATCTGTACCGGTGGTGTGCCAAATCCGTTGCCGGAATACTGGAGCGGCCGGAATATACCGGTTGTACCGTTAATTTTAAGACCTATACAAAATCCCTGAAATTCAAAAAGCGGATGGAGAATCCGAAAGAAAACCGACGGATATTTGAGGACACACAGCCAGCGATTATTGAGCGGGGACAGTGGGAACGGGTGCAGGCGTTAAGAGCCAACAAGCGCAGACCCACAAAGACGGGAAAAACAAGCATTTTCTCCGGTCTTGTCTATTGCGCCGACTGTGGCGCAAAGCTCTATTACTGTACCTGCAATACCTACAAGAATGAGTCTCAAGACCAT
The DNA here is from genome assembly GCA_009917455.1 of bacterium 1xD8-48. GTDB lineage: Bacteria > Bacillota > Clostridia > Lachnospirales > Lachnospiraceae > Suilimivivens. Next base: position 20,178 of record QZDS01000016.1, on the reverse strand, counting down.
TTCGTCTGCTCCAATTACAAGAGCAATACAGGTTCCTGCCAAATCCATTACATCCGAGAGGTTACGCTTTATAAACGGGTGCTGGAATGTATTCAGGGAACACTGACCTATGTGCGTTTGTTTCGGGATGATTTCACTCAGGAAATGTTGGCGCAGGACGAGGCCAGCCGGAAAGCGGAACTGACGCAAAAACGGAAAGCCCTCTCCGGGACGCAGAAGCGTATGGAGGATTTGGACAAGATCATCCAAAGGCTTTATGAAGATTCCGTACTTGGGAAATTAAGCGACCTCCGCTTTCAAAAACTCTCGGCACAGTATGAAACAGAGCAGGCGGAAATTCAGCAGCTTGCAGCTTCGCTGGAGAGAGAAATTGAAAATGAAGCCGGACAGATTGCCGATGTAGGGCGTTTCCTTCAGCTTGCCGACAGGTATTCCGATTTGCAGGAGCTTGACGCCTCTACGGTAAATGAACTGATTGAAAAGATCGTGGTCCACAGCCCCGAGAAGATCAGCGGGAAGAAACATGTCACGATTGAAGTCTATTTTACCTATGTGGGGAAAATCCGGATTCCACTTGCCAAACCGGAACTACTGACAGATACAGAAAAACCGGCGTGACCTCTGCCACGCCGGTTTTACCGGGATTTTAGTTTACTTCCTTATGGGCCTCCGGCTAAATGCAGATGCCCTTTATTCATTCCAAAAAGAAACCGCTACCCCACCTACTTTGGGTAACGGTCTTTTTATGTTTAATATTTGTGTGCTACCTGTGTGTTACTTGTGTGCTACGTGGCAAAATCAAGGGCTTCCGCTGACAATCCACAGCAACGGAAACCCTTATATTTACACTATTTCTTAGAACTTACCTTCCTTCGCCGCTTCCTCTACAGAAACAGCGAGTGCCGGATTTAAGCCATTTTAAAGACATATGTGTCTTGCACGGGTCTTGCCCATAAAACCCTAAAGCAAACCAAAACATATCATTAAAAAGGCAATCAAAGCATGCCAGCCACAATATAATATCTGCCCTTTTATATATGCATCTTAACTCTGAGACACAGAAAAAGCAAGTCTTACGCCGACTTGCTTTCCTGCCCATTCTGTCTGAATCATTTATAAATTTCTTCACATATTTTTCACCGCATCTTCAAACTCCTGCTCTGTCTCTACAAAACGGTAAGGCTCATATTCCCCATATGCAGAAGGACGGCTTATTGTCACAAGCTGTATAGTATCATACCCCACAGCCCGCATCAGCTTTTCTTTAAAATCCGCTAAATGCTGGCCGTGCGTCATCTGAAGCGCAAGACACCCTACATCATTAAACTTCTTAGCAACCAGATAGCACATTCTCCAACACCTCCTTAAACTCATTTTCATTTCTGATTCTGGCATCTTCATATGCCCGGCGCAACATGCTTCCTATGTGGTTTTCATATTTTCTTTTATAGACATACTTATGAAGCCAGTTATTCAACTGTCTGTCATAAAAAGTATTATACTGGATTTCTATCGGGTAGTGGAAACTGCTCATTTGAAAATAGACATGCACTCCCCTATAGCCATCATCTTTTGCCTTGCCGCCAGTCATATCTGCCACACGTATTTTATCTAATGCAGCCATATCCAAAATTTCTCCATAGCTGTCACAAAGTGTGCGGAACCCCAGCATATCATTGAACACTTTTGCTGTCTGGTGGTCTGGATAATACCTGTCATATTTCATCATTGCCGACTGAATACTTTTTATACGGTAGTCTATCACTACCCCACGGAGCAGCTCACAGGTATCATACCATTTGTTTACCAACACTAATTCTTCAAATAACGCATTTTTGTCAAAATAGTGAAGATTTTTCTTTAACCTTACACCCAACGCTGACTGGTAGGATAAGTCTCTTAGTAATTCCAACGATAATCCATCTTTTTTCAAAATATCTTCCAAGCAATCACCTCAAGCATATATTATCATATTGTATCAGTATCTGCCAGTCTGAGAACTGAAAATGTACCTTACATCTGTTCCATTTTCCTGAAATTACTGACTTATCCCACCAACATGCTTTTTTTCAACATCACATAGGCTTACGCTTCATTATAAACATATCCAGTATACTCATAAAATAACTTGGGACTGATATAGTAATCATACTGTTTACTGCCTTCCTTCATAAACGCAACTCCAATTGGCAGAATACCTTTAATCATAGCCTGCCTTATAAACTGCTGGTCTTTTTTCATAATTCTCGCTGCCTCTGTAACTGGTATACCTTCACCTGTAAATCTAATCTCTGCGCCCATTCTCAAACTCCTCCTTGTAATTTCTTTGTTGCAACTTTCTTACCTGTAAATTTTCTGCTCAAAGACAAAACCCTCCCTAAATTTTGATAGGGTAAATACACAAACTGAGTTGTTCCCTCACATAAATGCCATCTTGCACAATAAAAAGGCATCTAAGCCAAAATATTCATTTATAAGAATACTCAGCCTAAATGCCTCACCATATGCTTCAAAAAAAACACACTTTCCAACTCACAGAAGCCAGAGAAACACCGCCCTGACAAAACTGTCTTATATTTTTCACCATGCACAGCCGTACCCCAGATAGAGAAAGCCTGCACCGGCACATCTTACAGAAACGCTTTCAATACCCCTGACACGAAAAAAGAAAGCCTTACTTTTCAGCAAAGCCTTCTTCCAGCAAAAGCCGCCTGTGTACCACATCACTGCCAGCAGGAACAGCCATCGCTCTAATATATCCCAATACACCTGAACTCCAATACTTTCTCCACATATCTGATTAACTGCATAACGGTGACAGAACCTTTTTAAACACATCGTAATTCCTTGTATCTGCCATCTGGCAGTATACCGCAAACTCAATAACCCTGAAGCATCTTAAATAGCCCCCAAGTACCCCTGACACCGCTTCCGCCACGATGGCAGGCGGGTTCTGGAACGCACCACAGCCAAACGCACCCAGAACCATGACCTCTGCGCCCTTTGCCGCCGCTATATCAAGAACCCTGCTCATACGCTTTTTATGCAGTTCCAGTAAGTCTGCGGGCTGAATGGCAACTGCTTTTCTGCCGGAATCTGGGTTCATTGCATTGCCCGGTATACTGCGCAGGTTTGGGGCTGCACAGGATATCACGTCTGTCTCATACCAAGAGGCTTCCTCCAGTATCTTTTCCGTAATGTCATCCCTGAAAACCGTGACCTTTGGCGTATAAATGCAGTCGTTGTTATACAGGGCACTCATGCGCCCCGCTTTTAACGCCTCACGGTGCGCATTGTGGAAACGGCTTACCGCCGTCTCATCTGAAATGCAGGCATACAGGGTACTGCACCGGCAGATGGATTCTTCCTGCGCATTGGAGCCTTTCGCAACGCCTCCTCCTGGATTTGATGCAGATGCAAAGTTAAGCACGCAGACTTTCATGCCTGGATACCCCGCTGCCGCCTCAAGACACCTCCTCCGTGACACCAGCACCTTTGCCGGCGCATCATATCTGCCCGCCGGTGGCGCCACCTCCATATCTTCCGTTATAACTCTCTGGTTATCCTGGGAAAAAGATATGGAATCCGTCAGCCTCCTGTCCCTGCCATAAATCCGCCTGGTCTCCTCAAAAATTTCTTTTCTTTCCTCACGTGGTTTTTTATTCATTACAGCCGCCAACCTTTCTTCTTATTTTATCATAAATCCAAATCTTCTGCTGAGGACAGGCATTTTCCATTCACTGTATCGGGCGAAAACAGCCCTTCCCCCACAAAATCTTCCTCTTTCACGACAGTGACCTCCCCAGACTTACACACAATGTCACCACATGAGCCTTTGAATACAAAAGGTTCCCCGGCGTTTTCTATATGCACCGCCTTAAGGCCGTCTGACCAGTGGTAAGGCTGTACTGAGAAAACTGACGGGAATATCCTCCAGTCGCACAGCCCTTTCATCCAGTCCGCCACTATGACGCTGTCCTGAAACATCCCCGTATGCACTTTGATATGGATGGGCGCAACGGAGCCGTCCTGCGCCTTAAAATACGCCTCGCTCACTCCCAGCCCGCCTGTCATTACCACATAAAGCTCACCGGGCCTCAAAAACCCCTCTGCCTTCTTTATTATAGCCTTTTCCTTTTCCCCCTTCAATCCCATGCATTTTTCTAAATCGATCCCAATACCCCTGCCCGCCAGTACTTCCCTTGTACTCTCCAGACCGCCTTCGCTTATATCCGCATATTCCAGCACATAACAGCTGCCTGAGAGCGTAAACAGCTTCAGGTCTTTCTCCCCTGCCTGCGTCCTGACAACTGCGGATGTAAAAATATATTCCCCGGCAAAAAAATTGGGATTTCCATAACAGTCTCCGCATCCGATAAACCCATCTCCCGCCGCCCGCAGGCTCCATTGCTTCAGCCTGAACATATCATGTTCCCCCTTCCTTTTTCCATACAGTACCCCTAAAACCTTACACCAGATGGCTGGCCGTCTTCGCCAGCGCATCCTCCACCATCTTCTGCGATATGCCAATATACTTCTGAGATATGGCAACAGAGGAATGCTGGAGCAGAACCCTCACAAGCTCAATGTTCATCTCATTGTCAAGATATACCCTTGTAGCAAAAAACTTGCGGTAGGAATGGCTTCCATACTGGCGCAGGGGAAGCCCCATCTTTTCAAACACTTTATTTAAGTGCCGTTCCACCTGACGCTCTGAAATGCCAAACAGCCTCGCGCTGCGGCCGATGCCCCTGTTCATGGCGTACCCCTGAATGAAAGAATACACCTCCACTGGCACCGTAAACCGGCGCACCTTGCCGGTCTTCTGCTCCACAATGTCCAGCCGCCATCTGCCTCCATCCTTAATAAAGGATGACATGCTTAGCTTAAGGACATCGCCAAGCCGCAGGCCTAACGAAGCCTGCACCACCTCAATGGCGGCCATGCGCTCATTGGGCTTTACCAGTACCCCTGAGAGCATGAAGCCGTTTCTCATAAGCTCAATGCTCCTTACATACTGCTCCATAGTCAGGGCAACACATCTCTTGTTCATATGCCGGCTCACCTCCTTCCTGCCTCCGCTCACCAGAGGTCGTATAAAACGCCGGAAATGTTCGTATTGGAAGCCCTTCCCCCATGCCCCGCACGGGAAACCCCCGTTTTAAGGCAAAGGTCGGTAAATATATATTTTCCGACCTGGACAGCCGCATAAATATGACCACGCTGAAGCCCCCGTGTGCCGCTGTTTGGGAACGGCCCGGACTTTTCCACACAAAGCACCATAACCGCCTGTATGCGCCTTACAGGGCGTTCCGACACAAACCGGCTTTTTTCCGACATCCCGGTGTACCGTATGTTAACTCTGCCCGCCGGGGAAGTGAATAGTCACTTTGTCACGAAAAAACAGCCCGCCCTTTGTCACTAATGCTTCCACAGCCATCCCTTCCACAGGCTGGGGCAGACTGCCGCCCCGGAGAGCTGGTGCCGCCACAGGCACGTCGGCTTTCCACATAAAACAGCCCTTCCGCAGGGTATGGCAGTACCCCTGACAGGCGGCGGTAACTGGACAGGAAAAGAGGGCATCACCGCCCGTGCAGAAATGCCCTCAATACTTTCTATATATTATATATAATAGGAAGAAACCCATATCTGATACCTGCCTTTTCCTGCACTGCAAAGCCCCTTACTTCTTGAACCGGCAGCTCTTTTCCCCTTCCCACACAGGATAACCGCCCTCCAGAACCTCCCTCACAGCCAGCGGGTTATAATGCGCCATCTGCCGCCTGAACCCTTCTTCCGTGAAAACTGAGAGGAAATTTGCCAGCTTTCTTTTATACGCATCCCTTTCTCTTTCCGCCATGCCCTGCCACTCTTTTGCCTCGTCATGGGTCACTCTTGCATCTGCCCTCTGCATCAGGATATCCAATAAATGCCTGCCAAACGGCAGGTTATATGACGTTTTCTTCAAAACCTCAGTAACTGCTTTCTCTGGCTGCGCTTTCCATTCTGGCTCCGCAATACCCGCAGGCTCCGATACGCCAAACGCCTTAAGCAGTTCCAGCTTCTCCGGGTCACAGGTGACAGACCTGGCCCCGAACAGCGGCCTCTTCAGGACAGACAGGATGAACTTAAGCTGGTCTGTGTCAACTCCGTCAAGGTAGCGGAACACCTCCTGGCGCATCAGCGGCTTCAGCTTTCTGACAGTACCCCTGCACTCCTCCACTGTAATCCCCTTCCTATGGAAGTTACTGTCAGGATAACACACAACTTCCCCGACCAGCATTTCTTCCGGCAGTCCCGGCAGGTTCTGCAGCGCATCAATGGTAATCTCAATTTCCGCCAGACCAGCTTCCTCCCCTTCCCAAACTGACTCTGACACAAACAGCTCCCTGCAAAAGGCGGGAAATAACGAGTAAAGCATCCTGCCCAGATTAGATGCCTGTACCCTGAAGGTCTCCTGCCTCTTTTCCCCGTACCCCTGACCTGCCCATATCCTGCCCAAATCCTCATAGCTCCTGTTCCAGTACCGGCACAGGAACTTCATATTCTTTGAACTTGTAAAAGAACCGGCCTCCACGAACTCCGCCAGCCTGCCAAAGACATGACATCCACGCTCCGGCACCACGCCTCTTCGTACCGCCGACTCAATATACTTTAAATCTGAAATAAAACTGCTCCTTGGCATACCCGCCTCCCCTTTCCTCTTTTCATATAACGCTTTCAGTTTTTTACTTCCCCTGCTTATTAAATTTTTTCAAAACGCCGGTAAAAGCCGCCAGCAAAAGGCGTTTTCACAGCCGGGGAAAGTTTTTGTGAATTTTTCATTTGCAGAATTTACATACAAATTAACTATCCATAATTTTTCCTGAAAGCGTTTTACATACTGGCCACACGCACCATGAACTGATACCCCCATATCAGGCAAAAACAGCAGACCTTTCTTCAGATAATATATACTTATGACACGCCCTGTATCCTGCGGCATGGATGCCGTCAAGCCAGAGCGCATCAAAACAAAATCAGAGCAGGTGCCGACAAAATCAGAGAAGATGCCGTCAAAACAGAACCTCCCCTGTCAAAATCAGTACAGATGCCGTCAGGGCAGAAACACTTCAGCCAGAATCAGAACAGATGCTGACAGGGCAGAAACACTTCAGCCAGAATCAGAACAGATGCCGTCAGAACAGAAACACTTCAGTCAGAATCAGAACAGATGCTGACAAGGCAGAATGCCTTAAATTAACTGTTACCTTGAAACCGCAGGATAGTATCAGGCTGGTCAGGAACCGCCTGTATAAACCAGACAGCGGCTCAAAGAAAATATTGGCATTTAAAAGGGCCCCGCATATCTATCCTATGCGGAGCCCTCAGAATACCCCTGAGCAAAGCGGCTGCCTTTTATACCAGCTCAATATATTTTTCCTTACGCCCACCAGAAACCTTTCCATTAAGCAGGGCTGCCTTTCCCCAAAAAGTTATTTACCCTTAAAACCTTCCTTTGGTTTGCCTGAATCACTTCCCTTTTTCCGCTTTCTGCGCCAGTCCCTGTCCAGTTTCCCAGACTTCTTAAACAGCTCTGCAAGCTCATCCATATGCTCTGAGAAATACACTGCCTCCTTATCTGAAAAACCCGCCTCCTTTAAAAAGATGCACATGACTGTGGTTTCATAACCAGCCGGGTCATTTATGGAAACCCACTGCATGTATTCCAGCCACTCATCCTTTGTAATGCCGATATCATGCCTGCCGCCATCCAGCTTCTCCCTGACAGCCTCCCAGTCAAAGGCCGCCCAGTCCCTGCTCCACTCCTTCCCTGTCTTCTGTTCTTTTGCCATCCTGTCGCAGATAATCCTTGCGTAACTGGCGGCAACCCTCCAGTACTCATATTCCATGTCTCCCATATGGCCTGTAAGCTCCTCCACTTTCAGAGCTTCCCCTTTCTGGTCAGCATACATGAGGATGGCTTCTCCGCCTGCAAAACGCTTTATGAAGAAATACAGCCTGGCCTGCGGCGCATCCGCCTTTTCAGAATACGCCACATAAGCCCTCAGGATGCCGCTGTTCTTGGGGCTGCACTCCGGCGGCTGTATCTTTACCATGCCGATATTGCCCCTGCTGATGGCTTCTGCCTGAAAATCTTCAGTTTTGTACGGGCAGTCCACCTTGTCTTCCATGCATAAGGCTTCAAACATCATAAAGGCCAGTCTCTGGCCGTCCTCACGCAGGCTCCTGAAAAAATCGTCACGCTCCCCCTCGCCCCCATAATATATCATCTTGGGGAACAGCTTCTCAAAAAGCTCCCACTTAAGCACCTCATAATGGTCAAATTGTTTTTCCATAAATCAATACCCCCTTATCCTCTCCGCGTCTCCATAACGGCCTGTGATTACAGCTCTGGACTCATGGAATCAGCGGCTGTACTGCATAAAAATCCATGTATCATCCTGCCAGCCTGAAAACCTGCTGCATGAAAAGCAGGGGCGGCTTCTTCCGGGGAAAACCATACCCCCGCATGCCGCCAAATCATACAGTCAGGGGAATATCCTGAACAGGCGGCATCCCATAAAAACCACGTCTGGGGCTGGCAGGCACGGCATCTCCCACTGCATCTGAAAACACACCGCCAAAACAGGGGGCAGGACTCCCGGCAGGCACCAGAACTAAACATAACGGGAACAAGATGCCAAAAATGCCGCTGCCTGTCTGGGAAGCAGGCTCTGATACCCCTGACAGACACTGCCCGCTTACAAAAGCCGCCCAATATCCCTTCCGTCTGGCCCAAACCTGTTTACCTCCCTGCACATTCTCATTGCAAGCTCATTGTCGCCGCCAAAATACACTGACACGATCCACCACAGTATCCGCAACAGCTTTATCCTCTCTGACGGCTCCGCCCTGATATCCTCATTGTGATCCAGAATCACCACCTTGGCTATATCCACTGACAGCCTTTCCGTGTCCATGTCATACAGGTCATTCAGCATTATGGCAATCGCCCGCCTTATGGCATTATTCTTGATTTTCCTCAGCTTCTCCTTTGTGCCGTTATACCTTTCATCGCTTGGGTACCCACACTTTAAAACCGTAAACAGCTCTTTCTCACTCTCATCAAACAGTTTTCCCACTTCCGCAACAGCCATAGACAATCACTCTCTTCCATACAAGACCCTGAACATCCTCGCCGTTTCTTCCGGCGGGATGGCGGCATCCTCCACACATGGGTATAGGAACACCCCCTCAAAGCCCTCGGCGTGATAGTACCCCCGGGAGCTTACGGCTTCCTGCACACTGTAACATTCCTTCAGCACCTTAAATGACAACGCCTTTCCCGTGGCGGCATCCCTCATGGCAGGCTGTAGAATGACTATTTTTCCCGCATACTTTTTAAATACCTGCTTCAGCTTCATAGCTTTAAGACCTCCTTTTATTTTTGGTGCTGTTATGGTAACTCATATCTTAATAATGTCAAGTTATATTGCAAAATAAAATGCAAAACTAAAGGAAAAGGCCAGCCCTTAACGCTGGCTGGCCGTCTCACGGATACCCCCTTAAAGGGAAAAGCCAGCCTTAACGCCCGGCTGGCTCCATCCCCATATATCATCTGTTTTCCTTTTTACCTGGCCTGCCCTCCCCAAACGGATGCCTTACGGGGCTGGCTACCAGATGGATACCCCGCGGAAGAACTCATCCAGCCCCTGCCAGAGGCTGTCGTACCTGTGCAGGTTCAGCGGGTCATTGATTACAAAGTCCTCATACTTCCTTAGCCGCCCGCCATTAAGGATACCCCTAAGGCCGTCTGGCATAAGGGCCAGTTTGCCATGCACTACCCACAGGAAATCTCCCAGACAGCCATACAGCATCTTCACCGGGTTGTCCTTATCCCTTATGACCGCCCTGTATGTAAAAAAGTCAAGCCTGCCTATGGGGGTATACATGATATCCGGCTCCTTCCTTCCCTCCACCGGCGGCATGCCTTCCATCACACTGTCCATCCCGCCTCCCACATGGATATGCATGCCCCCAAGAGGCAGGAGCAGGGATACCCCTGCGCCGGTACAGCCGTCTTCTTCCAGCTCCTTCCAGAGCAGGGCGGTCAGATACCCCTCCACATCTTCAAGAGCCCGCCTGTAATACCTCCTGATTTCCTCGTCCTTTTCCACGCTCGGCTCATCATAGTAGAAAAAAGGATAGCACTTGTCCCTGAACTCTTTTATTTTTTCCGTATCAAACATTTTTCTCTCCTTCCTGCATAAAACCGGCAGTATGGCCTCACGCCTGCCTGAACTGGCAGCACCCCCAAAGCCATGCGCCTTTCCCTTGGTGAATCATGACAGCGGCAGAACGCCTCACAGCCATAAGCTGGAATAGCACAGACACCTTTCCTGCGTCTGCCCGTATAGGGCGGTATGCCTGCGATGTCTGCACCTGTGCGTCCCATCATACCCCTGAAATGACGGCCGCCGCCTTACGGGCTCATCTGGCGGTATGCCCCAAATAGCTTTGCCGCCTGACTGCGCCTTCTGCCTGTGGATGGCTTACTGCCCTCTGCCGCATACTGCTGGCTGATAACTTACCGCCTCTGGCTGCCATGACAGTCTTCCTCCAGCTTCTTTCTTTTACCGCCATCCTGCCATAAAACACCTCTTTGCTTCTTCTGTCAATTATAGTAAAGCATCTCGCTTAATAACTTACAGAAATACTTTCTTATCCCTGCTTTCCCATACTGCCGGTATCTCTATCCTGACTAGAATTCATTCCTGTCAGAAGGCAATTTTCAAACACACTCTAGGCACTTTCATGCGGGGTCGTATAAAAGCCCCCATGTTCGTATCCCAAGCATCCGGCAGGCGGCTGTGTCAGGGGCGGCTTTGCTGGGCTGGTACCCCTGACAGGATTGCCCCTGTGACGCAACGTAACGCCCCAGAATCCGATTTTAGGAAAGTCCTTGGGGAGACAGCCATAAACGCTCCAAAAGGGCTGTATGGGGCGGTAACGGGGCCACGGGGCCAGAGCCGGAAAACCGGCATAAAACAGGCGTTTACCGACCTTTTTAAACTGACAGAAACCGCCAGTTCCACCTGACGGTCTCTGCCACGGCAAACGCCTTATTCAATGAACGACCTCAAACTTATCCAGCCCAATAATCAGCGCAAGGGAGCCTTTCTCCGGCGGAAGCCATGTGCCATGCATCTGGAGCTGGTCATCAATAAAATCAACCTCGAACCTTGCCCCGGCTGGCTTGGGCGTATATTCATCCTCAACAGGCTCTGTCAGTTCCACCACAGTCCCATGCGGGTACCTCATGGAATAGTATGCTTTCTTATCAATCGGGATTCCCATCAGCGCCCCCTTCCCATTCAGGCAATACCCCTGACGGCATACGCACAAACTGATTGCCGTCCATTGGACAGACTGGAACCAAGTATTTTTCTATACAGGGGATATCCCCGTCAAAGACACTGGCAAACTCATCCCCTTTATGGCGCACCACCATAATATTTCCTGCAAACACATCAAGTATCCTGCCAGACTCGTCCACCCATGCCCTGTTTAAAGGAAAGCCCAGCAGCTTGCCTTCATCATGGCATATCACATCCAGTTCACCGTTTAAATGCACTGCCTGTATCAGGCCGCCATCCTTTCCAAAATTTACATACTTCTGCTTTGCTTCAAGGGTATTGGCGATAGAGCCGGCATACCCCTGATAAGGTATGCCGATTTCTTCACTGACACGCAGGAAATATGCCCTGATATACTTATCCTTCTCCGCCATCCGGCACCTCCCCGTGCGGAGAACCTTCACCGCCTGATTCGCCTTCAGTGGCATTTTCAGCACCGTCTGCGCCTTCAGCGGCAGAACCTGGGGATTCCCCAGATACCTCAGGGTTTTCTTCCCCCGCCGGTGCTTCTTCTCCACCGGCACCGCCTTCTTTATCAGGCTGTCTTTCCCCGCCGCCACTTTCTGCCTCATTGGCGGATGCCTCCTTTGGCCCGCCGCTGACGCTTTCCACAGGAGTGCCCCTGACAGGCAACAGGCCATCCTCCTCAAGCAGACCTTCATACAACGGGATGCCCTCTGCAAACGGCGCCTTTATTTCACTGGCATCTAAGCCTAAATGTCTGCATAACGCAAGGAACATCACCCTGAGCCTCATCTGCGTGTTCTTCGCCTTGACATTGCCGCTTCCACTCGCCTCCTTATAAGAGGGGTAAATGCTGTTCGCAAACAGGTTGACGAAACCGCTGAACGTCTTTTCTTCCACCCCGTTCTCAAGAGCGACCTTGGCCATGACAACTACTATCGACACGTTATTCCTGCTGAGGAACTTATTCTTGAACGTAAACGCCCTGTCAAGGTAGGCAACCACCTCCGACAGCATCGCCTGCTTATCCTTATTGTAAGTACCCCTGATGGACTCGGCATACGAAAGGCAGTGTGCCGCCGATATTAACTTGTATTCTGTACCCTCATGCCTGCTGTCCAACAGCATGGCAGACTGCAGGAGCATCAGCAGGTCATCCTCACGCTTCGCCTGTACCTCGGTCATGTTCACCGCCTGGCTAAAGAAAGCGCCCCCAAGCAGGCCGGTGAAGAACTTAATCAGTTCAGTACCCATCTTGGATTTTGATTTCTGCACCGGCGACAGGTTCACGCCTGAATTGATATTGAAGAACAGGGCTTCGGCCTCCTCCATCGTATAATTCTCCAGACGCTGGACGGAGAAGCTGAACTGGGTGACTGCGTTCTGAAGCTCTTCTTCCAGTTCTGAGAACTTCCTCCCCGCTATCTCATACTCAAAGCCATCCACTGTGACTACCGGGGTCGCACTGTGCAGTGCCCACTCATCATTAATAAAGCCAAAGATATTGGTAAGCCTCTGCTGCCCGTCCAGTATCTCATAAACAAAGGCATCCTTATTCTTCACATCTTCCCCCGCCTTATCTTTAAGCAGGACTATGGGCGGCACATAGCTGTCTGCCAGCATGCTCCAAATCAGGCTGCTTTTGGTGTAGACATTCCATACCCCCGCATGCCGCTGGAAAGGCAGGGTACACCTCAGAGTCTTTTCCTCTGAGTCCCACCATTTCTTCAGCCTGCTGACATTTACCGGCAGGCTACTCCTGTTCATCTTCACCCTCCCTGTCAGCATCATCACAGCTTTCCATCTGCGGAAAGATGTCTGCCTGGCAACACATCTGGTTACAGCCCATCGGCAACTGCGTCCCCGCTGTATAGTCACTTGTATAAGGGGCGGAAACGCCTTTGTCGAAAACTGTATCATCCACCACCGGCACTTTCTGGTACCCCAGACCACTGAAATCATAATAGCCCTCTGCCAGCAGCTTCCTCTGTATCTCCAGCACCTTCTCCGGCTTAAGGTTGCCTATGAACAGCTCACATTCCCACATTCCAAAAATAACATTCTTCACATCCTGAAGAATCAGCCTCAATGCCGTCGGCTCAGACTCCATGCTCCCTGCCGTCTCCGCAAACCTCCTCTTCACACCATTCAGCTCAAACCTTACCTCACACACGGGCTCAGCCTTTTTCACCTCACGCAGTACCCCCTTTGGCGTCATAACACGCATCATATACAACATCCTCCTTTTTCTGTGGAAACCGCCGCTCCATAGAAAGAGGGCGGCTGGTTTTTAGTTGATGCTATTCATCACTCCGTTTTGGGGGAATTGCAAGTCATTTTTATATGTTTATCAGGTATGCACAAAAAGCCGGGGTGGCTTGGGAGATATTTTGTTTATTGGTGATGCAAAAAGCCATTGGTGGATTAGAACCAATGGCTTTGAAAAATACCCCTGATTATGATGTTGCTCTGTAAACTCTGACTACTTCATCATCAACGATATCGAAATTTATACTGGCTGGGCTTTCCACATCATCTGGACTTGTTTCGTATGCATTCCTCCACTCTTTCACATACTTCATAGCTGCTTCCGCATCAATCTGTCTGTGGGATTCATACCCATTTCCACCCCAATATCCATCTTCCCAAATACAATCCTCTGCAACAGGATAACTGAATGAGAAAGATGGCTGAAGCCCAAAACCATCTGACACTGCCACACCTTCATCTGACGCAACAGTCAATATCCCATCCTTTACCTCAAACTGATAAATGCAATATTCATAGGTTGAATAGGTCGTCTTTCTTAGGGCATCGTAAGCTGCTAATATATTTGTATGGATATTATTATATGTATCAACTTTTCTCCAATTTGCACCGCCAGCCTGAGAATTACAGAAGTCAATCATACGATTATAATAATCCTCCTCGCTACTGCATTCATTTTTATTCCATTCATAAAAAGTTTTATTCTCTTCATCATCATATTCTACATAATAATATCCTTCAGCCACCTCATTTATTGCGCCATCAGACAAACTGTAAAAGTAGTCGGTATAATTCCCCATTCTTCCACCACTACAGCGAAACAGGTTTTTTTTCTCGGCATAATCAATTGAAGAATAATTGCCCCCTACAATACCATCAATAACATTACCATTTTGATACGATAAGATATGTATTTCATCTGAAATCGATGCTCCTACATGAAAAATCAGTTCTGGAATATTATCACCATCTATATACGCTAATGTTAAATTTTTTCTTTCTGCATATTCAAGCGGAACTATTTCAAGTACAATATCCTCATCTATGTATTTCTGATAAGCAATCAATGCATCTATTACTTCTTTATCAACAGCCTTACCTGATGAAGTATCATAGCTATAATTCTGTAGGAAATAAAGCCTCTTATCAATACCGGCGAAACTCTCCCCTGTATCTGCCTTATAATCCCTGTCTGCCAAATATAATGCCTTATCCAAATCGCTCTCAAAATATTCAGCATTCTTAATATCATAATTATAATTCACCGCACAATAAATATCTGCTGAATCCCTGTAATCTGACAAATCAAGTTCCGACTCCGCATCTGCGTCCCAGCCATAATTCTTTATATACCAGAGCTGCTTTTCCTCATCAGTCTCAAAATACAATCCGCTGTCTGTATCAAAATTATATTCTTCCATCATATACAGCCTTGAATATAAGCTCTTTTCATATTCCTTACGTTTTTCTGAGGAATAACCGCTCACCTTATCTTCCATATCCAGAGACTCAATAAATGCATCGCCCACTGACTCGCGGAATCCTTCTATATCAATTCCTTTCCCCCTGACTGCATCATATCCATAGCCAGCCATAAAAGAAATATAATCTTCCTGCGACATCAGGGTGTAGCAGACGCATATCTCACACATATAATCAATATATGACTTATCTCCGGTAAAATAACTTGTCTCAAAGTATTGGGAATTATCTGAACCTGTGTAACACACCTGCACAAATTTGAACACATGGGAATTTCCTAATTCTTCTTTTTCTTCTTCTGTCAACTCTTCCGCCCGAATGCCATTTTCAACAAACGCCTGTATATTTTTATCAGATTCTTCAATAACATACAATGTATTATTATCTGCATCATTTCTGTTAACTGATATAATCTGGGAATTTTTTATCAGCTCCTTACTTAGATAATTTTCCAGCTCCTTACGTCCCTTCTTAAAGTCATCCGTAGTCTCGTAGGCAATTCCATACACTGTTGTATGTAATGTATTATCTGACTCCCAGCCGCAATCCCAATCCATTCCTCTTTCAATATATCCAAACAGACAGTCATTCCCCATAAAAGTATCTGGCGTTCTGATTCCCACAGACTCCCCATAATAGTCACTCTCATCAGACTCATATAAAATCCCTTCCTCGTTAAACATTGCCTTAATGTCAGAAACTGCTGTCTCAGAGCTTTCTTCCCATGACATAGCAAATATCTTTTCAATCGGGGTTTTAAACTTACTGCCGCCTATCAGCTTCACAACGCCAAAGATAACTGCCACCACTGCAATAAAAGCAACCGCAATACCAATCAGCGGCATCTTATTATTCAAACTTACAGACGCTGCCGCCTTCTTTGAGCCCCCGCCAGATGGCCTTCCTGACTTCACAGGGGCATCCACCTTCTGGCCACAATAAGGGCAGAAAGTGCTGTCATCATCTATCTTTTTTCCACACTTCGCACAAAACATATTACATCTCCTCCTATATGGTCTTTTTGGTCAAAACAAACAGAAGGCTGAAAAGAACTGCGGCTATTATGAATACACCTAACAAAAGCACAAAAAGCGGCCTGTTATAACTGGACACCATAACTACTGCAAAAAGAAATACCCCTGAATGGAGCATGTTGTTTAAATATCCACCGCCAATGACCGCCTTCTGCTCTTCCTGCTCATCCACAAAACAGCTCACTGACATCTTTGACCTTCCTGTTCTCTTCCGCCTCCGCCTGCGTCTGTCGGAAATTCTGCACCTGGCTCTGGATGCCCTCGGACATCTGATGCGCCTTCTGGAATCTCTTTCCCACACTGTACACAAAACATAACCTGTCTCCTCCTTAAGAATTTTTAACAAGAAAAAAAGAACCGCGAAAAGTACAACAACTAATCGCAGTCCTTTCAAACTCCGACTTCCCACACCGAATGCCCTAGCGGCGGATTTCTCCGCCACTAACGCATCTAAGTGAGAAATCAAGAGAGGTGTAGCAGTATGCGTCCACACTCCTACACCTCAATATATCATCTTAAGGCTTAAACTCCGCCTGCTCAGACACGAACAAAATTATTGTAATTTTACCTTCTGTGGGGTATAATTACTTTTGCGTGTATCGCAGACTTTGTCTGTATTGTGTGGTAGTTATGATACCAACCTTGCCCGGCACTGCGCCAACAGTGCCGGGTGGTACACCTTTATCCTCTTGAAATCTCGAAGATTATTTTACCATACTTGCCACCTTTGTACAAGTCAAAAATCTGCGCCGCCTGACTCGTTTTGCGGGTCGGCGGGAACCTTCCATCATACCCCTGCCACCATCTGCTCCTGAATAAACTTTTCAATCTGGCTGACTGAATACCTCCTCTGCCCTGACTCAAAGATTATCTCCGGCACCAGCAGCCCTTTCAACTGATAATTCCTCAGCGTCTGGCTGGAACAGCCAATCATTGCCGCCGCCTCGCTTATCTTCAAATATCTCTTTTCCCCTGCCATACAAAAACCACCGCCTTTCGGTATAAATACATACAGCTTACAAACTCCTATAGAAATATCCCCAGACAGGCCCCCTATTCCCTATAAGGGCCCGAAAAAAATGTATGTATCTCACAACTCAGGGCATACAGACCTGCATTCATTACAGCACTGGCGGGAGTTTTGGTCTTCCCACTGGCTCTGCGCTTTTTCCCTGCGGTACTCATTGACAAACTCACTGAATATGCCCCTCATCCTTTCATAACCCCTGGCTGACAGGATTGTTTCGATCCTAAGCACAGTGGCATCAAACACATCCTGCGTTTCCTTACAGTATGCCTCCACCAGACAAATGAACAGGTCATCCAGCACTGTCAGTACCCCTGACTTCTTCTGGAAATACAGGCCAAACTTAAACGCCTCATGGCTGTCTAAAAATCTTACCTTTGTATCCTTCCAGAAATGTGCCTCAAGCTCACAGCCCGACGGCTCCGGGTAAAGGATGTCATAAGCCTTCCCCAGTATATCCCCCGCCATATCCATCACTTCAGCCATTGTTGTGGAATCTTTGATATCACTCAGATGGTTGTACACACAGTTTTCCAGCTTTTCAAACCTCTTATACTTTTTAGCGTCACGCAGAACCCTGTCCTTTAATGACGTCCTTACCGTCTGAAAGGCTTCTTCTGTAATACATATTGATTTGAGCAATAACTTCCTTACTCTTTCAAGTACTTCCGTATAATCATTATCAGATGGCATTTCCTGCCGCCTCCTTCCGCTCTGGTATGATATGCGCCACTATCTGGCACAGTATCGCCGCCTCATACCCCTGCCAGTTCAATTATCCTGCCCATATCCCTGCCGTTTGACAGGATAATCCATATCAGCTCCCCGATATCAGGCGCTTTTTCCGCCAGATTCCGCAGTAACGCCACAGACTCAGGAATGCCCTTCACCGCCTGCTGCATGCACCTCCAGAAATCCATGCGGTATTCTATAAAAATCATGAGCCTCATATCATTGATTGCTGATACTGCATACCTGAACTCATACTCGTCCATCAGTTTCTCATACTCATCGGCCTGTTCCGCATATTCTGCCACCACGGACTCTGGAACCCCGTAAGGCTCCACTGCGCCCTCGTCAATCCCTGAAATATGCAGTAACCTGCCCGACTCCGCATAGGAGACTTTCTCCCTGTTCTTATGGACTGCGCAGTTATACGCATACAGGTTAAATGCCGGGTCTGTATTGCCATCCCCAGACATTGCCGCCTCCTCTACCTTATCAAGGTCTATCTTGCCCGCCTTCGCCGCATCGATAACCTCAAGGGCGCAGTCAATTCCGCTCCCCCTCCTTGCCGAATACCCAAACGGCAAATATGCCCTTGGGTCAACTTCCTTTATGAAGCTATAGCTGTGCAACAGACTCATTGCTCCCTCCTCAAGATTAAGGCGATAAAATCTTCCTGTAATAACAGGCCGCAACCTTATCATTCCTTAAAATATAATCCCTGTTATAATCTTCCATATCTCTGGCAGTACCCCAGCCTAACATCTTGTGCATCACAAAAGCATACCATGTAACTGAAAAATCCTTCAGCGGGTTATATCGAAACTGGTCGGCCTCCTCCCCATCAACTGGCTGCTGCGCGCAATACTTGCGGTTCCTCATATTCTCACTGCTGGTGCATACCCTGAGTTCCCCAAGTGTATTAATCTGTGTATTACATGTCACATGGTCTACCTGCCTATCTTTAAGCTCTTCCTCAAACTTATACCCTGCTTCCCTCATCACCAGACGGTGCAGGCAAATGCCTTTGTATTTCTCAGTATGAACTTTCACATTATAACCAGAGTTTCTTTTATTGAGACAGAAAGAACCTTTTGCATCCTTAAAATATTTTTCATAGATATTACAGTCAATAAGGATATAAAACAGCTCCTGGCCACCGGGCTTGTATGCCACTGCAAAAACTGTGTCCTTACCGATATAATAAAACATCTCCCTTCCATGAGAACTTTTCGTCTTAAAATATGCAAGGCCATTCTGCCCTAAAATACCCTGTATCTTATCAATCTGTTTTTGTTCTGACAGCCCTTCCAAGCTACTGCAAAGAGCCATAAAATTCTTACCCTTCATGCCATGCGCTCCCTTTTTATATGTACTGATTCATGCACACTCAATTTTTTTAGTTAACTACCTGTTTTTTAACTAGAAAGCGCCGGAGTATAATTTCCTCCCCGCATTTAGAATTAGTCCCATCTTTTCAATTCAGGAATGTTCTCAAAAAGATATATTTTCGTGGAACAGGCATATGCTTCCTTACGGCAATGACACCAGCCATTGCCAGCCTTCCAAAAGTCTGAATACCCCTGAACACAAAAACACCCAGCCGCTGCCTTCTAACAGGTACCGCCGGGCATTCTTAATATAAAATTCACTTGTATGGACAATCTTTAATACCCCTGACACCATTTTTTGTATAATACCAATAAATGCCTGGAGAACTTCGGCTACACACATCTGTCTTATAATTTTTCAATATAACACTGGAATATCCTTCTGCCCTGCGGCTGCCCCCGCCGGAACTGTGCCATCAGGGGCGGTATGATACCCCTGACCATGGCTGGAATACTTTTACTGCATTGCCCGGCAGAAACAGGGAATCGCACCCTGCGGACAGCAAAAAGCAAAATTTAACTATATCAAAAAACGCCTTTCTTTCTGTGCTGGCTGGAATATCCATATAGAATGCTCTGCACATCTTCCCAGAAAAGCGGAGCCGGTACCCCCATAACCCAAAGGAAGCAATACCCCTGAACGCAAAAAACCAGCCGCTTACCCCTTTATACAAAGAGACTCATGGCTGGTCTTTCCCTTAACGGACACTTATATTCAATTTATGGGCTGCTTTTTAATTTATCCATATAAGCGGCTACCTCACTTTCACGGTACAGCCTCCTCCCGCTGGCTGGCAGGCGTCTGGCGGGAACTAGTATAGCGTATTCAAAGTTTATGTGGAAAATCATATCTCAAGCTCATCCATTTTGTATGTCCAATGATATAC
>QZDS01000156.1 GCA_009917455.1 bacterium 1xD8-48 | reverse complement strand
CCCTATGTTGCACTCGCCTATATGACGGGGATTCTCCCGGTGAAAAAGTACGGCTCCCATTCGGCCCTTAATATGTTTGCTGAATATTCGATGACGAACCAGTATGTTTTTGAGGAGTACACAGGTTTTACCGAAAATGAGGTAAAAGAGCTTTGCGAGCGGTATCACATGGATTTTGAGATGACAAGCAGCTGGTATGACGGGTACAGATTTAAGAGATTTCAGCATGTATATAACCCAAAGTCTGTAGTGGAGACCATGAGATGTCGGGATTTCTCCAATTACTGGACATCTACCGAGACTTATGAGGCGCTTAAAATTTACATGGATATGGACTTTGACGGACTCCGGGGGGATATTGTGCGGATGCTTGGCGGCGGGCGGGTCAAGGTCAATACACACAGCTTCCAGAACGATATGCATACGTTTAAAACAAGAGATGATGTATTGACGCTTTTGATTCATTTGGGGTATCTTGCCTATGACTCCGATAGCAGGGAGGTATATATCCCGAACGGGGAAATTATCGAGGAGTTTGAAAACGCCATGAGCGCCGGGGGCTGGCAGGAAATCATGAGAATTCTGAAAGCATCGGAAAAGCT
>QZDS01000155.1 GCA_009917455.1 bacterium 1xD8-48 | reverse complement strand
TAGCCGGAAATTCTCGGACTATGGGAATATTGTGCAGTTCTATTTTACTTTTTACCTGATTATCAACTACACTTGCTAGGTAACTCTCACACCCGTCATTCAGTAACCGTTGAGCCTCTAGTGAAGATATGATTGGTATCTTACTTATTTTTGGGATAGCTTGGAAAGAATATTGGTCACCATTCGGGGGTTGGAAATTAACTAGTCCAGACCTACAACTTATTGTAGCATAATGTCTGTGTAACCAATCCATCCCTAGTATAACTTCGTATCCCTTCATGTCAATTACAATCAGTTCTACATATAGTTTTCTATCTCCTAAGAACACAAGATCACCTTTAATAGTCTGCTCTGAATGTAGGGACTTCCCTGACGGTAACATAACATTATATGACTTATCAGCTGGTAAAGGTTTCAGATTATGATTGCATACAAACAAGGTTGATATAAACGAGTGTGTAGCTCCTGTATCTATTAATGTGTAAGCAACAAAACCACAGATTGTAATGGTACCTGTTATGACTGTATGCTGCACAGCTTCCTCATCTTCTATCATTGCATAGACTCTGGGAGCTACCCTTGCTCGGTTCGGATCTGGCGGCATGGG
>QZDS01000154.1 GCA_009917455.1 bacterium 1xD8-48 | reverse complement strand
TCTCTATGATATTGAGGCTTCGTTGGGTGATACCGTCGAAGTGGACTATAAAACCGAATCCGGGCAAATTCGCACAAAGACCTATACAGTCATGGGCATTGTAAACGAATATTCTTACTCCGGCTTCTCAAAGTGCTTTGCGCTTCCGGAGCAGCTTATGAATGAAGCGACCGGGATAGATTGCACAGGTACGATTTCCGTAATTACCGATATGGAAAAGTTCGATACGGTTGAAGCTGCATTAAATCAACGGATAGACGGAAACAGCGATTTGGTTATGGAAACCATAAAAGAAAGTATCACTTATTATAGCGGACTTCAACAACTTTCTTTCGGGGTATTGTTGATTGTGGCTGTTATTGTTGTGTGCTTTTCTTTCATCAACCTTGTCAATACGACAATCACAAACTTTCTGTCCCGCAGGCAGGAAATTGGAATGTTACAGGCGATTGGTCTGAGTAAAAAGCAACTGATCAAAATGCTGTGTTATGAGGGATTGATTTATTCAGTTTTTGCTACGCTTGTAACAGTGGTTTTGGGAACCGGATTGGGCTTCCTATCCGTACAGGTAGTTGTGAAAACGATGAATCCATACTTTTATTATTCATTTCCGTGGCTGAT
>QZDS01000153.1 GCA_009917455.1 bacterium 1xD8-48 | reverse complement strand
CTTGGAAGCATAAGCCACAACTTTACCCTCTTGCATCAAAACGCACCCCAATCCAATTTTGGATGCATCACAATAAACACTAAATTTCCCTCCCTCAATTGGAAGTACCAACAGTGGGGCAGTCGTCAATTTTTGTTTCAAGGTCTGGAAACTCTCCTCACAAGTTTCTGTCCAAGAGTACTTAAGATCCTTCTTGGTTAAACTAGTCAAGGGTTTGGCTAATATAGAGAATCCCTTAATAAATTTTCTATAATAGCCTGCCAAACCAAGGAAACTTCGAACTTCACTAACATTCCTTGGCTGTGGCCAATCCTTTACCGCCCGAATCTTGGTTGGATCTACTGATATACCCTCGGCAGAAATGACATGTCCTAAGAAATTGACCTTATCCAACCAGAATTCACATTTAGACAGTTTGGCATAAAGTTGTTGCTGTCTAAGGGTTGACAAAACTATCCTTAAATGTTCTTCATGATCAGCCTCATTCCGTGAATATATAAGAATATCATCTATGAACACAATCACAAACTTATCCAAGAATTCACGAAACACTCTATTCATCAAGTCCATGAAGGCTGCAGGTGCATTTGTCAAACCAAACGACATCACAAGGAATTTCCGCTA
>QZDS01000152.1 GCA_009917455.1 bacterium 1xD8-48 | reverse complement strand
CAGCTATGGCGTCCCCTTTGCGTTCCACGCCGGTACAGATGCAGACATACTCGTCCGAAATGCCCCTCTTTTGGGCTTTCGCACCGTGCCTGCGTGCCGGGCGGGCGGCATCCTCCGGCAGGGATCCCCCCTTATAAGAATCAAGGACAAATGTCTCATCCAGTTCAGATACCCCGCCAAGGCAGACCCCTGTTTCCTCCAGCAGGCCATGCAGGCCTAAAAGTATCTTATGTCTCATGTAAAAAACACAGTCATGGGAAACCTCCAGCTGTTTTGCTGAATAATCAATAGCGTCCCCGGCCAGCGTGTCCATAAGAACCGCTTCCCATACCTGCTTTGGCTGGTGGGAATGTGCCATCAGGGTATGGGTCGTGGAAACAAAAGTCTTCCCACACTGCCTGCACAGATACTCCTGCTTGCCGCATTTATGGCCGTTTTTCACGACATGATGGCCGCCACAATAAGGGCAGGCCGGGTTGTCCTTATTAGAAGCCGTACCGAGAAGTGAGGCAGCAGCTTTATATAATGCGTCAACAGCCTCTTGGGGAAGCTTTGAAATAAGGTCGGCAAGTTTGATACGGTTATCGTCATCCATAAAAGTCATCCTCCTTTTTGATGACTTTATA
>QZDS01000151.1 GCA_009917455.1 bacterium 1xD8-48 | reverse complement strand
TAGCGGAAATTCTTTACAGAGGAAGAACGGGTTCTTTCTTTGATCTTCCCAAGAGCTTCTTTTCCTTTGCGGAGGAGGCTAATTTGGTATTTGGATATTATTTGCATCAATGATTTGGCCAATCATGAATGATTGGTTATGAGACTATGTAAATGTAAATTCTCCTTCAATGATGAAGAGATACCAAAAAAATGCATTCATTTTTATTATGAAATGTTAATTCAGTAAGAGTAAGAGTTGATCAACTGAATATTCAACTTTCAGAGTCCCGCCTAGGGAAGGAACTGAGTTTTAGATGTATACATAGGTAAAGCCGTGTGCAATGAAAAAAGCAAGCACGGTTTGGGGAGGGATTTTTTTTTTATTTTAATAAGTTAATTATCGACTCCATCCGACGAGTTCCGGGTTCGAGTCCCGGGCAACCCATTCTAATTATTCTATCCTTATTATATCGAAATCATATATATAAATTCCAATTCTATTTTTATTTTTTAACTCTTTTCATCCATTAAAAGAAAATTCTCATTAATCTAGATTCTAGATAAAAAAAGAATAGATGTATATCTATGGATGTTGATATTGGTTGACATGGGTATCTAAGTCATGTTATACTGTTGAATAACAAGCCTTTAATTATCGATTTATAGAGAATTTCCTTGCA
>QZDS01000150.1 GCA_009917455.1 bacterium 1xD8-48 | reverse complement strand
GCCGTGCGGCGGCCTTCCTTTTCAAGCTGCTTCATGATCTTGTGGTAGCCGTTGCCCGCAAGGTACAGGTCATATCTGCATCAGCTTGGCGGCGAAGCTTTTCGCAACAATGCTGATCGCCTGTAAGATGCCGATAAGCTCCTGTGATTTTTCCATAGGCTCCGTTCCCTCCTTTCCCTCTGTTTTGGAAGGCTTCGAAATATACCCTCCTACCTTTCGTAATGACACTTTTTCTGTTTTCGGTGGACTAAAATGAAATTTTCTTGAAAACCGTTCGACATTTCCCATAAAATTTGTCGCAGAAATACTCTTGCTGACAGATATGGTCATCTGCTGTCAACCTCAAAACCACGCTCCGAGAAAAACCTCCGCAGCTTGGATAATATTCTCCGTTTATGGTCTGAAAGCGTCCGAGGATTCTGCTTCTTCATATCCGCATAATCAGCAAGGGACATTTCCTCCCCGAACCCCTTCATGGCAAGCTCCCTCTCTTCCGGCAGGAGGGAATCCATCGCATTCGCAAGCACTCCGAGCAGCAGCTTTTTCTCCACCAGCTCGTCCACCCCCTGCAGCTCCATGTCCGGGATACCTACTCCCTCCGAGGCATTATCCCGCCACGCCTCGTAGGATTCTTCCGTGTAGCCGTTCTGCTCCATCGCCTCC
>QZDS01000015.1 GCA_009917455.1 bacterium 1xD8-48 | reverse complement strand
TAGTATACGCTATAAATTTATAGTATGTGTTGCCTGAAGCAAGCTAAAACAGCTTGTTCAGCAGACACTAAGTAATCCATCTTAATCACATCCTTTCTCTAATCTTTCTATACTGCTTCAGGAACACTTCTGAAGTAACCTGTCTCTTTCCAAACTTTTTTATCGGGGCAATAATAATTGTATTCATTCGAAGTTTCTGCCAGATCTTCACTTGCTCTGTTTCTGTTTTGCATTATACAGAGCCTTGTTTACTCTGTCAAGAGCATTAATAGTTATGTTGACAATTCTATTTTTGTGTACTAAATTATATTGCACAGGAGGTTGATAAGATGAATACTGGTAAAAAGATTAAGCTAATACGTACATTTCGTAGATTAACGCAAAAAGAGCTTGGTGATTTAGCCGGCATTCATGAAGTCGCAATTCGTAAGTATGAGTTAGGAAAGAATCTTCCGAAACCGGAGCAGTTACGAAAGATTGCAGACGCATTGAATGTAAATGTCAACACACTTGCAGAATTTGATATTCGGACAGACGGAGATATACTACCTCTCCTGTTTGCTATCGACGAAGTATTTCCTGCCACTATTAAAGATGTAGATGGCACACCGGGAATCTTCTTTGAGAACAAAAGTCTGGTACAGTTTCTGAAGGATTGGCAGGCTATGAAAAAATTACTACAATCAGGCAGTCAGACACAGGACAATTATGAAATATGGAAAACCATCCGTCCGGGTGTTACAAAGGTAACCCACGACGAGGATTAGCACGAGTTTCCGCTTATCAGCTTGCTGAATATAAGCGAAAGGAATGGTGCAAATGAAGTTACCCAACGGATACGGAAGCGTTGTAAAACTTTCCGGCAAAAGAAGAAATCCTTATCTGGTGCGAAAGACCAACGGCTGGCGCTTCGACAAAGAAAAGGATAAACAGGTTCAGGATTTTATCATTATAGGATATGCTCCCACCAGAGCAGACGGCTTGCAGATGCTGGCAGGCTATAATAAAAATCCATTTGATACGAAGGCTTCGAAGATGACCTCTGATGATGTATATGAGGAATGGTCTAAACGCAACGCAAGTACCCTACCGTATCAGAATCCAATGTAAAAGGCTACACAACAGCCGCTTATAAGACATGTATCAGTCTATACCATAAGGTGTTCAAGGCTTTGAAGCTTATGGACTTACAGACAGTCATTGATACTTGCGGTAAGAATTATCCTACCTTAAGAAAAATCAAGGTACTGTTTAATCAGCTTTATGATTTTGCTATCAAGAATGATATTTGCAATAAGGATTATTCCACTTTTGTAGATGTTGTTCAGTATAAGGACCGCAATCCTAATAAGTATGACCGAAACAAATTTGAGAAAGAAGGAATTAACGAATATGGGGGCAGAAAGATGATAAGTATTATCAAATCATATTGATGCTACTGTATAACGGAGTAAGAATTTCAGAGTTCTTGGATTGGAAAAAGGAAAATGTCCATCTAGACGAACAATCCTTTGATGTAATAAGCAGCAAAACCGAGAATGGAATCCGAAAGGTTCCTATTGCAGACAAGGTCTTACCTTACTACAAGGCTTGGTTTGAAGATAATTCAGAATGCGAGTATCTTATCCATACACCAGATGGCAAGCACTTCCAATACCGAAATTATTATGACAGCTACTTCCATCCATTGATGAGCAACTTAAGATTGACCGCACACCACATTGCTGCAGACACACATGTATTTCCATGTTAGCAGAAGCCGGTGTCGTTCAGACGATTATCAAGAAGATTGTGGGGCACTCCGGTGCAATGGCTTTAACCGAGAAAGTATATACCCACTTTGACGTTAAGGAGCTTGTAAATGCGATTAACAAGATTTAAAAAGAAAGGACATTCCCAGATTTCTCTGAAAATGTCCTATACATATCATTGATATTCGTGTTGCATACCACTTGAAATCAAACACATCTGACAACTTTCCACAACCTCTGCAACTCTTGTAAAATCGGGTTTTTCTCGTATCTTGCGTTGACCGCAGATTATCTCTTTGAAAACTGCGGAGCGCGACGGGCCGCTTTGAGGCCGTATTTCTTTCTCTCTTTCATACGAGGGTCTCTGGTCAGGTAACCGGCTTTCTTAAGTACCGGTCTGAAATCCTCGTCTACCTGAAGAAGCGCTCTTGCAATACCATGTCTGATAGCGCCTGCCTGGCCTGTATATCCACCGCCGCGTACGTTTACAAGAACGTCATACTTGTCAACGGTATCCGTTGCCGCCATGGGCTGACGAACGATTACCTTCAGGGTCTCAAATCCAAAATAATCATCTATAGGTCTTTTATTGATTACAATTTCACCTTTACCGGGCATTAAATACACTCTGGCAACCGATTTTTTTCTTCTGCCTGTGCCGTAGAATCTTGCTGATTTAGCCATTTTAATCTTCTCCTTTCAGTCCCTCTTAAAATGTTAATACTTCGGGCTTCTGAGCTGCCTGCTTGTGCTCAGGCCCTGCGTATACGTAAAGCTTGGTATACATCTGTCTTCCTAAAGGTCCTTTGGGAAGCATGCCTTTAACGGCAAGCTCTACTACTCTTTCGGGCTTCCTGGCCATCATCTCGCGAAGTGTGGTCTGCTTAAGTCCTCCCACATAACCTGAATGATGGTAGTATATTTTCTGGTCTAATTTCCTGCCTGTAACCTTTACCTTATCAGCATTTACGATAATCACATAATCTCCCATATCCAAAAAAGGAGTAAATATGGGCTTGTTCTTACCTCTTAAAACCTTGGCTACTTCTGAAGCCAAACGTCCCAGTGTCATATTTGTAGCATCCACCACATACCATTTTCTTTCGATTGTGGCCGGATTGACTATAGCTGTCTTCATGATATTTCCTCCATTAAAATTATCCTGGCATATGCCCTGTCTTCGGTTGCGCATACTTTCTTTCGTATGCGACGTATGACAAATACTCTCCTGCCGCTGTCCCTCCATCTTTCGGGCGGATGTCCGGGCCGCCGGAAAACTTCAGAACATCAGCAAATCTTTATCTATAATGCCCTGTCAGGGGAATGTTGCAGACCTGGCCTGTCAAAGAGCCGTCTGCCAGACAACGCATTATTAAACCTTTTCGCACTGAATAATTATAAGATACGCTTTGGGGCGTGTCAACCCCAAATTTTAAACAAAAATTCACACAAATATCCAAATCCTTACATAAACTCATACCCAACCAACGTCAGCCCGCACGCCGGCGCCGTAGGCCCTGCCGCGCATCGGTTTTTCGCCGCAAGTATATCCGCCATCTCCTCCGGCCGCCTTCGCCCGCTTCCCGCCTCCATGAGTGTTCCCGCAATTATCCTCACCATATTATAAAGGAAGCCGCTGCCGCATATCCGAATCACAAGCTCGTCTCCTTCCTTCTCCACCGTCAGCTCATAAATCGTCCGAACCGTGGTACTTGCCGAAGATGAAGCGGAGCAAAAGCTGGCAAAGTCATGCTCTCCCACAAGATACGCCGCCGCCTGCTTCATCTTTTCCACATCAAGGGGAACATAGGTAAAATAAGCATACAGTCTTTTAGTGGGAAGCGGGAACTCTCTGTTTAGGATTCTGTACTCATAGGTTTTACGGCTGTCGCAGTGCCTGGGATGAAAGTCCGGCGCCACCTCCCGGGAGCTTTGAATCCTGATGTCCTCCGGCAGACGCTGATTCAGCGCATAGGAAAACTTTTCTCCGGGAATGCGCGTGGCTGTGTCAAATACCGCCACATTGCACAGGGCATGGACACCGGAATCGGTTCTGCTTGCGCCGGTCACCTGAATTTCTTCCTTTAAAAGCTCGCTTAACGCACGATTTAATTCGCTTTCCACAGTGCGCCTCCCCGGCTGCAGCTGCCATCCATAGCAGGCGCTTCCGTCGTAGGCCACCACAAGCATTACTCTTTTCATAACAGAATTTTCCCAAATACCACGCAGATTATCAGATAGCATGCCACCGCCCCGTAGGCAAGTCCGTCTCTTTTCTTATATATAAGGGGTTTCATCTTTGTGCGGTGCTCCCCGCCCCGGTAACATCTCGCCTCCATTGCCATTGCCAAATCATTGGCACGGCGGAAGGCGGAGATAAACAGGGGCACAAGAAGCGGCACAAGGCTTTTGGCTTTTTTTATGAGGTTTCCGCTCTCAAAATCAGCTCCCCGCGCAATCTGGGCTTTCATAATCTTATCCGTCTCCTCCAGCAAAATCGGAATAAACCGGAGGGCAATGGACATCATCATGGCAATTTCGTGAACCGGCACTTTCAGGTGCTTTAAAGGTCCCATCAGCCGCTCCATCCCGTCAGTCAGATTGTTGGGTGTGGTGGTCAGCGTCATCACCGACGAGCCCATAATCAGGAATACCAGACGGATTGCCATAAAGGCTGCCAGTCTGATTCCTTCCTTTGTGATTCTCAGCTTCCAGAAAGTCAGCACCGCTTCCCCCGGCGTCAGGAACAGGTTAAACACCACGGCAATCAGCAAAAGAAATATGATGGACTTCATTCCCCGGACCATAAATTTCAGGGGAACCTTTGAAAGCTTTATCACCAACGCCAGAAACAGGCCGGCGATTACATAACCTATCACGTTGTCTACAATAAAGAGAGAAATAATATAGCAGATAGTGGTCACCAGCTTTACCCGCGGGTCAAGCCTGTGTATCACCGAATCCGTCTGATAATATTGTCCCAGTGTAATTTCTCTTAACATTTTTCCTCATTTCTAAACATAAGCTAAATTTCCAGGCACATTTACGGTTTTTGCAAACCGCGGCAATTTCTTTCTATCCCCTGCCAAGCGCATTTAATATGGAAGCTTTCGCCTCCTCAATGGTCGTGATATCCGTATCCACGTTAAGGCCGCTCTTTTTAAGCGCCTGCATGATATAGGTCACCTGGGGCGCTGCCAGCCCTACCGTTTCCAGCTCCTGATAATGACGGAACACTTCTTTTGGCACATTGTCAAACATGACCTGTCCCCTGTTCATCACAATAATTCTGTCCACGTATTTCGCCACGTCATCCATGCTGTGTGAAACAAGAATGACGGTTATCTTCGTCTCTGCCTGCAGCTTTTTTATCTGGTCTAAAATCTCATCCCGCCCTTTCGGGTCGAGGCCCGCCGTGGGCTCGTCCAGAATCAATACCTCCGGCTTCATGGCAAGCACGCCCGCAATGGCCACCCGCCGTTTTTGTCCTCCGGATAAGTCAAAGGGCGACTGATAAAAGTATTCGTCCTCAAGCCCCACCTGCTTTAATGCGGCATAGGCCCGAAGCTCCACTTCCTTTTTATCCAGTCCCAGATTTTTGGGGCCGAAGCACACGTCTGAAAAGACGTCAATCTCAAAAAGCTGGTGCTCGGGATACTGGAAAACCAGCCCTACCTTGCTGCGCAGTTCCTTTTTATTATAACCGCTCTCATGAATATCCGCGCCGTTATAATAAATGTTTCCCGACGTGGGAACCAACAGCCCGTTTAAAAGCTGCACCAGTGTGGATTTGCCGGAACCGGTATGTCCAATCAGCCCGATAAACTGCCCTTCCGGTATCACCAGATTCACGTCCTTAAGCGCCGCATGCTCCATTGCCGTACCGGCCTCATAGATATAATTGACATGGTCTAAAATAATTGACATTTACTTCCTCCATGCTTTTCTCAAACACAAGTGTCAGTGCAGAGCCTTCAGTGCCTCCACCAGCTCCTCGCAGGTCAGTATGCCGTCCGGGACTGCAACGCCGCTTTTTTGCAGCTCATGAGCCAGCAGCGTAACCTGCGGAACGTCCAGCCGCAGTTCCTTCAGTTCTTCCACCCTGCTGAAAATTTCTCCCGGCGTTCCCTCCATGGCAACTTTTCCCTTATCCATAACAAAGACCTTGTTTGCATGGATAATTTCTTCCATATAATGGGTAATCAGGATAATTGTAATTTCTTCCACATCGTTCAGCGCACGGGCGGCACGGATAACCTCTCTGCGTCCGCTTGGGTCTAACATGGCGGTAGGTTCGTCCAGAATAATACATTTGGGATGCATGGCAATTACGCCCGCAATGGACACTCTCTGCTTCTGCCCGCCGGAAAGCTTGTTGGGGGAATACTTGCGGAACTCATACATTCCGACCGCCTTGAGGCTTTCCTCCACCCGCTCCCAGATTTCCTTCGCAGGGACGCCGAGATTCTCGGGGCCAAAGCCCACATCCTCCTCTACAACCTGTCCGATTATCTGATTGTCGGGATTCTGGAATACCATCCCCGCCTCCTGACGGATGTCCCAGAGATTTTCATCCTCGGCTGTATCCTTGCCATCCACCCATATGGTTCCTTCCGTGGGATAAAGAATGGCATTGATGTGCTTGGCAAGGGTGGATTTGCCGGAGCCGTTATGCCCGAGGATTGCCACAAAATCGCCCTGCTCCACATCCAGGTTGATATCGTCCAGCGCGCGGGTGATTCCCTCCACGTTTCCTTCCTCATCCCTTCGGATATATTCAAAAGCCAGATTCTTTGTCTTTATTATTCCCATCCTGATTCTTCACTCCCGACGGCCTGCAATCAGATTGCCGTCTTAAAACAATTCTCTTTCTGCTTCCGTCCGCAACAAAGTACGCTTTTAACAAAGCATACTTTTAAAAGTATAAATTTTCTCAGATTTTGTCCGTTCTATATTTTACAGGATATTAATTTCATTTGCAATACATTCTGATTTATCGTATGCTAAACAAGTAACTATTCAATCTACGGCGAAAAGCCGGATTCACGCCTGGCGAAATATACGCTTTTGCACCGCAAAAACACAACTGACACTAATCTCAGGAGACGTTATGAATAAATTGTTAAAGCCTTTAGGCTCTATGGCCGTAATCATTATATTTTTTTCCATCGTGGCAAGGCTGCTTTCCCGGGGGGAAACCCTCATGGAATACGCGGACGCAAACCCGGAAATCGCATACGCAACGCCTGCAGGAACGGAGGAACCTGTATCTCCCACACCTGCAGCGACAGCGGAACCCGCGGCCGGCGCAGACAACGCTCCTGTACCCTCCGGGGACACCGTTTACTTACCTGCTGCAGACGGCGGCAGTTCTGCTTCTCCCGATAACGCCTCCCCGGCTCCCGCAGGCTCCCCTCCTTCTGATACGGATACAGCAGACACCGTTCACTATAAAGAGGGCTTTTCCTATCAGCCTCTTTCCGACGACGTCATCAGGCGCATTACGGGCATCTCCTACCCTGTGGAGGAGGAAACCGCCCCGCTTTTGTCCTTTGCGGCGGTAAATATCGTTTCGGATAAAGAAAGCCTTGCCGTCTCTTACGATGACCTGCGGTACATGAACGTGCTTTACCACAATTTTGACGGAGAGGTGAAAACCGGAGAATTAATCTGCAATAAAAAAATCGCGCAGGATTTGGCGGAAATTTTTTACGAGCTTTATATCAACGAATACCGGATAGAAAAAATCAGCCTCATAGACGAATATAACGGCGACGACACCGCCTCCATGGAGGACAATAACACCTCCTGCTTTAATTACCGGCTGGTGGACGGCTCCTCCAATCTGTCCAGGCATGCGCTGGGACTGGCCATTGACATTAATCCTTTTTACAATCCTTACGTTGTTTTCAACAAAGACGGAAGCGGCCAGACTTACATTTCACCTGAAGGAAGTGAAATATACGCCGACCGCTCCCGGGATTTTCCCTATAAAATTGACGAAAACGATTTATGCTACCGGCTTTTTACCGACCACGGTTTTATATGGGGCGGCAACTGGAACTCCATGAAGGATTACCAGCATTTTCAAAAGGTACCGGACTGAGCCGGCGCTTTACGCGCGCCTGCCCGGCCGGAAATATCCGCCGTGCCTCCAGCCTTAACCGACCTTCTCTACGCCGATGGTCACCTTTTCGCCGTTTACGTTCCATTCCTTTGTAACGGAAACCGGCTCATCAATAACAATCGCTTCCGCCAGCACCTTTTCAGAGA
Source organism: bacterium 1xD8-48 (assembly GCA_009917455.1). Lineage (GTDB taxonomy): Bacteria > Bacillota > Clostridia > Lachnospirales > Lachnospiraceae > Suilimivivens. Next base: position 102,822 of record QZDS01000015.1, on the reverse strand, counting down.
TTGCCGCCCTGTTGTCATTTACAATTCCGGCAATCTTTTCATTTCCGTTGACTGCCACTTTGATATGGTCCATAACCTCAAAGCCCGCGTCCTTACGCATGGTCTGAATCTTGCTGATTACCTCGTACACAAAGCCTTCCTCAATCAGCTCCGGCGAAAGGTTGGTATCGAGAACCACCGTAACCTGATTGTTGCCCTGGGTTACAAAGCCTGCCTTTTCTGCCACGTCAATCAGCAAATCCTCCTCTGAAAGAGCAATTTCCACACCGTTTACCTCAAATTTCAGAGCGCCCTCCGCCTTAAGCTGCTTCATTGCCTCGCTGCCGTCTACGGACGAGAGATATTTCTGGATGCCGCCAAGCTGCCTGCCGTACTTCGGTCCCACGGTGCGCAGCTGGGGCTTAAAGCTGTAGCTTGTAAGGTCGCTGACATCCTCTTTGAACACAACTTCCTTTACATTCAGCTCGTCTTTCACAATATCGGTAAAGTAGGAGTCAAGCGCATGGTCCGCTTTCACATACATGGTTCCGATGGGCTGGCGGTTCTTGATATTTGCCGCGTTGCGGGCCGCACGCCCCATAACCACGATATTCAGCGCTTCTTCCATGTTCTCTTCCAGCTTTTTATCAATCATTTCCTCATGGACTGCCGGGAAATCGCACAGATGAATGCTCTCCGGCGCCTCCTTGTCATGGCTCTTTACCAGATTTAAATAAATCTGCTCAGCCATAAACGGAATGATGGGCGCGGCGCACTTGCAGATTTCCGTCAGCGCAGTATACAGGGTCATATATGCGTTAATCTTGTCGCTTTCCATTCCCTTTGCCCAGAAACGCTCCCTGCAGCGGCGCACATACCAGTTGCTCAATTCGTCCACAAAATCGTCAAGCACCCTTGCGGATTCCGTAATCTGGTAGCCGTTCATATGGTTATCCACTTTCTGAATAGCCGTATTCAGCCTGGACAGCAGCCATCTGTCCATCACAGGAAGTTTATCGTACTCCAGAGAATATCTGGTAGCGTCAAAATCGTCAATATTGGCGTAAAGGATAAAGAAAGCATAGGTGTTCCAAAGGGTGCCAAGGAACTTTCTCTGCACCTCCATTACCGCTTTTCCATGGAACCTGCTGGGCAGCCAGGGCGCGGAACTGATGCTGAAATACCACCTTAAAGCGTCCGCTCCATAGGACGCCAGCGCGTCAAACGGACTTACGGAATTTCCCTTGGACTTGCTCATCTTCTGTCCGTTTTCATCCTGCACGTGCCCCATGACAATGACGTTTTCAAAGGGCGAGCAGTTAAAGAGCAGGGTGGATTCCGCCATCAGGGAATAAAACCATCCTCTGGTCTGGTCCACGGCCTCGGAAATAAACTGAGCCGGGAACTGGGCTTCAAACAGTTCCTTATTTTCAAAAGGATAATGGTGCTGCGCGAAAGGCATTGCCCCCGAATCAAACCAGCAGTCAATCACCTCGGGCACCCGCTTCATGGTCTTGCCGCACTTAGGGCATACCCCTGTAATTTCATCCACATAAGGCCGGTGCAGCTCCACCGTTTTTGCCTGCGGATTGCCGCTTAATTTCTCCAAATCTTCCCGCGAGCCCACGGACTCCTGATGTCCACAGCCTTCGCATTCCCAGATGTTTAACGGGGTTCCCCAGTAACGGTTCCGGGAAACGCCCCAGTCCTGAATATTTTCAAGCCAGTTGCCGAACCGTCCTTCACCGATGGAGGGCGGGAACCAGTTTACCGTCTTGTTGTTGCGGACCAAATCGTCCCGAACCGCCGTCATCTTAATAAACCAGGATTCTCTTGCATAGTAGATAAGAGGAGTGTCGCACCGCCAGCAGAAGGGATAATCATGCTCAAACTTCGGCGCGTCAAAGAGCTTGTCCTCCTTGTCCAAATCCACCAGAATATCCTTATCGGCGTCCTTTACAAACTTTCCGGCATAAGGAGTTTCCTCTGTCATATTTCCCTTGCCGTCCACAAACTGTACGAAAGGAAGGTCGTATTTGCGCCCCACCTGAGCGTCGTCCTCACCGAAAGCCGGTGCGATATGGACAATTCCCGTACCGTCCGTCATGGTAACATAGCCGTCGCAGGTCACATAATGGCCTTTCTTTTTCTGTTTTACGGCTCCTTCTCCGGCGCAGGCAAACAAAGGCTCGTATTCCTTATATTCCAAATCTTTTCCGGCGTAAGTTTCAAGAATCTCATAGGCCGGCTTGCCTTCCTCGCCCAGCTTTCCGAGCACGGTGTCAAGAAGCGCCTTTGCCATGTAATAAGTGCGTCCGTCCGCCGCTTTTACCTTCGCGTAGGTTTCTTCCGGGTGCACGCACAGCGCCACGTTAGAGGGCAGCGTCCACGGCGTGGTTGTCCATGCCAGGAAAAAAGCGTCCTCGCCCACCACTTTGAAGCGGACCACCGCAGAGCGTTCCTTTACCGCCTTATAGCCCTGCGCCACCTCATGGGAAGAGAGCGGCGTCCCGCATCTGGGGCAGTAGGGCACAATCTTAAAGCCCTTATATAAAAGACCTTTATCCCAAATCTGTTTCAGCGCCCACCATTCGGACTCGATATAATCGTCGTGATAAGTAACGTAAGGGTCGTCCATATCCGCCCAGAAACCTACGGTAGCGGAAAAGTCCTCCCACATGCCCTTGTATTTCCAGACGCTTTCCTTACATTTTCTGATAAACGGGTCTAATCCGTATTCCTCAATCTGCTCCTTGCCGTCAAGCCCGAGCTGTTTCTCCACTTCTAACTCCACCGGAAGCCCGTGGGTATCCCACCCCGCCTTTCTGGGTACCATATAGCCCTTCATGGTGCGGTATCTGGGAATAATATCCTTGATTACTCTGGTAAGCACATGGCCGATGTGAGGCTGGCCGTTGGCCGTCGGGGGTCCGTCATAAAAAGTATAGGTCGGTTTATCCTTCCGGCTTTCCATACTTTTTTTAAAAATATCATTTTCGCGCCAGAATTTTTCAATTTCTTTTTCACGTTCCACAAAATTCAGGTCTGTTGACACTTTCTGATACATAATTGCTATCCTTTCTCTTTCATATTTCCACAGTACGTATTCGGAAAACCGGCATATTTGCAGTGCGCGTCCGGGAAATACGCCGTCACCGCTCATTGCCACTTTGTACATTATAACGCATACTTTCCATTATCAGCAAGACTTTTAGAAAAAACTCATAGACGAAGCCTTTTTCCTGGTGTAAAATAAAACGGACGGCAGATATGAGCGCGTCTCTCCTGCCTCGGAAAGGCTCAGGTTTTTATGAAAGACGGAAAAGAAGAACATATTTACCTTGAAACAAAGGGCGAGTACCGAATGCGGGAGCTTGACAAAAATGATTTGGAACAGTTCAACGCCCTGCTCCAGTACGCGTTTCAGGTAACCTCCTACGACTTATTTCAAACCGGATGGGAACAGGATGAAATCAAATCCGCCAAACGCCCCATTCTGGAAGAAGCCTTTGTGCTTGGCTGGTTTTACCGTGACAAGCTTGCCTCGATGATTGTGGTCTATTCCATGAAAGTGAACGTTCACGACGAAATCATGGATATGGGCGGCATCACCGGCGTTGCCACATACCCGGAGTATACCGGAAAGGGCCTGATTCGTTCTCTGATGGAACACGTTCTCAATTACATGCACAGAAAGGAAATGGTTATTTCCTTTTTATATCCCTACTCTATCCCCCTTTACCGAAAAATGGGATGGGAAATTGTCTCAGACAAGCTTTCCTTTACCGTAAAAGACACCCAGCTTCCAAAGCCCCGCCCCGTAGACGGTATGGTGGAGCGGGTCAGCCTGGATTCTACAGATTATCACAACGTACATTCTTATTTTGCCCTGCAGCGCCACGGCTGCCTGATAAGAGACGATTTATCCTGGGAGGAATACTGGCGGTGGGACAACGACGATATGATTGCCGCCGTTTATTATAATAAGGAACACAGACCCTTAGGTTATGTGGTTTATTATATTGCCAACGATATCTTTCACATTAAGGAAATGGTCTATTTGAATATCGAAGCCAACTACGGACTATGGAATTACATCAGCGCCCATTTTTCCATGATTGAACAGGTAAAGGGCGACAATTACTCCGGCGAACCCATGGCATACCTGTTCGAGGACAGCGAAATCACGGAAAAGATTTCCCCCTATATCATGGCGAGAATCGTGAATGTGCGGGATTTTTTGGAGTACTATCCTTACCAGATTCAGCCCGAGGATTTCAAAATCCACTTCAAGGTGCACGATAAAATGGCCTCCTGGAACGAAGGCGATTTTCTGGTGTCCTGGCACGACGGCGAATCTTTCTGCGAGCAGGTGGAGGATAACCAGTCCATCAATGTAGTGGAGCTGGACGTTAATACCCTGACGGCTATGCTTATGGGATATAAGCGTCCCTCTTATCTGTATGAGCATGAAAAAATCAAGACGGAATATTATATGCTGACATGGTTGGAGAGGCTGATTCCGGTAGAAAAGGCTTATTTTTCGGATTATTTCTAGGGAAGTTTTTGAACGAATCTGATATCAGACAGATTTCCTTTCATATGGCAGGGCGTATAAACCAGTTCGTATGATAAGTCCGACAAAAAGGAATCAACAGCATGCCTTTTTGTCGGAAATTTACGGATTGTAACCTGCCCCCTTCGACGTTACTTTCGCCATCTCCATAACTCAAAACCGCCTGCCAGTCCATCATCCTTCCAGCAATTCCAACAACTCCTCCCGCGTAAAGCTCCCGCTTCCCACATTCTCCCCGGAAAGCACCTGCTCCGCCAGTTCCTTTTTCCGCTCCTGCAGCTTCACGATATTTTCCTCAATCGTATCCTTCATAATTAATTTGTAGACGCTCACGACGTTTCTCTGCCCGATGCGGTGGGCCCTGTCCGTGGCCTGGTTCTGCACCGCCAGATTCCACCAGGGGTCATAGTGGATAACGATATCCGCCGCCGTCAGATTAAGTCCGGTACCGCCCGCTTTCAGGGAAATGCAGAACACGCTGGTGTCGTCGCCGTTAAACCGCTCCACCAGCTCCAGCCTTTTTTCTTTTGGTGTCGAACCTGTCAGGGTGTAGAATGAAATCTTTTCCGCCTTAAGCTCTCCCTGCAGATTTTCCAGCATGGATGTAAACTGTGAAAACAGTAAAACCTTATGGCCTCCCTCAATGGCGTTCCTGATTAAATCAAGGCACATGGCGGTTTTCGCCGAAGGGCTTTCATAATTCTCGTAAAGCAGCGCCGGATTGCAGCAGAGCTGGCGCAGCTTTGTAAACTCCGCCAGAATCTGAATTTTTGCGCTTTTAAACTCCTCGTCGGACTGTTTATCCAGCATCATGCGAATCCGCTGGACATGAGCCGAATACAGCTTCCTCTGTTCTCCCTCCATGCTGGCGTACATGCATTCCTCCAGCTTATCCGGCAAATCCGTGAGAACGTCCTTTTTCAGCCTCCGCAGAATAAAGGGGCGAACCATTTTCCGAAGCTTCTCCATGGCCTTTTCATCCTGACTCTGAACCACAGGTATCTCAATATCCGTCCGAAAGTGCTGATATCCGTACAAAAATCCGGGCATCAGATAATCGAATATGCTCCAAAGCTCGCTTAACCTGTTTTCGATAGGTGTTCCGGTCAGGGCAAACCGGCTTCCGGCCTGAATTTCCTTTACCGCCTTTGCAGACTGTGTGTTGTGATTCTTGATATACTGCGCCTCGTCGATAATCTGGCAGAAAAAGCTGACGTTTTCATATTCTGCCAAATCTCTTTTCAGCAACTCATAAGAAGTAATCAGAATATCCCGGCTCTGGGCGCCATGGATAATTTCTGCCCGCTCCCCGGCAGGCCCGGTCACCATTTTTACCGGAATGCTGGGGGCAAATCGCTTAAACTCGCTGTTCCAGTTAAATACCAGAGAAGCCGGGGTGACAATCAGGCACCTTCTGTTATCCTCCGCTTTTGCCTCCAGAAATTCAGACAGCAGAAAGGCTATCGCCTGCAGAGTCTTTCCAAGCCCCATATCGTCCGCAAGAATGCCGCCAAATCCGTTATGGCAAAGAGTTTTCAACCACACAAAACCGTCTTTCTGGTACTTGCGCAGGGTTTCCTCCAGACTTGCCGGGACCTCAAAATCATTGTCCTCCACGGTTTTCATGTTTCTTATCAGCTCTTTAAAGGTTCCGTTTCTTATTGCCAGCAAATTCTGCTTTTCTTTCAGCTCGCTGTCCAGATACAAAGCCCGGTATTTCGGCGCTGTTATGACTTCCTTCCTTAACTGGCTGTCCGTGAGATTTAAATTCTGCTTCAATCCCAGCAGAGTCTGCATCCCCTCGTCTTCCACATTGACGAAGCTCCCGTTTTTCAGACGGAAATACTTTTTCTTCCTGTCATATTTCGACAGGATTTCAATGAGCTCTTCCTTTGACATGTCCTCCGCATTCATTGTCAGCTCCAGCAAATCGCCGGAGAGCGACACCCCTACTTCCACCTTGCCGCTGTATACCACATGGAAACGTTTGAGCGCCTCGGAGACATACACCTCCCCAAGCGCCTGGAAGCGGGGAATTCCATCCACTAAAAGCTCGTATATCTTATCCTCCTCCCCGGAAATCACCATGGCGTTTTCTTTCTCGTCAAAGGCATTGCAGTAGGAGGAAACCAGATTTCCAACCTGCATTTCCTTCGCCACATCCCGCCCGCTTCCCTCTTCGTCCTTTTTATAAACCTCATACTTCTTTTCCCCGTAAAGGGCATACACCTTACAGGTCACAAAATCCTTCTGGGGCGCGTCCAGATAAATCTCGAAAGAAACCTGTTCCACCCCGTAATCCGCCTCGTTAAAATCCTTCCTCTCGCACTTATAATGCTCCATAAGCGCCGGCAAAAGCTCCCGGCAGAACGCCGGAACATCCTTCTTTTCCACATAAAACTTTTTCTCGGGAAGTTTCACCAGACAGGTAATAAAATCGCTGATATTGCTCATATCCTCAATTTTTTCCCTGTAAATGAGGCCGTCCTTAAAGGTAAGGAGGCTCCGAGCGCCATAATATCCGAACAAGGGAACTACCTCCACCTCAATTCCCTCTTTCTGCCCGGTGATTTTCATCTCGCGGATAACCGGCGCATCGGTCTGCTGCCACAGCCGCTCACCGGTCATATTAACGTTGGCCATCAGAGGCCGCTCTTTTACCACATCCAGAAATTCCTCCAGACCGCTGCCGGATAAGGAAAGCTTCCTCAGCTTCGGATAATAGGAAGGATACCCGTAATTTCCATAGCCGTTTCCATAACCGTAGCTATTGCCATAGGAATACTGAACATACCTGCTTCCGTTTTCCCTTACCCATCTTTTCAGAAATTCAACAATCCCCCGCGATACCGGCTCAAAAGCTTCCGGCAAATGCTGAAACTGCAGTTTTTTCCCATAGGAATAATTCTGCCCCTTCTCCACATTGCGGACAAATTCAAAAATATCCTTCAGCACATATTTTGTCTTGCCTGTTCCGACTTTGAATTCCAGTGTGATATATTCGGAAGTGCATTCCAGAAAAGGCTCCATCTCTATGCTTCCGTAGATATTATCCTTCAAAAAAGGCAGCGTTGCCTTGACGGTCTGACGCTGCAAAAGCTCCTTTACAAGCGGGGTGGTTTCCTTCGGGCGCACCCTGGCCTGCGCTTCCTTCCCGAGACCTCTGCCCCTGCTGCCTGCCTGAGACCTCCGCTCGGCCTCCTGCTGCCAACGGGACAGAATTTCCAGCACATTCTGTTCCACAGACATATCATCCGGCTCCAGATAATCGCTCAGCCTTTTTCGTGTCTGCCCTTCGGGTCCCATATAATCAGAAATCGACGGCTGCCTTTCCTGATAATTTTCATACTCAAGAAGAACCGCAATACAATGCTTGCAAAGGCCGGTATAGCTGTAAAAGGCCGGACACTCGCAATAGCTCTCCGTCACATCGTCAGCCAGCTCATCATATACAAGCTCCACATCATAGCTTTTTGAACCGCTCCCCTTTACCCGCGCATTTATTACAATATTTTCCAGGTCATGGTCATCCACCGTAAATTTGTTTACTTTATCCAGGTAGTAAAGGTCGAGACCTTTGTTATAGGTAGAAGTGTTTGTCAGTTTTCTTATCATTCGCTTGTTTAGCATTACTGTTGATTATCCTCTTTCTTCATTAGTTCTGTTGAAAAATTTCACATAGTCAAAATCATCCAGATAACGTCTCCGCCAAAAATGATTCTTAAAATTAGTTATTGTCCCCAGCTCACTTTGCTCTTCAAACCCTTTTATATAATAAGCTGACTGAAATTCCGGATATTCCACATGAGTAAAAAGCACCTTGTTTTTATATGGCAATTGGTTAAAACGCTTCATCGTTTCATAGGAACAATCGCCACGTTCCATCCCTATAATAAAAAGATTATCCCAATTAATCCTGTTTTTCCTTTCATTCCACTTTTGAATTGCCTCCTCAAATGTTGTGTAATGAATAAAATTAATTTTAATATCCCCTAATAAACCTGCAGGATGTCCATTTTCATCCTTACTCTCAGCAATTTCCTGTCCCATATACCACTTCAGGTTTTCGACCATCCTGACAAAATCGTTCATTCCTATCGTCAGATTAATTGTCGGAGACAGAAACGGCAATCCCAAATCATAATACATCATTGTACCGCTGCAATTCGATGCAATCACAGTGAAGTCTTTGTTTTTCAGTCTGGAAAACTTTCTTTTTTTATACTGCTTCCATTCCGCGTCTTTTAATTTTCTGATATAGAAATGCAGGTATGCCCGGACATTACCCTTTACCATATGAATAATACCGATGTCCCCATTCCTGTATAACTGGCGTAAGCTTCCGGCAACCCGCTTCATGTATCCATACTTAAGCGCAAGCTGATATCTCCGTCTTATCTTCCATCCTGCAATCCTCTTCAATTCCATTGGCTCCTGTAAATCACAGATTTCTGCAATCCGGTCCACAAGTTCTTCATAATCCTGATACTTTTTTTCTTCCTCCTTCTGTGTCAAAACCCTCCTGGAATGACTTCCTTTTCTGACATAAACTCCATACAGCTTTTCCTGTATTGTCGGGCATTTATGGAAATACATAAATGGCAGCAGCATTTGAAAGTTCTGCCCGACATCGTATTCCGGTATACGACGTTCAGGATAAATTTCAAAAAAGCTCTCCGATTTTACCATATAGCAGCCGCAACAGACAAAAGTCTTACTCTCCAAAATATCCCAGAATAAATTTTCTTTCTTCAAATCTCCTGTTTTTTCATCCGCCGCTGCCATTTTTCCTGACACGGCGTCAAAATAATACGCTAAAGTCCTCACGCACTGATACTGCGGATGGGTCTGTAAAAAAGCGACTCTTTTACCTATGGAATCAGGCTCCAGTATGTCATCGCTGTCCGGCCAGACTAAATATTCTCCTGTCACATAGGGCAGCCCCTGGTTAATGGCCGCCGAAGCATTCCTGTGTTCCGCCTTTATTATCCTGAACTCTAAACCCTTATCTTCAAATTTCTTCTGACAGCCTTCTGCAACTAAAGCCGTATTGTCAGTCGAACCGTCATCGACTAAAATCATTTCAAGCTCCTGATAGGTCTGCCCCAATATTGAGTCAAGCATCCTTTCAAGATGAGACTCCCCATTAAATACAGGCGTTACGACAGAAACTTTATTTTTTATGAATTTACACTTCTCTGCTCCCATCGGTTAGTTATCTTCTCCTGCGAACTTATAGTTAAGCTAAAACCATTATAGCATACGTTTGGCTAATAACAATCAGCCAGGAACAAAAATCAGATTATAATTATTCTTGCCATGTGGAAAACCTGTTCGGTAAACAGATAATTTTATGCTTGTAACATACGGTAATCAATGGTATTATGCCATATGTAAAATATATTAATAAGGATGTATGAATGTGTTACAGGCAGACGATATTAAATCACTTATAACTATCATTGTCCCAATCTATAATGGCGAATTGTTTTTATCCGCATGTATTGAATCCGTCCGGAGGCAAAGCTATCCCCATTGGGAACTGTTGTTGATAGACGACGGTTCCTCTGACCGCTCTGCGGAAATCTGTGAACGGTATGCAGCACTTGACCCGCGCGTTTTATTCCTGCGCCTGCCACATGGAGGAGTATCCATTGCGCGGAATGCAGGACTTACCCGAGGGAACGGGGATTATTTTTTCTTTCTTGACTGCGACGACCTCATCCATCCGCTGGCGCTCGAAACCGGACTGCGACTAATGCAGACTCATAGCTGCGCATTTGCCGGACTGATGTTTTCCAATGTAAAAGACGATTTTCAGCTATCTGATTGTCCTGCTCCTGTTGCACCCGAGTGTCGTATATTTTCCCCCGCTGAATTGCGCAACCTCTTTGGAAATGGCCGTACTTATCGCTTATGGGCAATTGGGGGAAAATTGCTGGCTCGTTCCGCCATTGAAAATCTCTTTTTTCCGGAAACAATTGCTTCAGGTGAGGACACTCTTTTCCTGTTGAATGTTATTGCCCGCAATGAAACGCCCTCCGTCATTCTCACCGGAATCTGGTATTTCCGGCGGCTTCATCAAAATAATGCATCCTCGCTCCAAACGCCTGAATTAAAAAAGCATCATATTGAAGCATATCTGCGCCTTCGCGCCCGGCATTTTGAGTTGTATGGCGTACCAGGCTATTGGGAACTGCTATGTGTTTCCAATGTCTTCAACTGGTATGTTGCTGCAAAAGAAATTTCCGGTTCCAGCCAACAGGCGGAAGAATTGCGCCAAAGGCTGCTTAAATTGCTCAGTGACGACTATGCCCGCTTCCTTCCCTTAAAGCGAAAATTCACGGCAAGAATTTATCTTTTCAACCCGACTTTATACCGGTTCCTGAAAAAACTGTACTGGCGGCTCAGCAAACTTCTGACCGGTAAAGACGACCCATGCCCACGCTCTGGAATATCAAAAGCATAGAATTTTAACCGTCAAAACATAACATTATTTTAAAAGGCAGGGAAAATAATATGCCAGGTAAAGTAAAATATCTGCTCTCCATCCTTGAGAAAAAAAATATACATACTTTTTCAGCCTACCTGTTACTCAGTATCATAAGCCCGGCTCTTGATATATTCAGCTTTTCCGTCCTGCTGCATATCCTCAACCGAATGCTCACGGATACACAGTCCGGCCCTTTTATGATTGGACTGTGTGCCTGCCTGGCCGCGGTTTGCGCCGGTAAGGGCTTGCTTGACCTTTACAAGGCGCGTGTCACAAACCGTTTCCTCTACGAAAGTATGCAGACGCTTTCGTTTCGTTTTTTTGACCTTTTTCTCCATGAAGAACTATTGGAGCACTATAAAAAGTCGCCTCTGCATGCGGTCGAAATCATTCGGGCAGATACGCTTAAAAGCATCCAGATTATCACGGATTCCGTCAGCGTCATAATTCAATGCTGTACACTGGCAGCATATGCGGCAGTACTTATCTATCAGACCGGGCCGCTGGGCTTTTTCAGCATAATACTGCTGGTCCTCTGGATGTTGCTGCGCTACCGGACAATGCGCGAACGCATTGACCAGTCCGGCGAGCTCCGCCGAAGCTGCCTCCTGCAGATAAATGCTAACATTACTACTTCTTTCGGCGCATATAAGGAGCTCCGCATCAGCCGCAATACAATGCATCTGCAAAACCGATTTGAGACAAACAGCCGCCGCCACGCAAAAGTTGAATCGGATTTTTCTTATATGCAAAACCTTGTGTTGGTGCTGATGCGTAACAGTGTCATGGCAGCCATCTATCTGCTGCTGGTAATTGTAATGCTGTTCCGCTTTGAATTAAGCGCGATTGTACCATATTTTGTAATCTATGCTACTCTTATGTTAAAGTTGGAACCCATCTCCTACGGCATCATCAGCGCTATGAACCGTATACAATTTTCAAACAAATCTTATCAGGTTGTCTGTGAAACCCACACACGTTACCTCGCCTACCGGCAAAAGCTGATATCCGAAGAAAAGAAACGGAAAATCATTCCTTCCCTTCGAAAGGAGTTAACTGTGCGCGGCCTTAGCTTTGGTTATCCGGGCAAAAAACTGCTGTTTGAAAATGCGGAAATGAGTATCCCCGCCGGAAAAACCGTAGCCTTAATCGGTGCATCAGGTTCAGGTAAAACCACTTTTCTTGACCTGCTTCTCGGACTTTTGCAGCCACAGTCCGGTTCTGTATGCTTTGACGGCTACGACCTTGTCAGCAGCACTGATGCAGAGGGGTCATGCACCGCTTTCCTTGGTGAAATTGTCAGCTATATCCCTCAGACTGTCTATTTAAACGGAGAAACCATCCGGCATAATGTTGCGTTCATGGAAGACTATGATAATATCGACGAAAAACGCGTCATCGAAAGCCTGATAGCAGCGCAAATCTGGGATGATGTGTGCGAAATGCCCCAGGGTCTGGACACCCTGATTGGCGAGGAGGGCGTTGCTGTCTCAGGAGGACAGCGGCAACGCATTGCGTTAGCGAGGACGATTTATAAGAATTCTGAACTGCTGATTCTGGACGAAGCAACTGCCGGACTCGACAACCAGACTGAAAAAGCGGTCATGGATGCCATTTTCAATATCGAAAATAAAACTGTCCTGCTGGTAACACACCATATGGCGCTCGCCGACCGGTGCGATATGGTATATCGCATTGCAGACAAAAAAATCATACGTGTACGGTAATACCCGTTACCGGCTTATCCCAAAAGACAGCCTGTCAGCGGGACAACAGGATTTCCTTTCGTATAAACGACCTGGAGCGTTCAATTTCCTCCTGCAACGCTTTATCCACCTGATGCCAATCCACCTTTTCCATGCCCTGCACCCCCTCCGGTATGGTATGCGCCATCCGGCTTTCCAACCCGGCTGCATGTAAAAGCCATTCAAGCCGGGCGTTACGCTTACTGTGAGGGAACGCCGCAAATGATTTGTGAAAAATAATCGACATCGCCGTTCCATGAAAAGAATTTGTTACCACATATGCAGCATGATACAGATATTCCAAAAATTCCAGCGGACCGCATCCTCTGGCATACTCCTCCTGTCCGCCCCAATCATAATAGCGCTTTTCTGCCCGTAACACCAGTACCGGCAATCTCAGCTTTTCCCTCAACGAGGCAATATAATGTGCCATTTCCTCGTTATATTCTGTGTCATAAACTGCAATATAATTTTTTTTCGATAAGTCTTTATTTTTCAAAAGCTGTTCCCAGTCCTTCTTTTCCAACAGGAAAACCGGATCCACTACTGTTTCCGGCTCTCTGCCATACAATTTTTCGATATAAGATGCGGATATCCCCTCCCGAACCGATACTGCGTCAAAATTTTCAAAATACCGGGCAATCCTGGCATCATAAGCTACATCCAGACGTTCCGAACCTATACTGGCGGCATAAGCTATGAAACGGGCCCCCTCAGGTTTTGGAAAAGCGCAAAAGTATCCATCCTGAAGCCCTTCTGTAATCTCCGGGTTCCACACCTGGTCGCTTCCAACTATATAAGCGCTTATTCCCGGTCGGTATGCGGGTATACTCCTGGCAGAATCCAGTTTACGAAAATCAGCCGTCAGAAACCGCCGGCGGAAGTGCGCCATCCGCAGTTTCGCTGCCAATCTGCTGTAAAACTCTTTCGTCCGTAGCTGATGCACAATCATGCGTATCTTTTTTCTCACTTTATCAGTTCCGGAATGTTTCAGTAATCGATATCGGGAGCGCAGATTTTTCGGATAATATGGAATAACTGCGGTATTATCAAACCGACTCATATAAGTTTTCAGGGCATAACACTGCAACAGCGCTCCATAGTCATCAGCCCAATAAAATGTCAGTATTCCAATCATCTTTTCACCAACCTTCTCATGATACGTCCCGAAGTATCCAATGTCAAAATCCGGCACAACCGGAAAAACACTTCCCGCCGCCAACCGGGATGTGCTGTCGGGCTTTGCAGTCTCGGCTGCAATATGTCCTCATCCCGGCATTCAAAGTACCGGAAATCCTCCCGCACAGACTCCCACAGCGCCATGCCTTTTTTACTGTGTACAATTACAAGAGAAGTTCCCATACCGTCATCCCACTCCGGGCGTACCTTATCGATTCCCCAGAAATCTCCCATTGTCAGGTCGCTTTCCCTTTCCATGGTACAGAACCGGCACATATAGCAGGACGGACGCAAAAGATAGTTACAAAAATAGGCATTGCAAAAACAATCTTCCCCTATCGGCCATGTATATTCCCTTCCGTCAATACGGACTGCAATAGTATGTCCATTGTCTTTTTCGCGCTTATCGCGAAAGGAAATGCTCTCAAAGCTGCCCTGATATCGTTTTTCCAGTTCCTTTATATACTTTCCCCATTTTACCGGCGAAGGCACGCCATAACATACAAGGTCAGCAAGCAACAGATTTTCCGCCTCACCGACATACCTCCTTACAGCGCTGCACTGGCAGGGGGTACCGACAAACAGAATCTGTCGTCCTTCCCTGACCGACTGAAAAATCTGCCGGCAGCAACCAGCCGCCTCACTTTGTACATATTTTGTCTTTCTCAGCCTCTCAACTTCCTCCGGCGTTTGTGCTCCAAAATGGCGCACAGCGCCATCTGACTCCATCATGGCTCCAAACACTATTCCATTCTGTGACAATACTTTACGAGCCAGCACCGGGAATACTCCGCCGGAAGAGCTTTCTATACGGTCATTGTCTGATTTCGCCTGTACACCAAAGCACCTGTGCTCCGGCTCCGGCATACTGATACTGTTTCCAATCGGGCACATCTCCCGACACCGGCCACAGCCTGTACACTTCTTCCGGTCAATACAGGGATACGCATAGCCTTCTTTGTCAAAAGTCATCCGAATCGCTCCATACTGACAGACTGCTGTACAAACCCCGCAGCCGCAGCATTCACTTTTCTGTCGCCTCATTGTCCGGTTCCTTCCTGCTGAAATTTTACGCTGTCATATCTTCCGACGGCAGACCTTATCCATAAATAAATTTACTATATACTCTCCGCCCCAGCCAGACCACACCAAGTGGCAATACTACTCCCAGCAAAACACATACCGTACAGACCACAGGGATGGGAAGTCCCAGCCTGCTATACAGCAATAGTCCCACGAAACCACAGCAAAACGGTTGATGCAAGAGGTAAATCCAAAAGCTTTCCCGCCCAAGATACGTCAGCCATTTTATGTCTTTCAGACGTATTGTCAAACAGAAAATTCCCCGGATGAAAACCAACCGTATCAATAGCCAACAAACCTTCCACAGTACTTCACCATACCATGTCGCAGCATGCCAGTCCGTTAAAATATACCAGCACATTGCTCCTCCCGCCATCACAGCAGCCGCCTTTAGACAGATGCTGTCCTGTTCTATCCGTCCTGGATGCGCCGCAAGTTCTGTGCCGTACACGAAATATACTGTATGTGTCAGCACCCTCTGTATAATGCTGCCGTTTTCCCATCTCATGGCGCCGACGGCACAAAAAATAACCGCTATACACCACAACACCTTCTGACGCGGAAGTTTCCAGTACCCGCAAACAAAATCACATATGTATGCTGTCATCATAATCCAGAACAACGCCCAGATAAACCACAGATGCGCTGCATACGGGCTATCCACGCACAGAGTCAGCCGCAGGTATTCCCATAGCGGCATACCGCTGTATTCTGTCCCCCGAAATATCTTTGCTGTTAAAGGACACCATGTCATAAATGAAAATGTCATATAAATCAGCACCGCGTATCCCAAAAACGGCACCAGCAGTTTTCGTGCTTTTTTATACAGGAAACGCCCTGGTTCCAAAAGATGCCCTCCATTGGAGACTCGGTAAGTGACTCCTGAAAGTACAAAAAACATTCCAATAACAAATACAATAATCAGGTCATATATAAACTTGCATATCGCCTGTGTTTCTCTCATGTCCGGGCGGATAGAATGAATCCCTACTATTAACAGAATACCAATTCCCCTGGCGGCATCTATCCAGTCCATCCGCTTCTTTTTTTCCATTTTCCCTCTTCTTCATCCTTTTAGCGTTTTATTTTACCGGTTACCGTTTTAGGAAAAGGTTCATCTCTAAATACGAGATTCCGTATTGCCTGATAAGGCGGCACTTCTTTGTTATACTGTGCGATGAACGCTCGGACTCGCATTTCGGCGTCCATTCCCCCATCTTCCCCGCACCAGAAATGAGCGGCAAGTCTGTCATTCTCGCCAAGGACAATCATCTCTTTAATATCCGCACAGACAGACAGCTTTTTTTCAATTGCCTCAGGACTTACATTTTCACCATTGGATAACACAATCACATTTTTAATCCGTCCTGTAATAAATAAAAACCCATCTTCATCAATGTAGCCAATATCCCCGGTATGATACCAGCCGTCCGCCAACGCTTCCCGGGTAGCTTTCGGGTCATCTAAATATCCAAGCATAAGATTATTGCCCCGAACCAGTATTTCACCCTTATCAGATAGCCGCACCTCGTTCCATGGCCCGACCTTGCCTACCGAGCCTGCACGGCATTGCCCGGGCACAGAATAGACAACCGCGCCGCTGGTCTCAGTTGCACCGTAGAGCGAACAGAAAAAAATTCCGTGCGCATCCAGATATTTAAAAAAGTCTGATTGTTGAGGCGCCCCACCACTGCAAATATTGTGAAAACCGCTTAAATCAAACTGTCCGGCCCTGCTCCGCTTCAGCATCAACGCCACAAAGCCAGGCACTGCAAATATATCCTGGGGATGGTACCACTGGATATCCCAAAAGGCCTGCCGAAAACTGGAAAGGCAAATGTGTACCCCATCCGTCATATCATTAATTAGTGAAGCAAGCGCCACATGGTACATTGGGAATACAAAAAGACTTCTCTGGAATTCCTGTCTGCCATGAGGCAGCACGGCACGATGGGGCAGTACCACCAGCTTTGCCAGGCTGCTGCTCCCGGAGGTTGCCTGAATCAGCGCCGGCATCTCTGGTACAGTCATCCCATTGTCTTCATACAGTAAACCACCTCCGTCCAGAATGGTTCGGACGCTGTTTTCCCCCATACAGGGAAGAACAGACGCTCTCAATCTAAGTTCCGGAATAATTTCCTCATCTTCATCATCATAAATTACCAATGCAGGCGATAACCGGCAAATTAGCTGACGCAGGTCTTCAAGCTGCAAATCAAAGCAAAGAGGTGCTGCAACCGCCCCCATAGCCATGGCTGCAAACAGAGCGGCAATCTGTTCATAGGTGTTGCGTCCATCAATAACAATCTTCTTCCCATGCAGCCCCATAGCATCAAACCAGCCCGCCAGTCTCCGTACATCCTCGAAAAAACTGACATAACAAATCTCATGCGCCTTTCCATCCTGCCAATAGGAAAAAAGCGGGCTATGCTGAAATTTCTCTGTCATTTTATTCAGCATCTGATAAACAGTCATCCCATGGTATTCCTCATGTAACCATGCTTTCGAACTCATACAATACCCTCCCCTTCGCAGACCAGTCCCGCCAAATCTTCTGCCGTTGCCACAAGCCGCAGCTTACGGGTCGGAATTTTTATATGAAATTCCTGTTCCATACCCACAATCAGTTCCATCAGCTCCAAAGAAGACAGACCCCCTTCTTCCATCAAATCCTGGTACGGCAGATAATCCGTATCTGTAATTTTATTCAGCATCTCAAGAATGCGGTTCAAAACTGTTTCTTTGCTCATTTTATTGACCTCCTGATTTTTTTAATTTGCTGCCGATCCAAATAATAAAGTGGCATCCAGCCACAGAGAATACAATTCTTCCTGCAAACATCAACATAAAAATGAGTTCCCAGGGTACAGAGGATACCATACTGGCAAATTCATAAATCCGTCTCCACGGGAAAAGCAGCATTTCTATATTATGAAGACAGAAAAAGAACAGGGAATACCGTCCGATATAGGCTAAGCTGTCAGTATAGCGGGCGACAGCCAATCCGGACTTTATATAAAAATGCAGGAGTACAATACCTGCTGCCACAGCCTGCAAATAATCCAACATCCAAAACTGCCAGATATTTGACCAGAATTTCGCAGTTGAAAACAAAGGCAGAAAAACAAACAGCGCTGTTGCGACAGCTGCAAAAGACCAGTTAATCTTCTGATATAGCCGTTTTTGAGTTCTCAGCAACCGGCCTATTTCCCGAAATCCTACGGCGGTACATCCCGGAACCAATGCCCAGGGCAGCTGAATATGATGCGCATCAGGAAATGTCACAGCAATGACAGTCATTCCACAAAGCAAAAACACACGCACTGCCGGCTTTTGGATACGCAACAGCAGCTGCTGAAACAAGCCGCTCCAAAACAATGCAAGGAGAAACCACGCTGTCCCCACAGACTCCGCCGGAAATCTGCCAAATAATTGAAATCCTGGTACACAGTTCCCATACAGAAATCCCCCGAAAATAGAGCATATAATTGAAATATCAAATGTTCCCATACAGATATCCCAAACAATCCGTATCAAAAGGAGAGTCGCCATAGTATAAAAATATGGAAGGAGCATTGCCCGTCCGCTTTTTTTCAGATACCCTTTCAGATTCTTTTCCGGGTGCGAAGTATATCCTGCCATGATAAAGAACAGACCCATAATAACAACATCATACTGTCCCCCTAACCATGGCAGCACCATTACCGGATGGTTAACCTGCAAAGTACTATAGAAAAATCCATTTTGATGTCCTAATATAACTACCAGTATCAGGATGCCCTTCGCTACGTCGAACATTCCCGGGAAATCTCGTTTAAGCTTCATAACTTTATTTCTCCTGCCAGGCCTTACCTTACTTTATGCAAAAAATAAAATTTTTTTGATTGTTCGCAAATATACTGCGCCTGTCATTATAAAACCTTAGAAAATCATCAAGAAGTTCATGTCCGTATAAGCTTCCATCACTATTTACCGCCCGGACAAACGGCGTATGGAACATTTCGCTGCCATTTGACCATAGCAGCACATAACAGGCATTAGAAGCTGAAACTCTATCTAACAGCTTTTCAAACCACTCTAAATCAGAACAGCCCACGCGAGTTAAACCGGTCACAACGTCTCCTGACGCAGGTTTTGAAGTATTCGCGCCTGTCTCTGTAACCGCCAATAGCTTACCATGCTGTGTCGCAAACTTTTCTATTTCCGAAAGCTCAGCAGAAAAATCTGCAAACCACTCATCGCTTCCTGATAAATCTGTCTGATGGTAGTTGTCAAAACCAATCACATCAACATAAGCGTCTCCAGGATAACGCTTTATCGTTTCTGTCATAAATCCGGGTTTTGCCGCCGGACTGTATACATATAAGAGATTATGCACTTGTTTCCGGTCGCGCAGGTATTCAACTGTATAGCGAAATATTTCCTTATAGGTTTTTGCATCGCACGCCGAAGTTCCCCACCAGAACCATGTCCCGTTTCCCTCGTGAAAAGGCCGGAATAAAATCGTTCCCTTTACCTGTGAGGCATAGTCTGCAACCATATCAAGATATGCCTGAAATTGAATATTGCATTTACCGCCGGGTAAAATATCCTGTGCGGAGCCGCCGTCTTTATCCCGTGCAGTTGAAGCCGTAAAATCATAACAGGCATAAGCAGGCTCTTTTTCCTTCTGGCAGCCGCTGCGCATCCTGACCTGCGAAAAATTCGGCATATGACAGGACAATGTTATGAGTGCCCCCCTGGTCAGGCAATAATCAGACAAATATGCAAGAGCCTTTACATTTGCCTCCGATTCACCCAGCGCGGCAATATCAATGCTTTGCATTCCCTGCCAGGCAAATTTACTGTTCCAAAGTTCAGCGCCAAACTCCTCTCCCACCAGCGACAACCCGTCAAATCCAACTACCCCGGCCATTGAGCCAGTGATATCTGCGACATCAGAATTGGTCAGCCCATTGAGCGGAGACATCACCGTCCCAGCCTTACTCCACGCACTGTTCTGATGTCCGAAAATAACGTGGTCGCTGTTTCCAAGTGCGGCAAGATAACGGGCGGTGCGCACCGTAATTTCCTCTGCGTCAGAATCTACCAGCTTTACCTCTGGCAACCTCTGCTTTTTACCATCTTCAAATAGCAATACATCCTCCTGCAGGGTAATTTCAGTCAGGTCATGCGGCGAAACAGCTGTATTTACTGATACGCCATCATCCATGTCTGCCGTATATGCAAGTTTCGGATTCTCCAATCGTATTGTGCCATTATAGTCACACTGTGTTCCGGCAATATAAACCTTTATACCGGTAACCGGACGGTTTACTGCCTGTCGGTATGGAATTCCTTCTGTCCATATACCATTGACATCTGTATTAACTGTACCGGAAAAGGTAATTGCAATCTTGCTGCGATACCATACCGCGCCGTTTTGAGTGGTTTCCTGCTGAAAATTAATTGCCCGTATCTGTGCAGGTACTGCGCTCTGCACCCAACGCTGTTCCTCGCCGAGCAGGAGATTTGCAACAACATTCATGCGTCCCTGAAAGCGGGGCTTTGAAGATGATTGTATCAGCAAATCCGCTGTAAACAGAATTCCTTCCCGGGGGACATCGTCAGTAGTCACATCAAGTTCAAAATTGTTATCCATCCATTGCCATTTACTCTCCGGGTCAAACATTGCCGTTAACGACGCCTCATTAGCCGGCTGGGACACTTTAACAACAGCATCTGCCTTAGCAGTCGCCGGCATACTTGCTGCTATGCAGCAGCTCAGGCTTCCTGCCAACAGTACCGTCAGAATTGCGCATCCCGGTTTCTTCCTCGGATTTTTCAACCTTATATCTTTCCAAATTTTTTTTTCAGAATCTTCCACTGTTCTACTCCTTTTGCACACAAATACCTCCACTCTTTTCTACGTCGGAAAGCCACCGATATTGTCAATCCATAAAGAGCCGTACAGAGTCCTCCCCAAACCAGCCAATCTGTAAAATTATGAACAGGCATTTTCATGTGCAGCATCCACAAAATAATACCGTCTGTTATAAGCACTAAAGCCTGTGCGCCTCGCCGTATATAATACCAGACAAATTTACGTTTCCAGCCATCCCTCACGCCATATCTGAAAAACACAAGAGGCTCGACCCAAAAGTTAGTAAGCAGAGTACTCACAACAGTGCCAGCCACAACACCTGCAATTCCAAAACGTCTCACCAGTACTACTGAAGCTGTGAGATTCAGCAGTATTTCCGCCATCGGCTTATAACGGTCATACCAGTAAAGCCCCATGCCATCCCGGAAACGCAGCGTCATCTGACGCATACCATGTAAATAGAAATCCAAAACTATCAACAGCACTACCGGCAGCGACAGAACATAATCCGAACCAAAATAAAGCCGGATAAAAGGATTAAACAATGCTGCAAGACATAACGCCAGCCATCCATACAGCAATGACATCAAAAAATCCAGCGCACTGTGTATTTCATATACCCTATCACTCTCCTCTGATGCGGCAAGGTTGCCTATTGCCGGAGAAAAGGAATTGTAGATATAGGACATCATCAGACGAATGCTATTGAGTACCATTTGATAGTTGGAATAAATTCCCACCACAGCCAGCCCCCGGAATGTAGAGAGAATGAGATTATCGGTGTGAGAAACCAGTACTCCCCCCAGCCGATGTAATGCCAATGCCCCGATCTGTTGGAACAGTTCCCTGCAGTATTCCCGTGACGGATACCCTCTTTTGTTCCCTCTAAGATACGGATAACGGTGATTAACAATTCCCGAAAGAATAAAATTTGCCACCAATTGAGAACACATTTGGACAGCAATATAAATGTAAAAGTTCTCAAGGCACACAATTACCGCCATCTGCAATATTATCTGTATACTTCTAACCATCTGAGTGACGGCTGTCGTCCTCCATGCTTCCTGATGCGCAGCAAGCATTGCCTGCTTATAGGAGAGAAAATAACCTGCAACTGTATCAAACAAATACATACCGTAAATCAGTCTCAGTCCTGGAATCCCGCTTCCTTGTACAAAATACGGCAAAACCGGCATCAGGGCCAGACCAAACACAAACACTGCGCTTCCTACCACTCCATACAGCATCCGATAGAGATTCATCAGGCGACATATTTCTTCCTCATCGCTGTTGGCTGCAGGACGATATAGTCCGTGAATCATTGCCGTGCCTATTCCAAGCTCAGCAAGCGAAAGCACTGTCAGTATATTAGAAAACAGACCGTTCACACCAAGATATTCCTGTGCGAAATGCTGCACAAACAGCTTCCGTGATATAAACAACAAAATAATATTAACAAACTGCCCAAGAAAAGAGGCCATAAGTGTGCGCAATGATGAACTGGTTCTCATATATATCTCCCTGATGTCAAACGCCGCCTCATGTGTCCACACTTCTTTCCAGCATCTGCTGTGCAGCACAAACACCCAACAGAATCTGCCCCCGCTCGTTTGGATGAAGTATCCCGTCAATCAGGTATTTCTCAGGCTCACTTTCAAGTATTCCGCAATCCTCAAAGTCAATCAGACCAACTTCTGCCTCCTGCGCAACGTCCCGAAGCAGCCTGTTGAGTTCTTCCAGCGGTACCGAAGTAAGCGTTGGACTCTGAAAATAGGTACAAACATAAATATGCGCATTCGGATAAGCCCTCTTAATTCGGGAAAGCATATCCAGATATTCCTGCCTGATACGCTCAGTTAAAACCTGCTCTAAATAGTCATTTCCTCCAAGCATCACCAGAATTTCATCCGGGCTTTCACCCTTCTTTGAAGACAAATTGCAACATCGTTCGGAATTCCCCTTTAACAGCCCGTCTGCCATCGCGCCTTCTGGAACTACGATGCCGGAACTGCTGACTGCATTAATTTTGCATATTTCCATTCCTGTCTTTTCCGCCAGTACCGCCCACCACATAGACGCTGCTCCAAAATTCATATTACTGTAATAGGCATAATCTTCCCATGGAATATACCCGGCAAAGGCACTGACACTATCGCCAAGCACTGACAGGCATCGTCCGGTAAGCGGGGTTTCCATCCGGGGATGCATTCCCGTTCCGACAGGCCGGAATAGTTCTGTTTCCCGAACAGAAAACATAAATCCCATAGCAGTTTCCGGAACCAGGGCACTGTGCCTGCCACTGCCAAAAGTATTTTTCCAGATAATCTGATAGTCCTTATTGAGCGCAAATACCTCGTGCTCAATATCCTCCGTAAATTCAAAGCGTAACTCCTCCGGGCGGCTCCTCTGGTCATCCATTAGCAACCAGTATAAATCCCATTCAGGATTTTTTTCCTCCCAGTACTGTTCCCCATTCGTGACATATCGACAGCCCTCCCGGAATTGGCAGAGTAATTCCCGTTCCACACCGGATTCTTCCGTTTCTGGTAAAGAACATCCAGTCATGCCCAACAAAGATGCGGTTATTACCAACATCCAGATGAAATTTTTTCTGTTCATCTTTCAGCCCCCTTCCCCTGTCCAAGTGCCACAATTGCATCATAATTGCGCCGGCAATTTTCCTTATCATGATAAAGAAAATATTTTTCTGTCCGAACCGCATAGCTTTCCTCCATGCAAGATGAATGCAACATACCTTCAAGGTGTCTTACAACCTCCGGGACCTCGGAAACCACCGGCCCGAAACCATCTGTCCGATACCTGAAATACCCTTGTGGATATTGTTCTTTCCGGTACTCGTCCTCATCATATTGGTAGTAGATAATGTGCTTTCGCTGATACGCAAAATCAAAAAATACAGAAGAATAATCGGTAATCAGAATGTCAGCATCTATTAACAGTTGCTGTGTATTCCGCTTCCCCGGCTCCAAAAGCTCTACCTGCAAATTACTGCTGTGGAAGCTGCCAAGGTATGGCAATACTTCCGGATGTGGGGCAAATAAAAGCCTGCATTCCTGTGCTTTCAGCAGCTCTCCTAATGTTTCACTGTTCAACAGCTCCATAATCCCTTTATAATATGTGCTTTTAACAAATCTCTGTACAGAGGCATCCTTGAGCGTTGCACGCCAGGTAGGCATAAACAATATCATACCGCTTCTCGTATGCTCCTTAAACGGCAACCCGTCATACCGGCACAGCCCCAGATAACGTACCACTCCAGGCGGATGTCCAAATCCAGCCGCCACAGCATCCGCCTCAGGCTTTGCCCCGCAGACGAACAGCTCAAGATGTGCATTATCTGCATGGCACCACGGCATATCATCTTTAATGATACCATGCTGTAAAAAGACCTTCCTGCCCTTCATCCTGAAAAAACGGTCCAGCCTGGTGAAAAACCACATATCCGGTGCAAAGCCCATAATATGAGAGCTGACCTTATACTCGGCAAGCACAAGCGCCAGATAATGAGAAAAGCTTCGATAGCGTACCAGTCTGTCATCCTCTGAAAAAAAACGTCTGTCAGGCGAATCCTCCGACAACAGATAGCAGGCATTGACTTCCGGATGTTCCCGGCGCAGATAACGATAAAAATACAGCCCGTTGTCCTGCGCATCTGTGCCGCGCTCGGAAATCAGCCATAAATGGCGGTATTCCTCCCTGTTTCGGAACAGCGGCGCCACTGCCGCCGCCATAAAATAGTTTAGAAAATACCATAAAAACCGTAGCTTATCCCAGAAGTGTACCAGTTTTTTATGCACGCTTTCTCCTCTCCGCGTGCTGCATGATTGTTTCCCGGATAACCCGCAGATACTCTTCCCCCGCACGCCTGTCGGTAAAATCCAGCGCCCGCTGCCTGAGTGCCCCACGGTCAGGTTCCCATGCAAGGCCGCGTAAAATACCGTCTGCGAGCGCCTCAGGATTTTCAGGTTTCACAAGAATTCCAAATTTTCCGTTTTGCAATATTTCCCGGGGACCGCTGGGGCAATCAGTGCTGACTACCTTAGCTCCAACCGCCAACGCCTCCACCAGTACAGTGGGAAGCCCCTCAAACCGGGAAGATAATGCTACAACATCCGCTTTTCGGAAATAAGCGGCCGGATTTTGGACAAAACCGGCAAAATCAACTATCCTGTCAATATCGCTGCGCTGCGCCTGTTCCACAAGCTTCTCCCGTAGCTCACCGCTCCCCAGCAAAATCAACCGGTAATCTCCCTGTTCCTTAAGCCGCCGCATTGCCTCCAACATCAATGTATGGTTTTTGGCCTCACACAGACGCCCGGCCGACACGATTACCTTAAACTCCCGATTATCCTCCAACCATGGATGCTGCGGCTCAGTTTCGGCATGTTTCCAAAATTCTTCGCTGATTACCGGGTTGTACACCGCAATAATCTGCTCCGGAAACGCATGGCACAGTGTAATATAGTCCTCACGCACAGCTTCCGAAACGGTTATGACCCTGTTGTAACGTCGGTTCAATACAGGGAACAGGCACTCCCTGATACGTTGAAAGCTGTGTACCTCCTGTGAAAGTGTGCTGTGTACTACTGAAATAAGCGGAATGCGGGGATAAAGAGCATAGGTCGCCAGCGCAGCCACCTGGCTCATCTCTGCCGTAACCGATAACATAATATCAAATTTCCCGGGACGCATCATTTCCCTCAGCCAGCAGATATTGCCAATATTCTTGTAAATCCTCCCTTTCTCCGGCAATCTCATGTCAAGAATATGTACCGCCGGACTTAGCAGCCTCTTCACCGGTCCTTTATCGTGCCGTATCAAAATGCTAACCTCGTGTCCCTGCCTCGCAAGCTCATTTGCAAGGATAACCGTCATCTTTTCCGCTCCTCCGCCGTCAAAACGATGGAAAAAAAAACAAATATGCAACCTACCCATTTCCTGCCTCCCTGACACAATAGTCCTCAAAACGGTATGCCATCACCAAAAGTGACATCATCATGGTCAGCTTGCAGTAGTAAAGTGTGTTTTCGGTCAGAAACGTCATATAATTAGCCACAATAAAACT
The DNA here is from genome assembly GCA_009917455.1 of bacterium 1xD8-48. GTDB lineage: Bacteria > Bacillota > Clostridia > Lachnospirales > Lachnospiraceae > Suilimivivens. Next base: position 76,818 of record QZDS01000015.1, on the reverse strand, counting down.
CACAGCCAATGCTCCGTGCAGCCTGTCAACTTCTGTTTTCAGTCCGTGAAAAAAATACTCTGCCTTATAATTCAAATACAATACCATCCAGATTAAAAATCCCCAAAAACCCAGCTCAATATACTGGCGAAGGTAATCGTTATGAATATCTCCGGGCATATATCCGTTACTTGCCTGGACAAAAGTACCCTCCTGCATCATACGGGACACATAGCCCGCCCCCTTACCGAGATAACCAATTCCCATCTCATAATATGCTCGCATCTGTCCAAAGAAATGGGCGCGGGTGTTCGTATTAATTCCGATGGATTCCAACCAGTCCATCACGCCATAATAGCAGCCGATGACATAGGAAAAACCAAATAACACCAGCAGCGTACACAGGATTCGCGAGACGCTTCTCGTTTCTCTCGCCTGAAGATGCAGCAGCAATACAGCCGTCAAAAAGCCGACTGCTACCGCCAGCAGAACGCTGCGCTTGAGTCCCAGCAGAAAACATGCACCCGCAAGTAAAAACAGCCACCATTCCTGCCGAAGCATAACAGCGCCGGCATACCCCTGTTTGCGAAGCCTGCGGTCAAAAATTTCTTCCAACACCTGATAAAGCAGGAAAAAACCAAGCATATACGCAAAATTAAGCGATTCAAAACTTTTCATAATCGGCCCTGTCTTAGCTGTAAAGGAAATAATCAGTTCAATATACTCCTGAAAGAATGCTCCGGCTCCATTATTGAATATAGCCTTTGCCACATAAATACCATTGGCAAGCAAAAGCGCTCCCACAAGAAGCCGCACCCCTTCCCGCCCAAACAGATAAACTGTAGCAGCGGCAGTCAAAACCCCAAGTAATGCATACACTACTGCAAAGCTTCCACGTGTAATAACATTGACCTGCGAGAGAGAAAGTCCCCATATCAGCATGGAATATAATTCAATCCACAGATAATGTGCGCCAAGACGCCAGCTATAACGTAGCGTAACTGCCATCCGGCAGGTATCCGGCCGAACAAGAAATACAGTAAATGCCAGTAAAATAATACTGATGGCAAACAAATACTGATACATTACACCAATACCGCCCACTATCACTCCTTCATTTGTGAAATAAAACATTGCGCACGCTAACATCAGATAAACCACACGGAGCAGAAATCCCTTCAGATTCTTCATCGGCCTGTCCTTGCCATTTCCAGACGGATAAGCAAATCGCTAATCGGCTTTTCTCTTCCACTTACTTCATCATCTTCCTCCGCTTCCGGTACAACGCCCTTCCCGGTACGGGCATTAGAACATTTTTCAATTGCTTTCATCAATAACGCCTTAATCTGGTAAAGCGAGTCATTTTTACTCTCTGCAATGCCGTACCGGTACGATATCTTGCATTCCGCATCTTTATTATAATCATCGGCAACACTTGCAGCATACTGCATACAAGCCTCAGCCTGCCCGTAGGAGGTATTTTTCACAAATACAATGAATTGCCCTAATCCATTTACTGATATAAAACTGTCCCCTGTGCCGGCAAACGCTGACTGTAATATCTCAACCAACTTACGCAGCATCCCGTCGCAGGCCTCCACGCCATACTCTTCATTTTTTTTGCGTACATCATCTGCCGTAATTGCAATACAACTAATGTGCTCCGGCAATATCCGATTAGAATAACTTTCCATATAAGAATCGCATGCGCTTCTGTTTGGAATCTGAAACTTGCGGTCCACATAAACGTGATAGTGGAAAATTTCACTGATACGACTGAGTACAATGACTGCCACAGAAAGCATTATTGCGCACACGACAATTACAATGCCACTATAAAGCATCAGCTTTTTTCCCGGCTGGAGAACCACATTGCTGCCAAGACTAATGTTGGCAGCACCCGCATATTCGTTATACTCTACCATCGTGCGATCCAGCAGACGGTAGAGTTTATTCAGACGGGAAATCACACTGTCAAGCATCTCCTCCGCTTCCATACTGGAGCCGGATTCCAGAACTATTATTTGCTCCACATCTTCGCCGCCCTCGCTGACAGAATCCTCCTGCCCTGTTAATTCAGGATTCTCATCATCGAAAACTGCCTGCTCAGTATCCGCCGCATGTTCTTCATCAATATCTGTCTGTTGCATATACGCTGTGTCTTCTCCTCCGGCAGCTGACACACTCCCTGAAAACACTCCGATAACATACCTGCAATAATCTATATTAATTTTGTCATACTCCACATTTGTGCTGTTCTTAACATAATCCTCAAGCAACACGTCATATTTTACTGTCTCATCCGGACGTTCCCATTGTCCTTTAGCAGAGCCGTCTTCGCTCTCACTCTGCTGTAAATAGCGATAATAATCATCATCTACATCATTCAGGATATATTCATAAGTAATATCCGTATTCCCCGATTCCCTCATCATTCTGACATAAGCATCAATAATATCAGTAATTGCCTGTGACTGCGCCATATTTGCATTATTTGAAATTTCATAGTCTTCAATACGTTTCTGATATTTTGAAATCAGAATATCTCTGTCACGGCTGACCCGGTTATTTAAAATATAAGCATAAATATTGGGAATATCTATCTTGAAAATGGTATCGAACTCTCGATATATGTCAGTAAAAGTATATCCGGTCAGAGTAGAGCGGTAATAATACATTGGATTGTTTTGACCGGATGTCACCCGGCTTGAGAGAGACCTGAGTGTATTCTGTACATCTTCATCAATAATCTCAATCATTTCAAGATAATCATAGCTGCCGTCATAGAGCCCTGAAATATTGCTGACAATTGTACCTCCGCCAATATGGTTTTCTGCATAATCAGCAAGAAATGCGTCAAGCATATTGTCCAATACCTGCCTTGCAAAATTGGCCGGCTGGTCAGAATCCACCCTGCTGGCTGTAAAAGAAACCATATACCTGGTAGCCTTAACTGTTGATTCCTCTCCCTCATCATTCTGCGCTTCCTGCATTGCCTTTTCTTCCTCGGAAAGAATAGGGGTCACCACAACTCGTGAACGGAACTGGTCCAGATTATAGGAATCATAATCAAGACTCATACGCTCAAATACATCTTGCATGACTGACACGGAATATATTTCCGAAGTGTCAATTTCTTTTCCGTCCGGCGAGTACCCTTCTGAAGCCCTGGCATTCGTATATTCAATGATAGCGGAAACCGTATAGTCCTGTTTGCCTGCAAAATGCTCATAAGACGCCAGTCCCGCCGCCAATGCGCCAATGATAATAAGAATCTGAAATTTTCGAATATATGCCAATGGGTTGAATTTCTTCATCCTACAGTCTCCCTCTTTGCCTGTCTGCCCGTCCCGCATAATGTACCGCTTTATAGCGATGCGATTTATCCCTTCCGGGACGCACGATAAACAATATAACAGCCGCTGCCAAAAAGCCTGCAGTCATAATTATTCCCCGCTTAATGCCAAGCATTGTTTTTAATGAACGTCCCCGGGAGGTAATCACAAGATTATTTCTGGCATTTGACGCATCATATTCCTCAAGTATATTCCGGGCACTGTCCGCGACTCCGCACAGCTCCTGCTTTGCGGTTTCCAACAGCTGGTCTACCTCTGCGGAACCTCCTTCGCTTCCCCTGCTCAGCTGTCCAATCTCATAGTTGTTCGTTTCAATGGTCTTTTGAAGATTACTTGCGCTCTCCATGAAGGCTTCCGCCTCAACTGCGAAGTTATCCACCCCGACCTTGGTGCGCCCCATATAAAACTCCCCCTCTTCGTCACGCGTTGGAACAAGAACAATACTCGCCATATCACGTTCATAGGCATCAATTGCATTAAGCCGCACTTCATACGCCGCAAGATTTTTCCTGTAGCTGGAGTTTTTAATTGTATTATCATAATTCAGCCGTGAAATGTACTGCTGTCTGTCCTCTGAAACACCGTTTGAAAGAATATATGCCTTCAGCCTTTCAAGAGTCACATTCTTAAATTTTCCGGCGCGTGTACCCACATCCCCGAAATTCTCCCCCGATGACGAACGAAACGACGGATTGTCGAGCTGGCATCCCTGCATATATTCCTGAATCTTAGATGCCATTTCTTCCATTAAATCCGGCTTATCAAGGTAATCCACCTTGTCTATGAGAGAGAGATCCACGTCCAGCACATCCGTCTTGCGCCCATATGTTTCATTAAACTGCTCCTCATATACCTCTGCAACCATATCCACCGTCTCCCGTGGATTTAACCGGATACTCTTAGGCGATGCGGTATAGGTCAATACATATTCGGTGGAAACATAGTACTGTTCAGCGGAAAGCTCGCTGCCGGCAGCAAGAGGATATACCGAAAGGGTACTGCGCAGCTGTCGCGCCGACATCTCTGTCGCCAGCCTCTGGATTACCTCTTCAAGCACCTCGTCGGAAATGATATCATAAGTGTTAAACCTCGTACTGTTTGGATTCAGTCCCTGAGATGCTTCCTTATAATTAAACCCGATGACCGTGCTCGCCTCTGTCCAGCTGCGCATCACGTTCGCTCCTATACAAAGACCAAAGTACAGTATCGCCATCAGTATAAGAAGGGGTACTCTGCTCCCCAGCCTTTTCACCCCTGTACTGACCCGCGACTGCACGCTTTGTTTGCTGCTGAGCAATGATAACACCGCCATAGCCGCAATCACCACCGGAAGAAATTCTACTGCGTAACGAACAAGCTTCACAATCTTCATCTCTCATTCCTCCCCTTCGCTGCCAGAAGGTACAACGTCAATCAACACCAGTTCCGGGCGGTTATTCACCCGCGGAATCCCCGCCTTGCCTCCAAGCCCGCGGCTCACAATGAGCATGGCCTTGCCAAGTTTATATTCTCCCCCGCTGTAACGCGGAAAGAATCCATCGTCTACATGGTACAGTCCCCCAAGATACGGAAGTCGAATCTGCCCGCCATGATAATGCCCCGCTACTGCCAGTTCAGCGTCCGTATCAAACAGCTTTTCATAAAATATCGAAGGATAATGGGAAATCATAATTCGAAAAGCGCTGCTTTCCTCAAATCTCTGCACCTCATCCATGTCAAGTGTATCCGCTTCTGCTTCCAGGTAGGGAAATACCCCCAGGGTAACTGGATTGCCACAGATAATTGTGTTTTCACATCCGAAATACAACATGGGAACTCCAATCTCCATAAGCTGTACGTCAAGTGCAATCCCGTCTTCTCCACTGGCATACATCAGCACACCTTCATGGTTACCAAGCGTATAATATATTGGTGCAATACGTTTGAGGTTTTCACACAATTCCAGAACAACGTGTGTATCATACTCATCCTGATTGACCATGTCCCCTGCAATCAGGATAATATCCGGCCGGCTCTGACGGATTTCTTCCACAAGCTCGTAGTTATCTGTCCCAAATTCATAGTTATGCAAATCGCTGAGCAGGGCAATACGAAAAGCTGTCTGCACTCTCTCTGACTGTATCTGGTATATCGTAACTTCAAATCGTTGGTTTCCCAACACATTCACAATGCAGAATCCAAATATTACTGTCAGCAGGAAAAATACCTTTACTGTCCGCAACAGGCGCAGCCTTCTCCTGATATAAAGCGCCTGCTCCAACCGAAGGTCATCCACTCGCATCTCTTTTTACCCTTTCGTAGATTTCTTCCAATTCCGCAATATTCTTTTCCAGCGAAAAATCCTCCATTACCAGTCTGCGACCCTCCCGGCTAATCCGGCTGCGTAATTCCCGGTCACCCGCAAGCTGCCACAACAGCTCCGCAAGATATCTGATATCGCCCGGTTCTATCAAAAGCCCCGTTTTTCCCTCCCGAATGACCTCTGGAACAGAAGCAATTCTGGTACTGATGTTTGGAATTCCCCGTCCCATGGTTTCCAGAATACTCATAGGCATCCCCTCGCGATATGAGGGCAATACATGCATCATCGCCTCTGCAAGACAGGCTTCCTTTTCATCGCCCTCAATCCAGCCTACGTGAGCAATCCGTCTGGAAATGCCAAGCTCCTCCGCTTTCTTTTTAACTTCTTCCACATCGCCGTCCCCGCACATCCACAATTGGATATCCTCCGGCAGGTCCCGGTCGATTATCGCCATCGCTTCCAACAGGTCAAAAGAACCCTTACGCCGTCCCTGGCGTCCCAGCATTACAATCCGCCGTCCACTCTGACTGTAAATCTGCTCCGACAATACTTTAACCGCATTATGCAATACAATAACATTGGCTGCCGGCGCCTTCTCCAACAATTGCTTTTGCAGAAAATATGAAAGAACAAGATTACAGTCAACAGTCTCAAAAATAAGTTTCACATATGCCTTCTGTTTTTCATTCATTTCTGCATAGAAATCCTCAAATTCCGCACTGTGATGGTGGAGCACTACAGGAATATTCAGGCTGTGGCATAACCGGACCAGTAGCGCTTTGCGGTAAAAGCTGCCTCGCTCTGCAACATGCAGATGAACAATATCATACCGCCTTTGCGACAAAACAAAACATATTTTCAGTACAGCCCCTGCAAAATAAGAAATCTTTCGCACAAGACTTCCATTTGTATGAGTCGCAAGATATGTAAGTTCACTTTTCTTCCAGCCACTATATTGCAGATAGTTCTGTGCCACAGTTACCATCCCGCCCTTAACGCACCCGATATCCGAGCCGCACATAAGAACTCTTATACGCCTGCCCAACGGCCGCGCCTCCCTTCTGCCTGATTATTGTCGTCTTTGATATCGCTCACGCCGTTCGCGAAGCTCCCTGCGCAAAGGAGATTCCATTTCAGTCTCCTTCTCCTTCCGTAACTGCTCATTCTCATTGCGCATCCGTTGAATCTCGCTGATTGCTTCCTCAATCAACTTCTGATTTTTTTCATTTTCATTTATGCGCTCCTCATTTTCACGCTCACGTTCCTCCAGTTCTTCCTCCAACCGCCGGACATATCGTCTGACATCTTTTTTGTTGTAGCCGCCAAACAATGTCGTCCGAAATAATCTCTGTGGTTTCCTCATGATGTCTCCTTCCAGTATTTCAGCACCAGCCCTAAAATCTGCACATCATCAATAAAATAACGACGGAACAGCCGCTTCGGTTCCTGAAGGAAGCGGTAAAACCATTCCAGCCCGCTTCGGCTCATCCATTCAGGACATCGCCTGACCGCACCCGACAGAAAATCCACCGTTGCTCCGGCACACACTGACACTGGAACTCCATAATGGCTACGGTTCTCATAAATAAATTTTTCCTGCTTCGGGCAGCCCAGACAAACAACTAAAATATCAGGCGCCGCATTGCATATAATCCTGCATAATGCCTCAATTTGCTCAGGTTTCTTCTCAAACCCAATTGGCGGTGAATATCCATCTACCTGAAGTCCCGGATAACTCTCCCGCAACCGGATACACGCATTTTTCAGCGATTCCTTACTTCCTCCAACGAGGAAAACACTATGTCCTTCTTTTGCTGCCCGTCCGCACAGCCGCGGTACAAAATCCGAACCGCAAATCCTCTCCGGCAATGGACGGCGAAACAGCCTGGATATCCAGATTAATGGCATTCCATCGGCAAGTACATACTCCGCCGTACTGATTATCTCCCGCAAAAGCGAATCTTTTTCCGATTTTAAAACCACGTCAACATTCAAAAAGACCAGACTCACAACCTCCCTGAGCCGTATATGCGTCATCGCCGCATCCAGCAAGGCATCCATATTGACTGGTGAAAAATTTATTCCCAGCAACCGGATAGCTCCCTCTTGATGCGGTTTTCTGACGGTCAGCATACTCTCTCCCCGAAAAAGGACTCCTCCAACATTCTGCACCAGCAATGATAGACCGGCATCTGCAGCTCCTGTACATGAGAAGTTTTTATTTCAGGTACCTGTACAAGGATATTGGAGAATGCAGCCAGCTTACCGCTGTTTTTTCCGGTAAAACCAATTACAGTCATCCCCACCGCCTGAGCGGCAACTGAAGCATATAAAATGTTTTCCGAATTTCCCGAGGTTGAGATTGCAAGCAGGACATCTCCTTCTCTTCCGTAGCCATTGACCTGCTGCGCATAACATAGAACCGAATTGACATCGTTTGCAAATGCAGTATCTAATGCGGTATTGGCATTAAGCGCTATTGCGCACAATGTGCGTTGAAGGTATCTCCCCAGCTGCGCCCCACGCACAGAATCCACTCTAAGGAGAGCCTGCTTCTGTTCTTTCGTTAATGGCCTCGGTTTCTCAAAACCTTTCATCAGCTCCCCCACAATATGCTGGGAATCGCTTGCGCTGCCGCCGTTGCCGGCAACTAACAGCTTTCCCCCCTGACGAAAACACTTCTCCATCACCACGTAAGCTTCTGTCAACCTGTCCATGACGGAATTAAGTGCCGGATATCGTAAGACCAGCTCCTCAAGATACTGTTCTGGCTTCATGCCTCATCCCTTCTTCCTCATGCAAAAATTGTGCAAATTCAAGTAAATCGCAAAAAGACTTCTCTCCGGTACAACCATAAAGACCTGCCGTATGGCAGCCCGCTGTTTCTCCTGCTTTCATATCCCGCTCACTGTCACCAACCATCCATGATAACGCAAGATTTATATGGAATTGTTTTGCCGCTTCCAGCAGCATTCCCGGCTTTGGCTTGCGGCAGCTGCATTCCGTTTTATATTCCGGTCGTTCTCCGGAAAACCCCCTATCCGGGTGATGCGGACAAAAATAAACTGCATTTACATAGGCCCCTTCCTCTCCAAGCAGTGTTTCCATCTTGCAATGGATATTGTCCAGCTCTTTCAACGTTATCTCTCCTCGGGCAATAACCGGCTGGTTTGTCACAACGATTACCAGCCACCCCATCTGGTTAAGTAATGCGATTGCACTGGCCACGCCTGGAAGCAGCCGAAATTGCTCTTCACTGTGCAAAAATCCCTTCTCTTCGTTAATTGTTCCGTCCCTGTCAAGAAATACTGCCCGCTGAGGCTGCAATAAGCTTCGAATTCTACCTTGTCTCAGGTCTTCCTCCACCTCCTGGCAACGCTCCGGCGTTCCTATGTCTTTTACATACTCAGGCGAATCATAAGAGTAAATCAAATCATAAGGTATCATCGGACGTAATACTCCCCTGTCAAGGTCTAATGGCCTGACCTTATCCAAATGCCCCATTCCCCGCAGCCACGAAAATATCCCCGGCGAAAGCATATGAATGCCAGCGTTGACCCGATTGTGATACCAGCGCCGCTCATCCTCCCTGTGCCGCCAGGCAGTCACTTTAGCGCCTTCATCGACTTCAATAAGAGCACTGTCGTAAGGATGACTGTTTGGATGCGTCAGAATCGTTACAAGCCCACCCTTTTCGAGCGTCTGTATATGCGCTTCCTGAAACCGTGAAAGGTCAATCTCAAATAGCAGATCCCCGTTAATTAGAAGAAAATCTTCCTGCAATTGCTCCTGCAAATAATACAATGCGCCTGCAGTACCAAGCGGTTCTTCCTCCACAACATACGAAAGCCGCATAGCCAGCTTCTTTCCGCTTCCAAAATATTTTTCAATCACTTCATGCAAATGCCCGACAACAAGCACCACGTTTCGAATCCCTTGCCTGCGCAGGCAGCAAAGCTGTCTTTCAAGCACAGGAATACCTTCCAGCGGAATCATTGGTTTGGGAATACCAGTATGCAGCGAAGCGATTCTGGTTCCCCTGCCGCCGGCAAGAATTACCGCCGTCATGGCATATCATCCATTATGTAGGAATCGCTTTCCAACACAATTTCTCCCTCTACAATTCGCTGGAGCGCTTCCACTTCATCCGGAATTCCAATGACTGACTGATTCAGGCCGGTGCGTGCCTGTTCGACCCCCTGATAGACACTGCTCAATATATCCAAATTCGCCTCAAGCTGCTGTTTTATAAGTTTCATCTGTCCGATATTCTGAGTAGCAAACCGCTGTACCATAGCCTCTGCTGCCTGCTTTTGTCTTTCCGCCTGACGGAGCGTAAAAGTCGCCCTCGAATTGGCTTCTGCCAATATCTGTTCTGCCTCCATCCTGGCATTGACCAATACATCTGAAACTGCATTCTTTCGCTTGTCATAATCATTGATACGTTCCTCAAGTTCTCTGCACAACTCCCTGTAACGTATCTTTGTTTCACTGTTCTCTATCTGGGGCTTCCTCCCGGCAAGCGACTGTTCCTGTAATTTCTTTTCCTGCAGCAGCCGTTCATACTCCTCCTGCAATTGCTTATTATCAGTCCTTTCCTTCCACAGCTCCTGCAATTCGCATTTCAAATTGTCACATTCTTTGATTTGGGCATTCAGTTCGGTTTTCAGCTTATCGCATTCACCATTCCGGGTATCCAGCTCGGTATTCAGCCTGTTATTTTCCTCTGCCTGGGCATCCAGCTCATCAAACAGTTCCTTCACTTCTGCCATTTCCTTATCAGCTTCACCAAGAAGCTTTTCCATCTCTTCTGCCCTGCGCCTCTCCTGCTCCAACTTTGATTCTCTGTCCTCAAGCTTCAGTTCCAGTTCTTTTTTGCTCTTACGCAGCTGCTCTGTTTCCGCCATTAAAGAATCCAGATATTCCAAAACCTCGTTTTTTCGAAATCCTCCAAAAACTGCTGTACGAAATGTTTCTACCCCGTATTCTTCATTCCGTTCCATCGTCTGTCCTCCTGCTGTCCACCATAGATATACATAAGCACCTGCTGGTTATCCGGTATCATAATCTGGCGCATAATATATCATTTCTGTACCTGAGTTCTCAAACTGGAATGGCACATGCATAAGTCCTGCAAGCGCCTGCTGCACTTCTTTCCATCGTTCAGGCGTAACATAAAGCAGCAAAAAACCCCCTCCGCCCGCACCTAACAGCTTGCCTCCAAGCGCTCCTGCTTTTTTCGCCCTTTCATAAAGAATATCCACTTCATCCGTGGATATTTCCTGGTTTATTTCCCGTTTAAGCCGCCAGCCATAATCCAACAACCGCCCAAAATCATCCAAATTTGTTTTATCATCAGTCAAGATACGTTCTGCTTCATCAACCAGCCTCTTAATTTCTAACAATGTCTCTATCCTGCTGCCGATCCTGTTACGAGTCTTTTCCTGTATTTTGAAGGATAGCCTTGAAAATCCGGTGAAAAACAGCATTAATCGCTTCTTTAATAATACTTTCCTCTCCTGTGAAATCATGACCGGACAAACTTTGTAATCATTTCCACTGAATAATATCTTATTCATACCGCCAAAAGCGACCGCAATCTGGTCTTGCAAGCCTCCTGCTTCATTACAAATTTCCCGCTCAAGCCGGATTGCTTCGTCGGCGAGCTGCCGTTTGTTTACATATTCCCCCCTACAATAATGAAATGCGTTGAGCATTCCAACCGCAAAAGCGCTGCTTGTTCCAAGTCCAGACCGTGCCGGCAGGTCGGCTTCATATGTAAGACGAATTTCCTCCATGTCCATTAGCTTCATCGCTGCCCGAATCAAAGGGTGATGGATTTCGTCTGCAGAACAGACACGTTCAATCTCCGAATAGCAAACTTCCGAACGGTACTGGAAAAAAAACGGCAAATGCCGAACTGTAACATAGCAATAACGGTCGATAGTTGTTGACAGCACCGCACCTCCGTATTCCTGAAAAAACTCCACGAAATCCGTGCCTCCGCCAACAAACGACATGCGGAAAGGTGTTCTTACGATAACCATGCCTTTCGCCTCTTTCTATATATATTTTGTAAATTCATGCATTTATAAAATGCAAACCGGCTTTCAGCCTTGGCGCATCAAACCCACCATATTTTTAATTTCAGCAAAATCTTCTTTCTGCTCTATATGGAACCACGGCTGCCCTCCCAGCAAAATATATGGGGCCCTGTAAGCCAGTTCTTTTAATATAACCCCTGCCGTTTTCCCGGATAAATTCGTTTGAAGCCTCCAACAGCAACGATTTATATCATAAAGCAAAACTTCTCCTTCCATATTTTCCGTAATTTCTGTAATCTCCGGTTCGTAAAATACACCTGTTTCCCCGTCATGAATATGTAAGCAGGCAAACACAATCTCTTTATAAAAAATCTGGTGCTTGCCTGAACATAAATCTGTGATTTTTATACTATTTCCGGTAAAACAAATTTGCTTGATTTCCAGTGAAATATCTGCTTTTTTTTCCATTCTTAGTATTCCTTTGCATTATACCTTATCCCATACCCATATGCTGTCCACTGAATATCCTCGACAGGCGTAAACAGAAAAAGCCAAAAAAGCACGGGAAAGTACACTTTGGCAAACATATTGGTTTAGAAAAATTCCAAGTACAGCTTTTCTCTAAAATGATATCTATTTTTATAGCATTATATGATTTTTTTTTTAATATGTCAACGTTTAAAATAACGGATTATAAATACTCATTTAAGATATTTCCCACTATTTTACATACTGCTTCTATACTGCCACCGTATTCTTCTCCTGTTTTTCCGCATAAAAAAAGATGGGCAAAATATCCATCTTTTTTCCCGCAGTTAAGGGCTCAGCTATCTTCAACTTTTCGTCATAAGTTCCGCCAAATACTCCGCCGCCAACCATATCGCAGCCTTATCCACACAAAACCCCGGCTGATGAATCAGCTGCCCCTTCCCTGTTCCTACCTTAATATAGCAACCCGGAATGTTCTCCTCAAAAAAGGCAAAGTCATCCCCTCCCATGGAACTTTCCTCCGGCACAACGTTTAATCCCAGCTTCCGGGCCTTCTGAATACTCTCCTCCGCCATGCTTCCGTCATTGTAAGTGGCGGGCGGGCCTGCAATCCATTCTGCTTCCGCCGATGCGCCGTAAGCCGCCGCCGTTCCCTTCGCAATTTCCCGAAGCCGCCGTTCAAATAAAATCCTGTCCTCCAGGCTCATGGTGCGTACAGTCCCTTCCAGAACCGCCTCCTCCGGTATGACATTCCACGTATTCCCTGCCGTTAATCTGGTAACGCTGATAAGCGCCGGATGAAAGGCATTAATATTTCTGGTAACAATCGTCTGCAAAGCCTGAATAATTCCTGCCGCTGCCGGAATCGGGTCAACCCCATCGTCCGGATGCGCCCCGTGACAGCCCACGCCTTTTACGGTAATCACGAACCTGTCCACCGCCGCCGTCACATAGCCTTCTCTGATTCCGAGCGTCCCGGCTTCGTTGGTAGGATCCGCGTGAAGTCCCCAAATCCGCTCCACGTCCTCCATCACGTCAGTTTCCAGCACCTTGAGCGCGCCGAGAGAGCTTTCCTCCCCGGGCTGAAAAATAATTTTTACCGTCCCGGCAAGTTCATCCTTTCTCTCATTCAGCAAAACGGCACATCCGATTCCCGCCGTAATATGAAAATCATGCCCACATGCATGCATTTTCCCTTCGTATTCGGAAGCATAGGCCAGATTCGTCTCCTCACGGATTGGCAGGGCGTCTATATCGCAGCGAAGGGCCTGTACCGGCCCTTCTTTTGCACCTCTCACTATAGCCACAAGCCCTGTCTCCAGAGCACATGGCAGGATTTCCACTCCCGCTTCTGTAAGAACCTCACGAATCTTATCCGTAGTTTCGTACTCCTCATAGGAGAGTTCCGGATGGCGGTGAAACCACTCGAACCATTCCGCTAATTTCTTTTCCAAATTCTTATGATTTTCCATTCGTTTTCACCTTTCACTGCCACCCTCTGCTTATAATGACTGTATTTTTGTCAGCAAAGCATCCTGCAGCGCCTTCGAAAAGTTAATACTTTTTTCCTCACAGAGCGTATTAAACTTGCAAATAGCTATATAAAATTATCTCCCGCTGTTAGGGTCCAACGCATCTCTCAGCGCGTCCCCGATAAAATTAATCGCCATCACCAGCACCACAATCAAAAGTCCCGGAGGAATCCAGAGCCAGGGCTGTTTGGTAAGCACAGTCAGGGACTGGGCGCCGTTTAACATATTTCCCAGGCTTGGCGTGGGCGGTTGTACTCCCTGCCCCAAAAAGCTGAGCGCCGCCTCGTCCAGCATGGACAGAGCCAGAACCGAAGTGGCATACACCAGAATCGGCGCTACCGTGTTCGGTAAAATTTCCGAAAACAAAATATGCCGAAGGGGCATTCCTGCCACGATATTTCCCTTGATGAAATTCGTCTCCCGGAGATTCAGCACATTTCCCCGCACCAGCCTTGCAATTCCCGGCCAGTCCACAAAGCCCAGAATCAATATGATATTCCAGAGTCCCGGCTTAAAAATAGCAGCCGCCACTAAAACCAGCAGAATATAGGGAAAGGACATCACCATATCCGTAAAGCGCATAATCACCATATCCGCCACGCCGCCGAAATACCCGGCAGCCAGCCCCAGAATCACGCCCACTACCGTTGAAATTAAAGTCGCCATGACTCCCACCAGCAGCGATATCCGCATGGCGTACAAAAGCCTGCTGAATACGTCCCGGCCTATCTGGTCCGTTCCCAGCCAGAATTCCTTACTGGGCGCGCCGCTGAAAGTACCCACAATCTCGTCCGGCTCATAGGGTGCAATTATCGGCGCAAGAAGCGCGGCCCCGCAGAGAACAGTCAGTACTATCAGGCTTATCAACGCAAGATGATGGCGGCGGAACCGCCGGAAGACGGTCTGTAAATAGCTTTCATTGGCTATATCCGCCCCTCCTTCCGTCTCCTTCTTTGCGTCAAAGCCCGAAATCCCGTTTATTTCCCACTTTTTCTTTGAAGTAAAATCCCGTCTCATACCGCCCCTCCTAATCCAACTGAATTGTGGGGTCTACCAGCGCATACATAATGTCTGTGACCAGATTTGCCACAAGCACCACCACCGCCGATAAAAGGCACACGCCCATAATCACGGGATAATCCCGGCTGGTGATTGCGCTCATTGTCATAAGTCCCAGTCCCGGCCACGAAAATACCTGCTCGATAATCACGGCTCCGCCGAAAAGTACGGGAATCTCCATACCGATTACCGTAACGATAGGCACCAGCGCGTTGCGCAGGGCATGCTTGTTAATCACTTTAAAACGTCCGATTCCTTTAGCCCGTGCAGTCCGCAGATAATCCTGCTGGAGAATTTCAAGCACGGCGCTTCTGATGTATCTGATATTACTTCCGGCCATAGAAGTGGCCAGCACAATCACCGGCATTACCATGTGCCTTGCAACGTCCGAAAAACCGCCTTCCGTCCCCAGCGTAGTCATGCCGCTTGACGGAAGCCAGCCAAGCTTTACCGTAAAAACATAAATCAAAAGCAGGGATAAGAAAAAGCCCGGTATACTGCTTCCCAAAAAGGAAAAAGTAACCACCGCGTAGTCTCCCTTTGAATACTGGTGAACGGCGCTGTAAATCCCCGCCGGAACCGCCATAAGAAGGCTCACCAGAAGGGACACGCCCATAAGGAGAAGGGTTGGCCCTAAATGGCTTCCTATCATTTCACTGACCGACTGGTAGGATTTAATGGAATAGCCCATATTTCCATGCAAAAGCTGCCCCAGCCACACAAAATACTGTATATAAAAAGGCTTGTCCAGACCCAGTGCGATTTTCCGCGCCTCCACGGCGGCTTCCGATACTCTCGGCCCCTGAAGCATTTCCAGAGGGCTTCCCGCCATGCACATGATGGCGTAATCTATCACAGTAATTCCAATCAGCACGGGAATGGCAATTAAAATTCTTTTAATAATGTACTTACCCAATTCAGGTCCTCCTATTCCAGTTCCGCTATGCCCTTTCTCCAACGATAGGGCAGGCGGCTTCGTGTCCGGAGCCCGGCCGCACCTCCGAAAGCGCCGGCTCCCTCTGCCCGCAGATTTCCGTGGCGCAGGGGCATCTTGGATGAAAACGGCAGCCTGCCGGGGGATTGGTACTGTCCCCGATTTCTCCCTCCAGAAGGCTGCGGGCCTTTTCTCTTTCTTTCGGGTCAGGCACCGGCACGGCATTTAAAAGCGCCTTTGTATACGGATGAACCGGATGGTTAAAAATTTCTTTCGTTTCGCCTGTTTCCACTATTTTGCCCAGATACATGACGGCGATTCTGTCGCTGACATAATTTACCGCGCCAAGGCCGTGACCCACGAAAAGCAACGTGAGATGCAGCTCTTTTTGCAGGCTCTTTAACAGGTTCAGGATTTGCGCCTGTATGGATACGTCCAGGGCGCTGACCGGCTCGTCGCAGACGATAAATTTCGGATTTAAGGAAAGCGCCTTTGCGATTCCGATTCGCTGTCTCTGTCCGCCGGAAAATTCATGGGGATACCGTCCAAGCACGTTTCTTGAAAGTCCCACCATATCCAGAATCTTCAGAATATCTTTTTCCACCGTATCTTTTGCGGCGATTCCATGGTACAGCATGGGCTGGGCCAGAATTTCAAAGATATGCTTTCTCGGGTTTAAGGACGAATAAGGATCCTGAAACACCATTTGAAGCTGTGTCCTTATTTTCTGCATTTCCGCTTTTTTCAGTCCGGCAAGATTCGTTCCCTGATAGTAAATCTTTCCTTCCGTAGGATTTTCAAGCCCCACCAGCTGTCTTCCGATAGTGGATTTCCCACAGCCGGATTCTCCCACAAGCCCCAGGGTTTCACCTTCCATAATGGAAAAATTTATCCCGTCCACCGCTTTCACATAGCCGGTTGTATGATTGATGATTCCTCCCTTTATGGGATAATATACCTTTAAATTTTCAGCCTGAATCAGAGGGATGTTCGATTTATCTTTCATTGATTATCCCCCCTTCTTTCATCACCACGCATTTTGCCACATGACGGGGGCCAAATTCATAGTCTTTCTGCGGATTGGCGCACTCGGCTCTGCGGTATCTGCAGCGCTCTGCAAAGCGGCATCCCGTAATACCGTCGTAGTTTTCCGGTACAATGCCCGGTATGGCAAAAAGCTGCCTGTCCGCGCTGTCCCGTATAGTTGGAACCGTATCCAGAAGAGCCATAGTATAAGGATGTCCGGGGTTTTCAAACAGTTCCTTTACCGGCGCTTCCTCTATAATCTGTCCCGCATACATGACAAGAACCCGGTCCGCCGTATTGGCAACCAGGCCGATATCATGGGTAATTAAAATCATGGACATTCCCGTTTCTTTCTGCAGCTGCCCAAGCAGCTCCATAATCTGCGCCTGAATCGTCACGTCCAGCGCCGTTGTGGGCTCGTCCGCAATAAGGAGCCTCGGATTACAGGATAATGCCATTGCAATCATTACCCTCTGGCGCATTCCGCCGGAAAGGGTGTGGGGATACTTCTTCATTGTTCCATGAGCGTCCGGCATCCCCACTCTTGTAAGAAGCGCCTCCGCCCTCTTTGCCGCATCCTCTTTTGAAAGATGCATATGCGTTCTGATACTCTCTGTTATCTGACTCCCCACTGTAAAAACAGGATTTAAGGATGTAAGCGGGTCCTGAAAAATCATGGTAATTTCGTTTCCGCGAATCTTATCAAACTCCTTTTCCGTCATGGAAAGAAGGTTCTTACTGTCAAACAGGACAGAGCCGTCAGTGACAGCTCCGCCCCTTCCTAACAATCCCATAATTGACAGCGAGGTTACACTTTTTCCACATCCCGACTCCCCTACAATGCAGACAACCTCTCCTTCGTCCACATGAAAATGAATATGGTCCACACTGATGGTTTTTCCATAGTCGCCTTTAAAGGTAGTAGTCAGCCCCTGTACTTCCAGTAAATGTGACATCGCATTTCCTCACCTACATGTGCACCTGCATTCCCGGCGCACTTCCATACAAAGCAATAATGCTGATTATTCTGCAACGTCCCAGTTATGCACGTCGTTAAAGAAGCCGTACGCGCTGGGCTGCGCGCCGCTTAAGCGATTGCTTACCGCTCCCTGGGCGCTGATAATATATGCGGAGAACATGGGAACATCCTCCTGGACGGTTTTATCTACAATTGAATATAAAGCCTTAATCTCTTCCACATCGCTGGTCTCCTGGGTTTTCACCAGCGCGTCTCTGATGGTTTCGCTGGAATAACCGGTCCAGCTTCCCTCCCCGCCAAGGAGCCAGTCCACATCCGGATAAGGGTCAACCGGCGCATATGTGTACTGAACCGCAAGAATGTCGTAATCCGTGGTTCCCGCAATCGTCATAAGAGTAGCCAAATCGACTGTCTGAACTTCCACCTTGATTCCCACAGCGGCCCACTGAGCCACCAGAACCTGCGCGCCGTTTACAAAGGTGTTGTCTCCCGAATTAACGTAAAAACGCAGTGTCTGAGAACCGTCCCATCCGGCCTCCTCAAGAAGCGCCTTTGCCTTTTCCGGGTCATAGGGAATCGGGGTAACACTCTCGTCAAAGAACGGGCTTGCCGATGAAAGGAAACCGTCTACCACTTCTCCGTGTCCTTTTAAAAGCTGGTCCACAAGCTGCTGCCTGTCGATTGCATAAACAAGCGCCTGACGCACTTTTGCATCGGGAATATTTGCCGTCTGGATAAATGCGGACTGGTTGGTGATTGGCGCTCCATATACAGTTTCCACATTTTCAAGAGCTTCTATACTTTCAAAGTCCTCCTGGGGCACTGCCGTCATTGTGTGATGGGTAATGTCGATTTCCCCCGACTGAAGTCCTGCATAAATCTGGCTGGCGTCCACAATTCTGATATTTAATTTGTCAATCCTGGGCGCGCCTTTCCAGTAGTCGGCATTCGCCGTATAGGAAATATAATGGTCGTTATCATAATCTGTCAGAAAATACGGGCCGCTGATGACGTCAGGGTGGTTGAACCAGTCAGCCGTGGTCAGCTCCGCCTCGCCGAACTTCTCGATGATATGCTTCGGCATCGTGTGAAGATATCTGGCATAGGTATTTTCAAAGGTGGTAAGCGCCATAGGATATTTGGAAATAAACTGAACCGTCTTGTCGTCAATAATCCGGATTCCTTCCACGCTCTCCGCGCCCTCTTCCACATAGCCGTCGTCGCCCACACCCTCAAAGGCATAAAGCATCAGCGTCGTGTTGTTTACAACAGGGCTTGCCAGGCGGCGCACGGTATATTCTACGTCGGCAGCCGTTACAGGCGTTCCGTCCGACCAGGTTGCCTTTTCATCAATATGCACTGTAAAATGAATATTGTCCTCTGTTGTAATAGAATCTGCCAGCATATTCTGGAAATTCAGGTCCTTGTCAAGCTCCACTAACGGCAGGAACATAAGTCCCACCGCATACTTGTTTATTTCCGTCTGGTCAATGGCAAAAGGGTTGATGCCGCCAAGGGAATCCGTAACGCCTACGTTTACAATTTTTTCTCCGGGCGCTGCCTGTGCGGCTCCTCCGTTACCTTCATTTTCTTCGCCCGTACTGCCTCCCACTGTTTCACCCTGTGTCTCATTTATTGTATCGCCCTGATTGTTGTCGGAATTTCCGCAGCCGGCCATAGCCAGTGTAAATGCCAGTACCATCAGAAGGCTGATAATGCTTTTGATTGATTTCTTCATAGTATCCCTCACTTCCTCACTGCTCTTTTTATTTGCGGAGATTGTGGACGCAGCGCAGACACAAATAATTCTCTCCTCTTTAATACAGCACCAGGCGCATTTCACGTCCGATGCTGATTTTTTAACAGTTGGTTCATTATACTGTTACAGGGTCGAAATGTCAATATTCTCCAAACTAAATTTAAAAAAACTTCCGCGAAGCCTCTGTAAAACTTCATATATGAAAGTATCTGTGTTTTACGCCGGTATTATAAGCAGTATTTTATTTTTAAATTGAGCGGCAGATTGCGGGCATAGTACGCTTTTGCATAGCCAGGGAATCAATTTTCAGATTCCGGTGATGCGCAAAACCTCATTCTTGACAAATCCCGCAAACAGCAGTATATTACAATCACTTTGCATATACTTTTAAACATTTTAATGGAGTACCTCAATGAAAAACTTACTGAACTATCAGACCACCGAATACGACTGCGGCCCCGTTTCCATATTAAACGGCATCCGCTATCTCTTTGAGCGGGAGGAGATTTTTCCCGACCTTGTGAAATTTATCATGCTCTACTGCATGGATACATATAATGAAGCGGGCGAGCTCTGCAAGCACGGTACCTCGCCCGCTGCTATGAGCTACATGACCTGCTGGCTCAATCATTTCAGCGAAAGGAAAAACTTTCCGCTCCGCTGCGAGCATTACTCCGGGGATACCGTGAGCCTTACACCCGGAAGCCCAATATGGCAGGCTCTTGAAAAGGGAGGCGTGGTGGTTCTGTATCTCTATCTCGACGTGGGCCATTATGTCCTTCTGACCGGACTTGAGGGCGAGAGGGTTCTGCTTTTCGACCCCTTTTACGAGGAGGAGGACGACCCGGATTTGGATAAGGAATATGCCACGGATGAAATTGCATTTATCAGCGACACACCTAAGGAAGCCAACCGCAGCGTTGCTATCTGCCGCCTGAACCGCACTTCCAGAGACTACTATGAGATGGGCGAGACAGTCTGCCGGGAGGCGCTTGTTATGTATCATATTTAATATTAAAGTGCTGTAAAATTTTTCTTTGATTTTTACAGCATTTTTAATCTAATATTTATATAAGCATAAAAGAGGTATCGCAAAACCTTCCCGTTTTGAGATACCTTTTTTGTCTGCCCTAAAACACATTTACTGTTCCATCTGCCTTCCCAGAAAGCCGGCTGCCGACTGTATCAGCTTCTGCTCCACTTCTCCCATCTTCCCTTTCTCACCGTTATCAATCAGCACCACGCCGCCAATCATATCTCCCTCGCAGATAATAGGCGTTATTGCCTCCTGGGTAAAGTCGTCCGTAACGTCCTGGGTAATGGGGATAAAATCCGAATCCTCCTTTGAGGCAAGAATCATTTCCCTGTTGTTCAGCTTTTCCTCCAGCTCCTTGCTGATGGATTTCCCTAAAAGGCTCCTGTACCCGCCGGAAACGGCAATGAACTGATCCCTGTCCGCGATAAGCGCCGTCCTTCCCGATGCCTGCGAAAGGCTTTCCGCATACTGCTTTGCAAATGTATTCATTTCCCCAATAGGAGAATATTTTTTTAATATTATCTCGCCTTCCCTGTCGGTAAAAATTTCCAGCGGGTCGCTTTCTCTGATGCGGAGGGTCCGCCTGATTTCCTTTGGTATAACAATGCGCCCCAAGTCGTCTATCCGCCTGACAATGCCTGTTGCTTTCATTTATCACTTCCTCCATTTCCTTCGTTCGCTCATTCTCTTATTGTAAACATAAATCCCTGTCCTTAAACAGTTATTTAAGTTTCCTGCTTTACACAAGTCATGGAGTTATTATCTGTAAAAAATGGAGAATTATTCTTTGTTTTTTGCAATTAATTTTCTCACCCGTTATAAAAATCCGACGGACTCTGCCCCGTATAAGCCCGAAACATGCGGCTGAAATAAAACTGGTCCTTATACCCCACCTGCTCCGCAATATCTTTAATATACAGCTTCTGCCCAGGAACGCTCATCAGCTCCTTCGCCCTCTCCATCCGAAGTCTGGTCAGGCACACCGTAAAGGACTCGTCGCCGTATTTTCTGAGCAGCTTGCTCAAATATGGCTGTGAAATCCCCATCTCCCTCCCAACGGAAGCAAGCGTCAGCTGTCTGGAAAAATTATCCCCTATATATTTCATCACTTTTTCATAATATTCACGGGTATCCATCTTCTCAAACACAGGATTTTCTTCCGAACCGACAAACAAAATCTGGTCGATATTTTCACTCAGCTCCTGCATACTTTCAGCATTGGCAAAAGCCTCCTCAACCAGGAACCCCAGTTCTCCCTCGCAGGACAGCTTTTCTCCAAACTCCTGCAAAACGTACAGGATATGGTTAAACATATTTTCCACCCAGAGCTGTGGACGTTCCTCCTCCCCCCACAAAAGCAGAAGCCGCTTTACCTCCTCCCGCGCCTTCTGACGGTTCTTCTTTTTACAATACGCCTGAAGGGGATACAGATAATCCTGAATATTCCCCTCCCGTTCGGCGCTGCCGGGTTCCTCCAGATGAATCACTCTGCTCTTCCCTAATACAAGCTTTCTGGCCAGAGTCTGATACAGCTTATCAATGGTATCCGCCAGCCCCATAGTCTTCACCGGCTCATCTGACGTTACCACTGTAAAATATTCTGTGCCTGATTTTTGTTTTTCTATCTCTGACTGTATCAGCCGAAGAAAATCATGTTCCTCTATCAGCTCATAGGGGCAGATACAGAGCATCTCCCTCTCGTCTCTCCCGTAAATCAGCATCCTCTCATTGATATCGGAAAAAATTTCCTTTCTTCCATATCCTGAAAAACGGCATGGAAGTCCGTTCATGCGGATTATCGCAGCATAATAAAGTCCTTCCGGGAAATATCTGTCGATTATTTTCTCCGAAATCCCGTCTCCGGCACACAATTTTCGGATAATCAGATTTCTGTTCCTCCAATACTGCACCTTCAAACGCTCTTCCATATTCTCCAGCATCCTCTGCAGCTCCAAAGGCACCACAGGCTTTAGGATATAATCGCTGACGCCCAGCCTGATGGCAGACTGCGCATAGCTAAAATCCGAGTAACCGCTGACAAGCACAATAATAATATCTTCCTTTTCCTCCACAATCCGCTTTACCAGCTCTATTCCGTTAAGTACCGGCATCCGTATATCAGTAATCAGGACATCCGGTTGAAGCTGCCTTACTTTCTTTAACGCTTCACCGCCATTGCTCACGCTGCCCGACACATAATACCCCGGGCACTTTCTGGCAATAATCGTTTCAATATGCTTACGCGCTGCAGGCTCGTCATCTGCTACCAGTACGCTGTACATTTGCTTCCCTCTCCGTTTTTACTCCAATAGTAACTGCAGTCCCGCGCTCCTTTGTATTTTCCAGCTCAAAAACCAGCTTATCCGCATATAGAAGATACAATCTCGCATACAGATTCAGCAGTCCCATACCGCCTATTTCCATTTCAATCGCACTGTTGCGCACGTGAATCTTTTCCCTGATTTCCTTTATCCCCCGGCGCAGGTCATGCAAAACGTCTTCCTTTATTCCCTCGCCATTATCCTCCATTCGGATATACCATCCTGTATTATCCCGAAAGCCTCTTACCTGAATCCGCATTACCACATCTTCATTATTATAGCCGTGGAGAACACTGTTTTCAATTAACTGTTGAAGGACGATTTTGGGCAGGATTTCCTTTTCTATGGACTTGTCACAGGTAATCGTTACCTGAATCCGCTCCTCATAACGGAACTGCAGCAGATTCACATAGCGTTTCATGTAATCCAGCTCGTCCTTCACCGGGGCGTATCTTTCCACATTACTGGTGGAATACCGCAGCATACCGGCCAGATTTCCGCAGATTTCACAGATTCCCTCATCGCCGTCCTCAAGCCCCCTGGTGGAAATCACATTCAGAACGTTATAGAGAAAATGCGGATTTACCTGCGCCTGCAGCGCGTCGAACTGTGCCTGCAGCTGTAAAATTGACAGCTTCTTTTCCGTGTCCGCCGCTTCTCCAAGGCGTTTTAAAAGATTTTCATAGGCATGTCCAAAAGCTACAATCTCATCATCGGTGGTATTGATTCTCACCGCCTTAGCGATGTCTGTGGTTTCCGTCTGTTCCATCAGGACCCTGATTTCATGAATTGGCTGTGTCAGACGATTGGATATCAGAACGATAAACAACATAAACAGGCCGAATACACATACAATAAGTAAAAATGCAAAAAACAGAGTATTCTTTTCCGCCCTGCCCGTCATTTTCATATTTTCCGCCAGAATCATCCTGACACCGGCTCTGGTGGTGCTGACAGAAACCAGGCAGTCCCCGAGCCGGTAATTTCCGTCATCTTTTCCTTCTGCCAGATTCATAAACATTTCAGTCTGTCCGTCCGCATCGGAATACAGCACGGTATTGTCCGGCAGAACCGCTATGATGTTGATGCTGTCATCTGGAAGATAAAACATTTCCTCCAGCACAGAAGCCTTCTGCTGCACCTCAATATAACCCATTTTCTCGCCCTGAATGGCCCGAATCATGGAAAAAATTTCTTCCTTTTTATCTCTTTTCCAGTTATCCTTGTGTACGCCTGTCAGAAACGGTTTCCCGAAAAGCGAATCCGCCTCCCCGAGCCACTGATTATTCTCCTCGCCCATGACAATATCAATGAACGATTCGTCATTGTTCATGGTGCAGTAGACCAGATTTCCATTGGGATTAAAGAAAATTACCCGGTAAAAATTTGACAGAAGATAGTTATTGCTCAGCTTATTTCTCAGCGTTGTCTCATGAGCTATCCGCATCCTGTCATAGTACTGATTATCAGAATTGGAAAGCCCTCTGATGGCGTCAAGCATGTCCATATCGGAAAGTATATAATCCGTGACCTGATTCATAACGTCATAGGCGCTGTCAAACTGAATTGAAAACTGCCTTGAAAGAAAGTTCAGATTGTCAACCTTTTCCATCCGCAGCTCCCTGATATTGAAATAGCACCACAATAAACCAAGGAGCAGCGAAAGGACAAAGGCCAGAGCCGCATAAGATAAAATCATTTTACGCCTGAAACGCATATTTTTATTACCCCTTTACAGCTCCCGCCACCATTCCGTCAATTATCTTTTTGTTAAAAAAGATAAATAAAATCAGCATGGGAATCGTAATTACCAGTACATCGGCAAACATCAGATTATAGGAGCTTTCATATTTTCCCTTAAAATTATACAACGTAAGCTGAACCGTTGCATTGGCATTTCCCGGAAGAAAATACAGAGGATTGGTAAAATCATTAAAAATATTTACCGCATTTAAAATAATTACCGTTGACGTCACCGGTTTTAACAACGGAAAAACAATTTTCGTAAATATCTGGAAAGGACTGCAGCCGTCAATCAGTCCGGCCTCCTCCAGTTCCTTCGGTATGGTTCCCATAAATCCGCGGTACAGCATGATAGTAAACGGAATACATAACGCCACCTCCACCGTTATCATTCCAAACAGAGTCTTGTAAATATGCATTCCCTGCAGCACCCAGATTGTGGGCAGGATTGCCGGAGGCACCATCAGCCCGGACATAATCAGCGCATTGGCAACTGTCATCGTCTTGTCCGAGCGCCTCTGCAGCACATAGCCTGCCATGGAGCCCACAAGAATCAAAATTGCCACCGAGAAAAATGCAATCAGCAGACTGTTTTTAAATGCCGTAATCAGCATGTAGTTATTGGCCTTTAACACTTCCAGATAATTCTCAAAATGAATCTCCGTGGGCAGAGCCAGTGACATCAGATTGGCTTCCTTCTTATTTTTAATGGAGTTTAAAAACATATACAGGAAGGGCGTCACAAATATAAACAGGCACAGAACCATTCCGACCACATCACCTATGAGCGTTAATACTTTTCTTTTTTTCATCAGGAATCCACCTCCCTGCTCAGCAAAAACTTCTGCAGCGGAAATGCCAGCAGAGCAATCATAATAAACATAATTACGTTACCTGCTGTGGACAGACCGTAGAATCCTGCCGCATACTGCTTGTATACAATGGAGGCCATTACGTCCGTTGCGAATCCGGGACCGCCTCCTGTCATTGCCCAGATAAGGTCAAAGCTGCGCAGTCCGCCGATAAAAGAGAGAATAATGACGGAGTTCATGGCCGGGCGCGCAAGGGGCGCTGTGATTGCAAAAAGCTTCTGGCGGCCGTTTGCGCCGTCGATTTCCGCCGCTTCGTAATAGGTTCTGTCAATGGACTGAATGCCCGCCACATAAATGACAGTGGCGATACTCAGTCCCTTCCAGATATCCACGCCTATAATGGAAAATAACGCCAGGTCCGGGTTCCCCAGCCAGTTAATCTTACTTTCCACAAAGGTGGAAAGCGCACGGTTAATCAGTCCCCGGGTGGGATGCATCATGGCTGTAAAGGTAATGCCAATCGCCATGGTACTTACCAGATTAGGAAAGAAAATAATCGAACGCTGTATGTTCTTTGTTTTGATTTTTCCTGTCAGAAATACTGCGATAAAAAAGGCCAGAATCACTTTAATTCCGCTGGTGAGAACCGCGTATATCAACGTGTTTTTAATACCGATATTCAAAGAGCGTTCAGAAAAAAACATTATAAAATTGTCCAGCCCGGTAAACCGCCAGTTTTTAAAATCCCACACCGTCATACTGAAAAAGAAAGAGGCCATCGTGGGGATGATAAAAATGAGAAGAAAAACTATCATGGCAGGCACAAGGAACCAGGTGGAATACATCTTTTTTTTATTCATTGGCAAATTCCTTATTTTAAATTCCACAGTTTAAGGTTACGATAATCGGAAACAGCCGCTTGCATTCCGCAGACGGCTGTTCCAAAAAATTTCCTACTTCCAGTCAAGTCCAAGCTGAACCGCCTGCTTCAGACAGTCATCGTCATACGCTTTTGCCGCTTCTTCCGCTGAAATCTGTCCGGTTCCGACTTCCTGAGTAATCTGCTCACAGCTTGCGCCCTTAACTGCCGTCTGATATTCCAGTGCCGTGCATGCTTTTCCGGCATCAATATACGCCTGCTCATCCTTTACCGCATCAAATGCATCATCAGGAAGGCTGACTCCCTTGACAATAATCGGCCCTGCGGGGGGCTGCACTTCCAGATAAGCCGCAATAGCCTCATCAGATAACCAGAAATTTAAAAACCGCAGTACATCGTCTACATGCTCACTGGTTTTGTTTACATAAAATCCGCCTGCAGGCCATGTGGTAATTCCATGGTTATTGGCATCATCGCCGGGAACCCCGAAAGCTCCAATCTTATTTACATCATCACCATAATTACTGTAGAGGTTATTCAAAACACCGTCGGAAGTGATAATCCAATGCGCACCATCGCCGTTTATCAGCATATCGCATGCGATATTGTAGGTAGTGGCTGTGTAATCTTCATTATAATAAGGTGCAAGGTCGGCAGCCTTCTGCCAGCTCTTTAAGCCTGCCGGGTCGGTGGCATATTTCGCCTCGCCGGCTTCAAACTGTGCTGCAAAGTCGGGATTTTCCGCCTGAACATTGTAATGGTCGCCAAGATAGATAACCTGTGTGGTCCAGCTCTCTGCAAAGCTTCCGATTACCGCAACCTCACCTGCGTCCTTAAGTACGTCGCAGTTCTTCAAAAAATCCGCCCAGGTATGGGGCACTTCCAGATTATACTCTGCATATACTTCTTTATTATAAAGCACAACGCCCGCGCCGCTGCATAATCCGGCAGGCGCCCCGTAAACCACTCCGTCTACCGTTACCGCGCTTAAGAACGATTCGTCCAGTTTACTTATGAAAGGCTGGTCAGACAAATCCAGGAAATATTCGGAAGGATTTAAGATAGAGAACTTACATCCTGAATTATACAGGCAGATATCGGACATATCTCCCGACGCCAGTCTGGTCTTTACAATATTGTCGCCGTCTCCGCCGCCTACACGGGTTTCAATTTCAACCGTGATTCCCAGTTTTTCCTTCGCCAGAGCGCAAACCGCCTCGATTCCTGTTGTGGTTGTTTCCTTATCCACCAGCATGGTAATGGTTGCTTCCTTATATTCTCCGTCCGCTGCCGTATCTGCCGAAGCCCCGCCTTCGGCGCTGTCCTGCGCAGGAGCCGCCTCGTCTTCAGCGCTGTCTGCTGCCGGAGCCGCCGCTTCATTTCCGCCGCTTTCCGATGAGCTGTCATTTCCGCCGCCGCATCCGGCCAGCAGTCCGACTGTCATCGCCGCTGCCATAAGAACACTTAAAACTTTCTTTTTCATTGCTTTCCTCCTTAATAAATCTACATTTCTTTTTCGTTTCTCTTTACTTAAGTAAGATAATATTATTTTAGAGATTACGGCGAAAAATCTCCATGGACAATCCAATCATTTATGATGGATTTCCCGATTATTGCAGAGAATATTTGCGTTTTCTTCATGTAATAAGCACAAAAAAAGAATAATCACCCCACTTTCATCACACAAAATGCATATTCTTTTTCTTATTTTTACACTATGCTGTGTACATCATTGGCAAATGATTTCACTGCATAATCAACACCCCCGAGGTAACACGAAAGGAGAATCAGAGCAAATGCTTTACAGGAAAAACGGCAGCCCCTCCCTTGCGAAGGAGCTGTTTCAAAACCCCACCAGCGAATACAGAGGCGCGCCCTTCTGGTCCTGGAACTGCAAGGTAAATAAAGAAGATATTGACCATACCCTGGAAGACCTTCACACCATGGGAATGGGCGGCGCGCATATTCACTGCCGTACCGGTATGGACCTCCCTTATCTTGGAAAAGAATTCATGGATATGGTGCATTATTCCCATGAAAAATCAAACAGCCTCGATATGATTACCTGGCTCTATGACGAGGACCGCTGGCCCTCCGGCGCCGCCGGCGGCCTGGTGACCAAAAATCCCGACTACCGGATGCGCTTCCTCGTATTTTCACCGGAAGAGCTTCCCGAAAAGGAAGACGTGAAATCCGAATACGGCGGCTCCTCCGCCCAGCCGGTGAGCAGCGGTAACCGCAGATTCCTGGCAAAATATGCGGTCAGGCTGGAAAACGGCTATCTGGCCTCCTATCAGCTCCTTGCCCCGGACACAAAGGAACCGGAAGGCTCTGACATCTGGTATTTATACAGGGAAATTGCCGGGAATGACCCCTGGTACAACAATCAGGCCTATGTAGACACCTTAAATCCCAGGGCCATAGACAGATTCATCGAGCTCACCCATGAAGCCTATTACCGGGAACTGGGAGAAAGCTTCGGCGATACGGTTCCCGCCATTTTTACGGACGAGCCGCAGTTCTGCCATAAGCAGACTCTTGGATTCGCGGAGGAAAAGAAAAAGGTGATTCTTCCTTTTACGGATGATTTCCCCGAAACCTACGAGAAAGCCTACGGCTGCAATTTCTTTGAAAGCTTTCCCGAGTGTATCTGGGAGCTCCCTGAGGGCGCGGTTTCCGTAAACCGTTACCATTACCATGACCATATCTGTGAGCGGTTTGCTACCGCCTTTGCGGACAATATCGGCGGATGGTGCCGTAAGCACAACATTGCCCTGACAGGCCATATGATGGAAGAACCCACCCTGATGTCGCAGACCGCCGCGTTGGGAGAGGCCATGCGCTCCTACCGCTCCTTTGACCTTCCCGGTATCGACATGCTCTGCGACTGGCGGGAGCTGACCACTGCCAAGCAGGCTCAGAGTGCGGTTCATCAGTTTGGATATGAAGGCATGCTCAGCGAGCTCTACGGCGTTACCAACTGGAATTTTGACTTCCGCGGCCACAAGCTGGCTGGCGACTGGCAGGCCGCCCTGGGCGTTACTATAAGAGTACACCACCTGACCTGGACCTCCATGGCAGGAGAAGCCAAGCGCGATTACCCTGCAGCCATCGGCTATCAGTCTCCCTGGTACCGGAAATATTCTATGATAGAGGATTATTTTGGACGTCTGAACACCGCTCTTACCAGAGGGACGCCTGAGGTAAAAGTGGGCGTTATCCACCCTGTGGAATCCTACTGGCTCTACTGGGGCGCAAAGGAGCAGACCGACGGCATCCGTCAGGAAATGGACTACAATTTCCACAAGCTTACGGAATGGCTTCTTTACGGTCTCATTGATTTTGATTTTATTTCCGAATCCCTCTGGAAGGACCAGACCCCTGATGAGGCCCTTGACGCTGATGGCGATTTGATGACAGGAAAAATGAAATATGACGTGATTGTGGTTCCCAACTGCGTGACCATCCGCAGAAGCACACTTAAGCGCCTTATGGCTTTCCGCAAAAGAGGCGGACGGGTCATCTTTACCGGAACCATTCCTTCCCATGTGGACGCCCTTCTGTGCGGCGATGCCTCCGACTTTGCGGATACCTGCGAGAAGATTGGATTTGCGGAAAACCTGCTGCTCTCCGCGCTCCTTCCCGCAAGAACCGTAGACGTTCACAATCAGCTCGGTGTGCGGACCGATAATCTGATTTATCAGATGAGAAACGACAACGGCAGCAAGTGGCTCTTCCTTGCCCACTGCCGTCCAATGGCAAATCCTGATATTCCTCAGCGCGAGGAGCTTACTATTAAGATTTCCGGCGCTTACCGGCCTGTGCTCTACGACGCTATGACCGGAGAAACCAGAGAGATTCCCTACCGCCATACGAAAGATTCAGCAGGCAGCATGGCCGACACCGGAAACTATACTGCAGGCAGTACGGCAGATTGCAATGCAGGCTGGAATACGATTATAGAGGAAACCGTGTTTGACCATGATTCCCTGCTGTATTTACTGGTTCCGGAGGACGCCGGCAATTCATCGCAGATAACTGCAAAAGCCAGAGAAACTGCCGCAAAGACACAGGTTCTACTTCCTGCTTTTATGGATATTTCACTGGAAGAGCCCAATGTCAGGATTCTTGATATTGCAGAGGCAAAATTTGACGACGGAGACTGGCAGGCTCCCGATGAAGTCCTTCGCATAGACAATAAATTCCGCGAAATTCTGGGGTATCAGCTTCGAATGGACGCTTTCCCGCAGCCCTGGGTGTTCCCGGATTCCGGGAAAATCCGGCATAAGCTCTCTCTCCGTTTCCGCATCGACTCGGAAATTGCAGTCAAAGCGCCTTTACTTGCCTTAGAACAGGCGGATAAAACCAAATTGTATTTGAACGGACAGGAAGTGGTCTCCGAAATCAACGGCTACTTTACGGACCGTTCCATCCAGACGGTCACTCTGCCCGATTTACAGCCGGGTGAAAATATTTTGATTGCAGAGATGCCTTACTACAATAAATTTAACGTGGAGGCAATGTATCTTCTGGGAGATTTCGGCGTAAAAGTTGCCGGCCGCAGCTGTATGCTCACTCCTCCGGTACAAAGGCTTGCTTTCGGGGACATCTGCACACAGGGACTTCCCTTCTATGGCGCCAGCATTACTTACAAAATTCCTGTCACCGTATCCAGGGACTGCCGCCTGAACGTAAGCGTTACCCAGTTCCGCTGTCCCGTTATGAGCGTGGCTTTAGACGGCAGGGACTGCGGCAATATTGCGCTTTCCCCTTATGAACTTACTATACCGAATGTTTCCGCCGGTGAGCATCTTCTGGAAATCACTGCGTTTGGAAACAGAATTAACAGCTTTGGAACCCTCCACAACTGTAACCACACGGAAACCTGGATAGGCCCCAACGCATGGAGAACCACCGGCCCCGAATGGGCTTACGAGTACCAGCTCCATGAAAGCGGGATTTTAGTCAGCCCGGTGGTGACGGAAATTTAACGAAATACTAAATACCACCATCGGAACAGGGGCTTTCGGAAAATGTTTGCAATTCTCGAAAGCCCCTGTTATAAGCTGGAGTGCATAATCTTAACTGTAAGCAACACCTATATTGACGCAGGAGGATATGCACATGAATGATTACAGCCCTTTACTCTTATTGAACCGATAACCCGGAATCTGTCGATGTGTTTGCTTTGTCTAAATACACAAAGATTTTATACGTTCCGACAAAGTTATCACACCTGGCGACCAATGTATATGTGGTGGAACGTTCAAGTATAAAATAGGTCGCCAACTCTTTTGCATTATCCAAGGTATAAACAGCATTACCATCTGAATCGTACAAGGTCATGTCCAAATTTCCGCTGATAACATTCGATTCAAAAACAAACTTTATCCTATTGCCTGCTTCTCCTACGAAAGAAATGTCAGATGATGCGGTGACTTGCTTTGAATACTCATTGCTCATATTTCCTAATACTGTAGGTCGGGTCAGCAGATAAAAGCTGATAATTCCTACTGCCACAACGAGGATAAAACTGATGAGGATGATATATTTCTTTTTCATACCATTATCCTTTCAAGTCTTAATTTACCAATCTATGGTGAAAGAATTATACCTCATCCAATTACGAAAAGCAATCCGCCTTATACCCCGTTCCGTCTGCACTGCTGCGACGGCTGCCGGTATGTTATGCGGCGGCTCTGCCCCCGCGCCCCCGACCTCTCCCAAAGAACAGAATGGAGTGTTACGCAATAGGGCTTGAAAAGGCTTGATTTTAAGGCGTTGCAGACGTGAAAATCCACAGGGTAAGGGTTTTATACTACCTACCCACGAAAACGACTTCTAACCGACCACAGGCGCGTTTTTCGTCCGTTCTTCCTGCCCGTTTCCCGCCACGTTGAAGAGTTTTGCGTCAATAACTCAAAAAAGCACTTGACAAAACGCTTCATGATTCGCTGGCGGCACTCCTTGGAAGCCCAGGAAATATGGGGCGTAATAATGCAATTCTTCGCGCCAAGAAGCGGGCAATCCACCTTTATTGGCTCACTGTACACAACATCAAGTCCTGCGGCGGCGATTTTGCCGGCGTTTAGCGCGTCAGCTACGTCCTGCTCGTTTATGAGCTGACCTCGGGCGTTGTTGATTAGAATTACCCCATCCTTCATCTTCGCAATGCTCTCACTGTTTATCATCCCAGTATTTTCCGGGGTGAGATTACAGTGAAGAGAAACCACGTCGGCCTTGGCGTATAGAGTATCCAAATCCACATACTCGGCGATTTTCTCACCGGAGGCATTGGGATAGGGAACACAGACCAATACTTTCATACCCATCGCTTTCGCAATCCGGCCTTCCGTCTGTCCGATACGGCCAAAACCGATAATGCCGATGGTTTTGCCATCCAGCTCGATCAGAGGGTAGTCCCAATAGCACCAGTCAGCGTTATTGGCCCAATTCCCCTCATGGACGGAGCGATCGTGGTGGCCGATATGATGGCATATCTCTAAAAGCTTTCACTTTTACCACCTCTGTATATTGCAGAACATACTCTAAATGATTTAACATTTCTATTGATAATAGCATTTAAATTCCGCATTTTCAATGTTTGAACCAAAACCAGCTTTGGCCTGCCGATATAATTTAGATGATATTGTTCCACCAAAATTAATTTCCAGTGGAACACTATATTCCCAGGACAGCACACATATTTATATTTTCCTCATTTCGGCAATGTATACCTTCTCCCTCACATAATAAAACATATCGGGATGTACCGCATATGTGAAATCTTCCAGTGCATCTATGATAATGCACATAGTACAGCTAAACGTAATATCCTCCATTTCATCAAGCAGACAGAAACAGAGCTCATAAATTGCCCAGTCGTCCTCATTGTCCCGATGCGCTACTGACAGCATCATAATAACGGGAAAAGTCCAGGCAAGACTCTTTTCATAAATTTGGGGGCAAAATTTGAAACATTATTTCCGCTATCTGCTATTTGTGGTATACTTGACATGGTATAGACCTCCTTGCTGTGTAGTTGTTTTTTGGCATTTCAATTATATATACCACCTGCAAGGGATTTGTCCCTTTTAGGGGTAAAGTATTGACTTTTCAAGGTTCAACACACCAACTGGTGTGGGAAGTTTGAGTAATTTACTATAAAAGTCCCGTCAAAAAGCCTGAAAGGGACGCGGCATTAATATTAAAAAGGGGAACTGCCATGGAGCTTCGTAACATGACGCCGGACGAAATTTTTCCGAAAAAAAATCTGCCGTTATTTATCGGCAAATATTATCACACCAACTTTGCGGACCTTAATCTGCATACCCATGATTTCATTGAAATCGCCTATGTCTGCGACGGAAAAGGCTACCATGTTTACAATGATACCACTTATCCCGTGTCCAAAGGCGACCTGTATATCATCAACTCCAGGACGCCCCATTGCTTTTATCCCACAGACCAGAATAACTCCGAGCATCTGGTGGTTTACAACCTGTGCTTCCTGCCGCAGTTTATCGATACCATCAATATCCGTCTCTCCATTTTAACGGAACTGACAGATATTATGCTATATAAATCTCTTTATGAGGAGGAAATCATCTACACGCCGGATTTAAAGCTCTCCGGCTCCATGCGCACGGAAATCGAACAGCTTTATGAAAAAATGTATATGGAGTTTACTTCCGAAGAGCTTAATTATATGGATATCCTGCGTCTTTCCCTCTGCGAGCTGCTCCTGAAAATCCACAGATTTTATAAGATTAACCATACTCAGACGGAAAGTACGGTTTTCAGATACCGCCGCCAGTTGATTTCCGACTGTATCCAGTACCTGCGGGAAAATTATTCCCAGAAGATAACCATAGATGAGCTTTCCAACAACTTTTTCCTGAGCAAAAGCTATCTTTCAAGTCTGTTCAGGCAGGCTACCGGCTCCAGTGTGGTGGAATATCTGCAGCATATCCGAATTGACAAAGCCTGCGAGCTGCTCACCGGCACCGACCTTTCTATCACTGAAATCAGCGCATTGGTGGGCTATACCGACTATCGTTTTTTTAATAAATCCTTTAAAAAAATAACCGGCTGTACGGCACAGCAGTACCGGAAAAACAGGGTCTGAAACCGGCTCCGGAAGCATAAACTGCCTGCGCCGGAAGCCGAAATTAATTTTATGCCGCAGCCGGCATCAGGCTCAGACCCCTTCCCCGTCAAAGGCCGGGATAAAGCTCTCCCTTGCCGTATCGCCCTCCTGTATAAAAGCGTTTTCCACTCCCAGCAAAAGGGCATAATCCACCACCGATTCATATTCTCTTTTGGTTACCTTCCGGCAAAGCTCCCTGTAATCGCCTCCTTTTGCGCATCTTTCCGGGAAAATTTCCTTAAGCCGTTCAAAAGGCGTATACTGGTTCATCAGGCTCAGATACACTTTATTGCCGTAAGTTTCATAAACATATCTGATAACATCCCTGGCGTTTTGTTTTTGGCCGGGCAAAAGCAAATGCCTTACAATCACGCCCCGCCGCATCATTCCCCGCCCGTCAAAAGACGGCGCTCCCAATCTCTGAACCATTTCAGAAAGAGCCGCCTTCGCCACAAAGGGATAGTCCGGCGCGGAGGAATACTTTTCCGAGAGCTTTTCATCCATATACTTAAAGTCCGTAAGAAAAATATCCACAACTCCCGAGAGCTTTCTGATTATCTCCCTCTTTTCATAGCCGCTTCCGTTATATACAACGGGAATTACAAGACCTTCTGTCTTCGCCTTCATTACAGCCTCCACCACCTGAAGCACATAGTGGTCGGGGGTAACCAGATTGATATTTTCCGCCCCCTTCTTTTGCAGTTCCAGAAAAATCTCCGCAAGACGCTCCGCCGAAACAGGCTTTCCTCTCTGCCCGGCGGCAATCTCATAATTCTGGCAGTAGACGCACCGCAGATTACAGCCCGAAAAAAACACGGTCCCGGAGCCTCTTTCCCCGGAGATGCAGGGCTCCTCCCACATATGCAGCGCCGCTCTTGCCACAAATATCCGCTCGTCCGAACGGCAAAAGCCAAGCTCGCCTTGTTTACGCATGACATTGCATTCTCTGGGACACAAGTTACAGGGGGAAACCATTAACCCCGGCGCAGCTTTCTCTCCTGCCAGAGCCGCGACTGCCTGCAATTTATTCGCCATACAGCTCATCCCATTCTTCCCGGGGAATTGCCGTGATATTTCCCACATCATAGTAAATCTCATAAAAACGGTTAATCCAGTAATCCTTATCCTCCGTCATATCGGACTCGTGGGCTGTGCTGAAAATTGTTTCAAATTCCTTCCGAAGCTGAGGCACCACCACAATACCGTCCCCCTCCGGGTCGTTTTTATCCGCCAGAATCAGTTCGATTCTCTCATTTTCTTCTCTGTAAATCCTTGCAAGATTCACCAGATTGTCCAGATAGGTAAACGCAAGCCACAGGCACAGCACACTGACCAGACCGTATTTAGCGGCTTTAATTACCTGCTCCTGGTCCGACACGTCCACAATTCCCTGAATACAGGCAATAAACAAAAAGATGCCTGCACCGAAAAAAGCCCTGTTCATAGGGGTCGGAGCCAGCGCCAGCGCATAGCCCGTAGCCACAGCTGCCGCCAGAAATATAACCGTCTCGCTGTTTCGAATCTGCTGCCAGCTTCGCAGCTTTCTCTGCAGAACCAGAAACACCACCACTATTGCAGTAATCGCAATCACCGTAAAGAACAGTTCCTCCAGATTCATGGTGATTTTGTAGGTTCGCGACAAAAGCCCCACAAGACCCGTGTACTCTCCCTCCGACATGGTTGCGCTCCGCTTCCTCACGCCCGGTGCGGATACCATGCCGAGCATCCCTATGCACATGCCGCAAAGCCCGGAAATCATAAAGGGATATATGCTTCTCTGCCCTCTCTTTCTCCTGCTCTGCCAGAAGTTAAGTCCGAATATCAAAACCAGCAGAAAGCCGCCGCCGGAGCTGTTCTCATTGCACCACCCGGCCAGTATGCCGAAAAAGAATGCAGCAGCAGCCAGCAGAATTCCATGCTTTAGCTTATCCGCCCTTGCCAGAAAATACCGGTAAAAGGTGACAAAGCCCAAAATAAAAACGCTTCCCCACAAATAATTGCATGCGCCGCATATCCAGAGCATGGTCTGTCCGAAGCTCACCGCAAACCTCCACAAAAAGGTAATCACAAGCAGGAGCACAAATATATCATATTTTCTTTTGCGCCGGATATTTGCGTACATCAGAAGAACCAGCGCGGTGAACATAAGACTGTTCACAAGATTAAACGCCTGCTTACTCACCGACAAAGACAGCCGCACATTAAACTGCCCAATCACCCTTCCGCTGTTTGAGAGGTATTCCCCATATTGCTGCCTTATCAAGTCCCCAAGGTTTTCGGCCTTTTGCACCTCCATAAGATAGGCATAGTCATCCGACCAGTAAGGGGTCAGAAAATTGTATGCGTATATTGTAAAAAATGCTCCCGCCACTATCAGCCAAAATATCTGCTTTCTATGCTTTTCCCAAAATCCTGTCACTTTTATTTCCTTTCCTGCACTACATGTGCGGCCTTACCGGCCACCCATTTTAAACTACAGCTTCAATTAAAATCTTTTCTCCCCTAAGCGCCCGTACAAGTCCGTGAAATGCTCCACAAACCTTTCCATGACCGGCCGCAATGTTCCAGGGACTGTTTACCTTATTCTCACTCTCCGGTCGGATTTTCCTCTTTAAATTCTTTACATCATATACTTTGGCATAAATTTACTTTCCTTTCCCCGGAATTATTTATTATTGTACCAAAACTCGTTGGTCTTTCCAACTATTATTACAGCCTTCCCCACGAAAA
Organism: bacterium 1xD8-48; assembly: GCA_009917455.1. Classification (GTDB taxonomy): domain Bacteria; phylum Bacillota; class Clostridia; order Lachnospirales; family Lachnospiraceae; genus Suilimivivens. The sequence goes on along the minus strand of QZDS01000015.1, from coordinate 39,688 downwards.
GTAAATCATGAACTGAAAATTTTTGAAAGAGGGTTGTTGTGATTCCTTATGCATGATAAGCTTGCGGGCAGCTATTTTGTAGTAAAAATGGATTTCCAGTCACCTGAAAGCGTCTCTTTCCCCGGCCTCACTTCGCCCGGAACCCGTCCGTAATTTCATCTCCTATCAGCGCGCTTCTCTCCAGCATAAACTCATAGCATGTCCCAGGAAAAACATGATAGCTGTTAATTTCCTCCTCCGCAGAATACCAGATAATATTTCCGTTTATCTCACAGCTCTCCATATTCCCCTTTTCATAATCCTTCTGCACAATATAATAAGGGTCTTTTAATGTCTGTTTCACAAACACGCCGGCGTCGGTAACATACTGATCCCAGTAAGGGCTCACTGAGACTATAATGCAGAACAAAAGGCTCCCTGCTGCAATCCCATAAAAGCCCTTCTTTTCCCCGCTCAAATACTCCCCCACCGCAATCATAATTACGGCGAGCAAAAAACCAAGGCCGTACCGGATAAACGGCGCCATGAAAAACCACACGGCAAGACTTCCCCCTATGGCGAGCCAGAGCACCGCAAGCTCCAGCCGCATTTTCCGCTTTCTCATCACCCTGGCAGCAAATATCAAAAGCTCCAGTAACGCGCTTAAAATCACCGCGCCCAGAAACATCTTTTCATAGCGGAATTGATTTTCCCACCAAATCGGAAGCCATTCCCTTACCGGCATGTCCACCTTTGCCACATCGTACAGGCATCGTCCCCAGACCTTAATCTGATTTGCGTCGTGCACCAGATATTCCTCCGGTATTTTCCATTCCGGGGCAAAAAGGTCGATGCCGTTAAAGGGATAAAGCAGCCACCCGGAAATCAGATAATTTCTGATTAGAAAAGGACATAAAACCAGGCACCCACAGAAAAGATAAGCTGCAATTTCTTTCCATCTTTTGCCCCTGATAAGGCAGAATGCCGGCCAGAGCACAATCAGCACAAGAAGCCCCGCTGAAAATTTCAGTGTGGCGGTATAGACCGCCGCAACGGACAGCAGAGAATACAGGGTGGTATCCGAATCCCCCTCCAGCAGATTTTCGCACCATGCGGTAATCACAAACAATACAAAGAACATGGCGGCGTAATCCGTGGCCGGGGACATACTTCGGGTCACATTCACCAGCGTATAAAACAAGATGCCGATTCTCATCATATCTGTAACATGGTTTCCATGCCGGCGAAAGTCCTTAAGTCCACGAAAAGCGTACAGGCACATTGCCACCTCCAGAAAACCGGTGGTGGTATGCAGCGCCGGGCCGGGCAGCCATCCCAGGCTGAAAACAGCCGCAAAGGCCAGATAAGAGCTGTTATAAGCATAGTGAAGCTGCAGATTGCCAAGTCCCTTAATCAGCCCGTACTCCTCATAGATTCGTATTGCCGCCGCATGGTAAATGTTGGTATCCGTATGAAATTCGCCTCTGGATGTAAAAAAGGCAATCAGCAAAATAAAGCAGCAGTAAAAAAATCCTTCCCATGAGCATACCACAGGACGGTATCTCTGCCACAGCGCCTCAAGCCTGTTTTTGCTCCTAAACCCTGCCAAAAGCGCCGCTCCCGGAAGCAGCATGTGAGCAAGCATTCCCGTCTTTGCAAAAATACTGAAAAATTCCGTATAGACGGTAACAGTTATTACTCCCGCAATCAGGTAATACATTAAGGTAAAATATCTGTTTTTGAACAGGCTCAGAATTCCTGTTCCAATTAATGTGCAGACTGTAAACATATACAGCCAGCTTAAGACAGTTAAAAGCATTTGATTTTCTCTTTCATACTTTCTGTTTATACCAATCCGCGCAGTTTTAACACGCCGAATCATTACTGTTTAAATAGTAACTATATGAATGGGATTCGTCAAGCAATTACTTTTCATATAGTATGTATGTAAAGGCAGGTATCTTATGAAAAATGAATTGTATACAATGAATCAGTATGGCAAAATAACGATTGATATTAAGACCTTCATGGACGAAAAAAGCATTAACAGAAACATGCTGGCAAGAGCGATTAACGCCCGCTTTGAAGTCATCGACAAATGGTACGGCGGGCATGTGGAAAAAATCGATGCGGATGTTCTTGCACGTATCTGCTTTGTATTGGAGTGTACCCCGGGAGATATTATCCGATACACGGAAGCCGACTGACTCTTTTTAGACTGACTCTTTTAATTTCGAAAAGGTTTTCAATTCCCACAGAATTATGTATAATAAGCATAACGTTACATTTTCATGCACCGGATTGCATGGTGCTGCCTTATTGTGGACAGAATGTCCCCGCCTTGCCGTGGGGACAGGGAGAAGATTTATGAATGAAAAAGCTTTACGCACATTGGAATATACAAAAATAATCGATTTATTAACCGCAAAGGCCACCTCCGAGCCAGGGAGGGCCCTTTGCAGGGATTTAAAGCCTTTTGATAATCTGTCCGACATCACCATTGCCCAGCAGGAAACTTCGGACGCGCTTTCCATGCTTTTTGCCAAAGGCTCCACTTCCTTTGGCGGCAACAGGGACGTCTCTTATTCCCTGCGCAGTCTGGAAATCGGCAGCTCTCTGTCCGCTTCCGAGCTTTTAAAAATCGCCGGGCTCTTAGATAACGTGAGCAGAATAAAAGCCTATGGAAAAGGCGCGCGGGGGGAAGAAATGGAAACCTCCCTGACCGGCTACTTCCAGACGCTGGAGCCTCTGACCGCCCTGGCCAAGGAAATCAGCCACTGTATCCTTTCCGAGGATGAAATTGCCGACGACGCAAGTCCGGGCTTAAAGCATGTGAGACGCTCCATTGCCCAGACCGGCGACAAAATCCATTCCCAGCTAAATTCCATGGTAAACGGCTCTTATAGAAGCTATCTGCAGGACGCCGTCATTACCATGCGCGATAACAGATACTGTATCCCCGTAAAGGCGGAGTATAAAAATCAGGTGTCCGGCATGGTTCACGACCAGTCCTCCACCGGCTCCACCTTTTTTATCGAGCCTGCCGCCATTGTAAACCTGAACAATCAGCTGCGGGAGCTTGCCATCAGGGAAAAAGAGGAAATCGAGGCCGTTCTGGCCTCCTTAAGCGGAAAGGCCGGCGAGCATATCCATGAAATCAGAGAAAACCAGCGGGCAATGACCGCTCTGGACTTTATATTTGCAAAAGCCTCCCTTGCCATGGAGGAAAATGCGACCATGCCACTTTTTAACGAGGAGCATTATATCAATATCCGAAAGGGACGCCATCCTCTGCTGCCGTCTAAAAAGGTGGTTCCCATTGACATTCATCTGGGAAAGGATTTTGACCTTTTGGTTGTCACCGGCCCCAACACCGGCGGCAAAACCGTTTCCTTAAAGACGGTGGGGCTTTTTACCCTGATGGGGCAGGCCGGGCTTCACATTCCCGCCCTTGACCGTTCCGAGCTTTCCCTGTTTACGGAGGTTTTTGCGGACATCGGCGACGAACAGAGCATCGAGCAGAGTCTCAGTACCTTTTCCTCCCATATGACCAGTATTGTATCCATATTAAAAAATGCGGACGAAAACTCCCTGTGTCTTTTTGACGAGCTGGGCGCCGGCACCGACCCTACAGAGGGCGCCGCGCTGGCCATCGCCATTTTGGACCACCTCCACACCAGGGGTATCCGCACCATGGCAACCACCCACTACAGCGAGCTTAAGGTGTATGCCCTTTCCACCTCCTTTGTGGAAAACGCCTGCTGCGAGTTTAACGTGGAAACCTTAGCCCCCACCTACCGGCTCCTTATCGGAATCCCCGGAAAGAGCAACGCCTTTGCCATTTCCTCCAAGTTAGGGCTTCCGGATTATATCATTGAAGCCGCCAGAGGGCAGATTACCACCGCGGACAAGAGCTTTGAAGACTTGCTCACCGACCTTGAAAACAGCCGGGTAACCATTGAAAACGAGCGTCTGGAGATTGTCTCCTACAAAGAGGAAATCAAAGCCCTGAAGGAAAAGCTTCAGGCAAAGAATGAAAAAATAGACAAAAACAAAGACCGCATTCTGCGGGATGCCAACGAGCAGGCCAGACAGATTCTGCAGGACGCCAAGGATTTCGCCGACGAAACCATCCGCGTCTATCAGAAGGCCGGCCCCGGCGCTTCCCTGAAGGATTTGGAAAAGACAAGAGAGCGGCTCCGGGGTGAAATCGGAAAGAAAAACGAAAAACTGACAGTAAAAAATCCTGCCGGCGAAAAGGGCGGGAAGCTGAAACCGGAACAGCTCAAAATCGGCGACAGCGTGAAGATTGTCACCATGGGGCTTACGGGAACCGTAAGCAGCCTTCCCGACCATAAAGGGAATCTGTTTGTACAGTGCGGAATCATGCGCTCCCAGGCGAACGTAAAGGATTTGATGCGGATTGCGGACGAAACCCCTCCCGGAATTTCCGCTTTACAGAAAAGCCGCTCCGGGCACTCAGGCAAAATTAAAATGTCAAAGTCCATGTCGATTTCTTCTGAAATCAATTTGCTTGGCCGTACCGTGGACGAGGCTCTGGTCGAGCTTGACAAATATCTGGACGACGCTTATTTAGCCCACCTGCCAAACGTCAGAGTGGTGCACGGTAAAGGAACCGGCGCTTTACGCAGCGCAGTCCATAGCCATTTAAAGAAAATCAGGTATGTAAAATCCTACCGTCTCGGCGAATTTGGAGAAGGCGACAGCGGCGTAACCATCGTAACCTTCAAAGACTGAGAAAAGAAAGCTTCGGACAGCCTTATGCCATCTTCAAAAAGCGGCATGGAAATGAGAGGAATGATATGGTAAACAGACAAAAAATTTTAATTGTAGACGACGACAACAATATTGCCGAGCTGATATCCTTATACCTTACAAAGGAGTGCTTTGAAACCAAAATTGCCGGCGACGGGGAAAGCGCCCTTCTCCTTGCGGATTCCTTTGCGCCCAACTTAATTCTGCTTGATTTGATGCTGCCCGGCATCGACGGCTATCAGGTGTGCCGGGAAATCCGGGCCAAATCCTCCACACCCATTATTATGCTGTCCGCAAAGGGCGAAATTTTCGACAAGGTGCTTGGTCTGGAATTAGGCGCAGACGACTACATGGAAAAGCCCTTTGATTCCAAGGAGCTTGTGGCAAGGGTAAAGGCTGTGCTTCGCAGATACAAGCCCGCTCCCGCCGCCGATAAAACGCCGGATATTGAATGTGTGGAATATCCCGACCTTGTTGTGAACCGCACAAATTACTCCGTTATCTATCGAGGAAAAACCGTGGAAATGCCTCCCAAGGAGCTAGAGCTTTTGTATTTCCTCGCATCCTCGCCCAACCATGTGTTTACGAGGGAACAGCTCCTCGACCAAATCTGGGGTTACGGCTATATCGGCGATACCAGAACCGTAGACGTACATATCAAACGTCTTCGTGAAAAAATAGACGACCATCCGGGCTGGCGCCTTGCCACCATCTGGGGCATCGGTTATAAATTTGAGGTAAAAAGATGAGAAAAACCCTCTACTTAAAATTTCTGCTGGCCTATTTTATTTTCGGCTTCTTCGGCTTTGTGGTGGTCGCCACCTTTGTAAGCAATATGACCATGGAGCAGTTAAAGCGGGAACGGGCGGAAGCCCTTTACCGTGAGGCCACCCTGATCGCCAATACCTACGCCTCCGATTTATATAACAATGAAACCTCGCTGGACACCGTAAAAAAACAACTGGACGCCCTGGATACCTACCTCTCCGCCACCTTGTGGATTATCAATCCCTCGGGGCGGATGGTCTTAAATTCCAAAGCGCCTGTTGATGTGGAAAATGAAACCGTCATCGAGGGCTTTGACCCCACCGGCACGGGAAATTCCTACTATACCACCGGTACTTTTTTTGACAGTTTTAAAGAAGACCAGCTCAGCGTATTCGCCCCAATCACTTCCAATTATAAGGTAAAAGGATATGTGGTGATTCACTACCCATTGAGCAACATTACCGCTTCCTGCAACAGCCTTTTAAACATTTCATACCTGATGCTGATTATACTGTTTCTGCTTTCCATGATTATCCTGATTTTCTTTACGGAAATGGTATACCTGCCCCTGCGGAAAATCACCGAAGCCACGGAGCAGTATGCCTCCGGAAATATGCATTATGAATTTCAAATTGAAAGCGAGGACGAGATAGGTTATCTGGGCGCCACCCTTTCCTACATGGCCAGCGAGATTGCACGATCCGAGGACGACCAGAAAAAATTCGTGGCAAACGTTTCCCATGATTTCCGTTCCCCCTTAACCTCCATCAAGGGCTATCTGGAAGCCATGCTGGACGGAACCATTCCCCCGGAGCTTTATGAGAAATATGTAACCATCGTCCTAAATGAAACCGAACGGCTGATTAAGCTTACCAACAGCCTGCTGACCTTAAATAACCTGAATACCAAAGGAATCCTGCTGGACAAGAGCATTTTTGATATCAACCGCATCATCCGCGACACCGCCGCCTCCTTTGAGGGGACCTGCAAAAGCAGGACCATGGCGATTGAGCTGATTCTGACAGGCGACGAGCTGTTCGTGAACGCGGATGTGGGAAAAATCCAGCAGGTGCTCTATAACCTTCTGGACAATGCCATTAAATTCAGCCATTTTGACTCTATTATTAAAATCGAAACCACGGAAAAGCATAATAAGGTTTTCATTTCCGTGAAGGACAGTGGAATCGGTATCCCCAAGGACGACTTGAAGCTTATCTGGGACAGATTTTATAAATCCGATTTGTCCCGGGGAAAAGACAAAAAAGGGACGGGGCTTGGATTGTCTATTACGAAGGAAATTATCCACGCCCATGGAGAGCATATTAATGTAATCAGTACGGAGGGCGTGGGGTCGGAGTTTATTTTTTCCCTGCCGCTGGCTGATGACTGGGAGGATGATTGAAAGGGGGCAAGGGCGGGACGCTCAAAAGGTTTTGCCTGTCCTTCGTCGCCACGCTCCCGCTCTATAAAAACGCAGCGGTGGATAAGCTCGCGAGCTGCTGCGCATCTCGATACCTCGCTAACCACCGACGTTTTTATAAGGGCTCCTTAAGGACAGGCAAAACCTTATGAGCTGGCTTAGGCTTGCCAGTGATATTATAATTTGGTATGGCTTAGTGAAAGGTATCCTGTCTCACATGGTGTCCCTTTCCCAACTGTGCCGGCTAGGTATGACACACCTTCCCCGCCCAAAATTTCCATAACATCAGCCTGTCAATACACAGTTCAGAGAGAGTCATATTCCTGAAGGAGGCCTTATAAAAACGCCAGTGGTTGGTGAGGTTTTTCACGAACCTGCCACTGCTGCGTTTTTATAGAGCGAGAGCGTGCCGACGAAGGAATATGACTATATCTGAATGTCGCACCGCCAGCTATACCACTTATAACATCTCCACCAGATACCCCTGTCTTCCATCCCTTAAAAACACCGGCAAAGTTTCAATCGGCGCCTCTATCTCATAACTCTTACCGCCCTCATAGCGCTTTCCGCTTCCTGCCAGCACCCATTCCGCGTCCTTTGGCAGATATACCTGCCTGCTTCTCGCACCCTCATGCACCACGGGCGCCACCAGAATATCCGGGCCAAACATATAGGAGTCCGTGATATCCCAGCAATTATCATCTGCCGGGAACTCATAAAACAGCGTTCTCATAACCGGACTTCCCTTTTCATGAGCCTGACGCATAAGCTCTCTGGTATAATCCCTCATGCGCTCCCTGATACCTATGAACTTCCTAAGGACAGGATAAGCCTCCTCACCGAAGCTCCAGATTTCATTGTCCGCTCCGGTCTTTTCCCGCACCTCTCCGGCCTTGTTGACAATCGGGGTAAAGGGAAGCCTGCTGCCGTGAATCCGCATTACCGGGCAGAAGGTTCCAAACTGGAACCACCTGATAAGCAGTTCTCTGAACCCTTCATCCTCCGTCACGCCGCCGTGAAAGCCGCCGATATCTGTAGTCCACCATGGGATTCCGGCAAGTCCCATATGGAGTCCTGCGCATATCTGTTTCCGTAAATCCTCATAGGAGGAAAAAATATCGCCCGACCACACCAGCGCGCCGTATTTCTGGCTTCCCACCCACGCGCATCTGATAAGATTTACAATCTCCTTCTGGCCGTTTGCCCTTTGCCCCTCGTAGAACAGCCTTGCATATTCTCTGGGATAAATATTTCCCTTTTCCGCAACCGGCCCCGCATAATAACGGTAATTGTCAAAATCATAGGTGGCAAACTCCGGCTCCGCCTCGTCCAGCCAGAAAGCGTTGATGCCAAGGTCTGCATAATTTTTCTTTATCTTTCCCCACACATATTCACGGGTTCTGGGGTTGGTGGCGTCCATAAATACATTGTTGCCGTCAAAAAGCATCTGCACATCAATCCCGGAATTAATCTTTACCAGAAGCCCCTGCTGCTTCATCTCCTCATAATTTTCGCTTCGGGTATCCACCTGGGGCCAGACGGAAACCATGGTTTCGATTCCCAGCTCGTGAAGCCGCTCCACCATCTTTTTCGGATTCGGGAAATACTCCTCGTCAAACCGGTAATCCCCGCACCTCGGCCAGTGGAAATAGTCAATCACCAGGACGTCCAGAGGAATCTCCCTCTTTTTATACTCCTCCGCGATTCTGATAACCTGCTCCTGATTGTAATAACGCAGCTTGCATTGCCAGAAGCCCAGACCATACTCCGGCATCATCGGCGCTTTGCCTGCAACCTCTGCATAATTTTCCTCAATTTCCGCCGGCGTATCCCCCGCGGTAATCCAGTAGTCCAGCTGTCTTGTGCTCTCCGCCACCCACTCGGTGGTATTTAAGCCGAAATGCACCTCGCCGATTGCCGCATTGTGCCACAAAAAGCCGTACCCCAGACTGGAAATATAAAAAGGAACGCTGGCCTGGGAATTTCTGTGCGCCAGCTCCAGATTACAGCCCTTTAAATTCATCTTTTCCTGCTGGTATTGTCCCATTCCGTAAATCTTTTCGAAAGGATTGGACTCAAAGGAAGCTTTCAGGAGAAACCCTCCCCCAGGCAGCGTTTTGTAATGGCGCGCTCTCTTGCAGAGCGCGCCACCGTCGGAAATTTCTCTCAGCAGCACCTCGTTTTTCTGATTTAAAAAGGTAATCTGCAGGGCGTTTCCCCATGTCTGCACCTCCAGCACCGCCTTGATTTTGCCATTGGTAATGCTGGCCCGCCTTTCCTCAATCTTTATTTCCGGCGAAAGCGGCTTTGACGGAAGAAGCGCAATGCTTTCCTCCGAAATATCGGTAAGAATCCCTCCTCTTACCCTGAGGCTGTTCTCTGCCCAGCCTTCAACTTTTACCGTCTCCCCGTTTTCCCGGAAAATTAAAGCGCCGTTTTTTTCCTCGAAATATTTCATGTGATTTCTCCCAGTCTGTTCTACGACCTTTTCAGCCTCACCACGTTCCAGCTGTGCTTTCCAAACACTGTTGTGAAATGTCCATTTTCCATATGAGAAGCATTTCCGTAAACCGGCGTTACGCAGTCGGGATTACTTTCCGTGTTGACAGCCTTCATATCGTCGTTTGTCAGGATTATGTGCTCTGTAACCTTGTAGTCCTCAAACTGCCGCAAATCGCAGCTTACCTCCATATCCTCCTCCAGATTTTTATTTACGGCAAAAACAGTAAGCTCCTCTTCCTCCTCATTCCATATGCAGACACTGTCAAGGAAAGAAACCTCCCCGTAAGCCCTGCTCTCATAAGAGGGAGCCTTTACCAGCGTATTTAAAACTGTTCCCCTTCCATACACGCTGGCATGCATATAAGGGTAAAAGATTGTCTGCCGCCATGCGCCGGTATCAGAAGTCATAATGGGAGCAATCACATTTACAAGCTGTGCCAGACAGGCCACCTTCACTCTGTCCGCATGGCGCAGCATGGTAATCAGCATACTTCCCACTAAAAGCGCATCCTCAAAATTGTAGACATCCTCCAGCTGGTGGGGAGCCTGAACCCATTTTTCCAGCTTCTCATCCGCCTCGTTGCTGTGATACCATACGTTCCACTCATCAAAGGAAAGGTTAATCTGCTTTTTGCTCCGTTTCTTTGCCTTCACGCAGTCCGCAATAGAAAGAACCGAGGAGATAAACTCGTCCATTCCCTTGGAATTGGCAAGGAACTCCGGCGTATTGTTGTCCCTGTTTCCATAGTATTGATGGAGGGAAAGGTAATCCACATGGTCGTAGCACTCGCTCAAAACCTCCTCCTCCCAGTATCCGAAAGTATCCATGGAAAGAGAAGAGCTTCCGCAGGCCACCGTCTCAATGTCAGGGTCCATAAACTTCATCAGGCGGCCGGTCTCCGCCGCAACGCGCCCGTACTCCTTTGCAGTCTTGTGGCCCATCTGCCAGGGGCCGTCCATCTCATTACCAAGGCACCAGAGCTTAATGTTATGAGGCTCCTCATAGCCGTGTTTTCTTCTCAGGTCGCTGTAATAAGTGCCTTTCTTAAAGTTGCAGTATTCCAGTATATTTTTGGCGTCCTCCGGCCCTCTGGTTCCAAGATTCACAGCCATCATCACCTCGGAGCCCGCTTTCTTTGCCCAGTCCGCAAACTCATTTAAGCCGAACTGATTGGTTTCAATCACCTGCCATGCCAAGTCCACCTTTGAGGGGCGCTCCTCCTTCGGCCCCACGCCGTCCTCCCAGTGATAGCCTGACACGAAGTTCCCGCCCGGATATCGCACAATGGGAACGCGCAGCTCCTTTACCAGCGCGAGCACATCCTTCCGCAGTCCCTGCTCGTCCGCAAACGGGCTGTTTTCCTGATAAATTCCCTCGTACACCGCGCGTCCCAAATGCTCGATAAAAGAGCCGAAGATTCTCTTATCCACCTCGCCTGTCAGATAGTATCTGTCCACAATAATTTCCGCTTTTTTCATTTCCAACCTCCACTTAAAGTTCCGTAACCGTCCTTCCTGCGCCGTCTGGCCAGTTACTGTTTTGAGTTCCATTTTTTATTTTTATTATAAGTCCGGACAGCCCTTTTTCCCATCTCATTTTCTCCGGTATATTTGACTTTTCTTCCGGTCATATGTTATCCTCGAAACAAAAAGGGAGCATTATTATGTATAAACTGAATTTTTGTGAATACAACCGTTCCAATCAGGACTACGACACTATTTTCCGCCCCTCGGGAAGCGGCGATTTCCTTTTTCTCATGCTCAAATCCCCCATGAAGGTCTATTTAGAGGAACGGCTTGTCATCACCCGGGAAAACGCCTGTATTCTTTATACTCCCGGTACGCCTCAGCACTATCAGGCCGTGCGCCGGTTTTACAACAGCTATCTTCACTTTTCTTCCGATAAAAATCCGGCTGAGTGTTTCCATCTCCCCGAAAACACTGTTTTTTATACGAACAACACAGACCAGATAAATTCCTGTATCTCCCGATTGCAGATGGAGTATTTTTCACCTCTTTCCTACCAGGAAGAGGCCGTTCATTCCCTGATAACCCTTTTGTTCCTGACCATCGCCCGCGGGCTCACAGAGGCTTCCGCCCAAAAAGAAAATGCCGGAAACCTCTATCCCTTATTTCAAAATCTGCGTCTTAAAATGCTTACCGAGTGCGGAGAGGACTGGAACATGGAACGTCTCTGCAAATGTATGAATATGGAAAAGAGCCAGTTTTACGCCTATTACCGCAGCTTTTTTTCCTCCACCCCCAAAAATGATTTACTCCGCGCCCGTCTGGAAAAAGCAAAAAACCTGCTGAGCAACGAGGCCCTGCAGGTAAAAGAAGTTGCGCAGCTGTGCGGTTTTCATAATCAGGCGCATTTTTCCCGGTATTTTAAGACATACTGCGGATGCGCGCCGGGGGAGTATGCGGAAAGGATACTGCCTCATGAGGAATTATAAGCGGTGCTTACACTTTCTCTCCACCAGTATCGGCAATCTCCACATCTATCCCGCCGTCCTCTGAAATAATAACCGCAAAGCACTGATTGCGCTCATATTCTCTGCATCCTACCAGCCAGTTCACATAATTTTTCAGGGAATTATATCTTGCCCCTCTGGCCATATCCGCTTCAACAACGCTTTCGCCATCCAGTATCGCGCCAATCGCATGTATATTTCCCTGATAATCTGCTATCAACGCTCCGTCTATAGCCGATAGTCCAATCAAAAGTTCCCTGAACCTCTTTTTTTCTTCCTCACCATACTCTGATTTAGAAATGGAAACGGGCTTTATTCTGCATAAACGATTATTCCTGTCAAGCCTGTCAAGCTCATCTTCAAACGCTTTGCCATCTAAGAATACCGCCGAAGTTCCATGCGCCTGTTCCTTCAAAGCATAAATAGTATCCTTAATATCCTTTTCATTCTCTAAATGTAACGCGTCAAGTCCCATCACTTCTGTCTGTTTTTCATCTGAAAAATGAAATCTTCCTTCTTCATAATGCAAAAGCTCCCTGCCGTTACCTGTCAGCTTCCATTTTAAATAGCCATTAAATGTAATCTGATTTCCAACACTTTCTCCCAAGGTCGCAATTCCCCTCATCACCTGTTCTTCCCCTTCCCTGCCAACCACCAGTACCCTTTCGCCTTTTGCCGTTTCAAGAACCTTCCTGACGAACCTGAGATTTCCACTGGAAAATTTCCATTTACTGCTGTTCCTTCCCTCAAAGGAAATCTCCATTTGGCTTTGCGGCAATTCTCCTAAATAAATTCTGGAAAATAATTCTCTCTTTTCATATTTCCTTGCAGAAATAAGAGAGATAAATTCTCTGTCAATTCCCCCTGATTTTTTACAGAGACTTTCCGTATAGCTATTTCGAATCTCCTCTTTATTTTTCACAGCCCGGAAAAGTCTTTCCTCTATGTAGGGTATCTGTCTATAATAAGACAGAAAAATCAGGTCCGACAGTTCTTCTCTGGTTTTCTCCATAACATCCCTGAGTATCGCTGATACAGCTTCTCCCCTTACCTTCCCGCGTACCAGCCAGAGAACGTCCTTTTTGCCTCCAAAGCTCTTTTCTTTTATCCACGAATCATCTTTGCCTTTCTCACAAAAATAATATATAATCTTTTCCTTTTCTGCAGACCTTCTGAGAACTTCACTTATTTCTTTATCTGAATCCTCATCTGTTTCGTTTATAATCGTCTGAAAATATTCCAGCCACGCCTCGTTTTCTTTCATACCGGAAAATGCCGACCAGCTATAATCTTTTGGACCGACAATCCAAGGATATTCTTTTTGAGAATTTCTTATGAGTAAAAAAATTGCACTCCTTCCGCCAACTCAGAAAAACTATCTTTCAGTTCCTTTTCGAACGCACTGGCAAAAGCCTGAACCTGTTCTTCAAGCATCTTCCTTAATCCCTTCTCTATCTGTCTCTTTCACATTTATCCAAATCGTCTTTCAGCTTTTGCTGATAAGTATCTATATATTTACGAATATCAAGAATTATCGACTCAACATTTTCTTTCGAAAACGCATGAAACATTTCCAGAATTTCTTTCTGCATTGCCCCCATATTTTCTTCCATCTGAGATGAAAAATTTTTACGGCACCTTATCAGGTACTGCAACGCATCTTCCAGAACAGAACTATGATATATAATCTCCTCCTCGTCCTGAGTTTCCCAGAACGCCTTTTTATAATTTTCCCCGTAAGTACACATCTTTTCCCACAGAACAGAAGCCAGGACTGAAATATCCCCTTCCTGCTCTGATATCTCAACCACCTCATCAAACGACCATTTCTGCGGGCAGTCGTCTTCGTTGCTTATCATACACAGACACACTAAAGTTCCACGGATAATCCCCTCCGTCTGTCCAATCAGTGTTTCAATGTCTATTCCCTGGTCATATGCACCAAGGAGGATGGATTTCAGATATTCTTCCATTGACAAATTAAGAAGCATCACCGCGCCTAAGTCAGCAAAGCACTCCTTTAACAGATACATTAATTTATCGATTACTGCATAGGCTCCCCAATCAGAAAGATTCCACTCTGAAACCCGGCAAAATTCCAATAACCATTTTTCCAGATTATTTTCAAGTCTTCTCTCATCTCCCCGCGCCTGTTCGCCGCTTTTCCCTTTGCTCAGTTGATAAATATACTCTCTTTTGGACAAATATGCATAAATCTTCCGTTCCCCACATATCCAGCACAAATGCTCCAGCATCAGTTTTTTTAGCATATCGCTATGGTATCCATACTGATGAATACGTTTTTTCCAGTATTCCCTTCCGTTTTCTCTGTCGAGGCTGTCACTGTCAAAACGTTTCTCTATAAACTTATCCTTATCCTCCCACTCCATATAGCTTTCCAGCTGCTGTACTATTTCATTCTCAAGTACCTCCCAATAGCTCCCGCCATCTTCCAGATGAGTTATTTCATTATAGTGTTCTTCGTCCTTAAGATATTCGGATAATTTCTCATACAGATATATCACCACGACGTCTGAAACCATTTTTACCAGACACTCATACCGAAAATCTCGCTGCCTGATTCCCCTTCCGACAAAATGGCTCACCTCATGAGCCATCATTACGAACATCAGCCAGGGACTGTAAACCTGCTTTTCCGGCATATCTACAAGAAACAGTCTTTTATCTTCTATCAGCTCCGGATAAATCTCCCTTACCTGCATATTATTGGCCACACCGGGACATGTCAGGAATTCATATTCATGCCTTTTCTTTTCACTTGGCCCCAGTTCGTTTAAAAGCGATTTCAGATTATAAATAACAGCATTATAAAATGCATTCATCTTCGCCGGAGTTTCATATATGCGAATGTTAAAATCCGGCACCTCTGTAAACTGCCTGTCAGACCGCATAGAGTTTTGCGCATACATATTAAAGCTGGTCAGGAAATCATAAAAATAACCATATTTATCTTCATCTTCTCTTTTATCCGCCTCTTTCACCATAGTGACCAGCATTTTCATTGGTCTGAGTGCAGACACAAAAATATAATCATGAAAAGGCGACTTTTCATATTTTTCCAATGAATTCAGCACAGACAATATTTCTTTTCTTACCATTCGACCTCTGCCGCTTTCATTATCCAGTCTCAGCACCTGACATTCTTTTCTCAGGCTTTCGCTTACTGTAACAGCTTTATCTCCGCCACTTCCCCCGTCCTTTTCTCTGACCCCTCTTTCTTTTCCTTCCTCACCTAAAATGGTCGTAACTCCAATAATATTTTTCTGATAGACAGAGCTTGAGTGATTCAACACACCGGTTTCGTCCTGATAAAATGAGAGAAAAAGGCTCCATGGGATTCCTTTCATGATAATCAATTCATCATTGCAGCCCAAAACAGCTTTCTTTTCCGTTTTTATACCAGTTGCTTCTCCAGACCATTTATCATTAATTACATTGTATACTTCTTTGATTCCTCCGGGATATTTTTCGATAATATGAATATACGCAGAATCCAGAATACCGTTTAATCCGGCAATTTTATCTGAATTATTGAGAAACGATTTCCTTATGGCCGGAATCGTGTAGCTGTAATATAAATTCCAACCATTTTGACTCAAAACAGAACTCCCGTCGCCTGTGTGAAAACTGTCTATCAGCTTTGTCCCGGCGGAGTACTCCTCACATGCCAATACCAGCAGTAAATCGCTGCTGTCCAGAGTTAAATAGGAAATTGCGCTTACCCCTTTATTTGCGGATAAACCTGTCTCCAAACGCCTTCTGTTATAGCATAGCCCGTTCAGATTCCCTCCATTGACCTCATCCTGTATCAAAATCAAAAAAAGAAAAGGATATTTATCACTTTCTATATTTTTCCAAAACTGCATATCCTCCTCGCAGCTATCTTCTTCCGTACGAAAGCCAAAAATAGTCTGCTCTGTATAACTTCCGTCCAAATGCAGCTTTTCTGATTCCAGATACAGCCACATTTTTTCAAAATTCCAGATTCCATCCTCCAAAAGATTGTCCCCAATATTCACACCGTCAAAATATCCATATGCCAGGTATTTCCAGTCCCTGCTCGTCTTCGCCGGAGGAAGGAAATCGCTGTAAAGAGTAAACGGCCTGCATATATTCCTCATAAGTAAAACCCTCTCATATATATTAAAGCCCGTATTTACTTAACGGGCTTTTTTAGTACGCTTCCTGTAATTTTTATATCATCTCTGCAAGGCTTTTTTATTGCAAATCCGGATACGCCTTTAGATTTGATATTGGCATCTTCATTCGGATTTAACCTCCAAAAATCACTCGGTTTCCTGCGTGCCGTTACCGATTTTTCGATTTCGTTCCGGCTGAATGTAATTCCTGATAACCTTCTGCTCAATCTTCTCTCCATAGTATTTCTCCTGTCCGCCGCTGAATTCGATTGATATCGTAAAATTCAGGGTAATTGTTTCCGCGCTGCCTGTCTTGTCATGTGTATAAGGAACTCGTAAAAAACTGACAAAAACAAGACAAGAAAACAATAATAAAGCTTCTTGTCTCCATAGTATGCTCCCTTCATTCTTTTGCTATTCAAAAAAGAGCATTTTCATTATATCATACAGGAATTTTACCTGCAATAATATTTCAAAATTCGACAATGAATGACGACAAAGCAGAAAGCTTAATTCCCCTTTTACTTCAAGTGAATAAATTATATCATCCCTTTATTATCAATTACAATATACCTATAATTCCTTATATATTGCCCTTTAATTCTTAAGTTCAAAAAGCAGGCCGGGAACAGAAAAAGTATTCCCCATATTGAACCACAAACATCTTTTATGATAAGATACAACTGTAGTCGAAAAGATACAATTCAATTGCTTATATAACAGTACACTGTGATACACCAGAAAAGGAGCCCCGCATGCATATCATCCTGCACCAGCCTGAAATCCCCGCCAACACCGGCAATATCGGCAGAACCTGTGTCGCCACCGGAACGAGCCTTCATTTGATAGAGCCTCTCGGCTTCCGCCTTACCGAAAAAGATTTAAAACGCGCCGGAATGGACTACTGGGAACATCTCGACGTGACCCGCTACATGAATTTTGAAGAATTTCAGACCACGCATCCTGGCGCAAAAATCTGGATGGCGACCACGAAAGCAAGGCGCCTTTTCACGGACGCAGTCTTTGGCCCTGACGATTTTATCATGTTCGGAAAAGAAAGCGCGGGAATCCCCGAAGAAATTCTTGTAGAATATGAAGAAACCTGTATCCGCATTCCTATGCTGCCGCAAATCCGTTCCTTAAATCTGTCCAATTCCGTGGCCGTCGTTCTCTATGAAGCTCTCCGCCAGCAAAATTTCGCACAGATGCAGCTTGCCGGGGAACTGCACAGGCTGCACTGGAAGCAGTAAATCCGTTCAAAGCCATATTGCAGCAGCGCCTTGCGCCTTGCTTTTTTATCTGCAATATGCTTCCGCTCTACCGCATAATATTTTTGCTACTCCCATAAATTCCCCTGTCTTCCTCCGTATCTATAACAGAAGGAGGTTTTCAACCATGAAAAAACTATATCTCTTATTAGCCACCACTCTTTTAGCCGCCGGCCTTACCGGCTGCGGCAGTTCCCGCTCCGGCGCTCAGACCGCGCAGGATTTACCCGCTGCAAAGGATACCGGCAGCCAGCCGGCTCCGGAAATCCCCGCCAGCCCGGTGATGCCATCCCCGGCCGGAGGCTACGGTACAAACTCCATCACTGTAAACAGCAGCGAAAAGGTAACCGTGGTTCCCGACATTGCAGAAATCGTTTACGCTGTCCGCACGGAAGCAAAGGAGCCTTCCGACTGTCAGCAGCAAAACGCTGCGGCTGTCAGCCAGGTGACTGCGCTCTTAGCCTCTTTGGACATTGCGGAATCTTCCATACAGACATCAGATTTTCATATGAATCCGGTTTATGACTATAGCAATAACAGAAGCCGGGTTGTGGGATATGAGGCTGTTACCAGCCTTACCGTTTCAGACCTGCCAATTGACGGTCTGGCACAGATTCTTTCCCAGTCTGTTTCCACAGGCGTCAACACCGTCCAGTCCATCACCTATCAGGCCAGCAAATACGACGAAAGCTATCAGGCTGCTCTTGCCGCAGCCGTAAAGACCGCCAGAGCGAAAGCCCAGGTACTGGCAGACGCCGCCGGATGCCAGGTCGGTTCTGTTATCAATATCAGGGAAATCAGCGGTTACTCCGAAGCAAGGTATAACGACTCGGCCCTCACAAACCAGTACCGCTCCGCCGCTAAAATGATGGAGCTTGAGGATACTGCCGGAAGCATCATGCCCGGTGAAATCCAGGTGGAGGCCGGCATTGTGGTGGAATATGCGCTGACTTCACCGTAACGATATAAAAATCCGGCCAGTATAAGGGTTGTTAAATATTCCTTATAACGATATACTTATGATACAGAAGAGACGTTCAGGAAGTTTAAAAAAGGAGGAACTGTAGAATGAGCAAAATAAATGGCCGGGTCACCATCCCCACGGACGTGGATGTTATCCCCGAAACTCTGGAGCTTTCCAGACGCTGGGGCGCGGACGCGGTCCGCGACTGCGACGGCACGGATTTTCCCGTTGAATTAAAAGACGCGGGTATGAAGGTATATTCCACCTATTACACCACAAGAAAAGACAACGCATGGGCAAATGCCAATCCCGACGAAATTCAGCAAATGTATGTGATGACGCCTTTTTACACGGCAACAGAAGCGCTTTTGCGTATCCGGCTGATGAAGGGGCTCTATCCCGACATGCTGACGCCCAACAGCCGGGATGATATCAAACGTTGGTGGGAAGTGGTTGACAGAACCACAGGCGAAGTTGTTCCCGCCAGGGACTGGACCTATGACGAAGCAAACGGAGAGGTTGCCGTTAAGGCTACGCCTTTCCATGACTATACCGTAAGTTTCCTGGCTTATATTATGTGGGACCCTGTACATATGTATAATGCGGTGGTCAACGACTGGAAGGATGTGGAACATCAGATTACCTTTGATGTGAGACAGCCGAAAACCCACGCTTATACCATGGAGCGCCTGCGCAAATTTATAGAGGAGCATCCATATGTAAATGTACTGCGTTTTACCACGTTTTTCCACCAGTTCACGCTGATGTTTGACGAACTGGCAAGGGAAAAATACGTGGACTGGTACGGTTATTCCGCTTCGGTAAGCCCTTATATTCTGGAACAGTTTGAGGAAGAAGCAGGCTACCCTTTCCGCCCCGAATATATCATCGACCAGGGCTATTATAACAACCAGTACCGGATTCCCTCAAAGGAATTTCAGGACTTTCAGGCTTTCCAAAGGAGGGAAGTAAAAAAGATTGTAAAGGAAATGGTGGATATCACCCATGAATACGGCAAGGAAGCCATGATGTTCCTTGGCGACCACTGGATTGGCACAGAGCCCTTTATGGAAGAATTCAGGGAAATGGGACTGGACGCCATCGTGGGGAGCGTCGGAAACGGCTCCACCCTGCGGCTGATTAGCGACATCGAGGGCGTATCCTACCGGGAGGGAAGACTTCTGCCGTACTTTTTCCCCGATACCTTCCATGAGGGCGGAGAGCCGGTAAAGGAGGCAAAGGTCAACTGGGTGACTGCCCGGCGCGCAATCCTCCGCAAACCTATCGACCGCATCGGCTATGGCGGTTACTTAAAGCTTACGCTGAATTTCCCTGAATTTGTGGACTATGTGGAATCCGTCTGCAATGAGTTCCGGGAACTGTACGATAACATCAAAGGCTGCGTACCCTACTGCGTAAAAAAGGTGGCTGTGCTGAACTGCTGGGGAAAGATGCGCGCGTGGGGCTGCCATATGGTGCATCACGCCATTTACTTTAAGAAAAATTATTCCTATGCAGGAGTAATAGAGGCTCTTTCCGGAGCGCCCTTTGACGTTTTGTTTATCAGCTTTACGGATTTAAAGGAAAATCCCGATATTTTAAAGGAAATTGATGTGCTCATCAACGTAGGCGATGCCGATACCGCCCATACCGGCGGCGAGTGGTGGTGCGATACGGAGATTTCCTCCACAGTCAAAAAATTTGTGTATGAGGGCGGCGGAATTATCGGTGTGGGAGAGCCTTGCGCCCATCTGGCAAACGGCCGTTTCTTCCAGCTTTCCAATGTGTTCGGCGTGGAAAAAGAGCTTGGCTTTACCCTTGGTTACGATAAATATAATCTGGAAATCCACAGCCATTTTATCACGGAAGATGTGAAGGGTGAAATAGATTTCGGGGAAGGCCAGAAGAATATCTATGCCCTGGATGGCGCTGCCATCCTTGCAGCAGCAGGCGAGGACCTCAAAGCCAGGGATGTACAGCTCGCCGTCAACAGCTTTGGAAAAGGACGCGCCGTCTATATCAGCGGACTTCCCTACAGCTTTGAAAACAGCAGGCTTCTTCACCGTGCAATCCTCTGGAGCGCCGGCGATGAGGGGAATCTCCATCAGTGGTTTTCGAGCAACTACAATGTGGATGTTCATGCTTTTCCCGAAAACGGCAAATACTGTGTGGTGAACAATACCTACGAGCCCCAGAGCACCGTTGTCTACAAAGGAAACGGGGAGAGCTTTGAGCTGAATCTGGACGAAAACCAGATTATCTGGTATGAAATAGGATAATATTCAGGAAGCATTATGATAAGGCAGGCCTCTGTTGTGCGCAGATACCTGCCTTCCATTATTTTTCCCTGCTTCTCTTATCAGCCTTTGCACATTCGACCAATGGCCGGACATATTTCTTATCGGAAATATCATAAGACCTTGCAATCATCTCCTCAAACTGCCTGTCCTTTTCATCCTTGTCCCTTTTCTTCTTTATCTTCATTTTCATCACGCCCGCAAAGGCTTTCATCATCATTTTTTCCAGAAACGGCATTTTCTCATAGCGCAGACCGCCCTGCATATAAAAATGAGGGATTCGGGAAAGCTCCTCCTCTGAAAAATTATTGCTCCACATTTCGGCAATCGTTCCCTCCTCCGAATTCGGCATGGCGCCGGTGGCAAATACAATAAACCGCGGTTCCCGGCTATTTCCGAAAAGCTCTTTTGCCTTTTTAAGCCCGTCAACTGTACCGGCATGCATTCTGCCGCCAAAAATCACTGTGTCAAAACCGGAAATTCCTCTGGCAGCCGCATCCTTCAGCTCCATAAGCGTACAGTCGTTTTCCTTTTCCAGACTGCCCGCTATCCATTCCGCATATTCTCTGGTAAATCCCGTCACGCTTTTATACATCACCAATATCTTTTGGTTCATCCTTTTCCTCCTCCAATGCATCCTTCAAAAATATCCGATACGCTCTCTCCTGCTGTTCATAAATTTCGTCGGCCGGTATTCCGGGGCTCGTCACGGAAAAAAGCGTTCCGATGCCAATCGTATAAATAAGCATATTTAAATGCATATCCTTCGCCTGCTCCATACTGACGCCCAACCCCTCCGATATGGCCTGCGCCATCTGCGGATTTGTCTCCGATTGATATAATTCTTCCAGAGACGTAATATTTTTTCGCTCCCGGAAAAGAAACATCTTCAAAATATGAGGCTCCTCCTTTGCAAGCTGCACATACGCCCGCCCTGTACTGCGGAACAAGTCGTTTTTATCAATGCGGGAAGCTATATATTCCTGTACAAACCGGCTTGCGCATTCTGCCACATCGCTTCGAAGCCCCTCCATGTTTTTGCAGTAGCTGTATATGGGCTGCACGGAGCACCCCAGCCTTTCGGCAATAGCTTTCACCAGCACCTGTTCTATCCCCCCGACTTCAACAGACTATATTTTTAATATCTCATCCTGACCGGGCCGCCCCAGATACCTGATTTCCTCTCCATTTCTGACAATCTTGTCATTTCCAAAATCCATACTTCCGATAACGACAGAGGAAATCCCGGCTTCTGCAAGCGCTCCCGTAAGCCCGGCCCCGTCTTCCGATACCATAAGCAGCGCGCCGCCGGATAACAGCTCATAAGGATTTAAACCGAAAAACTCGCACACTTCAATAGTTTCCTGCTTCACCGGAATCCTTTTCAAATCCACACAAAATCCCATACCCGTCTTTTGGGATAATTCCCACAGCGCTCCGAAAACGCCGCCGTATCTTAAATCATGCATTGCATAAACGCCCTGCCCCAGGGCAATCTCCGCTTCCGAAGCCACGGACAGATATTTCTCCTGCGCCTTTGCCTCATTGACAAGCCTTATCGGATATCTCGTCAAAAGCTCTTTTTCTTTTTCTCCTGCAAGAATACAGGTTCCCTCCAGCCCAATCCACTTGCTCATGACGATATCCAGCTTGTGGTTTCCTGACATTTCCCGTGGAATCCCCGGCATTTGCTTTTCTGCCTCTTCAAAATCCGCTTTCCTGCTTTTTTGCGAAAGTCCTTCCGTCCCCTGCGGCTGCGCCGGAATTTCCCCCATGGCCGCAGCTCCAATCACCGTCGCCGTGATAACGGGACAATTTACATAGCTGCTGACCTCAGTATGCCCGCCTGCAATCTGTATCCCCAGCTCCCCACAGCAGCGCTCCGCTTCTCCCATCAGTTCTCTAAGCTGCGCCTCCTCCGTTTCCTCTGGCAAGGTGACGGACAGCATGACAGATACCGGACGCCCTCCTCCCACCGCAACATTATTGGCGGCAGCCATAACCGCCAGGTATGCCGCATTTTTGACTGGAAGAGCCACCGTCTCTGTTGAAACGGCCATTATCGCCTCCAGCTCTTTTCCTGACTTTACAGTTTTTTCTCCCTGCCCGGTTCCCTTCCCGTTCTCACTTTTCAACGCCAAAAAGGCGCAGTCTCCGCCAATGCCTGCACCTTTTAATACTTCATTTCTACGCTTCTTAATTTTCCCCAACACGGAACGCTTTAAGATACTTTCCGGCAGCTTCCCCGTTTTCATAGTCATCCCTCCGGTACTGCTTCCGCCGGAGCATCCGGTGCCGGAGCCGCATCTGCAGGCGGAACTCCTTCTGCCGGCGGAGCCCCTTCTGCTGGTGTGCCCTCCCCGGGTGCGCCTTCCGCCGGAGGCGCCGGCAAAGGAGGTGCCGCTTCCCCGGCGCCGAGCGCAGCGACAACGCTCTTTACATAATCAATACTGTTCGTACCGATTGCCTCCATCATCTGATTATAGATATTAGGGTCTTCCGTCGCCACACCCACTGTCGCCGTCCTGGGAGTCATCTTGTAAGAGCTGGAATTAACCTGCTCCCGGCTGACCTCCTGCCCGTTCTCCTTCACAACCTTCCAGAGATTCGCCTTATAGCCGATATGGGCAGACTGAACCGATATGGAGCCCACAGGCAGAGACGCATTGGGATAAATCACCTCCGTATCAGGATAGGTCTGGCTGATAACCTCGCTCTCATATATCACCTGACGGCCGCTGTCTCTGGTTTCCATTCCATATATAGTGAACGTGATGTTCTTATCATCCGTGCTGATTCCTTCAATATAAATCGGTGCTTCCGTATTATTGATAAATTTGAAATCCTTTCCGGCGGACTCCGCAATGGCCGCGTCGGCGGAAGGGTTCACATAGGTAACTATCATGGAATGATTGTGTCTCTCCGTAACCTCAAGTTCCGACAAAAGCACCGCGTTATAAAGCGTTGTGGATACCTGGCAGATACCGCCTCCAAGGCTGTCCACCACCTGGCCGTTCAGGTAGGACGCCGCCATATAATAGCCGTTTGATTCCGTAAAAGGCGATACCGCCTCGTAGGTTGAAAACTCATCTCCGGGATAAATGGTCGCTCCGTTAATCAGCGCGCACCCGTTGCGCACGTTAGCGCTTCTGGAAGGCCCTGAAGTCCGAAAGCTTGTGGTAAAGGTGCCAAGTACATCCTTCACTTTGGCAAGCTCCTCCTCCGCTCCCCTTGGTTCGTCCACAATAACCTCCAATTGGAGGGAATCGTCTCCTCTGTTCCATTCACTGTTAAAGAAATCGCTGATGAGCGTCTCGCAGGCCACCTCGTCCACTATCAGCCCGGTCTGCCCCGGATTCACCACAAATCCGCCGCCCTCCCTGCTTAAAGTAGCGTCCGCCGCTTCCACATTATATACAGAGCACTGCTCGGCCAGAATGGTTTTAACCAATTCTTTATCCACCGACAGCTCCAAATCAAATACCTTATTTTCATATTGAAGGTCTTTAGCCGCTTTATACCTCTGTACGATATTGCCGCTCCGGCCGATTTGGGCCGCTTCCTCCACAACCGTCGGATTGTTCCAGCTAAGTCCCACATCAGCCGGAGTAATCTCCACGGAATTTCCATCCATAATCATCAGGGTAATCACTTTCTCCGACAGACCGTCCACGTAATTCTCCACCATGGCCTTTGCATCGCTGACGGTCATTCCCCCCAGGGACATATCCTCAATATAAATGCCGGGTAAGATGGAGTCCTCCTCCTGCGCTTTCACCTCTGTCCCCCAAAGCCCTGTCAAAACTGCCGCCGTTAAAAAGCAGGCTGCTCCCCTCAATAATTTCTTCATAACCTTCCTCATTTCCACATTTCTGTTGCTTACCATTTGCCTTAATACATAAAAGATGCTATAGTTGGTATAATCATAGCAAGCACAAGCAAAATGATAATCACTCCTGAAACAACTTTTTTGCTTTTTTTATTATAAAAATTAAACATTTTGTTCCTCCGATAAATCTCTCTTCGAAAGGATATTATATATGAAATACCCATTTTTTGCAAGTTTTATCATGTTCTGTCTGTGGCTTCTGTACACTCTGCACAGACAGCGCAGCAAGGAAGCAAATTCCGACAAAGATTTCTGGAAAAGAGAGGCCGCCGCAAACAGCACCCGCCGCAAAAGCCTTGACAATCTCGACTATATCCGAATTCCCTTTGAGGCTCTCCCCATGGATACTCTTGCCGATGACCCGGCCGTTGCGGAATACCATGAGACGCTCCGCGAGCTCTCCAAAGAGCCAATCGTAAATTTTACCGGCATCAGCAACACGGATTTAAAGCTTATGTACGGCGCCCCCAACATAGATATCCTCTCCCGCTATGACCAGCGTTATACTGTGCTCGTCCGCACGCTCCAGAATTTTGCCCAGACTCTTTATGACAAAGGCTATCTGGACGAAGCCTGCAGGATACTGGAATTTTCCGTCAGTACCCGTACGGATATAAGCGCCACTTACAAGCTGCTCGCCACAATTTACCGGGAAAAAGGCGAAACCGAAAAAATTGCCGGGCTGATTCCCGTCGCAAAAGAACTCAACAGCAGTCTGTCTAAGCACATTGTGGCAGCTCTTGAGGAGTTTCTCCCACAGTAACAGCCTCCCCGCTTTGATAAGCTCCGTTATTATTTTATGTATTGTCTGATAAATATATTCCGGTTTTCTTTCAGGTGTGTCCGAAATAACACCAGGTCTTTCAATATATAAAGGTCTTCGGATATAAATCAGGGAAGAGCCTGCGTTGCTCTTCCCTGATTTATATCCGAAGACAAAACAGCCTTCTTACAGCTCCTGTCCCCTACTTCCAGAATTTCTTTTTCTTTGTGTCCTTTGTCTCGCCTTTATCTGTCTGTACATTCTTTGCGGCATTTAAGCTGTCTCCTGTAAGGGCGTCAAACTGCTTAAGCAGCTCCTTTGCCTCGTGAGAAAGCCTCTCCGGCGTCTGCACCACCAACGTCACATAATGGTCGCCCCGCACATCCTTGTTGCGCAGAGTGGGAACGCCCTTACCCTTTAAGCGCACCTTGGTATCAGTCTGCGTGCCCGGCTTCACCTCGTAAAGCACTTTGCCGTCCACGGTATCCACAATCACATCCCCGCCGAGCGCCGCCACGGCATAAGAAATGGGAACGGTGGAATAAATATGGTAATCCTGTCTCTGGAAAATCGCATGGCGTCCTACAATCACTTCCACCAGCAAATCGCCTCTGGGGCCGCCGTTTACGCCAGGCTCTCCCTTTTCCCTGATGCGGACGCTCTGCCCGTTATCAATACCTGCCGGAATCGACACCTGAATCTTTTTCCGGCTTGCAATAAACCCTGAACCATGACAGTCCGTACATTTTTCCTTAATCACCTTGCCGGTTCCGTTACATTCGGGGCAGGTCTGCACATTTCTCACCGTGCCGAAGAACGACTGCTGGGTAAACACCACCTGGCCCTTGCCCCCGCACTTATGGCAGGTTTCCGGTTTCGTCCCCGGCTTTGCTCCTGTACCCCTGCATGTTTTGCATTCATCCTTTAATGTAAGCTCAATCTCTTTCTCAACGCCGAATACAGCCTCCTCAAAGGTGATTCTCACGCTGGTTCTGATATTGGCGCCCTTCATAGGCCCGTTGCTGTTACGGCCTTTTCTCCCGCCGCCAAAGAAGTCGCCGAAAATATCGCCGAAAATATCACTGAAATCGGCACTGTTAAAATCAAAGCCGCCAAACCCGCCGGCTCCGCCCTCAAATGCGGCATGCCCGAATTGATCGTACTGCCTCTTTTTCTCCGGGTCACTCAAAATAGCATAAGCTTCAGAAGCTTCTTTAAACTTTTTCTCAGCCTCCGCATCTCCGGGATTCATATCAGGATGATACTTCTTGGCAAGAGCTCTGTATGCTTTTTTGATTGCGGCGTCGTCTGCATTCTTATCAATGCCAAGCACTTCATAGTAGTCGCGTTTCTGTTCTGCCATTACAAATCCCTCCCCACGCCCGTCAGCGCATACTTACCTGAGGCGGTCGAACGGCCGCCTCAGATAAATTTTTATTTCTGATTTTATACTTCTCTGTAATCTCCGTCAACCACATCATCGGCCGGGCCTGCATCCGTGTTGCTCATATCAGGACCCGCGCCTGCTCCCATGTCAGGACCTGCCCCGCCTGCCTGCTGCATGTTCTCATACATCCTGGTAAAAAGTGCCTGCGCGCTTGTGGTAAGCTTTTCTCTGGCAGCCTTTAATGCGTCCAAATCAGAGTCGGACATTTCCTGGTCCCTGGTTCTCTCCAGAATATCCTTCACCGCCTGCATATCGGCCTCCACATTTGCTTTTTCGGAAGCGTCAATCTTGTCGCCCACCTCATTTAACGCCTTTTCTGTCTGGAATACGAAAGAGTCCGCTTCATTTCTTGTGTCAATAGCCTCTTTCCTCTTCTTATCCTGCGCTTCAAATTCGGCTGCTTCCTTCACTGCCTTATCAATTTCATCATCCGACATATTGGAACTTGCCGTGATGGTAATATGCTGTTCCTTCCCTGTGCCAAGGTCTTTTGCCGAAACGTTTACAATACCGTTGGCGTCGATGTCAAAGGTAACTTCAATCTGAGGCACCCCGCGCATTGCCGGAGGGATTCCGTCCAGTCTGAACTGTCCTAAGGACTTGTTATCCCTTGCAAACTGTCTCTCGCCCTGCAGAACGTTGATGTCAACCGCTGTCTGGTTGTCTGCCGCCGTGGAGAAAATCTGGCTCTTCTTTGTAGGGATGGTAGTATTTCTCTCAATCAGTCTGGTTGCGATACCGCCCATGGTCTCGATAGACAGTGAAAGCGGAGTAACGTCCAGAAGAAGGATTTCTCCTGCGCCGGCGTCTCCCGCCAGCTTGCCGCCCTGAATGGAAGCGCCAAGCGCCACGCACTCGTCGGGATTCAGGCTCTTGCTGGGCTCATGGCCCGTAAGCTGTCTTACCTTATCCTGTACCGCAGGAATACGTGTGGAACCGCCTACTAAAAGCACCTGGCCCAAATCGGCGTTTGTAAGTCCCGCATCCTTCATTGCATTCTGAACCGGAATGGCTGTCTTCTCAACCAAATCATGTGTCAGTTCGTCGAATTTGGCTCTGGACAGGTTCATGTCAAAGTGCCTGGGTCCCTCTGCCGTAGCGGTAATGAAAGGAAGGTTAATATTGGTGGTTGTCGCTGAGGACAGCTCTTTTTTGGCCTTTTCTGCCGCTTCGCGAAGTCTCTGAAGCGCCATCTTGTCGTTTGACAAATCAACGCCCTCTGCCTTCTTGAATTCACTTATCATCCAGTCTGTCAGCTTGTTGTCAAAATCGTCGCCGCCAAGACGGGTATCTCCGTTGGTTGCGAGAACCTCAATAACGCCGTCGCCGATTTCAATAATGGATACGTCAAAGGTACCGCCACCCAGGTCGTATACCATGATTTTCTGCTCTTTTTCGTTGTCAAGGCCGTAAGCAAGGGCTGCAGCCGTAGGCTCGTTGATAATACGCTTTACATCCAGTCCGGCAATCTTTCCGGCGTCCTTGGTCGCCTGACGCTGCGCGTCGTTAAAGTACGCAGGAACGGTAATTACGGCTTCCGTCACCTTTTCTCCCAGATAACTTTCTGCGTCTGCTTTCAGCTTCTGAAGAATCATAGCCGAAATCTGCTGAGGGGAATATTTCTTGCTGTCAATGGTGCGGCTCCTGTCTGTACCCATATCTCTCTTAATGGAAGAAATGGTTTTTTCCGCATTGGTTACTGCCTGACGCTTCGCAGGCTCGCCAATCAGCCTCTCGCCGGTCTTGGTGAATGCTACCACAGAGGGTGTTGTTCTTGCGCCTTCCGCATTGGCGATAACGGTGGGTTTTCCACCTTCCATAACTGCCACGCAGCTATTTGTTGTACCTAAGTCAATACCAATTATTTTACTCATAATTATCTCCTCCTGAATTGGTTTTGTTTATTTTAATATAGTTAAAATGTTACTATCTCACCTTATCGCAGCGGCTTAACCTTCCGCCTTTGAAGCCCTGATACGCCTGTCTCAGCTTACCACCGCCACCATGCTGTGCCTTACAACGCTGTCCCTGTAGGTGTAGCCCTTCTGCAGTTCCTGGGCAATCACGCCGGATTCATATTCCTCGCTCTCCACCTGCATCACCGCGTTGTGGAAATTCGGGTCAAATTCCTCTCCCACCGCCGGTATGGGCTTTACTTCCATTTTCTCAAGCTCGGAAATGAGCTGCTTATATATCATTTCCATCCCTTCCGCAAAAGCGTCTCCCTTCTGCTCTTCCGGAATGGCGGCAAGCCCTCTTTCAAAATTGTCCACCACCGGAAGGATTTTCTCGATAACGCTCTTTGCGCCCATCTCAAACATGGCGCCTTTTTCTTTTTCCGTGCGCTTTCTGAAGTTATCGAATTCCGCCATTTGGCGCTTTACCTTGTCTTCCAGTTCGTCTATCTTTTCTTTCAGCGCATCCTGTTTTTTATCAAACTTAAACTTCTTCTTTGCTGCTTTCTTTTCAGCTTTTGGCTCCGTGCTGTTGCCGCCTGCGGAACTTTCTTCGCCGCTTTCGGCTTCTGTATCTCCTTCCGCACCGGCTCCCTCCTCGCCGTCCGCATCCTTTTCATCAGTTTCTTCGCCGGCCGATTCCTTCTCGTCCCCGGCGCCTGTATTTTCTTCAACAGCTTCCTTCTCTTCTGAATTCATGCCTTTCGTTTCGTCATTCGGCGCGCCCTCCGGCATCTCTTCCTTTATCTTTTCCTTTCCCGGCTCCGCCTGCATATCCTTTTTTAATTCTTCACTCATTGGCTTCATCCTTTCTGGCTTTATGTTCTTTTCTTATATAAATCGTCCAACTGGTGGGTTATGGTTTTAAGCGCCCCCACAACCTTATCATAATCCATACGCTTTGGACCGATGATTCCTATGGTTCCCCGCATGCCCTCTCCCAGTTCATAGGTTGCCGTCACCACGCTGCAGTCCTTCATGGTCTGAATCGGCGTTTCATTTCCGATATAAACCTGAATACCCGTGTTGCTTTCGTCCGAGAGGGTTTCCTGCACCAGCTCTGTCAGAAGCTGCTTTTCCTCAAAAGTATTGATAATCTCGCTGGCCTTCTGCTGGTCCGCCAGCTCCGGGTATTTGAAAATATTGTTGGCTCCGCTGGTATAAATCTCCAAATCCTCTTCTGCTTTAATTGAAAGAGCTATGCTGTCTATCACATCCCCGACCACTTTGCTGTGAATCCCGGCCTGCTGCTTCATGGATGAAATCATTCCCAGATTAATTTCCTCCAGCGCCAGCCCGTTCAAATGGGTATTTAAAAGTATATTTAATTTCAACAGCGTTTCATCGTTCAGTTCTTCCGCCACGGAAATGATGTTATTCTTAATGATATTGCCTTCCGCCACCACCACTGCCAGCAGCTGGCCTGCGTCCAGCCTGGATAACTGTACAAACTTGATTTTATTTGTGTGAATCGTAGGTGCGGAAATCATAGAGGCGTAGTTGGTGTTTGCGGCCAGGAGCTTCGCCACCTGCCGGAGAAGATGTTCCATCTTGTCTTCCTTTTCCAGCATCATTTCCTTCAGTTCTTCCAGCTCTTTATCCTTCTCCTCCATCATGGTGTCCACATACAGGCGGTAGCCCATATCAGAGGGTATTCTTCCCGCCGAGGTATGGGGCTGTACAATATATCCCATCTCCTCCAAATCAGACATTTCATTTCGGATGGTTGCAGAGCTTAAATTCAAATCCGTGTACCTGGAAATCGTCCTGCTCCCCACCGGTTCTCCGGTCTCAAGATAGTTGCGGATAATGGCTTGCAATATTTTAATTTTTCTCTCGCTTAACTGCATTTCCATCATCCCTTTCTATCGGATTCCATCAAGACTGATTCATCTTTTCAGGTTGTTAGCACTCGCCTTTGTGGAGTGCTAATATCTTCTTACCATAAAATATCACTTACCCTATTTATTGTCAACACATATAGTACAAAATAATTATTAAAAAATTCTAAAAAACGGGTGCTGCAGTGCAGCACCCGTTTTCGGCAAACAACATATTTACTTTCACATCACAGATATCGCTTTAAATAAAGAAGCTCCCTGTCACATCGCCGTTGATTACATAATATGTAACGTTCTCCTCCGGCTTTACATACAAATCAATGCTCCTGATATCCTCTTCCTTGCCGCCCAAATCGTATTTCCATACGTCCTTGCAGCTCTTAAGCAAATCTTCCGTAGTATAAGATTTACCTCCAAACTGGAAATTAATTGTTGCTTTAACTTCCTCTTTCATCTCTGCCTTTGCAGACGCTTTTGTTTCGGCCTTAACCGCTGTCTTTTTAGCCGCAGGCTTCTTTGCAGGCTCTGCCTCCTCTTTCTTTGCTGCCGGCTTTTTAGCGGCTGCCGCCGGTTTCTTTGCGGTTTCTTTCTTCACTGATGTCTTTTCCTCTACTGTCTTAACCTCTTCCTTAACCGGTTCTGTTTTCGTATTTGCCTTTGTTGTAGCTTTTACTGCCATGATAAACTCCTTTCATACAGAGAAAACTTCTCTGATATGTGCCATAATCAACGAATATACAGGGCTTCCTCCCATAAATTCCCTGTTTCATATCGAAAGCAGTATACTCTCAATTTCGTCACTTGTCAACTGACAGACAACTTTTTTGCAAAAATTCCATCTAAATTTTATTTTAACCCGAAATAAAGCAGCACCACGGCTCCAAGAACGATGCGGTACCACCCAAACACCTTAAAATCGTGTTTCTTAATATATCCCATCAAAAACCGTATTACAATCACTGAAACAACAAATGCCGTAACCATTCCCGTAACCAGTATCATAATTTCATTTCCTGTTATCACGGCGTCAAATTTCAATACCTTAAGGAGACTGGCTCCCAGCATCACGGGAATCGCCAGGAAAAAGGTGAATTCCGCCGCAACCGTTCTTGACACACCAATCAAAAGCGCGCCTAAAATCGTAGCGCCCGAGCGGGATGTGCCGGGGAAAATGGCTGCAATCAACTGGAAAAATCCGATAATCAGCGCCGTGTTAAAGGTGATTTCCGATAAGGACCTTATTCTTGCCCTCCTGTGCTTATTTTTATTTTCAATAAGAAGGAAGCCCACGCCGAACACAATCAGGGCGATTGCCACGCAGACGCCGTTGTAAAAAAGGCTTTCAAAATACTCGTCAAACAAGAGCCCCACTACCGCTGCGGGAAGGCATGCCACCACGATTTTAAACCACATAAGCCAGATATCCTTTTTGCACCAGGAAAGGAATCCTTCTTTTGCCACCGGATGCCTGTTATTTTTTTTGCCAAAGGGCCAAATCTGATTCCAGAAAAGTATGACAACCGCCAGAATCGCTCCTAACTGAATCACTACCAGAAACATCTCCCAGAACTCAGGCGAGACATCCAGCTTCACAAACTCGTCAAGCAATATCATATGTCCCGTACTGCTGACAGGCAGCCACTCTGTAATTCCTTCCACAATGCCAAACAATACCGCTTTTAAAAATTCAATCATGATTTAATATCCTTTCACAAATTTTCGAAGAGCTTCCAGAGACCTCTCCACCTTTTCCGTATCGATACAATAAGCCATTCTGAAAAATCCCGGCACTCCGAAGCTGTCGGAGGGCACCAGCACCAGGTCGTAAGCAAGAGCCTTCCGGCAGAAAGCAGCCGCATCCTCCTCCAGGGCTTTAGGGAATATATAGAAAGTCCCGCCCGGCCTTACACATTCAAATCCAAGAGCCGTAAGCTCATTGTAGAGAATGTTCATATTCCTCTCATATACCGACATATCCGCCGTCACATCAGGAATCTCCGCTACCGCAAGCTGGATGATGGAAGGCGGACAGTTGTGGCCGATTCCCCTGGATATCTGACCGCAGATAGCGCTTATCAGCTCCGCATCCCGGCAGGCCGGATTTGCCGCCACATAGCCGATTCTCTCTCCCGGAAGCGACAGGGACTTGGAATAAGAATAGCAGGACAGTGTGTTGTCATAAAAACGGGATACGTAAGGCGCTTTTTTGCCGTCAAATACAATTTCCCGATAAGGCTCGTCGGAAATCAGGAAAATATCATGTCCGTATTCCTTCTGTTTCCTCATAAGAAGCTCCGCCAGCTTTTTCAGGGTATCCTCGCTGTATACAGCCCCCGACGGGTTATTCGGCGTGTTGATAAGCAGCGCTGCCACCTTCTCCGTCAGCATTTCTTCTAATCTGCCAAACTGAATCTGAAAGCTTTCCGTGTCAGCCGGAACCACCTTCAGCCTGGCTCCGGTCATATTCACGTACATATTGTATTCCGGAAAATAAGGCGCAATGGTAAGAACCTCATCCCCCGGCTCGGTTACACAGCGCACGGCATGTGCTACCGCTCCCGCGGCTCCGGTGGTGGGGAAAATATGATTACCGGTATAATTCATCCCGAACCTCTGATTTAAAGAATCCGCAATTTTTTCCTTAACCGACGCAATACCAAGGCTGGGGCTGTATCCGTGCAGCTCCATGGAATCTTTCGTCCTAAGAAGCTTTATCATTGCTTCCGTAAACTCCCCCGGAACGGGTACGGAAGGATTTCCAAGGCTGTAGTCAAACACGTTTTCATAGCCGATTTCCTTTCCCCGCTCAGTGGCGAACTCTGACAGCTGCCTGATTACGGATTTTCCCTCCAGCATCCTTTTGTATTGCTCGTTAATCATAGTTTCTCCTCTCCTCCGCGCGTCCTTTGCTCATATGCCCTTCCTTAATTTGCCGTGGATACAATGAGCTGCATTTTTCCCTGTAAATCCACTTCCCCGAACCCTTTCGGCAAAATGAAATGGTCGCCTTTCTTTACATCCTTTCCGTTTACCGTCCCTTCCCCGTCAGTCACGCTCATAATCAGGAAAGGGTATTCCTGCTCAAAGGAAAACCCTCCGGCAACTTCCAGCTTCCATACCCTGTAATAATCGCAGGAAATCAGCTCGTTCATTGTATTTTCGGGAAGATACGCCGCCTCCTTCACGCTGTCCTTTGCCGAAAGCGCAGGCACGGTAATCACATCAATGCTCTGCTCCACATGAAGCTGACGGGGCTTCCCGTCCGTAAGCCTGCCATAATCATACACCCGGTAGGTAATATCGCTGTTCTGCTGGGTTTCCAGAATCATCATACCGCCTTTTATGGCATGAACCGTTCCCGGATTAATCTGGATAAAATCACCCTTCTTTACGGGAATCTCACGAATCAGCTCAGACCACCTGCCCTGATGAATCATCTCCGCAAGCTCCTGCCTCGTCCCGGCATTATGCCCCGCAACTAAAGTTGCCCCCTCCGGGCAGTTGAGGATGTACCAGCATTCCGTCTTGCCAAGAGAGCCGTTTTCATGCTCCCCCGCATAAGTATCGTCGGGATGCACCTGAATGCTCAGGTCGTCCCTGGCATCGATAATTTTAACCAAAAGCGGAAATCTGTCCGTTTTCGGATTGCCGAACAGCTCCGGATGCTTTACCCAAAGCTGCGAGAGGGGCATCCCCTCATAGATTCCTTCCTTCACCGTACAGTCCCCGTTGGGGTGGGCGCTTACCGCCCAGCACTCGCCGGTATCGTCCCCCGGAATATCATAACCAAAGCTGCTTCGAAGCTGATTTCCGCCCCAGAGCATCTGCTTGAACACGGGGTTTAAAAATATGATTGGTTTCATCTTTCATTCTCCCAGTATATTCAGATTTTTCGCAATAAATTCACATCTCTGCTTTACGCAGTCAGGAGACCTGTGGGGATCCTTCGGCGTATTGAACAGATAGTCCTCCATCTTGTCGATGGTAGTGGTTGCCACATGCATCCTCGTGTCGCAGGAGGCGTAGTAAATGTAAATATCGCCGTTTTCCCTTGCAATCGCCCCGTTTGTAAAAACCACATTGGAAACGTCGCCTACCCTCTCTTTTCCAAGGGGAACGAGGAACACACCCGAGGGCTCCGCAATCACCCTGGAAGGGTCCTTTAAATCCGTGCCGAATGCGTAGAGTACGTAACGCAGCCCTGCCGCCGTATTGCGGACGCCGTGTGCAATGTGAATCCAGCATTTTTTTCCTTTAATCGGAACCGCTCCGGCTCCGTTCTTCGACTCGGTGAGAGTATGGTAAATTCTTCTGCTGATGATTTTTTCCTCGTCAATTACGGCATGCTCAATATCTTCGCACAGGCCAAACCCGATTCCGCCGCCGCTTCCCGTCTCGATAAATCCGTCCATGGGCCTTGTATAAAAAGCATATTTCCCGTCTACAAATTCCGGGTGAAGGGCTACGTTTCTTTGCTGGGGAGATTGTAAGGTTTTCAGATTATCCAGCCGCTCCCAGCTCTTTAAATCCTTTGTGCGGACAATACCGGCCGCCGCAACCGCCGCCGACAGGTCAGGATTTTCCTTATCCTTGCTCTCCGAGCAGAACACGCCGTAAATCCAGCCGTCCTCGTGCTTCGTAAGACGCATATCGTATACGTTAGTCTCCTCCGGGCAGGTATCAGGGAGCTGCACCGGATAATCCCAGAAATGAAAGCCGTCGATTCCGTTGTCGCTCTCCGCAACCGCAAAGAAAGATTTCCTGTCATTTCCCTCCACCCGGACCACCATTATATATTTTCCATCCAGATAAACGGCTCCCGAATTCATCACCGCGTTAATGCCGAGACGCTCCATGAAATAGGGATTCCTCTCCGCATCAAGGTCATACCGCCAGTGAACCGGCGCAAATTCCCGGGTCAGCACCGGGTAAACATATCTGTCATAAATACCGTTATAGTAATTGCTCTTTTGGTTTTTTCCGGCAACAAGCTTATCCACTTTTGCCTTTTCCACATAATATTGTTTATGTAACATCCTTTTATCCCTCCACATTTCTTTTTATCACTTCAAAGCACATTCTTCCGTTGTGATAAGGACACTTCCACGGCTCCACAATAGGCTTTTCTACGGGCTTTCTGTCCCTGTCAACGGACCAGAACCACTCGGAACCGCTTCTCTTATCCACCACACAGGTTTTAATATAATCCCAGATATCCCTGGCCGCTTCCAGATATTCCCTGTGCTGCGGCGCTTTCTGATACCCGTTTAAAAATCCCACCACAGCTTCCGCCTGCACCCACCAGACCCGGGTGGTATCCACCACGCCGTTTTCCGCCTCGTTTACAAGGGAATGGTCTATATAGGCCCGCTTATAGATATTTTCCGTAATGGTCCTGGTGATGGGGGAAAGCTTTTCCGTGTAAGCCTTGTCATCAAGCACCTCCAGCCCTCTGTCCACAAGCCATGCCGTCTCGATGTCGTGCCCGTAGGAATACAAGTCTATCAGACTGTTCCATGTCCTGTCAAAAAATACCTCCTGACGGCCCACTTCTTTATTATATACCTTATCCGCAATCAAATCCATCATATATCGAATCTTATCTGCCACTTTTCCCTCCCGGGTGACCCGGTACAGCTCCGTATAAGCCTCGAAAACGTGAAGAAGCGTGTTCATGGTTTTTTCCGCCATGACTCCGTTCTCCGAAAGCTTATCATTTTCCTCCGGCTCAAAGCGCACGTTAAAGGCCTCCAGATAACCGTATTCGTCCCTGCACTTGCTCTCGATAATCTCATAGAGCTCCCATGCCAGCGAAAGCGCTTCCTCGTCCCTGGAAGCGTCATAATAGGAAGAAAGGGCATAAATGGCAAAGGCCTGATTGTAGGTGTGCTTGGTGGTGTCCTCCGGCTTTCCGTCAAAGGCAAGAGACCAGTAAACGCCCCCGTTTTCCTTATCCACACAGTAATCCCTCAGGAAGCGGAACGCATGCTCCGCGTCCGTAAGCAAGTCCTCCTCCTTCAAAACCAGGTAAGCGTTGGAGAAAAACCAGAGGATTCTGCTGTTTAAAATACAGCCCTTCACCGCTTTTTCGTCCAGCCCGAGGTCGTAACCCATATAGCCGTAAAAGCCGCCGTACTTCTCATCCTTAAGCCCTCGCCAGAAAGGAATGATGACTTTTGTCAAATGCTCTTTTATTTCTGATGTAAACATATTCCACCTCATTTTCACGATGTTTTGCGGTTCCTCTTTGCTCCTTATCTTCTCCCGATTTCCGTGTCCGCCTCGCACACCACGCTGTGCTCTTTGATATATCCGATTACGTCGTCTATCTGTGTAAAGGCAAGTCCCACATAGGTATCGGCGCAGCCATAGTAAATGGCAATCCTCCCCGTCTCCGCATCCTGAAGCGTTGCGCAGGGAAACGCCACGTTAGGCACAAAGCCCCTTTCCTCGTACCACTCCTCGGGCGTCAGGAGGAAATTCTCACAGCGGTATTTTACAATGGAGGGATTGTCGATGTCCAGAATCGCCCCGCCGATGCTGTATACATATCCGTTGCAGGTTCCCGTCACGCCGTGGTAGAACAAAAGCCACCCCTCGCTGGTTTCAATGGGCGCCGCGCCCCCGCCAATCTTAAGGCTCTCCCACCACTCGCTTCCTTTTCCCATCACATGGCGGTGCTTGCCCCAGTAAACCATATCCGGGCTTTCAGAGAGGAAAATATCTCCAAACGGCGTATGGCCGCTGTCGCTGGGACGGGAGAGCATCATAAAATTCCCGTTTATTTTTCTGGGAAACAGGACGGCATTCCTGTTAAAAGGCAGGAACGGGTTTTCAATTCTTGTAAAGGACTTAAAGTCTGTGGTTTTCGCCATGCCGATTGCCGCCCCGAAAAAGTCCTGACACCATATAATATAATAGGTATCCTCCACTTTGACAAGCCTGGGGTCATAAGCGTATTTCGGCATGAAGTCGTTTCCGTCCTCGTCCTTAAAGGGAATCTTGTTTTCGTCAAAGTCCCAGTGAACGGCGTCTTTGCTTCTTCCCAGGTAAATATAAGGAATGCCGTTGGTCTGCTCCCCGCGGAAAACGCCGATAAACTCGCCCTCATAGGGCATCACCGCACTGTTAAAAATCCTCGCCACTCCTTTCACCGGATTGCGCCCGATAATCGGATTTTCGCTGTATCTCCATACCGGCGCGCCGCAAAGCCCCTCCGGTTTTTCCTGCCAGGGTACGTTGGGGGTGGAAATTCCATAAATTTTTACGTTGCTCATGTTGTTATTGCTCCTTTCTTTTCGGTTAATTAATTACCAATCTTTTAATTAATTTAATTATATTATTTTCAATTAAATTAATCAACTAACTTTTTACTTTTTAAAAGAAAACCATCTTTACCCATTATAACGTTTTTGATATAATATAAATATTCATTATAGTACAGCACCATAGACAACAAAAAAGAAAGTGGGTGATTGTATATGCCAAGTGCAGCCGATATTATAAAAGACTATATTACCGAATTTTCCAGACTACAGGATTGGATGCTCCCTATCAAGGAAGCCGCACCCGAAACATATAATTCCATGCATAAACGATACATCGAATTAAAAGTTACCCTGTCAAGCCTGGGCGTCAACCTCACTGAATTAGACAGAATCAAAGAATAGCCGGACCATAGTAGCCATAAAAGGTGTAAAGTCTCTTATGTGATAAAGAGACCTTACACCTTATTTTTTCTGTAAATACACTATTTGAAGAGAATATGCCAATAACCGGTCTTACTTCCCGCCCTTATAATCCAGCGGAAGCTCTTCCCACCTTTTCTTAATCAGATAAGCGCTGTCCTTGGGCTGTCTGTCTCTGGTAAAAATCCCTTTCTTGTTTCCGTTCACCCTTCCGATTCCCTCCACTGTCTGGAAATCAGCAAAGTTCCACACCTGCTCGCCCTTCACGAAGGGATAGGAATCAAAGAGCTCGTGATACAGCTCTAAATATTCCAGCTGGTATTCCTGACTCCACATAGCGGAGGGCAGCTTGTGCTCCGAGGAAAGAGTGTCCGCACCGTACTCGGTAAACACCATGGGTTTCACCGGGTCCTGGCTTGCCCACTCGTCCATTTCCTTCCGGAAAGCAATCATGGCGTCGCTGATTTCATAGCCGCCCTTCACATACCATCCATAGTAGCGGTTCATGGTCCAGAAATCGCAGTACTGGTGACAGCACTTTGCGTCGGGACCGCTGCTGAGCTCCATTGCAAAGGTCCGGGGTCTTTTCTGGGGGTCAAATTCCCGCGCCTTGTCAAATACCACCTTAAAGTACGCGGAAGCTTCCTCTGAAATGCTCTCCGGCTCGTTAAACAGACTCCACGCAATGACACAGGCATGATTTTTGTCTCTCTGCACCAGCTCCTTAAGCACATTCACGTGATTTTCCAAAAGCTCCTGCGTTGTGTCCGCCGCAAAGAAGCTCGTGGGCTTCACCCCGCTTCCCGCATTTTGAAACATTGCCATACCGGAGCGCTTGACAAATCCCACTGCCGGCACCTCGTCAATTACAAGAAATCCCTCCCTGTCCGCCTCCTGGTAGGTCTCCTCCGCATAAGGGTAGTGGGAGGTTCTAAAGGAGTTAGCTCCCATCCATTTCATCAGCTCAAAATCCCGTTTCAGATAACAGGGGGCAAAGGTCTTTCCGTTTACCGGGCTGTCCTCATGTCTCCCGAAGCCCTTAAGGTAAACCGGCTTTCCGTTCACCAGAATATCCGTACCCGAAATCTCCACTGTCCTTACTCCGATGGGCTCCTCGTACTCGTCCACCAGCTTTCCGTCTTCCCATACGCGCCAGATGAAACGATACAAATAAGCGTCCCTCACCTGCCACAGCCTGACGTTTGCGATCTTTGCTCTGCCGCTTTCTCCTTTTACGGAAGCCGCCTTTTTATCCTCCTCGTCCCGGATTTCCAGCTCTACCTCCTGATTTTCTTTCAGGTTCTGCACCAGCGCCCGATAGTTTACCGCCGCGTCATTTCCCGTTATCTCGTAGGTAAGGTCATAGTCCGCAATTCGGGTAAAGGGCGTTACCACCAGTTTTACGCTCCGCTGGATACCGGTATAATTAGTGTCTGCTGAACAAGCTGTTTTAGCTTGCTTCAGGCAACACATACTATAAATTTATAGCGTATACTA
>QZDS01000149.1 GCA_009917455.1 bacterium 1xD8-48 | reverse complement strand
CTTTATAAGTCCTGGAAACACCCTGTTTCTGTGTCTTTGAATTGTCGAAAGGTGTAACGTCTATATCTACTGGAACATAACCGTTTGGAAGTCTGCCCGGGACGATACCGTTGGATCTGAGCATCTCTATGTTCTCAGAAAGTATCTGGGAACGCAGGGAAGAACCAATGTCATCCATGCGCTGGCGCAGCGTCTCTTCGGAAGGGATGCCCCTGGTAATGCCAAGGGCATATTTATAGAATTCCTGATCATCATCAAACTCATGCACGGATTCACAGGCTGGCTTCCCCATGGTCAGCAGTCCGATATAGGTGAGCATAATGTCGCCGTTTTTTATCTGGTGCTGGGAGCGGTTCCTTGTGACATCCATACGGTTGCAGCGCTTTACAAAATCGCTTTTGCCCAAGATGGCCCCCACAACTGCCAGCCCTGAAGCCGGAATAATGCGCTCATTGGTGAATTCAATTTTGATATTTTTCATTGGTGCCTGCCCCCTCTGTATGCTGGTTTTTGCTGTTTCTATTATACCAGAAAGTGCTACAGAAGTGGGAAAACAGAGGGATTTTTACTACACCAAACAGGTGAATTCTGAAGGTGATTGTTTGGCTCTTCAAAACCACATAATCACAGACTTTGCAGGTATTTAATAAATCTGAGTTTCACGGATTAAGG
>QZDS01000148.1 GCA_009917455.1 bacterium 1xD8-48 | reverse complement strand
TCAGGAGAGTTCCTGCCAGATAGTGGAAAACTTTATTAATCAGGAGATTCCCTGCCAGACAGTGGGAAACTTTAAAATCGAAGGGTGATCGCTATGATCGCCCTTTTCTTTGCAGGAGATACCAATGAGCGAATTAAAACTATATGAAATATCTGAGGAATACATCTCATATATCAGTACCGTTGAAAAAAATGTTTTTTCCTCAAAGGAGAATGATCGGAACCATACACGGAAGTATCTGGGCATTGTATACAGCATTAACGGGTATAACTATTACATCCCCCTTTCCTCGCCTAAAAATTCTGATTACCGAATGGAAAATGGAGTACAGAAAATCCGCGGAAGCATTGTCCCCATCATCCGCATTACATCCCAATCCTCATCCGGGGAACTGGAATTAAAGGGAACTTTGAAACTGAGCAATATGATTCCTGTTCCTGCATCGGAATTAACCCTATATGACGTGGAGCATGAACAAGATTTATTTTATAAGGCTCTCATACATAAGGAAATGCTTTTTATCCGTAAAAACAAAAACAAAATCGTCCAGAATGCAAAAATTCTGTACAAACAGAAAAAGGAAAACAATCCTGCCATCGGATATCTGAAAAGCACGGTTGATTTTACATTGCTTGAACAGATGCATGATAAATTTATAGAAAAGAAAAACAATTAGC
>QZDS01000147.1 GCA_009917455.1 bacterium 1xD8-48 | reverse complement strand
CTCATTGGATTTTCTGTGATACAAGAAGTGACTTTTGTGTGATATAAAAATTTTGATTAAAAAAAAAAATAGATAATCTAAGAAGGGATAACATAAGATAAGATACAAGAGACGGTATATCCATTTTTTTTTTTATTTGATTCCATTTGATATTTTATTTGATTACGTCGTGCAATTCCATTTCGTTTTTGATTCTGATTGTATCTGCACATACTAATTCTTTTTTTTATTCGGGTTGCTAACTCAATGGTAGAGTACTCGGCTTTTAAGTGCGGCTAGCATCTTTTACACATTTGTATGAAGTAACAGATTCGTCCATACTATTGGTAGAGTTTGTAAGACCACGACTGATCCTGAAAGGAATGAATGGAAAAAACAGCATGTCGTATCAATGGGGAATTCGGGGAATATTTTTACCTGATGGGTTCAAAAGCTTGTTTGAATTCCTCTCTGTCTGAAACTCTGATTCTATTCCATCTTTTTCTAATCCATCTATTAGGTCATCAATTGCAACAAAGCATTCTTTAAGGAAAACTAATCCTCCAACTTACTTAAAGGTTTATCATTGTTCCTTAATATCTTCAGGTCAAAAAATACCGAAAAGCTCTTCCATATATCTACTTCGCAACTTTTTATACCATACTCAACTTTCACCCTCTTTTAGATTCTATTTTATA
>QZDS01000146.1 GCA_009917455.1 bacterium 1xD8-48 | reverse complement strand
AATCAACTACCCCGGTGCAAGCACTCAAGCACTGTGCTCGGGCTCCTACGTCGCCCGCTCACAGCACTTGCCTTTTGCTCTTGCTTCGCAAGACCAAAAGCGGGGTATGCTGGCATCACGGTTTCTCCCTCTACATATAATCAAATATGCTTATCTGTCCCTCTGGCTCTTTGTTCCGAAATAGCTTCTTATACTCATTCCCCTGATTTTTTACATAATTTGCTATCACTTCTTCATTCCCATGTTCGCTCACTGTCGACACATAATAGCCCGCTGTCCAGAAATTTCCTCCCCATAATTGTTTCTTCACTTCCGGGCAGCGTGCAAACACTTCTTTGGCCGTTATACTTTTTACTATCTTTATTATTTGTGTCGGACTATAGTTTGGCACTGACTGTATGAGAAAGTGTACATGATCTTTATCCGCTCCTATCTCCAGAAAATACATGTCATATCTTTTGCTGATTTCTATACAGGTCTCTTTTATTACATTTTCCACTTCATCACTAACTACCACTCTCCGGTATTTTGTCGGCAATACAATATGATACATAAGCTTTGATACGTTGTGGGATTTGTGTATGTTCTCACTCATCTACAACTTCTCCTTTCCGCTTACATTATATCACCCTTTTGTCTCTGATAAAGCAAGTTACGATGCAGAGCATCGGGGAATGTACCCTCCTATGATTCAA
>QZDS01000145.1 GCA_009917455.1 bacterium 1xD8-48 | reverse complement strand
GATTGAAAAGCTCCTTCTGGATTCCGCACACGACGCTTACGCTGTTTATGAATACTGCAGACGGGAACATATCACACCGTTTATCGACCTCAATCCCGGACATACCGGGCATTTTACCTATAAGGACGATTTTACAATCGATGATGATGGTGTCCCTGTCTGTAAAATGGGCTTACGTATGCATAAAGATGGATACGAGGCTGCCAAACACCGGGCAAAATACCGGTGCCCGAAATCAAACCGGAAACGTGGCTGCTTTTGTGAACATCCCTGTTCACCGGCAAAATATGGAAGAACCGTACACATCTTTACCGATGACAATCCAAGGTTGTTCAACATACCGCCAAGGGACTCTAAAGCATGGGAAAAGGAATATGACAGAAGGACTTCCGTGGAGCGCTCCAACAAGCGTGAGAAAGAGGACTATAAATTAGAAGACGGCAG
Source organism: bacterium 1xD8-48 (assembly GCA_009917455.1). Lineage (GTDB taxonomy): Bacteria > Bacillota > Clostridia > Lachnospirales > Lachnospiraceae > Suilimivivens. Next base: position 279 of record QZDS01000145.1, on the reverse strand, counting down.
GCACCGCTCGACGAAGATGTGGTACTGCCGCCTCTACGGCATCATGATGCTACAACATCTTGATGCCTGGGAAATGCCCTCTGCTGAGGCATTTCAAGAATCATTCTTAGGTTTAGCCGCCTAATAATGATATCTTAAGCGATTCCATAAGATTTTTCAAGGCATAGTACCCGCTATGTCCAATGTTTATGTCCATTTTTCTCTAATTTCTTTTCCTGCACCATATTCAGTTGTCAATTTTCAGTTAGAATCACATTCATTGAGATTCCGAGAAGTTAT
>QZDS01000144.1 GCA_009917455.1 bacterium 1xD8-48 | reverse complement strand
ATAGAGATTTTGGAGAACAAAGGAAGGTCCCAGAAACCAAACAAGAGATGGAATTCAAGTTGATTATGTTTCGCCTCTTCCTCGGAGAAAGACGATCAAACAATTCCCAATCATGGTCCTTGCGGATCTGATCATCCATATAATATACAAAAAGAAACTCCAAATATTTGATATCTTTCTCTTTGAATGAGATCTCAATTCCAGCGACGGTTTCATTAGATATCTTACAACTGGAATCCCTCTTTTTTCCGACCCAGTTCCTCCACCACCGCGAACCCCAGTTAGATTCAGGCATGATACACTTTTTTGTTATTGGGAGAACCCAAGTACTCTCTTTCGGATCCAGGAAAGAGCTCTCAAAGATCTTTTTTCCTTTTGGAAGATACAGGAGCGAAACAATCAACCTATTGATGTCAAAAGATTCTTCCAATGTATCATTTCTGGGTCCAATGAAATTCATAGGTATAGGAAGAAACCCTGTCAAATAGAGATTTTGTCTTTCGACCCTCTTTCGATTGTTAATACGATATATAAGGACCGCTACTACAAATAGTAGTACACCCTTGATCGTGAAATAGCGATTGCTTGTTGAACCCTGTGAATTGCGTGAAAGTTGGATACTCCAAATTCGGGAGTCTAAGAGTTTTATAAAACGTTCTTGATGGAAAAAAATGTGAATGAAAGATCCCACTGAATTGAATTGGGTCCATGAATCTAAGAAATAGTGAGAATTCTTGATCTCTTTCAATTCGAAAAT
>QZDS01000014.1 GCA_009917455.1 bacterium 1xD8-48 | reverse complement strand
GTGCATTTTCTACTTTTTGCCAATCTGATTGTAGATTGGCATATAAATACAATTAACTTCACGGATTCAGGTTTATTTTTATTATCGATGAATGGGATTATATATTCAGTCACAACCTGTATACGGAAAACCAGGCCGACTTTCTGGAATTTTTAAGAGATTTGTTAAAAGACAGGCCATATGTCGCGCTTGCCTATATGACCGGCGTACTTCCCATCAAAAGGTACAGCACCGGCTCCGCGTTAAACATGTTTAAAGAATATACCATGTTAAACGACCCCTCCTTTGAAAAATATTTCGGATTTACAGAGGAAGAAGTTGAGGCATTGTGCAGGCAGCAGACCATATTGACTTTGGAGGATGTCAGCGAATGGTACGACGGATATCAGACCAGAGACGGAAGCCGCATTTATAATCCAAGCTCTGTTGTATGCGCATTGGAGGACGGCGTATGCAAAAGTTACTGGACTACCACCGGAAAAATGGATGAGGTTTTGTTTTTCCTGAAATACAATATCGACGAAGTGAAAGAAGACGTCATAAAAATGGTTAACCACATACCTGTTTGGCTTGAAATCAAAAAAGAGTATACCGCCAGTCAGGGACGCCCCGAAAACCGGAAAGAAATTTATGCCGCCATGATTATTTACGGTTTACTATCCTATAACGACGGAGAAATCAGGATTCCCAACAAGGAACTTATGTTGGAATTTGAAAGTTCTTTAGAGGACAGCGGTTTTGACTATGTGGCGGCCTTATAAAACATCCCCGCGGAAACTGTAATCCCAAAACATTTTTCCGCAGGGAATTTTTCTTTTTATGCTATCTATTTATACCCAAAATTCGAAATCTCACCCTACCGTTTTCTGAAATAGTGGGCCGCCAGCTTGGGCCGTCTGTCTCTGGTAAGCAGTCCCTTTTTGTTGCCGTCCGCTCTCATGCATCCCTGAATGGTTGCGAAATCCGCAAAATTCCAGACCTGCTCCCCGATGAAAAACGCTCTCTTATCAAAGGCGTCGCTGTGCATTTTGTAATAATCCATCTGATATTCTTCGCTGAACATTTCCGGCACGCAGTTGTGAACGCCCGGAATCGCGTCGGCGCCGTATTCCGTCATCATCACCGGCTTGCCAATTTTTTCCCAGAAATCCAGTTCCATGTTAAGGGCATAGGAGGCCGCCTCCAGGTCCCCCGAAAGATTGTACCACCCATAGTACCGGTTCAGACACACCACGTCCATGGTTCGGGTGACAATGTCATTTTCATAATGATTCTGACAGCACACAAAGGTAACGGGTCTTTTCTGCGGGTCAACGCTGTGGGTAAGCTCATACAGGGAATGCCAGTAGTCATAAGCCGACTGTGGAAAATGCTCCGTGTCCGGCTCGTTTCCCATGGACCACATTACCACGCAGGGGTGATTTTTATCCCTTGCCACCAAATCTCTGATAACCTCCTCGTGATGTTCTTTCACGCCGTAAGTCTGATAAGGGTCATGGGCTCCCCCTCCGTTGATGCCAACAGCCGGGGTCTCGTCGATGATAACAATCCCTTCCCTGTCGCAGAGTGCGTACATTTCCTCCGCATAAGGGTAATGGCTGGTACGGAAAGAATTGGCGTTCAGCCAATGTATCAGGTTGACGTCCTTCACGTCCAGACACACATCCAGTCCTCTCCCATGAAAAGGCGAATCCTCGTGCTTTCCAAAGCCTTTGAAGTAAAAAGGCTCTCCGTTAATCAGAAAAGAGCTTCCCTCCACCTTCACCGTGCGGATGCCAAAGCTTTCCTCATAGATATCCCCGCCGTAGGTAACCTCCGCTCTGTACAGATAGGGCGTACCCGGAAAGGGCCACCACAGTCTGGCATCGGGAATCGTTACGGTTCCCTCTCTGCCTGCTGCCGACGCCACGCAATTTCCGTCTTCATCCAGAATTTTTACGGCAACCTCATTATCCGAATGCGCCCCGCCGGTACGCACCTCATAGCTGACGATTCCGTCTGTCCCGGAAATATCCGGAACCAACACAATGTCTTCAATGTAAGACGCCGGCGTCGTATATATGCGGACAGGACGATGGATTCCCGAAAAGTTGAAGAAATCGAAGTTCGGGAAGTTCTGTTTTTTTCTCGCCTGCTTGGCGCTCTCCACACTGGGAATCCCCGGATTGTCCGAGCCGAAAAAGGCCACATCCTCATTTCCCACCGGCAGCGTGCCGTGATTTACCCGGTTATCCACCGCAACGCCAAGAAGCGCCTTTTCCCCTGCCGGTATCAGGTCGGTAATGTCGATTTCAAAGGGCAGGAAGCCTCCCTTGTGGGTCATAACAAGTTCCTGATTAAGGTAAACCTTTGCATTGTGGGTAACGGCGTCAAAGCGCAGCACCCTCCTCTCGTCTTTCATGTACGCGGGCACCACGATTTCTCTCTGATAAAAGGCCCAGCCATAGTGATTCGTCCTTCTGGTCGTTGTAGGATGCGGGAACCGCAATGACCTCCGGAATTTCCAGCCTGTCGATACGCTCTCCCGGCTCCGCGTCCGTTCCAAGCTTAAATTCCCATACGCCCGATAAATCAATGACCGTGCGCGCCTGATTCATTTTTGGATATAACATAATCGTCCTCCTTGTCTTTATGCTCTATTGTTATATTTTATATCTGCTGTTTTCTTCTGTCGCACATTTTTGTGAGAGAAAAGCCGCTTTTCACCACAGCGCCGCTCCTTACCTGTTCCGCCGACTTTAATATAGCCGCGGTGTCGCTGGCAAACAGGCCGGAAAGCAAATCTCCCCTGAGTAAAATCATTTCCCTGTGCTTTTTTCTTTCAATATATTATCACAAAAGGGAAGAAAACTGAACATTTTCTTCCCTTTTGCTACCCTCTTATCGTTATTTTTGATATCTGTACCCTCTAGACCTGTACCTGGCTTAAATTGATGGCTTTTCTTCCCGCTGCCAACATCTTTTCGATTTCCGTCTGGATATCCTTCTTTTTGTTTTCCTTTGTTTTCCCTTCCAGACTGCCTTCCCCGTTCTTTACGTCCTGCGCCTTCTCCTCAACCTTCTTATGCTCCTTATCAAAGGTCTCCATGCACTGGCTGTCAATCATGGCATGCATCTGATAAATGCCTTTTTTTATCTTCTTTTCCTCTTCCTTGCGCTTTCTCACCTTGTCAAGCTGCTGCTGTCTGAATTCCTGCATATTTCCGATTTGCATTAGTATCCCCCCGTCCTTTATGATTTTTGCCGCTGATAATTATATCGGAAAATTAAAAATATATTTAACTGCAGTTACACAAACAGCCTGTTTTATGACATAAATTTTTCTGATTGCGTTTCAGGCGGTTCACGAGTTTTTAAAAATAATCTCCCCCAGCGTCTGATACAGCTTCTCCACATCCACCGGTTTGGATAAATGCCCGTTCATCCCGCACTCCACCGACTTCTTCAAATCGTCGTCAAACGCATTCGCCGACATTGCCACAATCGGGATGGTATGGCAGTCCTCCCGCTCCATGCCCCGAATTGCCCGCGTCGCCGAAAGTCCGTCCATCACCGGCATCATAATATCCATCAAAATCACGTCGTACGTCCCAGACGGCATGTTCTTTACCTGCTCTACCGCCTCGGCTCCGTTAAATACACAGTCCACCGCAAAGCCGCGTTCTTCAAGAAGGCACTGGGCAATTTCCGAATTCAGTTCATTATCCTCCACCACAAGCACACGGCAGCCATCAAAGGAAAACTCCTCCTGTGAAGCTTCCGTCTCCATATCTTCTCCAAGATTAATGGGAATTGCAAATCGGAACGTACTGCCCTCCCCCAGGGTGCTTTCAATCTGGATATTGCTTCCCATAAGCTGAACCAGACGGCTGCTGATGGAAAGTCCAAGTCCTGTCCCCTGCTGCTTTGACGGATTCGAGGACGCCTGCTCAAATGAGCGGAACACTCTTTCCTGGTCCTCAGGCGCAATCCCGATGCCTGTGTCTGATACCGCAAAAGATACCTGCGCCTGTTCCTCATCGCCCCCAAGCTCTACTACCGAAAAGATGACCCTTCCTCCGGCAGCCGTAAATTTCACCGCATTGCCAAGCAGATTAATCAGCACCTGGCTTATCCGCATACGGTCCGCCAAAAACCATTTATGGTCCATCCTGATATCCTTTACAAGGTCAATCCGCTTTGCCTCCGCCTGAGGCGCAATCAGCTCCCCTATAGTATCCAGCATTTCATAGATATTAAAATTGCACGGCTCCAGCTTCATCTTACCGCTTTCAATTTTGGACATATCCAGAATATCGTTAATCAGCCCCAACAGGTATTCCGAAGAGGACTGTATTTTTTGCAGACAGTCTATTGCCCGCTCTTTGCTCTGGTTCTGCTGCAGTGCAATTGCCGTCATACCGATAATACCGTTCATCGGTGTGCGTATCTCGTGGCTCATTCGGGATAAGAACTCGGATTTTGCCTTGCTTGCAATATCGGACTGCTGCTGGTTTATCTGGCTTTCCGCTACTCTGCCAAGCTCCGCAAGCTCCTGGTAGTTCTCCGCATCTTCCAAAAATTCCGGCAAAATGCCCAGAATGCAGATATTTCCCATATAGCTCCCGTTGTCATACATAGGCAGGACGATGCCAAAATCCCCTTCGTCTATGGCCAGAAAACGCCGGATGGTGTCTCCGCCGCTGTCTTTTGCCGAAACATAACGGACCTCCTTCTTCCCCAGCCACCGGTAAAACTCCTCTTTTTCTTCTTCCCTGTATTTCCTGACAGTTTCCCCGGAAACGCTTCCGTCCCTGTGCCACTGGCAACTCAGATAATTTGAATTAAAATCCGGCCGCAGCAAAGATATCAGTACGCCTTCCGCCTGATAAAACCTGCCAATCTTACGACACATAAGCATCATCTGGGCAGCGAATCCGCCTCCCTTGCCAAACAGATTTAAGGCCACGGATACAAGCCCGATGTCCTCTCCGTAGCCTGCTGAACGGATATCCTTTCCGTTCAGAGCGGGCAGCTCTTTCCTCTTATCCGCCGGAATATCCCGGTAAAAATTGTCTGTCCCTTTATCGTCGGAAAACGCAATCCGGCGCGCCAGTCTGGCCCTTCGGATCAGCTCCTCTGTGTCCAGTCCTGCCTCCGCGCAGGCAAAACCTGCATAGGTATCCACGCAAAAGAGCTCAGAATCAAAGCATGCCGCGATATTTGCGGACAATTCCCTTACCAGCCGCCCAGCTTTCTCCTTCGTATAGCCGTCCAGCCACAGGACAAATTCATCTGCATTCAGACGGAATGCCAGAGGTTGTAAGCCCGTCCCGCCCCGTGATTTTTCACAGCAGCTTTTTATCAGGCTTCCAATTTCCTCCAGTATCATATCTGAAAAGACAATCCCGCATTTTTGGCCGGACTCTTTTATCCCGGCAAAGTACAGATTTACTATAATGCCTTCCGGCAAAGTCCCCCGCCGTTCCCTTACATATTTCATTCCGGCGCTAAAGACATAAAGCCCGGTAACGCTGTCAATTTCGTTTTCCCGGAGCTGTCTGGCTTCTCTTTCTTTCTGTTCCTGAATATTCCGGATGCTTCCTATCAGCTTCCGCTTTTTGCCGTCTGTATCGTATACCGCGTTTCCTGTAAGGGCGACCCACCTGAAATCCGTATTCTCGGGCCATTCCAGACGAAACTCCACAGACAGCTTATCATCCTGTCCCCGCAAAGCTGTCATAACTTCCCCGCGCTCTGTCTCACAAATACACTCCGGGTTAAGAAAGCTGTCCCCATATTCCCCGCACTGCCACTGGCCGCTCATCGTTTTATGGTTTACAATATCCAGCACATGGCTTTCCAAGTCATAGGAAAAGAAGATATCGTTGGAAGACTCCAGGGCGACCCGGTACCGTTCTTTTTCTTCCAATAAAGTATTTTCCGCTTCCTTCTGCCTGTTCGTCAAATCCCTGACCACATCATACAGGGCGTCTATTTCAAAGATATTGGAAAGCTTAAAGTCTGAAAGTCCTGTGTTTCCTCTGCTGATGCATTCCATCAGCTGCCCCACCGGCTTTGTCAGATACCGTACCAGAAAGTAAATCCCAAGCACGCCAAATCCCAGACCGAAAAAGACTGCCACCACTACCCACAGATAAAACCGGCGGCTCATTCCAAACAAATCCTCTTCCGTATCAAGCCCTAATAGCACCCACTCTGTATGTTCATAGGGCACGTTATTACTGTACAGCTTAAGCGGACAGACGACGGCATAAATCCCCTGTCCGTTCTGCTTCACCGAAGCCACTTCCCACAGACTGCTGTATCCCGTTTCCTTAAGGAAAAACGTATCTCTGGCGGAATGCACTGTATTCGAGAGGAGCCCTTCTCCAATCAGGGACCTGTAGCTGCCGTCCTCCTCCTTCACAGCCAGCATATACCCCGACTGGCTTGCGGCGTTCAGCTCCTTTGCCGGAAGATAGCTGCGTAAAACCTTTGAAGATATCTCCACCCCAAGCACTCCATAAACTGTGCCTTCATACCGGAGCGGCAGAGAGTATGTAATCATTTCATAAGAGCCCGCTGAACCCTTTTCCAGCGAAAAGGGAAACGACCAGTAGCCCAAATCCTTTGTCGCCGCATCCGCGTATTCTCTTCCCGCTCTCCACGGTTCATAGAAAGAATACTCAGTGTCATCCTTCCCTTCTCCCGCCATATGGAATCTGGTCGTCCAGTTGGTGTCAAAGGGGATGCTCCACTGCCTTGAAAGATTCTTGCTTCCGCGCTCCAAAAGCAAATCCGAATAATTGGCAGGACTTTTAGCCGGGTCTGAATCCCGGACAAAAAAACCATCGTACTCACACGCCGCCTCCGGTTCTTCTCCGGTGAACATGAAGAAAAGTCCTGTTGTGGAGCTGTTTTGGAGGACTGCAAGGCATTCCGGAAAAATCTGTTCCATAAACCTGTTTTTTTGTTCTCCTGAAGCCAGAAATTCTGCAAGCTCCATGCCTTCCCCGTCCAGAAACTGCTGCAGCGCCTCTGTGATGGCCGGTTCCTGCTCATAAATGGATGCCCAGCGCTGATTCATATCATTTTGCAGGATAACTTTCCTGTTTTCCACTAACCGGCTCATCATGCTGCCCGAATATTCCTGCAAAGTACCGGCGATTCTCCTTACCACCAAAGTACCGATGGTAATCATACTCTGTATCAGCATAATAGCAATTAAAGGAATCAGAAACATCCTGAATATGGTTGTTTTTTTCCTTCTTTGACGTCCGCTTTCCATTGTTATCCCTGCTCACCAACTGCCGTCTTTAATGCTTCACAAAATGACGAATACCAGTTTTCAAAAGCCTCCTCCGACACAAAAGGCGCGGAAGCCTCCTCCAAATCCTTCCCTTCTCTAACTGCCTTCCCTACCTCTTCTCTGTCCTGCACGGCTTTATCCGCAAGGTGGTGTTCAAGCACTTTTCTCGCTGCCGAACCGTTCCGGAAGCTCTTATTTGTGTACAGGGAAATCTGTTCCATTTCCCCAAGCACGGAAACAAGACAGTCATATGTCTTTGGCGCTACCTCAAGCTGCTTTTCCGCAATCACCTGGTCCAGCTTTTCTATGCTGTTTGCCTCCTTTAATACAGGAAGATAACCGGACACACAGCCAAACTGCAGATTTTTATCCCCCTGCGTAAACCATTTTAAAAATTCCACGGCGGCATATTCGCGCTGCTCATCCGACTTGCTGACCACCATGCCGGCGCCCTGCTGTACGGCGCAGCGCTGCCCGCCCTCAAATACCGGCGCTCCCAATATCATATAATCAATACTGTAGGTATTATCGTCCTGTTCCACCTGATTCGGAAAGTACATGGCGGAAGTGGTAGAACCCGTATAAGCGAGAAGCTCCCCTGTTTTGACATCATCAGAGCGGAATGAGCCGTAAGCCCCGAAATATCCTTTTACCATCGGTACGTAATAGTTTTCCCAAAGCCGGTGCAGCTCTTCTTTCGGCACATTTAACGTCATTTTTCCGTTCTCTACCTGAAAAATCTCCACTCCTAACTGCTGCATCCCGATAATGAAATAGTTTGCCAGCGCATCCCTGCCGTAAAACGCCCGTCCATCTCCCGGAATGTCAGGCGTCAGGCCATCCGTCCATTCATAGTAAGCCTTTGCTGTGGAAACCACCCCTTCTATGGTTGCCAAATCATCCAACGACGCGCCCGTATCCTTTGCGAAGGGCTCCCAGTCCGTTTCGTTCAGCATCATAATCTCAGTGGATTTTGCCACCGGGAAAATCCGAAGCGTGCCGTCGTCCGCTATACGGCCTTCCTCTATGTAGGAATCCACATACTGTTCCAGTTCCTTTTCATCAAAATACTCCGACAGGTTTGCAAGCGCGCCCAACTGTTCGATTTCATAGGCGGTATCTGCATAGGAAGAAAAGATATCCGGCATCGAATCCGCCCCTACGTCGCCGTTGATGGAAGCCCTTACGGCAGTTTCCAAATCGGAAACAGAGCCCTGGCTGAAGCTCTCCACATAAATCCCCTTTTCCCGGCCTTCGGTGTCGTTAAATTCCTTCACCAACGCGTCAAACGCCGACTGCTGAGAACCGTTATAATAATGCCATACCGTCAGTGTCACCGGATTTTTTGGGTCTAACGGACTGCCTCCGCCGCATCCTGACAGAACAGACGCCAATGCGATTGATATGCATACTGTTTTTAGGATTTTGCCTGACTTCTTCATTTCTTTCCCTTCTCTCTTATTTTTATATACAACTGTAACATACCGTTTCGCGGGTGTCAATGAAGCTGGCGCTGTCTTTTATGCTGTCACCATATTTCCTGTGTAAAGCTGGTAATACCTTCCCTTCTGCGATATGAGCTGGTCATGGGTTCCCCGCTCAATCACCCTTCCCTGTTCCAATACCATGATACAGTTACTGTTTTTCACCGTGGAAAGCCTGTGGGCAATCACAAAGGTGGTCCTTCCTTCCATCAGGGCGTCCATCCCCTTCTGCACCAGCCGCTCCGTCCTGGTATCAATAGAGCTTGTTGCCTCGTCCAGAATAAGTACAGGCGGGTCGGCAACGGCGGCTCTTGCAATGGCAAGAAGCTGTCTCTGCCCCTGGCTTAAATTGGCGCCGTCCCCGGTCAGCATCGTCTGATACCCCCTGGGCAGTCTCTGGATAAAGCCGTCTGCGTTAACGAGCCTTGCCGCCCTTTTCACTTCCTCGTCCGTGGCGTCCAGCTTTCCGTATCTGATATTCTCCATCACGGTTCCCGTAAACAAATGGGTGTCCTGCAGTACGATTCCAAGAGAACGCCGCAAATCCGCCTTTTTAATCTTGTTCACGTTAATGCCGTCGTAACGGATTTTGCCGTCCTGAATGTCATAAAAACGGTTTATCAGGTTGGTAATTGTGGTTTTGCCCGCGCCGGTAGCGCCCACAAAGGCAATTTTCTGTCCCGGCTTCGCATACAGCTCCACGTCGTGGAGAATTATCTTTTCGTCATTATAACCGAAATCCACGTGATCGAATACCACATTTCCTTCCAGCTTCTGATAGGTAGTGGCGCCCTCGCTCTTATGATAATGTTTCCATGCCCATATACCCGTTCTCCTTTCGCTTTCCATAAGCGTTCCGTCCGCCGCTTCCTTTGCATTCACCAGTTCCACATAGCCGTCGTCCGTCTCCGGCTTCTCGTCAAGGAGCCTGAAAATACGCTCCGCCCCCGCAAGCGCCATGATAATGCTGTTAAGCTGCTGGCTCACCTGATTGACAGGCATATTGAAAGAGCGGTTGAAATTGAGGAAGCTGGCAAGGGAGCCAAGGGTCAGCCCTGAAATCCCTGTAAGCGCAAGCATCCCGCCCGCCACCGTACACACCACATAGCTCAGGTTCCCCAGCTGGGCGTTAATGGGACCCATGATATTGGCAAACAGATTGGCATGGTAAGCGCTGTCAAAAAGCCTGTCATTCAATTCATTGAATTTCTCCGCCGCTTCGTCTTCATGGCAGAATACCTTAACAACCTTCTGGCCGTTCATCATTTCTTCCACGTATCCGTTCACGGCGCCGATATCTATCTGCTGGGAAAGGAAAAAGCGGCTGCTCAGTCCTCCCACCTTTTTGGCGGAAACCATCATAATCGTCACCATAGCCAGCGTCACAAGGGTCAGGGGAACGCTCAGGATAAACATATAGGAAAGCACGGTAACCACCGTAATCGCGCTGTTTATGAGCTGTGGAATACTCTGGCTGACCATCTGACGCAGGGTGTCCACATCATTGGTATACATAGACATAATATCGCCATGGGCGTGGGTGTCAAAATATTTAATCGGAAGGCTCTCCATCTTTTCAAACATATCGTTGCGCAACTTCATCATTACCCCCTGGGTAATCACAACCATTATCCTCGCCTGGATAAAAGCTGCAAAAACGCCTCCCGCATAAATACATGCCATTTTTATGATTGCCCCTGCCAGCGGTGAAAAATCCGGCGCCTCCTTCCCTGATGCAAGGGCGCCAAGCATAGGCTCAATATAGCTGTCAATCAGCGTCCGCATAAACATGGTTCCCTGGGTACTTGCAAATACACTGGCCGCAATACAGACTACCGCAATAATGCAGTGGGGCGTGTATCCTTTCAGTATGTATGCCATGAGACGCTTAAACAGTTTTCCCGGGTTTTTGATGGTCGGCCGCGGCCCCATTGCCCTTCTTCCACCCGGTCCCTGGTTTACTTTCGGTTTTCTTTCCTGCGTCATAATTACAGCTCTCCTTTCTCGTCAAAATCGCCGCTTCCCGACGTCTGTGATTCATAAACCTCACGGTAAATTTCATTATTTTCAAGAAGCTCCTCATGGGTGCCAAAGCCCGTTACCTTTCCTTCGTCCATGACAATGATTCTATTCGCGTCCTGAATGCTGGAAATTCTCTGGGCAATTATCAGCTTCGTGGTTCCGGGAATCGCCTCCCTGAAGGCTTTTCTTATTTTTGCGTCTGTAGCCGTATCGACAGCGCTGGTGGAATCGTCCAGAATCAGCACCTTCGGCTGTTTCAGCAAGGCTCTTGCAATACAAAGCCGCTGCCTCTGCCCGCCGGACACGTTGGTACCGCCCTGCTCAATATGGGTTTCGTAGCCGCCCGGAAGCTTTCTGATAAATTCGTCGGCACACGCTAATTCGCAGGCGTGACGGCATTCCTCGAAACTGGCGTCCTTTTTCCCCCACCTTAAATTCTCCAGAATCGTTCCGCTGAAAAGAACGTTATTTTGAAGCACCACCGCCACCTCGTTACGCAACGTTTCCAAATCATATTCCTTTACGTTTCTGCCGCCCACATAAAGTCCGCCGGCGGTCACATCATACAGCCGGCTTATCAGATTCACCAGACTTGACTTTGCGCTTCCCGTCCCGCCCAGAATTCCTATGGTTTCGCCGGAGGCAATTTTCAGTGTAATCCCTTTCAGCACCGGCTCCTTTGCATTCGCATGGTACTTGAAGGAAACATCCTGAAACTCTATACTTCCGTCGGCAACTTCATACACAGGGTTTTCCGGGTTGGAAAGCAGTGTCTTTTCATCCAACACCTCCGCAATCCGCCTTGCGCTTGCAAGAGACATGGTAATCATGACGAAAATCATGGATACCATCATAAGATTCATCAGGATATTCATGCAGTAGGTCATAAGGCTCATAAGCTGCCCCGTGGAAAGGCTCCCTCCCACAATCATTTTTGCGCCCATCCAGCTAATCAGCAGAATGCAGCCATACATTGCAAGGTTCATGACAGGGCTGTTCCACGCTACGACATTTTCCGCCTTACAGAAAAGATTGTAGAGATTTCCGCTTGCCTTTTTAAATTTCTGATTTTCATAATCCTCCCGGACATAGGCCTTCACCACCCGGATGGCAGAGACATTTTCCTCCACGCTTTCGTTTAAATCGTCATATCTTGGAAACACCTGTGAAAAATGCCTGGTTGCATTCGTCACGATGACGGCGAGAATTGCTCCTAAAATAATTACCGCAATCAGATAGATGCCCGCCAGACGGGGGCTGATTAAAAAGGACATTACCATGGCGATAATCAGGCTGATTGGCGCCCTCATACACATACGCAGAATCATCTGATAAGCGTTCTGTATATTCGTCACGTCCGTGGTAAGCCTTGTCACCAGTCCGGAGGTGCTGTACTTATCAATATTGGCAAAGCTGAAGGTCTGAATATTTTCAAACATTGCCTTTCTTAAATTTCTGGCAAAGCCCGTGGACGCCCGGGCGCCGTATTTTCCTCCCATGATGCCGAACACAAGCCCTGCGATTGCCGCCGCAATCATAAGGCCGCCCATCCGGTAAATATGTCCCATATCTCCCGCTTCCACGCCCTTGTCAATAATAGACGCCATCATCAGCGGGATAATCATTTCCATGATAACCTCCAGTATCATAAAAACCGGCGTTATCAGGGAATCCTTTTTAAATTCCTTAATCTGTGCTCCTAATGTTTTCAGCATTTGATATCTCTCCTCCTGTTACAGTTTTGCTTAAGTCATTTGCTGTTTTCAGTTCTCCCGACTCCTCCGTCTCCCGTCTCATCCTCTCCAGATTTACCTTTACAATATCCAGGAGCCGGAGCAGCTCCTCCCGCTCCTTTCCGCTTAAGCCGCGCAGCATCTGTTCTTCCATCATGTCCATATGCGCCTCGGCCTGCCTGTGACCCTCTTTTGCCGGTTCTGTCATCATAATCCGTTTCAGTCTTGCGTCCTTATCCATGGCGCTTCTTGTAAGCAGACCGTTCCGCTCCATTACCCGCAGCGTATTCGTAGCGGTAGCCCCTGAAATATTGAACGCTTCCTCAATATTCTTCTGATAAACGGGCTGCTCCTGATGATATAAATAAGCCATAATTCCCGCCTGAAGCTGTGTCTGGGGCCTTTGCCCGGTAACCGGATGGGTTTTTGAAACAACTTCCTTAATCAGATTGTTGATAAATCTTACTTCAAACCCAAACATTTTTTTATGCAGCATTTTTCCCCTCCCTTTTACTGCTTCTTATATAGTTAGTTCGCTAATTATATTGTTAGTGAACTAACTATATAATTCTTTCCAATTTTTGTCAAGGGGTATTTTATTCCTGCGGAAAACATGCCCGGTGACTGCCTGCAGACATTTGCCGAATGTAAGGTGCGCCGTATTCGTTCAGACAGCGGGCAATCTGGTTCAAGTTGCCGCCGGTTTTCCCGTACTCGGCGGTTAGCTTCCCAACGGCAGAGAGCAATTCATCATTGACCGGGGAAACGGTGATAACCGGGCGTATTCTTCCTCGGTCAAGCGTGTCTTGATTACCCGGTGGCGGTGGGGTGTGTTGTATCTTTTCATGGCTTTCAGCTCCTTTCTTTTTATGGTTTGCCCTCTCACCAATAGGAGAAAAACAGGGGGCAAAGCGGAAGTGTTTTTTGAAAAATCCGAAAAAATTTTTTCGGGGATTTTTCAAGCGGCGTAAGCCGCAAAAGGCGGACCTGGGGTGGCAACCCCAACAAGATTCCCGCAGGACAAAATAAGCGATTAGCGAAATTTGGTACTGTGGTAGAACCTTGCTCTAAGAAAGTGGCGGCTTCCTCTGTGTGGGCTTTTGCTGATACCCTCCACGGACGGGGTGAGGATTCTGCCAACTTTTCGGCAAAATTTATCCCTCTATTCCTTACTACGCACGGCAAGGCAAATCTGGCAAATTTTCCCGGAATTTCTTCTCGTGCTTTCATAACAGCATTTGACAAAAATGGGCGCAAAAAAACAGGAAACCTTTTCTTGATTTCCTGCTTTCATCTCGCCTTTGGTGGCGGTTATTTGGTTGTCATTCCCCGGAAGCAAACTTGTAGCCCATGCCTAAAACGGTCTTTATGTATGCAGGCTTGCGGCAAGGCAGCAGAGTGCGCCGAATTCTAAACGGGTAAGGTTTATGTCTGACCCGTTTTTCAGTACCCGGCGTTGGTGCAGCCTGATTTCCAATCCCGGAAAAATCAGTGTCCTGTCACGCCATGCGTTGATAGCCGCATAGCGTATGACGGTCTTGCAAAAGCCATTGAATGTATACATGATATGTTCCTTGTATGCTTCCATACAGGTCATAGATAATTCCCCCTCGACCTAATCACTTCTTGTCTTTTTCATTCAATTTTTTAGAAATCGGGTCTTGCGGAAAAGCATTACCCGGTATAATTTTTTTAATTATTTTCAAAATTCCTACTGTACCAGCAGTAGCACATATCATGACAATAACAACCATTCCTAATTGCTGTATCTGCTGTAATAAAAAACTCATAATCATTCTCCTGTTCTATTATTTTTTAATGTTGCGAAAGATTAAAAGTATTGCTATTGGAATTGCTAAAATTGGAAGCAACAGTCCGACTGTACCAATAGTCGAAAAAAACATAATTTTTAATACAAGCCATATGCTGAGCGAGGTTTGCATTCATATCATCTCCTTTCTTAACCACAGCGAAAGAAAACTATATAAGTGTTGTTTTACTTTCGTAATTATAGTATAATAACGCTGTGAAAACTGTTCAATCACCAATCTTGCATGAAAAGAAACTTTTTCAACACAAACTTATAATTTGTTTAATATGTACCAAAAATCGTGAAATTGAGGGAGGTATGACATGAGAACCGATGCCCGTGTGCGTTACACAAAAATGGTAATCAAAAACAGCTTTGCCAAACTCCTTGCAGAGAAACCATTGGCAAAAGTTACAGTAAAAGAAATCTGTGAATTATCGGAAATTAACAGAGCAACTTTTTATAAATATTACTGTGACCCATTCGACTTGCTTGATAAGATAGAGCAGGAATTTTTGAATGAGTTGGAAGAAAATGTAAGTCAGTCTATACACAAAGATTTCAAGGAAACAATCAGCTTTATCTTAGTTAGCATAAAAGCCGAAAGCGAATTATACAGGACACTTTTTTCCGAAAATGGCGATCCACATTTTCCTACTCATATTTTTTCGTCCTGCTATCGAAAATTTGTCACAATAAATGATAATAAACAGTTCCAACAACTGAAACCATCTGAAAAGAAATGGCTTTTTTATTTTATCGCACAAGGTTGCAGCGGTATTTTAAGCCAATGGATAGAAAGCGGAATGGAAGAACCAATTAGTGAAGTGACTGCTTTTACAGACAAACTTGTACAAAATACCATGAAATCATTGTAATAATATTTTGTCTGTCCATTTATGTTGCTATATCTGAATAAAGGTATGAATGAGAGGGAGTTTGGACATATCCCATTGGAATGAGAGGGTGTCCGTTCAAAAACCTTAGCTGTTTACTCTTTCCATACCGTTCCTTAATGAATCCACGCCACGATAAAACTTATGACAACGAGGAAATTGTGCGTCGAATGGTTGCAACGCAAAAGAATTTGAAAATTCCGTCAGAGCTAATGCCCAAATGCACCGTATGCGACGCACCTATGACAATGAATCTGCGGTGTGATAACTTCTTTGTGCAGGATGAGGGCTGGTATGCGGCATCAAGCCGCTATGAGGATTTTATCAGGCGGCATAAAAATCTGCATATTTTGTTTTTAGAACTTGGCGTTGGTGCAAATACTCCTGCCATTATCAAATATCCGTTTTGGCAAATGACTTCACAGAACAGCCACGCAACTTATGCTTGTATTAACTACGGCGAGGCGGTAGTGCCAGGAGAAATTGAAAAACAGTCGATTTGTATCAATGAAAAAATTGAAGCCATACTTTACGCACTAACGCAAAGCGAGGTGTTAGAATTGACAGTTTCCGCCCCAACCGGCTTTAAAAGCCGATTGCCCTTTGGGGAATCCTCCCATATACCGCCCCTGCTAATTGCTGAGGGTCATCTGGAGGTCTGCTTTTTAGCAAAAAGAAATGGCGGCCTTGATTACTCAAAACCGCCGAAGTAATCGGCTGTGCAGGAAAGCGTACAATATCCTCTGCCCATCAGCGGTTTTTTCTTTTCCGCCGCGGGGCAGCACACGCCGCCCTGCCAATCCCATACGGTTATTCCATTGCCCGCATTTGTTCAATCAGGGATTGTTTTTTCTGTCTGCGGATTGTCCAGCCAGACAAGATCAGCTCCATTCCGAACAATACCAGAATGAACAGACCCATTTCCAAAACCGGGAATTTGTAAGGCACTACCTTTCCGGCAAAAATGGCAATGCTCATTTTTCTGCAAGCAAAGATGGAAGCCGGAAGCCCAACGATCAGCGTCACCAATGTTGCAAAGAGCGCATAGCACAGGCCCTCGCAGATGTTCATTTTACATAGCTGTTTTTGTGTTAGACCGATGGAACGCAAAACACTGTTTTCCTGCTTTCTGGACATCTGGTTAGAGAGTGTCGTATTGATAAGGTTGATAACACCAAAAAGGAATACCAACCATGAAAGCACCTCCATACTCCCGAATGCCACCTGATCTTCCGACTTCATATATTCAATCCGTATATTTTTTTCATCTAAAGCAAGGTTACTATGGCTGGCAACAATATTTTTTAAGCCAGCTTTTACGCTTTCCGCTTTTTTCGGATCGCTTACAATACTCCACGCAAAGTCAAATGAAGTAATTTCCGGGTGCAGTTCATGGAACAATACTTCTGGTGCAAATGCAATAGCCCCATTGATAGCTAATTTCCCCTGTCCTGTATATGTGCCCGGGCCAAATAGCCCTGATATAGTAACAGGAACGGATGGATGCCCCTCTCCGAAAGAGATTTCAACCGTCGAACCAACTCCCATATCTTCATAATAATCTACAATCGAGCCTGAAATTACGATACTATGAGAATCTGTCGGCATCGTTCCCTCCGTCAATGCAGCCTCAACCTTAGCATAATTCTGGTCGGTCAGCATATCACAGTTTCCAGTGTTCTGATTGATGTCCCCCTTAAAAGTTGTATGAAGCGTTTGTCTGTTTACAATTACATCTGTGACACCATCAACAGATAAAATTTCCTGCTTTAATTCCTCGTTCAGTGGATTTCCCGCTGCCATAAGTTCTTCTTTTGGCACTTCTGATTGTAGATAAACTTGATAATCGCCATCTGGAAAATAAAGTCTTGCCCGCGCTTCCGGGGATCGCGTTAATACAATGGAAGATACCACGAACAGGATAATTCCACCCAAACTCAAAGACGCTATAATAGAGATTGTCTTTTTGGGGTCACGCTTAAAATTCGCAATTCCCATTGAAACAGGATTGAGCTTAATATTCTTTTTCCGACTGCGGATGTCCTTTTGCGCCGGGGTAAAACGGACGGCTTCAATCGGGGAAATCCCTGCTGCAATCTTTACTGGCTTACGGATGGAAACAGATACCATGATCCAACTGCTTATGAGCGTCAAAATAACCGTTGCCACATAGGAAACAGCGTTAAATCCCCTGGAAAACAGGAGAAAACCGCCGCATACGCCAGGCACTGTGCCAGTCAGAATCCCGATACTGCCGAGTTTGTGTCCCTCCTGTTTTACAATCCGCTTGATTTGCTTTGGCGTCGCACCAATCGTCCGAAGCTGTCCATAGCTCTTGATTTTGTCATTGATGGAGATACGGAAGATACTCTGGATTACAATGTAGCCGCCGATCAGAACAATAGCAGTCACGCCAGCCATCAGTGCAAAATCAAAGGATTTAGAAGCATAGACAAAATACCTGCTGTTCATTCTGGGCATAGGAAGCTGATATTCCTCCGCAATCTCCCTGCAATAAGAGATCATCAGTTCTTCTCCCAACTGGTCGCTGTTTTTGAAATGGGCATAGGCTCGATAGCCGGCCGGGTCAAACCCATTCCATTCTGTCAGAGCGGCTTTGGAAAGAATGATGGCACAGGTATTCGCCTCTTTTTCATTTACGCTGTCCATAATGCCGCTAACAATATAATCACCATGAAAGCTCTCTGTATCTAAGGTCACAGTGTCCCCGATTCCGGCATTGTTTCCATAGGTGGAAAGAAAATATTCGCTTACGACAACTTCATTTGCTTTTTCCGGAACCCGGCCCTCTAACAACTCCATCTGCGCCCTGGTAATCTCCATCATTTGCGCATCGCAATACACATAGGACGCATGATAGCCCTGTTCCGAAAGCTCCTCACCGAGCACATAGTAGCCGCCTACGCGCTCAAACTCCGGCACTCCTTTCAGGGTTTCAATGTCGTTTTCCGCTATGCCCAGCCAGACCGCCTCATAAGTATCGACAACCTGATTGCGCTGCATTTGTATCAGAGAAGCAGAAACAATTCCTGTAAAACAGATCAGGAACGCCGCCAGCGCAACGGCGATCACCACCATCAGATTCCGGCGCTTCTCGCTTATCAGACTTTTCTTTGCCAGCTTCTTTGTAATGGCGCTGGTGTCATTCTCAAAAGGCCATGTCATAGCCTGCCACCTCCTTACTCCACAATCTTTCCGTCCTCAATGCGGACAATCCGGTCTGCAAGGCGGGCTATATCATCATTGTGGGTAATCATAACTACGGTCTGGCGGAACTCCGCGCTGGTGCGCCTGATAAGCCCCAGCACCTCGGCGCTGGTCCTGCTGTCAAGGTTGCCGGTGGGCTCGTCGGCCAGAACGATAGCCGGTTTGGTAATCAGGGCGCGGGCAATCGCCACACGCTGCTGCTGGCCGCCGGAAAGATTGTTCGGCATATTTTTCAGTTTATCTTCCAGCCCCAGCAGGTGAACGATCTCGTCCAGAAACTTCCGATCCACCGTGTCCCCGTCCAGCTCCACCGGCAGGACGATGTTCTCATACACATTCAGGATGGGAACAAGGTTATAGTTCTGGAAGACAAAACCGATGTTGCGGCGGCGGAAGATGGTAAGCTGCTCGTCGTTCTTCTTTGCCAGTTCTTCGCCCCGGACAATCACGGTTCCGCCGGTGGGAGTGTCCAGCCCGCCCATCATGTGAAGCAGGGTGGACTTGCCGCTGCCGGAGGTTCCCACAACGGCCACAAATTCGCCGTCCTCCAGGTCGAAGTTCACGCCGTCAAGGGCACGGATGATGTTCGGCTCTGCGCCGTAATACTTTTTCAGGTCAATCGTCTGTAAAACGCTCATATTCAAAACTCCTTTCAGGGCTTTCTGCCTGTTGATAAGGGTATTGTAAAACCCAAATGTCCGCGAAATGTTACAGCAGCCAAAAAATTTCATTGAAAATCGGGGTGAAATGTTACAAAGCTCGGACATTTCAAAAAAATTTACGGCGGGCAGCCGGGAATGGCCGTCCGCCGCGTTACGATCTCGCGGGCCAGATACTGGCCAATGCCAACGCCCTGCTGTTCGTGTACTTCCTCTTCACGATAGAAGCGCCGGAAGATGGCTGCCTGATTGCTTTCGGAAATGCCCTTGCCGGTGTCGGCTTCTCCGCTGCATACACAATCCCATTCATAGCCTGCGCCACGGTATCAAAAAGGTGGCCGGGTTTCTTATCCAACCGGATGTAGAACAGGCTGTAAATAACATACTGTTCAGGGACACCGCTTTGTTCCGCAATTTCGTCTATCAACAGCTTCAAAGTTTCGCTGTCCATAGCGAACCAAAAGGTCGTAACAGTTCGCTTCTCCATACCGGCTATATTTATTTTACGGCGGTGGGGATGATTGATATTCCCACGGAAAAAGAAATCCTCGCCACGATGGAAGAAATACGGAATAATCCGCAGGACTTCAAATTCGCAGCATAACAAAAGGATATGGTGTAATCCCTTTTGTCGAGTTACACTGTATCCTACATAAAAACATCCTTATCTGGCGACAGCAAATGCCCTTCTCTCTTTCCGGGGGAAGGGTTTTCTTTTTGCCCGTACATAAAAAAGAAGCCGGGTTCCCTATTCTCCGGCTTCCGGGATAAACTCCAATTTTTCTTTATGTACATTTTCACAGGGAACTGGAAGTTATACCGCAAGGCATATCCTTTAAAGTACTGACAGAGTTATCTAAGCAAGGGCGCATTGTGGAAACGTGCATAACAGGCTATGGAATCCCTCTCACTCATTCTATCTTTAAATAAAAAACTTATTTTTTGTCGAGAAATACGGCATTGCTAAATCAAGCTCCTACTTGACAACAGCTATCAATCGTGCTATTATTTGCTTTGTGAACATTTATTGCGAATATTCGCAAATACAATTCAAAAGAAAGGAGAAGTGAAACTATGCCGTCAAAGCCAGTCCTTTCGGACACTGATAAAAAAGCAATCCGCAAAAAGCTGGAAGAACTATGCGAGGAATGTTGGATAGCGCAAGGGTACAAAAAGACAAGTATTAAGAATCTATGCGACAAGGCAGTTATATCTATCGGTACTTTTTATACGCTCTACCCGACAAAGGAAGATTTATTCCTTAAAACAATCACAGAAATACAAAGGAGGTTGACAGAAAAGATTATCGACATAAACAGGAACAGCCGGACGAAAGAGGGCTTTGCACAGTCCATGAAAAGGCTTTTCCGGGAATACGACAGCAAGCCATTCCTCTACAATGTCAATACGCCGGATTTTCAGTCTTTTGTGACAAAGCTGCCGGAAGAAACGATTAAGAAAATCAAGTTTGACAGTTTCGATTTTTTCAGACAGATTATCCATGCCGCAGACCTCAATCTGAAAATGGAGGAAGCGCAGGCGTATGGAATTTTGAGTGCGCTGCTGTCAACAATCAATGCAAAAGAAACGCTTTCCGTCACTTGTGATTATTTCGCTGTTTTTGATTTTATGGTGGATAGCCTTGTGGCAGATATTTTTGAGTAAAGGAGATTTTTATGACAGAATTTGAGTACAAAACGGTAGTAATTGACAGCAAAGAAACAGAACATTCCGAAAAGTCGCTGTCTGATAAACTGAACCATTACGGTAAGGACGGCTGGGAACTGGTTACTTGTTTTGCCTATCCGTGTATAGGCAGCCCGGGGTATTCCATTATCGGAATTGCACAGAAAGCAACTCTGATATTCAAAAGGCGGCTATGCCCCGAAAGGGGGGCGAGCGAATGACAAATGCGGTTGAAGTCCGGCATTTATCAAAATCCATAGAGGGCAGCCCCATACTGAATGATATTTGCATGAATGTAAGGCAAGGAGAAGTATACGGATTTCTGGGCGCAAACGGCGCAGGAAAAACTTCGCTGATGAAAACACTGTACCACATCATTTTCCCCGATACAGGTACGGTATGTTTATTAGGCGAAACTATCAACAAGGGCAACAATCCCGTTTTCTCACGTATCGGCAGCATTATTGAAAGCCCTGTTTTTTACAGCCATTTAAGCGCATACGAGAACATGGAACTCCATTGCCGGTACATGGGCGCAGGCCACGAATGCTGCGCTTCGGAAAACATCATGGAAACGCTGTCATTGTTGGGGATTGCAGAAACGGGCAATAAAGCCGTAGGGAAATTCTCTTTGGGAATGAAACAGCGGCTTGCGCTTGCAAGGGCAATGCTCACAAAGCCGGATTTGCTCATTTTAGACGAACCTATAAACGGCTTAGACCCACAGGGAATTATCGAAGTGCGGGAACTACTGTTGCGAATCAACCATGAATACCACACAAGCATTTTAATATCCAGCCATATCCTTGACGAGCTGTCTAAAATTGCCGATACAATCGGAATTATTGACCACGGGGCTATGCTTGCGGAAGTATCAATGAAAGAACTCACAGCCAAAGGGATAGACCTTGAAACCTATTATTTAGGTTTATTGGGAGGAGGTGAAAAAAATGTGGAACCTTATCCGCATGGAAATTAAGAAAGTACCGTTAAAGCCGCATATTGCCGGACTGTTAGCATCTAACTTTATTATCTTTCTGCTTTCCGTCTTTACGTCCAGCCTTTTAACCGCAAGCGGCAATATATCCACGCTTCCGGGATTTGCCCCTGTCCAGTTAGATACAGTTACGTTAGCGGCAATGCTTGTAAGGGCTACTCTGATTGTATGGGAAGCGGTACTGATTTCCGTATTTGTGATTGAAGAATACAGAAATAAAACAATCGGCTTGCTTTTTACTTACCCAATCAGTCGTACAAAACTGATTACGGCAAAACTCATTTTGATATGCTGCATTAGTTTTACGTTCCATGTGCTGTCAAATATCTTCCAATATGCCACAATCTTTCTTGCGGCAAAATGTTCTGATTTTGTCACGTTCAGCTTTGGAAACATACTGGCACAGGCAGTTACAACAATATCCGCTATCCTGTTGGGGCTTCTCCCTCTGTATGTTGGAATGATAAAGAAGTCAACGATTGCAACCGTTGTTTCGTCTATTGTCATTGTTGCCATAGCGTCAAACTCACAGGGAAGCAGCGCAGGACTTTTGTCAATTCCCGTTGCGGCAATTATTTTCGGTATCATAGGAATCATTTTTTCAGCAGTCTCAATGAGAAAAATGATTTTATCAGATTTAAGCAATTAAAAGAAAGGGGGACGATAACATGAATTTTCCAATTCCCGATTTTGTACCCGTTCCAAGTGCGGAAATCATGCAGACTATTTCAATCGTATCATTGATTGTCGGTATCTGCCTTGTGGGTGTGGGATTGCTTTTCCTGTTTCTGAACAAGAGAAAAGGGAAAGAAAAGAAAGCCACAGCCCTATGGATTGTCATAGGCGTTGGCGTGTTGCTTATTGTAAATCACGGCATACAGTTATTGTTTTAAGGAGCACAAAATGATTAAAGAAGTAAATCAGGCTTGCGAAAAGCTGAATAGCAGATTGGGGATTTCCGTAGAGCTTCCCAACCCGAAAAAGAAAGCGTTAAAAACGGCTGCGGCTTGTAACTTAGTTGTCGGCGCTGGTCTGGTGGCGGCAGGAATCCTTTTCCCGTCAAAATCTTGTGCGTTATTGGGCGGCATCAGCGTTATCAGCAGCGTTGTACTGCGAAAAGAAAGCAAGAATAAGAACCATGAATCATGACAGGAACGAGCAATTCAAATGGTTATTATGCCCTGTTTGCGGAAGCAAGACACGCATTAAAATGCGGTCAGACACAGAGCTTCGGAATTTCCCGCTGTTCTGCCCCAAATGTAAGCAGGAAATCTTAATCAGTGTAACACAATTTCATATTTCGGTTATCAAAGAGCCAGACGCACAGACGCAGAGCCGATAACACGCAGAAGTAAAGAAATGCGGTTATCGGTTCTTTTTTTGTAATCAATAATCAAAGGGGCGACAGCCTCAATGTTGTTGCCCCTCTGAATTACAAAAGCAACTGTAAACCATGCACCGCCCCATGTGGGGAGAAAGGGGGAAATTTCTATGGATTGCACAGAAGCATACAGGGAACACATCCTGTATTCTTTCAATGGTTTCTGCAAAGTTGTCATACGCTATGCCGCTATTAACGCATGGCGCGACAGGAACAGGATGCGCCCGATTTCCGAAAGTAATCATTGAATTTATCTCACTCATGCACTATAGTAAAAAAGAATTCATGTGCGGGAGGATTGTTCATGCAGAAAAATACCGATAAAAATGAGCTTCTTTTACAGATAATGAGAGAGTTTTCCAAAAACGATATTGCCGTCGCTTTTTCCGGCGGCGTGGACAGCAGCCTGCTTTTGAAAATCGCATGCAGCTTTGCCGGGATAAGCGGCAAAAAAGTATATGCCATTACCATGCAGACCAGGCTCCACCCGGCAGGAGAGATTGCCGATGCCCGGAAAATATGTGAGGAAATCGGCGCCTTTCACATCGTAATCACTGTGGACGAGCTGTTGGAGGCCGGAATCCTGAACAATCCCACAGACCGCTGCTATCTGTGCAAGAAGCATCTGTTTGTAAAAATGCTGGAAAAAGCCGCTTCCCTCGGCGTCAGCACCGTTATAGAGGGAACCAACGAGGACGACCTTCATGTGTACCGCCCCGGCATCCGCGCCCTGCGGGAGCTGAACATTGAAAGCCCTCTTGCCAGGGCAGGCATGACAAAGGAGGACGTTCGGAATCTGGCGAAAGAATATGGCCTTTCCGCCGCTTCCAAGCCCTCCACCCCCTGTCTTGCCACAAGATTTCCTTACGGGACGGCTCTGTCCTACGAGGACATGGCGCGGGTGGAAAAGGGGGAAGCCTGGCTGAAAAATCTTGGATTTTATAACGTACGTCTCAGGATACACGGGCAGATTGCCAGAATTGAGACAGATAAAGCGGCATTTCCCGCGCTTTTAGAACAGGCAGAGGAAATTACCGCTTATTTAAAGAGCCTTGGGTACGATTATATTACTCTGGATTTGGAGGGGTTCCGGTCGGGGAGTATGGATATTCACCTTTCCCAAACCTGATTTTACAGTCCCTTCGATATCCAGCGTCCCTCCGCCCAAAAAAGTTTCAACCTGATCTTTTACATATTGCCCGTCGGCATCCGTGATTCTCAGCTGCCGGAAAAGTTCTTCATTTCGTTTATTTTCCCCGCAAAGGAAGCCAGCACCTTCTGCAGCGGCAGACCGCTTTTCCCGGCAAGCTCCGCCGCACTGTCATACTCAGGATAACACTTTACCTGTCCGTCCGGCAGTATGCATTTTTTTGCTTTCATCTCCCCTTCCTTTAACGTCACGGTTACAGTTTCCCTTGGCAGTATGCTGCGCTCCATCTTTATCCGGCGTATGCCGATTGTGGTAGTCTCCTGAAAAATAATCTGTTCCAGTTCTTTTACTTTACACTCGTCACAAATCACCGTAAGTTCACAGGCCGGCCGGTTTTTCTTCATATACACAGGGATAAAATGCACGTCCCTTGCCCCGGCTTTCAAAAGCCGTTCCATCGCATAGGCGAGAACCTCTCCGGTACAGTCGTCAATGTTGGTCTCCAGACGGTAAATTGTATCCTCTTTCCTGCCGGCACTCAAATCTTTCTCCTTACAATTTCCTCCTTCATGGGCTTTGGAGTTCCCTTTTTCCCCGTCGCCGGCTTTTTCTTCATCAGCCTCAATCAACATGGCACGCAAAAGGCTTGGTCTTTCATAATTCCGCTTCCCGGCACCCATGCCTGTTTTCCGAATAACAAACTTCTCCGGCAGAGCAAAGGAGGTTGCGGCTGCTGCCGCAATCGCCGCCCCCGTGGGCGTTACCAGTTCACCCGACACCTCCGTAATTTTCACGGGAATGTGGTGCGCCTCCATAATATTTGCCACCGCAGGCACCGGCACCGGAAGAATGCCGTGCTGGCATCTTACGGTTCCTCTCCCCTCACACAGGAGAGGCACAATCACCTCCGTGATATCCAGATTGTCCAGACATACCGCCGCTGCTACAATGTCCACGATGGAATCCACCGCGCCGACCTCATGGAAGTGTACCTCATTTTCAGGGACGCCGTGAGCCTTTGCCTCTGCTTTTGCCAGAACCTTGAAAATTTTCACCGCCATTTCCCTTGCTCTGTCGCAGATGGCGGCTCCGGCAATGATATCCAGTATTTCCGGAAGCCCTCTGTGCTCATGAGCGTGATGATGTTCATGGGAATGGACGTGCTGCTCCCCGTGAGAATGGGCATGTGTATGTGTGTGTCCGTCTGTAACGGAATGATTGCAGGCCTGTTCTTCCTCCGCAGAATGCTCACGGTGATGTTCATGCCCGTGCAGATATTCCATATCGTGGTCATGGTTTTCATGCCCTTTGTCCAGCTTTACATTGAAGTCGCAGGCGTCCAGCCCCGCTTTTTTCACCCTGCTGATTTCTATCTCAAAGCCCTGCACCGGAAGGCTTTTTAACGCCTCCTCAAGGACTTTTCTGTCCGCCCCCAAATCCAGCAGAGCTGCCACGGTCATATCGCCGCTGATTCCCGAATTACATTCCAGATACAGTGTTTTTCCCATTTAACCGTTCTCCTTTCCTGTCTGTACATAGATTCCATATGATGTAAAAAGCTCCGGCAGGACACCCTCACGCCTGGCGGCTTTCTTCCCGAATCCCCAGCCGGTTTATCTGTGTGGCAATGTAACCGGCTCCGTAACCGTTGTCAATATTCACCACCGCAATCCCGTTGGCACAGGAATTTATCATCGTGAGAAGCGCCGACAGGCCGTGCATGCTTGCACCGTATCCAATGGAAGTGGGAACGGCAATCACCGGCCTGCTCACCAGACCTCCAATCACGCTGGCCAACGCCCCTTCCATACCGGCAACCGCCACCACGCAGTTAGCCTCCTGTATCACGTCCAGGCGGGATAAGAGCCTGTGCAGTCCGCTGACTCCCACGTCGTAAATCCTCTCCACATTCGCCCCGAAATATTCCGCAGTCTGGGCCGCCTCCTCCGCAACGGGAATATCCGCCGTTCCCGCCGTACAGACGGCGATTTTCCCCTGCCTTTGCTTTCCGCTTCTTTCTATCTTTAAAATACGGGATACTTCGTCATAAACCACCTCCGGCAGAACCGCCCTCACCAGCTCGTACTGCCGCCTTTCCGCCCTGGTTCCGAAGACCTCCCCGTTTTCCTCATACATTTTCCGGTAGATGTTCGCCAGATATTCATCGGGCTTTCCGCTGCAAAAAACCACTTCCGGGAAGCCGGAACGGATTTCCCTGTGGGTGTCCAGTTTGGCGTAGCCCATTTCCTCATAGGGCTGTCTCCTGAAATATTTTTCCGCTTCCTCCACGGTAAGGGTTCCCGATTTTACCTGTTCGAGCACTTCTCTTGCTTCCATTAAAGACCTCCTGTTAATGTTTCTGCCGATTTACCGGAAAGCGGATGGAGACATATGCCCTCACCCGCTTTAATTTCCCCCTATTGATTCTTTATCCAAATACCGCCTGTTTTCCTATTTTACCTCGACAACCCATCCCTCGGGAGCCTTGATGGTTCCCATCTGGATACCGGTGAGCGTCTCGTACAGCTTCTTTGTCACAGGCCCCATTTCCGTCATTCCGCTTGCAAAATAGATTTCTTTCCCGTGGTCTGCCACCTTGCCCACAGGTGAAATCACCGCCGCCGTACCGCAGAGTCCGCATTCCGCGAAATCGGCAAGCTCCTCCAGGTAAACCTCTCTCTCCTCGGCCTCCAGCCCCAGATACTCCCTGGCAACCTGCACCAGTGAGCGTCTGGTAATCGAGGGAAGAATGCTGTCCGATTTGGGCGTTACCACCTTTCCGTCCCTGGTCACGAAAAGGAAGTTGGCTCCGCCGGTTTCCTCCACCTTCGTTCTGGTTCCCGCGTCCAGATACATATTTTCATCGAAGCCCTGCTTATGGGCGTCCACAATTGCATGAAGGCTCATGGCATAATTAAGCCCCGCCTTGATATGTCCCGTTCCCCGGGGCGCGGCTCTGTCAAAATCGCTTACCCGAATGGTGAGGGGCTTTACGCCGCCCTTAAAATAAGGGCCTACCGGCGTGGTAAATACACGGAACTGATACTCGTCCGCAGGCTTTACCCCGATTACAGGGTTGCTTCCGAACATACAGGGGCGCACATACAAGGTTGCGCCGCTGCCGTAAGGCGGCACATAGGCGGCGTTTGCGCCGATGGTCTTAAGTACTGCCTCCACGAACCTTTCTTTCGGGAAAACCGGCATTTCCAGCCGCTTTGCACTCTGCTCCATCCTCTCGCCGTTTAAGTCCGGACGGAAGGTAACGATTCGCCCGTCCGCCGTGGTATAGGCCTTCATCCCCTCAAATATCGTCTGCGCGTACTGTAATACCCCTGCGCACTCGTTCAGTACCAGATTCGCGTCCTCTGTCAGACCGCCCTCCTCCCACGCGCCGTCTTTATAGTTGGCCACAAAACGGTAATCCGTGGGAATATATCCAAATCCAAGATTTGCCCAGTCAATGTTTTTCTTTTCCATCATTCCGCACTCCCCTCGTAAGTTTTTTACTTATTATTATCCCATTTTTTGTAAAAGTCAAGAGCGTTCATATTTTAAAAAGCGATAAGTAATATCGAAATAAACCTGTTCGTCGCTGTCCGCCGTTATCCTCCATTCCGGCAGCCCGTCCAGATTGGGGATATGGGCGTCCGCCTCATAGGCATGGTCTATTTTCGTGATGTGCGCCGTGTCGCAGTACGGCAAAAGCAGTCGGTACACGCTCTCCCCGCCGATGATATATACATCCTTCGTATCATACTTTTTCAATTCTTCCAGAAGCTCTTCCGGACTGTGAACCACCACCGCATCCTTTACCGTAAAAGACGGATTCGACGACAAAACAATGTTCGTCCGTCCTTTCAGCGCAAGTCCCTGGGGAAACGTGGCCAGCGTCTTTCTTCCGTACACCACCACCTTCCCCATCGTCTCCTGACGGAAAAGCTTATGGTCCGCCGGAATGGTGATGAGAAGCTCCCCTTTATTTCCAATTGCCCAGTTTTCATCTACTGCCGCGATTAAATTCATATTCTTTCAATCCTTTCTGTGCCGCTTTTGCCTGCCCTTTAAATCAGGCCGCCGGTCATGCTTCTTTCCCCCGGACGGTCCGTTCTTCTCCATGAATATACCATAAAATCAGCCGGAGGAAAAGAGGCTTCCCGCTTGCTATTTCCCCCTTTTCAGCGTATATTTAAATTACCGAACACAGGAAAAGGAGCTTTTACCATGGATTTATCCGCACTCGGCCTACTGCGCCGGAATATTTCCAGCGTTATGATTGGAAATGAAAATACCATAACGCTTTTACTGACCGCCCTTTTAGCCCGGGGCCATGTGCTTTTAGAAGACGTGCCGGGCACCGGAAAAACCGTGCTGGCAAAGTCGCTGGCAAAATCCATCGACGCCGACTTCGGGCGCATTCAGTTTACCCCTGACCTTCTGCCCTCGGACGTCACCGGCCTTAATTATTTTGACAATAAATCAGGCGGGTTTATCTTTGCAAAGGGCCCCGCTTTCTGCCATATTTTACTGGCGGATGAAATCAACCGCGCCACGCCAAAGACACAGAGCAGTCTTTTAGAGTGCATGGCGGAGCATCAGATAACCGTTGACGGCGTAACCCGGCCTCTGGAAGAACCCTTTCTCGTCATTGCCACCCAGAATCCTTTGGAAACGCTGGGAACCTTTCCTCTGCCGGAAGCCCAGATGGACAGGTTTCTCATGAAAATTTCCATGGACTCCCTGTCAGTGCCCCAGGAAATCGCACTGATGGAGCGTTTCATGCTGGATACGCCCCTCGACGAGCTCAAGCCCGTCTGCACGAAGGATGACATACTTGCCCTTCAAAAGGAATGCGGGAGCGTTTACGTGCACCCCGAGCTTTTAAACTATATGGCGGCTCTTGTCCATGGCACAAGGAACCATCCAAAGGTATCCTGCGGCGTCAGTCCCAGGGGAACTCTGGCGCTTCTGCGCGCCTCCCAGGCCAGGGCCATGATTTCGGAGCGCGTCTATGTGGTTCCCGAGGATATCAAGGAGATTGCGCCTTTCGTGCTTGCCCACCGCCTCACTCTCCTTGCAGGCGCTGATTTTGACCGGTCCGCGCGGAAGATAGTGGAAGATGTGCTTTCCGCCACTCCCGTTCCTACGGAAAACTGGGCAGAAAGGTAAGATTATGCTGCTTTTACTTCTTCTGGGAATCCTTCTCGCCTGGCTTGCAAGCCGTATTCTTTATCGGAAATACTGGAACAGGGGGCTGTCCGCTCAAATTGAATTTACCCGGCGCTGCATTTATGAAGGGGAACGTTCCTCCATGAGGGAAACCATACTCAATGACAAGCTTCTTCCCCTGCCGGCGCTGGAAGTCCGCTTTTCCGCCAGCAGAAATCTGGAATTTTTAAATGAAGCCAGGGCAAACACGAGCGCCACGGACAATTGCTATAAAAGAGACGTGTTTTCCTTCCTTTTCCATCAGAAAATCGAGCGGACTCTGCCTTTTACCGCCCGGAAAAGAGGACTTTATCAGATTTATGAAGTCACCGGTATCGGCTATGACTTCTTTTTCCGTTCCGGCTATTACGTGGATCTGCCCCAGCAGACCTTTCTTTACGTTTATCCCCGTCAGGTGGATACCCGCCGTATTGACGTGCTTTGCCGCGCCATTTCCGGAACAGTGCTTTCCAGACGCCGCCTGCTGCCCGACCCCTTTGAATTTTCCGGAATACGGGAATACCGGAGGCAGGACCCGGTAAACCATATTAACTGGAAGGCCAGCGCCCGGACAGGAAAGCTGATGACCAACCAGTTTGACTCCACCACCAACACATCCCTCACGCTGATTTTTGATATGGAGGATAAGCTGATATTAAAATACGAGGATTTGGTGGAGGAAACCCTGCGGATTGTATCTTCTCTGTCCGCCCGTCTTGCCAGGAGCCGCATGTCCTTCCGCGTCGTCGGCAATGCTGCGGACACCCATGCCCTGCCGGCGGCCGAACCCCCCTTTTCCATAACCATAGGCGAAGGCTGCCCGAATATCGGACTCCTGAACCAAAAGCTTGCCTGTTTGGACAGCAAAAACATTGTCATGGAAATGGAAGCTCTGCTGAAAGACGAAGCTTCCTCAAAAAAATCCGGCCACACCTATGTAGTCGTCTCCAAAAACAGGGA
This sequence comes from bacterium 1xD8-48, assembly GCA_009917455.1. Taxonomy (GTDB): domain Bacteria; phylum Bacillota; class Clostridia; order Lachnospirales; family Lachnospiraceae; genus Suilimivivens. The sequence continues at coordinate 86,543 of QZDS01000014.1, read as the reverse complement.
CGACGGCATAATACGGGGACTGCGCTCTCTGGTTTTGGCAAACAATGAAGTTTTATGGGTACTCCCCATACGCCCGGCGGACGCTTCGTCACTGACCTTTTTCCGCGAGCCCGGCGTCACACGCATCCCATGGGAAATTTAGCGCAAAGGAAAATCATATGAAATTAAATCAGACCCCTCTGTTAAAAATTACAGGCTTTTTTCACGCGCTGGCTCTTTTCCAGGTTTTTTATCCCATGACAGCCTCCGCTATGCAGCTTACCGGACAACGGGGCGCTGCCTTCTGTCTTACCGGCATTGTCCTTCTGATTCCCGTTGTGCTGAGTTTTTATGCTGTCCGAAAAATCAGGCATTTCATTCCCTATCTATTCTTTGGGATATTTATCTCTCTGCTTATGGGAATTTGCGGCGGATACTGCGCGCTTGCTGCCTGCGGCAGCCAAACCGCTTTCCAGGCCGGGGCCATTCTCACAGGCGCTTTATCTTTGCTCCTTTTCCTTATCCGAAGCTATATCCGTATCAAAAGGGGACAGCTCCAGAAAGCCTTAAAGGAAATGCCCATATCCGAGGCGGGGGAGCCTGACATCAGCGAGCTTGAGGTTTCGGTTTTTCTGGAGGTTCCCCATCCCCTCCACTTTGCCTTTTTTGCCGTTCACTATCTCATCGGAGCTCTTGTAAAGTCCTCCCTTTACTGGCACATGGCCTTTTATCTTCTTCTTTTGGACGTTTTTTTATGCTTCATTTATCAGTTTACGGAAAATTTTTACCGTTTTCTGCGGGAGCATGAGCGCAGCGCAAACCTGCCCGTGCCCACCATGAAAAAGGTAATAAAAATCATCTTCGGTATGGCTTCGCTGATTTTGCTGTTGTTCGTCCTGCCCTCCCTCCTTTACGGAAAGGAGCCCTTAAGCGCCCTTACCCCAAGGGAGTTCGAGCTTCCCAGGGCTCTTCCGGAGCCGGAAGATGCGGCGCCCATGGGAATGAATCCCGCCATGGAGGAACTTCTGGCCATGACAGAGCATAAGGAGCCCCCGTTATGGCTGCAGCGCCTTTTTACCCTGCTCTTTTATCTGCTCAGTCTGGGCATCGGCGTCATCATACTTATCATGATTTACCGCGCCTGCAAAAGAGCCGGGGAATTTTTTGCCGCCGAATCGGAGGACGAAATTCAATTTCTTGAAAAGGATTTTTCCGACAAAAATTTTTCCCTGAAAAGGAAATCCGCCTCTTTCTCCGCAGCCTCGTCCGTCAATCTGCGGATTCGGAAATATTACAAAAAAACCCTTCGGAAAGCTCTGAAAAACTCTCCAAAGGGTTCTGAAACTCCGCTTGAATTAGAATCCGCCGCCGGACTGCCTGAAAATGAAGCCCGGCAGCTTCTTCACTCCTGCTATGAAAAAGCCCGCTACAGCAAATCAGGCTGTATGGAAGACGAGTGGCACAGCCTGCGGAAGTAAGCCGCGCCTTCAAAATGCCAGGCATAAAGCGTATATCCTCAGTTGCCGCTTTTCCTCCGGGAATCATATCGCCACAGGAATGTCCTTTATCTGTTCCCCTGTTACATAACCGTCAAGCTGCACATCGTTTCTTGTAAACTGATAAAAGTCCTTTATCTCCGGGTTCAGCCGGAATTTCGGCGCCGGATGGGGCGTCCTTTCTATCAGCTCCCTGATAAGCGGAATATGCCTGTCGTAAATATGGGCGTCCCCAATCACATGCACAAGCTCGCCCGCCTTCATGCCGCATACCTGGGCAAGCATATGCACCAGCACCGCATACTGAACCACATTCCAGTTATTGGCGGTAAGAACATCCTGTGAACGCTGGTTCAAAATGGCGTTCAGAGTAAGCTTATCCTCCCCCTTTTTTTGTGTCACGTTGAAAGTCATGCTGTAAGCGCAGGGATAGAGATTCATTTCATGCAAATCCTGATGCACATACAGATTCGTCAGGATTCTCCGGCTGAAAGGATTGTTTTTCAAATCAAAAATCACCCTGTCCACCTGATCCATCATTCCCTCTTTATATTGGTGTTTTACCCCCATCTGATAGCCGTAGGCCTTGCCGATAGAGCCGTCCTCGTCCGCCCACTCATCCCAGATATGGCTGTGGAGCTCATGGATATTGTTGGACTTTTTCTGCCAAATCCAGAGCATCTCGTCCACTGCGCTCTTAATCGCCGTCCTCCGAAGCGTCATGATGGGAAATTCCTCTGAAAGGTCATACCTGTTCACCACGCCGAATTTCTTGATAGTGTAAGCAGGCGTTCCGTCCTCCCAATGCGGCCGCACCTTCTCTCCCTCCGTGCTGGTCCCATTCTCCAGAATATCCCGGCACATACTTATAAATATCTCATCCGCCATGCTCATGCTGCTTTCTCCCTGTAAACTTATTTATGCAGACAGCTTATCCATCTGCTGTTTCTTTTATAACTTCATAGCTTTCCGGCTCAAACATCCCACTTATCACAAAGCGAATTTACCTGGTCTGCAAACTTCGCCAAATCCTTATTTGCGCCGCCCTCATTTTTATGAATAACAGCAAGCAGCCTCTGCCCTGCTGCCAAAAGCCTTGCAAATACATCGGATACCCTTGTTTTCTTCTTCACAGGAATCGGCTCCGCCTCGTATTCCAGTTTTCCTGTAATCAGGTTAAATTCCGTTCCGCTGTAGGGCGCACAGGCGCTGAATCCATGCTCCATCTTAAGGCATTCCGCCAGCGCCTTGCAGGAGCCGTCGTCGCCGTGGACGAGAAATACTTTTCCGGGCTTTTCCTTAAAGCCCTTCACCCACTCAATCAGCCCGTTTTTATCGGCGTGTCCCGACATGCCGGCAAGCTGCCCGATGGTCGCCCTCACATAAATGGTCTCTCCGAAAAGCTTCACTTCCTTTAAGCCTTCCACCAGCGCGCGCCCCAAGGTGCCTGCCGCCTGATATCCCACGAACAGAATGGTACACTCCGGCCGCCAAAGATTGTGCTTTAAATGATGGCGGATTCTTCCGGCCTCGCACATGCCCGACGCCGAAATAATAACCTTCGGCTCATTGTCAAAGTTGATTTCCTTCGATTCCTCGCTGGTGATTGTCAGATGAAGCCCCGGGAATGAAATCGGATTGATTCCCGCCTCCACCAGCTTCATGGCGTCCTCGTCAAAGCAGGTTTCCTCATTTTTATAAAAAATATTGGTAGCCTCTACTGCCAGAGGGCTGTCCACATAAACCGGAAAATTTTCATGCCCCTTTACAAGTCTTGCCTCTTTTATCTTTCGAAGATAATATAAAATCTCCTGAGTTCTTCCTACCGCAAAGGACGGAATTACCACGTTTCCTCCCTTGTCCATGGTCTTTTTGATAATTGACGCCAGCTCCGTCACATAATCCAGCGTGCTTTCAGCATGGAACCTGTCGCCGTAGGTGGACTCCATCACCACATAATCCGCTTCCTGCGTAAAAGTCGGGTCCTTAATCAGAGGATGGTTTTTGTTTCCGATATCCCCCGAAAAGACAATCTTTCTTGTGGTTCCGCCTTCCGTCGCCCACACCTCGATGCTCGCGGAGCCAAGGAGATGCCCCACGTCGGTAAACCGTATCTTTATACCCTCGCAAAGGTCGATTTCCTTCCCGTAGCTGCATGGCACAAGCTGCCTGATGGCTGCGTCGGCGTCTTCCATTGTATAGACGGGCTCGCTGACTTCCATGCCCTCGCGCCGCTTTGCCTTACGGTTTTTCCACTCTGTCTCCTGCATTTGAATGTGCGCGCAGTCCCGCAGCATAATGCTGCACAAATCCGCGGTCGCCTCCGTGGTGTAAATCTGTCCCCGGAACCCTCTGGCCGTCAGCTGCGGAATCATGCCGGAATGGTCTACATGGGCATGGGTAAGCAGCACATAGTCTATGCTTGCCTCCGCCACCGGCAGCTCGCAGTTTTCAAACACATTGACGCCCTGCTCCATGCCGTAATCGACAAGGATGTTCTTGCCGCAGGCATTTAAATAATGACAGCTTCCCGTTACTTCATGGGCCGCGCCTACAAAAATAAGTTTCATTTCACCCCTCCATTCCAGTTCCTCAGTCGCACGGTCAGCACACCCTGGTCCGGAACAATTACCGGTCGGTTCACCCTGGCCTCTCCTTACCGCAATCATTCACCTGACCATAGGATATGGTCCATCCGGCCGTACATCTCCTGTACCGCTGTGAAAAAAATATCCCTGTCTTCCTCGCTTTCCACATCGCCGTGGAAAAAGAAAACTGTTACATTGTAGAGCCGCTCCAGTTCCTCCTTAATTGACCGGCCAAGCTCCTTGTTTGTATCCATGAAAGCAATTATGCACCCCACACTGGCATACTTTTCTAACATGGAATATTCCCTAGCACCTGTCTTTCCGGTGAGTACACATACTTCTTGACTCATCATAATGGCTTTTGTACCTTTCTTCTGCCCGTACTGACAAATTTTTCATCATATTATAAGCAAATTATAACATAATGGAATATGATATAGCAAACGCTAAAGGCAGTAACAACTCAGAAATTAATATGAATTTATCAATTTATTTTTTCTTATTACTGGTGACGGTCCTTTCCATGGACGCTTTTGCTGCCGGATTGTCCTACGGTGTGGAAAAGGTCTGGGTGCCCTTCTCGTCCCTTTCCATCATCGCCCTGCTCTCCGGCGGCATGCTGACCGCATCCCTGTTTGCCGGGAATCTGCTCCTTTCCCTGATTCCCGACAGACTTACAAAAATACTTTCCTTCCTGGTGCTTTTTCTTCTTGCATTATACAAATTATATGACGCGGCAGCTTCCCGCCGTCATCAGGAATCCGGCTTTACCACCGGTAATCTCTCCCGAAAAATCAACAAAGACGACAAGGCAGTGCTTTCCGGCAGGGAAGCGGCCATCCTTGCATTCGCCCTCTCTGTGGATAATATTTCTGCCGGCCTTTGTACCGGGACGGTAGCTTTGCCGCCCGCCGCAATTTTTGCCATTACCACCCTTATCCACTTTCTTGCGCTTCGTCTTGGGCTTTTTACCGGTCAGCTTCTCGCGTCAAAGAGCTCCCGCAGCTTCGCCTGGCTTTCGGCTCTTATCCTCATGGTTCTGGCCTTTGCCCGGATTTTCTGATTCCTCCACACCGGCCTTCTTAAGAAGCGCCTCCGAGAGAACCAGAAGTTCATGTATCACCAGCGGCACACAGGAGAGCGCGCCCAGAATCCCCCATTCCGACAGGCTTAACCGGCTTGTGCCGAAAAGTTCTACAAAATACGGTATTTCCGTCACAAGTGCCTGAAGGGCAATCCCTGCCGTCCATGCAACAATCATATATCTGTTTTCCAGATGGTTCATTTTAAATACCGATTTGTTGGTATCCCGCATTCCCACCGCGTGCACCAGCTGGCTCATCCCCAGCACGGTGAACGCATGGGTCTGCGCCTTGTTTAAAACAGGCGCAAGGCGGAGGATTTTTTCCAGGTTCTGTATGGTAACCGGAAGGTTCTGCCGCACCAGCTCTCCGTAGGGAACCGTGAGAAAGGCAAGAAGGCTAATGAGGCCGATTACCACGCCGTAGCACAGCGTACAGCTTAAGCCTCCGTGGGCAAACAGGCTGTCGGAGCTTTTTCTGGGCTTTTCCCTCATAAGGGCTTCCCCGTCATTTTTATCCATTCCCAACGCCAGCGCCGGAAGGGAATCCGTAATCAGGTTTATCCACAGAATATGGCTTGCCTTTAAGGGAGAAGGAAAACCTGCAAGTACCGCCGCCAGCATCGTGATAATTTCCCCGAAATTCGACGACAGCAAAAACAGAATGGTCTTTCGGATATTTTCGTAAATCCCTCTTCCTTCCTTCATTGCTTTCTCTATGGTGGCAAAATTGTCATCCGTAAGCACCAAATCGGCGGCGCCTCTTGCCACGTCCGTCCCCTCTTTTCCCATGGCAATCCCCACATCCGCCGCCTTTAAGGAAGGCGCGTCGTTGACACCGTCCCCGGTCATTGCCACAATCTTTCCCTTTGCCTTCAATGCCTCCACAATTCGTACCTTATGCTCCGGGGAAACTCTGGCAAATACATGAATTCTCTCCGCCTTCTCCCGGAAAGTCCCGCTGTCCATAGCCTCTATCTCCGCACCGGTCATACACTCCTCCCGGATTTCGGCGATTCCCAAATCCCTTGCTATGGCAAAAGCGGTATCTACATGGTCTCCGGTTATCATCACCGTATCCACATGGGCGCCCTTAAAGCTCGCCACCGCGCCTTTCGCTTCCTGCCTTGGCGGGTCTATCATTCCCACAAGCCCAAGGAACACCATGTTTTTCTCATCCTTTAAATCCCCTTTGCGTTTTGCCGCCACCGCAAGCACCCGGTACGCTCTGCCGGCCATCTCCTCCACCGCTTCCCGTGCCTCCCTTTTCGCCCTGGAGGAAAATGCCACCTCTCTGCCATGCATGGAGGTGTAGGCGCACAGGGAAATCATCTCGTCGGCAGCGCCCTTGATATAGGCGATTTTTTCCGTACCGGCACTTCCCGTCCGCCTGTGTACGGTGGTCATCCGCTTTCTGTCCGAATCAAAGGCCCGCTCGTCGATGCGGGGTATCCGGGCTTCCAGCTTTTTCTTATCAAATCCGTGGCTTTTGGACAAATCAAGCAATGCCAGCTCCGTGGGGTCTCCTATCCTGCTGCCCTCAATCATGGCGTCGTTGCACAGGGTACAGGCTTCCAGAAAAAGAGCATGCTTTTCCGCATCAAGCTCCTTCTCCTCCACGAGCTGCCCGTCCACATAGCATTCCCTGACCGTCATCCGGTTCTGCGTTAAAGTGCCTGTCTTATCCGAGCACACTGTATTTACCGCTCCCAACGTCTCCACGGAAGGAAGCCGCCGCACAATAGTTCCCACCTTTACCATTCTGGAAACGCTTAAGGCAAGCACAATGGTAACAATTGCCGCAAGCCCCTCCGGCACGGCGGCAACTGCAAGAGAAATTGCAGTAAGGAGCATGTCCCCCACGTCCCGCTTCTGCAGCACCGCCACCAGAAACATAAAGACGCACACACCTACTGCAAGAATGCTGAGCAGCTTCCCGAGGTCTGCAAGCCGCTTTTGAAGGGGCGTCATTTCGCTGCCTCCGGCGTCAATCAGCCCGGCGATTTTCCCGATTTCCGTGGACATCCCCGTATTTGTCACGATGCCCATGCCCCGGCCATAAGACACTGTGGTTGACATATAGGCCATATTGATTCTGTCCCCTATGCTCTTTTCCCCGGGAGCAAGCTTTTCCGAGGTCTTGTCCACCGGCACTGATTCCCCTGTAAGCGCGGATTCCTCAATTTTCAGGTTTCGGCTCTCCACCAGACGCAAATCCGCCGGCACCTGTCTTCCGGCCTCCAGAAAGACGATATCTCCCGGCACCAGCTTTGCGCTTTCAATCTCATATTCCCTGCCTTCCCGCAGCACCAGCGCTCTGGGGCTGGAAAGCTGCTGCAAAGCTTCGATTGCCTTTCGGGCCTTGTCCTCCTGCACCACACCCACAATGGAATTCAGTAATATTACTGCCGCAATGATTGCCGCATCTCCGGCTTCCCCCAGAAAAAGCGATATGGCAATGGCCGCCATCAAAATATAAATAAGCGGGTCGTTTAGCTGCTCCATAAACAGACCGAAAACTCCCTTTTTCTTCTGTTCCTCCAGTTGATTTGGGCCATACTCGTCAAGCCGTCTTTCCGCCGCCGCTTCAGAAAGTCCCGCTTCACTGCTGCTTTCAAACTGTTTTATCACCTCTGACGCATTTCGCTCTGCATACATAATTAATCCCTCCTGCTCTTATGATTTTATATGCCATGAGCGGAGGGATTATGCTTGTATTCTTTTAAAGTTCCGAAAGACGATTGGATGGAGGCCTACTGGTTCCCCAGTGCCGGCGTATAGTTGTCAACATAGCTGTAATTGCATCTTACGCAGGTATAAACCGTATACCCCTGTGTTGCACTGGTGGCCGGAATTATTGTGGCCCGATAGGTATGGCTGTTTAAATCACGTTCTATAGATTCCGCATAACTGCTCCCGCAGCCACAGATAAAGGAACGGATTCCCTCCTGAGTACAGGTTGGATGCTTTAAAATATAGGACTGGTACTCATGAGAATGACCTGACGCCGAGGGCGACGCATTGCTGTCCGGCGCATTGGAAGCCTGAGACTGTCCGTTTCCGCCTGACGCATTCGGCGCTGCCGACGAGCTGGTCTGACTGTTGCCTGACGCGTCGGCTGATGCTGCCGGTGTTGACGTAAGCTTGTTTACCGGCCTTGAATCCAGAAGGACGCCGCACACGCTGCAGGTTCTCTGCTCGGTTCCCATCTTAGTAGTGGTCGGCGCTGCCGCCACCTCCCAGTCCGTCGCCACATGACCGAGAGCGGGTATCATTTCCGTATAGAAGTTGCCGCACTCGCAGGTATATTTCCGAAGCCCGGCAAGCGTACAGCTGGGCTCCCGCTCGGTGTTTGCCGCATATTGATGGACATGAGGCCCTGACGCGGCGTTTCCCCCTTCCCCGCCGGCTCCCGGCGAAGCGCTCGCGCTTGCGTCTGCATAAGGTACGCTCTCCTGTGCCACAATCTCGTCGCAGTAGATACATTTCTTTACCCGAAGGCCGTCGGCTCCGGCCGTTGCCTTTCTGGATACCTCCCAGTCTCCTGCCACGTGTCCGGTTGACATCACGTCCACGTAATAAACGTCTCCGCAATCCTCGCAGGTATATTTCAGGCGTCCCGCCCTGTAACAGGTCGCCTTCGTCTCAATACTTTCCTCGTAATCATGAACATGGTTCGCCAAATCAACCTGCTGGTTTGCCGGTGTAGCGCTTACCAGCGGAGTCGGCGCAGATACGTTTTCGGACTGTTCCTCCGGAACGGTTGTGGGAACTGGCTGCTGCGCTCCGGCATCGGCGGCCGGGCTTTCTCCCGCTTCATCCTGACGGGGCTCCTCCATATTCCGGACAGTTTCCTCGTCATCCTGTGGCCTAATCATGGAATACCCCAAAATTCCCACCGTGGCAAGGCAGGCGACTACCGCCAAAACGGCAAGAACACCAGTTAATACTTTAACTATTGCATTCATTTCTTTTCTCCATATCTATTGAAAATATTTTGATTGCTTATGCTGTTCTTAGTATATATTTTTTGGCGATATTTGTAAACACTCTGGCTCTCACAATTTTTTCCTGATGCAACAGTTTGTTCTTCCTGATAACATGTCACATCAGTATATTCCCGTTTTCATCCGGCTCCTTTGGAATGGCAATCATTAAATCAATCAATGTCATGGCAAAGGGAAATCCTGTCCAGAAAAGCAACAGATAGAGAACCGCCGAAGGATACTGTCTGGCATAAAACCTGTGACCGCCCATCCATCCGGTGAGAAGCGCTATAATCAGATATTTTTTACGGCTCACGGAATGTAACTCGCGGGCTTCCCTTTTATCGAAGAAATTTGAAATCGCTCTGGAAACTTTTCCTTCTTTTACCTCCACTCCATATTTTTGCCTTGTCTCGTCCAGCTCCTTCTGCAGCGCAAGGTAATCGTCAAAGTTCACTTTCTCATCTTTCTTTTTATCGGTTTTTAATTTCATATGCTGCCCGCTCCTTTTTAAGAACAGGCACCGGAAAAATACCGGTGCCTGTTTCAGTAATCAATCCTGCTTCAAATTTTCAGCTTATTTATATATCGCAATTATTCTTTCATTGCCTTTGCTTTGATTGCTGCAATCTCTTCCTGAATCTCTTCCATCTTTTCCTTGGTCAGCGGATAGAACTTCAGGGCTACAACGTTACATAAGCATCCCAGAATAATCATACCATACATCAGGAACACGCCTACATAATGCAGAGATGTGCTGTAGGGTGTGGTTGCATCGGGAAGGGCTTCCTTGAATCCGATTGCGGAGAACATCAGACCTGCAATCATGGGAGCCAGTGAGGAAATCACCTTATCAACAAAGCTGAACAGGGTTCCCATCATACCGGGTACGTACTTTCCGGTACGGTATACCTCATAGTCCGCGCAGTCCGCCGTCATTGGGATAACGATATTTCCCGCAACCCCCTGGAAACCGCCCATAAGGATGGTAAGCAGAATATATGCAATGGTAAAGAATCCAAATGCAAGCCCGCCGTTTCCGTTATCCATACTTGCAGGATTGCCAAATAACCACAGGCAGGAAAGCAGGGCACAGACGATGATTTCACCCCAGGAACCAATCAGCATAGCCTTTCTCTGTCCGAGAGTAGTTGCAAGTCCGCCGATACCGAGAATCAGCAAAATCGTGGTAGGGATGGAAGTAAATCCGCTTAAGATTCCGTAGAGAGCAAAGTTACCGGCAACAACACCGAACATAACCGCCGTAACCGCGCTGGTTCTTGCGGAAGATGCAAGCTTATCGGTAGATGCGGATACCACCAGCATCTGGATGGCGCGGTTGCCCTTCAGGGTATCCCAGTAATCCTTTAATCCGATTTTAATCGGCTTACCGGTTCCAAAGAATTCGGTTCTGTCCTTGGGCGCAATAGAGAACACTGCAATTGCCGTGCAGATTGCGCTGGCGATGGCTGTAAATACCCAGAAATCATGGAAGAAGCCTGCTTCATAGAAAGAGCCGCCGTATTTTGCACTGATGTTTGCCACCAGGATTGCAAGCCCAGTGAAAATAAGCGTATTGTAGATTCCGTCAAAGATGGAGAATAGCGGTCTCTGCTTGGGGTCGTTGGTCATACAGCTCTGGGCTGACTTCGTAACAACGCACTGGAAAGTATATCCTATGTAATAAATCATTGACACAATAATAAAGAATGCAAAACGAACTGTCGTGTTCTCAGGCAACTTATGGGTCACATGGAACAAAATGAAGCTCGATATACACAAAATGATTTGTCCGATTACGATAAACGGACGGTTCTTACCGAATCTGCCGTTGGTCTTGTCAACAATGAATCCGATAAAGGGGTCTGTCACGCCGTCCCACAGACGCATAATCATGGAAAAGCTTGATGCCAGCACTACTGCGATTCCGACAAAGCCTGTCAGATAGTAGGCAACGTAGCCCATGAAGAACAGATACAGATTCGTGGCGGAGTTGTTCAGAGCAAAGCCCCCGATACGCCACAACGGAACGCGATGGATGCCGTTCTCGCCATAATACTTTGAGGTGTCAGTTTTCATATTGGGTTTCTCCTTCTCATAAAAAGTTTTACTGTTTGTTTTTGTAAAATTCCCCTTTTTACATTTCTTCTAAAATCAGGAAAACAAATTATCTCCTGTCCGCCCTCAGCTCCCTTTTGCCCCGGGTAATCCGCTTCCCCATTACAGCCTCGTATCCCAAACTCCGCAGTAGGAATCCACAGGGTCTTTCCCTTCAAAAGCCGCTTCGCCCGCCATCAGCTTCTCTACCAGAGCGTCCAGGGTGGAATCCAGTACGTCATAGGTATTGATATACGTGCGTGCCTGAGGAATATCCGCCAGCACGAAAGGCTGTTTGGTTCCAATCACGATTACCGGGAGCTCAAATACATACCAGGGTATCTCGCCGCCGCCCTTGGTCATGCCGAACGCCGGTCTTGCCACAGGCTGGAATCCTCCCGGAATGTCCACAAGGGTGATAATCAAATCCTGATTTGCCACGAAATCCGCAATAGCGGTCTTTCCGGCAAAGTAAAGGTTAATGTCAGCCTTTCCGCCCTCCTGCACCTGTTTCATCATCTTCTGAATCGGACTCTCATAAATAAAAGCGTCAAAGCCTTTTGCTGTCAGTTTCTCTTTTAAGGTCTCGGCAGGCGAAACCTTGTTCTTTCCGAAAAGAGAAGCAAGACCGGGCGCTTCCAGACCCTTTACATACACAATCATAATGCGTTTGTAACGCGCGGGCGTAAGCGGAAGAACGTCCTTATCCTTGTACTTGACAAGAGTGATTGCCTTTTCGGCTATTTCCTTCTGCATTGCCTTATGCTCTGCGCAGCCCACAATCTCGTGTACCTGTTCCCGGGGCGGCACAAGCTCTTTTGCAGCTTTCTTATGAAGTCCCATATGCGCCTTAAGGGCCAGAATGCGGTGAAGGGCGTCGGAGAGACGTTCCTCGGTGATTCTTCCGTCCAGATATCCCTGCTTCATGCTCTCAAAGTCTTCGTCCATTTCGTTGAAGAACAGGAACATATCCACACCGGCAGCAATGGCGGCCGGCATCAAATCTTTCCGTTTCATCCGGCAGGTAAGGCCAACCATGTGGGAAGCGTCCGTAAGCACCATACCGTTAAAGCCCATCTTCGTGCGCAGAAGCCCGTTAATCAGCTCCGGCGATAAGGTTGCGGGCATAATATCGTCATCCGCAATTTCGGGATTAAAATGTCTTGTGTAGGCCGGCTGCATGATATGTCCCGCCATGATTGCTTCCAGTCCGTTGTCAATCAGGTTCTGGTACACCTTTCCAAAGGTAGCGTCCCATTCCTCGCAGCTATAATCGTTTACGCTGTTTGCAACATGCTGGTCGCGGAAATCAAGTCCGTCCCCGGGGAAATGCTTGGCTGCGCAGCAAAAACCAGGATTGGCGTGGGCGCCGTCCATATAGGCTTTTGTCATTTCCGCTACCCTGTCTACGTCGTTGCCGTAGGTACGAAGTCCGATAACCGGATTTTCCCAGTTATACAGAATATCGCTTACAGGGGCAAAAGAAAGATTGCATCCGATTGCCGCCGCTTCCCTGTTGGACATGTATCCCAGATTATAAGCGTACTGCACATTGCGGGTAGCGCCGATTTTCGTCTGGTTTCCGATTTCCGTACCGTCCACACAGGCCCCGTTTCCGCCGTTCTCCGTGTTGCAGGCAATAATCAGCGGGATTTTGCTGTTCTCCTGCAGAATACGGTTCTGCTCATAAACCTCATCCGCTGTGGCGGGGTTGTAACGAATGCCACCGATATGGTATTTATCCACCGTCATTTTCAGATAATCCTCTTCACGGCTCGAGCCCATGTTAAAAAATAACTGCCCTATCTTCTCGTCAAGAGTCATACCGGCGATTGTGTCCTCCACCCATTTACAGTCCTCGTCAGACAGGTAAAAGGGATTCGCTTTCATATCGACCATAAGTGTTTTCTCCTTTCTTTATTTCGCTTTTTATTTTAAATTATCCAAAAAAGCTTCGATTTTTTCCTGCTGGTAAGAGCCGCCATAACTCCCCTCAAGCAGTTTGCCTACGGCTTTCTCCTGAAATTCTTTCCAGGATTCCTTCTCCCGGCGCACAAGAATGGGATAGTAAAAAACGCCGTTCTTTGTGGCCGCGTCCATATCCCCCGGCGCGTCGCCGCACATAAGGACATGATTCTTCTCATAACCGGCCTTTAAAAGCTCCCCGATGCAGAAAGCCTTGCTTCCGGCGTCCTGAGCCAGCACGATATCCGTGTGGGAAAGCAGGCCGTAACGCTCCCACTCCTCTAACACCGCGTCCGGATTGGCGCTGCTGACGATGGCTACGTCCACTTTTTCGTGGGCAGAAGCAAGCGCCTCCCTGACTCCCTCAAAAGGCAGCTTTTCGCTCTCGTCAAGCCGATTTATGGATGCGTTTACCGCCTTGCTCCAGGATAACGCCTTTTTCAGACAGACGCTGTCCTTTTCCAGAAGTTTTTTCTCTAACGCCCCGTTGGATAACTCCGGGCTGTTCTCCGCCCATTGTACCAAAGCGTCCAAATCTTCTATGGGCGTATATTTTTCGTTGATTTCCGTAAGCGCCATGGAAAGGCCCTTATAGCGGTTGATTCCCCTTGTCATGGTATACAGATTAATCTCGTTCCAGCGGTTTAAGATTTCTTCCTTCCACTCAGAAAGCCCCCACTCTTCCACCATACAGGGACCGAAGCAGCGAAAGTGCTTGATATCCATGGTATCCATGGCGCAGCCGTCGCTGTCCACGCAGATTAGAAAGTCCTTTTTCTTTTTATATTCTGATAACTTGCTCAAATATACTCCCCCTGTTTACAATTCTGCATCCGCCCTTCCGTGCCCCTCCGCGCAGATGTTGTTTTACTGTTCCGATTACCCTCTCCGTCCTGCAAGCTCCGCGCTGTTTTCCAGAACCTTCTTTTTATTCAGCGGGTAAATAAACCACAGTGCAAGAGCAACCGCAGAAAGTCCGATTGCCGGAATAATGCAGGACAGATTAAAAATCCCGTTAATTACGTTTTCATCAAAAGCCGTTTCCTGGCTGTAGCCAATCATGGTCAGCAGAGCGCCCGTCATACCGGAAGAAAAGGCCTGGCCAAGCTTTCTTGCAAAAGAGTACACGGAATAAATGGTTCCGTCCTCCCTGAAGCCGTTTTTCACCTCCGCATCATCAATGACGTCCGTAATCATGGCCCAGATAATGGTATTGAAAAACCCAAGCCCGATATATGCCAGCGTAAAGAATACCACATACACATAAACATTTGCAGGACGCACTGCCAGACAGACGGCATAGACCAGAGCGCCGAACGCACAGGACACCACCGAAAGCTCTTTCTTACCGAATTTTGTAGCCAGCCTGGCTGCAAACGGCGCGCATACCAGCAACATCGCCGCGCTGCTGGTAAAGGACGACAGAGACTGCGCCGTGGCGGAACCGTAATAATTGGGAAACACATATCCCGCCATCCCCTGCATCCCCAGCATTCCAAGCAAAAGCAGAATGGCCGCCGCAATGATGCCGATGAGCGCTCTGTTGGCGGCAAGACTTTTTAAAAGCCGTCCCACATCAAGCCTGTTTCGGTTGGCCTCCACCGGCACACGCTCTCTCACCAGCTGAAAGCAAAGCAGATAGCAGATAATGGCCAGAACGCTGAATACGCCTGCAATTATCGTCATACGGGGTCCCGAAAGAACCGTATTGCCGTCTACCGTCACATATGCCGCAAGAGGCGTTCCCACTCCGATTACCAGTCCGGCCAGCGTGGCTCCGACGGTCCGCCAGGTTGAAAGCTCCGCACGGTTCTTTGCATCCGCGGAAATTGCGGAGGCCATAGAGCCGTACGGTATATTCACTGTGGTGTAGAAGATGGAGCCCCATAAAATATAGGTAACCGCCATCCATGCCACCTTGAATCCATAACTCATACCGGCAAATCCCGACTGGTAAATCAGAAACGAAGCGATTGCCACAGGCCCGCACATACGTTTCAGCCAGGGTTTGAATTTGCCGTCCTTTGTTGGCCTTGCCCTGTCTACCAGTTGTCCCATGGTAACATCGGTGACTGCGTCCACAAAACGGGCAGCCATCATAAGAGCTCCAATCACTCCGGCAGAAATCCCCATAACATCGGTGTAGAACTTCATCATAAACGACGACGATAAAATGAAAGTAAAATCATTTCCAAAATCGCCGAACATATAGCCCAGCTTATCTCTCATCCCGAATGCCGGATAAGAATTATTCAATTTTTTTGTCACAAGTCTTATCTCCTTTATCGTTATTCCCGCGAGCCGCGCCGGCCCCCCCCTGTGCCTCTACACTGTCTGCTTTCCGCAGGACAGTATGGCCTTTTATATAGCCGGCCGCCGCCAGGGTACACCTCATAAACCCTGGCAGCGCCCGCAGGAAAAACCGTCAGGATTTATAGCTTGTCAATTTCCGTTAATTTTGCATTGATACTCTCGGCAAAGCCCTCGGGCACCATGTTGCCGGCCATTGCAAAGGCTTTCTCAAGGGTCATGCTCTTCATCATATCCCACATGCCTTCGCCCGGGGCAACTTTCATATTTAAGGTAAGCTTCATTGCATTTGTAAGAATGTCCATCGCTTCGGGACATTTGGAAATTTCCTCCGCCGTATCCCTTATGCTGTATTTCCCCTCGGGGAACTGCATGGGAGCCTGCAAATCCAAATCGCCTGCCAGCTTAAACCAGTTTGCCACGCCTTCGGCTCTTTCATTCACTTCGGGCAGCACATAAATGGTGGGTTCTTTTTCCACTTTTTCCAATGTTATGCTGTCCCGCAAATCGCCGGCCCTGGCTGTAATAACGTTAAATCCTTCATGCAATGCCACGGTGAACACGAATACTCTGTCCGCTGATTTTTCTTCCACCAGTCTCCCGTTCAGGTATAAAGCCACCTCGGGCTGGTTGGAATACACTCTGATTTCGGTAGTTTCACCGGCACGCCGGGCATAGCGTCTGCCTGCCACGTGAATCATGGGCTTCCTGCTCCAGTAAGCCTGATATACAAAGTAGCTGTCTTTTTTGGTTTTACGGTCTATGGTCATAAGGCCCTTATTATTTCTGCCTCTCACGCCGCCTTCGTCGCGGGCCGCGCAGCCGAAATCAAACATGTTCCACACATGGGTAGACCACATCCACGGACGGTCGTCAAAGACCTTGGCCAGATGCTCATGGTACAGCGCCTGATACTCCTCGCTGTAGTCCTTGCAGGCAGGATTGGGGCCGTGATAGGTGACGATGCCCTCGCATCCGTATTCGGACATGCCAAGGCAGATTTCCGGATGAACCTTATGGAAGTTGTCAAGCCAGGGGCCGTTGTCCTCCATCTTTCCGCCGTACCAGCCAAAATAATGATTATAGCTTTCCACGTCGGTGATGCCGTGCATGGGGCTGTCAACAGGCGTCATAGACACATGGGCAATCGTGGTAAGCCTTGTATTGTCAAGCTCCTTGCAGAGCGCGTTTAATTCTTTATGGTTTTCCACCAGTTTTTCGGAAATGCCGCCAATAAGAATTTCGTTGGAGATTCCCCAGAAACAGATAGAGGGATGGTTATAGTTCTGGATAATCAGCTCCTTTAACTGACTGATACAGTTCTGGTGCGCCGCAGGGTCGGGGCTCATCACGCTGATAAAGGGAATCTCCGCCCAGATAATAAATCCCAGCTCGTCGCAGGCGTCGTAAAAGTCCTGTGAATGCTGATAATGGGCCAGACGAATCGTGTTTGCGCCCAGTTCTTTGATAAGCATCGCATCCTCATAATGGTCTTCCTTCGTGAGGGCGTTGCCCTTGTACATCCTGTCCTGGTGACGGCTCACGCCGCGCAGCGGAGTCTTGATACCGTTGATAATAAAGCCCTTTTCCGGGTCGCAGGAGAAGCTTCTTACGCCCACTCTTGCGCTGACCTCGTCATAGGCTTCGTTGCGGCGCTGGAGGGTCGCCGTAACCGTGTAAAGATAGGGATTATCAATCCCCCACCTTACCGCGTCCGGCACATAAAGCGTCACCTTTGTATCGTCCGCCGGACGTACTGCGGCTGCAACTTCCCTTCCGTCGGCATCCTTTACGGAATACATTACCGTAAAGTTCTCGTCCGGGTTTGCCACCCATGAGGCGCACTCAAAAACAGCCCCGCCGCCTACGCTTGGCTTCGGAGTAACCTGCAGTCCGGGGCCGCCGTAATAATCCAAATCAAAATGAACATCCGGCACACAGATAAGATTTACGCCTCTGTACAGTCCGCCGTAGAACGTAAAATCCGCCGCCTGAGGATACACATTGCTTTTATTCTCATTGCTGCACGCAATCACCAGAAGGTTTTCTCCCTCCTTTTTGCACAAATCGGTAACGTCCGCCCTGAATGCGGAATATCCGCCTTCATGGTAAACCGCTTCCTGGCCGTTTACATAAACGGAAGCCTGCTGCCCGGCAGCCAGAACCTCCACGTAAACCCTTCCACCGCCAAGAGGCTGTACGGGCGTCTCAAAGCTCCTGGCATACCAGCATTTCAGCCGGGCATAGCTTCCGTTCCCGTCCTGGCCGTCAATGGCGTTCCAGCTGTGGGGAAGGTCAACCTTTTCCCAATTTTCCGGCAGATGCTCCGGCAATCCGGCATCCTCTTTTATGAAGCGCCAGTCCCTGTTCAGGTTAATTAAATTCCGCATTGTTCTTTCCTCCTTATTTTTGCTGCCGCACCCGGCGGGTACACCTTTCCGGACCGAAATCCGCCTGAAATATAGGCTTTCCGCCTGCTGCAGGTCTTACTGCTTCCATAACATCCGGCATATTTGCCATTTTATTCTGTCAAACATGCCGGTCATTAATTGATTTTTACTAATTTTTGTTTATTCTTAACAAATCAGCCATATTAATTTTATGTTAAATTTTACATTTTTTATTTAAATATTATAATTTGTTTGTACACCCTTTTATAGTGATGATTTTTAGGATTTATATAACTATTTTTAGGATTCCTTGATTTTTTACGCATTATGTACCAAAATAGAAATAACAAAATAATAAGGGTGAATTTTATGAAATATGAAACAGAGATTAATTTTGTAAAAACACTTTTAGGCAATTTCCATTTGTCATTTGTTACGGTCGAAAGTCCTCTGACAATGCCTGTCGCTCCTTTTGATTTCGGACTTCGCCAGTTGCTTTTACCGGATTTTAAATATCCTGAAATTTTTGAAAGACTTGAGGAAGTATGCCATCCTAACACGATTTATCGGGTTGAGGATTTTGCTTTGTGTTACTATATCTTTTTCCGGATTCCGGATGTGGAAAACCTTTTTGCAATCATTGGTCCCTATACCCTGACCGTTATCACGCCGGATATTCTTCTGAAAACCTTCGGCAGGTTTTCCTATCCTCCCGAAACAATCCTGCAATTAGAAAAATATTATCAGGAAGTGCCTCTCCTGCGGGATGAAAGCACGCTTTTTACCATTTTATACACTTTAGGGACAACCCTGTGGAAAAGCGAGGACAACTTTTCCCTCCAGGATATTGCGGATATCACTGTAAGTAAATATGAGCTGGCAAACGCGGAGCTGCATGTCCAGAAGCCGGCCGAGCCCTTTTTATCCATGAAAGTGCTTGAGAAGCGCTATGCCGATGAAAACGAGCTCATAAAGGCGGTCGCCTCGGGACAAATCCACAAGGCGGACGTTTTCCTTAACGCGTTCAGTTCCCGCCAGATGGAACAGCGCCTTACCGATTCCCTGCGCGATAAGAAAAACTACACTATCGTCTTAAACACGCTGCTTCGGAAGGCGGCGGAATCAGCGGCTGTCCATCCGCTTTATATTGACAGGATATCAACGAAGTATGCCAAAAAAATAGAGCTTTGCGTTTCCCCGAAGGCAGTGGACACCTTAAGCCGGGATATGATACATAATTACTGCCTTCTGGTGCAGAACCACTCCATGAAAGGGTATTCCCTGCTGATTCAGAAGGTGTTAACCCAGATTGACTCGGATTTGACTGCTGATTTAAGCCTCAACAGCCAGGCAAGGCTTCTGAATGTAAATTCCAGTTACCTGTCCACATTGTTTAAAAAAGAGACCGGGAGCACCCTCACGGAATACGTGAACGGAAAGCGGATTAAGCACGCCGTTTCCCTTTTGAACACTACTTCCATGCAGATTCAGGCCATCGCCCAGTACTGCGGGATTCCCGACGTAAATTATTTCACCAAGACCTTTAAAAAGTATATCGGGACAACTCCCAAGGAATACCGGGATTCCATTAGGGAAAAAGCTAAAAATATCTGACCGTTGCCCTGCTTTGCGGCTGCGGTTTTAAAAAAACGTCTGCGGGCGGCATTTTATCCCCCCGCAGACGTTTTTCATTTACAATAAGCCGGCCGGCAAAGCACGGCGGCGTTTGCTTTCCTGCTTTTTTGTGACGCCTGCGGCAGTCAGGCCTCATATCTGAATTTTGCCCGGTTTTCCGTATCGCTGCTGTTTCCGATAAAGAGGTTGAATTCCCCCTCCTCGCTTCCCACAGTACCGTCGGCGCGGAGGAACCGCAGCATAGGCTCGTCGATTACAAAGGTGATTTCCTTCTCCTCTCCTGCCTCCAGCTCCACTTTCACAAAGCCTTTCAGCTCCCTCACAGGGCGCACCACGCTGGCAGCAATATCCTGCAGATAAAGCTGAACCACTTCTGTTCCCGCTCTTTCTCCCGTATTTTTCACCGTCACGCCTGCCGTAACCGCTTTTTCATCCGTCACCACCCCGCCGCTTAGCTTTACCGGCGAGATTTCAAACTTCGTGTAGCTTAAGCCGTAGCCGAAAGGATACAACGGCTCGTTTGGAATATCTATGTATTTGGAGCGGAACCGCACTTCGCCCACATTGTCCGGCCTTCCTGTGGAATACGCATTATAATGCACCGGAATCTGGCCTATGCAGTAAGGGAAGCTCATGGGAAGCTTTCCTGAAGGATTCACCTTCCCGGTCAGCGCGTCCACCACTGCCGCCCCGCCTTCCGTGCCGGGCAGCCATACCACAAGCACCGACCTGGCGATACGGCTTACCTCCCGCAAATCCAGCGGCCTGCCCGTAAAAAGCACCACCGCAATATTTTCATTTACTTTTGCCACTTCCCGCAAAAGCCTTACCTGGGCTTCGGGAAGGTCAATCATTCCGCGGCTGGTGGCCTCCCCGCTTTGCAGATAATGCTCGCCTAAGGGCATAATCACAAGGTCCGCTTCTTTTGCGGCCTCCACCGCCTCCTGCAACAGCTTTTCCTGTTCCTCCTCCGATACGCTCACAGGCTTTCCGGGGCCGAATCCTACCAGTCCTTTCAGCTCCCTTTCGCTTAGAACAGGGCTGCCGGAATGGAAGGTTGTCAGGCCCGGGTCGAATACTTTTTCCGCTGCTTCCTTTATCGTCACGCAGCTTGCCACGTCTCCCAGGATTGCCCAGCTGCTGATAATTTCCTTATTATCTGTGTAAGGGCCGATGAAAGCCGTCTTTTTGCCCAAAGTCACCGGTAAAAGCCCCTCGTTTTTCAGAAGCACAAAGGACTTGCCTGCCGCTTCCCTTGCCAGGTTTCTGTGCTCCTTACACAAAATCACCGTCTTTTCTTCCTCCTCGTCCGCATCCTTGTAGGGATTTTCAAAAAGCCCCAGTCTGTTTTTCAGCTCCAGGATTCTCATCACGCCCTCGTCGATAAGAGCCTCGTCCACAACGCCCTCCTCCACAAGCTTACAGAGATTTGCGGAATATACGCTGGTCATCATATCAATGTCCACCCCGGCCTCCAAAGCCTTTCTTGCCGCATCCGCCTCGTCCTTGCTGTGTCCGTGGGCAACGGTTTCCAGAATGGCGGAAAAATCGGAAATCAGCACGCCGTCAAATCCCATTTCCTTCCGGAGGACATCCCTCATAAGCCATTTGTTGGTGCTTGCGGGAATCCCGTTTATGGTGTTGAAGGAAGTCATTACCATGCCTGCTCCCGCATCAATTCCCGCTTTATAAGAGGGCAGATAAAAATCCCGGAGCGTATGCTCGCAAAGCTCCACCGTATTGTAATCCCGCCCCGCCTGAGCGCCGCCGTAGGCCGCAAAATGTTTGATACAGGAGCATACCTTGTAGGGCGCGCCCATATCCTCCCCCTGAAATCCTTTTACCTGCGCCTGCGCAAGCCTGCTGTTTAAATAAGGATCCTCTCCGGTGGACTCCATGACGCGCCCCCATCTGGCGTCGCGCACCAAATCCACCATAGGCGAAAAGGTCACATGCAGTCCGCTGACCGCCGCTTCCTTTGCCGCGGCCGCAGCGCATTTTTCCGACAGCTCCGGGTCGAAAGCCGCTCCCTGGGCAAGGGGCATAGGGAAAACGGTTTTCATTCCGTGAATCACATCCATCATAAACAGCATGGGAATATGATGGGGCTGCTTTTCCATATATTCCTTCTGCAGCTTTTTCAGCTTCCCTGCGCCATAGGTTCCAAGGATAGAGCCCGCAAGCTGTATGTCCTCCTCCCCCACTCCCATGTCTCTTGCCGGGCCGGTTAAAATCCCTTCCATGTCCTCCTGATAAAATGCACCCATAAGCTGCAGCATCTGGTCTGCCTTTTCCTTAAGGGACATGTCGTCCAGTAATGCTTTTAATTTCTCTTTTTCCATTCTCATTCTCCTTATTTTTAGTTTTACAGTGTTATCCAGAACCGCTTCATATTTGCCTGTAATTCCTCCGACCAGACGCTCTGCTGATAGATTCCGCCGCCGGATAGGATTGTCCTTTCGCTTGCAAAATTGTCTTCGTCGCAGGTAATCAGTACTCTGTCCTGTCCGTATGCCTTACACAGAAAAAGTACCTGCCGCAGCATTTCCTTTGCGTACCCTTTTTTTCTCTCCGTGGGCCTTACGCAATACCCAATATGCCCTCCCCACAGGCTTAAAACCGGATGATTGATATGATGGCGAAACTCTATCACCCCCACGATTTTATTGTCCGCTTCCCGGACGGCAAGAAAGATATCCGAGTCTACCAAAGACGCCGGACAGGTCGAACGGTTCCGCATGGCATCCACATCCTTTATCCATTCCTCCGCGCTTACGCAGTCCCTGAGGCTTCCCGTGCCGCCCATGTTTTCCTCAGGGTCGTTATCGAGAAATTCCTGCCGGTAAGCCATAATCGCCTCCCCATAGTCCATGGATGGATGCACGAGCCGCAGCCCGCTTTTGCCGCTCTTTCCGGTGCTTCTGACCATGCGCCTTTTCCCCGTGCAGGATTCCACAGTCAGCTTAAACACTGCGGTTCGCGGGATAATCGCCTTATTGTAGGGAAAATCCGCCCTGCGGTAATGGCTCATCAGAAGGTTCAGCGCCTCCTCCTTTTCATTATCCGGCAAAAGCGCCACAATGCCCTGCCCAATCACGCTTTCATACTCCATCGTGCAGTTCCCCTCTTCCAAAAGAAGCGCCAGCCTTGCGGAACAGTCCATCTCAAAGCAGACTTTGCTGTTTGCAGCTATAAGACCGTATTTTTTTCCTTCCGGCGCGCTGTGGAAATAAAGCGTAATTTTTCCGTTTTCTGTCCGCATTCCGAAATTAAGCGGCACAATATACGGATATTCGCCGTCATGAAAAGCCAGCCTGCATATCTCGCATCTTTCCATCACTTTGACGATTTCCTCAAACTCCCTGATTTCCCTGTCTTTCCTTCTCATACTTCTCCTCGTTTCCGCGCTGCTTTTGTGGCTCAGCCATGCCGGCTGAGCTTTCCTATACAAATATTACCGGATTGCGGGAATTTTTGCAAATTATTTGTGATGCCTCCTTTCCACAAAAAGGCAAATTAAGAAAAAAATGCAATTTTAATTGATATTTAAGATTTTATTTCTATTTCAGCAACAATTTAGACACAAATATATAGTAGAGTATTATTATAGCAAACGGCTCAAGATGCGAGCCGCTTTCAACCAAACGCCCGCTCTTTGCAGAGGGGTTTACGGAATAAAAGAAGCCGCCGGTGCTGAAAGGCGGTGCCGACCGGCTTCGACTAACCATAACAGGATACCTCCTGTTTACATACAAATCGGCGCCCCTTTGGGGCGCCGGTTCTTCCACCATTTCGTTACTCTGGCCTTCGCCAGCTATAATGCAGTCTGTCGCTTCTCCAGTCCATCTTTCCGGCCATCATTGCCGACATGGGATTGCTCTCATCCGGCTTTTCATAGGAGGTTGCAATCAGGCTGGTGTTTTGTTTTTTCCCGTAGAACACCATATTGCAGAAATCTGCCGCTACAAGCCAGTCGCTTCCTTTATATTCGTGACCGCCCTCCCTGATGTGCAATGCGTTTTTTCCGTCGGCTCCAAGGAACTGATAAACCTCGTCGGCTGCCATCCACGTAATCTGGGTTCCGTAGGGATTTGCCCAGGTATCTCCAAGTCCGTCCATGGTAAGAAGGGCTCTCGGCGCAATCAAAGCCTTTACTGTATGAAGGTCAAAGGGAAGCTGCTCCTCATCCTTTACCCGGCCAAGCTTTTCCATATCAATGGATTTCATCATGGAAAAGATATCTGTCTCTTTCATCGTTTTTCGCGTGACGTCGCTCTGGCGCAGGCCGTATTTCCCAAATTCGTCATTCCACCAGAAGGGGAAGAAGTCGGCAATGCTGCCTGCACTCTCGCAACAGCCTGTCCCCTCGCCAAGGCGTCCGCCCAGATAACGGAAGCATCCCGCTCCGCCGCACCCTGAACCGCTGGCGGCGCACACCGCTATCCTCTCGTCGTAAATCGCCGCACACAAGGCAACCTTTCCCCCTCGGGAATGGCCTGTAGCCACAAGCCTGTCCATATCCGCATAATCAGCCTTTGCCAGATAATCGATTATTCTGCTGTGCCCCCAGCTCCACATGGCGATAGCACCCCAGTCATACTCGGGGTAGGCTTTCGCAAGAGGGCCTTCCATTGCTTTTACAGAATCCGCCGCCAAATCCTCCTTATCAAATTCAGCGATGGCATAGCCGTACCCGCATACCAGCTTTTCTTCCTCCGGGCAACCGTAACGCCCCTTAAACTGGTTCCAGGTAATTACCGGCACCTTTTCCTCGCAGGAGGGACGGGTTATATGTACAAGCATCGACACCTGATGCGCCGGCTCGTCGTCCGGTCCAAACGTAATACGGACTGTCTCCGCCAGAGCCTTTCCTCCGTAAATTCTCCTGGAATACAAAAGCTCTCCTCTGGTGTTGGCTGGGGCAGGGGGCATGTGCCCATACATATAGTGGGCAAGCATTTCCTTTAAATACTCCCTGTGGCTCACCCACTCTTTAACTGTTTTTACCCTGCTGCCGTCCGGCTTTAAAAAAGGGTCCGGCAGTTCGCAGATGCGGGGCAGCTCTTCCTTTGGCAAAAAATTCATTCTTTTACACCTCCTATCATCATTCCTGATACAAAATATTTCTGTACAAACGGATAGATACATAAAATCGGAACCGTTGATACTACAATAGTAGCATATTTTACAATCTCCGCAAGCGCCGTCACGTTTGTGGAATCCCCTGACGATGCCAGAATCGACTCCGATGAGCTGGTAAGCAGTATTTCCCTCAGGAAAATCTGTAACGGGAATAAATCCCTTGTGCGCAGAAAAATCGTAGGGAGCATCCACTCGTTCCATCTTGCCACTGCATAGAACAATACAATTACCGCTGTAGACGCCTTGCTAAGCGGAATCATGATTTTCGTCAGGCATACAAACTCGGACGCGCCGTCCATTTTTGCCGCCTCTATCAGGCTTTCCGGTATACTGTCAAAAGCAGAGCGAAGCACAATTACATTATAAGTGCTCAGCGCAGCCGGCAGAAGTACCGCCCAGCGGGTATCTATAATATGAAGCTGCTGAACCCACAGATAAAGCGGAATCAAGCCTCCGTTAAAATACATGGTAAACATAATCAAAAGCGTCAGCGGCTTACGGAACATATAATTTTTTCTTGAAAGTACATAGGCCCCGAGAAAAGTAAGCGCCATGCTAATCAACGTTCCCGCCACCACATAAAAAATTGTATTCAGGTAGCCCGTTGCAATATCCTTTGTAAACACCTGTTCATACCCCGCCAGACTGAACCCGGCAGGCTTTAACAGGATTGAAAAGTCATGCTTGATAAATCGGTTCGGCTCGCTGAACGAAGCCAGTACCACATATAGAAACGGATACAGGCATATGATACCCACCAGCGCCAGCAGCACAGTATTTGCGATATCAAAGATATGCTCGCCGGCCGTTCTTTTTTTTATCATTTCATTATCCTCTCTTTGCAGCGTATCCCGCCTCTACCACAGGCTGGTTTCGCTGACCTTTGCGCTGAACTTGTTTACCGCTACCACCAATATGAAGTTTACCAGCGAATTAAACAGACTCACGGCCGCACTGAAACTAAAGTTTGACTCAATCAGCCCTTTCCTGTAGACAAAGGTGGAGATAACATCCGCTGTTTCGTAAGTATTGGTGTTATACAAAAGCAGAATTTTGTCATATCCTACCGACATAAACTGCCCCACCCGTAAAATAAACATAATGATTATCGTGGGCAAAAGCCCCGGCAGCGTCACGTTTATTATTTTTCTGAATCTGCCTGCGCCGTCCACCGATGCGGCATCATATAATGTGGGGTCAATGCCTGAAAGCGCCGCCAGATAAATGATGGAATTCCAACCGATGGTCTGCCAGAGGTCGCTGAGCACATAAATAGAGCGGAACCTGTCAGGGTTAAGCAGCATGGTTTCCGGCGTTCCTCCGAAAAAGCTGATGATGGAATTAATCAGTCCGCTGCTTTGTGTAAATTCCTTAATAATACCACAAATCACCACCAGAGAAATAAAGTGAGGCAGGTAGCTGACGGTCTGAACCGTTTTCTTAAAGGCTTTATTCCTGACCTCATTCAGCAGAAGCGCAAATATAATCGGCGCCGGAAAGCACACGGCAATCGTATACAAACTGATTAAAAGAGTGTTGCGCAGCGTCCGCAAGAAGTAAGGTCCTGTAAAAAAGCTGATAAAATGCTTAAATCCTGCCCACGGGCTTCCCCAAATCCCCGCCCCCAGGCTGAAATCCTTAAAGGCAATCTGCAGTCCGTAAATCGGAATATAGCAAAAACAGATATAAAATGCCAGCACAGGAATCGCCATCAGATAAATTCCCCGGTTTTTTTTCAAATCCCGCTTTGCCCGGCTTAAAAATGTTCCCTTTTTATTCATGAATTTTCCCGACCTTCCTTATCCGGCAGTCCTGTTGTTGTATCGCTCGAGAGCGGATTCCTGTATGGCAATCACATCGTCAAGCCCCATTTTTTTCAGGTTTTCCACATACTTGTCAAAATTATCCAAAGACTCCTGTCCCATGATAAATTTGGAATACATTTCGTCCGCATACGTATTTATCTCATTAAACTTGGAGGCATAATCGCCGGATTCCGAGGATAATATTGTCGTAGACGGCAGACCGGCAGGCTGTGTGCCGTTCTTTGCCCACAAATCAAGGGACGCAATATTCTCGTCAACCTTTCCTTCTTCCAGGGTGTAATCTGTCTTGGAAACCAGCCTCTGCCAGTGGTCCATCGGGAACGGTCCGTTAAGCTGACGGTACTGCGCGTGAGCCTGAGACGGACTGAGTCCAAGGTCATTATGGATAATCTGGTCCGTAAATTGCGGCCAGCCGTCAACCATCTCATAGGACTCCCCTTCAATTCCCCAGTTAACCAGTCTTTCTCCCTCCTCGCTCCAGCAGTAATCCAGAAGCTTTACCGCCGTCTCGATATCCTTGCAGGATGTTGTGATAGCTGCCCCTGAATTTACATAGGGATAATTTGCCTGAAAATAATACAGTTTCTGTTCTTCTTCGCGGACGGGATTCGCCACGCCTACAGGATAGAAAGAAGCTTCCGGGTCTTCCGCCAGTACCTGAGTCCGCAATGTCCCCAGTCCTGCCGGCATCATTTCAATCCATGCGCCAACCTCTCCGTTTACTACCTTCGACTGCAAAGTGGTACGGTCCTGTACTATAAAATCCGGGTCCAGGAGCCCTTCGCTGTAAAGCTTATTCATAAATTCCAGATATCCCCGGTAGCCCTCCTGCGCCGGCCCGTACTGGATAGTTCCATCTTCGCGGATTCCAAATGCGGTTGCCCCGCCCATCGCCGTTACCGGAAGCGTAATGTCAAATGCAGTTGCAAAGCTCTGCGCCATACATCCAAACATATTCATATATGATAACGGGTATTTAGCGCCCTTTTCATCCCTAAAAGCCTTTAACGTATTATACCAGTCGTCAAGCGTCACCGGTATATCAAGCCCCAAATCATCCAGCCAGTCCTTGCGGATAACAAGGCCGATAAAAGGCTCATAGAAAGGTTCTCTGTCGATTGCCGTCTGCCATACGTCGCTACTGTCGGAAGTGGATGTGTATATTCCGGGAAAGCAATATATATTCCCTTCATCTGTAGTGATTGCCTTTTCCATATCCGGATGCCTTTCCAGATAAGCGGTCAGGTTCGGCGCATATTCTTTAATATAATCATTCAATGCATAAATTTTTCCGTCTGCAATCGCCGCGTCCGGTCCTCCGGGATAAGCGGTTCCCCAGGAGTAATACATAATGTCTGGCAATTCACTGCTTGCTACAATCAGATTGAACTGCTCCTGGGACTGCCCGCTTGCAGGATGTTCCCATACCACATCAATTCCGGTATTTTCCTGAATTGCCTGCCAGCACGGTGCGTCGTCAAAGGTGGATGCATTGGTAATGCCTCCCATCTCCGGGTCAATCCAGTAAGTAACGCTCTTTCCGGCAGAATCCTCCGTCCCCTTTGGCTCCGCTTCCACAGCTTTGCCGGATGTATTCGGAGTATTTCCATTCCCTTCCCCTCCGTTTGAAGAATTTCCGCAGGCTGCCAGCGATATCGTAAGCACACCTGCCAGTAACATAGATATGAATCGTTTCTTTTGCATAAAAAAACTCCTTTCTGCTATTGCCGCCTGTTATCTCTAACAGAATATTTAATACAGCCATCATAAAAGGAGTTTGTACAAAAAATCTATATTTATTTTTTTACGCTTCTATATTTTGTGCGTTTTTTCCACAAATCAATGATATCCAATTTTTTACCTTTCGCGTTTCTTTTACTTTTTCGGCCCAATTCGGTAAAATTTCGCACATTTTCTCTCCATATCCTTTCTAATCCTTTTCCAGAAAAAGCCCCGGCGTCCTTCCTTCAAATTTTTTAAAAAGCCTGATAAAGGTATTCTGATTTTCAAAGCCGGCTGCCTTCGCCGCTTCTGCCACTGTGATATTCTGCTGTCCCATGAGCTGTTTGGCATAGTCAATCCTTACGCCGTTAATATAATTAAGGAGCCCTATCCCTGTATGTTCCTTAAAATACCGTGAAAGATAGGCAACATTCATATCCAGATATTCCGCCGCTTTAGATACGTTAAAATCACATTCCCTGTAGTGTTCTTCCACACAGTCCGTAATTTTTTCCACAGCAAATCCCTTTTCCGCTCTGTCTCTTTTCCTGCTTTTTGCACATTCATCGGAAAGCTCTCCTGCCAGGTCATCCACAAGCTTCATGAGAGCCTCCCGCCCGTTTGTCTTCCGCAGCATATCCAGCGTATGGTTGATTCGTTCAAGCGCACTGTCGCTTAAGCAATTTTCCCCCGAGAGGGCTTTCATCATGCCGATGACAATATCCTCCATCAGGCACCAGGCAACCGGCAGGGAAATTCTCTGTTCCTGGAAATTATTATCGTATATCAGGTGGAGCAGGTCCTTTGCATCCGCTTTATTTCCTGCAAGGACATAACGCACAAGAAGCTCCTCCTGAACCAGCGAATAGCGGAGCTGTCCATGCTCCGGCACTCCCGTATCGTCAGAAAGTTCACGGTTCTTCCTGCCAAATTTAAAGTATTTATAATCCAGAAGCTCACAGGCTTCCAGCCAGGCGAGATGAATCTCCGAAAAGCCTTTGTGAGGTGAGCTGAAAGCATATATCACCTCCCATCGGTACTGCCCGGACAGAAAATGAAGCTTTTCCTTAAAGCGCTCAATAATCTCCGCCTTTCCCTCCCCGTCCTTCAAATAAAAAAGCATTACCGGAAGCTCATTTTTCACCAATATGGAACAACTGCCGTATTCTGCAAACTCCCGTCCTGAAAAAAGCTGCCCGAACACGTCGGCGATATCGTTCACTGATAAAGGCAGCTCCGCATCCTCAATACTCACGTCAAAAATAGCCGTCAGGAAATACCCGTTATGAATTTTAACCCCAAGGCTTTCAATAATTTTCAGCAGGCTGCTCTCGTCCAAATCAATACTGTTTTCCAGGCAGAAACGTAAAAATTCCAGTTTCAGCTGCTCCGCCTGCGCATTCTGCAGAATCTGAATAGATTCCAGCTCCGTATGCATATCCTGAAGCGCAAACCGCAGCTGCTCAAACTCATTTTTAAGGCTTGTCTCGTGATTTCCTACCGGAAAAGCTCTGCTAAGCCTGCGAAGAGGAATGTAATTCACATAAACTCCTCTGACCGCCACCAGAACGCCAAAGAACAGGGCTGCACATAAAATGGGAACTATGGTTTTGGGAACCCAGTCCGTCTTTGCAACAATGGATGACATGGGAAGAAGCGTAATCAGCTTCCAGTTTTCCACATTCAGACTTTCTCCTGCAATCCAGTACGCTTTTCCTTCAATTTCAATTTCCGCTTCTTTGTTTTGCTGCACTCCGGCAGACACAAAAGCTGATATCAGCTCATCGTCTCCGTTACTGCAGAGAATTTCCCCCATTTCATCCACCAGTATCATAGTGCTGTCGGCAATCACTGTCCCGCTCTCAAGAATATTTTTCAGCACCTGATTGTCAAGTATCTGAATAAACATTCCTTTTGCTTTCTCACCCGCTCCCGCCATTGGTACGCCTGTCAGCATGGCGACCGTCTTTCCTCCGGCATCTCCGGCGTCCAGAGCCAGGACACTGTTAAGGTACTTTCGGTTTAAAAGCTCCCTGTATTCATCCTGACTCAATTCACAAAAATTACCGAGTTCTCTTTCAAATGCAGCATTGTCATAAATCGTGTAGGCGGAAATTGCCTTATCAATATTTCCCAGATACAGATACAGGGCAATCTCATCCTGAACCGTAAGCATCTGATTTAGCAGGCGTTCCTGCAACAATATCAAAGTATGATAATTAGCACCATCAGGCTGTGAAGACAGCGCATAACTGACTACCCCGGAGTCGCTGCATATCTCAATTGCTCTGTTTTTCATTTTGTCAAAATACGACTGAATTGATTCGTTTGCCTGTTCCTGAAGGGTGTCAGTGATGTCTTTATACTCCTCAATCAGCTTCCTGATTGCAAGCTTTTCCATAACAAAACCCGATACAATTATTAAAACAAGCATCAAAACATAGGAAAAAATCCAACTGTATATTACACTGTGCTTTTTCTGCAAAGAATTATTCCTCGTCCTTCCTCTTCACAATCAGGTAAACCGCAATTCCCACCGCCGCGCTGGCAAGCAGAATAATCGCAATGATTGCCGCCGCTTTCACCGGCTCTTTCGCCGGCGTTTCCTCCTTTGCCAGAGCCATCGTCTCGATTTCCTGTATTCTTGCCTGCTCAAATTGCTCCGCCTTTTCCGCCAGCAGATTTTCTTTCGTGTTATCGCTGATGATAATCACATAATCGGAAGCGTGTGAAAACGCAAATGACGCTTCCTTTGCGCTGCTGATTTCAGAGGCGCACATAAATTCAAAAGCCTCCGCCTCCTCGTTGTAATAAAACAGGTTCGCATACTGGCCGGCTTTTGCATCCTCCAGTTTTACGGAAAGCTGCATCGTAAATCCGAAATCTCCGTCGTGGGCAAGGGACATTTCCACATACTGCTCATTTTCAGTCAGTATTTTCAGCTTGTCTTTCGGTATCCGGCTGTCGTCTAATGTCACTTTCAGGTCGATGTCGCTGAATTCCTCCGCATTTATTTGGCTTCCGTCAATTGTCCAGCTTGCATTATCGCTGACCTTAAGCACAACCTCCGTTCCCTGTTCGCTAATCTGCTTCAGGGTCTCCGCATATATCATGCCTGCCTTGCTCATATCCATGGTAACGCTCTCCCTGTCGTCAGAAAGAGTATGAGGCTTTGGCGTTTGGGCCGTTATCCTGATACCGGAAGACGAGGTATTGCCCGCCGCATCTGCCGGAGAATTTTCAGAACTGCCGGCCGGAGGATTATCAGCAGTACCCGTCGCCGCCGGTATTGACGGAATCTGCTGTCCGCTGCCGCCCTGTCCGTTATTATCGCTATTGTCGTTATTATTCTGTTCCCGGTTCTCATTGCCGCCTGGCCCGTTCTCATTGTCCGGGGCATTATTTTCATTTTGTTCCGGTCTGTCTGCAGGCGCCGGGGTCACGGGCTTATTATCGGAGCCGGGCGCTGTTGTTGGCGCCGTTGAAGGCTTCTGAGTAGATGCCGCCTCGGGTGTCGCAGTCGGCGCTGCGGTGGGCTTCTGCGTAGGTGTCGCTTCAGGCGCAGCGGTCGGCGTTGCCTTTGGCGCAGCCGTAACCGAAGGGCTTGCCGTGGACTCCGGCTTTGATGTCGGCATGCCTGTTGGCTTGGCTGTTGCCTCTGTCGCAGGAGTATTTGTCGGCTTAACCGTCGGCTTCTCAGTCGGCTTTGATGTCGGTTTGACCGTTGCAGTCGGCGTAGTCGTTGCCGCAGAATCATCATTCGGAACTGCCGTTGGTTTCGCTGTGGGCGTTTGGACAGGTCTTGCCGTAGGCATACTTGTCGGTTTCGCTGTGGGCTTTTCCGCAGGCTTTACTGTTGGATTGACTACAGGAGTCGATGTCGGTTTCGTTGTTGGTCTGCCCGTCGGCTTCTCAGTAGGCTTCGCCGGTTTATCCGTTGGCGTTGCCGCCGGTTTTGCCGTCGCTGCAGGCGTTTCCGTTGGTATAGGCTCCCATGTCGGCGCCGATGACGGTATCGCTGGGGGCTTTTCGGTCGGCGTCGCAGTCGGCTTTAACGTGGGTGTCGCTGTAGGCTTCAATGTTGGTGTCGCAGTCGGCTTTAACGTGGGCGTTGCCGTAGGCTTCAATGTCGGCGTTGCCGTAGGCTTTAGCGTGGGTGTCGCCGTGGGCTTTTCGGTCGCTGCACCCTGACCGGGTACAGGGCATGCCGCCGACGGCATATTATCGTAAACCGGAATCTTAAACACAAAGGAATTGTTCAGGGAACCGGTTTCCACATAAGCCTTTCTTACCATGGAAGATTCCGTTTCGGGAGCCGAAATGTTCTGCATATACTGATGGGTAAACAAAGTACCGTCGCTGCCATCCACATCAAATTTCTGCAGATACAGCGTATCCTGTCCCCGCAGGATATAATTTTTTGCGATAATCCCTGCTCCGCCCTTCAAAGACGCATAATGGGAGTTCCACCCTTCCTTAACGGCCCTTGCCAGCCCCGATTCAATTACCTGTTTTGTTGTTGTTCCGGAAGCTCCGATATTGTAATAATTATAGTAGCCCTTATATGCCGGCACTTCCGTATAATTTCCGGAAATCAGAGGAGACTTTCCCGCTCCCTGTTCCTGATAAACACGGCATGCCAGATGAAAGGGGCTTACCTTTAAGGACACGCCTATCTGAAAAAAGGCGTCCGCATAGGACATGCCGGCTCCCGGCACCTCTCCTTTCATAAAAGTGCTCTTTAATATGTTCTGCACCGCCGATTTGGAATGATAAGAAGGATTATAAGTCAATTGTTCAAACTGGAAAATTCTGGCTTCATCCAGAAAATTTCTGGGGTCTAAATAATATTTCACCGCCTGCTCGGAAGCGTAATACCAGCCGGGGCTGTGCTGCTCCCTGCGGTATGCCTCCCCCTTACTGCTGTGAACCAGGCTTCTGTCCTTATAGCATTCCTCCTTAACCACTCCTGACCAGTCGAGTTTTGTGTTCTGTCTTACAAAAATCCAGTCGGGGTGAGTCTGTTTTAAACGAATCAGCTTATCCTGATAGGAGGCCGGGAACTGCTCGATATCGGGGTATCCTCCTGTGGCGGTAAACATAGCCGTTTTGGGGAAAAAGGTATCCTCCCATTCCAGAAAACGCTCGTTGGAATAGGCCAGATAATCCCGCAGTATATAGCCTTTGAAGGCCGTCCCGCCTTTTTCAAAAGCCACCTGATACCAGAGGTTGAAATCATCATCCACTTCAACCCCTTTAATAACCGTCATTGCGCCTGAGGGGATACTGGCTACCGTCTCCCCGTCAAAATCCGCCGCAGCCTTCACATCATAACTGTCGCAGAGATAGACAAGCGCCATCAAAATTTCCTCACCGGCAAGATTTTCCAAAGCTTCCTGCGCCTGCCTTATGTATGACAAAAGCTCCTCGTCCTCTTCGAAATCCGTATCAGACTCCGATTCCTCTCCGTCTTTTTGGCCCCCGTCTTCTTCAGATTCCTCTTCATTTTCTATATCCGCATTCCATTGACCCATTTGGTCATCTTCCTGACCGGCCTCCTCATCTTCTGTTCCTTCAGCAGAAACCGCGTCGTCCGTCTCTGATGCCCATGCCCCAAAACCTGACTGCAAAAAAATAACCATGCACAACAGAAACGCTAAAATACTTTTTAATCTTCTTTTGTTCATCGTTTTTCACCCTGTGTAATATTAATATACTTCACCTTACCGGTATTAAGCCCCCTTTGTCAAGAGGTAAATTATGAGGTATCCGGAAAAAGGCCTCCTGCGTTATCTCTCCCCCGGAAAATAGATGCCCGCTCCTTTTCTTGCCTCCTCAAGAACCTCCACCGCCTGCTCCATAACGGCAAGTCCCTGATAAACAGCCTCGTAATCGTCATCCAGCAAAAGCTTCGTCAGCGCCGAAACCTCGTAAAACCATCTGTCAGGATTCGTCTGCCGGTTAATGGTTTTCTCTGAATCCTTCGTGACAATGCGGACTTCGGCAATTCCGTTGCTTCCGTCCTTTATATAAATGTAGCCCTTCTCCCCTTCAATCTGAAAGGAATTTACGCCAAAGGTGTCCTTTGCCCCCGCCGACTCGCTCACAAAACCATCGTATTGCATTACTAAAATTCCTGATGTGTCCGCCAGATTTTCATAAATATTAGGGAAATATACCACCTTTTCCGGCTTTCCAAAAAGTGCGACATTCAGATACACATTATAATAGTTAATGTCCATCAAAGCCCCGCCGCCATACTGTGGGTTGAAAACGTTAGGTACCTCCCCTTCCTTAAGCCGGTCGTAACGGCCAGAATACTGACTGTAATTACCCAGCACAAGCTTCACCCTGCCGATTTGCAAAAGCGCGTTTTTTATCACCTCAAAGTTAGGAAGAAAGGATGTGGGCGTGGCGTCTGCCAGAAGCAAATGATTTTCTTTTGCCAGGGCGGTGAGCTCCCGGGCCTGCTCCGCCCTGGTACAGAAGGGCTTCTCACAAATTACGTGCTTTCCCGCCTGCAGCGCCTTTTTCACCTGCTCATAGTGCAGGAGATTTGGTGTGGCAATATAAACCGTATTCATTTCCCCGTCCGCCAGAAAAGCGTCAAAAGCCGTATATACCTTATTTTTATCCAGCCCGTATTCCGCCGCAAGCATACATCCCTTTTCCATGCTTCTTGAATACACCGCCGCCAGACGGATGCCCTCCGTGATTTTTACGCTGTCAAGTATGGAATGTACGACAGCGCCGGAGCCGACGGTTCCTAATCTGATTTCTTTCATTTCAATAATGCTCCTTCCGTATTTTTCGGGCAGACCACAAAGTCCCGCTTTCAGAACGGCCGGGAAGTTATATCTGCGCTTTGACATCTAAAATGTATGACTTATTATATCATGTTTTTAAACTTTGTCTGTCATTTTATCACCTCTTCCTCCAAATCTCCATCTAACAAAACAGCAAAAAAGCAGCCCCTTTCAAAGCTGCCTTAACGCAAAATCTTCCCTGTTAACCTCGCTCTCCCATCTTTTGCCGCATATCCAGCAGAATCTTTTTTTCCAGCCTGCTCACCTGAACCTGACTGATGCCCAGCACCTTCGCCACCTCGGTCTGGGTCTTATCCTGATAGTAGCGAAGCTTAATCAGCTTCTGCTCCTTTTGCGGCAGGCCGCTGATAAGCTGACTGAGCACCATATGGTTTAAGACTAGCTCCTGCTCGTTCTGCTTCTCGTCCGCAAGCTGGTCAACAAGAAAAATTTCATTGCCGTCATTCTGGTAAACCGATTTGTAGATGGATTCCACCTGTACATTGGCTTCCATGGCCATCACCACTTCCTCGTCGGTGAGCGCGGCCTCCCTTGCCACCTCCGCAAGGGTAGGCTCACGGTTCAGCTTATTGCCCAGCCGCTCCGTTGCATACCTGACCTTCATTCCGTTTTCCTTTAAGGTCCGGGACACCTTCACCATCCCGTCATCCCGCAGGAAACGTTTGATTTCCCCGGTAATCAGGGGAACGGCATAGGTGGAAAACTTCACATCATAGCTGGTGTCAAATTTATCTATGGATTTTATCAGTCCAATCACGCCAATCTGAAACAAATCCTCCGCATCATAGCCTCTTCCCAGAAACCGCTTTACGATATGATGCACCAGCCCCAGATTCTGTTCTATCAGTACTTCTCTTGCTTTCTTTTCTCCTGACTGTGCTTTCCTGATAAGTACTGCATTCTCCGACATAGGCTATTCCTCTTGTTCAATCCATGACGTAACTCCCATTTTCTTTTTCATCAGTATCACCGTGCCGCAGCCCGGCTTT
Source organism: bacterium 1xD8-48 (assembly GCA_009917455.1). Classification (GTDB taxonomy): domain Bacteria; phylum Bacillota; class Clostridia; order Lachnospirales; family Lachnospiraceae; genus Suilimivivens. Next base: position 50,510 of record QZDS01000014.1, on the reverse strand, counting down.
GAAATAACCTCCAAATCATCCATGAACGCCTCCATAAAGGAAAATCCCATTCCTGATCTTTCCATATCCGGCCTTGAGGTATAAAGCGGCTCCATTGCCTGCTCGATATTATCAATACCCTTGCCCGTGTCCCTGACCTCTATGTGCAGCACATCCTCCTCTATCAGACAGTGCATGTAGATTTTTCCCGGGCCTTCTATCTGATTACTTTTCATAAACTCATCGTCATAGCCGTGAATGACGGAATTTGTCACCGCCTCCGAGACAGCTGTCTTGATATCTGAAATTTCTTCCATCGTAGGGTCTAAAGGCGCTACAAAGGCAGCCGCCGTGACTCTGGCAAAGGACTCGTTTTCCGAAAGTGCGTCAAAGGTAATCTCCATTTCATTTCTCTGGCTTGTCCTCTTAATCTTTTTCTTTTCCATTTTCTGTCCTGTCTTCATTTTCTTTTCCTTTCATTGTTTTTTAAGTAAAATTTTCTCATTCCATGATTTCTATTACCTTATGTAAGCCGCAAATCATCATAGTCCTCTTAATTCTTGCATCGGTATTAATGGCAAATACTTTTCCCCCGAAATAGGATATCTTTTTGTACCTCCCGATAATAATTCCAATTCCGGAGCTGTCCATAAAGCGTGTGTCCTCAAAATCAAAAACCACGTTTCCCACGCCCTCTTTCATTATGTACTCATCGGCCGCCCTGCTGATGAAAACCGATTTGTGATGGTCCACCTCCTCGGGCATTTTCACCATCAGATAATTGTCAATCACCTTAAAATTTTCTTCCATAATTAATTCCCCTTTTCCATATACTCGCGCCGCTCGGCTGTCGCCTCATGTGTGTGCTGGCACACCCGCGCGACTCGTTGCTCGCGCGCTCGGCTTCCGCCTCGCTGTCGCGGCAGTCGCCACATGGGAATGCAAGCATTCCCGCGTGGCTCGTTGCTCGCGCAAAAAAGAGAACAAACCCGTTGTCTGTTCTCTTTCGTGTTTTATACCTATTGTTCCATATTATTGATTTCCGCCAGGTAAGTTCTTGACTGACTTGCGCTGTTTGTGGTCGGGAACTTGTCAATCACCTCCGCAAAAGCCTCCTTTGCTTCGCTGTAATGTCCGCTTCTGTAGCAGCTAAGTCCCATGTAAAACAACGCGTTCACATTCCTGTCGTCGTTCTGGTAGGCTCTCTGGAGGTTCGGGATGGCCGCCTCGTAATCCCGGGCGGTAAAGCTCTCGTATCCGGCGTCATAATAATAGTCCGCCAGTTCGCCGCTCACGGCGTCGCTAAGGCTCTTATACAATGCCGAATAGGCTTCCGACTTGTATTGCTCTTCCTCCCCTTCTCCCGCCGTTTCCATCTGCTCCAGATATTCGGTAACGGTCCTTAAATCCTCGGGATTTTCCACATATGCCGCCACGGCCATCATCAAATCATCCGTGGCTTTCAACGCGCCGTCCGTCACCTGGTAGGTGGAAACTTCCTCTGTAAGGGTTTTATTTTCTTCCTCTAATTTTTGTACCTTTTGTTCCAGTTCGTCAATAGTTGCCGATTTGGCGTCAGACTGTTCGCTGACTGCCCGCAGCTCATCGTTGACATCCGCCTGGGCGCTCTGAATCTGACCAGGCAGAATCAGAAAGCAGGCAATCGCCACACCGATAATCACTCCGATTCCCAGATTTACCAGAGAAGAAACTCCTTTCGATTCCCTGGTGTTCACCGGCTGGATAATCATTTCGTTTCCGCTCTGATAACGCACGGATTTTCCCGGGGAAATCTCTTTCCTCGGCGCGCTCTTTCCGGTCTCCTCCGGCATCAGCATACGCTCCACTTCTCTCTGGTAACGGAGCGTCGTGGTGTTATTTGTATCGATCTGGCTGCATTTGAAAAGCTCTCTCTGAGCCTTGTCCCATTCTTCGGAATTGATGTACAAAAGCGCAAGCAGCTGATGCGCCTGCAAAAATTTGGGATTGTAGGAAAGCACCTTCTTTAGTTGTATTACCGCCAAATCCGTACTGTCCTGATAGCAGTACGCCAGCGCCTGATTGTATTTTTTTATGGTCTGGTTTATTGCATCAAGCCTTGTGGGGTTGCTCTGAACCATACTGATATAATCGTTTGCAATGTTCTTTTTGGGGCGTATGTTCTGGCTGGTGACCCACTCCTTTAAGGCGGCAACCACTTCCCCCATTTCATAATAAACAAGGCCCAGAAGATTCCTTGCTTCAATATGATTTTTGTTATATTTCAGGCAATGCCTGAGGCTGACTATCGCCCCGGACAAATCCCGTACCGCGGCCTTTTCCAGACCGTCGTTGTAAAAGTGGTTGGACATATGCATAATTCGTTTATAAAAAGCCACGTCCGCCCCGCATCCCGTGCAAAAATCGTACTCCGACAAACGGCATCCGCACTTATAACACTCCATGCCCTCGCTCCTTACTCTTCTTCCGTCCTGGTTTTCTTCATTGTCTTCATCATAATATCTACCATATCCACCAAATCCTGTCCGTTAATGGCTTCTTCCGCATCTTCAACCTCCAGGCTCGGCCTGAATTTTTTTAATTCCTCTTCAAAATCAATCATTCCGTATTCTCCTCGTAAGGGACCTTATCTGCCCTATCAAATATAATGAACCGGCTACGTAAACAATATCCTTTTCTTTCTTTTCCGCCAGCAGATACCGGTAAGCTTTCCCGGCATCCTCATAAAAGCTGCAGCGCATTTTCTTCTGCCCGTCAAATGCTCCCTCAAGCTCCCGAACCGAAGCGCTCCTCTCTGTTTCCACAACGGTTCCCACGACCTCGTCAAAGAGCTCTGAATCCGCCACCATCCGTATCATTTCCTTAAAACGTTTATCGGTAAGAGCGCCAAACAGTAAAAGCCGCCTGCCTTCGCAGCTGCTGTGCTCTGCTGTATTTAAAAACGCTTCTATTCCATCCTCGTTATGGGCACCGTCCAGATAAACTCCCGGCAGAACCTCCTCCATCCTGCCCGGCCAGAAAGCCTCCCACAGTCCCCGCCTTACCGCTTCGGACGTGACTTTTTCCTCCCCGAGCGCATGTGCTGCCGCAACTGCAAGAGCGGCATTTTCTGTCTGATACAGCGCCGTTGTGTTCAGGGAAAGACTAACATAACTATAATAACCAGAATGCAGCGAAAAATCAATGCTTTTATGATTTATATTCACATTCAAAATACTTTCTTTTCCGATGATAATCGTCGGGCTTTCCGCTTTTTTGGCATATTCGGCCAAAACTTCCGTGCTCTCCTTCCGCTTATCGACAAAGACCACCGGAACGCCCTTTTTGATAATGCCGGCTTTCTCGCCGGCTATCTCGGAAATCGTACTGCCAAGGTATTGCATGTGGTCATATCCAATCTCGGTAATCACGCACACCGCCGGCTTTTCCACACAGTTTGTGGCGTCAAGCCGTCCTCCCATTCCCGTTTCCAGTATTACATATTCCGGCTTCTTTTCCTTAAAGTAAACCATTGCCATCAGGAAAAGGAACTCAAAAAAAGAGGGGTGAAATTTTTCCTTCGAAACGGCCAGCCGCACCCTTTCAAAAACTCGAAGGAAATCCACCTCGGAAATCATGTCGTTTCCGAAACAAATCCTCTCCCGCATGGTTTCAAGATGGGGGGAAATAAACATTCCCACGCTGCACCCGCCCGCCAGCAGCATGGAACGCAAATAAGCACAAACGGAACCTTTTCCGTTTGTGCCTGCAATATGAATAATCTTGCTTCTTATGCCGAAAGCTTCCCGGGAGCCTGCGGCCGTTTCGCCCCCGGTATCGCCGCCTGATGCTGCGTCCTCCTCCATAATCCGCCGAAGAAGCCCTTTTGTGTCTTCAAGGGTATGCTTCCCGGCAAACCTGGGGATAGAAAGTATATACTCTTCCGCTTCCTTACAGGTATTCATTGCCCGTTTTCACCTTCCCGCCTTTTCCTTACAGATTTTCATGCCGCTTCCTCAAAGCCGGCATACCTGTCTTTTGTTCCCCTGCCGCACGAAAGCCTTATGATGATGAGTAGGCGATAACGCTGCTCTCGATTACGCCGTTCTGCTGATAATATTTCATAAAACATGTATCCCGCTCGATTGGCATCTGCGCCTGGGCGAGACACACTACTGTCCCTCGGTAGACATTTCCGTTCACCACTATCTCGGAATTTCGTCCCGCATCTAAAAGGTCGTTCATTTTCTTGATTTCTTTCCTGTTCTGCTCTAACTCCTTCTTCAATGTAACCGCCTTGGATTCCAGCGTTTTTAAGGTAAGCTCCAGGCCATCCGGGACTTTCTCCATTTTTTTTGTTCTCTGGCGGATGGAATTGATTTTATCCGAAACCTCGGACATTTCCTCCACCTGTGTCGCCTCAAGCGTTCTGGCGTTCTGTATCTTCTGGTAGGTTTCCTTCTCGCATCCCACATGGACCACCGTTCTGGTCTCCGCCACATTCCCTATTTCCGTAGCCGTCACTCCCCGCATGGCATGAGTATAGCCACCAATCACGGCGCCCTTTTTCCCTGTAAGGATAATCTGCCCGTCGGCGGAAATTCTGGAATTTAAAATAGTATTCGCCTGCACGTTGCCGCCGGCCATTGCCACCGTATGCTCGATAAAATCGGCGTAAATATCGCCTCTTGCGGAAAGCTTCGCTCTCTGCGCGCCCTGAATTCCCCGGGCAAGAATAATGTCGCCGCCGGCAAACAGGTTAACCGCCTCCACGTTGCCCCGGATTTCAATGTTTCTTCCCGCCCGGATTACCACGCCGGCCTCCACGCTTCCGGTAATCACCACGTCGCCGTAAAACTCAATCTTTCCGGTAATCAGCGTCACGTCGCCGTTAATCTCATGGAGCGCCCGGATATCCACCTTTCCGTTTTTGAATTCTATCTTGCCGTCCTGCTCCGCCAGATACACATCGGGATTATCCTCCTCGCAGTAAACCTGACCGGAGAGAGGCTCTATCTCCTTGACCGTTTTGGTCAACATTGTCTTTCCACGGACGTCATAGCCGTCCTGACCGTCCTTTGCATGATGATAAACCGCCACCACATCTCCCTCATAAACATTCTGGAGGGAACTCATGTTGGTGTAATCCACCCGGCCGTTGGCTAAAACCTTCGGCGCTTTCCGCGGATTCATATCAAACATATATTCATAAAAACCGTTGTTGCCTTCTATGGCCGGCTGTCCCTGCGCCGCCACAATCTCTCTCTCATAGACATGCTTTTTTATCATAGCCGCAAGATTGGAGCGGTGATATCCGGTAACCACGCCGTTTTTTTTCAGAAATCCCATCAGTTCATCCATGGTATAATTGCCCCGTTCCTCGCCAGGCACCGCAAGATAGAGCCAGGCAACCATGCTGTCTTTTGAAATCTTTACATAGGAGCCGTTTTCTTCAATGCTGAGAAGCTTGGAATTTGTCTCTTCAATGATGTCGCTTAAAATCTGGCTGTCCGAAACCTCCGGTTCCGCATCCTCCTCCGATACCTTTTTCCTTCTGCCCAGCCCCTCTAATTCCTTTCGAAGCTCATCCCGCTCCTCTTCCGTTAAAAAGTCGTTATAAGCCATTCTACCCTCCATACTGAAGCGTTCCTGCATAGGAAAGATTCCTACTGCTACCCCCGCTTCCCGGGATATCAACCTTGCAGCTGCTCAAGGCGCACCTTCACCTGTTTCATCATCTGGGTGTATTTTTCCAGCTTTTCCTTCTCCTCGGCAATCTTCGCCTCCGGCGCCTTGGAAAGAAATCTTTCATTGCTCAGCATTCCGTTTACTCTGGCAAGTTCGCCTGTAAGACGCTTCTCCTCCTTCTCAAGACGGGCAATCTCCTGAGAGATATCCACCAGCTCCGCAAAAGGAATATACAGCGTGGCGTTTGCAATCACTACAGACACCGCATCCTGCGCAATTCCTTCCTTATCTTTCTGAATCATCGTCTCCGACGCGTAAGCCAGAGACTGGAAAAAGAGCTTCCCTTCCGAAAAAGCGGATAACGTCTCCTCATTTTCGCTGACCACAAACACCTTGGCCTTTCTGGCGGGCGGAACATTCATTTCCGTGCGCACATTGCGGATGCCCCTCACCGCTTCCTTGATGATTTCAATTTCCTTTTCTTCCTTTATAAAGCTTCTCGCTTCCAGATAAACAGGCCATCTGGAAATCATAATGGACTCCTCCGCCGACTGAAGGGTACAGAAAATTTCCTCCGTGATAAAAGGCATGTACGGATGAAGAAGCTTTAACGCGTCTGTCAGCACATTTTGCAGCGTCCAGAGAGCCGCCTTTTTGCTTTCACCATCGTCGGAGCCATAGAGTCTCGGCTTCACCATCTCGATATACCAGTCGCAGAATTCGTCCCAGATAAAATCGTAAATCTTGGACACCGCAATCCCCAGCTCAAAGCTGTCCATGTTGTCGGTCACGTCCTTAATCAGGGTGTTCAGCTTCGAAATTATCCATTTATCCACTGGCTCCAGACGCACATCGGAAAAAGCAGTCTCCGATAAATCCATATCCTCCGGCATGTTCATCATGATAAACCGGGAGGCGTTCCAGATTTTGTTGGCAAAATTCCTGCTTGCCTCCACCCGCTCGTAGTAAAAACGCATATCGTTTCCCGGCGCGTTGCCGGTAATCAGCGTAAGGCGCAGGGCGTCCGCACCGTACTTTTCTATGATTTCAAGAGGGTCGATGCCGTTGCCGAGAGACTTGCTCATCTTCCGCCCCAGCGAATCCCGGACAAGCCCGTGGAAAAGAACCGTATGGAAGGGCTTTTCCTTCATCTGCTCATAGCCGGAAAAAATCATCCTGATAACCCAGAAAAAGATGATATCGTATCCCGTAACCAGCACGTCCGTGGGATAGAAATATTTCAGATCCTCCGTCTGCTCCGGCCACCCCAGAGTGGAAAACGGCCACAGGGCGGAAGAAAACCAGGTATCCAGCGTGTCGGGATCCTGGGTGAAATGCCCATGCCCGCACTTCGGACATACCGACGGTTCCTCCTTACTTACCACCGCTTCCCCGCATTTATCGCAGTAATAAGCGGGAATCCGGTGCCCCCACCAGAGCTGTCTGGAGATACACCAGTCTCTGATATTATCCGTCCAGTTATAATATGTCTTTTCCATTCTTTTGGGAATCAGCTGAATATCTCCATTCTTTACGGCCTCCACCGCCGGCTTTATCAGCTCATCCATCTTCACAAACCATTGCTGCTTAATCATAGGCTCTATGGTCGTCTTGCAGCGGTCGTGCGTGCCTACATTGTGGGAATAATCCTCAATCCGGACCAAAAGCCCCATCTCGTCCAGCTCTTTTACAATGGCTTTCCTCGCCTCGTAGCGGTCCATCCCGCAGAATTTACCGCCGTTTTCGTTAATCGTGGCGTCGTCGTTTAAAATATTGACCTCGGGCAGATTATGACGCTTTCCGACCTCAAAGTCGTTGGGGTCGTGGGTCGGTGTAATTTTCACCACGCCGGTGCCGAATTCCATATCCACATAGGAATCCGCTACCACGGGGATTTCCCTGTTTATAATGGGAAGCATCACCTTCTTGCCGATAATATCGCGATATCTTTCGTCATCAGGATTTACCGCCACCGCCGTATCTCCCAGCATGGTCTCCGGTCTGGTGGTGGCAAATTCCAGGAATTTTTCAGAGCTTACGGCGCCGTCTTCCTCAATCAGCGGATACTTGATATGCCAGAAATGCCCCGCCTGCTCCTCGTACACCACCTCCGCGTCGGAGATAGAGGTGTTGCAGACCGGACACCAGTTGATAATCCGGCTGCCCTTGTAAATCCAGCCTTTTTCGTGCATCTTGCAGAAAACTTCCGTTACCGCCTTATTGCACCCCTCGTCCATGGTAAAACGCTCCCTGTCCCAGTCACAGGATGAGCCCAGCTTCTTTAACTGGCCGATAATACGTCCGCCGTATTCCTTCTTCCATTCCCATGCCCGCTCAAGAAAGCCCTCCCGTCCAAGGTCCTCCTTGTTAATGCCTTCTTCCTTCAGCTTTTCGATAATTTTAACCTCTGTGGCAATACTTGCATGATCCGTCCCCGGCTGCCAGAGGGCGTTATATCCCTGCATTCTCTTAAAACGGATTAAAATGTCCTGCATGGTGTTGTCCAGAGCATGCCCCATGTGAAGCTGCCCCGTAATATTCGGGGGTGGAATCACAATGGTAAAAGGCTTTTTGTCATAATCCACTTCCGCATGGAAATATTTTTTGTCCAGCCACTTCTGATATAATCTGTCTTCAATCCCCTTGGGGTCATAAGTCTTTGCAAGTTCTTTACTCATGGTTTCTCTCTATACTTTCTTATTTATTTTGTACGCTTTCAGACCGCCGGAACCCTGCCGTCGGAAAGCGTCTGTTTTTTCACCCAAAATGCGCCGTCTACACGGTAATCCGATAAGCCCTCTTCCAGACCTCTCCCGGCTCCGCAACATTTCCCCACTCGCGCTCCTTCAAATCGCCTGCAAATCCCTCTCTGTCGCACCTGCCGTACCAGGGCTCGATACAGATAAAAGGCGCTGCGTGGGCCGGCGTCCAGATGCCGTAAACGGGCGCGTCCATGGTAACGGTAACGTAGGGCTTTTTATCCGCGCCGCATAACGCCACCTTACTCACCTGATAATCCTCAAGCAGAAGCGTATCGCAGTCAAACAAATGCTCTGTCACCGCCAGATAACCGGCTTCCAGTTCATAAGTGCCCTTCTCGTTTATCACCAGCCCGTCATGAATCCTGGTACTTGCAAAGCTGCCCGCAGCTCCGTCCGGTCCGCCAAAGTAAATAAAGCAGTCCGACTTTTCCTCTCCCGGCGCTATCGGACAGTTGAAAGCCGGATGTGCGCCAATGGAAAAGGGCAGCGCTTCTTCGCCGGGATTTTCCACCTTCCAGAGAACCTCCACACCCTCAGGCAAAAGGCGGTAACCGATTTTTAACACAAATTTGAAGGGAAACCTTGCCCTCGTCTCCTCATTGTCATTTACCGCAAACCAAATCTCATTTTCCGTCTGTGAAACCAGCTCAAACTCCATATCCCTTGCAAAGCCATGCTGGTTCATGGAGTAGGTTTTCCCCCCTGTCCGGTACTCCTTTTGGTTCACCGATCCCACAAAAGGAAACAAAACCGGCGCCGTCCTTCCCCAGAACCCTGGGTCGGCCTTCCACATATACTCTGCGCCTGTGCTTAACTTCTTAAGGGATTTCAGTTCCGCTCCCTTTGAATGTATTACAATTGCTATTGCTTCGTTTTTTAGACTGTATACTGCCATAATGCCTCTCCAACCTTCTTACGTTTATCTTTCAACTTTCAAAAAAAGCTGCCTAAAACCTTAAGCAGCTTTTCCGTTATTCTTTCTTGCTACGCCGTCATATTCATCTGATAGGCCTCAATCGCCCGCTGTATCTGAAACAGGTTCCTCCCCGGCTGCCCGCCGAACAGCTGCTCCCGGCTGTCAGCTATCCCGTTCGCTGCACCCTCAGCCGCTCTGTCCATAGCGCTGACCGGTTTAAAATCCTCCCTGACCTCCGCAGCGTTTAATTCCCTGGCAGAGTTCCTTACACCTGCCGCTGCCGCCCTGACCTCGGCTTCCTCCGGGTTCTTCGTTCTGCCGGCTTCCTCAGCCGCATCAGAATCGTTGAGCGTTTCTCCCGCTTCCTCAAGATTTTCCATTACTTCGTCAGGCTTCATGATCCTGGAGGCATTCTGCCGCCCTGACCACATCTGCCTTTCCAGAACATCGCTAAAATTGATGGTCTGTCCTTTTTTCAGCGGATTTTCATTTAAGCTTTCATCTGATAATGCGGAAAAATCCGTCCTGCCCGAAGTCAAATCGTCGCCAATCGACGATACCCGGGAAAGGCTGCCCGCATTTACCATGTTTGCATTGTAAATATACGGTCTGAAACTCACCGCTCCTATCTGCATGACTGGACTGCTCCTTTCGTACTGTGTAATCCTTTTTGTGTGTTTCTATTATAATGTACATAAGGGGCAAAGTCAATAATCGGGGGAGGGGGAAATGAAAATCAAATTATCCAATCTGCTTCCCTTATATTACTCTGCATTTTCATATCCGCTTTTTAACTCAATAAATTCATATTCCGTATCATTTTCATTGCCTTCCTCCACATCATCTGACCAGACATACGGTTCCTTATACAAATAATTACTCTCTTCCTCATACGGATACTTTGCGTTTTTCCTGATATTATCTATACTTTCGTATTCCCTGTTTTTAGTCGTTCTTGTATTATTATTTTCTGTCCAAACTGCCAGACCAATTATAAATAAAATTGCTATTAATATGAAAGGTATTCGTTTATTCATAATTATAATTTGCCTCCTTATAAAAAAGACAGTGAGTAATTTTCTCACTATTAGATAATTTTTAAAATTTATTTTGAGTCTTGTATGTTTTTTGGCTTATATGCAGTCATATTTCCTCCCCAAATTGATTTCAAAGTAAAATTTTTAGTTATTTCTTGCTGGTATTAAAGTCATATTGCAATTTCTACAATTCTCACTGCCATCTGATAATCTCACCCTATCGTGCGTCATTTGATACTCAGTTGTTTTCGTTTCAGTGACACCACATTTAGAACATACTCGTATATAATGAGTGACACGTATTTTACAATCACCGAAATTAGGTGGTAACTTAGTACTTGTTTTATAGTACTGCCAATTCTCAAAACTGTGTGAGCAAGATGCATATTGTTCCGTCTCATGCGCACTTACCAAAAAACTATTTCCTAATACCATTGTAGCTATCATGACCATGGTCAAGATATTTTTTAAACTTCTTTTCATATCAACACTCCTTTTCAAATTAGATTTTTAATAGATTATACATTTGTAAATATTACTTTAAATATCTCTCATTATAAATTCAATGGCATCCCTCCCCTCCTTCCAACTGTCTCAAAATTCCCCGCTCAGCAAAAAATCCACAACATGCATTGTCTTAATCCCCTCGTAATTCCCGCCGGCAAATAAGTCTGTTCTCAGCACATATTTCGGATAATTATCCCGGATTTCCAAACGCCGGTTGTATTCCCGTTCTTTTGTCTGCTCAGATTTTATCTCCTGCGTAACCTGAACATATATTTTTTCATTTTGCCTGACCGCCACAAAATCAATTTCCGCATTACCGACTTTACAGGCATATACCGTATAACCCCTCCGGCACAGCTCCAGATATACGATATTTTCCAGGCTCGAAGCCACCGTATCATCATTATATCCCAGAACGCTGTACCTGAGCGCCGTATCGGCAAGATAAAATTTTTCCTGAGTTTTCAGTATTTCCTTTCCCTGCAAATCATATCTGGAACAGCGATGTAAGATATACGCTTTTTCCAGCTTTTCCAGATAGCTGTAAACCGTTTCATTGTCCAGCGACCGGTGCTCGGCTTTCAGATAATCTGAAACGGCCCTGGCGGAAAAGGTGTTGCCCACATTGGCAAAGGTATAGCGTACCACCCGCTCTAACTGGTCGATTTTTCTTATCTGGCCGTGCCTTATAATATCGGAAAAAGTGTGGAGTTATAAATATCCCGGACAATCGTATAAACTTCATCCTGCGCGCTCTTCTGTAAATGCGTAGCCGGAAATCCTCCCGTTCTCACATAGCCGGCAAGCTCCAGCTGTGGATTTTCAACCTGCTCATACTGCGCTTTAAAGGTAAGATATTCTTCAAAGGACAATGTAAAAATACGGAATGCAACATACCGTCCGGTAAGATAAGTGGAAATCTCAGAGGACATCATGCGGGAATTAGACCCGGTCACATAAATATCCACATCCTAATCTGCCGCCAGAGAGTTGACTGCCTTTTCCCATCCCTCTACCTCCTCGTCCAGAAAGAAATAGATTTTTCTGCCGCTTTGCAACCTCCCCTTTAATTCCTCAAACATTTGCTTTGCCGTCAAAGCATCATATTCCATTGAATCAAAACGATAACTGACAATACACTCCTTTGGAATCCCTTTTTCTGTATGAAGCTTTTCCTCCACCATTTTCAGAATAGTGGACTTTCCACAACGCCGCACCCCTGTCAGTATCTTTACAAACGGCATATTGACGTATCTCATTATTTTATCAACATATAAAGGTCTGTAAACCAAAACTGTCACCTCCCTATGCCAAAATAGTACCACAATTTATTGTGGTAAACAGTAAATCATAATTGCCTGTTGCACTTTTAACAGATATTTCCCGTCAAAAGCCTGTTCTCTCGTCCTTTACACCTTTTTCCTCTTTTAATATAATAGAAACAGCCCATTTACAGCCCCACAGAAAGAGGTGAGCGTATGCCAACAGAACTGTACTATAAGGACGGTTTGAGAAAGGATAAATTTTTAAATGAACTGGTAATCGAAGCCCTCAAAAACGGCGATGTCAAAAAGGCGTTGGAATATCTTGAAAAAGATAATGAGCGCATTGAAAAGGCACTGGAAGAATAAGCAAAAAATAACACAAAAAAACGGAGAGAAGAACACATATGCTTCTCTCCGTTTTTTCATGCCTTTTCCATATCATCTACAAAGCTTAAAAAATCCAGTCTTTCTCTCAGTCTCACTTCCCGCCGAAATTAATCGCCAGCTTTGCATAAAAATCTTCCATAATAAGCCTTGCATTAATTGTGTGGTACACCCTGATTTCCCTGTTGTTCTGCCCAAAAACATATTTCATGTCCTCGCCTATACGCGGCGCTTCTATATAAGTGTAGTCGTCGGTTTTATCATGCTCGACGAAAAACACCCCTATGGTTCCCTGGTCGCCCAGCCCCCACATTTCGCCGCCGGGCCATTCCACCTCGTCCCCATGGGCATCATTGTAAGCAATCATCTGTTCAAACAGATAATTTCCTATTTCACCGCAGGGGGCTACTCTGTGCTGAAGCTCTGCCAGAGATACGGAGGTTTGTTTACACACATTAAGCGGAATCTGCCATACCGGCATTTCAGAGGAAAAGAGCACGTTTACTGCCGCAATGTCGTTCCCCATATTGAATTCCCAGCCGCCTTCCGGGTACATCCCGCCGCCGACCCACACCGCTGTCATCCGTCTGCAGATTTCCGGCTTCATCAAAATTGCACTGGCTAAATCCGTAATGGAACCCTGACAGGCAATGTACAAGGGCGACGGGTCGTCTCTCATAGCTTCCTCGACTATAAATCTCGCCGCTTCGCTTTCCTGATAAGTATGCTCGTCCGCCAGCGGACGTTCCGCCCCGCAAAACACCGGATACTGCCCCTCAAGTCCCATGATGGAAAGCACCTTCTTAATCTCGTCATAGCTGGCTTTCGCCGTATTTCCTTCTCCCCACTGCTGGGGCTTTATATTAAAATGCGCTCCGATGATGCCTTTCACTATGAATTTGGGGGTGAGCAAATGATGCGCCAGCGCGAACTGGTCGTCCGCCTCATTCTTACAATCCGTATACACAATCATCCTCACTTTTTTCTTTTCCGGCACTTTAAACCGATATTTCCACATAGCTGTCTATCCTTTCTCCGCTCCCGCGGTAATTCCTGCAATAATTTTTTTAGAAAACACAAGATAAAGTATCATAATCGGCAGTATGGATACTGCAATAACTGTAAATAATATGCTCATTTTTGAATAGTCTGTATGCTCACCCAGACTGTATTTCATCACCGCAATGGGCATGGTCTTTTTTTCGTCCCGTGTCAGGAATACCATGGGAATAAAGAAATCATTCCAGTACTGAATCGCAAGCATTGGTATTACCGCTCCCATTGCCGGTTTCAAAAGCGGAAGGATTACCCGGGCAAAAATGGTAAATTCCCCTGCCCCGTCTATTTTTGCCGCCTCCGAAAGGCTGTCTGGTATGGAATGATAAAATCCCCTGAGAATCAGTACCGACATGGAAATTGCCGCTGAATCAATTAAAATAATTCCCAGAAGAGAATTTCCAAGCTTCATTCCGTTGACCACTCTGGAAAGATTTACAATCCCAAGCTGAACCGGAAACATCAAACCTATCATAAAATAAAAAGTCAGAAGTTTTTTTCCTTTAAAATCAAATCTGGCAAGTCCGTAAGATACCGTAGTTGACAGGGCAACCGCTCCAAAAAGGCCGCCTGCCAGAACCAGAAAGCTATTCAGCATATACCTGAAGAATCCGTCATCCACAAATACTTTCTTAAAGTTTTCCAGATAAATGCTCTTTGGCAGTCCCCAGATATTTGTCAACAGCTCCTCGTTTGTCTTCATCGATCCCATAAAAACTGCTGCAAAAAGTATAACTGTAATCAGGCAGTAGATACCGATGACCACTGAAATAAAAACAGAAATCGCTTTTGATGCTTTCATTGGTTATCCCTCCTTATCCGAACTGCGGTTTAACAGTAACATAAGCAGACCCGAGCCGATTGAAATCACCAAAAGCAGGACCACTGAAATCGTAGAACCCATTCCGATAAAATTCGATGAAAAACCGCTTGTGGCGCTGAATGTTGTACGATAGAAAAAATTCTCCAGCACGTCCATTCCTCTGTTCAGTCCGCCTTCCCGCCCGGCAATTGCATAGGGAATATCAAACAATGTAATGCTCCAGATATAAGAAAGCACGATGACATTGACAAAGGTATGCCGTATCATGGGCAGATAAATTCTGGTAAAAACCTGTATCTTCCCGGCTCCGTCAATCCTGGCTGCCTCCTCATAATCCCGTGAAACCATGGTAAATCCCGCAATATATAAAAGCATCGTATAGCCAATCCCCTTCCAGTTACATATAATTGTAAGGAGCAGCACGCCTTTGCCGGAATCCTTCAGCCACGGAAAGGTACTATAATTTTCCAGTCCCATCATAGTCATAAATTTACTGTACAGACCGATGGTAGGGTCAAAAAACAGGGTATACATAAATGCAATAGCCGCCGGATACAAAAAATGCGGGGAAAATATAATTGTCTGATAAGCCCTGCTAAAGGGGATTTTTCTGAATATGGCATATGCCAGAAGCAGTGAAATCGTGTTTACCACAAAAATATTCAGAATCAGATATTGTATGGAATTCCCCGCCGCGTTAAAAAACTGCGGCGCAAGCTGAGAGTGGGTAAACAGTGTAACATAGTTATCGAGCCCCACCCATTGTTTTTCCCCCACACCGGCCCACTTGTAAAAGCTGTTTGGTATTGCACCGAAAATCGGATAGATTGTAAATATGGTATAAAATATCAATCCGGGCAGGATAAACCAGACATATGCGCGTTTTTTCATTTTCTTTCTCATCTAAGCAC
The DNA here is from genome assembly GCA_009917455.1 of bacterium 1xD8-48. GTDB lineage: Bacteria > Bacillota > Clostridia > Lachnospirales > Lachnospiraceae > Suilimivivens. Next base: position 35,203 of record QZDS01000014.1, on the reverse strand, counting down.
CAGGCCTTTCAAGCTGCTGCCCCGATAGCCTTGGGGCAGCGTTTGTTCATCAGAGGATAATCCTGTTTATTCAATCAGACTCACGTCAAGCATATCCTGCATTGCCGCAGCCGCTTCGTCCACCGTCTTCTGTCCAAAAAGTACGTTTTGAAGGCATTCATTTAACAGACCGAAAGCGTCGTAGCCTTCCTTTGCCAGCAGCGCGTCTCTGTCCACAAAGCCGCTTACAATAAAGTCTCCTGTGCCGAACTTATTCATCAGCCTGTCCGGGGATTTCAGGTTTTCCAGTCCTCCAATTCCCATAATCGGCACATTGTTTCCCAAATCCAGAATCTTCTGCATAGGCTCATAAGTCATACAGTATTCTGCCAGAAGTACCGCTTCATCCTTGTGCTCTGTGCCTGAATAAATACTGAAACCGACCTCTGTCGCCGTTGCATTATAAGTCGGGCGGCGTCCGTCCCTGGTGGGCCACAAAAATACGTCCATATTTACATCATTCATTGCCGAATAGGTGTATGCCTGCCAGGAGCCGTCCGCCATCATTGCCGCCTTTCCGGAAGAAAAGTACAGGTATGCGCCGTTGGTATCCATACTTTCATAATCCTTTCCAAAATAACCGGCATCTCTGAAATCAGCCAGAACCTGCAGCATTTCCTTAAATGTGGCATGGGTAAAATCATTTCCGTCATAAGGGAAGGCTGTGTTCCATTCCGGTGAATAGGAAGTCATCATAGTGTTAAACCACCACTGAATCCCGTTTGCATCCAGACCGGAGAGTGAAAAGGGCGTCACTCCGTTTGCCACCAACGTATCACAGATTTCAATCAACTCATCCCATGTTTCCGGCTCTGTAAGGCCGTATTTGTCAAAAATATCCTTATTGTAATATACCCCATACGCATCTCCAAGGGCGCTCGGCGTCATATAGGTGACACCGTCAACCTGTCCCCAGCGCATCAGTTCATCAGGCCATTTGGAAAAATCAACCAAATCATCCAGAGGCATGCAGGCTCCCATATCCACATAGTTGCCAAACACCACCTTTTTCGTGCCGCTGGTCGCAAACAAATCCGGCGCATCGCCCGTCTGAATTGCTGTAGAAAGCATACTGTAATACTGGTCGTCATCATAGGTAATATAGGTCGCGGTAATATTGGGATACAGCTTGTTAAACTCACTGAATATTTCTTCATACAAATCCGCTCTTTCCGCATGCCAGCTGTAGACTTTCAGATTCACAGCATCCCCACTTCCGGCAGCCGTTGTTTCATCCGCTGTTTTTCCCGTATCTGCTTCCGGCGCTTCTTCCGTTGCCGGCACCTTTTCCCCGGTCTTTTGTTCTTCTTTTGTTCCGCATCCGCCAAGAACTGCAATTGTAACTGCAACAGCAAGCGCCATTGCCAAACGTTTTTTCTTCATACCATTTCCCTCCTGAAAATCAATTTTCTCAAAGTAACTGTTTTTATTATAATGGCGCTTTTGTTCCTCTTCCATGAACAGATATTGGAAGCTGATGCAAAAAATTAAGAGCTATGGCATTCCTGCCATAGCCCCTGTTCATACTGCTTCCATATTTTCAGATTTATGTTCCATTTCTTTTAAATTCCGACACGTTCATTCCCACCGTCTTTTTGAATACCTTGACAAAGTAATTGGCGTTTGGATAGCCTACCCGTTCGGAAATTTCCTCCACCGAGCTTCCGGTGGTGCGAAGCAGATTCATTGCCTTTTTGATTCGGTAATTTGTCAGATACTGAATAAAGCTGACGCCTGTCTTCTTTTTAAACAAAGTACTGAAATAAGCCGGATTCACATTCAGGACATCCGCCATATCCTGGAGCGATAAATCCTCCTTATACCTTTTGGATATCAGCAGCTTTGCCTTTGCAATCAGCTCATAATGCTTTTCATATGTTCTGAGATAGTTAACCACTTTCTCGATTACCGAAAACAGATATTCTTTCAGTGAGTCAATAGAAAAATAGTACACATTTCCCGCTTCCTCCCAGCCGGGCTCAATATCGGCAAGGCGGACCTTTTTGCTTTCCTCCTGAAAAGTTTCAAGCAGGAAATAATCCACTTCCCTTAAAATCTCAAATGTAAAGCGGCATACACTGCGGGGCCGCAGATTTTTGTCTTTTTTCAGTGTAAAATAAAAGTTTTCCAGACTCGCTTTCAACACTGAAAAATTATTAAACTCAAAGCACAGCTTCACTTCCTTCAAACATTCAAAAAAACTGTTATCTTCACAAAATCCGGGCATACCATCCCTGTACTGCAAATAAATTTTATCAGGATAATAAAACAGATGCCATCTGCCAAAAGCAGCCTCCCGGCACGCTGTTTTCAGACTGTTAATGGAAAAGCCTGCCCCCGAAACGCCGATTTTCATTTCCAGGTTAAAGTACTCGCGCATCATGGAGACTGCCCTCTCCACCCACAGGGCAATTTTTCCCTCACAGCTTACCTCGTCAGTATCCCAAAAAACAACTCTGTACTTTGCGCCGCCGCTTAAAATTTCCACCCCCTCAAAATAATTGCTTCCGCTCTCCCTGATTCCTTCCCTGACCGCCAGACTCTGGGCTCCCCGCCCGTAATATAGCTTTCCATCCAGCCTGTGAATCAGGATAATCTCCGCTACCAAAAAACTTCTGTCCTGCAGACTCATAAGCAGATTCTGATATTTTTGCCGTATTCCAGAGTCTGACAGCTGAAAATCAAGATCCTGCAATTCCGAAAAAAACAACTGTCTTCGCTGAGCCTCACTGATGTCCGTCTCTCTTGCCGCTTGTACCTTCCTTTTATCCACTATGCTTTTCAGAAGTTCCTGCAGCTTATCGGCTTCTATGTCCTGCTTTAAAATATAATCCGCTATATCCATTTTAAAGCAGTTCTTTACAATCTCAAAATCATCGAAGTTGCTGAGTACCACTATAGATATAGTGCCGGAATACTCCCTGATTTTTCTTACAAGCTCCTCGCCGTCCATAACCGGCATGCGGATATCTGTCAGAACAATATCCACATCGTTAGAAACAATATAGTCCATCGCTTCTTTTCCATTTTTAAAAAGACCGGCCAGATGAAACCCGCACTCCTCCCAGTTTATCAAGGCCGACAGCCCGATTCTGACTATGTTTTCATCTTCCACAATAATAACATTCATCATCAGCCGTTTTCCTCCTCTTTTACGGGAAAACTGATACTCACTTCTGTTCCCTGTCCGGGAACGGAATGAATCGCAATTCCATATTTGCCGCCATACATCAACTGAATCCTCTGGTTTACATTCATTATTCCTATATGATTAAACCTGTTTCCGTTATCCCTGTGCATACAGTCCTCTATCTGTCCCTCTGTCATTCCTTTTCCGTTATCTTCCACACTGACTGTTAAAATTCTGCCGTTTTTGACGGAGCGCACCCTGATACAGCCTCCGTCTGTGCTGTCCGACAGTCCATGAAGCACTGCGTTTTCAACAATCGGCTGCAAAATAAACTTCGGTACAAGACAGTTTTCGGTTCCCTCTCCAAAATCTGTCTCCAACTTAAAGTTATAATACCGCAGCCGCATAATTTCGCCATAACAGCGCAGCACATGCATTTCCTCTTTCAGCAAAACTTCCATCCGGCTGTCGCTGATTGCAGAGCGTAAAAGAGCCGTAAGATTGTCAATCTGCTGTTTTATCTGTTCCTGTCCGTTAAATATTGCCAGCCATCTTACGGAGTTTAACGTATTATACAGAAAGTGGGGATTAATCTGTGCCTGCAACATCTGAAATTCTACCTGCTTTAATTCCTCCTGCTTTTTCTGGTTCTCATTCATAAGAAGAATAATTCTGTCCAGCATGATATTAAAATATTTTGACAGATTTCTCAAATCAGGTATCGGGTAATCCGGGACTCTGAGGGAAATATCGCCGTCGCTGATTTGCATCATAACATCCCGCATATCCGAAAGCGGCCTTGTAATGCTTTTGACAATCAATTGAATCATGAAAATCCCAATTGTAATAATAAACAGGAAAATCCATATGCTTCTCCATATGGTCTTTTTAATACCCAGAATAATATCATTCAACGCAATCACGCTTACATGAGTCCAGTCCGTATACCCGGAATGATACTGGCTTACCAGCAGACTCTGTCCGTTCATTTCCGTAAGGAAATAGGAGGTATCATTTTTTCTTATCTGCTCTGTCAAAACCGCATCATCTACCTTCAGCTTCTCGTTTACTCTGGAATACATCATACCGCCATCGTCCGCGACAATATAGTAAGAGCTCTCTGCATTCACATCCTGGTTTCTTATCATTCTCTCAAAAAAATCAACGGTGACGAAAATAACCTCATATCCTACCTCCTTCATATCATCTCCCACAATCAGCCGCCCGATTGCAAACGTACTGATATTTGGTTTTCTTACATGGGGATACGCGGCTGTGTCAAAAATAACCAGCCTGCCCTTTTCCTCTTTCAGCCGGTAATAAAAATCATTTTCGTAGGATGTGATATCGCCTCCCAGGTCAAAAAATGTATAAATTTTATGGGGAGATGCGATTACCACAGATGTGATATCAGAAGAATACATATAAGATGTCGTTCTTTTGAGCTTGTCCTTTATCATAGAAAGGTTCCGGGCATATTCCTTCTGTGCATCATACGCATTCAGTCTTAGCACCTGTCTGATATCCTTATCGGAAAAAAGCTGGACGGAAAGCTCATCATACTGGCGGATTCCCTCGTCCAGTATCAGGCTCCTGGCCTTTAAGCTGTTAAATTCCGCATCATACAGCTCATCAATCATCTGTCTGGAATATTCTATTTGCGTAGTAAGCAAAAGCGCGCCCGTGGATATAATAAGCAACACAAGAAATGTTGATATCAGGCGCACTTTCAATGAGATATTTTTCATATTTTATCAGCCGGTTCCCTCACCGCCGTTTCCGCATATCAAACGGCATATCACTCCTCCACGTCCACATAATCCACGTCAATAATTTTTTCCTTATCCCGCTTCACCTTGAACACCCTTGACAGAATCCAGATATCGGACACGCCGTCATAGATAAGGAAAATTCCGATGAACCGCACCACAGTTTCCGCCACTTCAAAGGGATTATAGACGAGAATCCCTCCAAGAACCACCGTAAGCGCTCCAAATAGAAAGGCAAGCCACCACCTGTCATAGCCATCCTTCTTAAGCGCAATCGCCTGCACCACATTATGTACCCCGTGTATGACTATCAGAACCCCCACAATCACGGGAACCGCCATGATAATCATTTCAGGACTTGTCAAAATCCAGATTCCGATTACCGCCAGGACAATGCCAAAGACCATCATGCCCTGGGAAAGCATGGTTCGTTCCTTATTTATCAGATATAATACCACTTGCGCCAACCCGTATATGAGCAGCATGCTCCCAAGCAGTGTGCAGACAATCCGCATGGTTGTGCCCGGCCATATGAGAAGCACGAGCCCAAGCAGCGTACACAGCCCCGCCGAAATCGTATAATTTGCTTTCAATCCTTTTAAAAAATCCGACATGTCATTTACCCCTTTTCTTTATTTCCGTTTTTCTTTCATACCGCTTTTTTAAAGCTTCATATGCCCTGTAAGCCAGATAGCCCAAAACCGCCCCGAAGCAGTTGAGAAGAATATCATCTACGTCAAATGCCCCAAAAGCGCTGAAAAGCTGGAAAACCTCTATGCCCACCACAAGGAAAAATGCCTGAAACAGCATAACCCAAAAGCACTTCTCCCTTTTTATCACATAAGGCAGAAGAAAGCCAAAGGGAACAAAGGCAACGATATTTCCCACCAGATTTTCAAAGCTGTTGAGCTTATAGGAATAATCTATATACATACGTATGGTTTTAAACAACGTAAAATTAGCCGTATCAAGCCCCTCCAGAATCACTTCCTTCCGCCAGGAGGCGGCAATCGCCTGTAGCTGTTCCAGAGGGTATTTAAAAATAATCACTTTCATCAGCACCAGCAGATAAAGAAAAAAGATGAGTCTGACATGTTTCCTAAGAAACTGTCTGATATTCACTAATAACGAACCTCCATCAATGTAAGTCCTTTCGCGGGAACCAGTTCCCCGGCGTTTTCACGCCTGCCCGACTTAAGAATCTCCGCGATATCCTCAGGTTTTTTCTTGTGTAATCCCACTTCCAGAAGTGTTCCGGTCATAATTCTGACCATATGGTACAAAAAGCCGTTTCCGCTGTACCAGAAACGAATTTCATCCTGCGTCCCCGCCGTTTTCATAGATGCGCTTACCGCCTGCTCTATCCGGATTTCATCAATTGTGCGGACCGTGGACTTTTTACCCTTTTTCGCAGAGGTAAAAGCCTTGAAATCATGAGTTCCGATAAGATAAGGCAAAGCCTTTTCCATAGCCTCAATATCCGGCCTCTCTTCCAGAATATGCACATACCGTCTGTCAAATACATGGGGAATACTGGAATTTACCACCCGGTAGCAGTAGGTCTTTCCTTTTGCGTTCAGACGGCTGTGAAACCGCTCCGGCGCCTCCTTTATGGAAATCACCGCAATGTCCTCGGGAAGATAAAAATTCATATATTCCATTATTTCCCCGGCGCTTTTCTTTTTATTCGCCGGGCTTTCCCCGCCGTCCGCCCCGTTCGTCTCTGTATTTATGTGAAAATTCGCCACCTGCCCCAGCGCATGGACGCCGGCGTCTGTTCTTCCCGATGCGTCAACCTCTATTTTCTGACCTGTCATTTTGGACAACACTGCTTCCAGCTTTGCCTGTACAGTGTTGTCCGTGTTCCCCTGCTTCTGCCAGCCCTGATATCTTGTCCCCTCATACTGCAAAATTATTTTATAGTTTGCCACCTGTCCCCTCCGTTATTCCAGTTTCGTAAGCTCCCTTCCGGCGCTTACTGTTCCTGTTTTGCAGCTACACCTCCCAGGGATTTTCCTTCCCCTCCACGAAATACTTACAGCCCATAAGGGAATCCCTCACCACCGTGTTCACGCAGTCGTCAGTGTAAAATGCCATGTGGTGGCTTACCGTCACATTGGGAAAGCCCCTCAAAACCGCCAGTTCCCTGTTATTCAGTATATCTGATTTATGGTCGTAATAATACAGCCCGAATTCATTTTCCACCACATCCAGTCCCGCGCCGCCGATTTTACCGCTCTCGATTCCTGAAATCAAAGCCTCCGAGTCAATCAGAGCGCCTCTTGCTGTGTTGACAATCATGACGCCGTCCTTCATCTTTGAGACGGTCTCCGCATTTATCATATGGAAGTTATCGTCTGTAAGCGGCGCATGCAGAGTAATCACATCCGCCTGACTCCAAATCTCGTCCAGCGTCACGTAGGGTACTTTCGACGCTTTCACTTCTTCATTTTCATACAAATCATGGGCAAGCAGCCTGCAGCCGAATCCGGAAAGATTTTGGAGCACCATCCGTCCTATTCTTCCGGCGCCGATAACGCCCACCGTCAAATCCTTCAGTTCCCTCCCCTGTATTCCCTTAAGGGAATAATCCTGTATGTTCGTGCGTTCCATGATACGCTTCATTTTACGAATCGTCATGAGAATCAGCATTACCGTATAATCGGCGACGCCGCAGGGGCCGTAGGGTGCGTTGGCAACCGTTATTCCAAGCCTTTTTGCCGCCTTCACATCAATATGGTCGTAGCCTATGGTTCTCGTAGTGATATACTTTACGCCATAACCGGCAAAGACCTTGAGAAGCTCCTCCGGCATTCTGGACGTGAGAATGTCTATGCACTGGGAGCCCTGTGCCAGAGACGCATTTTCCTCATCCGGCGCATCGGGACAGAGTACCAGCTCTATCCCCAGCTCTTTTCCGTATTTTTCAAACAAAGCCTTCTCGTCAAAGGCTCTGCAGTTATAAACCGTAACCTTCATGTTTCCCCTTTCTTCTGCGCCGCAATCAGCGCATGGTTCTATCCTGTTCGTTTCTTTGAAGCTGCATCATTTCCTGCTTCTTCTTGCGCTGCTTTTCCATTTCCCTGTAAATGCGCACAGCCTCCATATCCTCGTCATTTAAGTGTCTGAAATTACTGATGCTGGCATACAGAATTTTCAGACTGTTTATGGTGGTGTCAAAAACGCCTTCCCCGTACATATTCAGCACGATAATTCCGATGGGAACCGCAATAATCATCCCTGCAACGCTCCCCACCTTGTAGCCCACAAACAGTAAAATCAGCGTGGGAATCGGCGCAAGCCCCATGGAATCTCCCATAATTTTGGGCTGAATCAGCTGTCTTGCCATCTGTCCAACTCCCCAGATTATCAGCAGTCCTATCACCATGGTGTAATCGCCGTTTAAAAATTTGATAATCGCCCATGGAACCAGAACCGTTCCCGTTCCGAAAAAGGGCAGGAAGTCAAGAAACGCCACGCCAATGGCAATAATGAAAGCATATCTCACCTTTAAAACGGTAAACCCGATTCCCAAAAGCAGGTACATCCAGATTTCAATTTTAATCTGCGCCTTGAAATAGCCGCCTACCGCATGGCGCAGTCCTCTTTTTATCATGTTCCACCGCTCGGTAATCGCCTCCGGAACCACCTTCGACAGCAGATTCGGCAGATAATCCTTATCCGCCACAAAAAGGTAGGAGGATAAAAGACACATGATAATCCCGATAAGAATGGAGGGCAAATCCATGGCAAAACGTCCCAGAGCTTCAATGGTCGGCTCGCTGAGTCCTCCGAAAAAATCCCCGAGGTAAGTCTCGATATTCGCTGTGACTTTTTTAAAGGTCGTCTGGAGGCTTTCGGGAAAATACTTTCCCGCCGTCTCAAAGGCCTCTCCCACCTCCTCAAAATCTTCCAGCGTGCTCTCCCACATTTCAGGAAGCTCGCTGACAAAGTTCGTGGTCTCCTCTATCAGCTTTGCCCCCAGAAGATATCCGGCGAGAATTACCAGCGCAATAACCGAAATAATCACAAAGGCTGCGCCGGCCTTTCTTTTAATCTTTAATTGCTTTTCAAAAAACTTTACCAGTGGGCTGGCTATCAGCGCAATAATCCAGCCAATGATAAAAGGCATAAAACAGACGATAAATCTGGGAAGTATAAAAATGCATACCAGCAAAAAAGCCAGCATAATGCTTAAGTTTACAAAAACTTTAAGATAAATTCTTTTATTTCCCATCCTCGCATCCTTCTTCCAGATAAGTATCCAGCAGCCTGTAGATTTCCTCGCGTCCCTGTTTTGTCATTGCCGACCAGGGAATTATTGTTGTATTTTCTTTGCAGCCCAAACCGTCAGACACCATTTTCAAATGCTTTGCCAGCTGGCCTGGTTTGATTTTGTCCGCCTTTGTAGCAACGATAACGGGACGGAAGCCGTAGCTTAAAATCCAGTCATACATCATTTTATCATTTTTCGACGGCTCGTGACGAATGTCGATTAAAAGAAAAACCGCCCTGAGCTGACGTGAGGTGTAGAGGTAATTTTCCGTCATGACGCCCCACTTTTCCTTTTCCTGTACATTTACCTTTGTATAACCGTAACCGGGCAAATCCACAAAGTACATCTGGTCGTTAATATTATAATAATTAATGGTCTGCGTTTTTCCCGGGGAAGCGCTGGTTCTGGCCAGAGATTTCCGATTCATCAGCCCATTAATCAGGGAAGATTTGCCCACGTTGCTCTTGCCGGCAAAGGCAAACTCCATATGGACATTTTCCGGCAGCTTGCTGGTGATGCCACAGACGGTTTCCAGACTTACATTCTTAATTACCATTTTAACTCCTGTTCTTTTGCGCAAATCACATCAGTGCGTGTTTAAGAACTTCCTTCATATTTTTTACATAGGTGACGGCGAGTCCGTCCTTAATCTCTTCAGGTATTTCTTCAATGTCCTTCTTATTTTCACAGGGCACAAGGACTTCCTTTAACCCGGCCATCCGGGCCGCCAGTATCTTTTCTTTCAGGCCGCCGATGGGAAGTACTCTCCCCCGCAGCGTCACCTCTCCTGTCATGGCAAGGTCGCTTCTGACCATTTTGCCGGTAATCGCCGAATACAGGGCTGTTGCCATGGTGATTCCGGCGGACGGGCCGTCCTTGGGAACTGCGCCCTGGGGAATATGAATGTGAAAATCATTTTCCTTGAAAAGCGCCGGCGAAATACCCGATTCCTTTCCCACGGAACGCACGAAGCTCATTCCAATCATGGCCGATTCCTTCATCACGTCGCCCATCTGGCCGGTGAGCTCGATTTCGCCTTTTCCCGGCATCATATTTACTTCAATTTGAAGGGTATCTCCTCCCACACTGGTCCAGGCAAGTCCCCGCACAATACCCACCTGTGGTTCCTTGTTTGCCTTATCCAGACTGTATTTTCTCTTGCCCAGATATTTATCCAGATTGGAGGCGGTCACCTTTATCTTTTTCAGGCTTCCGGCTTCGCCCTTTTCAGTCCTGTCGGAGGCTTCACGGACTTCGCCGCCCTCACCCCTGTCATATTCCTCGCCTGCCTCAAGAATTTCCTTTGCGGACTTCCGGCAGATATCTCCGATTTTTCTCTCCAACTCCCGGACGCCGGCCTCCTTTGTATAATATGTAATGATATTCTTCAGCGCGCCGTCCTGAATGGAAAGCATTTTATTCGTAATGCCGTTGCGGGCCATCTGTTTTTTCAAAAGGTGTTCCTTTGCAATATGGAACTTTTCATTTTCCGTATAGCTGCTGACCTCAATGACTTCCATACGGTCCAGAAGCGGCCTCGGAATGGTCTGGGTGGTATTGGCAGTGGCAACGAAAAGCACCTCGGACAAATCCAGGGGAATCTCCACATAGTGGTCCCGGAACCTTACGTTCTGTTCTCCGTCAAGCACTTCCAGAAGGGCGGAAAAAGTATCACCCTTGTAATCATTGCTTACCTTGTCAATTTCGTCAAGCAGCATCAGCGGGTTCTTCACTCCCGCCTGCTTTAATCCCGCAGCAATCCTTCCCGGCATGGCGCCCACATAGGTCTTTCTGTGGCCTCTGATTTCCGCCTCATCCCGGACGCCGCCCAGGCAAATCCGCACATACTTTTTATTCAAAGCCTCGGCCATGCTCTTTGCAATGGAGGTTTTTCCCGTTCCCGGAGGTCCTACCAGACAAATGATGGGGCTTTCTCCCTTTTTCGTAAGGCACCGCACCGCCAGAAATTCCAGAATGCGCTCTTTTACCTGCTCTAAGCCGTAATGCTCTCTTTCAAGAATCTCGCCGGCATGCTTCATGCTCTCGTTATCTTTAGAAGCTTTATCCCAGGGCAAATCAAGCAGCGTCTCGATATACGCGCGCTCCACCGCTCCCTCTGAGCTGTTTCCCGCAAACTTTTTAAATCGGGTAATTTCCTTCTGGATTTTGGCCCTGACCTCCCCGGAAGCCTGCAGCTTTGAAAGAGCCTCCTCAAACTGGTCCGAATCGGAAAAAGAACCTTCTTCTCCCAGCTCCTCCCTGATGTAGTGGAGCTGTTCCCGCAAAAGATACTCTCTCTGGTTCTTGTCCACCCTGTCCTTCATTCTGTGCGCCAGTTCTTCTCTTGCTCTGGCAATTTCTATTTCATTCAACAGATGCCCGCACAGAATATCGTACCGCTCTTTGATATCGAGAGCCTCAAGAACCTCCTGCTTTTTCTCATAGCCGATGGGCAGATTCATGGCAATCTGATCCATCAGTATTCCCGGCTCCTTCACCTGGGAATACCTTTGAAGCGCATTTTTGTCCAGCTTGGGAAAATGGGATGCGAATGCGGTAAAATATTCCTTTATCTGCCGAAGCAGCGCTTCTTTTTCTATTTCATTTTCTTCATTCCCGGAGGAAACGTCAAATATTTCTTCCACATACGCTTCAAGGAATTTTGAATTTTCTTCGTGAATCCCCATAAGCCTTCCCCGGCTGATTCCCTCCACGAGAACCCTGACTATCTGGTTGGGCAGCTTGGTAATCTGTTTCACCACACAGATGGTTCCCACAGGATAAATCTGTTCCCCGGCAGGGTCTTCAACGCCGGCATCCTTCTGGGCTGCCAGAAAAAGCTTTCCACCGCCCGTCATGGCATACTCGAGAGCCTGCAGGGATTTTTCCCTGTTTAAATCAAAATGGATATTAATTCCCGGCAGGACTGTCATCCCCCGTAAAGGAATCACAGGCAGCATAATGAACTGCCCTTCCGCTTTCTTTTCACACATAAATTTATCCTCTGTCACAAAATGCCGCCTACCGGCGGCATTTTACTTACAAAATATCTATCTTGCTCTGCGCATTACCTCACGGTGAATCAACAAAGGCTCGCTGGTACCCTCTATTGCCCCTTTGGTAATCACGCACTCTTCAATGGTATCGTCCGACGGAATCCGGAACATCACATCCATCATTGCCTTTTCCATGATGGAACGCAGTCCTCTCGCCCCTGTCTTGCGCTCAAGGGCCTGCTTCGCAATGGTTCTGACTGCATCCTCCTCAAAGGTGAGCTCCACGTCGTCAAATCCAAAAAGTTTCTGGTACTGCTTAATCAAAGCGCTTTTCGGCTCCTTCAAAATCCGTACAAGGGCGTCCTCGTCCAATCCCTGAAGGGAAACGGTAATCGGGACACGGCCCACAAACTCCGGTATCAGACCGAACTTCATCAAATCCTGAGGAGTGGCTTCTTTCAGCACCTCTCCGATATCGCGGCTGCTCTTACTCGCAATTTCCGCGTCAAAACCAATAGAATTACGGTTTAATCTGTTCTCGATAATCTTTTCGAGACCGTCAAAAGCGCCTCCGCAGATAAATAAAATATTGGAGGTATCAACCTGAATTAACTCCTGGTGGGGATGCTTTCTTCCGCCCTGAGGCGGAACGCTTGCCACCGTTCCCTCCACGATTTTCAGAAGAGCCTGCTGAACGCCTTCACCCGAAACGTCTCTGGTAATAGACACGTTCTCGCTTTTCTTGGTAATTTTATCTATCTCGTCAATGTAAATCATGCCGAGCTGGGCGCGCTCCACGTCGTAATCCGCCGCCTGTATCAGTTTAAGGAGAATATTTTCAACATCCTCGCCCACGTAGCCTGCTTCTGTCAGTGTGGTAGCGTCCGCTATGGCAAAGGGCACGTTGATAATCCTGGCCAGAGTCTGCGCCAGATAGGTTTTGCCCGAGCCGGTAGGTCCAAGCATAATGATGTTGCTCTTTTGGAGCTCCACATCATCCATATCCTTCGGAGCCGTCACTCTCTTATAATGATTGTAAACGGCAACCGATAAAACCTTTTTGGCTTCCTCCTGACCTACCACATAATCGTCCAGAAAATCCTTGATTTCCACAGGCTTAAGGAGATTGATGTCGAATTCCTCTTCCGCCGTCTCTTCCTCTTCTTCATAGCCCTCTTCCACAATATCGGCGCAGATTTCCACGCATTCGTCGCAGATATATACGCCTGACGGACCTGCAATCAGCTTCCGCACCTGGTCCTGTGTTTTATTACAAAAAGAACACCTGATATTATCAGAATTTCTCCCTGCCATTTTCTTTCCCCTTATCAATTAAAAAGATTCCGCCAGGTCTACTGGCTGTCCGTCCGTTTGGTATAAATTCTGTCAATCAGACCGTATTCCTTTGCCTCCTCCGCAGTCATCCAGTTGTCCCTCTCCGTGTCGGCCGCAATCACATCATAATCCCTGCCGGTATTTTCCGCCAGAATTCTGTTCAGTTTTTCTTTGGTCTTAAGTATATGCTTTGCTGCAATTTCAATTTCCGTCGCCTGTCCCTGAGCGCCTCCAAGAGGCTGATGAATCATAATCTCGGCATTGGGCAGGGCAAGCCTCTTGCCCTTCGTTCCGCCTGCAAGAAGGAAAGCGCCCATGCTGGCAGCCATTCCCATACAGTTGGTTGCCACATCGCATTTGATATACTGCATGGTATCATAAATCGCCATACCTGCCGTCACACTTCCGCCGGGACTGTTGATGTAAAACTGGATATCCTTCTCCGGGTCCTCGGCTTCCAGAAACAAAAGCTGGGCCACAATCAGACTGGCTGTGACATCGTTCACTTCCTCGCCTAAAAATATAATCCTTTCCTTTAAAAGTCTTGAATAAATATCGTAAGAGCGTTCCCCCCTGCTCGTCTGCTCTATGACGTAAGGCACTAAACTCATTTACTTAAACCTCCCTGAAACCTGTTGCTGTTATTTTTCCTTCGCGTTTGCCACTGCAAATTCAGCAGCCTTTCTTACCGCGATATCTTCCTTAATCTGGGCCGCGTTCTTCTCGGGAAGCATTTCCCTTACTTTATCGACTTCCATCTGATAAGCCTCGGCCATAACCTTTAATTCGTCCTCGTAATCTTCCTCGGAAGCCGTGATATTTTCAGCCTTTGCAACAGCCTCAAGCACAAGTCTCGCCTTGATTCTCTTTTCGGCCTGTGGCTTTACCTGCGCTATCAGACGCTCCCTTGAAGCTCCCGTAAACTGATAATACTGCTCCGGCGTAAGTCCCTGCATGGTAATACTCTGCATAAACTCGTCAACCATCTGCTTTTGCCGGGTCTCCACCATAGCCTCCGGGATTTCCATATCGGAATCCTTAACAATCGCTTCAACCACCGCTTCTTCCCTTAAGTTTTTCGCTTCCTTTTCCTTTGTCTCTGTCAGTTTAGCCCTGACATCCGCTTTGTATTCTTCCAGAGTGTCAAATTCTGATACCTCACCGGCAAATTCGTCGTCCAGTTCGGGAAGCTCCTTCTCCCTGATTTCCCTGATTGTACATTTAAAGACAGCGTCCTTGCCTTTCAAATCCTCTGCCTGATAATCCTCGGGGAACGTTACATGGATTTCCGTTTCCTTATCAATCTCCGCGCCGATGAGCTGCTCCTCAAATCCCGGGATAAATGCGCCGGAACCGATGGTTAAGGAGTAATTTTCACCCTTTCCGCCGTCAAAAGCCACACCGTCCACAAAGCCTTCAAAGTCTAAAACAGTCATATCTCCGTCCTTTACCGGCCTGTCCGTCACTTCAATATTTCTGGCGTTGCGCTCTCTTTCACGGTTAATCTCCGCGTCCACGTCCTCCTCCGTAACCGCGGTTTCAACCCTGTCAATCTCCACGCCCTTATACTTGCCCAATTTCACGTCGGGCTTAAGCGCCACTTCCGCAGTAAAGATAAAGGGCTTGCCCTTTTCAATCTGAGTAACGTCAATGACAGGAGAAGATACGATATCCTCCCCGCACTCGTCAGCCGCTTTCTCGTAGGCATCAGGAATCATCTCGTTTACAGCGTCCTCATAAAATATTTCCGGCCCGTACATCTTTTCTATCATCTGGCGAGGCACCTTGCCCTTGCGGAATCCCGGAACGCTAATCCTGTTTTTATTTTTTAAGAAAGCATTCTGTAATGCTTTTTCCACTTCTTCCGCCGGAACTTCAATGGTAAGCTTTGCCATGTTCTTTTCTAATTTTTCCACCTGTACGCTCATTCTAGTACATCCTCCTTAAATAAGTTACCTGATTCCAAACATACTCACAGTCATTTTACGATTATAGCATATCCGAAAAAAAATTACCAGATTTTTTACAGGATATTGTATTTTTATTTTTTCGCTTTATACTGGAAAACAGCAAAGGAGGTAACTTATGAAATTATCAACCAGACAACTGGCCCAGACGGCCCTTTTGCTTGCCATCTGTATTGCAAGCCAGTTTTTCAAAAATCTTTCCGTATATATTACGGGACCTGTAGTGAATACGACAATCATTATCGCCGTTCTTGCCGTGGGCTTGTGGAGCGGGCTTTTTATCAGCGTTATCGCTCCCGTTACTGCCTTTTTTATATCCGGCTCGCCCATCATGGCCGCAATTCCCCTGATGTTCCCGGCGGTTATGGGCGGAAATATGATTCTTGCAGTATGTACATGGTATGCCACGCGGTATTTTCAGAAGAAAATGAAATTTATAGGAAGCCTCCCGGCCGGGCTGATTGCCGGTTCGGTTTTAAAGGCTGCTTTTATGGGAATCGTGATTGTACTGATTCTTCTTCCTGCATTCGGCGGCAATATTGCCGCAAGGCTTCCGAAACCGGAGGCTCTGCCCGGGGTTCTTGCAACCGCAAAAGTCACGTTTTCCGTTACCCAGCTGATTACGTCTCTTACAGGGAGCCTGCTTGCTTATGTAATATGGATGCCGCTGAAAAAGTATCTGAGAGCGGAAAGCTGAAATGTAGTAAGAGAAATGACCCGGCTGCTTTTTGCAGACGGGCCATTTCCTTTATCCGGTCTTATCCGAATGTGTTATTTCATAGCTTCTTCTTGCTTCTTAATCATTCTACGAACCATCTCGCCACCGATAGAGCCGGCTTCCTTAGATGTTAAGTCACCGTTATAACCCTCTTTCAGGTTAACGCCAAGCTCAGAAGCAACTTCTGTTTTAAAGCGGTCCATAGCTTCCTTAGCTTCAGGAACTTCTACTCTATTAGATTTGCTGCTTGCCATCTTTTTCACCTCCGTTATTTTATTTGACTGCTGATGCAGCCATTCTTCAAGATAAGCACCAAGTGTATTCGCTTATCCTGAAGTTTCCTCCGTTCAAAGCGTTTTCTTAATCACTTATCTTGTTCATAGTATTAACGGTACTTGTGAAAATATTATGGTAAGTTTTTCCGTTTCTTTTTTATTAAAAGCTTCGTATTTTGTCGCTGCCGTCGTCAACCGTATTTTCTATGGACTTCACCTTCAGATAATATCCGTAGTCCCCGTTGACCTGCACATAAACCCGCTCGCCCGCCTTATGGCCGAGAAGAGCCTTTCCAATAGGAGATTCTATGCTGACAAGACCCTCCAGAGAATTTCCCCGCATGGTGGTCACGATTTTGTATTTCTGCACGGAACCGTCGTCCTCGAACTCCACTTCCACCGTGTTGTTGATACCGATTTCGTCTTCCTTCGAATCGTCGGGAATGACCTCCGCCGTCTTAATCATTCTCTCTAAAAAACGGATTCTGCTCTCATTTTTATTTTTTTCTCTTTTGGCGGCATAGTATTCAAAATTTTCGCTTAAATCCCCGTGGGCTCTGGCCTCCTTCACCGCCTCCAAAAGCTTCGGGCGGATGACCAGCTTTCTTTCCTCTATCTCAGCCTCCATGGCGTCGATATCCTTTTGTGTCAACTGATTGAACATTTTAAAACCTTTCCGTAACAGACTCCCGCGCTCCGCAGATATTAACTGATACTCATCCCGCCGGCTTCCAGCTCGACAGTGACCAGCTTTTTGCACAGATACTGAATCAGATCCTTTCTGGTAATGATGCCTATGAAGCGCTTTCTGTCGTCGATTACCGGGACAAAATTCTGACTCATGGCCTTATTCAGCAGATGCTCCATGTCAACGTCGACATCGACAGGCTCATTATCGCGCCTGCGGTTTAATACTGTCATGGGTATCTTTTCCGCCCCCTGCAGGGATAAGTTGTTTTTGTCCTTAATATACCAGAGCAGATCTCCCTCTGTAAGCGTCCCTATGTATCGTCCGTCCTCCTTCCGAAGAACCGGAATGGACGAATATTTGTGGTTTTCCATTTTTTCCAGCACCTGCCGGAGCGTATCTGTATCGTAAACGTATGCCACCTCGCTTTTAGGTGTCAAAAAAAACAATATATTCATTTGTATGCGGTTACCTCGTATATATAATTTTTTCCGCCATGGCATTGCCGGCTTCTTTATCTTCCAGATATTCTAGAATCATCAGTCCGAAATCAATTGCGCATCCCATCCCCCGTCCGGTAATGATATTTCCGTCTCTTACCGCCGGCTCATAAGTGACCTCTGCTCCGGTAAGCTCCTCCTCAAAGCCCGGATAGGCAATCGCCTTTTTTCCTTTTAAAAGACCTCTGTGCCCGAGAATCGACGGCGCCGCGCAGATTGCGCACACGGTTTTCCCGACTGCCGCAAAGGCGTCCACCTGTTCCATCAGCATATCGCAGGCTTCCAGATTCTTCGTCCCCGGCATCCCTCCCGGCAGGACAATCACATCCACTGCGCCAAAGTCCACATCTTCAATCAGGCAGTCCATCTGTACCGAAATCTGATGGGAACCAGTCACTGTCTTTTCGCCGGTAACCGATACCATCTGAGTGTCTATCTTCTGCCTGCGCAGAATATCCACCACTGTAAGCGCTTCTATTTCCTCGTAACCTGTGCCAAAAAATACACATACCCTGCTCATATCGTAACCCTCCGATTATTAGTTCCGCTACAGCCCTCCCGGCATCCCCTTGTCTGGAAGGATTTCCGGCCGTCTCAGCGTCCTGAAATCCTTCCGGCGCCGTCCGGGCTTTCGCTGATTATTAGTTCCGCTTCGCCACGGATAATATTTATTTTACCATTAAATCACATGAATTTCCAATAAACGATTTGTAAACTTTATTAAGAAAAGCTATAATAAATTAAGAATCGGAAGGAGACCTGTTTTATATGGAAATAGAACGTAAATTTCTAATCAAAGAGCTGCCCGAAAATCTTTCCTCTTATAAGTGTCTTGTCATTGAGCAGGCCTATCTGTGTACGGAGCCCGTTGTCCGCATCCGCAGGCAGGATGAGGATTATTATCTGACCTATAAAGGAGGCGGGCTTATGTCAAGGGAGGAATACAATCTTCCTTTAACTGAGAAGGCATACGAGCATCTTCTCACAAAAGCCGACGGAAATATCATTTCCAAAAAGCGATACCTGATTCCCATTTCCAATCCTGTTTTCAGGAACGACTATACAGTCCCTAAAAAAAACGTTGATTTAAAAATCGAGCTGGATATTTTTGAGCCGCCCTTTGCCCCGCTCATCCTTGCGGAGGTAGAATTTTCGGATGAGGAAATGGCGCTGGCTTTTATCCCGCCGCCATGGCTTTGTAAGGATGTGACCGGCAATCCCGAATACCATAATTCCAACCTGTCGCGCAGGGTTTTCAGGCTATAACTTCATAGCCGGCATGTGCGGCACTCCCGGCCCATACTCCTCTGCCGCCCGGCCCGCCGCCCTCTTATGTAAGACAGGGGCTGCCTCTTTTACGACTTTTCATTCGTTGAAGCGGCAGCCCCCTGATAATCCTTTCAGTTTCTCATCTCACTCTTCCATACAGCTTACACAAATCATAAATTTTTTCCGCAAGCCCTTCCGGAATCTGTCCCTTTGTCATTCTCCACTTCCAGTTAGTTCCAAGGGTGGAGGGCACGTTGATTCTCGCTTCGCTTCCAAGCCCCAGATAATCCTGCATGGGAATTACGGCCGTATCCGAAACGCTTCCAAGGGCTGCCCGGATGAAATTCCACTCCAGCTCACGGCCGGTTTTGATGTTCAGATATTTTCTGGCAAAGCTGCGGTCACGTCTGCTGATAGTCTGATACCAGCCAACTGTGGTATCGTTGTCATGGGTTCCGGTGTACACTACGGAATTTGCCGTATAATTATGGGGCAGGTAATCGCTTTCCTCCCTGGAGTCAAAGGCGAACTGCAAAACCTTCATTCCCGGATAACGGCTCTTTTTGAGAAGCTGATTGACTGTGGGAGTCAGAAACCCCAAATCCTCCGCAATTACCGGTTTGTTGCCGATTTTCTTTTTCATAACCTTAAACAAATCGTATCCGGGTCCCTTTTCCCAGCGTCCGAATTCTGCCGTGGTATCCCCGAAAGGAATATTGTAATACTCGTCAAATCCTCTGAAATGGTCGATTCTCACTACGTCATAGAGCTTATAGCAGTAAGAAATTCTCTGAATCCACCACGCATACTCCGTTTCTTTATGATAATCCCATTTATAAAGAGGATTCCCCCAAAGCTGTCCCGTTGCGGAAAAAGCGTCCGGCGGACATCCGGCCACACCTGTGGGCCTGCGGTTTTCATCCAGCTGGAACAGCTCTGGATTTGCCCACGTGTCCGCGCTGTCAAGAGCCACATAAATCGGGATATCCCCGATAATCTTCACGCCCTTGTCATTGGCATACTTTTTCAGTTTCCTCCACTGTGTATCAAACAAGTACTGCTGAAATTCATAAAAAAGTATCTCCTCTTTTAGCTTTTCCGCGTATTTTTCGATTGCTTCCGGTTTCCGGAGCCGGATGTCCCCGTCCCATTCCGACCAGCTTTTCCCCTTGTAAGAATCCTTCACCGCCATATAAAGGGAATAATCCGAAAGCCAGAACGCATTCTCCGCCACAAAAGCCTGAAAATCTTCGTTATCTTCAAGCCTGCTGTTATCAAAAGCCTCCTTCAATACCCGAAAACGGGACTTGTAAATTTTTTCATAATCCACATATGCTTCGCTTCCGCCCCAGTCGCACTCCTCACACTGTTCTTTCGTAAGTAAGCCTTCCTCAATTAATTCCTCAAAATCAATGTAATAAGGATTTCCTGCAAATGTTGAAAATGACTGGTAAGGTGAATCGCCGTAACCTGTAGGCCCTAAAGGCAGTATCTGCCAGTAAGACTGACCCGCTTTCTCCAGAAAATCAACAAATTCATACGCCTCTTTTGAAAATGACCCGATTCCATAGGCAGATGGAATACTGGATACCGGTAATAATATGCCGCTTGCTCTCATCGTTTCTCTCCTACGTTTATTCAAAACCCACTAAGGATTTCCACTATAAAAAGAATACCACTTGCGCCAATAATTGCAAGTGGTATTTTGACAACAATTTAAGCCTTCGGAATGATTGTGCAATTTGTACGCGCAGGCCTGTTTCCTGAGGGCAAATTGTCAGACCTTCGCCATTTCCTTTACACTCTGCAATCCCTGTCTGACCGGCGGAAGCTGCAGAATAATCACAGTAATCAGAGCCTCCGGTCCCAGATAGGAACCGTTATAAGTCAGCGAATATACAGGAACGGACATGTTGTAGACGGCGGCATTGGTTCCGAAAAAAATCATCCCTGACAGGAACGAAAAGAAATATCTTCCCAACGCGCCCAGAAGGTAGCCTTTCGTCAGACCGTTCTTTTTCTCTGAAAATACCCCCGACAGCCCCAATGCCCCGAAGGCAAAAATATAATCGGTAAGCATCTGGGGAATACTGATTATGTAGGGGTCTATTACAAGCTGTAAAAAGCCATAGGCCACCGCCCCAAGGAGCCCCGTCCGAAGACCGAACAGATAGCCGATGAGGCACACAAAAAGCATACTGCACAGAGTAACGGAGCCTCCCATGGGCATATCCACCAGTTTGACCATACTGGTCACTGTGCCAAGTGCCATTGCCATAGCGGAAAATACCAGTACCTTTGTGCTGATTTTTGCCCTGTCTTTGGCACTGCCGGAGGCAGCACCTCCTGCATTGCCTATCATACACCCAATCAGAAAAACAGCCAGCATTAACGCCACAAGCACACCGTAGCCCACACCGGTCAACTCAAAGTAATTGCCCCACTCCTCGTCAATAATTTCTCTCACAAAAACTTCCATAAAAAAACCTCCTTTGAATTCATCACAGGAGGAGAGTTCAATTCTTATAAATGCGTGATTTTAATTATTAGAAGGTATGAAACAATTATAGAATAATAGTTTACAGTTATAAAATCACGGCATTTACAAAAATCTGCTTCCCTACGCCGGTATTATCCGGTTCAGGTAATGAGGGTCTGCATGCGACTTTTTCGTTCAACATGCCATCTCAGCGAAAGCTCCCCTAGCGACTTATTTAATTTTTAATTAAAATATACCTGTTTGGAGTATTTGTCAAGTTTTTTATGAAATTTTTATCCGAGCGGTGTCACTGTTCCGCCTTTGACTTCATAGCTACTGAGAGGTCTCATTCCTCCGACAGCTCCAGCTTGCTCACCGAAACCTCGTAGGCGATTCTCTTCTCGGCATCCTCCTCGGAAATTCTCTTCATATATTCCCTGCTCTGAATCCTTCCCCAGATTTCACATCTGGTTCCCACCGTAAAGTTACTGGCAAATCTGGCGTTCCGTCCCCAGCAGATGCAGGGTATGTAATCACTTTTTCCATAGGGCCTGTTTACGGCCAGCAGTAAATCAGCAATCTCCCTGCCAAGAGGCGTTTTCCGGTAAATAGGCTCTTTGCAGATATAACCATCCAGATAAATCTGATTTGTTTTCGAGCTTTCCGGCGTTTCATCCACAAATTCAATTTCCCTTGCAAACACGGAAAGCACCAGACGATTTTTGCGCTCCTCGTGGCGGTTATAGGAACGGAACTGCCCCTGAACCATAATACTCAGCCCCTTATAATCATCCTCCACGTTTATAAGACGCTCCGATACCATAAGAGGAATGATGTCGTTTGAGTCACTCAGTCTTGGCACATTCACGTCCACCATATAAAAGCCCTCGCCGAAAATCTCATGGCTGAATACGAAATCGCTCACGATTTCCCCCATGATTACCACCTGGTTGTTTTCAATTACCTTATCTGTCATTTTTGTTCTCCCTTCTTACACGTTAAGAATTTTTTCCTGTCATGTATTACTATATATATGAAAAAATTCCGAAAGAAGAACCTTTAGTGACCGCAGGTTTCGACACAGTAACGACTGTGCCCGAAAAAACCAGGTGTAAAGGACCGCCGGTTAATTCACGTCTTACAGCAGTTCCTTAAAATAAGCAAGCAGCTTTGCGCCGTCAACTGCTTTCTCCTTTTCCGGCCGGGAGAGCGGAAATTCCTGCTGCGAGGCACACAGGCGCTGTGGTATGCCACACTTTTGCTGCGCGCAGGAGCTCTGCGGAGTGCAGAGCCGCTCCGGGTGCCACTGTACGCCGAAAACCGGAAGATGGCTGTGGCACAGCCCCTCCACTACCCCGTCGTCCGCATACTGCACATACGCAATTCCCTGACCCGGACGGTCAAGGCCCTGATGATGGGCACTGTTTACCACAAAGCTTTCACCGTATATGTCCTTTAAGAAGCCCTCCGGCGCCACCGTCATATGGAACCGGTCCCCTTCCTGATATTCGTGAGCCGCGCTCTCCGGAAGATGCTGTACCATATCCCCTCCAAAATAAATATTAATAAGCTGCATCCCCTTGCAGATGCCGAGCACCGGCTTTCTGTCGGAGACAAAGGCCCTTAGAATTTCCATTTGAATCCTGTCAAGCTCCGAATCAAAAAAACGGGTCCCGTTTGGAAGCTGTCCGAACAGTCTGGGGTCAATATCCCCTCCTCCCGGTAAAATCAGCCCATCATAGGCGCAGGTACTCGGCACATGCAGGGAGGTTTTTGCATGCACCCCCAAATGCCTCATGGCGTTTTCGTAATTTGATGTTTTTCCGGTTTCTCCGGCAATCAATACTTTTTTCAAATTCAATGACCTGCATCAATATCCATACACTTACAATTACATTTACTGTATGCAGGGGAGGCGGGGAATGATACATGATTAAAAATTTCTATCTCACTTGTATCTCCCCCGCAAATCAAATATACTATAAGCACCAGTCTGCCAAAAGCAGCAACATGCCAAATTAATTTACCGGAGGAAACGCCATGCCCCTTACCAAGGACAGCTACGCTCACGAAATCATCAATGACGACACAAGACTGCAGCTCCACTTTTCACTGATAAAAGACGGGCATTATTTTTATTCCCCTCCCCACTGGCACGGCCATCTGGAAATCGTTTATATTCAAAAAGGAGAAATGACCGCAAGAGTCAATGAACAGCAGTACCGCCTTTCGGACAACGATTTGCTGATTGTCAATTCCAGAGAGCTCCATTCCACCAAAAGCTCCGAGAACATAGAGTATCTGCTTCTGCAGATTCCCTATGACTATCTTGGCCGGGTAATCACCGATGTTTCCCTGATTCACTTCCAGGAATACTTTCCGGCCGCTTCAAGGGAATCTGCCGGGGAGCAGCTCTGCGCCTGTCTTTCCGAGCTTGCTAAAGCCTACACGGAAAAGGAGGACGGATATCTCCTCCACTTTTCTTCTGTGGTTTATGAATTTCTTTATATCCTGTACAGAAATTATTCCCAAAAAGTCACGTTAGAAGCGGCGGAAAAAGCAAACCGCAATTTTGAAAAGATTGAAGAGGTGATTCAGTATGTGAAATCCAACTATAAGAAAAGCATCTCCCTAAACGAGGTGTCCGGCATTCTGAACCTGAGCCCGGAATACTTCTGCCGCATGTTTAAAAAGCACACCGGACAGACCTTTTTAGAATACTTAAACGCCATCCGCCTGATTCACTTTCATCAGGATTTGCTCAACACGGATTACAGCGTTACGGATTTAATGGCGCGCAACGGCATTTCCAATTATAAGGTTTTTATCCGGACCTTTAAGGAGACTTACGGCACCACGCCCAACAGATTAAGGACGCAGTGCTGACTCCTTCCCCCTTAATAAGATCCCCAGAACATGCCGGACTGCGGGTAAATGAGATGCAGTATAAAAGAAACTGCCATCACAAGGCATACGAACAGGAGGCTGCCTATAAAAAACCATTTTATGCCTTTTAAGAAGCTCGCAGCGCCGCCGCTTCGGAACTTCCGGTATACGGAATCCGCATCCTGGGAAACCCGGTAGATGGCGTCTATCTTCTCGTTGATAAGAGAATTTTCCCGCACCTCCTGCACGTCAATATCCTTCACCAGTTCATCCAGCGTCATGTCAAAAAAATCGCTCAGCATGACCAGCCGGGTAAAATCCGGGTACGACTGACCCGCTTCCCATTTCGAAATTGTCTGCCGTGACACCTGCAGCTCCATTCCCATCTCTTCCTGAGACAGTCCCTTTTCTTTTCTGAGTTTTAATATTTTTTCATTAAATTTCATTTCGTCTTACCTCCTTTTTTCACAGCCTATACCGGAATTTCTTTTGATTCAAGCAATCATGGTTGTCAATTTGTCAACGCCGGCCGACATTTTTAAAAGGAAAGTAATATTTACATCATGCAGGAGCGTTTTCAGTCCAGCGACAGGCCCGCAAAAAAATCCTCTTCCCCCATATTTTCCGCCCGGTAGCGCATCAGACAGGCTTTCATTTCCGGAAAGTTCTCTCCCATTTCCGTTAAAATGTCATCGCAGTTTTCCTTTGTCAGACACCCCGCTTTTGTAAAAGCCGTGTAATAAGCCTGTTCGTTCCCATGCTCCCCGAAAACCACTTCCCAGGCCGCCTCCGAGTCACAGCCTTTTGTGTGGGCCGTCAGATAGTCCGTAAGATACGCCCGGAATTCCTCCGAAATCCCCCTGTCGTTTATCAGCCGAAGAAGGCACAGCCGCGCCTTTTCTCTCTTCCGCTCCAGAAGATAATACTCCACATTGGCGACAATATCCTCCTCGCCGCAGTAGACCATTTTCACAAAGCCTTCCTCGTCCGGCCGGGCCAGAAACTCCCGCAGCTTATCGTCGAACCGAAGCAGCCACTGTCCTGTTCCCGCCTGCTTTGGCGCAAAAAGATAATCCGCCTCCAGCTTTACGGGCACCGCTCCCAAAAGCATGCCTGCCTGCGCGTCAAAAGAGCCGTCCGCCCTCACGGGATAAACGGCGGACAACAGATAACAATCCTTAAAAACGCCTCTCCCCATGGAAATTTCATCGGCGGGAATCCAGAGCTTTTCCAGACTGCTGCAGTAGGCAAAAGCAAAATCCCCGATTTCCCTAAGGCTCCCGGGAAGCCAAAGCTCCTTAAGGGCCTTGGCGCTCAGAAACGCCTTCTTATCCAGCTTTTCCACCTTGAAGCCTTCAATGGTCTCCGGTACGGTAATTCTGCTCCCGTAAACCTTACAGGAACAGACTGTCACCCTGCTTCTATCGACCAGATAAGTCAATATTCCGTTTTCTATTTCCAGTTCTTTTTCCATCCTGCCCTTCCCCTGCAGTTCGTTATTTATTATTTCAAAATATCTTTCAAATCACCTGCTGCCGGCTTACAGCCGCGCGCTCATAGCAGCCCGTCCAGATGAAGCCCTTCAATCTCCTTTTGCAAATCGCCGCCCCGCTCCGACAGCATCAGCTCGCTGTTGTGTCGTTCATAGGACGGGCAGCCGAACTGGCCGATGAAACGGGCGCTGTCATTGTTTACCGTAAGCTCCGTCACCAGTATCAGCATTTCATTCCCCTCCACAAAGGCGTTCTCCACAAAAGTGAAAAGATTCTCAAGCCGCTTTTTCGTTCTTGCGGCCCTTACTCTGAAATCTGCGGTTTCGCTGTCAAAGGCGTTTTTCAAAAGGACAAATGCCTCCCCGCCCTCCGTTTTACCGGTAAGAAGCAGATTTTTCTGCTCTCCCTCCATAAAGCGGAGAATCCGCCTGCCGCACCGCTTCTCCCTTTCGGAAAGGCTTCCCGCCATACGGGCGCTTTCCATCTGCTTTTTCCGGCCGTTTATCTGGTTTTCCAGCATTTCGCGGACAGAGGGCGCCTTTTCCATTTTAACCGCAGTCCCTATGGCTTTTAAATTTTTAAACAGCTCCACCAGATAATCGCCCGTTTCCATATCTTCCCGGATTTCCGTAAGAACCTTGTCGATAAGCATGCCAAGAAGCGATAACCGCTCGTCAAAAGCCGCCAGCCTCGCCCGCTCCGCAGTCTGCGCCCCTGCTGTCCCTGCCAGAATTTCCTCCGTCTGATATTCCTTTTTGTACTTATTAAAAAGGTCATAGTAGGCGGTAAATTCTTTTACCACCCGCTCGTTACGGATATACTGCCCCACCAGCCCTTCGTCTGCCTTCATTCCCTCTTCCTCGTACAGATAAAGAATTTCCGACAAGTCCTCCCAGCCTCTGGCCGTCACATAGCTTCTGCCGTTTACCGTGGTTTCTATTTTATAGAAGTATTCTTTTTTCAGCTCAAGGAAATTCAAAATCGCCGCATGAAGCCCCCGCCGCCAGGCATAATCCTTCCACACCCGATAATCCGCCTCCACGTCCAGCACCTTCAGGCGGTCAAGGGTCACCACGTCAAACTCTCTCACCGATTTGTTGTATTCCGGGGGATTGCCTGCCGTCACAATCACCCAGCCCTCCGGCACCTTATGCCGTCCGAACACCTTGTACTGCAAAAACTGCAGCATGGAGGGCGCGAGGGTTTCCGACACACAGTTGATTTCGTCCAGAAAAAGAATCCCCTCCCGGATGCCGCTTTTTTCCATCACCTCGTATATGGATGCGATAATTTCACTCATGGTATACTCCGACACGTCATACTTCATGCCCTGATATTCCCTGTGGGAAATAAAGGGAAGCCCTAAAGCCGACTGTCTGGTGTGGTGGGTCATGGAATAGGACACCAGCGCAATCTGCAGTTCCTGGGCAATCTGCTCCATCACCGCCGTCTTTCCGATTCCCGGCGCGCCCAGCAAAAAAATGGGGCGCTGACGCACCACCGGAATCCTGTATTCGCCAAACTCGTCCTTTTTCAGGTACAGACGAACCGTGTTTTCAATATCGTCCTTTGCCTGCTTTATATTCATAATTCCGTCTCCTTTATTCCAATTCCTCGTCGTCAAGCATCACCCGGACGGCCCAGGGCGGCACTTCCGGCCCCTCGTCCCCGTTGTCCGGAAAAACAAACATCACGTCGTAAGGCGGCATTGCGCCGGGATAAACCCCGTAGCCGTCCGTAAAATATAAAAGCCCTTTCAGCTTTTCAAACTCCCCTGCTTTTAAGAGCTCATCCACATAGGAAAAAACCGGCCGGAAATCCGTGGAGCCAAAGCCGGTCAGCTTTTCGTTGGCAAGGAAATATTCCAAATCGTCCCTGCTGGTGATTTTGGTATCCTTTCTCACCTCATGGTCGCACTGAATAATGTGCACGTTCATTTTCCTGAAAAACGTCTCCTCGCCGGTAAGGACGGCGTACGTGCTGCGCACAAAGGATTTCACCAGCTCTCCCCGGCAGGAGGCCGAGGTATCGATAGCGATTACAAATTCCTTTATCTTCCTGCTGTCCTTGTATTCAAGAGGCTCCACCAGCGGCATGTTTCCGTATCTGGAAAGCCCGTAGGTGTAGTAAATATAATCAAATTCATCGTCGTTTACCTGCATATCCTCGTTCATCACGGTAAACTTCCGAAGCAGCTCCCGGTAGGGCTTCCTGTCCCTTACAGCCTCCATAAGGCTTTTTTCCAGACTCTCCGATTTGCTTCCTCCCCTAGTCTTTCCCCTGGAAAAGGATTTCAAATCCGCCTGTACCCGCTCGCTTAACTTCTTCCACTGTTCCATGGAAATTACCAGCTTTTCCTTTTCCGCCCAGAGTTCGTGGGAATCCATAAAAAAGAGTTCCGAAAGCTCTTTTTGCCACTTGCAGCCAGCTCCGGAATTTCTGATATATCTGTAAATTTTTTCCGCAGTCAGCGCGCCCGCCTCTTCCTTTACGGCCCCCAGCTTTCGCAGCTTTTCCTCGTCCCTTATAAGGCCGGTTCCCGGTATTGCAAGCTCCAGAACCGCCGCCTCCGCAGCCATATCCGCCGCCAGCAAAAAAGCCTCCTTATCCAGCCTGTCGAACCGGAA
Source organism: bacterium 1xD8-48 (assembly GCA_009917455.1). Taxonomy (GTDB): domain Bacteria; phylum Bacillota; class Clostridia; order Lachnospirales; family Lachnospiraceae; genus Suilimivivens. The sequence goes on along the minus strand of QZDS01000014.1, from coordinate 6,756 downwards.
GCTGTGGGAGAAAATCAGATGGAACAATATATGAAGATACATCCTGACCGCAAAAGCCGGCTCTTCCTTATATCTCTTTAAAAGAAACAGCGGATTATAGTATATCTTCGCGCCGTCGCTGGCAAAACCCTCTATATCCATTCTCTGCACAGGAATAAGCCCTGACAGCGCTACGTCCAGGAAACGCATATTTACCAGAATGCTGTCCCTTGAATAGTTCATCACCTTTTCCGCAAGGCGTTCCGCCCTCTGCTGCATCTCCTCCCCGGCCGCCCCCCGGAAGGACGGCGGTGCAGAGCTTTTGTTCACTTCTTCCGGCGAATTTTTTTTCTGTAAATTGCTCATAATGACTTAATATCCTCTGGTTCCGTTAATGGATTCGTCGTTATCCACCCATTCCTGCACGGAAATCACACGGTATTCGTCCTTGCTGTCCCTGATATAAACCTTTTCAATCCCGGCGTTAATCATCACCCGCTTGCAGAGCGAGCAACTGTTGGAATTTGGAATGTATTTGCCGGTCTGTGCATCCGCCCCCGCAAGGTACATGGAGCTCCCAATCATTTTATCTCTTGACGCACTGATGATGGCGTTCATCTCCGCATGAACGCTGCGGCACAGCTCGTACCGCTCCCCCCGGGGAATGTTCATCTCCTGCCGGATGCATCTGCCCGTGTCCGTACAGTTTTTGCGACCTCTGGGCGCCCCTACATAGCCGGTGGAAATCACCTCATCATTTTTGACAATCACCGCGCCGTACCGCCGCCTAAGGCAGGTACTGCGCCTGGATACCGTCTCCGCCAGGTCAAGATAATAGTTTATTTTATCACGCCGTTCCATATTGAATGTTCCCCCTGTATTTCGATTTTGCAGACATTTTCCGGCTGCTTTTACAGTAACAGCACCGACACAATCGCCACCGACACCACAATCTGTATGATGGAAAACCGTACCATCGTCTGGGTGTTGGACCAGCCCATCTTTTTTCTTACATGGTCGTGAAGCGGCGTCCGTATATTGGTCAGAATGTGAATATGGCAGACCTTAATCAGCGAAACCTTCAAAAGCCCCAGTCCGCCGTCTAAAATAATCACAATCGCCACCGGAATATATAAAAGAGGGCAGCCGCTCTTTAACGCCGTGATGCTGATAAAAATTCCCATGGCACGGCTTCCCGCGTCTCCCATAAGAAGCCGGCTGGGCGTGGCGTTGTACCACAGATACCCTAAAATGCAGATAATCATAAACAGTATCAATACCGTAAAGCCATCCTTATTCTCCATGATATTGTCAACCACATAAAAAGTTGCCAGAGTGATCATGGTAAGCGTTCCCGAAAGCCCGTCCACTCCGTCCGTACAGTTCGTCACATTGATGGAGCCCCATACCAGGGCAACTGTCAGTATGCCGAATAAAACCGGCGGAATCGTCACCCGAAGTCCCAACGTGGCAATCTGAATGGTATTGGAATTAAAATTCAGGTAGGTATAAGCCGCCACCGAAGCAATGACCAAATCCATAATTCCCTTTTTCAGCCCGCTCCAGGGGTGGGCTGAAGCGTCGTCCAGATAGCCGGTCACCATCTCCGCCGTGATAAGCAGCAGATAAATAATGCTCTCCACATCTATGGGCGCAAAAAGAAAGGATGAGGCTACAAATACGAGAATAAAAATGATTCCTGCTCCGCGGGGCTTCCCGGCGGAAAGCTTTCCCTCAAGCGCAAATTCCCTCCCCGCATCCCTGGGAAGCAGATAGCTGCATTTGTCCGTCAGAATACAGGTTCCCGCAAATGCAATCAAAAGCCCCAGAGCCGCGACAAGCGGCTGATTTTCCTTTAATAAAAAATAAATCACCGGTATCTTCCTCCATCTCTACAGCCCCAGAGCCTCTTTCGCCAGCCCGTCCGCCATATCGTTATACTTGTCATTGGAATGCCCCGCCACCTTTACAAAGCTGATTTTTACTTTTTTACATGCCCTGTCGTAAAAATCCTTATAGGCTCTGGTGCCCTCCCTGTTCGTTTTCCATTCTCCCAGACACCACCTGGCGATTCCCTCATAATCGTGGTAAATCTCAATTTCCGCAAGATTCCTGTCAAGGGCATACTGCATGGCCGCCTCGGCTCCCTTGATTTCCCCTGCCACATTGTGCATGGCGGCAAGCTCTTTGTCGTTAAATTTGCAGTTAAACTTTTCCTCCCTGCCCCCGGAAAGCACTACCATGCCATAGGAAAACTCCCCCGTGACCCTGTTATAGCTTCCGTCTACATATATTTTAACACAATTCCGCCCTTTCAAACCCTCCCCCGGGTCTTCCCCCAGAAAAGCCAGCGCTTCCTCTCTGGTCTTAAAGCTCTTATAGACCGCGCCGGGATATCCGTACACATTGGCTCTGCATTCCTCCCAGGAATAAAAAATCCCTGTCTTCATTCCTTTTTTTACCGCATAATACTTCTCTGCCATACCTCTCCTTTTCCGCGAAACAGCGTATGGTTTCACCAGGCCTCATTCCCCGGCTGCTTGCTTTACCCCGTCAATCATATCATATACAGGCAATGTTTCCCATAGGATTTAAAAAATTTTTTAAGAATTTCTATTTACATTCGGCTATCAATATGATATGATTTTGATATCAAATAAATCCAACAAATGGAAATACTATAGAAAAGAGGAAAACATATGGAAGAAAAACTTTTAACCCAAAAAAAACACGGCATGCTGGTTCTCCTTGCCACTCTTTTGCTCTATCTGCTGATAATTGCGCTCTTTGTGTGGAATGTGCAGCGTGAGAATCCCAGCGGAATCCCCCTTGCCATCTGTATCGTCATTGCGGTCATCGGCTGGTTTCCTCTCACCGGCCTTCATGTTTTGAAGCCTCAGGAAGCGCTGGTTCTCACCCTGTTCGGCAAGTATGTCGGTACCCTCAAGGGCGACGGATTTTACTTTGTAAATCCCTTCTGCTCCAGCGTGAACCCGGCTGCCAGAACCAGACTCAGCCAGAGCGGCGACGTGGGCTCTCCTCACAGCCTTACCATAGGAAATACGTCAACTCAGGGAAATACCATCTCCAACAAAATTTCCCTGAAAATCATGACCCTGAACAACAGCCGCCAGAAAATCAACGACTGCCTCGGCAATCCCGTGGATATCGGTATCGCGGTTACATGGCGGGTGACCGATACCGCAAAGGCCGTGTTCAACGTGGATAACTATAAGGAATACCTTTCCCTCCAGTGCGACAGCGCCCTGCGCGACATCGTCCGCCTTTATCCTTACGACATGGCTCCCAACGTGGATACCACAGGCGACGGCGTGGCCGACGACGGCAGTCTTCGAGGATCCAGCGATGTAGTGGCGGCAAGAATCCGTGATGAAATTCAGAAGAGAGTAGATGAAGCCGGAATGGAAATTATTGAAGCCAGAATCACCTATCTTGCCTACGCTACGGAAATCGCCGCTGTCATGCTGCAAAGGCAGCAGGCGTCCGCCATCATTGACGCACGGAAAATGATTGTTGACGGCGCCGTAGGAATGGTTGAAATGGCACTGGAGCGCTTAAACAAGAATCACATCGTAGAGCTGGATGAGGAACGCAAGGCGGCAATGGTTTCCAATCTTCTGGTGGTTCTCTGCGGAAACCACGACGCACAGCCGGTGGTAAATTCCGGCAGCCTCTACTGATATGGCTGATTCAGGCAAAAAACAGATTCCGCTGCGGCTTTCAACCAAACTCTATAATGCCATTGCAGCCTGGGCGGAAGATGATTTCCGTTCCGTCAACGGACAAATTGAATACCTTTTATCTGAGTGCGTCCGTCAGCGCAAGAAGGACGGCAAATATGTTCCGACGCAGCTGGATGTTCCGCCGGAACTGGATATAAAATAAGGAGGAGATAGTAATGATTTTAGTAAACACCGATTACATCACAGGAAAAGAGCTGGAAATGCTGGGACTGGTTAAGGGCAGCACCATCCAGTCCAAAAACATCGGACGGGATATCACTCAGGGATTAAAGACTCTGGTGGGTGGCGAGCTGGGCTCCTATACGGAAATGATGAACGAAGCCAGAGCGCTGGCCACAAAGCGAATGGAAAACGAAGCGGCCGGACTGGGCGCCGATGCGGTTATCAATATCCGCTACGCTTCCGCCGCCGTAATGCAGGGCGCCGCCGAGGTGATGGCCTACGGAACCGCTGTAAAATTTAAATAATCACCCGGTTTCCATATGCCTGATGGATTGTTGTCTCCCGGCCTGTGAAAATTTACGGACAAACAACAGGCAGTATGCTTCGCTTGCTGCTCTTAAGTTTAAAAGTCAGGATGCATCCTTACAAATGCTCCTGACTTTTTCTTTTCCGCATTATAATGATTTGCTGCGCCGCTTACAGGTTCTCAGATTTCATTTCCGGGGAACTTCGGAACTCCCGCAAGTCCCTTTGCCAAATCTTCATCTGTAGGGATATAATCCGTCATTTCCCCATTATTGAAACGCTCATATGCCACCATGTCAAAGTAGCCGGTTCCCGTAAGGCCGAAGAGAATTGTCTTTTCCTCCCCTGTCTCCTTACATTTGAGTGCCTCGTCCATGGCAACTTTTATTGCATGGGAGCTTTCCGGCGCAGGTAAAATGCCCTCCACCCTTGCAAACTCTTCCGCCGCCTTAAAGACTGCCGTCTGCTCCACGCTCACAGCCTCCATATAGCCGTCTTCGTATAACTGAGACAGCACGGAACTCATGCCATGGTAACGCAATCCTCCCGCATGGTTAGGCGCCGGCATAAATCCGCTTCCCAGTGTATACATTTTGGCAAGCGGGCAAACCTTTCCCGTATCGCAGAAATCATACACGTATTTTCCCCTGGTCAGACTGGGGCAGGACGCCGGCTCAACCGCAATAAATCGGTAATCTGCCTCGCCTCTTAATTTTTCGCCCATAAACGGTGAAATCAGCCCGCCCAGATTAGAACCGCCTCCGGCGCATCCGATAATCACGTCCGGCTTAATCCCGTATTTATCCATGGCTGTCCTGGTTTCCATACCAATCACCGACTGATGGAGAAGAACCTGCGTAAGGACAGAGCCCAGCACATAACGGTAGCCTTCCTGAGAAGTAGCGGCTTCCACAGCCTCGGAAATCGCACATCCAAGGCTCCCGGCAGTTCCGGGGAATTCCTCTAAAATCTTACGCCCCACTTCAGTGGTGTTCGAAGGCGAAGGCGTCACGTTTGCCCCATAGGTTCTCATAACCTCTCTCCTGAAAGGCTTCTGCTCATAAGAGCATTTCACCATATATACCTGGCAGTCCAGTCCAAGATAAGCGCAAGCCATGGAAAGAGCCGTTCCCCACTGACCTGCTCCCGTTTCCGTAGTTACACCCTTAAGGCCCTGCTTTTTTGCATAATATGCCTGGGCAATGGCCGAATTCAGCTTATGGCTTCCGCTGGTATTATTTCCTTCAAACTTATAATAAATCTTTGCCGGCGTCTGCAGCTTTTCCTCCAGACAGTACGCACGTACAAGAGGCGACGGGCGGTACATCTTATAAAATTTCCTGATATCCTCGGGAATCTCAAAGTAAGCCGTAGTATCGTCCAGCTCCTGCCTGCAAAGCTCATCACAGAAAATGCCTCTCATCTCCTCAAAGGTTAAAGGCTGCAGCGTTCCCGGATTCAAAAGCGGCGCGGGCTTATTCTTCATATCCGCACGCACATTATACCATCTCACCGGCATCTCTTCCTCTTTCAGGTAAATTTTGTAAGGGATTTTTTTCTCTTCACTCATAGATTTTCCTCCATTCCAGTTTTTCCGGTTTCTTGATATTTTGACCGAATCGGCTTATTGTAACAAACGCCTCCACGTTTCGCGGGTCGGCTTATTGTATAAAAAAACTCCTGACCCAGTCATTGCTGGGACAAGAGTATATCTCCTGCGGTGCCACCCGGCTTGATGCAATATAACGCATCCGCTCATCGCATACTATCATATGCCTGATTTGATAACGAAGTCTCCTCTCCGTCTCGTCTACTGAACCTTCGACTCGCCCTCCGAAGCCCATTCCCCTAAGTCCTTTATACCGCTTTCCACCTGCCAGCAGCTCTCTGTAATAAAAGAATTTTCAAAAAATATCCTAAGGTACTCACTCTTCTTCAACGGTTTGCTTAACTATTTATATCATATGTCCGCCGGAAAGTCAAATAATTTTTCTTACGACACGGAATCGAAAATTGATTTCCGCATTTTACCCGGAATAATTTCATTATTTACAGATTCTCCCCTATATAGTTTTGAATCAATTATTGATTATTTTTTTATTATTTTTTGAAAATTTTAATGGTTTTTATATTTTAAATATGATATACTTATGCTGTTCAGGGGGCTTTTTGTCGTACAACTGCAGAAAGGGTATAACTATATGACATTGACAAATGATGACTTAAAAATGTTCGGCCAGTTATTGGATGACAAACTTGAGGAAAAATTAAATCCTGTTACAGAGAGACTGGATGCGATGGATATCAGACTGGACAGGATGGACGAAAGACTGGACAAAATGGATACACGGCTCGACGGTATTGATGAAAGACTGGATAAAGTCGATACGCGGCTCGACGGTATTGATGAAAGACTGGATAAAGTCGATACGCGGCTCGACGGTATTGATGGAAGACTGGATAAAGTCGATACGCGGCTCGACGGTATTGATGAAAGACTGGATAAAGTCGATACACGGCTCGACGGTATTGATGAAAGACTGGA
>QZDS01000143.1 GCA_009917455.1 bacterium 1xD8-48 | reverse complement strand
ATTCAGCGTCAAATACAACAACCATAAAGTCCACATGGTAAGGTTTGCAGATGATTTTATTGTCACGGCATCCGATAAAGGAACGCTGGAAGAAATCAAAATAATGATAGAAAAATTTCTGGAACAAAGAGGGCTGATTCTATCGACGGAGAAAACAGTTATTACCCACATCAATGATGGGTTTGATTTTCTGGGATGGAACTTCCGCAAATTCAAAGGAAAGCTGATTATCAAGCCGTCCCACAAATCCATGAGCAGAATCACGAAGAAAATCAGCGGAGTGATTAAGGATAACCGGGCGGCGACGCAGGAAACATTGATTCGCAGACTGAATGAAGTCATAGTCGGATGGGCGAATTACCATCATTCCACATGCGCCAAAAGAAGCTTCAGCACGATAGACCACCGTATATGGGAAATGCTGTGGAGGTGGTCTAAACGGAGACACCCAAACAAAAGCAAAAGCTGGATTGTCAGAAGATACTGGAAAACCCATAAGGGCAGGAAATGGACATTTATGTCAGATAAAAACATCTTATTTCTGATGATGGACATGCCGATTGTCCGAAAGGGGCAGATGGCATTGGATAAGAATCCATTCCTTGACCCTGGATATTTTGAACAACGGGCAAAGAAGCATCGCTTGAACAGGAAAAAAGCGATATGCTCCAATAGAGCTGCGCAGATAGGTTATTATGCGTTATAGATGCGTGAGCGGAATGCGGTGAAAGCTGCACGTTCCGTTCTTTGGGGAGGGGCTGGCTGTAAAGTCAATTCCTTACCCGACAG
>QZDS01000142.1 GCA_009917455.1 bacterium 1xD8-48 | reverse complement strand
CCATACTTCTCAATGTATATCCGTCTCAATGGTCTGGCATGGTATGTTCTACAATCCAGCCTCCTGACCGCCTCCATTTTGGCTTTATCAGTCTCCCACAATTCTCCATCTATTCCCGGCGTCTTTTTCCCTTTGTTGCTGACTACCCTCTTTACAGCTAATGCTTTTGCATAGAACGAATTTGTCATTAAATACTGGAGCCTTTTGACAAGCCTCCATTTCTGTTCCAATGTCGCTTTTACAATCCGAACCTGTAGCCTGTTAACCTGTTCCTCTGCTTTCTCCCAATCTATCTGGTTCCATTGAAGCTTCATGTCTGTATTGTCCTCACTGCTGTGTCATTGAACGTGATACATTCACAGTTTCCAGTCTCTTCATGTATTCGATACGCGTTGGAAGTCTGCTCCCTTTCGGGCAGGGCAAATCCTGAACCCTTATCCTCTGCATTGCACAAAGGCCTTCGCTTTTTCCAACATCCTCTGCCTTCTGCGCATTGTACCTTTCTTGCAATCGGCCTACCCATCAGGGAGCGCATAAGGTTTACCTTGTTCCGCCACTTAAATAATCACGACATGTTTAGGTTCTGTCTATAGGCCGGGAGTTCTCTGTCCGTTTGGCACAGTACCATAGTAATTACTGTGTCCCCGACTCCGCACCGTTTTGGTCAAGGTGTATCATCCACTTTCACCTTTCATCAGACTGACGACCCTTGCAACAGTTCACATTTGTTAACCATGCATGCCTTTTCCTGGCAATAGGGCAGATGTGGCTTCTACCTTTCTCACGTTGTCCCGCTGCTCCGCACCTTTCATCGCTTACTTGGC
>QZDS01000141.1 GCA_009917455.1 bacterium 1xD8-48 | reverse complement strand
ATGCCGCGTGGGGAGGAACTACCATGACTATGAGGTGTACATGGAAAAGCACCCGGACACGGCGGTGGTGCAGATGGACAGTGTGATCGGGAGCAGAGGAGGGAAAGTGCTTTTGACGGTCTACTTTGTGAACGTGTCGCTGATGCTGGGATTCCTGCGGGAAGCAAATACATCAAAGTCGGTGATAGATATCTACGATGGGTTATACCAGCGGCTTGGGGGACAGGATTTTCGGAGGCTGTTCCCGGTGATACTCACGGACAACGGGAGCGGGTTCTCGAACCCGAAATGTATCGAGAAGGGACCGGACGGGAAAGGCTTCCAGCGGACAAGAATCTACTACTGCAACCCCAGTGCGCCTTACCAGAAAGCGGAGATCGAAGTGGGGCATGAGTTTATCCGCAGGGTGGTGCCGAAAGGAAAGAGCTTTGATGAACTGGCGCAGGCGGATATCGACCTGATGATGGACCACATCAATTCGTACCGGAGAAACAAACTGAACGGGAAGAGCCCGTATGAGGCATTCTGCTTCTATTACGGGGAAGAACTGGCACAGAGGTTAGGATGCCATGAGGTTGATGCCGCGAACATCAACCTCACACCAAGACTCCTGAAAAAGTAACATAGGGAGAAGTAAAAAAGCGCAGACCGCCGGCTGGAAATAAGGGCAGAAAGAGACGTGAATTTTGTGGTACAAAATTTGTAAGACAAAAGTGACGTTCGGTTTTTGTGCGCATTTTTAGCCTTCCGTAGAGCCATTATAACACAAAATGGGAAAGGGAAACGGGAATCCTGCTACAAAAGTGGAAATTCGGGTACAAAATTTGAATGCCGCTTGCAAAAGGTGAAACTTGGTTACAAAACGGGAACCTCGGTTTGCAATCGACC
>QZDS01000140.1 GCA_009917455.1 bacterium 1xD8-48 | reverse complement strand
ACGATGGGCTGGTGCTTCCCCTCCACGATGACGCGCTCCAGCTCCCCCTTGTTCTTCGCCCTTTTCTGTTCGAGGTAGTCCGGCACATACTCCTTCCGGTATTCCAGCTCCCCGCAGTAGAGGCGGTTCTTTAAGACCACTACAACCACCTCCCCGCAGCGCCTGCACTTCATCTCAAGCACCGTCCTGCCCGTCGGCATTTCCTCAATGTCAAGGATGTGCCGCCCACACTTCGGGTTCGGGCATCTGATCCTTTCCACTGACAACCGCCTCCCCGCACTGATATGTAACAAAGGAACCAGCCTGTCCGCCGATTCCCTTTTATCGTTTGTGTATTATAGGATTTCTTCGTGTGGTGCTTAATCGTTCCACTCATACTCTGACTGCAGGCCGTCAGGGATGTCGGCAACATTTATCTCTTTGTACAGCAGCGCGCCACCATCCATGGTAAGGTAATTTCCTGAATCCGTGAAGTTTGATTTTTATTCCATGCTATAGTAGCTCTGTTTATGCGGCCTTCCGATATTTTTTAAGATGAAATAATATCACCCATTTGGTGATGTTTTCTGATACAATACTCCATAAGAAAATGCTCATGTACGGTAAAGAAGCAAGCAACCGAAAACAAGAGATAGACCGCCAGCACCACACTATTCCGAACCAAAGACCAAAAGACAAGCACCGTGGAAATGTGTATAACTTACTATTCCGTCATGGAAAAGTCCGTTCACAGAACATGGAAAAGCTAAAGCACAGCTTTCCCACATTCTGCAAACAGACTTTCCCACAACTCCATAAGACAGCAAGTTATGCACATTCCCACAAATCCAAACTTAGAAGAAATCCAAACTTTTCTCTGTAAATCCTTTATTCAAGGCATTTTCTGATAA
>QZDS01000139.1 GCA_009917455.1 bacterium 1xD8-48 | reverse complement strand
ATAATAAATGCAAAAAGGCCAACCCCGGCCGTCACACATAAAGCAGTCAGCCAGTACCAACCGGCAGGGACCAGAAAATACCCAATCACATTTCCAATAACCAGACCAATCGGGACAGCAATGGCAGCAAGTAATTTCCCCTCGCGGTAAACCACCTTTCTGATCTGTCGTTTTGTTGCTCCGATTGTGCGAAGCTGTCCATAGTTACGGATACTGCCTGCTACTGAAATATAAAAAATCGAACAGATCACAATGCCGGAACCAATGAAAGTTATAAAACCGATCAGGAAGTAGAACAGCATATCACTTCCACGATTTTCGTCCTTTAAGTTGAAATAAGTGGAACGGACAATCACATTATCATCGGTAATTTCTAATTGCTGTGCCAGAGTATTTGCAGAGCTGGCGGCTTCTTCCTCGCTCATATTTTGAGCGCCTTTCAGCCCAATGTAATAATCAATCATGCCCTCGCCGCCATACTGCTGTCTTACTAATTCTTTCGATATAATAGCTGTATAGCGTCCAATATCGCCGGTTTTCACATTTAAGATTCCCGTCAATTTGAAATCATGGGCAGTGCCGTCAGAAAAGGGGATTTGAATTGTCTGTCCCAATTCATTTGAATAGCCCAAACTATCCAAAAAGGATTCCTGTACTACAATTTCATCCTCCGAAGCTGGTAAATCTCCCGAATAGGGCATACTTTGGGATGTCAGCATATCTGCATTTGCATAAGTAAAATTCACGGTTGAATGGTTCACCTGTTCAGAAAATGCGTTAAAAAATTCCCCAACCCACGCAATTTCTTCCTGCCTGTATAGTTCCTGTCCCTGCCCCTCAGAAATCGCATGATACATAATCTGCGCTGTTTTTTGGTTGCGGTTCTGCGTTTCCTGCATAACCCCAAAGCCATAGAGGACAATAGCAGA
>QZDS01000138.1 GCA_009917455.1 bacterium 1xD8-48 | reverse complement strand
TCCGGCAAGAATCCCCAATTATCAAGCTGTTTTCAGAAAAGTTTGGATTTTATATAAGTTTGGATTTGTGGTAAAATCTAAACTTTTGGATTTTTCCACAGTGCCGACTACTACGGAATCCCTCTTTATCTCCACACAGATTATTTTTTTTATGGCATATTCCAACTTGCGTCAATAGAATAAATAAGCTGGATTATTTTTTCCTTTGGGGTAGAAAAATTATTCTTAATCCAAAGTGAGATTATTGAGAGGCAGCCTTGAATATGATATGTCGCCATATAGAGCATTTCTTCTGAAACGGAAGATATATTTTCTTCTTGCATCCATATTTCAAGATATTTTTCTTCGATGATGTCATACATATGCTCTTGAAATTTGTGGTCAATTCCCTTTCCGAAAAAAAGCAAACGGCTTAGGGCAGGATTTTCATAAATATAATCAATAATGGAATTATAAATATTTTCGTAATGACCTGCTGGATTATCGTTAATAAATTTAGTGAACTCAGATATAGCGTCATGTTCCATTTGCTCATATAAGTCATACACATCATGGTAGTGCGAATAAAAAGTAGCTCTATGTATGTCTGCCTTGTTGACTAATTCCTGTACTGTAATTTTTTGAAGTTCCTTATCAAGCATTGCGTCAGCAAGAGCAGACTGTAATGCTTTTATTGTCTTTTTGACCCGCCTATCATGTTTATTCATAGTTTTCTCCTTTAAACAACAGTTTCGAGCGGCAGTGTCGTTTAGGCAACAATTATAGATAAAATTGAAGATAGAAAAACGACACATGTTATAGTATACTGCTTGTTGTACGGATATGTCAATCTGAATACTATAAAATTCCAAGGCAATGGTAACTATTCAGCCTTGTCAAAAAAATCACCAAAAAACTGCCGAAATTTTTTGATGCTGTTTAAAAAGTTA
>QZDS01000136.1 GCA_009917455.1 bacterium 1xD8-48 | reverse complement strand
ATCAAGGGCGCGAAGCGCCGCATTTTTTGACTGGTTTGTCAAGTGTTTTAGAGAAAAAAGTGGGTGATTTTTGAAAAATAGGTTCTGAAAGCCCCATGAAATAAGGGTTGAAGATTCCGAGAAGTTATTATTTTTAAAGGGAGGTATAAGGTATGTTAGCAGTAAAGTCCGCAAATATCAGAGATAATTTTAAAGAATGGTGCGATAAAATCAGTATGGGAGAGACTGTAGTTATTTCAAGACCACGGAACGAGAATATTTATATGATAAATGAAGCTGAATACAATGAGCTTCAAAAGGCGAAAAAAAATGCGGAATATCTTGCCATGCTGGAGCGGGCGGATGAGCAGGTGAAAAACGGTCAGGTAGTAGTAAAAACTATGGAAGAGCTGATTGCAATGGAGGAATAGCCGGTTATGCAGATTGCTTTTGCTGAAGAGGGATGGAGCCAATACCTATATTGGCAGTCACAGGATAAAAAGGTTATTAAGCGGATAAATCAATTGTTACAAAGCGTGGAGCGTGATGGTGCTTTGCAGGGGATAGGAAAACCGGAGAAGCTAAAGTATGGAAAGTCAGGATTATTTAGCAGACGGATAGATGAGGCAAACCGGTTAGTGTATGAAATAATTGATAATCAAATAATAGTCAAATCATGTAAAGGGCATTACGAAGATTAATATTACAAAGTGAATTCAGCTTGTTGATTTCTCTTGTGCATCATTTCATAAAATATCATTAGTACAATTCCCGGTATTTCCGCCCGGGCGGTAACACTCACAAAATTTTCACATACATCCCATAATTTGGACAAATTTTACAGATAAACTAAACAGGTCGGATACCCGCAGCAGGCAGCCGCCCGGTTGCTGCCTGCGGGAATAAAATGCGAGGGGAATAAAATAACTTCTCGGAATCTCAATGAATGAGATTCCAACCGAAAATTGACACCTGAATATCGTGCAGGAAA
>QZDS01000135.1 GCA_009917455.1 bacterium 1xD8-48 | reverse complement strand
TTGTCATATCCTAATTCTTACCAAAAAAGAGGTATTTTTTTCCAAAGACACAAACTATTTTACACTACCTCCGCTGAAAGGCTGTGTGATACAGACACCAGTTCCTCCGGATACCATCAAAATTCCTGCGGAACTGTTTTTATACCATGAAAGAGTAGATGAGTGGACTGAAACTATTATATAAAAATGAAATGCTAAAACAGCCCTTTTTCATCGTTATCATTTATCCATTAAATTTTTACCGCTTTGCTCATATCAAACACGGAAACTCTGCATACTATCACGCAAAACTCCATACTATCACGGAAACTCCATGCAGTTTCCGTGTTTGTATTATATCTCCCGTATTTCAACAGCATTTTTTGCCAAACTAATACCCTTTTCCGCAAAAACCAACAATATCCTACACCCTTTTACCTTTCTGCCATATACTATCACAGAAACCCCGGACTTTTGCGTGAAAGTATACTTTTGCCTGATAGTACGATTTTATCCCCTATCGCCATCCTATCAGCGGCATCCAAAAACAAAAAAATAGGGGCTCACCACCCACCGTGATGAACCCCACCAAGCCTAAAAAACCTTGATTTTAAGCCATTCTTCAATACTTTTGCCTGCGAGTACCCAAATTCCTATGGCATCAATTCAAGATTGCCGCCTGTGCCGCTGTTATACTTTGATGACTTTTACCCCTCTTTACCCCATTTACCCCACCCAATTCGACATTCGACAAACGGGATTCGACAAGATTTCCTTGCTTTTATGCGGAATCCGCTATAAAATGATTTCGCGGAATTTTTCATTTTTATTGACATATTTCCCGCAAAAACGTATAATAATATCAGAGATGGGAGACCATCGTCAGGAGAGTTCCTGCCAGACAGTGGAAAACTTTATATTCAGGAGAGTTCCTGCCAGATAGTGGAAAACTTTATTAATCAGGAGATTCCCTGCCAGACAGTGGGAAACT
>QZDS01000013.1 GCA_009917455.1 bacterium 1xD8-48 | reverse complement strand
TTCCAAAGACCCGGCTTCCAGTCCATGCTTGCCGACATTGAAGCGGGGCTTGTGGGAACGGTTATCGTAAAAGATATGTCACGGTTAGGGCGAAACTATCTGCAAGTGGGAATGTACACGGAAATGATTTTCCCACAGAACGGCGTCCGTTTCATTGCAATCAATGACGGAGTAGACAGCGCACAGGGCGACAACGATTTTGCCCCCTTGCGTAACATTTTTAACGAATGGCTGGTGAGAGATACGAGCAAAAAAATCAGAGCCGTGAAGCGGTCAAAAGGAATGAGCGGGAAGCCCGTCACAAGCAAGCCCGTGTACGGCTACCTCATGGACGAGGACGAAAATTTCATCATTGACGGGGAAGCCGCCCCCGTGGTGAAGCAGATATACAGCCTTTGCCTTGCCGGGAACGGACCGACCAAGATAGCCCGTATGCTTGCGGAACAGCAAATCCCCACGCCGGGAACACTGGAATACCGCCGGACAGGGAGAACCCGCCGCTACCACCCCGGCTATGAGTGCAGGTGGGCGACAAACACCGTGGCGCATATCCTTGAAAACCGGGAATACACGGGCTGCCTTGTGAACTTCAAGACCGAGAAAGTGTCCTACAAGGTGAAGCAGAGCAAAGAGAACCCCGTGGAAAAACAGGCAATCTTTGAGAACCACCACGAAGCAATCATTGACCGGGAAACATGGGAGCGTGTGCAGGAGCTACGCAAGCAGCGCAAACGCCCCAACCGCTATGATGAAGTGGGTTTGTTCTCCGGCATACTCTTTTGTGCCGATTGCGGCAGCGTCATGTACCAGCAGAGATACCAGACGGACAAACGGCGGCAGGACTGCTACATATGCGGCAGCTACAAGAAGCGCACGGCAGACTGTACGGCGCACTTTATCCGCACCGACCTCTTGACCGAGGGAGTGACCGAGAACCTACGGAAAGTCACCAGCTACGCCGCCAAGCATGAAGCCCGGTTTATGAAGCTGTTGACCGAGCAGACCGAGGACGGGAGCAAACGCCGGAACGCCGCCAAGAAGAAAGAGCTGGAAGCGGCGGAAAAAAGGATTGCGGAACTCTCCGCCATCTTCAAGCGGCTGTATGAGGACAGCGTGACGGGGCGCATATCGGACGAGCGTTTCACGGAGCTTTCGGCAGACTACGAAGCCGAGCAAAAGGAACTGAAAGAGAAAGCCGCCGCCTTGCAGAGCGAGCTTTCCAAGACGCTGGAAGCCACGGCAAACGCTGAAAAGTTTATGAAAGTGGTACGCAAGTACACCAGCTTTGAGGAACTCACCCCTACCCTGTTACGGGAGTTTGTGGAGAAAATCGTAATCCACGAATCGGAAGCCCTTGACGGGAAACGCCGGGGGAAGCTCCGCAGACAGGAAATCGAAATCTATTACTCTTTTGTCGGCAAGGTAGAATTGCCCGACTAAAGCCCGACCCGTCCGGCAGTCAGCCGGACAGGGAACGGCAAAATTTTTTACACTTCTTTTACTTCTTTATCTCACATGAGCAAAATCACAAGGGATCAAGCAGTTAATGGCAGGCGGAGGGGTGGCGCTCATCGGCACCCAGCTTGTGCCGCTCCTTTCGGGCCTGTTTGGATAAGATGGGAAAGGGGGCTTGCCCATGTTTGATAACATTTTCGAGGCGATCGAGCAGTGGATGCGGGAGCTTCTCTCCGGCATGATCAGCTCCAACTTATCTACCATGTTCACGGATGTCAATGAGAAGACTGGGGAGATCGCCGCACAGGTGGGGCAGACGCCGCAGGGGTGGAACGGGAATATTTTCAGCCTGATCCGTAACCTGTCGGATTCGGTCATTATGCCCATAGCCGGTATGGTTATCACTTTTGTGCTGTGCTATGAGCTGATTACCATGCTGACGGAGAAAAACAACATGCATGAGATAGATACATGGATGTTCTTCAAATACTTCTTTAAGATGTGGGTGGCGGTCTATCTTGTGGGACATACCTTTGAGATTACCATGGCGGTGTTTGACGTGGGGCAGTATGTGGTCAGTGCCGCCGGCGGGGCGATCAGCGGGCAGACTTCCATCAACATGGATTCCCTGATAACCCAGATGGATGCCGCCATGGTGTCCATGGGGATCGGGGAACTGGCGGTGCTGGCCCTTGAGACCATGCTGGTGAGCCTTGGCATGAAGATCATGTCAGTGATTATCACGGTCATCCTGTTTGTCAGGATGATTGAGATTTATCTCTATACATCAGTCGCGCCGATTCCTTTTGCAACCCTGTCCAACAGGGAATGGGGGCAGGTGGGGAACAACTACTTCCGGGGGCTTTTTGCCCTCGGGTTCCAGGGCTTTTTTATGATGATATGCATAGGTATCTACAGTGTGCTGGTGTCTTCCATCCAGATATCGGGGGATATGCACTCTGCCCTGTTCGGGGTAGCGGCATATACGGTGGTGCTGTGCTTCGGGCTGACAAAGACAGGGGGACTGTCAAAAGCCATTTTCGGGGCGCATTAAGGGGAAATGGAAAGAAAGGATAAGCGGCGGAAAGGGGCGTTCCCCTGCCGGAAGGGTTTCTGCCGCAGGTATCAAAATGGCATATGTGAGTGTGCCGAAGGACCTGACAAAAGTAAAGAGCAAGGTCCTGTTCAACCTGACGAAAAGACAGGCGGTGTGCCTTGGGATTGCGGCGGCTCTGGGGCTGCCTTTTTATTTTTTCACCAAAGGGCATATCGGGACAAGCAACGCGGCGACAGGCATGGTGCTGATCATGCTCCCGGCATTTTTCTTTGCCATGTATGAGAAGGACGGGCTTCCCTTTGAAAAGATACTGATGAACATGGTCAGGGTGAAGTTGCTGCGCCCGGCTATTCGGAGATATGAGGTGGAAAATTTATATGGAGCGGGAGAGGAAATACCGCATTTAAAACCAGGGGAAGGGGGAAAGAAGGTTGAATAAATTCTCTGATGAGCAATTCCTTCAACCAAGAATTTGTGCCGAAGCGTCACAAATTCTGTTGATCGCAGAGCAGAATATGAAATTCTGCTCGCATCCTCAGCGTAAAACGCTTCGGAATGGAGGTAAAAATGGGAAGAAAAAGCAGAGACAAAAGTAACATCCCGGCGGATAGCGGGGATAAAAGCAGGAACGGGCATTACAGCAAAAGAGGCAGGAACGGGCACGGGGAGGAAAAGAAGGGGAAGGAGAAGCGTATCTCCGCCCAGCAGTCCATCCCTTACCGGGAAATGGCAAAGGACGGGATATGCCGGGTGCAGGATAAATATTATTCCAAGACCATCCGTTTTTATGATATCAATTATCAGCTGGCGCAGAATGAGGACAAGAATGCCATTTTCGAGAACTGGTGCGACTTCCTCAATTACTTTGACAGCTCCATCCATTTCCAGCTTTCCTTCATCAACCGAAGGAGCAGTATGGAGGAATATGAATCCGTGATCAGGATCATGCCGCAGAACGATGCTTTTGATGATGTACGTATGGAGTATGCACAGATGTTAAAGAACCAGCTTGCCAAGGGAAATAATGGGCTGGTACGGACGAAATATATCACTTTCGGCATCGGGGCGGAAAATTTCCGGGAGGCAAAGCCGAAGCTTGAGAGGATTGAGGCGGATATCCTGAATAATTTCAAGGTCCTTGGCGTACAGGCGTACCCTTTAAGCGGGGAGGAGCGGCTGCAGATTTTATATGAGACATTCAATCAGGAGGAAAATGAGCCTTTCCGGTTTTCCTATAATCAGGTGCTGCGCTCCGGCATGAATACGAAGGATTTTGTCGCGCCGCCCAGCTTTGTGTTTAAAAGCGGGAAGGATTTCCAGATGGGCAGTACCCTTGGGGCGGTGTCCTACTTACAGATACTTGCGCCGGAGCTGACGGATCGGATGCTTGCAGAATTTCTGGATATGGACAGGAACCTTGTGGTAAACCTGCACGTCCAGTCCTTAGACCAGCTGAAAGCCATTAAAACGGTAAAGGGGAAAGTGACGGACATCGACCGGATGAAGCTGGAAGAGCAGAAAAAAGCGGTAAGGTCAGGGTACGATATGGATATCATCCCTTCTGATTTAAATACTTACGGAGGGGAGGCAAAGCGGCTTTTAGAAGACTTACAGCAGAGGAATGAGCGGCTTTTCCTTGTGACAGCGCTTTTCATGAACACCGCAGGGACGAAACAGGAGCTGGATAATGGGATTTTCCAGACTGCAGGGATCGCACAGAAGTACAACTGCTCCCTGCGGCGGCTGGACTATATGCAGGAGCAGGGGCTGATGAGCAGCCTGCCTTTAGGCTTAAATTTAATCCCCATCCAGAGGGCGCTCACCACCACTTCAACTGCCATTTTTGTACCGTTCACCACGCAGGAGCTTTTCATGCCGGGAGAATCGCTGTATTACGGGCTGAATGCCTTAAGCAATAACATGATCATGGTGGACAGGAAAAAGCTGAAGAACCCTAACGGCCTGATTCTGGGAACGCCCGGTTCGGGTAAATCTTTTTCCGCAAAGAGGGAGATCACCAATGCTTTCTTTGCCACCCGGGATGACATCATCATCGGAGATCCGGAAGGGGAGTATTATCCACTTGTAAATGCACTTGGCGGGCAGGTGGTCCATATATCTGCCACCAGCCATGACTATATCAACCCCATGGACATCAACATGGACTATTCGGAGGACGACAACCCGCTGGGGGTAAAGAGCGATTTTATCTTATCCCTGTGTGAGCTGATCATGGGGAGCAGGAACGGGATTGAGGCGGAGGAAAAATCGGTCATTGACAGGTGCCTTCCCATTGTGTACCGGAAGTATTTTGAGAACCCCGTGCCGGAAAATATGCCGGTGCTCGGGGATTTATACCAGTGCCTGCGGGAGCAGAAGGAAGTACAGGCACAGCGGATCGCCACTGCGCTGGAAATCTATGTGAATGGTTCCCTGAAGGTGTTCAACCACCAGACGAATGTGCAGCTGGACAACCGGATAGTCTGTTTCGACATCAAAGACCTTGGGAAGCAGTTAAAGAAGCTGGGTATGCTCATCGTGCAGGACCAGGTCTGGAACCGGGTGACAATAAACAGGTATTCAAACAAATCAACACGGTATTACATAGATGAATTCCATCTCCTGTTGAAAGAGGAGCAGACGGCAGCCTATTCCGTGGAGATATGGAAGCGTTTCAGAAAATGGGGCGGCATCCCGACCGGGATCACGCAGAATATTAAAGATTTGCTTGCCAGCCGGGAGATAGAGAATATCTTTGAAAATTCGGACTTCATCTATATGCTGAACCAGGCGGCAGGGGACCGGCAGATACTGGCGAAGCAGCTGAACATTTCCCCGCACCAGCTTTCCTATGTGACCAACAGCGGGGAAGGGGAAGGGCTGATTTTTTATGGCAGCACGATTATTCCGTTTAAAGACAAATTTGACCGTTCGCTGCGCCTGTATAAGCTGATGACGACTAAGCCCTCGGAAATGGGGGAAAGGAAGGAATGACAGCAGAAAAACTGTATAACGGGATTTATTGCATGGACTGCATGGAACTTCTCGCACAGATTCCAGACGGGTATGTATCCATGATACTCACTGTCCCGCCCTATGGAATCTCCTACCGGAATAATTTCACTAAGAGAAAGCACCGGGTGCTTGCAGGGGATGAAGGGATTGACTATGAAAGGTTTGCAAGGGAGAGCTACCGGATATTGAAGGAGGATTCCCATGCATATTTTTTTACCAGGTTCGATTGTTACCCCTATCATTATGGATGCTTACGCCGGGCAGGGTTCTTCATAAAAAACTGCATGGTGGTGGAGAAAGGGACGGTAGGGGCATCGGGGACCTGGAAGGCAGCTATGCAGGCAATGCGGAATGGGTAATTTTCTGCCAGAAGGGGCGGCGTCCGTTCAACCATACCACGCTGCTGGAGAACAGGAAAAAAGAGGGCACTGTCTGCTGCGCGGGAAGGAAGCCCGGAAAGAAGTATAAGACAAGGTTCAATGCCTGCTGGTTCGGGCCGGAATACCCAAAGGCGACTTACAATTCCGTCTGGCAGAAACAGCATGGTATCTACCATCCTACCATAAAGAATGTGGAGTTCCTCTCATGGCTCATACAGATTTCCAGCCAGCCGGGGGAGCTTATATTTGACGGTTTTATGGGAAGCGGCAGTACGGCGGCAGCGGCGGTGCTGACGGGAAGGAGATATCTTGGGGCGGAGATTGACAGGGGATATTTTGCCATTGCGGAAAAACGGGCAGGGGAGGCGGTGTCAGTTTATGGAGGGTAGCATGCCCATGGAGGAAGCGCTTATGGCGTTTGCTGAAATTGATATATCCAGAATGAAAAATTTTACTTCAGAAAAAGAAAAAGGGATACCATTTATTTCTTTTGTCATGAAGGAAAAGGAGGGTGCAGTTTTTACAGGGCCGCATCCTCTTTTTATAGCCGACAGCCTTTTAAGGGAACAGAAAGCGGAGGGCAGGGAGATCCTGTACCGGGCAGATTACATACGGAGCGGTACGGATAAATTTGCAACAGGCGTCCTGTCTGCCGGGGAAAAACAGGAAACTTTTCTTAAGCTGCTTAAAAATAACATCAGCTCCGGCAATGCAAAGGCGGACATTATGGGGATTTACAGCTATCTGGAAATCCATTTTACCCTGTGCGGGCTGGAGCGGCTGGCGGAGGAAGAGACTGCATTTACGGGAAAGGAAGAGGCAGGGACGGAAGATTACAGGGAAGCAAACTGTGCCTACTATAAGGAAGTTCTTTCTTATGTGGCGACCTGCCGGAGACATTTAAACAGGGGGGCTTCCGGGATTCTCCTGCCGCCTTTCCCAGAACGGAATGTATTTATGGCCGGGTGGTATCGGGAGCATAAGGGCGGCCGGTAAGAACGTCTGTGGAACAGGACAGGAAGGAGTTAAAATATGCGTGGACAGCATTACAGGGCAAGGGATAAAACGGTACGGAAGATGGATAGGGACGGGCTTACGGAGGAGAACCTCCGGAGCGGCGAAACAGTCAGGATAAGCAGAAGGGAAGCTGATTGCCAGGCGCTTCCGGCGGCAGCAGATGACTCCATGAATTTTCAGGAAAGGAGAAGCCGCAAGGCGGAGGAACGGAAAGCAGGAGACAGACGGAGGAACGGATTTTCACCGGATTTCAAAAGGCCGGACTGCGGAGAAGATGACGGTGCGCAGGCCGGCCTTTACCAGACAGGCGGGGAGAAGACGGAATTTTACGCGGAAGATACTGTACTGGCAGAGGCTTATGGGGAAAATGTGCAGGGAACCTGTCCGGATACGGAAAAAATACCGGAAACGGACAGTGGGATAAGGGAGGTGAGCAGCAGGCAGGTTCCGGCAGATCATTCTTACAGCCATTCTGGAAAAAGGAAAAATTATATCCCGGAGCCTCTGGCGGCACGTTACCTCAGGGACGGGAAAAGTGCGGTGCAGGGAAAAGATTTCCATAGGGAGGCGGGATTTCCGGACAGTACGCCGGAAAATGCTTCCGGCACGGGAGAAGATACTGCGGTGGGTAACACACCGGTATCAGGTAATACAGATGCGGGAACAGTGAAAGATACGCAGGCCAGCCCTTCCCATATGGAGAATATCAGGGAAAAGCCCTTGATGAGTGGGGAAGCTTCCGGTACAGGCGCTGTGCCGGATCAGGGTGTTTCCCATAACCGGAAGAAAAAACAGGTGTATGCCTATTCCCAGAGGGAAAAAGAACAGAAGAAAACGCAGGAGGGAAAGGAAAATACAGCCCGCCGGGAAGAGGCAAGGCATACCGGGAACCGGCTTTCGGCAGGGGAGGCACTGCAGGTTTCCCAAAAGGACGCAGAAAAGAAGAACGGGCATGGGCGTCTGTGCCAGGAACGGAAAGAAAAAGCTTCCCGCCTTTCTTTCGGGGAAGAGAAAGGCATGGCGCACGGTGCAGGGATGCGGCTGGCCGGGAGGGCGGCATGGAAAGCTGCGGGGCCTGCCGCTTCCGTCCTTTCAGATGACGGGGCGGACAGGCAGCGGGAAGATATGGAAACGGAAGTGCTGCGCGGCACGGAGCAGGCAGGGGAGCGGACGCTTCGTTTTGCCATGCGCCAGTTCAGCCGCCGGATGCAGAAAAGGGGCCATCCGGAAGGGGAGCAGATACCGGGGGCGGACAGGGAAAAGCTGAGGAAATTTTACCAGAAACGGCAGGTCAAAAAAGCATATGCAGAGGCAAGGCGGGGAGAAAAGACAGCAGAAGGGGCAGCAAAAGCAGCGGGCGGATTTTTCGGGAAAGCGAAAAGCATTGCTGCGGAGGTTTTCAGGAATAAAAAAGGCCTTCTGATAGCGGCGGTTTTCCTTCTGATGATATTCCTATTTTTCTCCGCAGGGCTTTCCAGCTGCAGCGCCATGGCGCAGGGGGCGTCTTCCACCTTTATTGGCACCACATACCCCAGCGAGGACGGGGATATCTATGCGGCGGAGGAAGCCTACAGGGAGCTGGAAGAGGTGCTGGACGAACAGATAAATACCGTGGAAACAACCCATCCGGGCTATGACGAATACCGCTATCAGGTAGACGAGATCACTCACAATCCTTACCAGCTTATCTCTTTTCTCACTGTATTATATGAGGAATTTACCTACAATCAGGTAAAAGATATCCTTCCAGAGTTGTTTGAAGAGCAGTACCGGCTTACGGTGGAAGAAATCACGGAGATACGCACAAAGACGGAAACCAGGACGGTGACGGACCCGCTGACGGGGGAAGAGACAGAAACAGAGGTGGAAGTGGAGTATGAATGGCATGTGCTTTGTATCTGCCTGACCAACAAAGGTTTTGACACGGTGGCAAGGGGGCGCATGACGCGGGAACAGACGGAGCTTTATACCGCCTACAACCTGACTTATGGGAACAGGAGTTATCTGTTTGATATAGCAGGGATTCCGAATGAAAGCATTGGCGGGGCCGGTTATGAAATCCCGGAAGAAGCCTTATCGGATGAACAGTTTGCCCGCATGATACGGGAAGCGGAAAAGTACCTCGGCATGGCTTATGTGTGGGGCGGTGCTTCGCCGGAGACGGGCTTTGACTGCTCCGGCTTTGTGAGCTGGGTCATCAACAACAGCGGAAATGGATGGGATGTGGGCAGGCAGACTGCGGAGGGGCTCAGGAGAAGCTGTGCGGCAGTGTCTGCTTCGGAGGCAAAGCCCGGCGACCTGATATTTTTTCAGGGAACCTATAACACTTCCGGTGCAAGCCATGTGGGCATTTATGCCGGGAACGGGATGATGATCCACGCGGGCAGCCCAGTGAAATATTCCAACATCAGAACCCCGTACTGGGAGGGGCATCTACTCTCCTATGGGCGGATACCCTGAAAAGCTGTTGAGTGACAATTATAACTGATAAAGTTGCAAAAAAGATTGATAATTTACAATTAAAAATGATAAAAGCTGTTCTGACAAAAAAGTGACAAATAGCTTGATAAAAACAGTATGAAAATGACAATTATGATTGATAATGCGGGGCTGTTTCTAAAACGCATATCTACTCGCAAAAAATATTTTAGTGTGATTGCGTCTAAGTGCAGCCTTGCTTTTATGCCGGATGAAACCAAAAGGTATTTTATCAAACATAATTGTAAAAATCGTGCTGGAAATTATCAGTTTTAATTGTAAACAGACAAAAGCGGTTACGGGAGTGGCAATTATAACTGATAAAGTGACAAAAAAGATTGATAAAAAGTGCAGGGGAGGAGGAATATATGGCGCAGCTGCAGTACCAGTTCAAAAAAAATGATGAATATTACACGCCGCCTTATGCGGTCTACCCGATCATGGAACGCCTGAGGGCAGGGGCGGCGGTATGGTGCCCTTTTGATACGGAAGAGAGCGCGTTTGTCAGGGTGCTTTCAGAAAATGGCTTCCGCGTCCTGTACGGGCATATCCGGACGGGACAGGATTTTTTCCATGCGGAAGTGCCGGAATGCGACTATATCGTCAGCAACCCGCCTTACAGCTTAAAGGGCAAAATCTTAAAGCGGCTGTATGAGATCGGGAAGCCTTTCGCCATGCTGGTCAATTTCCAGGGGATTTTCGACAGCAGGGAACGCTTCCGCATGTTCAGGGAAAACAGGGTGGAAATGCTCTGGTTAAGCCCGAGGGTTTATTACATGACCGGGGACGGGAAGCTCCCTATGAGGGCGCCTTTCCAGAGCGGCTACCTGTGCAGCGGGATATGTGAGCGGCAGCTTGAGTTTGCATACCTTGACGTTGATTACAGGCGGGGAAGTTAGGCATACGCTGTCATGTCCTGGCGGATATCCGTAAAGGGCATGGCAGAAAACGGAACTATATTCCACAGATTGGAGGCGTGGCATGAATGCAAAGCTAAACAGGGTTTTAGATGAGATCAAGCGGACGGAGGATAAGATTGCCGCATGGCAGGAACATTTGGAGGAACTGAATATCAGGAAAAACCAGCTGGAAGACGCGGAGATCATAAAGAGCATCCGCTCCATGAAGCTGGGCAGCCGGGAGATGCTTGCCTTCCTGGAAAATATCCGGAACGGGGCGGTGCCTGCACAGCAGGGACAGCACATAGGGGAGGCACGGCAGGAAGAAATCATGCCGGGAGAGGCAGAAAATATCAGGGAGCCGGAAAAAGCGCCGGCAGAAAGAGAGGACAGGGAAGATGAAGAAAACGGTTAGGAATTTGGCGGCAATGCTAGTGATGGCGGCGGCAGTCCTTTTATCAGGGAAAATGACAGCATACGCCTATGTGGACGAGACAGCGGAGGCGGTGGCGGAGCCGGTCATTTCGGAGGAAACGCCGGAGGAGACGGAGACCACGCCTTTTTCGGTGGCGGGGAACGGGCAGCTTTTAGATGACATCAGCGATGATGAAACGAAGCAGTTCCTTACCGTCCAGACAAAGAACGGGAACACCTTTTTCATGGTCATAGACCGTTCCAGAAATTCGGAGAATGTGTATATGCTCTCCCTGATTGATGAGAATGACCTTGCAGAATTTCTTGGGGAAGATGAAGCGGAACCGGAGGAGGAAAAGCCTGCAGTGGCGGTGGAAGAGCCCCGGCCGGAGCCTGTACAGGAAGAACCCCGGCCGGAGCCGGAAAAAGGCGGCATGGGAATGGGGGCGGTGCTTACCATGATTCTTCTGGGCGCTGGCAGCATCGGCGGCTATTATTATTTCAAAATATGGAAGCCGAAGCGCGAGGAAGAGGCGGCGGAGAGCGAAGACCTTGAATTTTATGACGGGGGCGCTTATGTCAATGAGGACCGGGAAAACGGAAAGGAAGAGGGGGAAAGCGAAGAACCGGAGGACTGAAAGGGGGTACATATCCGGACAGAGAGTATGGGCAGGCATTGCCCTCCGGCAGAAAATACGCTATAATTTTCCATAGCAGAAAAAAGGGAAGCACTGCCGCATGCCCTTCCGGGGTGCGGCAGTATGCAGCAGAGGGATAGCGGATATGGGAAAGATCAACCGAGAGGATATGCTGGAGCTGACAAGGCGCATGACATTAAAGCGGAACTGCTTTGACAGGATTGCCGGGGCATATCTGGACGAAGAGGGATTTGTGGACGGGACTTTCAACAAGCATTTCCAGAAACTGTCACAGAAAGACCAGCGGGCAAACCTCAATATTGCAAAGGCCATTCCCTTTTCCGATACAAACGTGCAGCTGAAAGAGTATGCTTTCACTGAGGCGGACCGAAGGCCGGGGAGCATCTGGCAGCTCCTTATGGCACTGAATGAGTGCGGCCTGAAAAATGACGCGATGCTGGATACCTTTTATGAGGAATTCGGGCAGAGGTACCGGACGGGTAAAAACTATGCCATTTACTTTTTCCATGGCAGCTATGACGTCCCGCTGAAAGCAAACGATAAGGAAAGCCTGTGGGAATCGGAGGAGGTCTACCGGTTCCTGGTCTGTGCGGTCTGCCCGGTGGGCGGCGATTACGAGCCGGGAGAGCCGGAGTGCGGGTTCCTGTTCCCGGCATTCAAGGATAGGAGCAGCGATACGGAGAGGGTCAATGTTTTTGCGGCGGATGGGAATTTCGGGAAAGCCGGGGGAGTGGGGGAAATCCTGTTTTCCGGGGAATAGATGTTTCTCTGATAAACAGGCAGCTGCAGAAGAAAGACTGCGGGGACGGAGAGAGAGGAAAACCGGGATTTACGGAGGAAACGGATATGTGGATATGCCCAAAGTGCGGGAGAGAATTTAAAAGAACCAATCAAGGCCATTACTGCGGGAAAGCACCCGGAACAGTATTGGAATATATAGATTCGCAGCCTATAGAAACACGCCCCCGCTTAACGGAAATGATGGTTTTATTACAAAACAGCGTT
The DNA here is from genome assembly GCA_009917455.1 of bacterium 1xD8-48. Taxonomy (GTDB): domain Bacteria; phylum Bacillota; class Clostridia; order Lachnospirales; family Lachnospiraceae; genus Suilimivivens. The sequence continues at coordinate 104,920 of QZDS01000013.1, read as the reverse complement.
CCGTGTGTAAAGGAACGTATATCTTGGAGCATGCCGTATTATGAGAAAGAAGGAAAATCTATCACATTTTCTGCCTGTAAAAAGCACATCAGTTTTTATGCAGGGGCTGAAGCCATTGGAAAATTTGCATCGGAGTTAAACGGATATGCCACTAATAAAAATGCAATATATTTTCCTTATGATAAAGCATTGCCTGCAGAATTGATTGAAAATATCGCAAGATGGTGTTTAAGCTGATCTGACAGCTTTCTGTTCACAGGGAGCGTGATAATGCTCATAACTGTATGGGGGAACCAATGGAGGAACTGTTTGTATATGCATTGCTATATAGTGAAGGCTTTGATGTGTGGCCTTTGTATGTAGATAAACTTGACCGGCTCTTTATGGAAGATATGGAAAATGAGGCCTATCTTACTCTGGAAGGAATGGCACCCAAAGAGGCTGTTTTGCATACCCTCTCTATTATGGAGGGGAGCAACTTCGACACAGAATATTTCGGGAAGATATTGATGCGGTCACTCCTGCGGATATATGAAGATACGGATATTGCGGTTTTTGCAGGGAAGATGTATTCCCTGTGGAATAAACTGCCACGGGATACAGGGCGGGAGGAACCGTTTTTAACGTTATGTTATGCAGATGACTGTCTGTCTTACCATGATGAGGCGCAGTGCAGGAAGCTATATGAAAAAGCAATGCGTTATTATGACCAGACAATGGATTTACGGAGGGAAACACAATGGCGGTTACAGTGAACATCTATTACAGCGGCGAGAATGGAAATGCAAGGAAATTTGTGGAGGAAATGGTCTCAAGCGGCGTGGCTGATGATATCCGCGCGGAAGCCGGGAACATCAGGTATGAATATTTTTTCCCGATGGAGGATGCAGAGACAGTGCTTTTGATTGACAGCTGGGAAGACCAGCATTCCATAGATGCCCACCATGCATCCCCAATGATGGCAAAGATCATTGGGCTCAGGGAAAAATACGGCCTGCATATGAAAGTGGAGCGGTATGTGTCTGATGAAGACGGAGTCCCGGAAGCAGATAAAGCATTTATAAAAGAATAATCATGCAGGAGATTTTAAAAGAAAGATAAAGATATTTGTGTAACAGGGAACGGAAAGATATTTTATTAACCAGGGCAATCAGGATTGGTTGCTCTTTTTTTGCGCAAAAAAGGAGGAAACATATGTTTTTAGTCATCGGTGAGAAGCCCAGCGTCTCGCAGGCGCTGGCAAAGATATTGAAAGCGGGGAAGAAGGAGGACGGGTACCTTTCCGGGGAAGACTGCCTTGTAAGCTGGTGTTTCGGGCATCTTGCGGAATACGCTCCCCCGGAAAGCTATGACGGGCGGTATGCAAAGTGGACATTTTCGGATTTGCCCATTATCCCGGAGGAATGGAAGCTTACTGTGGCAAAGGATAAGAAGGCACAGCTTGCAGTCTTAAAGAAGCTGCTTAACAGGAAGGATTTGGAATACGTGGTCAATGCCTGTGATGTTGGATAGTGCGGAGGGGTGACAAACAAATACAAATAAAAAAGGGACTTCCTCAATCCTTAAAAGGCTATGACAGCAACGGTTATAGTCTTTTTTCATGCGGTAATTACCGTATGAAATGGACTCCTATTCTACTATGCGGAGAAATACACAACAACAATATTCCGCAGTCCAATCTCCGACAATTAACGGAAGAAAATCATTTATTCGCACCGAAACCAATCAATCATATCAATCAATCCATATCACAGGAGGGCAAAGACCATGAATAAAAAGCAGGAACAGCCGATTTTGGACTATTACAGTACCGCCGACAAATATATCCGTAGCAAGACACACTCCAATGCGCATCAGACTGTATTTACGAAAGAAAACGATAAATACCAGTGGCTTGTATTGGAACAGAAAAGCCAGTGCGAAGTTGAGGTAAGGCAGACCGACAGTCATGGAACAATCACAGCAAGGGATAATTACGAACTGACAAGAAATATCCCTAAGTGCGTGGGCGTGGAGCGTTTATGTGAGGGCGCAAATTTTCAAATACCTTTTAACGCTGATGAAGTCAATCTGATTTATCAGTTTGGGGAACAGAGCAAAGCGGAAACGTGTGCCAGTCTGTCTGCTATTCTTCCGCAGATAAAGGACAGTGACACAAAGCAGATAGTAAGCGATACTTTGAAGAAATTAAATGCCCTGTCCGAAGAAACGTGTGCGGAACTGACAGCCACCACCAAAAGACGGAAACTGACCGAGCGTGACCATTCCATAAAGACAAGGTTAGCCAAAGCAAAGGAGCAGGCAAAACAGCCGACAGTTGCCGAGGGAAAACAGCACAGAACCCACAGCAAGGGAAAGGGGATATGGCACTATGAAACTTTCACGATATGAGCAGGAAACGATTGTCAATTATAATGCAGGAGAACAGACCGCCACCCTCTACACAAGGGATAAAGCAGTCATGCGGAAACTTGACACGCTTGTTGCCGATTTTCCCAATATATACAAGATGATAAAGCAGGACAAAGTATCTAAAACCTATTCCTTTCCGAAATCACATGTCAGCTACCGCAAGCCGAGGGTGTTAAATGAGATACAGAGAGAGCAGGCAAGAAAGTATATGCAGAAAATCAGTTCGAGTGAACCTTGATATGAGTTTCCTAGGAGTTTCAATATCGGAGTTTCAATATTTGAAAACCATTTGCCTTTAGTCAGAAAATATGCTATACTATCATAAAATTTGTTTTTGGAGGGAATAAAGTGGACGACGACTCAGACAGTGAGGCGGATTCAATTTCAAATTTAATGGTAGCTAATCAGAAAATGAAGGCATGGTTATGTGCAAAACAGCATATAGCTATGCTTTTTGTTATCTTTTTTACAAGGGAGGGGAAACAAAATATGTGAAAACAGTGATTGATAACAAAATAAATTGATAATATAGACATAGAAAGATAAGAGGTAAGAAATGGGAAACGAAACAATTTCACTAATGATAATAACTGCGGGCATCATTTTGTCAGCATACTTTTCAGCAACAGAAACAGCTTTTTCATCATTAAACAGGATTCGTATAAAGAATATGGCAGAAAAAGGGAACAAAAAAGCCTGTTTGGTAATGCGGCTGTCCGAGAATTACGACAGCTTATTGTCAACTATCCTTATTGGAAACAATATCGTAAATATTGCAAGTGCATCTTTGGCAACAGTACTTTTTGTAAAATTGCTGGGTGATGAAGTCGGTCCGAGCGTATCCACCGCTGTCACTACAATAATTGTCTTGATTTTTGGGGAAGTGACGCCAAAAAGTATTGCGAAAGAATCACCGGAAAAGTTTGCCATGTTTTCAGCGCCTTTCCTAAATGTGCTTATGGTACTGCTTACCCCATTTAATTTTCTGTTTGGGCAATGGAAAAAAATGTTGTCCATGATAATTAAACCAACCGATGAAAGCGGTATTACCGAGGAAGAACTGTTATCCATAGTAGAAGAGGCAAAGCAGGACGGAGGCATAGACGAGCAGGAAAATATGCTTATCCGAAGTGCGCTCGAATTTACTGAACAGGAGGCTGTTGATATATTAACCCCAAGAATTGATATTACTGCTGTTTCAACAGAAACCACAAAAGAAGAAATTGCTAATGTGTTTGCTGATACTGCTTATTCAAGACTTCCCATATACGAAGATTCCATAGACCATATTGTGGGGATAATTTATCAAAAAGATTTTTATAATTATGTATATCATGGTAATAAGGAAATATCCGAAATTATCCGACCAGCCCTATTTATTCCACAGAATAAAAAGATAGGCATATTATTAAAAGAATTGCAGAATAAAAAAATACATATTGCAGTTGTATTAGATGAGTATGGGGGAACAGTAGGGATAATCACATTGGAGGATATTTTAGAGGAACTTGTGGGAGAGATTTGGGACGAATATGATGAAGTCAGTTCAGAGATTGAAAAGAAATCAGAAACGGAGTATATGGTTTTAGGCAGTGCAAACATTGAAAAGGTATTTGAGGTATTAAATATAGAAGTTGCTGATGAAGAAATGCAGTCGGGAATTGTAAATGGGTGGATAATGAATGAGTTAGGGAGAGTGCCTGAAAAAGAGGATTCTTTTGAATATAAAGGGTATCAAATAACTATATTAAAAATGGACGAAAAACGAGTAGAAAAAGTTTTATTTGCTAGAAAGAAAAAAGATATGCCATAAACATTTTGGATTTGCATATGATAAAAAAATTTTAAATCAGTGGAAAAAGGATATATAAAACTAAATATTGTTTACCTTTGGGTAGCGATTATCTTAACAGACAATCTGCTACCTTTTTTGTTTTCAGAAACTATTAACACAGCACAGAAAGAATGAGGTATTAAAAATGATTGAGAACAAACAGGAAATTAGCAAGGACTTAGAAAAAGCATTACAGGTATTGCAACAGGCAAAACAGCGTGTAGCCAACGAAAAGAAAAAGCAGAACGAGAAGAAACGCAAAGCCGAGAACCACCACAAGTACATCATGGGCGGTATTATCGTGAAGTATTTCCCCGACTGCTACCGCTATGATGAGGGCGAGTTAAACCGCATCTTATCGGTTGCCTTGCAGACAAGGGAGTGTCAGCAGATTATATCTAAAATCAAAGCGGAAAGCCGAGAAACCACTCCCCCACAACCCACTCTCCCCAATGCCGAAAATGAAAGCGAGGGCGGTACGGAATGACGAGGGCAACGGAACTGAAAAGCCGAGGTAACGTATTCACCCCGTTTACGGGGTGCGCACAGATATACCACCAGAGGTGGTATGTGCGCCCTTCGGGGAGCAAGTTTCACTTGCATGGACTCCTGCGGAGGGCGTTGTCTGCCTTGCGGCAGCCAAAAGGGGAAACGACAATTCCCCTTCGCAAGCTGCGCTTGCTACCCTTTAGTGAACTTTGCGTTCAGACAAAAGCCAAAGTGCGGCTTTTATCTGCCCACAAAGTCTATGAGTGCGCCCCACTACTTTATCGGCAGAATGTAGGTGTTGCGCATGGCTAATGTCACGAAACAGGCAAGCACACGTTTCTCCATAGTCAAGCGGAGCAAAGGGCAGTCGGCAGTTGAGAAAGCATCATACATCAGCAGGAGTATTCTTGTCAGCGAGTTTGACGGGCAGACCTACCGCCCCAAATACCATGAGGATTTAGTGCATAGCGAAATCACTCTCCCACCCAACGCCCCCAAAGAGTATGCAGACCGAGCCACCTTATGGAACGCTGTTGAACTGTCAGAGAAAGGGCAGAAATCACAGCTTGCGAGAATGTTAAAAGCGTCACTCCCCAACGAATGGAGTTACGAACTTGCGGAGGAAGTTGTGAGGGATTACGTTCAGCGGAATTTTGTTGATAAGGGAATGTGTGCGGATTGGGCGATACATGACAGCGAGAACGACAAAGGACAGCGCAATCTACATATCCATGTTTTACTCACAATGCGTCCTCTCACTGAAAACGGGGAATGGGGAGCGAAACAGAAGAAAATCTATGACCTTGACGAAAACGGCGAAAAGATACCAGTGATTGATAAAAAGACAGGACAGCAGAAAGTTGACAAGCGGAACAGGAAACAGTGGAAATGCCACACCGCCGACAGCACCGACTGGAACAGCAAAGAAAACGCCAAGATGTGGCGCAAAGATTTAGCCGACACAATCAATGCCACCAATGAGCAGTTGGGGATTGCGGTACATTGGGAACACCGTTCTTTTAAGGAACAGGGCATTGACAGAGAGCCGACAATCCATATCGGGGCGGTTGCCAACGCTTTAGAACGCAAGGGCATACAGACCGAGAGGGGCAACATCAATCGTGAAATCATCAGGAACAATATGCTGTTGGAGCAGGCGAAAGAAATGCTTATGCTTGCCAAGCAGGAACTTCACAGCGCACAGTACGCCAAGATTAAGAGTACAGCGGTCAGCGTGAAGAATGAAGTCATGGAGATGATTGCAAAAGTGAGGGAGCGCAAAGGCAGGCTTGACCTGCCGATTGTCAGCGGAAAGCACCTAAGAAAAATATCCGACCGAACCGCCTTGCAGTCAGCCGACAATGCGGAGAAATTCATCACCACAAGGAAGATAGACAGCTTTGAGAGCCTTGCGAAATTTACAGAGGACAGGGAGCAGAAATACAGCCAGCTTGAAACAGTGCATTTATCAAAGGGGCAGAAACTAAGCCGATTAAAAGAACTGTCAAAACTGTATGCCCTCTTTGCACCAATCCAAGCCACCTATAAGGAGAGCCAGTCACTCAAAGGATTTGCGAAAATGAAATACGATAAGGAGCATAAGGACAGCTTATCGAAGTACCCCGAATTAAAGGAGCGTATGCAGAGCCTTTTACAGAACGGCGAGAAGATAACTCCGAAACAGTGGAAAGCGGAAATACAGTCCTTGCAATCCGAGTATGACAGTATCGGCAAGGAGCAGACAAAGACCGCCACAGAGTTAGCATATGCCGAGGTAATCAGCTACAACAAAAAGAACCTTGCGAGGGAGCTTCAGAACGAGAACCGACAGCATAACAGGCAACAGAACAAAACGAAACGGAGGGAGGAAGAAATTTAATGAAAATCTGATAGAAATATGAGTGTGATTGTGGTATTCTATTGGAGATACAAATCGGAATTTTCCGACACAACAATGAGTCAAAAAGGATATGGATATGAAAAATACGAAACCGAAATCTAAGAAGAAAAAGATTCTCTTTATTATATTATCTATTGTGGTCACACTAATAATTGCTGGCGATTGGATATTGACTGTAATGGTATATAACGAGAATTTTAACCAGCGATTTGAGAGCTATGAGCCGCTTATGCTCTACGTTGATGACTTTGACGGATTGCACCGCACGAAATATGAGTTTAGTTCCAACGGGGGGGCAGAAACTGGCGGGATATATGTATAGTTCGGGAGAAAACCAGCGTGGTATCGTTGTAATGGCACATGGCTTTGGTGGAGGTGGACATAATTCTTATATGGATTGTGTGAATTATTTTGCCTGTCATGGATATTATGTTTTCTCCTATGACGCTACGGGAAATGATGAAAGCGAGGGTGAGGGAGTCGGAGGACTTCCACAGGGAGTAATTGACCTTGACCATGCAATCACATTTGTGGAAGAAAGCGGGAAATTCCCAAGTCTGCCAATCGTTTTATTTGGGCATAGCTGGGGCGGCTACAGTGTTTGCAGTGTGCTTACATACCACCCCGAAGTAAAAGCCGTTATAGCGTGTTCGGGTTTTAACGCTTCATCGAATCTGTTTGAAGCCGAGGGGAAAAAACAGGTAGGAAATGGTATTTATTTGATGTTACCATTTGTGAAACTGCATGAGAGGATTCAATATGGCGGGTATGCCTCAAATACTGCGTTGGACGGCTTCTCAAAAAGCAATGCCGCTGTTATGATTGTGCATAGCTTTGATGATGAAGTTGTTCCAGCCGAATACGGTTACGAAATTTATTATGAAAAATACAAGGACGATTCCCGATTTAGCTTTATTCCTCTTGAGAATAAAGGACATAACTATTTCAATGACAACACATATCGCAATGAGTTTAATGCGAAATTTGATGAATGGCTCAAAACGCTTGACTATGACTATAACACAGAGGAAAACAGGGAACGGTTTTCGGAGGATAAAGCTAATTATATATATCAAAACCTTGACAGGGAAAAATGGTGTAATTCATTGGACTTGGAGTTGTTCGAGGATTTTGTTGGGTTTTATGATGAACATATACATTAACCAAATTCCGGTTTGTCTAAACAACCATTATCACAATCACAACTGAATAGGTAACACAGCGTCAGAGCGTATAGAAACCAGTCTATGCGCTCTATTTTATTGTAAAGGAGCAGATTTATGAGCAAAGACAGCAAGACAGGGCAAAGAGCCACCCGACAACGCCCACCCACAAAAATAATCGTGGAAAGGCACTATGTAGGCACTGAAAAAATGGAAACGGTATTCAAGCGGATAGCCGAGGAACAGATAACAAAAAAGGTCAAAGAGATAGCGGAAAACAACGCAAATTAGCACTGGAAACGGAAAAGGGAATATAGTATAATAGGAATTGAGGAAGTCCCTTTTCATCAAGGAGGACGACATGAAAAGGGCAAAACTGAATAATGACAAAATCACTGCTTTATATTGCAGGCTTTCCAAAGATGACGGCACGAACAACGAGAGCATGAGTATCAGCACACAGAAAACCATGCTGAAAGATTACGCAAAGCGCAACGGTTTTCTGAACTGCCAGTTTTACGTTGATGACGGTTACAGCGGTACAAATTACGACCGCCCCGCTTTCCGACAGCTTATCGAGGACATACAGGACGGGGAAGTGTCAACGCTCATCACAAAAGACCTGTCACGATTGGGGAGGAATTATCTTGAAACAGGTACTTATATCGAAGTATTTTTCCCTAACCATAACGTGCGGTACATTGCAATCAATGACGGGGTGGACTCCATAGACAACGCTCAAATGGATATTACACCGTTCCGCAACATCATCAATGAAATGTACGCAAAGGACACGTCAAGGAAAATCAAGAGCGCACTCCACGCAAGAAAAATGCAGGGCAAGTATATGGCTACCACCGCCCCATTCGGTTATCAGAAAGACGAGAAAGACCATAACCACCTTGTCATTGATGAAGTGACCGCCCCCGTTGTGGAACTGATTTTCTCAATCGCCGAGGAGGGTGTGGGGCTTCACACTATCTGTAACCGCTTGCGTAAGGCAAAAGTCATTAAGCCAAGTTTCTACAAAAAGGAAATGTTTGAGCGGTACACTGATGAGGAAAAGATGTATGACTGGGACACCGCTTATGTCAGCAAGATATTACATGACCCCGTTTATGCAGGAAACCTTACCGTAGCGGAAAGACCGACAAAAACCATGCGTTCCAAGAAAAGACAGTATATCCCGTATGCGGAGCGTGAAGTCATTTATGGCACACATGAGCCAATCATTGAACAGAACCGCTGGAACAATGTTCAGAAGATTTTGGAGAGCAGACCACCCGTTATCGGGGAAAGTTCAAGCGGATATGACAACATTTTCCGAGGAATTATAAAATGCGCCGATTGCGGGAGTGCCATGCTTGTCAAAGTCGAGCAGAAAAGAAAGCGTAACAACGTATTAGACAAGACTTTCTACTGCTGTACCAAATACCGTAAGTTTGGGAAAGAGGGTTGTTCGGCACACACCATTGAGGCGAGGACGGTTCACGAAGTTGTGCTTGCAGACATTCAGAAACACGCAGGACAGGCACTGGCGGACAGGAAAGCAATGGTAACGGAAATTGCCGAGCGTCTTAATCTCCAAATGTCAGCGGACAGGGAACAGCAGAAAAAGGAATTAAGGCAATGTAAACAGCGTGTGTCGGAGATTGAAAACCTGTATGCCAAATTGTATGAGGACTTGACAAGGGAACTGCTGACCGAAAAGCGTTTTCAGATGTTGTCGGCAAGGTATGACAGCGAGCAGGAAGAACTGACCGCCAAGATAAAGGAACTTGAAAAAAGTGCCATAGCGGACAGGGAGCAGTTATCTTCCATTGAGCAGTTTGCGGAGCAGATAAGCGGTTATGCAGGAATAACAGAACTCAATTTTAAGATAATCAATCAACTTATAGAAAAAATTCTTGTTTCTGAACCCGTAGAAGTTGACGGGCAGAAAATTCAACGACTTACTATCCATTACAAATTCATAGGGGCACTGGAAACCCTTGAATAATGGATATTTTCTAAGTCACCTATTCCAACTATCCAACAGACGCAGGCCGGGAAGGGGAGCTTATATTTAAGCATGTATACGACCTGTCCGGAAGCACCCTCCCAGTAAAGCGTTTGTGGATCAGTTCCATGGAGGATTCCGCAATCCGTGAAGGCTTTACAAACCTGAAGGACGGAAAGGAGTACCGGGATATCTGCGAGGCCTCCGTCTGCCGGGCGAAGGCGGACTGGCTGGTGGGAATGAACGCCACGCGGGCATATACTACGAAATACTTTAAGAAGCTGGCGGTGGGCAGGGTGCAGACGCCCACCCTCGCCATGCTTGTGGAGCGTGAGGAAAAAATCAGGGGTTTTAAGAAAGAAAAGTATTTTACAGTCCATATTTCCAGCGGCGGGATGGAGGCAGTGTCAGGGCGCATGGATAACAGGAAAGAAGCACAGAAAATGCTGGAAGAATGCAGCGGCGGGCAGGCACAGATGGTATCCGTGATAAAAGAGGAAAAGACGGTACCGCCACCAAAACTCTATGACCTTACCACCTTACAGCGCGACGCCAACCGCATTTTCGGCTTTACCGCAAAGGAAACGCTGGAATACCTGCAGGGACTTTATGAGAAAAAGCTGGCGACCTATCCCCGGACGGACAGCCAGTTTTTGTCTGACGACATGGGGCAGACAGTGGGGAAGGTAATAGAAGCAGTCCTCCATTCCGGCTTATTTGGGGAAAATATTTTATCAGGCATGGAGATGCCGGTTCCGGATATTAGCAGGGTGTTGGACAGTAAAAGGGTCACTGACCACCATGCAGTTATCCCCACTGCAAGGATCGGGGAAGCGGACCTTCCAGCCCTGCCGGAAGCGGAGCGGAAAGTGCTGGCGCTTACTGCATGCCGCCTCCTGTGCGCGACAGGGGAGAAGCATATCTATGGAACAGTGAAGGCAGAACTTTCCTGCAGCGGCCATATTTTTGCCGCCTTCGGAAAGACCGTCACACACAATGGCTGGAAAGACTTTGAGTATATGCTGAAAAGCGCTTTTAAGACTGCGGAAGATGCAGGTGACCAGGGACTGCCGGAACCTGCCGGGAGCCGGAAGGAAGGTAAGCTTCCGGAACTGGCAGAGGGGCAGGTATTTGAAAACATTCAGGCAGAAATCAGCGAACATTTTACCTCCGCCCCGAAGCACTTTACGGAAGACCAGCTCCTGCTTTCCATGGAGACAGCGGGCAGGGGGGATTTTGAGCGGGATACGGAGAAAAAAGGCCTTGGCACCCCGGCGACACGGGCGGGGATCATTGAAAAGCTGGTATCCTCCGGCTATGCGGCAAGGAAAGGGCGGCAGATTATCCCCACGCCGGAGGGAATGGAGCTGGTAGCAGTCATGCCGGAATATCTAAAGTCGGCGCTCATGACCGCAGAATGGGAGAATGGCCTGCTGTGCATGGAGAAGGGGGAGCTGGACAGTAAGGATTTTACGGAAGGCATTACGGAACTGGTGGGGGAGATACTGGAAGGGTGCAGGAAAATCCCGGAAAGTGAACTTGGCCGGTTCCGCCGGAAAGAAAGCATAGGCAGCTGCCCCTTATGCGGGGCGGAGGTCTATGAGGGAAAGAAGAACTTTTACTGTAACAACTGCGAGTGTCCGTTCACCCTCTGGAAAGAGAACCGCTACCTTTCCGGCATGAAAAAGAAAATTGAAAAAAAGATGGCAAAAGAGCTTTTAAAAACCGGGCGCAGCCATGCAAAGGATCTGTATTCTGCAAAAAGGGACCAGACTTTTGCGGCGGATATCGTGATGAAGGCGGAGGACGGGCGGATTGATTTCAGCCTTGATTTCCCGAAGGGGGAAGAGGGGAAGCAGGAAGGGAAGAAAGGAAAATAAAAGCCAGATAACAGCATTTCAGAGAGGGGGACTTTACAATGGACAGACTGCAGAAAATCCAGCAGCTTGCCAGGAAGGAGGCAAAAAAGATCAGCAGCTCCCCAAGGGACTGGATGGGGTACCTTGGCACGGCGGCAAAACTGTACCGTTATCCGTTTCCAGACACCATGCTGGTCCATGCCCAGCGCCCGGACGCCACTGCCTGTGTGTCGCTGGAGGACTGGAACGGGAAAGTAGGGCGGTGGGTAAGGAGGGGCGCAAAGGGGATTGCGCTGTTGGATGACAGCAGGGCGAAGATGAAGCTGAAATATGTGTTTGACGTTTCCGATACCCGTCTGGTGCAGGGCGGATGGACGCCTGTCCTCTGGAAGATGGAAGAGCGGCATGAAGCGGAAGTGCTTTCTTATGTGTCGGATACCTACGGGCTCAAGGGGAAGGAAGCGGCAGGCATAGGCCCGGCGCTCATGGCGGTTTCTTCCCGCATTGCGGAAGATAACTTAAAAGAAGCCATGCAGGGGCTGGACTATGAAGTGGAAGGGACATATCTGGAAGGGCTTGGGGAGGATGCTGTCAGGGTAACTTTCAGGGAGCTTTTGAAAAACAGCATCTTTTACGCGGCAGCCCTCCGGTGCGGCTTAGACCCCATGGAATACCTTGAGGAGGGGGATTTTGTGGGGATCACGGACTTCAATACCCCTGCGGCGCTGGCTGTATTGGGAAATGCCATAAGCAGCCTTACGGAGCCGCTCCTTCGGGGCATCGGCCGGACAGTGAAAGAAATTTGTCTGAAAGAAGAACAGAAAGCCCTTGAAAACCGTACAGGAATCGGTTACAATAAATTTAGCACTTTAAAGCATGAAACTGAAAGCGGGAAGGGAGGGAGTGCGGATGGAACTGACATACCACTGGGAGGGGGACTACCTGATCCCGGACCTGACAATAGAGGAGGAGCAGAGGCCCATCGGGAAATACGGGATGCTGCGGAAGACATTCTTAAAGGAGAACCGGGTGGGCTGGTACCAGGGCATGATGCTGGAAGGGAAGCTGGACAGCCACCTGGCGGATATAGAGGAAGCGGCAGCGGAGAGGATGGAAGCCTTAGTGGAAAGGCTTCTGGAGAAATATCCGGCGCCGGACAAGGGGAAGGACCCGCTGGCGTGGGCGGCGCATATGAACAGCCTGACGGCCATGGCGGAGGAGAGCGTCCTGCAGGAACTGGTGTACAGCTAGAGGGAGAAGGAAACGGACAGGATATGGAGAAAGCGGGGGAAACCAAAGCCCCTGCTTTTTCTGCGCATAGCGGAAGGTTCCCTTCCGTGGAGCAGCAGATACGGCAGATTGAGGAGCGTGTGCAGGCGCTGTATGCCGGGGAGATCACTATCCCCGCAGACGTAGTGGACGGGGTGCTCCGGGCAGGCGGGAACCGGAAGGGAAGCCTGCCGCATATTATTTATCATTTCATGGCTTCCCGGACGGAGGAGGAATCTGCGGAATTTATCCGTAAGGAATACGGGACCGGCGGCAGGGGCATTATCGTCGGCGGCAGGAAATATTCCGTCTGGCATGACGAGCTGGGGATGCAGATCGCCGCCGGGGATTCCGTGCATGGGGCGGTGCTGTATAAGGCATTCCTGACATGGGAAGAGGTAAGCGGGCGCATCCACCAGCTCCTTAGGCAGGGGGAATATGCCCCACAGGAGGTATTGGACGCGGCAGGTTCCAATGCAGATACGGAACATACGGACATATCAGCGCCTGTGGAAAAGGATATGGCGGAGGGTGTAGCGGCAGAGGGCAAGGAGTCTTTGCAGGAGGCAGTCCCGTACCGGGCAAGGGAGGGCTTTTCATGGGAGGAATCCCCGGCATTTATTACGCAGGACGAGATTGACGCTTATCTTACAAAGGGAAAAGCCCCAGACTGGCGGCTGGGCATTTATTCTTATTTTCTACAGGACAGGACGGATAAAGAGAAAGCAGCTTTCCTCTGGAAAGAATACGGGATCGGGGGCGGCGGGACTATCTACGATAACGCAGAGGATTCCGGTGTATGGCATGATGGGAAGGGACTGCTCCTCACCAGGGGGAGGCTTGAGGATGTAAAAGCGGAAGCCCTGCTGAAATGGCCGGCCGTGGCGAAGCGGATAAAATATCTGATTGGGCATGACAGATATTTAAGCACGGCGGATATTTCCCGTATGCCGGAGTATGAAAAAGAGAGGATTGTTTCCCAGGCCGCAAATTTTTACAGCCGCATCCCGGCAGCTGTTACACGCCCGTGGGACGGAACGCCGTCCCCGTATGAACACAGGAAAGAGATTGCCGGCCTTTTGGGAACCCCGGAGGGAGGGGATATTCTCGTTAAAAACATGGAACAGGCGCTGGCGGCGCTCCCGGCGGATTTTGAGGGCTATGATGAAAAGGAGCGTCTTCTGGAAAAGGTACGGGGATATGTGGAAGGCACTTATACCATTTTCCCGGAAAAGAAAAAAGGCATACAGGAAGGGATACGGATCGGGGACAGCGTGCAGCTGTCCTTATTTGATTTCATGGATATGAACGCCGCGCCTGTGGAGAAAAAAGCGCCTTCAGAGGAAGCACCAAAAGAATTTCCGCAAAAAGAATTTTTCCAAAACGAGCCTTCACAAAAGGAAAGTACGGGGGAACAGGCAGGAGACGTTTTGCATTCCGAAGATTCACTGGAAGCAGAAGGGACAGCAGAAGGGAAAAATCTTGAAGGACAGGGAAATGCAGAAGGACAGAAACATTCAGGAGAACCGGAAAATCCGGAAGGACAGAAAAACCTCCCCGCTCCGGCCAATTTCCGTATTACCTATGATGACTTGGGCGCAGGCGGGCCAAAGCAGAAATTCCGTGCCAACATGGAAGCTATTATTACTTTGAAAAAGATAGAAGGGGAAAACCGCACAGCCACGCCGGAAGAACGGGATATTTTGTCCCGGTATGTGGGCTGGGGCGGCATCCCGGCAGCTTTCGGGGAAGGTAACGGGGCATGGGCGGCGGAATATATGCAGTTAAAACAGGCACTGACAGAGGAGGAATACCGACAGGCAAGGGCTTCCACCTTAAATGCGTTTTATACGCCGCCTGTGGTCATAAAGGCCATGTATGAAGCCCTTGGAAATATGGGATTGAAGCAGGGAAACATATTGGAGCCTTCCTGCGGCACCGGGAACTTCATGGGGCTTGTGCCGGAGGGAATGGGAGGCCTTAAGATGTATGGCGTGGAGCTCGACAGCATTTCCGGCAGGATTGCGGGGCAGCTTTACCCGGAGAACCGTATCTCCATACAAGGGTTTGAACACGCACAGTACCCGGACAGTTTTTTCGACTGCGTAATCGGGAACGTGCCTTTCGGCGCATACAAGGTGGCGGACAGGCGGTATGACCGATTCAATTTCCTGATCCATGACTATTTTATCGCAAAGTCCCTTGACCTTGTGCGCCCCGGCGGGGTGGTGGCGGTGGTCACGTCGAGCGGCACCATGGACAAGCAGAACCCTTCCGTGCGCCAGTATATCGCAAACCGCGCGGATTTATTGGGTGCCATAAGGCTCCCGGAGAATGCGTTCTTAAAAAATGCGGGGACGGAAGTGGTGGCGGATATCCTGTTTTTCCAGAGAAGGGACAGGGCGGCCCTGGAACAGCCAGAATGGGTAAGCCTTGACACTACGCCGGAGGGATATTCTGTAAACAGCTACTTTGCCGCCCACCCGGAAATGGTGCTGGGGAAATTTGCCATGGAAAGCACACAGTTCGGGAAGCAGGCGCTCACAGTAAAGCCCATGGAGGGCACAGCCCTGTCGGAACAGCTGAAGGAGGCAGTAAGCCATATTCAGGGAGATATCACGGACAGGGAGCCGGAGGAACTCCTGCCGGACCAGGCGGGCGCTTCCATACCCGCCGACCCTTCCGTGAAGAATTTCAGTTTTGCGGAAGTAAACGGGAAGGTATATTACCGGGAGAATGCAAGGATGAACCCGGTGGAGATCCCGGCAAAGACCACGGAGCGTGTCCTTGGCATGGTAAAACTGCGGGATATTACGCAGGAACTGATCCGCTGCCAGATGGAAGATAAAAGTGATGCGGAAGTGGAAGCACTGCAGAAAAAGCTGGACACAGAGTATGACAGTTTTACTAAGAAATACGGCCTGATCAGCAGCAACGCCAACCGCAGGGCTTTCTCACAGGATTCCAGCTACTGCCTTCTGGCGGCGCTGGAGGTGGTTGACGAGAACGGGAATTTAGAGCGCAAGGCGGATATCTTTACCAAGCGCACCATACGGAAAGCGGAACCCGTCACCAGCGTGGATACCGCCAGTGAAGCCCTTGCGGTCTCCATCGGGGAAAAAGCAAGGGTAGACATACCGTTTATGGCGGAACTATGCGGGAAAACGGAGGAGGAAGCCACAAGGGAACTTACCGGGGTAATCTTTAAAAACCCGGTGACAGAAAAGTGGGAGGCGGCGGACGAATATCTTTCCGGCAATGTAAGGGAAAAGCTGCGCACAGCAGAATATTATGCAGAAAGCCTCCCGGAGTATGCGCCTAACGTGGAGTATCTTAAGAAAGTGCAGCCTAAAGACCTTGACGCTCCGGAGATAGAGGTGCGGCTGGGTGCTGCATGGGTGGAGGATACTTATATTACACAGTTCATGGGGGAACTGTTCCAGACACCGGGGAATTATCTTGGTAGAAAGATTGCGGCAAGGTATGCGAAAGAAACCGGGCGGTGGCATATTTCAGAGAAGAACCTTGATACCCGCGGAAATTTCCTCGTCACTTCCACTTACGGGACGGGCAGGGCAAACGCCTACCGACTTTTGGAAGACGCCCTGAACTTACGGGATACGAAGATATACGACAAGATAACAACGGAAGACGGGAAAGAAAAGCGGGTACTTAACAAGACGGAAACTATGGTCGCCCAGCAGAAGCAGGAGGTGATCCGGGAAGCCTTTAAGGAGTGGGTGTTTAAAGATCTTGATCGGCGGGAGGCATTGTGTCGGACCTATAATGAGCTTTTCAACAGCATCCGCCCCCGTGAGTATGATGGGAGTCATATCCGATTTGTGGGCATGAACCCGGAGATTACCATGATGCAGCACCAGAAAAATGCGGTGGCACATATCCTATATGGGGGAAATACCCTGCTTGCCCACTGCGTGGGTGCGGGGAAGACCTTTGAGATGGTGGCAGCAGGTATGGAGAGCAGGCGGCTGGGGCTTTCCCATAAGAATCTTTATGTTGTGCCTAACCATTTGACAGAGCAGTGGGGCAGTGATTTTCTGCGCCTGTATCCGGGTGCAAATATTCTAGTGGCAACGAAAAAGGATTTTGAGCCTGCAAACAGGAAAAAGTTCTGCTCCCGCATTGCCACCGGGGATTATGACGGTATCATTATCGGCCACAGCCAGTTTGAGAAGATCCCCCTTTCCATAGAGCGCCAGATTGCGGCCATAGAGCGGCAGATTGATGACATCATCCTTGCAATCTCAGACGCAAAGGCGGCGGAGGGGGAGCGCTATACCATTAAAGAAATGGAAAAGACAAAGAAGCTGCTGGACGCAAGGCTGGAAAAATTAAACAAGCAGGAGCGGAAAGACAATGTAGTGACTTTTGAGGAGCTTGGCGTGGATCGGCTGTTTGTGGATGAGAGCCATTTTTATAAAAATCTCTTCTTATACACGAAAATGCGTAATGTTGCAGGAATATCACAGACGGACGCGCAGAAAAGCTCCGATATGTTTATGAAATGTCAGTACATGGACGATGTGATATGTTGTGAACTGTAGATGTAAACATTTTCGGCAAACGCAGTATTTTAGCGGAAATGGGGCATCTGCTAAAATACAACATATGCGGCTGGCTCATTTGTGGTGAATGGAAACTTGCAGATGTTGTGGTAAAGAAAGTGGGTGATAGCTCTTTTTATTCGTATCTGTAAACAGTTTAGCACAAAGAAAGGCGGTTGTATATGGAGATTACATATCATTGGGAAGGCGATTATCTAATCCCTGATCTCAAACTTTCGGATACAATAGAATATCAGATCGGGAAGTATGGGAGAATGAGAAAGCGGTTTTTGGAAGAAAACCACAGGGGCATTTATTCTTATATGCTTTTGTCGGAAACCTTATGGAAGCATCTTGCAGAGATTGACGAGGAATGTAATGAAATGATGGACAGGCTTGTAAGACAGATGGCAAAAAACGAGGGTGTGACGGAGCAGCTAAAATCCGATGACTGGCTGCTTTGGATTCAAAAAACAAACAGCATCAGGAGCAGGGCGGAGGAAATAGTGCTGCATGACTTGATTTATTCTCTTTAATTTTGTGGAAATCCCGCAGGTGGTAGCAGGAAGCGCAGAAGATGTCAAGACATCGGCTCTGCCTCGCCTGCGGCGGTCTTGACATCTTCTGCGCTTCCTGCTATGGGGTAGTTAAGGGGGAACAAAGTTCCCCCATTGCATTAGAAATGCCAATGGCGGCATTTTGAAAAAATCAAAATCGGGGATTGACAGGACGGGAAAAATAGCTTATTATTGACAATAAGAAATGGGTTTTCACCGTACATCTTGTTACGGCTTGCTCGTTTCTTTTTTTACTGCCAAAATGTCATACAGATATTTTTTGCCGTTTTCAGCGTGGTTGATTAGAAGCCGGGCATGGAAAATATTGTATCTGACGAGTACGTTTTCTTCATAGACCGGGAGGGCAAAACGGACATCATACCTGTACCAGCCGAATTTGGCATTTTTATTGTGTTTTTCCTTGCGGTTTTCCTCATAAGCCGGATTGGATGCTATCTGGATCAGCTCCGGTATTGCAGTGGCGGCATTTGCCTTAGCTTTCGCATTAGCCCCCATAAGGCTTTTACGGCTCTCTGATTCCGTGTATTCTTCCGGAAGTTCATTTCCGATATAAATACGTTCTGCACTTTCTTCAATTTCGTAATAGTCACCGACATATCCCTCAAGATATTGTTTTACATCATCCCAGTCAATCTGCCGTTTGCCCTTGAAACGTATATCGTTAATCAAGGCCAGCTTTTTACCGTCAGCATCGGTTATGATATTTACATTCCTGTTTTCAATCATCGTTTTTGTTCCCCTTTTTCTTTTCTCTTGATTTGTATACATTATATTGGTTTTTACATTGCGGACTGCAAAACTCATTTCCTTTTCTGCTTGCAATAAAAGCTTTTTTACAGTGCTTGCACATCCGCATATCGCTGTCCTTATCCGTGAGCATGAAGGAGAAACACATCTGAACCATGATAAGTAGGGAATGGAAGTCCCATACAATGACGGGCGCATCCTTTTCAAGTGCGATCCGGTAAGTTGGGGCAATACCGCCGAAAGCGGAAATGCCCTGACGGTACAGGCTGCGGGTATCTTCGTCAAGCGAATCATAATCGAGGTAATAAAGGAAACTTGTCATAAACGTAAACGCAAGGTCAGTAAACTCTTTCACAATCCAGTCGTACTTTTCGGCATATTCCTTCTGGAATCCCATCGTCACAGCCTGCGGCGCATTCCCCATAGCCATTGCGATTGCAATGCCCTCACGGTCAGTCACAGACCATCCCGATTCCACGCCTTTTTTTCTGAAATCCGGCTTATTAAAAGGATAGAAATAAGAAAGGTAATCCTCAGTGGAGAGGGATTCTTCCTTTATAAAGTGGTTCTTGGGAAGATACACGGATTCATAGGTGATAAAATCCGCTGTTGTCGGCAGGGCGGTCATAAAGCCGAGGAAACCGTACTTCCGCACAAAACCGAGGACAGATTCTTTCAGTTCTTCTTCCGGGACTTTGTGCATGGCGGCAAGTCCGACATTTACGGCATCCATAACGAGTTGTCCTGCTTTCTGCATGGGGCGGTACATTTCCGGCTTGGCATCTTTGGAAACGGTTATGTAAAGATTGTCATTATTATCTGTTTTATATTCGTAGTTGCTGTACCGAATCCACGGTGCGCTGGTATGTTCAAATAAATTCTTCATAGAAAATCTGCTCCAATCCATCAATCTATCATATCATGAACTTCGTTCATGATCGGCATTCGCCGTTCGTCAAGAGTGAGCAAGCTCCCTCTTTCCTCTCTTGCGCTCATTGCATCATCTGATGTAATACTTCCTATATTATAAGCAGTTACCTGTTATCGGTCAAGCTGTCTGCTGTCCTTTTTCTTCCGCACGCCATTGTTTAAGAAATATTTTTCATCAATCGTCATCGGAAGGCTGTTCTCTTGTCTGTATGCGAGTATGCCGCCATAAAGTTTCCGTATCTTTTTCAGTGCAGTCTCCCGAATGCCACGGATATTCCGGTCTGACTGTCCGATGTTCTCCGCATACTCCGCAGCAGAGTAATCATGCAGGAACAGATAATAGAGCATATTTTTGAGATGCGGTTTCAGGTCTTTTAATATTCTTGATAAATCCGCATCCGTGACAAGTTCATGTAGCGTTTCCGGGCAGTCAAATATGAGGTCAATGAAATCGCCTGCAAGCATGAGCCTTCTTAAAACCGTGTCATAGGAAGGCCTGTCAGAAAGATATGGTTCGTCTGTGCCCCATTCCAGAGGGACAACGGAGCGTCCTTTTTCATGATCCCTTTCCCTGCGTTCCCTGTTAGCATCCAGTTTATCCCACCATTTAATGACTTCCCTGAAATCCTCCTCTGTCCGTGCGCTTTCCTCGATACGCCGGAGGGCAAGCGCACGGGCTTCACGGTGGAGCATATCCCCGTCAGCTTCGGTTATTAAGTTTTGTTCCCTGAATGTCTGGAACTCAGCGTATTTCGGCATTTATAGTCAGTCCTTTGCAAAAAAATAAAATTTTGTAGCAGTTTTTTCAAAAACACTTCCGTTTTTATAGCCGTTTTTCTCCCATTAGTGAAAGATGTAATTCTTTTTATTTAAAAATTGGTTACAAGAAAGGAGAATGGGAATATGGGATACGGATAACACAAAAATATGGTTACAAATAACGGAAGCATAAGAAACATTATAACGGCAGTGAGCCGGATGCGCAAGGGAGGATGCATGGAAACAGTAAAAACGGATAATGACAGGATGATGGAAACCAGCCCGCATGAGGCTGGATTTTTTTACAGAAGAATCGGAGGGACGCTTTTCAAGGTCAGGGTATATACGGGTTCGGGATACGCAGACACGCTGGATGAAAAAATTCCCCGCTTAATTTTGAATGAAATGGTGACAGGCACGGAAAGTTATGTTAAGATGGATTCACCACAGATGAGCCAGCCGCCGGAAAGGAGTTCGGAATGAACAACAGGACGGCTGGTGACAACAGAATAACAGCTCTTTATGAGCGACTCTCAAGGGACGATGATCTTGCGGGGGACAGCAACAGCATAGTCAACCAGAAGAAAATGCTGGAAGACTACGCAAAAAATAACGGGTACACGAACACGGTGCATTTTACGGATGACGGATTTTCCGGCGGCAGTTTTGAAAGACCGGGATGGAAGCAGATGTTAAGCCGGATTGAAAACGGCGACGTCAGCACAGTCATAGTAAAAGATATGAGCCGTGTGGGGAGGGATTACCTTCAGGTGGGATTCTACACCGAGGTATTCTTCCGGGAGAAGGGTGTCCGTTTTATTGCTGTTTCCAACGGTGTTGACAGTACCAACAACACCAGCAGTGAATTCGCCCCTTTTTTGAATATCATGAACGAATGGTATCTTCGTGACTGCAGCAGGAAGATCACCGCAGTTTTGCGGGCAAAGGGGAAAGAGGGAAAACCGATTACGAGCAATCCGCCATATGGCTATGTAAAAAGCCCTGATGACAAAAATCTTTGGATTGTCGATGATGAAGCTGCGGAGGTTGTGCGGAAGATTTTCAGGCTGACAGTGGATGGCATGGGACCGTTCCAGATTGCCAAGCAGCTTACGGAAGAAAAGATTGAGAAACCATCATATTATCAGGCGACCAGAAACAGGGGGAATTATAAAACTATGTGTAATTTTGAAACTCCTTATAACTGGACGGGCGGATCGGTTGCACGGATACTGGAAAGACCGGAATATATGGGAGATACCGTAAATTTCCGCAGCCACAAGGAATCCTATAAGGACAAGAAAGCAGTCAAAAACAGCAGTGACGAGATTCTTGTTTTTCAGGATACCCATGAACCGATTATAGACCGCAGGACTTGGTATATGGTGCAGGAATTAAGAAAAACTGTTCGAAGGTTTGATACCAGCGGGGAAGGGAGTATGCTGACCGGAAAGCTCTATTGTGCAGACTGTGGTGGAAAAATGCACTACCGCAGGGGAACAACGAGGGCAGGCAGGGACTGGCGTGGGATTCCGAACGGGGAAGTCCAACACACATCCGCAGGCTTTAACTGTGGGACATATAACAGTGCCAGAAAGCAGAACAGAAAGGTGTGCTGTTCCCACTCCATCAAAGAGGACACGGTAAAGCAACTTATCCTTGAAACAATACAGTATGCCTTAAAAAGCGTCCGCATGGACGAGGCGGCATTTATAAAAAGTATGCGGAGCGCATCACAGGTCAGGGACAAAGGCGAGGTAAAAAAGCTGAAATCAGACCTTGTGAAAAAAGAGAAACGCTTTGCAGACCTTGACCTGCTGATTAAAAAGGTGTATGAGGACAACGCAATGGGAAAGCTGCCGGACAGGCGATACGAAATGCTTTCTTCCGATTATGAAAAGGAACAGCAGGAGATTGAGATTTCCATGAGAGAAATTCAGGAAAAACTCATGCAGTTTGAAGAAGATACGGACAGGACGGAAGAATTTTTGTTGCTTGTGCATAAATACACTGACATTCAGGAACTTACGCCTGCCATCGTCAATGAATTTGTGGACAAGGTTCTGGTACACAAAATAGAGAAAATGGATGGAGACCGTGTGCAGGAGATTGAGATTTTCTTAAATTATATCGGGAAGGTGGATCTTCCGGCGCAGGAACTTTCGGAGGAAGAAATTGCAGAGGAAGAAAAGAAACGGAAACGCCGCCAGTACAGCAGGGAGTACCAAAAAGCATACCGCAAGAAGCACAGACCGGAAATCCGGCAGCTGATTGAGGGTGCAAATGCCGCAGACAGGCAGAAACAGATAGAGGAAGCGAGGCAGTCAGCGGATGGACTTCTGCTTACAGACAGCACGGAGCAGGTTGCAGCCATAACAGCCGGGGAAAATAAAGTTATCGTAGACGGCAGCCTTCCGACGAAAGAAGAAGTGAAACGCAAGTATGGCAGATAATTTTATTAAAAACAAACCATGAAAGAGAGGATTTTTATATGACAAAGATCAGGGATTACAACATGAACGGGACAATTATTTTAGGCGTGGATGCAGGCTATGGGAACTATAAGACGGCAAGGTGCTGTTTCCCGACTTCCGTGAGCAGGAGCGACCAGCCGCCTATTTTTACAAGGAATTATTTGGAATATGAAGGCAGCTATTACACCATAGGCGAGGGGCATAAGGATTTTGTGGCGGAAAAGAGCATGGATGACGATAATTATATCATTACCCTTGCCGCCATAGCAAAGGAACTGAACGCAAGAGGGCTGTCAACGGCAAAGATTCATCTTGCGGTGGGACTTCCGTTAAAATGGGTTCAGACACAGCGGGATTCGTTCCGGGAGTATATGATGCAGAACCGTCATGTAGATTATAAGTATGCGGGCAGGCGTTATTTGATTGACATTGTGGACTGTACGGTCATGCCACAGTGCTATGCAGCGATAGCGGAGAGCCTGCCGGATTTTAAGGGTATGCACATGGTAGCTGATATTGGGAATGGGACGATGAACGTGATGATACTCAATAATGGCAAGGCAAGCGAAAGCAAATCGTGGACAGTGCGGCTTGGCGTGGGCGAGTGTTTTAAGGTGATCCGTGACCACATCTTAGACAGAAAAGCGGAGGAACTTCCGATGGAAATTATTGAGAATTATCTGCGCTGCGGCGATACAAAAGTGGGCGGGGAATACCAGCAGCTCATGGAGGAAGCGGCAAAATCCTATGTGGATAAGATATTTGCAGAACTGAAAGCGCATGGTTACAATCCTAATCTTATGAAACTGTATGTCATGGGCGGTGGGGCGAAGGTTGTGGAGCTTGTGGGCAGTTATGACAGCGATAATGTTACTTTTAACCATGATATACGGGCAAACGCCAAAGGCTACGAATATTTCTGTTATATGAAACTCCGCAGGCAGAAAGCAATGGCATCAGCCGGATAAGGGGCGCATTTGAATGAAAAACAAAAACCATAATATCCGCTTTAACATGGAAAAAGGGGACGAATGCAGGGCGTGGGAGCTTCTGCACTCCCCAAAGATACGGCAGATGTTCAAGTCGCAGAATAAATTTGTGATAGAGGCGGTCAATGATTATTATAACAGGCGCATGGCGGCAGAGTATGATCCCTATCTGGAAACACGGGAGAAAGAGGATGCTTTTGCAGAGCGTATCGTGGAAGCGGTTGAAAAGAAAGTAATGTCCAATCTCCCGGCGCTTTTTGGTATGTATATGGCACAGATGCAGCTTTTTCCTTTATCCGTTCCTATGGGGGCTTATCAGGCGGCGCAGGGCGGCATGGTGTGCGGGCAGGAATCATTAAACGGCGCAGACAGTGGAAATGTGACGGGCGGCACAGTTTCTCCCGCTGCTACGAAAGCAACGATACGGAATGCGGGGAATATGCAGGAAGAAGCTGTATCAGAGAATGCCACAGAGCCGCCGGACAATGATTTGATTGATTTTGACGCATTTTAATATATTTATAGGGCAGGGCTACGGTAATTAGGTTTACTGTAGCCTTATTTTTGCGGATTTTTTATATCAAAGTATAAATGTAGCCGTATTTTGAAAAAAGACTAACAAAAGGTAGCCGAAAGGCTACAAAACAAGGACAAGGGGCAGCCATTAAAGGCTGCATAATAAAGGGCGGGCATTCAAGCCCGCAAAATAAGGGCAGAAAGCAGCCGGAAGGCTGCAAATAAGGGTGCAAATGTAGCCGTCTGTTTTGAGACTGGAATACCAGTTTTCAGGCAGGCGGCTTTTTTATGCCTGTAAAGAATCTGTTCCACGGACTGCTTCGGAGTGGTTCAGAGAGTGTCAGCAACTAATTTCCGGGGAGGGCGCAAGCTCTCCCCTAAGCCCTCGGCGTTTGAGAGCGAAATACACCCTACGCACAAACCTTCGGTTTATGCTCCGGGGATTTCGCCCTGCCGGGGGCAAATTCACGCAAGTGTGAATTTATACAGTCCGAAAAAACCGGACTGTATTTATCCATGCCGCCCAGAGGACGGGCGCATAGATGGCGCTGCTGCTTACGGCTACATTTCAGGACAGATGTGCAGCATTGCAGAGGGGACTTCACAAAACAAAGCCCCCTGCGGCTGTCAGAAAGCGACAGCCGTAGACTGCCCGGATACGGGCATCGGTTCACAGACAGCCGTCCTATAATGGCTGCTCACAAAAAATGCGGTGGCAGGTTATCCGCCAAAAGAAAGGAAAAGCGTTTATGAAAAGAAATTCATTTATAGAAATGGCAAAGCTGCATGACTTATCAGGGCGCATCACTTATATTTCAAGCCACGCCAAGCAGGAGCATCTCTATGAAGTCTATACAACGGAGCCGGACAGGGCATTCTGGCGGGAGCTTGCCAAATGTAATCAGGAGGAATTTGAAAAAAGCGGCACGAATGGGAAGTGCATTGAGGCAAGGGAGCTGATGATTGCACTTCCGGAGAGTTTTATCAACTATGAGCATGACTATCTTTTGAAAAAGATGGCAGACGAATTTAAGGAAAAGTACGGCGTGGAGTGCTTTGCTGCGCTCCACCACAATAAACGTAAAACGAATCTGCATATCCATATGGTATTTGCGGAGAGAAAGCGGCTGGAACAGCCGACAGAGAAAATTGCCACTCGGAATATGTTCTACAATGAGCAGGGGCGTCATGTGAGGACAAAGAAAGAGATTCTTGACGGAGATGGGAATATCCGTCAAGGCTGTAAAATCATTAAAAAAGGTGAGGTGTATGAACGCAAAATTTTCACTGTCAAAGATGAACGCTTTAAGCAAGAATCTTTTTTAGATGGGGTAAAAGTGTTTTATACGGATTTAATCAACCAGATGGTGCTTGATGATAGGGACAGGTTAAGTATTTTTGATAAAAACGGTCCGTACCTTGCGACAAAGAAGGTTGGCAAAAATAATCCGAAAGCGGAGGAAATCAAATCGGACAATGAAATACGCATGGAGTGGAACAGAACCGTTGACCGTGCGATTGTAAGCGGCGTATCAGAAGCGGAGATTGTGGAGCTTAAAAAGACGGAGATAACGGATAAAGTAAAAGAATCCGTGGAGCAGAACGGACAAAGGCCGGAGCTGTTCGGGGAGATTGTCAGGGCAGCGATTTTGTTGTTAGAACTCCTGATTATGAAAGCCATGCAGAAGGTGATTGATATAGTGGAGAAAGTGATCGGAAATGGTGTCAGTGCCATAAAGGAAACATCAAAAGAAACGGACAGCCGTATCCATGCAGGAGATGATCCAGGATTTCAGCCGGAAAGAAAGGAGATACCATTTCCCATAGATCCGCATCGAAAACTCGATATGAAAAAGAATACAGAATATTCAATGACTGCTTCCAAAGAGAAAGAAAGCATTATTAAACAGGTAAAGGCGGAGCGAAAACCTGTTCTGGTTGAAAAAGAGCAGCCAGCAGAAAGACCGCCGCAGCCAAAACCGTCCGTACTGGCAAGTAAATATCCCCGGCTGAAAGAGATTGAGGGCAGGCTGAAAGACCAGAACAAGGCAATATTCGGGCGTGAAAAACAGAGGGATATGCTGAAAAAAGAATTGTCTGAATGTACGGGCATCTTCAAAGGCGGCAGGCGCAGGGAGTTACAGCAGGAGATCGACAGCTTTGATAATCAGATTTTCAATATGAAAAAGAGGCTTTCTTCTATTGTGAAAGAACATCATTTTGATTCTATGCAGGCATTCTATAAGGAACTTGATGTGGCAAAAAGAGAGAATCAGAATTATGAAGCAGCTTGTGCGGAGTACGAGAAAACTTATGGAGAAAAAGTGGTGGATACTAAGAGCGTCAGAGACAGGCTTAGGCAAAAAGAGAGGGCTATAAAAGAAAGAGAAGCAGGCAGGGTGCATCAGGCAAGGCAAAATGACAAAGGGGCGAGGTAGAATAGGCAGATGGTGGTCTGCTTGTGGGAGAGAGTGTGAGCAGGGACATCCAGTCTATGTTCCAGCATTAGACTTCCCCATTATAACGGAAGAACATTTTCGGGGTTTTCTTTATCATTCCGATGACATCATACCCAGTTTCCTTAACGGAATGTAGGGCGCTTGGAGAGGAAAACCAGCTGTCAAAAAGGACATATTTTGCAGGAATGGCTGCTTTTTTAGCAGATGACAGGAGTTCCAGCATGGCATGTGTTCCTTTCTGCATAGAAAGTGCACGCCGTTTATAACCAACGGTTCTTTTTTCGACAGGCTCTGCTTGATTGATCCAGTTTTTCTTATTTTCAGGTGGAAGAAGCACACTGTTAATCGGAAGGAAAGTACTTCCGTCAGACCATCCAAGCGTGAGCATACGGAAACTAAATTTATAAGTGTGTCTGGCATGGTCATATACTTTTGCAAGAAGTTCCGTTTTTTTTGAACGGTTGCGTTCAAACATAGAATTATCGATGATCAATACGTTGGCGCGGTCTTGTGAATCCAGCGGAAGGATTGCCTCTCTGATGATTCTGCCTGCAAGAATGGTTGTAAAACGGATCCAGTTGATCTGGACCATTTTCATAAAGCGGTATACAGTATCCTTGGCAAAAGCCAGAGTATTTCTTCATGAAATAAGGTTCTTATATGCCTCTGTTTGAAAAAATCAAAAGAAACAGGTACTGAAAGATTTCCACTGCAGGAGTTCCCTTCTTTTTATACGCATTAGCCGTTTTTAATACAGATGAAACATGAAATCTAGTAAAAAATAGTAAAAAATCTTCGGATAGATTTAGAAATTTGTTTATCATTTTGGTTGTTTTGTGTTATACTTTTATTCATAGTGCGAGCTGAGAAATCAGCATAGCTGATTATATAGCAGGAAAATCCTGTCGGGAAAGGTTTAATCAACCGCCCGTACCAAGTCCTTGGAGTCGAAGTGGCAACATCAGATTTAAGCATAGGACAGAGGCAACAGAGCCGAAACGAAAGTGAAGTGATAGAGCTTGCAAATTAGTATGAGGTCGGAAATGGTCGATGCGTTTGCGTTCGTAGCAGACAACATCTCTGTAACCGCTATGGTGAGGGACAGGGGCATCCCCCAGTCCGAGAGCTTGGAGAGGTTGATGAGAAATATATAATACAGAACAGTTGGGGTCTTATTATCCCCCTGGCATAGGGTATGATGTACAATTAAGGGAACAAGAGAGGAAATTAAATGGATAATAGGAAGTCTGAAGTGCTCATAGTACCAAAGAAACCGTTAATAACGGTGGAGGGAAGGGGCACACCTTGCAATGAAAGAATATTGGGTTGAGTCGTATGCGTTAATAGTGCATGTACGGTTCTAATGAGGGGTATGGGGAGCAATCCCCATATCTACTTGAGGCATGAGCCTGTGGTGTTTTAATTGTTTTGAACAACTCAATTATACCAAACCAGATGGTTTCATGCTATTTTAATGCCAGTAATTATTGAATGTTCAAGGTGCATAAACACTTATTCAAGTGCGAAGTTTGAGTATAAAACAAAAATTGGGGGAGGATATGATGTGTTTCATATAGGGATATGTGATGATGGAAAAGAAGTCTGTGCAGAACTGGAAGATATGATTTATAAATTGGGAAAAAAGCATGGGGTAGGGCTAGAAACAAGTGTATGGTTTTCCGGAGAAAGTCTTTGTGATTTTTTAAAAAGGGAAAATACTTTAGATATGCTGTTTTTGGACATAGACTTAATTACCACAGACGGAATTCAGGTAGGTAATTTTATACGAGAGAAAATGAAAAATTTAGAATTAATTATCATATATATTTCATCTAAAAGCAGTTATGCAATGCGGCTTTTTGAGGTGCAACCGATAGGCTTTTTAATTAAACCATTAAAGACAGAAACTGTAGAAAATGTATTTTTAAAGAGCATTCATTTTTACGAATTGAAAAATCAAAAATTTGAGTATTATTCGAAAGGTTATTTTTACAAGATTTCTTTTCGAGAAATTATATTTTTCTATAGCCAGAATAAGAAGATTAATATTGTTACAAGAGAGGGCGAAAGACAGTTTAATGGAAAACTGAAAGAAATAGCTTCAGAATTACCACATAATTTTATCATGATTCATCAGTCTTATATTATAAATTTAGATTATATGGTAGAGTGTTCCTATGAAGCAATCAGAATGCAGGGAGATAATTTATTGAGTATTAGTATTCCATATCGAAAATTAGTAAGGGAACAGATTATGAAATATAAATGGGAGGAAAAATAATGTGGCAGAAATGATTACGGTTTTAAGCACTAACTTATTTAGAACATTCATTCTCAAAAGATTCATGTCAATATTTTTTGAAATAAATATTGAAGAAAAGGGAAAGGAGAGGATATGTTATTTTGTTTTCTTTTCACTGACAGTATTAGTTCATTCGTTTTTTCACTTTCCCGTATTAAACATCATAACTAATTTATTATTGATTTATTTTATTACACGATTATATGTGGGGGTAGAGAAGAAAAAAGTATTGGTTACTCTTTTGATATATGGAATCAATATGTTTTGTGACATTATAGCAGTATATTCCTTTGGTAATTACATGGTAGGTGAAGAAGCAAATGGAATGACAGTATACATTACTACTTTTTTAATACTTATTTGTGAATTTGTTGTAGAGAGATTTTTGGTGAAGAATAAAAGTAAGGATTTTATACCATTTCACGGAAACATATTAATTGCTATCCCTGCTATTAGTATAATGATTTTACTAATATTGGTTATGAACAACCTGAATAGCAGAATGATACTAATTTCTGTAAGTGTTGGGATTTTGCTTATTAATCTATTAATATTTTATTTATATGGTGTTTTAGTTGATGCTTATTTAAAGTTAGAGGAAAGAGCATTATTTGAACGACAGATTGCTAGCTATGCCAATCAATTAAATATTATGACACAAACGGAAGAAAAAGTAAGAACACTAAAGCATGATATGAAGCACCATTTAAATGAATTAATGATTTTAGCGAGGCATCAAAATGATGATAAAGTAATGGACTATATTTGTGATATGCAGGCATATCTTGAAAATCCACATGAGTATATCAGCAGTGGAAATCAGGAAGTAGACAGTCTGATGAATTATATGCTGAACAGAGCAAAGACAGTTCTTAATCATGTTAATTACGAGATAAATATCCCAAAGGAATTGGCAATTCGTTCCTTTGATTTAAATGTCATTGTCGGGAATCTATTGGAGAATGCGATAGAGTCAGCTGAGCAGTCAAAGGAAAGATGGTTGGAACTATTTTTAAATTATGAACGGGGTATGCTTTTTATTCGTGTCAGAAATAGTTATGATAATGCAATAAAAAGAAAAGGAGAAATTTATATTACCACAAAGAAAGAGAAGCGGATTCATGGAATCGGATTGCAAAATGTCAAGAACGTGGTTGATACTTACAAGGGGGATATGCAGATATCAGACAAAGATAATATTTTTGATGTAAAAATTATATTATATGCTTTATTGTAGAAATAGAAAATTTAACAGACACTTACATATTATTGCCTCACATCGTTTAGGTTTACCAGACCTATTTCAATGGAGAGGCTTTTTTTGTACAAATTTCGCCCTAATATATATGAATTTCGCCATTTGGAAAATTAAGATATGAAAATATGATATTATCAAAAAAACAAATGAATCATTATACAAGTGAGGGATACAAAATGAAAAAGCATAACAGATTAAAAAAGATAATTGAGAAAATTGCAATCAGGGCAGCGATTTCTGAAGCAAATACAACATGTCCATTTATTAATTATCAACCAGAGATACCTAAGGCGGTAAAAAAATTAAGGAAGTTTTAAAGATGAGTATTCAGATTGAGCAACTGTCAGAAGAAGAGCGAGAGGAAATCATAAATTATGGTATTAGAAGAAGTATAGTTATATCTATAAGCACCATAGTTACAATAATGGCGGGGTATCTGTTGGGTATAGTATGGCAAAGTATATTTTTTTTATTTTGCTTTAGTGCATTAAGAAAATATGCAGGTGGGTATCATGCGGATACTCCCATAAGATGCTATTTTCTTTCTTTCATTACTCTGTTTATCGCATTGATGGGAATTAAAATATTACAATGTGATGATAATGTAGGAATTTTAATTCAAACAATCAATTTGCTTATAATTATATTCTTATCTCCTATAGACAGTGTTGTGCATAGATTGGAGTATGAAGAAAAGAAAGAATACGGAACAAGCATTAAAAATATATATTTCTTTAACTGATATAGACAAAAAGTATTTGTTTGGGGAGGAAAGTTGCTATGGCGGATAATTATATTTTGGAAATGGAGAATGTCGATAAAATATATGGTTCGGGGGATAGTGAGGTAAAGGCACTGAATCATGTAAGTTTTTCAGTACACAAAGGGGAATTTATTGCTATTATAGGTGAATCGGGTTCTGGAAAAAGTACTTTACTTAATATTGTAGGGATGTTAGACAGACCGACCAACGGAAAAATAGTAATTGATGGGATAGAACAAAGAGAGATGACACTGGATCAGCAAGCAGTATTTAGAAGAGAAAACATAGGTTTTATTTTTCAATCCTTTAATTTGATTCAGGAATTAACCGTTGAGGAAAATATAATTTTTCCCATTTCATTAGGGCATAATAAGCCGGATAGAAAGAAAATAGATAGTATTATAAATAAATTGGGACTGGAGAAAAGGAAACAGCATTTTCCATCACAGTTATCGGGCGGGCAGCAGCAAAGAGTGGCGATAGGCAGGGCATTGGCAACAGAGCCGAAATTGATATTAGCAGATGAACCGACAGGCAATTTGGATAGCAAAAATAGTCAGGAGGTTATTAAAATATTGTGGGAAATATCAAAAGAATATGGCAGAACAGTTTTGCTAATTACTCATAATCATGATATTGCCAAAGTAGCAGATAGAATACTGTATGTAAAGGATGGTTGTGTTAGTGAAAGAAGATAAGTGGAAGAATAATTATTTAGAAATCATATATAAATATTATCGTATGCATAAAAAGAAAACAACTATTACAGTGGCATGTATTGCGGCGGCTATTTGCATGATTACAACGGTATTTAGTTTGGCGGATATTGGAATAGATGTTGAAATACAGGCCGTCAAGAACATCTATGGAAACTATCATATGAAAGTGGAAAATCTTTCTTTTGAAATTACTGATATAGAAAAAATAGAAGGAATAAGTCATGCAGGCTGGTTGGTTGAGTTACCAACAGGAGAATTGAAAGAGAAAGAGTGCAGGATACTATGCGGAGATGCGGATATCATACAGCAGTTTGATGTCAGACTTTTAGAAGGACAATATGCAAAGACCGGAGAAGAGGTTGTTATTGATAAAAAGGTTAAGAAGGATTATGCTTTGAAGGTAGGAGATGTCCTGCCAGTTAGGTTGGAAGGAAAGACGTATAACCTGGACATTGTAGGGGTATGCGATACCTTTTCTTCCCTTACAGCAAGAGATGTGTATGGTCTTTTGTTGTCTGTAGAAGGCGGAAGGATACTGGGAAATAGTTGTGGGGATTATTATATTACATGTCAAAATGTGGAAGAAATCGATGAAGTAAAATGTAAACTTATAGAAGAGTATCATTTGGAAGAAAACAGAATACAGTTAAATGAAATATTGTTGGCAGTTATGGGAAAGGGGAAATCTGTCTTAGCCGCTAATTTATATTTGATAGCGGGTATTTTATTTTGTCTTGTATTTCTTGTAAGTATTCTGATGATTACAAATTGCTTGAATATAAGTGTTCATGAGAAAAAGCAATTATATGGCTTACTTAGGTGTATAGGAGCAGATTCAAAACAATTAAGAAGATGTGTGCAGAAAGAAGGAAAAATACTATGGTGTCATAGTATACCCGCAGGGATTGGGAGCGGGGTGGTTTTGACATGGTGCTGTTTATTATTGCTACGACTTCTTAATAAAGATATGTTTGAAAATATTTTTGTGTTTCAAGTCAGTATAGCAGGGATTGTGATTGGAATATTTACTGGTTTGGCAGCAGTTATGATAGCGACAGTGAGTCCGGTAAGATATGTATGCAGTATTCCGCCATTAACAGCGATAAATGAAGAAACTTATCAGAAAGATATAAAATGCCGAAAAAAAAGAAGGACGATAAAAATTCCAGTAGAATTACTAATTAGCCTTAGACAGACAGGAAGCAATAGAAAATCACTTGGGCTTATGATAGCTTCTTTTGCAATGAATATTGTTTTGATTTTTGCTTTTTCTGTTATGATTAACTTTATTTATGAAGGTTCATATTTTACAAAGCCATATAATCCGGATGCCTCTATTTATAATAAAGAAGGTAAGTACTATATTCATGATGAAGTAAAGTGGAAAATAGAAGAAATAAGTGGTGTAGAAAGTGTTGTTGGACGTAAAGTAAACAATGCAGAATTGGAAAAAAATGGAAATGTATTTTCTACGTTGCTTGTATCATATGACAAACAGCAATTTGAATGGATAGAAAGCAAAATAATTTCTGGGAAATTAAATATAGGCAGGTTATTAGAAGGAGAAGAAATATTAGTTGATGAAGAAAGTGGTTTAGAAGTAGGAGATGAGGTACTGATTAAAGGTAATGGAGGCAATACAATAGCGTGTGTAGTAGGAGGAGTATTAAGGAATTTTCCATATGATTCGGCTGACAGTGTGAGATGCCTGCTTGCAGAAGCATTGTTTCAACAGGTAGTAGGAAATATGGATTATTCCATACTGGATATAAGATTTAGTAAGGGAAATGAGGAAGTATGGGAATTAATGACTAAAATTATACCAGAAAAATTTAGTATATTTGATTACCGACAAAAAAAAGAAGAAAGCAAAAACCAATTTTTAACAATGGCAGTCTTTGTATATGGATTTTGTGGAACTATCATAGCGGTAACTATCTTTAATATTATAAATTGTATGAGCATAAGTGTTTGGAATAATATGAAAAAGTATGGGATGATTTGTGCTGTAGGTGGGACGACAAAACAATGTAAAAAGATAGTAATACTGGAGGCTCTATTATATGCATGTGGAGGTGGGGCGTTAGGAATAGCAATTGGTGTACCTTTACATTATTATCTTTATAGTCATCTAGTTGCTAAGTATTTTAATACCGTATGGAGATTACCTGTTGAAATGATAATTACAATTATTGGAATTACTATATTTACAGCAATTGTATCATCACTGATGCCTTTGCAAAAAGTTAAGGAAATTAACATAATAGAAATAATTCGACAAGTATAGAGAGGAATACAATGAAAAAGAAAATAAGACTGTTGACATTTGTAATATGCATATGGATGATAATCGGATTTAATATTGAGGCTATGGCAGCAAATAATGCTTTAGCAATACAAGTAAATGATGATTTTGGTGAACTGATAAAGATTATTATTGAAATTAAATCGAAAAATCCAGAAAAGGGAAATGAAGAAATAGAAACGCTTATAGTAAGACAGGTTTCTATGAGAAGAGATAGTGGTGTAAGTAATATTTGGAATTCTCTAACGGATACAGAAAAAAAATTAGTCATTAGATATCCACTTGATGCATTAAAAGTAAATACAGCCAAAAATATTGCAACTACACAGACAGAAAAAAAGTTTGGTTATAATGGGCTTGGTGATAGGAGTGATGCATTTAGACATGGTATGTGGAATGCAGAAATGGTTATATTAATCGGAAGTGAGAAAGCAGAAATGTTTGCAACGGCTCACGAGGATAAGGATATTACGGGTTTGGAGGTAGATGGGCATACTAAATTAGAACATAAAAATATGGACATACATAATAATGCAGAAGGTAGAATTATTGGGGAAAATAATAAAACAGCAAGCGAAGAACAGCTAGCAGAAATAATTTATAATGCTGTATATGATGAAAATACTAATTTTATTTGGCTTAATAATTAATTACTAAACTCAAATGAATATTCTTGCTTCAAGAAACCTCCATTCCGGAATTTTGGAAACCGGTGTTCCGGACGCGGAAACCGCCATTGATTGGCTTGATTGTCCTGCATCAGAAATGGAATTCTGGTCAAGTCCGAAGCCGTTTTACGGTGCGTTAGCAGGCTTTACAAGAATGGAATTTCTGATAGTCTATGGAAGCCAATCAAAGCAGAGCAATCGGTTAAATTAAGAGTTTACGATTATAAAAGTTTAAAAACACACTTGACAACACGTCCCTGAAATCACGGGAGGTAGAGGGATCACCTTTGCCACCGGTACGCCCATAACCAACAGTATGGTGGAATTATATACTATTATGCGTTATTTGCAGTATGCCATTTTACAGAAGCTGGGGCTGGTGCATTTTGACGCATGGGCGGCGGCATTCGGGGAGACAGTCACCGGCATAGAGCTTTCTCCGGAAGGGACAGGATACCGGGCAAAGACACGTTTCGCCCGGTTCTATAATCTGCCGGAATTAATGGCTTTGTTTAAGGAATGTGCGGATATCCAGACTGCTGACCTTTTAAATCTGCCCGTGCCGGAGGCGGAATATGTCAATGAAGTGTTAAAGCCAAGCACGGAGCAGCAGGAGATGGTGAAGACGTTTGCACAGCGGGCGGAAGCTGTACGGGCAGGGGGCGTTGATCCGGCTAAGGACAACATGCTGCGGATCACCAATGACGGGAGAAAATGTGCGCTGGACCAGCGGCTCTTAAATGACATGCTGCCGGACGCGGAAGAGAGCAAGGCAAACCGCTGTGTGGAAAATGCTTTTGAAATATGGGAAAGAACCAGGCAGGATAAATCCGCGCAAATGATATTCTGTGACCTTTCCACGCCGAAAGCGGGTGTTTTCAATGTATATGATGACGTGCGGGAGAAGCTTGTGGCGGTGGGGATACCGAAAGAGCAGATTGCTTTTATCCATGAGGCGGCTACAGAGATAAAAAAGGCGGAGCTGTTTGCGAAAGTCCGTTCCGGACAGGTGCGTATCCTGTTAGGCTCTACGCCCAAGTTAGGTGCAGGAACCAACGTGCAGGACCGGCTCATTGCGCTCCACCACCTGGACTGCCCGTGGAAGCCTGCGGAACTGGAACAGCAGGAAGGGCGCATCCTGCGGCAGGGGAACAGGAATAAGAAGGTGTGGATATACCGGTACGTGACGGAATCAACATTTGATGCGTACCTATGGCAGATTTTGGAAAATAAGCAGAAGTTCATCTCCCAGATCATGACTAGCAAATCCCCGGTGCGCTCCTGCGAGGACGTGGACGATACCGCCCTGTCCTATGCGGAGATCAAGTCCCTTGCCACCGGGAATGTTTACATAAAAGAAAAGATGGAGCTGGATATCCAGGTAAGTAAGTTAAAGCTGTTAAAGGCGGAGCATGTCAGCCAGAAATACCGGCTGGAGGCAGATATCGCAAGGAATTACCCGGCGGAGATTGCTGAATTGAAAGAACGTGTCGCCGGGCTTTTGGCGGACGTTAAAATGGCAGCCCCTGTTCTGGAAAAGGCGGAGGGGAAAGATAATTTTGCCATGGAGATAAAAGGCAGGGTATATACGGACCGGAAAGAAGCCGGGGAGGCATTTATCTATGCCTGCCAGGGGCTGCGGGCCACGGACGATGCAAGGCCGGTGGGGAGCTTTAGCGGGTTTGGGCTGGCAGTCTTTTACAATGCCTTAAGCCAGCAGTATATGGCCAGAATTGGGGGAAAGTGCAGCTACCGGGTGGAGGTCGGCAGGGACGCCCTTGGCAATATGCAGCGCATCAGCAACGCCCTTGCAAGGATACCGGAGGAGCTGAAAGAGACAAAGCAGAAGCTGGAAAACGTGCAGCGCCAGCTTGCCATTGCGAAGGAGGAAGTGGAGAAGCCTTTTGTGAAGGAAGCGGAGCTTCAGGAAAAGTTAGAGCGACTGGCAGAGCTGAACGTACTTCTCAATATGGACGAAAAAAGCCCTGCGGAGGCAGTGGGGCTGGATGATGAGGACAGGGAGGCGGATGATATTCAGGATATTCCGGAGAGAGATATGGAAGAAGATATAGAGAAAAAAACTGCCGGAAACAGCAGGGAAAATAATCCGGGAATTTCCCCGGTTGTGGAAGAGACCGGGGAAGGACGGACAGAGGAACCGGAAGACCTGTGGGAAGATGAGGAAGGGTATGCCTGTGAAACAGGGAACGGATATTTTTCGATCCAGGAGACGGAAGGGGGATATGACTATACTTTTTACGGGGAAGATTACCGGATACTGGACGGTGGAATATATGAGAACCCGGCTGTGACGGTCAGGGAAGCAGCAGAGGATATCCTTGCAGATGAAGGGCTGTCCGCAGAAGGAATGATGACGGTAGATTATGGCTGGCTTATGGAGAAAGCGGAGGAAGCGGGGCAGACGGAAATACAGAAGCTTCCGCTTATATCGGGCAATACGGAGCCGGAAAAGGCGCTGAATGGATTAAGCCGGGCAGAAGTTGAGGAAATGGCGCTCTGCTATGCACAGGCACAGATTGAGCATGCAGGATTTGAGGAGGAAGTGAAGCTGCTGGGCGCAAGGGTATATGGGAGCAGAACCAGGGATGGGCTGTACCGGGAAGGCTCCGACATTGACGTTGTGATCTCCTATGCAGGGGATATCCGTGAGGATGACTTTTTTAACCTTCTGCATGGAGA
The DNA here is from genome assembly GCA_009917455.1 of bacterium 1xD8-48. Taxonomy (GTDB): domain Bacteria; phylum Bacillota; class Clostridia; order Lachnospirales; family Lachnospiraceae; genus Suilimivivens. The sequence goes on along the minus strand of QZDS01000013.1, from coordinate 67,263 downwards.
GGATTTTGGCATGGCAGGGCTTCTCATTGACATGAACCCCATATCTCTGGAAAAAACAGGAACACTGGAAGAATATTTTGAAAATGCGGAAAAGTATCTGGACGGTAAAGAGGTACAGTTAAAATCCGCCAGGTCTGCACCAGAGGATCCCGACAGAATGGAAACGGGGCAGACATCAGAAAACAGGGAAAGGAAGTCGGTGCTGGCGGCACTGAAAGAGCGGCAGTCGGCCATAGAAAAGCGGGAAAACAGGGCGGAAAATTTAAAAGAATATAAGAAAAGGGGGCAGGAATTATGACTATGGAAAACCAGTTTGAAGTTTACCAGATGCGGCAGACGCCGGAGACAAGGCATATTCGTTTTCGTGCCTATCAAACGCTGCTGGAAAAAGGAATACGGGTCAGGAAGGAAGATTATGAACGGGTCTATACGGGAGCCCTGTGTCCGCAGGATACCCCGGAGGGAGTAAAGGAGCAGCTTGACAGACAGCCGCCCCGTTCCTTTGTAGGGCATTCCGTCAGCGTCAGCGATGTGCTGGTATTTTACAGGGAAGGCACAGTCATCTCTTACTATGTGGAAAAGACCGGGTTTACCGTGATAGAAAATTTTGTTGATAAAGAAAGCGGTTCATCTGGAACAGCAGTTTCCATTGATACAATAAATTTCCATATAGAAGGGAAAGCCGGGAGCTGGCTTGCCTTTGACAGTATCAGGCTGGAAGGACGGGAGTTTTTTCTGATGGAGCATGAAACTTACGGGAAGGAAGCCGCATGGGTAGTGGTGGACGGAACAGGGCGGCTGGCGGTGGATCATGTCAGGAACGGTTTTGACGGGGAAGTGAGGGGGAAGCTGGAAGAGTACATCCGCTCATCACAGCCGGAAGCGGAAGGGTGCAGCAAGGAAGAAACCCGGCGAAAGCCTGTTCCGGCAGAACCGGAAAGAACGCACACCTGTCAAAAGGAAACAAAGCTGCACCAAATAGAATCTGGAACAGATACGCCTACGCCTGACAACTGGCAGAAATATATGGAAAATGGGGAATACTTAAGAAGCGCAGAGAGCAGCGGAGAGCAGAATTATAATCTGATTGACGGGCGCAAAAACAATGGGTATAAGTCCCCGTCTGCGGTAAACAGTATGCCACCGAAAAAGAAGCCGCAGGGCAGGCCTTCAGTACTGGCAAAGCTCCACAAAAAGCAGGCGGAGATTGCAAAGCGCAGTGGGGAAAAAAGAGCGGCAGGCGGCGGTAGAAAATGATGCGGGGCGTGAACAGAAATAGAAAAAGGAGTGTCTGGCATTGTGCCGGGCACTTCTTTTTTTGGAATATAATTTAGTCTACAATTTAAGAATCCAGTTTTTAAAGAATTCTCGATTAGCATTCTGAATGCAGGTGTAAAATATTTAGTCTACACGCTATACGTGAAATTGCTGATAACATGGGCAGTTTGTCATGTAGACTGAAGAATAGTCGGGAATTAAGGATAAAAAACTGATTTATTGCCTGACTGAGTTGTGCCAGTCTATCAGGAAACGGATATAGTCCCCACTGGGTCCTTTGACAACCTGGTCAAACTTCACGCTGCGGATGTTTGTAAGGTTAGGGGTTTTTCCGAGAATCTGGTCAGTTTCATTCTGACGGAACAGGAGTAGCAGGCTTGCGGCAGAACCTTTTTCCGTATAGGCTGCGACTTCCACGGCATCGTTGCAGCCGGTCTCCCGCCGTTCCCTGCCAAGCTCCGATGTAAAATGTTTCTGAGCCTGAAGATATAAATTCCCAGCGGCTGTCTCCGCCATTTTGTTTTCGATAAAGGAGTTCCTCCCGCAAAGAAGATCATTCAAATGCATGGAAGTAATTTCTTTCGGAGCGGACTTGAAATAGAAGAGGAGCATCAGGGCTGTGTGATATTCATCATTGGTAAGGGTATAACCGGTGAGATTTTTCACACGTTCAAGGAATGATTTTGTTGCTGATTCCCCTGTTTCAGCCAGTCTGCTCTGCTCCATTTCTGTTTCGGTAGAAAACCGGACAGCAGGAATTTTGAATTTTTTGCTGTTATTGTTTTGCGCAATAATCGAGGATGCACTGCAGGCCGGGCAGGAAGAGGGAATATCATCCGCATGGAATATGTAATGGCATGCATCACAGGTGAAATAGTTCATGGCATGGCCTCCTTATGGCAACCGGTCAGACGGTTCCGAGCCGCCAGACACTTCTTATCATTGACAGTTACATGTGTACTTTCCATCTGCTGTTCATTGTAACGGTGGGGCGCTTTAGTGTCAATAAATGTGGGAAAGAAATTCTGGGAAATTTCAAGGTGGAACAAGTATTCAAACATCAGAAAAGGTGAGGGCAGATGTATTTATGGTATTTATGAAAAAACAGTTGCAAACTGGAAAAAAATATTTATAATAGAACATATGTTTGAAGTGAATGGGTAGGCGAAGAAGGATAATGGGGGTAGTGATGAAGGAGCAGGATAAACGTGCAATAGAATCGATGTGCCGGTGTGGGCTGGACCTTGAAGGTGTAATTTCTGTTTTTCCTACATTTCCCAAAGAGGACGTTATGGCAATCTATAACGCTGTAAAGGGACTGAATGCAGGGGCTGACGGGGAACTGAGTATAAGCATGAACTGTTCATAATCAGATGTGTATTTTGCAGGGAATTGTTTTAAAGGATATCAAAAAGCTGCATAAGAAACAGGCGTAGATTATACAGGGCAGTGGGAAAAGGATATTGGCAGGCGGCGAAAATGGCATGGAGCGTGAACGGAAGTGGAAGAGGGAGTGTCTGGCACTCCCGCCGGATGCCCTTTTTCATTTATGTACGCATGATTTTTGGGAGTGCCTTGCCTTTCGCAAGTTCATCCACCAGTTTATCCAGATAGCGGATCTCCTGCATTAAAGGTTCTTCAATGTCCTCCACGCGGACACCGCACACCACGCCTTTTATCAGCCTGCGGTTTGGATTTAATTCCGGTGCCTGTAAAAAGAAGTCTCCGTAAGTAATATCACTTCCCATAAGTCCATTCAGATTTTCTATGCTGTATCCGGTCAGCCAGCAGGTGATTTCATCAACTTCTTTTCTGGTGCGCCCTTTTTTCTCTGCTTTTGCAATCAGCATCGGGTATAGCTTCGCAAAGGGCATGCTGTATATTTTTTCGTTTGCCATGGCAGTATTTCCTTTCTAAAAACCGTCCAAATATTTTTTGCGTTTTGTTATTACTTCAACAACATGCTTAAGAAACTTAGGATAAGTGTCTTCATTCATATTGTCTAAAAATATTTTAGTGTTATCCGTTGAAAATTCATTATCAATAATTCCATCTAAACATGAGTGGGGATATAGCTGTCTCATCGCTGAAAACCATTTTTCATATTTTTTAAAATAAATATCGGGAATATCAAAGCAATATGACCTTTTACCTTTATCAGTATTTCCACCGGGCCATATAGGTATGACATTACCGAAAGAATCTATGTATTGTATAAAATTTGAGTCTATAATGGTCTTATTTAATTTCTCGTATTTTTTAAATTCCGCTGTTAAATATTCTAAAGAAAAATATTCACCTGCTTCGTTTTTTATAGTGTAATTTGTCCTTTTACATTTATCTGGATAAAAAACATAGATTCCTATTTGATAAATACCTATAAACGAATATAGCACATCTGTTTTTTTCCACTGAGAAATAATCATATGATTTTCATATTTTTTTTCGATTGATGGCTCTTTTGGATTAGTTTTCCATTGAAAATAATTTTCTATTGTATTTACCATATAACTTCCTCATGAATTTTTGATTTGTTTATTTATCCTATCATACCAGTCAGTCCTTAGCAAGATTCGAGATGGAAATCAGGATATGCTGTCTCGTTCCTGTTTTCGTGCTGGTCTGTTTTGTGATTGCCCCAGGGCAGAGCGGATATTAGTACAGACGGTATCCAATTCTTTCTGATAATCCCGGTAGTAATAGTATTTCTCCTGTGATTCTTTTTTCTGCATCAGTAGTTTTTCCTTTTCTGCTTTCAGCGTCTGTAAGGTAGGGAGCTTTCCGCCACCGGCTTTTTCCTTCAGGAATTTTACAGCGGCTTCATAAAGGGCAAGCTCTGAAGAATATTCCTGACGGAACTGCCTTTTGTTCTTTGACTTAAGGAACTGTGAATAAACAGATTTATTGGCAAGGTACTGTCCGGTATAGTGGATCTGCTCATTGACCTGCCGGAGCCTGCCTTCAATATCTTTCAGTTCTTTTCTGGAAGAGGAAGCAAGTTTTTTTATTTCGGCAAGTCTGCCCTCTGCATCTTCTACAGTGTTATATCCATGTTCCTGTACATAGGAAAGTGTTTTTGCCATGGCCTGCAGGTTGGAGAGTTTTACTTTTCCAGCGTAGGCTTTGCTCTGCTGGGCTTTAATACAGCGCTGTAAGTCTGTTACCAGACGAAGCCCGGATTTCTCAAATGAGGCTGTAGGTGTATCTGTCTTGGTTTGTATCTCCTGCTGATGTGCAGGGTGCTCCGGGGTATGGATTTTTTCTTTTGGCAAAATTTCTTTTTGCACAGTCCGGTCTTTCCCTGTATTTTCAAGATGGGAATTATTTTCAATCACTCCCATAAGGTAATCTTTTTCATAGTGAGTCCCAAGGTTTCTTCCGGTGATCGGTTTCTCACGGTCAGGGTGGAGATAGCTGAACCTGCCCCGGCTGATTTTAAATTTGACGTTGAATTTTTCTGAAAGTATCTGCTCAAATTCTTTGAGATCATGCGCGGAGGCGGCAGCTTCGTCAATAGAAGTGCGCAGGTATTCCTTCTGTGTCTGGAATACGGTAGTGCGTGGTGTAATACCTTCTGAGATCATCTGCCGGTTACGTTCTTCCAATTTTTTCTGGCCGCTGCGTCTGGCATGGTATTCTTTTTCTGTTATTTTCCGTTCTGCTTTCGTGAGTAAGTCTACCTGATGCAGATTTTCCCGCAGGCACAAATCCATAAGCGACTGCTTCAAATAAACAAGGTAATCGTTAGTTAAATGGTGCTTGTTTCCGGCGCGGGAATCGCAGTCACGCTCCATAAAATTCTGACGCTCCACATCATTTTTGCGGAGGCTGTTGATGACAATATGTACATGGATGTTGCCGCTCCCGTTATGCCCGTCCGTGTGTGTGCAGACAAGGGTCTGATGTCCGGGAAAGTTCTTTTTGCAGTATTCAAGCCCAAGCTGCTGTGCCTGTTCCCCGGTCAGCCCGCACTCGTCCCTGTCTTTCGGGTCGAAGCTGATGATGTAGTGGTGGGATTTGATTTCGTCATATTTTTGATTTTTATGGAATCGGGCATTCAGTTCCCTGCATTCCATATCAAAACTGAACGGATCGCACTCTACACCGTCAAGATAATATTCTTCCCGGAGCTGCATTTTTCCATTTTCATCAAGAACCGGTTTTCCAGTGTATTCATCATGTTGGAAAATGAGATATCTTTGTGCCTCACCATAGTCCGCATTCTTACTTGCTATGTGTTTCAGTATCGCCATGAAAATCACCTGCCATCTTTATTACTTCCTGTTGCATTTCGTGAATTTCTGCAAGACACCTGCCTATTGCCTGACGCATTTCCTGTGAATGGATTCCGCCCTGATTAAAGTGGCGGGCAATCTGGTTCAGGTTGCTTCCAATCTTGCCAAACTCTGCAACCAGTTTTTTTAGTTCCGGCACGTCTGCCACAATTTCATATTTTGCAATTACCTTTCCTTTCATTACCTGTCTGCGTAGAAATTCTGCAAGGGGAAGTCCTGCTCCGTTAGCATTTTCCATAATAATTTCGTATTCGGTGTCATTGAAGCGGAGCATGGCACAGTGGCTGCGTTTCAGTTCTTTTTCTTTTTTCGGTCTTGCCATATCATATCCTTTCCCGTGATAAAGCTGGATGGCTCTGCCATCGTGCTTTATCACGCTGCGAGAGTGTAACGGGAGCCAGTTCTGCATATCCGGAGGATATGCCAACCGAGGGTATGGGGCGCGGAAGCCCCATCAAGTAAGCCGGAGTGGCTCAAAATCCACGAAGTGGGTTTTGAGTTACGCAGGCGAAACTTGCTCTTCGAGAACTGAAAGCCCCTCTATAATAAAAGCCGATTTGAGAGAACGTATGCTACCGCATGGAAAAGAAAATTTTGAGAAAAAGTAAATGGGAAGAGAAGGGAAATGTAGAGGTAGCGGGCAAGGGTTGCAAAGCAACGCTTGCGTAAGAACGCTCCCGGAGCGAAGCGGAGGGATACGGTATGTGCGGAGGAACGGAGCACATTCCGTAAGCGACTGTGTGGAGAAAGCGTGGTGGGAGTGAAGCAAGGATACCGAAGGTATGCTTGCCCTGTGTGTGGAGAGAGAGGAAACGGAAAATCAGGTGCATGATGGAGCGGAGAGCGGAGCCGGAGCGACATGATGCAACTTGGTGGAAAATTAAAATATATATATTTGGGTACGGTTGTCGAGTCTGTAGAAAACAGAGTTTGAGGATATAGATAATCATTTACAATAGATGGTCGTATACGATACAATAAACCCATGCATATTTTCATTGGCAGTCAATGAAGGTTAAAGAATTAGTATGTATATATGGAAAGGGCAGGGCATTATGATACATTTATATACAGGTAATGGGAAAGGGAAAACAACCGCGGCTATAGGGCTTTGCATTAGGGCTTTGGGATGGAATATGCAAGTATGTTTTGCTCAATTTATGAAAGGTAATGATACGGGGGAATTGCATATACTAAAAAATCTGCCGGGAGTTAGTATTTTACGCAGTGAGAAAAATTTTGGCTTTTATAGTTCCATGTCAGAATCGGACAAGGAAGAACTTACAGAAATACATAATCGCATTTTGGACAAGATTTTAGAGCTTGCGGAAAGTGGAAATTGCCAATTAGTAATTTTGGATGAGATTACATATCCGCTTAATTGGGGATTGCTGGATATGGAAAAACTGAAGCGGCTTCTGACATTTGGAAAACAGGAAGCGGATAAGGAAATAGAACTTGTGCTTACCGGGCGCAGTGCCCAGGTATTTTTGAGCGATATGGCTGATTATGTCACAGAGATGGAATGTGTGAGCCACCCTTATGAAAAAGGGATAGGGGCAAGAAAAGGGATTGAATTTTAAAATAGAGAAAGGGCAGGTAAAATGGCAGATTTTTTTCCTGATTTGTTGGAACGTTTTTTGGGAAAGGCTTTTTTGAAAGGCGTGTGTAGAAAATATCATTACGGAGAAAGGCAAGAAGTAGAACTTCGGGCAGTGGCAGAGGAGATGCTTCCATTGATGCAAAGAGAGGCATTTTGGGAAAGCAGGGAATCTGGTTCATTTAATAGAAAGCAGAAAGAAACAGCAGGAGCAGAGTATGAAGATGTTATTATGTCATTAGGCAGTAGTCTGGACAGTCTGCAGGAGAGCTACCATGAGAAGGAACAATTATCTGAAAGCTATATGCTGGAAGCATTGGCCAGTGAATTGTTACTTATGGGCTACGGGGCATATAACCGTTATGTGAGAGGAAAAAGGAACTGGCATGTTGCACGGTACCATTTTCCCGGAAGTGAGGAGAACTTTCCACTTAAGATGGTGCCGGAACTGTTAAAAGGTTTTCAATATCAGATTACCTGCAATACTGCTTTCTGCATTATTCCGAAAAAGAGTGTGGTATTTGTGGCGGAACTGACACGAGATGAGCAGATTCAATGTGAGAGTATATGTGCAGGCTGCCGTAATGTGCAGTGTCCGAACCGGGTAGAAAGAGATTTTCCCAAAGGAGGTATGCTGGCAAGGGTGGCAGATATGTCGTTGAATTATGGATATAGCAGAATTTTTGGAAAATTGTAAAAAAGGAAGCAGTATTGACATAAGAAAAAAATATGATATACTTTGAACAATTGAATAGATAACATACAGGTGTCAAAACAATGTATTCTGCATTGGTTTTGGTGAAAAGGGAAACAGGTGCGAATCCTGTACGAACTCGTCACCGTAATTAGGGAGTAGAAGCCGATATATCACTGGGAAATAAGCAAATTCATTCCTGGGAAGATGGCCGATGTGATGATCTATAAGCCGGGAGACCTGCCTGTATGTTGTACGGAAACTTTGTTTCAGGCCACGAGTAATTGGTTGTACGTTGAACTTGCAAAAAGCATAACAGGTTTTTGCTTACCTAGGTATGTCTTGCAGGCTTATTTTGTGTACAAATCCTTTACCGTAGTTGAATTGAAACTATGGTAAAGGATTTTTTTATATAATTTTATACCCTTATAGCAATGCAGGGAGAAAAGAGGAGACAAAAAGATGAAAAAGAAAGTAGTTACAGCATTTTTAATCGGAGCTACAGCTTATTCACTGGCATTGACAGGCTGCTCGAAAGGAGCTTCGGAGACTGGCGGAAATACCGTACAGACGGAAGGAAGTAGTGAGACTGCTACAGAGGCGCAGACGGAAAATGAGAATGATGAGAGTCAAACAGAGAATCAGGCTGATACAGATGATGCGGAGGGCGGAGCGGATTCTGATCAGGCAGCTGCCGATGAGGTTGCCGCGTTGATTGATGCAATTTACGTGCAGACGAGGACGGAGAATACTGATGAGCAGTGTGCACAGGCGAAAGCAGCATGGGACGCACTTACAGATGCCCAGAAGGAGCTTGTAGAAGGTGAAGAGGCAGATCCTGATTATTTTGGAAGGGATACTGGTGACGCTTCTAAGGATGATCCAAGGAATCAGGATGATATTGGAGAAAATGAGATTCTGGTAGTTAGCTTTGGCACTTCTTTTAATGACAGCCGTGTGGACGATATTAAGGGAATTGAAGATGCCATACAGGCGGCAAATCCGGACTGGTCGGTGAGAAGGGCATTTACAGCACAGATTATTATTAACCATGTACAGGCGCGAGATGGAGAGTTTATTGACAATGTGGATCAGGCATTGGAGCGCGCAGTGACAAACGGAGTGAAGAATTTAGTGGTACAGCCTACCCATCTTATGCATGGCGCGGAATATGATGAACTGATGGAGACTCTGGAGAATTATCAGGATCAGTTTGAAACAGTGAAAGTTGCAGAGCCGCTTCTTGGAGAGGTTGGTGCAGATGCATCTGTTGTTAATGAGGATAAGGCTGTGGTAGCGGAGGCGATCCTTGCGGCAGCTGTGGCGGACGCAGGTTATGGGAGTCTGGCAGAAGCACAGGAAGATGGAGCAGCGTTCGTATTTCTGGGACATGGCACTTCCCATGCAGCAAAGGTGAGCTACAGCCAGATGCAGACACAATTGACGGATATCGGTTGTGTCAATGCATTTATCGGAACAGTAGAAGGAGAACCGGAGGAAACATCCTGTGAGGCAGTAATAGAGGCTGTGACACAGGCAGGCTATAAGAAAGTAATCTTACGTCCCCTTATGGTGGTAGCAGGTGATCATGCCAATAATGATATGGCAGGCGAGGAGGAAGATTCATGGCTTAGTATGTTTAATGCCTCCGGCAGTTTTGACAGCGTGGAGGTTCAGGTTATTGGTCTTGGTTCGATTGAGGATATTCAGAAACTTTATGTAGAGCATACAGCAAAAGTAATGAGTGAGTAACAGACAGGAGCAGAAAACTATGAGGAAGAAAAATGTGGCAGCTGCCGTGATAGTTCTTTTGGCTGTGTTGCTGGGAGGCTGTGGCAATAAAGGTGATGTGCAGGAGACTGATCCTGTTATTGACGCAGCAGCTCTTACAGAAAAGGAACAGGGAGAAGTGGCTGAATCTGTGTCAGAGACGACATCTGAAGCATCAAAAGAAGAAAATCTTGAGAGCAGTGAAAGTTCTGAATCTGAACAGTCGGTGACAGAGCTTGCTGACGGAATATATACCGCAGATTTTACAACAGACAGCAGTATGTTCCGGGTAAATGAAACCTGTGAGGGGAAAGGGACACTGACTGTAGAAAATGGTAAGATGACGATCCATATTTCCCTGGGGTCAAAAAAGATTATAAATCTTTATCCCGGACTGGCGGAAGATGCGGAAAAAGAAGGGGCAAAGCTGCTTATGCCCACAGAGGATACGGTTACATACAGTGATGGGCTGACGGAAGAAGTCTATGGTTTTGATGTGCCGGTTCCTTATCTTGGGGAAGAATTTGACCTGGCTCTGATTGGGACAAAGGGAAAATGGTATGACCATAAAGTCAGCGTTTCTAACCCAGTTTTGTCAGAAGAAAATGCACAGACCGGGAGTGCGGATACCAAAGGTACAACTGCTTTGGAGGATGGCACATACAGCATAGAAATTACGTTTGAAGGAGGGAGCGGGAAAGCTGAAATCCTGTCTCCTGTAGAAATGACAGTAACTGACGGACAGGCAATAGCAACGCTAAAGTGGAGCAGCCCCAATTATGATTATATGATCGTGGACGGGGAAAAGTATCTTCCGGTAAATACGGAGGGGGATTCAGTTTTTGAAGTTCCTGTTCTTATGTTTGATGAACCGGTGGTTGTGATTGGGGACACTGTGGCAATGAGCAAACCTCATGAAGTGGAATATACGCTTACATTCCATTCAGACACAATAAAAGAGTGAATAAGAGATATAGATTTTCTAAGGCGTCAAAAAACATCGCCTAAGAAAATCTAAGTTATCTCTGGAGATGAAGATGAGAGGAAGAAAAAAGACGGTCATTTTTCTTTTGATAGGATTGCTGTGGCTTTATGGCTGCAGCAGTCCTTCTTCCGATTCTGCCTCCCTGTATGAGGGCAGGGAGGAAATAGAAGCGGATTCGGGATTGGAGGCAAAGCTGGTTTATGAAAGAAGCATGGAAATCCGGTATGCCGAAAATTTTAAAGTGGATTATTATGAAGGGGGATATACCCTTCTGACAACAACAATAGACGGGGCGCGTTATCTGATTGTACCTGAAGATAAAGAAGTGCCGCAGAATTTAGAGAAAGAAATTCCCGGTGGAGATATTCCAGATAGCAAAGTAGTAGTGCTGAAATGTCCGGTAAAGGATATTTATTTGGTTGCATCTTCCGCCATGGATGCGTTTAGTGAACTGGATGGGCTGGGAGCAATTGCATTTTCAGGACAAAAGGAAGATGGATGGTACATTGAAGCAGCAAAGGAAGCTATGGCAAATGGAGATATCCTTTATGCGGGCAAATATAATAAGCCGGACTACGAACTGATAGTTTCAAAAAATTGTACACTGGCCATAGAAAACATGATGATTTCCCATTCCCCTGAAGTGATAGAAAAACTGGATGATTTTGGAATTCCTGTTATGATAGAGTATTCAAGCTATGAGTCTCATCCGCTTGGCAGGGTAGAATGGGTTAAATTTTACGGAGCACTGCTCGGAAAGGAAGAGGAAGCGGAAGAGATTTTTGAGGAACAAGTGGCGATTCTTGAGAGAGTGGGCGCGGATGAAAAAAAAGATAAGACAGTAGCTTTCTTTTTTATTACCTCTAATGGTCTGGTGCAGGTAAGGCAGTCATCGGATTATGTTCCTAAGATGATAGAGCTTGCAGGTGGAAACTATATTTTTGAAGACTTGGGCGATTCGGAAACAAGGCGTTCTACCATGAATATGCAGATAGAGGAGTTTTACTCCGGGGCGAAAGATGCAGATTTTTTAATTTATAACAGTTCCATAGACGGCGGTATTTCCAGCGTGGAAGAACTCCTTGATAAATGTGAGGTATTGGCGGATTTTAAGGCGGTTAAGGAAGGAAATGTCTGGTGTACGACAAATGATATGTACCAGCAGTCTCTTTCCATTGGTTATCTGATAGAAGATATTCATGGGATGCTCCGGGGAGAGAAAGAAGATATGCATTATCTTTTTCATATAGATTGATAAAGGGAAAGGTATCGTGAATTAAATGCAGGAAAACAAAAAGAACAGATACATGACAGTGTTTCTTTTGCTTGGAATATGTACTGCTGTCTTTGTTATTTTGAATATCTGTATTGGGAGTGTCCGGATTACGCTGCCTGATATGATAAAAATATTTGCCGGAAGTGGGGATGATGAAACCCTTAAAAAGATTTTGGTGGACATCAGGTTTCCAAGGGCAGTGGCGGTTTTGATCCTGGGGGGAGCATTGTCACTTGCGGGATATCTTTTGCAGACATTTTTCAACAATCCTATTGCTGGTCCGTTTGTCCTGGGGATTTCTTCTGGTGCAAAAATGGTAGTGGCGCTTATCATGGTTTTTCTTCTGGGAAGATCGGTCAGGGTGACATCAGGAACTATGATTTTTGGGGCATTTATCGGCGCTATGCTTTCCATGGGATTTGTACTTTTGCTCTCAAACAGGGTCAGCAGTATGTCAATGCTGGTGGTAAGCGGCGTTATGATTGGCTATATCTGTTCTGCAATAACGGAATTGGTTGTCACTTTTGCAGATGATGCAGATATTGTAAATCTGCATAACTGGTCAAGGGGAAGTTTTTCCGGAATGACATGGGAGAATGTGGAAGTTATGGCAGTGGTGGTTTTCATGACATTCCTTGCAGTTTTTCTTATGTCAAAACCCCTTGATGCTTACAGGCTGGGAGACGCTTATGCCCGGAACGCAGGTGTAAACATACGTCTGCTTCGGGTATGTATCGTGATTTTCTCCAGTATTTTATCTGCGTGTATTGTAGCATTTGCAGGTCCGATTTCCTTTGTAGGAATTGCAGCGCCGCATCTGATCAAAAGGCTTCTTCATACAGCAGACCCCATCTGGATGATACCGTCCTGTTTTCTGGGAGGGAGTGTTTTCTGCCTGCTTTGCGATCTGCTGGCGAGAACGATGTTGGCACCTACGGAACTTAGTATCAGTACGGTAACAGCTATCTTTGGAGCTCCTGTGGTGCTTTGGGTGGTAGCAAAGAGATGAAGATATTCTAAGACGTCAAAATACGCCGTCTAAGAATATCTAAGTCATCTCTCAAAGAATCGCTGGGACGATTCTTCTGGTATGGTGTAAATAGGGATGGTGATATGAAAAATTATTATTTTTCCACAAAAAAAATGTGTGTAGGGTATGATGGGAAACCGTTGATAAAAGACATTGAAATTAATCTTCCCAGAGGGGAAATCTTGACGCTGATCGGTCCGAATGGCGCAGGAAAATCCACAGTTTTAAAAAGCATTGCCGGACAACTGCGGTTGCTGGGTGGAAAGGTATATTTGGAACAAAATAATCTGGCAGAAATGAAAGCGGGAGAACTGGCAAAAAAAATGTCAGTGGTATTTACCGAGAAGCTAAGGGCAGAAATGAAAAGCTGCCGGGACGTGGTGGCAACGGGAAGATACCCATATACAGGCTGGTTTGGCGTACTGTCAAAGGAGGATGAGCGTATTGTTGATGAAGTCATGGAACTTACGCATATTACAGATATTTGTGGACAGGAATTTGAAAGGATCAGCGACGGGCAAAGGCAAAGGGTAATGCTGGCAAGGGCAATCTGTCAGGAGCCGGAAATTGTGATCTTAGATGAGCCGACCTCTTATTTGGATATCAGATATAAGTTGGAATTTTTATCCATACTACAGGAAATGAGGGAAAAAAAGGGACTTACGGTTATTATGTCTTTGCATGAGTTAGAGCTTGCAAAGATTATTTCTGATAAGATACTTTGCCTCAGGGGAGAGTATGCGGAAAGGTTCGGTACACCGGAGGAAATTTTTAAAGCCGACTTTATGGAGCAGCTTTTTGGTATGAATGAAAGCAGTTTTCCGGGAAATCCAAAACTCCTTGCCTATATCAGGCAGATGATGGAATGGAGGTAAATATGGCAAAGGTAATCATGGCTCAGGGAACAATGTCCGGTGCAGGAAAAAGTCTTCTGGTGGCGGGGCTTTGCAGAATTATAAAGCGGGACGGATACAGGGTAGCTCCTTTTAAATCCCAAAATATGGCACTCAATTCTTTTGTGACAGCAGAAGGGCTTGAAATGGGGAGAGCGCAGGTCATGCAGGCAGAAGCTGCAGGGATTAGCCCACTGGTTTGTATGAATCCGATTTTGTTAAAACCTACAAACCATACAGGTTCCCAGGTGATCGTAAACGGAAAAGTCCTTGGAAATATGAGTGCAAGGGAGTATTTTTCTTATAAGCGAAAACTGATTCCGGATATTATAAAAGCATTCCGGAAGCTTAATGAGATAGCAGATATTATTGTCATCGAGGGAGCGGGAAGCCCGGCGGAGATCAATCTGCGGGAGAATGATATTGTCAATATGGGGCTGGCAGAGATTGTTGATGCACCGGTACTTCTGGTGGGAGACATTGACAGAGGCGGTGTATTTGCACAGCTTCTTGGAACATTGCTCTTGCTTACAAAAGAAGAAAAAGAAAGGGTAAAAGGGCTTATCATCAATAAATTCAGGGGAGATGCGTCGCTCCTTGATTCCGGGATTGAAATATTGGAAGAGAAGGGAGGTATTCCGGTAACCGGAATTGTTCCTTATATGGAAATAGATCTGGAAGATGAGGATTCCCTGACAGAACGATTTGATAGAAAGGAAAAGGGAAAGGTTGACCTGGCGGTCATCCGGTATCCCAGAATCTCTAATTTTACGGATTTCAATGTATTTGAACAGATACCGGAGGTGTCTGTCCGCTATGTCACATCTGTGGGGGCATTAGGAAATCCGGATCTGGTCTTTTTGCCCGGCAGTAAAAATACCATGGGTGATTTGGAATGGATGTATCAAAACGGGCTGGCAGATGCGGTAAGATGGCTGGCGGAAAAAATACCGGTCTGCGGTATCTGTGGGGGATATCAGATGCTGGGAGAAGAAATTTCCGATCCGGAACGGATGGAGATGGGAGGAACCATGCGAGGGATGGGCTTGTTGCCTGTCACTACCCGGCTGCATCGTGAAAAGGTGCGCCGTCAGGTACATGGAACCATAAACCGGATGGATGGAATCTTTTCCGTACTCACAGGGCTTGATTTTGAAGGGTATGAGATCCATATGGGAAGCAGCGGAGAAAGGGAAGCGGTATTTGTGACCGGTGAAAATAAAAATGTGTACGGAACTTATGTTCATGGGATATTTGACAGAGGCGTGATTGCATCTGCCCTTGTAAATACACTGGCTGAGAAAAAGGGTATTACCCTCACCGGTACAGAGAATGGAAACTGTATGGATTACAGGGATTATAAAGAAAAGCAGTATGATAAGCTGGCGGATATCTTATCGAAATATCTGAATATGGAGGAAATCTATGGAATGCTCAGAGAAGCGCATATCGGGTAACTATACGGAAGAAGATTTGGATAAGCTGTTGATAGAGCAGCCGGATAAAGAAATCTATCAAAAAGTATTGGAGAATTGGGACCAGATAGCGAAGCCGCTTGACGGAATGGGCAGATTCGAAACTCTTATAGCACAGATTGGCGCTATTTTGGGTACGGAGGAAATAGATATCTCAAAAAAAGCGGTCATTATCATGTGTGCGGATAATGGTATTGTGGAGGAAGGTGTCAGCCAGTCCGGCCAGGAGGTTACGGCAGCTGTTGCAAAGCAGATGGCAAAGGGCGCTTCCTCAGTGGGGAAAATGGCAGCAGTTATTGGGGCGGATACGGTTCCGATTGATATTGGAATAAATACAAAGGAACAGATTGCAGGAGTATCAGATCGGAAGATTCGCTGCGGCACCCGGAATTTCAGGGCTGAACCTGCTATGACAGGCGGGGAAGCCATTGGTGCAATTTTTACTGGTATAGAAATAGTAGAAGATTGTAAGCAGAAAGGCTATCACATTCTTGCCACAGGTGAGATGGGAATTGGAAATACTACCACAAGCAGCGCCATGGCAGCGTCGCTCTTAGGATGCAAAGCAGATGAAGTGACAGGAAGAGGCGCAGGGCTTTGTGATGAGAAGTTGCGCCATAAAAGGCAGATTATTACTGAAGCAATCGAAAAGTATAAACTATATGAGGCAAAGCCCTTAAAGATACTGGAAACGGTGGGAGGGTTGGATATTGCAGGGCTTGCGGGTGTCTGTATTGGCGGTGGAATCTTCCATGTACCGGTGGTTCTGGACGGGTTAATCAGTATGACAGCGGCATTACTTGCCGAAAGGCTTGTGCCAGGAACTGTACAGTATTTGATTCCTTCCCATAAAGGGAAAGAG
This sequence comes from bacterium 1xD8-48, assembly GCA_009917455.1. Taxonomy (GTDB): domain Bacteria; phylum Bacillota; class Clostridia; order Lachnospirales; family Lachnospiraceae; genus Suilimivivens. Next base: position 51,105 of record QZDS01000013.1, on the reverse strand, counting down.
CCGGCAGTGGAAAGGCTGATGAGGGAACTGCGCCTGGAGCCTGTGATAGATGCAGGTATGGCTTTGGGAGAAGGAACGGGCGCGGTTATGATGTTCCCGCTTCTGGACATGGCGCTTCGTGTTTATCGGGGAAGAACGCTGTTTTCGGATATTCAGGTAAAACCATATGAAAGGTATTGATAGCTATGATGATTCTGGTCATTGGAGGGAGCGGAAGCGGAAAATCTTCTTATGCGGAGGAAGTTGTCTGCTCTGCTTCTGAGGAAGACATGAAAAAATATTATCTGGCGACCATGCAGGTTTTTGACGAGGAAGGCCAAAAGAAAATTGAGAGGCATAGGAAACTCAGAAGTGGAAAAGGTTTTCTTACCATTGAGCAGCCCAGGTCAATAGGAAGATCTCTTGAAAAGATGGATGGAGGGAAGAAAACGGTTTTATTGGAGTGTATTTCAAACCTGACTGCCAATGAGATGTTTGCAGGAGAGAGGCCCCGGTTGGAAATGCAGGTGGTAGAAAACGTTGTCAGTGGCCTTAGAAAGCTAAAGGAAAATACAACAAATTTGGTGGTGGTCAGCAACAACGTATTTGAGGACGGAATCGTCTATGACCAGACGACCATGGACTATATTCATGCAATGGGAGAAATCAATCAAAGGCTGGCAGCTATGGCAGATCGGGTAGTGGAAGTAGTGGCCGGGATTCCGGTAGTCATATAGTGAACGCCAAAAACAAAAATTTTTGTCGTTCACTATAAAACAGTAAGGAGAGAGAAATGCAAGTAATCAAATCCTTTTTCATAGCAGTTTCCATGTATTCTAAAATTCCGGTTCCTCAGTTTGAATGGAAGGAAGAGGATATGAAGTACATTTTCTGTTTCTTCCCATGGGTTGGGGCACTGATTGGTGGATGTATTTATTTCTGGAATGAACTGTGTAACTACTGTCATATTGGTATTTTGTGCCGAACTGCGGTAGATGCGGCAATCCCGCTTTTCATTACAGGAGGGATTCATGTGGATGGCTTTATGGATACGATGGATGCCCTGCATTCCTACAGCCCGAAGGAAAGAAAACTGGAAATTTTGAAGGATTCCCATATTGGAGCCTTTGCGGTTATTATGCTGGCGGTCTATGGGTTAGTTTATCTGGGGGCGTTTTCAGAAGTAGAAAGTAATGTGATGTTAAAAATCGTATGCAGCAGCTTTTTCCTCTCTCGGTGTCTATGCGGCATCAGCGCAGTTTCCTTTCCGCTGGCCAAAAAAGACGGAACGCTTTACCTCTTTGCAGACAGTTCCCAGAAGAGGATTGTGAAAGGTTCACTGTATTTACAGAGCGCAGCATGCATCGGATTCATGCTTTTCTGGTCGCCTTCGGCAGGTTTGATCGTTGCGGCAGCGGCTATGATAGCGCTTATCTATTATTTTTGCCGGAGCAAAAAAGAGTTTGGCGGAATCACAGGTGATACAGCCGGGTATTTTGTTTTGATCTGTGAGGTCTGCATGATTGTGATAGCAGCAATGCTTTCATTATGGAGGTTAAGATGAAACTGGTAATAGGCGGTTATGCACAGGGGAAGCTTTCGTATGTACTGGAAAAATACGGGTTACAGAAAGACGAGGTGTGGGATGGGATTTTGCCGGATCATACAGTATCAGAACAGAAAACGGTGGTAATTGATCATCTCCATCATTGGGTTAAGAACCGTATTTTGGATGGAGGATACCCGGAAAAGGAAATAGAGACATTTTTAAATGAATTTGAGGATTGTATCCTGATCAGCGATGAGATTGGAAACGGTATCATTCCGTTAGAGGCCTTTGAAAGGGAATACAGGGAACGTATGGGGAGGATTCTCATTTTGCTTGCGAAGAGGGCAGAGGAGGTAGAGCGGGTAATATGCGGGATTGGTCAGAAAATCAAATAACGCTTGCTGTAATACGGCATGGGGAAACACAGGCTAATAAAGAGCACCGGTATTTGGGAAAAACAGACGAACCCTTAAGTAAAAACGGAATGGAAGCGCTGCTGTCGTATCAAAAGCAGAATATCTATCCGGATGTGGATTATCTGTTTACCAGCCCCATGAAAAGATGTATCGAAACTGCTGAAATTCTATATCCAAAGTTAACTCCAGCAATCATTCCGGAATGGGAGGAAATGGATTTCGGGCAATTTGAATACAGGAATTATGAGGAACTGAAAGACGACGCACGGTATCAGGCATGGATAGACAGCGGCGGCATACTGGCTTTCCCGGAGGGAGAAAGCAGGGGAAATTTTATTATACGGTGCAAAAAAGGACTGCTTAGAATGTGTGGTGAATTGCGTAAGATGACAGAACTGGAAACCTCCGTTCCCTTGAGGGTGGGGATGGTGGTTCATGGCGGTACGGTCATGGCATTGCTTAGCACGTATAGTAAAAAGTCATACTTTGATTATCAGGTATCTAACGGAAGAGGATATTTATGCAGAATGGAAAACAGGTACAGTGAAAGGATATCAGAAAAAAATAATTTGCGGATAGAGGTAATAAGAGAAATATGAAATACCATATGATTGATTTTTTCATGGGTTTTCTGCTGGATCAGCTTTTGGGGGACCCCTACTTTCTCCCACATCCAATCAGGCTGATTGGAAAGCTGATTTCCGGGACAGAGAAGAGGCTTCGGAGGAAAATAGCAATAAATGAAACAGATAAGAGCAGAAGTGAACTCAGGCAGGGAGCAGCCATGGTACTGATTGTACTTGCCAGTGTGGTTATGGCCTCAGGTTTTCTTTTATTTGCTGCATACCGTATTCATCCTTATGTGGGAATGGCAATAGAGAGCCTTATGACTTACCAGATCCTTGCGATGAAATGCCTGAGGGTAGAGAGCATGAAGGTTTATCATTGTCTAAGAAAAGGCAGTTTAGAAAAGGCAAGAACTGCGGTTTCCATGATCGTGGGCAGAGATACGGAACATCTGGACGAAGAAGACGTCGCGAAAGCGGCGATAGAAACGGTGGCGGAGAATACCTCTGATGGAGTGATTGCACCGATGCTGTATCTGGCAATCGGAGGTCCGATACTTGGATTCTTATATAAAGCAATAAACACAATGGATTCGATGATTGGATATAAAAATGAAAAGTACCTGTATTTCGGAAGAGCAGCGGCAAAGCTTGACGATTTTGTGAATTATCTTCCGGCAAGGATCAGCGCCCTTCTGATGATAGCAGCCTCCTATTTGTCAGGAAGTGATTTTTCAGGGAAAGGCGCATGGAAAATTTACAGGAGGGACCGCAGAAAACATGCAAGTCCAAACTCGGCGCAGACAGAATCCGTGTGCGCCGGTGCGCTTTCTATCAGGCTTGCGGGAGATGCCAGCTATTTTGGTAAAACCGTTAAAAAACCATATATCGGGGATGCATTACGCAAGGTGGAATATGAAGATATTAAGCGGGCGAACCATTTAATGTATGTCACTGCATGGTTGTGTGAAGTGCTGTGTCTGTCAGTCATGTTGTTGTTATTCATCTGAGTGGAACTGAAAAGCAAAAAAAAAGTATCAGCCCGGACGATGCCCAGAGCATTTACAGACGCATGTTTTTGGCGGCTGGAAATGTCTCTGCCATAAATGGTATCGGAGGGCAGATGCGGAACTGGAATGGAGGAAGCGTAAATAGGAATTCATGGCGGAGATATTTACCGGAATGAAGTAAAGCTGGATTTTTCGGTTAATGTAAATCCTTTAGGTACGCCGGAAAGTGTGGTGGCGGCACTGCATGGGGCAGTGGAAAGGTGCGGCAATTATCCGGATATGAAAGCTGAAAAACTGAAAAGAGCGGTCAGCAGTCAGCTTAACGTACCGGAAGAATACCTGCTGTTTGGAAATGGAGCCTCAGAACTGTTTATGGCGGTAGTACATGGAATAAAGCCTGAGAAAACTGTGATACCGGTTCCGTCCTTTTATGGATATGAATATGCGGCAAAAGCGGCGGGGGGAGAGATTATTTATTATGAGATGAAGCGGGAAAACAGCTTTTGTCCGGGAGAGGATATTGATGCTGTCCTGGCGGAAGACGTGCAGCTTCTTTTTCTTGCCAATCCCAACAATCCTGTGGGAAATCTTTTGGCAAGGGAAGCGCTTCTGGCTCTTTTACAGCATTGCCAGGAAAAAGGGATCTATGTGGTGCTGGACGAAAGTTTTATTGAATTTTGCGGCGTCCGGTTTTCCATGCTTGAAGAAATAGAAACTTTGGACCGCCTGATACTGATCAGGACATTCACAAAGATTTTTTCAATTCCCGGAGTCCGGCTGGGATATCTGATATGCAGCAATCCGGAAACACGTATGAAAATAGCTGCGCAGCTTCCGGAATGGAACCTGTCAGGCTTTGCACAGGAAGCCGGATGTGTCTGTGCAGGGCAGAGGGAGTTTATCATGGAAACGGAAAACTACATAAATACAGAGAGGCAGCTTTTGGAGAAAGAGCTGAAGAAAAAAGGATTTCAGGTGTTTCCGTCATGTGCAAATTTTATCATGTTTTATAGTGATGAAGCTTTGTATGAAAAACTGCTGGAAAAAGGAATCTTGATCAGGGATTGCAGAAATTTCAGAGGATTGGGTAAGGGATTTTACCGGATAGCCGTTAAGACAAGAAAAGAAAATGAAATTTTGCTGGAGGCAATCGGGGATATACGTGGGTGATATTGATGGAAAATACAGAACAACATAAAATTGAATATTTGCTGCCGGAAGAGATTGAAAAGCGGAGTTTTGAAATTATCAGTGAGGAACTTGTGCAAAGGGGCATTCAGATTCCGGCTGAGGAGGAATTCATTACAAAGCGGGTCATACATACCAGTGCGGATTTTGATTATGTCCAAACACTCTGTTTCTCGAATGGAGCGGTAACAATCATGAAAGACCTGATCAGAAAAGGCGCTGATATTGTAACGGATACCAATATGGCGCTTTCCGGGATCAATAAACGGGCGCTTTCGAAATTTGGCGGCATGGCACACTGTTTTATGGCGGATGAAGAGGTTGCATTGCTGGCGAAGCAAAGGAATATGACGCGGGCGGCTGTCAGTATGGAAAAAGCGTCAGCCATTGAAAAGCCGGTTATTTTTGCAATCGGTAATGCGCCCACGGCGCTTATCAAACTGTATGAATTATTCAGGGAAACGGGTTATAAGCCTGCTTTTGTCATTGGTGCCCCGGTGGGATTTGTCAACGTGGAGGCGGCGAAAGAACTGATACTGGGAACGGATATTCCATACATTATAAACCGGGGAAGAAAAGGCGGGAGCAACATTGCTGCCGCAATCTGTAATGCGGTTATTTACCAACTTTAAGAAAGGAAACCAGGAATGCGATACGGTTTTACCACCGGAAGCTGTGCGGCAGCAGCAGCAAAAGCCGCAGCCTACATGCTTTTGACGGGACAAAGAAAGACGGAAATTGCGATAGAAACACCGAAAGGGATTCCATACAATGCAAAGATCATGGATATCCGATGTGGAGAAAACGCGGTAAGCTGCGGTGTGGAAAAGGACGGAGGAGATGATCCGGACGTTACAACAGGCGCGTGGATCTATGCAAAAGTTTCCCGTCTTGAAAAGGTATCTTGTGAGGAAGAAAACCGGGAGCAGGAAATTGTCATTGATGGCGGAGCTGGTGTTGGCAGGGTGACAAGGCCGGGACTGGATCAGCCTGTGGGCAATGCAGCAATCAACCATGTTCCAAGGGAAATGATAAAAAGGGAAGTGCTGGAGGTTTGCAGGTGTGTGGACTATCAGGGAAGCCTGCAGGTTGAAATCTCTGTGCCGCAGGGAGAAGAACTGTGCCAGCGCACCTTTAATCCAAGACTTGGAATTGTGGGTGGAATTTCTATATTGGGAACAAGCGGCATTGTGGAGCCTATGAGCAGTCAGGCGCTTTTGGACACGATTAAGCTTGAACTGCGCCAGAGGAGAGAATTAGGGTTTGATTATGTTGCAATATCACCGGGAAACTACGGTCTGGATTTTATGAGGGAGACTTATGGGTATGATTTGGACAGGAGTGTGAAGTGCAGCAATTTCATAGGGGAAACCATTGATATGGCAGTGGAGCTTGGATTTTGCAAAATACTCCTGACCGGCCATATCGGAAAACTGATCAAGGTTGCCGGTGGGATTATGAATACGCATTCTAAAGAAGCGGATTGCAGAATGGAACTTCTGGCAGCGTTTTCCATAAAGGAGCAGATGGATTCCTCAAAAGTCAGAGAGATACTGGATTGTGTGACAACAGAAGAAGCAATCCCAATGATAGAGGAAAGCGGGAAATTGCATCAGATCATGGACAGAATTGCCGAGCGTATCTGTTATTACATGGAAACGCGTTCAGGAGGAAAGCTGAAAACAGATTGTATTTTATATGCTAATGGGTTTGGAGAGCTGGCAAAAAGCAAGGGGGCAGAAGAATGGTTTACTTTGTTGGGGCAGGAACAGGGGCGGTAGATTTGATTACGGTCAGAGGTATGCGTTTATTGGAACAGGCGGATGTGATTATTTATGCCGGTTCTCTGGTAAATCCGGAATTGCTTGTGTATGCAAAGAATGATTGCGAGATGTATAACAGCGCAAAACTGACACTGGAGGAAGTAGTCCGAATCATGGATGAAGCGGAGAAGGAAGGGAAGCTGACCATTCGCCTTCACACAGGGGATCCCAGTATTTATGGGGCAGTCAGGGAGCAGATGGATGAACTGGACAGACTGGGCATTTCTTATGAGAGCTGTCCGGGGGTAAGCGCCTGCTTTGGGGCGGCGTCATCCTTAAATCTGGAATATACCCTGCCGGGAATTTCACAGTCTCTGATCATCACAAGAATGGAAGGCAGGACGGGAGTGCCGGAGAAAGAAAGTATTGAAAGCATGGCAGCGCATCAGGCATCTATGGCAATCTATCTAAGCGCGGGAATGATTCAGGAATTGTGCAGGCGGCTTGTTTTGGGAGGATATAAAAAGACCACGCCGGCAGCCCTTGTCTATAAGGCAACGTGGGACGAGGAAGAGGCATATATCGGTACAATTGATACCCTGTATGATATATCTGTGGAGCATGGCATTACAAAAACAGCGTTAATTTTGGTGGGAGATGCGATTGCCCACCAGCATTATCAAAAATCAAGACTGTATGCTGCTGACTTTTCAACAGGATTCCGCGAAAAAAACAGTGATGTTCCTGAAAAGCCGCTTTGAAAGGATAAGTCATGAGATTAAGTATTATCAGTTTTACGGAAAATGGAAAAAGGCTTTCGGAACGTATTGCGGATCTGTTGAAAGAAGATAAAACAGAAGCACATTTATTTACGAGATGTGAGGCATGTAGAAAGAATAGTGCTGTTTCTCCAGTTTTGTTTGTGGAAAAATCGGTAGGAGACTGGGCAAAAGAACAAATGCAGGAGAAAAATGCACTGCTGTTTATCGGCGCCTGTGGAATTGCGGTCAGGGCAATCGCCCCTTCCCTTACGGATAAGCTGCATGATGTTCCTGTGTTGGTAATGGACGAGAGGGGCAGATATGTGATTCCGCTCATCTCCGGTCATGTGGGCGGCGCAAATGAACTGGCATATGATCTTGCCGGAAAAACAGGAGCGGAGCCGGTAATCACTACAGCAACAGATATCAATAAAAAGTTTGCGGTGGATTTGTTTGCCAAAAGAAACAATTTCTTTATTGAGAATAAGGAAGGAATTGTTAAAGTATCGTCAAAAGTGCTGGCGGGGGAAGCAATAAATATCTCCATAGAGCCGGGACACGGAGATGGGAAAAGCTGTCTTCACCCAGACGTCCGCCTCGCAGTTTATCCGCCGGAAGGATTTGTTGATGTTTTGATTACTTCAAAAGAAGGTAAATTTGATGCAGCTCTTGTGCTCAGGCCCAGGGAGTATGTGATAGGGCTGGGCTGTAAAAAGGGAAAGGGTATAGAGGAAATTAATGCTTTTGTTACAAAGAAAATGGAAGAATTGGGTATCACTGCCGCCCGGGTTTATGCAGTTGCTTCCATTTCATTAAAAAGCGGGGAACAGGGAATCGTTTGCTGGTGCGATAAGGAGGGGCTTCCCTTTCTGACTTATACCGCAGAAGAATTGCAGGAGGTAAAAGGAAACTTTACAGGTTCTTCTTTTGTCAGGGAAAAGACAGGGATCGATAATGTGTGTGAAAGAGCGGCGTTGAAAGCCTGTGGGGGCAAAGGGAAACTCATCACTCCAAAGTACGCGGAAAATGGAATGACCATTGCGGTGGCAAAAAGAGAGTGGGAGGTGCGTTTCGATGAAGAATGAAATCTATATTGTAGGAATGGGGCCGGGTAGGGAAGAAATGATGACAGGGGAGGCAGTCTATGCGCTTGAACAGGCAGATGTCATTGTCGGCTATACTACCTATCTGAAGCTGCTTGGACAGCGTTTTCAGGGGAAAGAACTGTTATCTACCCCTATGCGTCAGGAAAAGGAGCGGTGCAGGCTGTGTTTTGAGGAAGCGGAAAAAGGGAAAAAAGCAGCGCTTGTCTGCAGCGGAGACGCAGGGATTTATGGACTGGCATCGTTGATGTACGAGATTGGAAGAGAATATCCGGAAACAGAACTTTTCGTTATTGCAGGAATTACGGCGGCAAGCAGCGGTGCAGCAGTCCTGGGAGCGCCTCTTAATCATGATTTTTGTGTGGTCAGCTTAAGCGATTTGCTGACACCATGGGAGAAGATTGAAAAAAGGCTTGAAGCAGCCGCAGCAGGTGATTTTGTCATTGTGCTTTATAACCCCTCCAGCCATAAAAGAAAAGATTATCTGATGCGGGCCTGTGATATCCTGCTTCGCCGCATAGAGGAGGAACGTATCTGCGGTTATGTTGAGAATATTGGAAGAGAAGGGACGAGGGCAAATATCTGTACCTTAAAGCAGTTAAAAGAGAGGGAAGTAAATATGTTTACCACGGTATTTATTGGAAGTTCCGGCTCGGAGAACATAAATGGGAAATTTGTCACAAGGAGAGGCTATAAGATTGAAAAAAATACTGATATTTGCGGGAACAACTGAAGGGAGAAGATTATCAGAATGCCTTGTGGAGGCAGGGATAAGCCATACGCTCTGTGTGGCAACAGAATATGGGGAGCATGTATTGAACCCAAATCCCCTTGTAACAGTGCAGCAAGGGAGAATGGCACAGGAAGAAATCAGGGAATTTCTTTTCAAAGAGAACTATGAGGCGGTAATAGATGCAACACACCCTTATGCTGAGATTGTTACCCGGAATATCAAAGAGGCTGTAAAAGAGCTTAAGGATATGGGAAAAACAATATCTTATCTGCGGCTGAAAAGAGAGGAAGAGAAAATGCCGGAGGGCGGCGACCTGACCTTTTTTGAGACAAGCAGGGACTGCGCAATGGCGCTGAAAGATACGGAGGGAAATATTCTTCTTACTACAGGAAGCAAGGAACTGTCAGATTTTTGTGTGTTTGAGGAAATAAAAAACAGGCTTTACGTCAGGGTGCTTCCCAGCATGGAGAGCCTTTCTGCGTGCATGGAGCAGGGAATATGCGGAAAACAGATTATTGCTATGCAAGGACCATTTTCAGCATTGATGAATGAGGCAATGATCCATCAATACCATATTTCTTATCTGGTCACAAAAGAAAGCGGAGTGTCCGGCGGATACGGGGAAAAGCTGGAAGCAGCCAGGAGAGCAGGAATACAGGTATTTGTGATAGGACGTCCAGAAGGAGAAGAAGGGTATTCTTTCTTTGAGGTTGGAAGAGAACTGGAAAAAATCTGCGGACAAAGGATTCCTTTCAGGGGGCAGATGCGGATTATTCTTGCCGGTATAGGCATGGGCAGTGAAAGCGGAGTGACAGGAGAAGTCCGTGAGGCAATAAAGGAAGCTGATATTCTGTTAGGTGCGGAAAGAATGCTGTCACGTTATCAGCCAAAGATTGAAAAACATCCTTTTTATCAGGCTGAGCAGATTATTCCATATCTGGAAGGACTACAGAGGGAAACAGTTCTCTCAGAAAATAGAAATATTGTGATTCTTATGTCCGGCGACAGTGGTTTTTATAGTGGGTGCAGGCGGCTGTATGAGGCACTGGACAGGGAAATCAGGGACGGAAGGCTTAGGGCTTTTCTGCATATTATGCCGGGGGTTTCTTCGGTATCTTATCTGGCTGCTTGTATTGGGGAAAGCTATCATGATGCGTCCGTTTACAGTATGCACGGAAAGGAGCTGTGTAATCTGGAACGGAAGATCAAAAACAGCCCGAAAACTTTTCTGCTGACTTCCGGAGTGAAAGATGTGAACCGGCTGGGGAAACTGCTTATGGAAGCAGAACTGACAGAATGTGAGGTCATAACCGGATATCAGTTGTCTTATGAAGCGCAGCGGATTGAAAGGCACACACCGTCTGAATGCAGCAAGCTGAGGGAAGAGGGGCTGTATACGTGTTTTGTGAAAAATCCCTGTGCAGAAAAAAGGAGGCTTACGCATGGGATTATGGATGAAGCGTTTATCAGAGATAATGTCCCTATGACGAAAGAGGAGGTAAGGGAAGTTGCCATCTGTAAACTGCGGCTTTTGGAAAATGCAGTGGTTTATGATATTGGTAGCGGCACCGGTTCGGTTGCGGTGGAGATCGCGGGGCTTTCTGATGAGATACAGGTATATGCCCTGGAGAAAAAGCGGGAAGCGGTTTCCCTGATCGAAAAAAACAAAGTGAAACATGGGCTGCAGAACATAACAGTAATCGAAGGGACAGCACCGGAAGGTCTTGTGGGACTTCCGGCAGCGACACATGCGTTTATAGGAGGAAGCGGAGGAAGAATGAAAGAAATACTGCAATCATTATATCGGCTTAATCCGTGGATGCGTATTGTGATAAGCGCAGTCAGCCTGGAAACAATCTGTGAAATATGGGAAGTGCTGTCAAGCTTTCCGGTAAAGGGAGAAGAAATTGTGCAGTTACAGGTAAGCCGGGCAAGAGAGGTAGGAAATTATCATTTAATGCAGGCGGAAAATCCTATCTGGCTCTGTTCCTTTGGCTTTGGCGGAGGTGCATCATGCAATTAAGGAGAGCCATGATTGCCGCACCAAAGAGTGGAAGCGGAAAAACGATGATTACCTGTGCCCTGTTACAGGCCTTAAAGAACAGGGGAGAAAAAGTGCTTTCTTATAAATGCGGCCCGGATTATATTGATCCTATGTTCCATGAAAAAGCGTTGGGTGTACCAGCAGGAAATCTGGATACATTTTTTACAGGGGAAGAAGAAACCAAAGGGATTTTGGCAGGCAGCGCAAAAGAAGAAAATATTGCAGTCTTGGAAGGAGTTATGGGACTGTTTGATGGATTGGGTGGAAGCCGGGAAGAGGGTTCCTCCTATCATCTGGCAAAAGTGACGAAAACACCCATTGTACTTGTGACAGATGTGAAAGGAATGGGAGTCCGGTCTATGATTCCTCTGCTTGCCGGATTTTTACTTTATGATAAGGAGCGGCTGATCAAAGGGGTACTATTGAACAGGATATCAGAAAGGTATTATAAGACGGTAAAACCGCTGATAGAAGAGGAATTACAGATTCCTGTTTTAGGCTTTATTCCGGAAGCAAAGGATTTATGTATTGAGAGCCGACATTTGGGACTGGTCATGCCGCAGGAACTTAACGGGATAAAGGAAAAACTGCAAAAGATGGCTGAAAGACTGGAAAATACAGTCTCTGTTTCCACAATCATGGAAATAGCGGAAAGCGCGGAAGAATTAGACATTGACAAAGAGCATACGGAAGATATTTATCTTCCGGAAGAAATAGCCCTTCCAAAAGATAAGCCTGTAATTGCAGTAGCAAAAGATGAGGCATTTTGTTTTTATTACAGAGAAAATCTCTTGCTGCTTGAGAAAAGCGGAGCAGAAATAAAATATTTTTCTCCCATTTGGGATCAGGAATTGCCGCAAGAATGCCATGGTATTTTACTTGGAGGCGGTTATCCGGAACTGTATGCAGAAAAACTGAGTTTAAATCATAGTATGCACAAGGCAATTCGGCAGGCAGTGGAAAAGGGAATGCCCATAGTGGCAGAGTGTGGTGGTTTTATGTATCTGCATTCTTCCCTGACAGGTAAAGATGGAATAAGTTATGCCATGGCAGGGGTAATACCGGGAAAGTGTGTTTACACGGACAGACTGGTACGCTTTGGCTATATTGAAATACAGGAAGAGGTAAGCTTTTTTCTGTCAAAGGGGAAAAGAATCAAAGGCCACGAGTTTCACTATTTTGACAGTACGGATAATGGAAATGGGGCAGTGGCTGTAAAACCGGTAACGGGCAAGAGTTATTCCTGTATTATGGCAGGAGAAAATTACTGGATAGGTTTTCCGCATTTGTATTATCCATCCAATCCGGAATTTGCCTGGTCATTTGTTGAAAAAGCATCATGGTATAAAAGAACAATGGAAGCAGGATATAAATGATTTGCTTTTTGTAAATATCAGTACTATGTAGTATCTATTGCATAGACATATCAGAGTAGATTAATCATTAGAAAATGTGATTACTGACCTGGGCGTTTAAAGATTCACTTTGATGCAATGAATGAAGTCGCATACAGACAGCACAGATTGGAAGATAAATAAGTCATAGTTTGATGAGGAGGCGTTTATTGGAAGACACCAATAGACGCCTTTGTTGTATATAGAAGTAAAAATCGTTCGACATAATTAGGGAAACGTCTGCGGAAATAAGCAAATAATGTTGACAAAGGGCGGATGGTGTAAGCGAAAAAGAGCGGAAACAGTTGAAAGGCTTGAACTGTCCCGTTTACGAAAAAAGGACACAACCAGTCCCTTTTCAAATAACAATTACAACTTTATAATGGACACACCAGTCAGGAGGGACAGGATGATAAGTATGGAAGGTACAAACTTGGGGATTACAGTTAAAAAGCTGCGTGAAACAAAGGGTATGAGCAGGATGGAACTGTCAGAGGCAGTTGGCATAAGTGAATCCCATCTGAAAAAGATTGAGGCCGGGAACCGGCAGCCCGGAATCCAGACATACCGGAAGATGATAGCAGCGCTGGAGGCGGATATTGTCATAAGGGATATGACAGGAAGCGTAAAGGGGGACTGCACAGCAAGGGCACAGAAGGTATTTCTGGAAAGCACAGAGTCGCAGGCGGTGTTTTTGGTGCAGGTTCTGGAGTACATGGCACAGAACATAAAAGCGATAAAATAGGGGGAAACCGGCTGTTGCCGGTCTGCCTGAATATATTCTTTTCATAGAGTGGCTTTGGGCAGGTCTGTAACCGCAGGCTGAAAATTTACCATGAAGATAAATTCTATAAACATATAGACAGACAGCGGACCTTGACAATAAATGTTCTGGCAGTTTTTATCTGCCGGAACGGAATATCAGTATGTAAGGACACAAAACATCCGGGACATTGGAAGATGATGAGGGGAGAGCTTCGCGGAGAAATATTTGCCTGCTTAAGAGTATGTGGCAGGACTTTGATGCAGGTGGAACGAGGGATCGTAACAGATGAAGGAAAAATATGAGCGGCATTCCCGGCATGGGGCAGCGCTGGCAGGCTGTCTTGAAATCCGGGTGATAATGATACCTCTGCCGGAGAACACGGCAGCCGGGGCGGCGTCCGGGGATAGCTGTGGCGTGAAAGGGGGCTGCAGGGTATTCAGGCAGCCATGCCGGGCGGTCCTGCATATTCCGTCCCACACCGGGGGAGAGAAAATGAAAAAACATGGCAGGGGATGTGCTGTATGTATATGCAGCATGGTTTCCTGAATGGCGTGTGGGAATTACTTTGCGGATAAAGTAAGATTTGGATACAGATTTTAGAGAAAAGGTAAGGTGCATACATATTTTTACGGTACCGGATTGCAGAGGCATTAGGCATCAGGGCAGGGAAACACCAGATAAAAGGATATATCAGACAGGACAAAATACATTGTGTCAGATAAGATACAGCATCAGGGGATGGATTCTATTAACATAAGGATAGTCCGCAAAGCGTGCTATCTGTTGTTTAACATAAGGACAACCCGCGAAGCGTGGTGTCCGTTGTTTTTTATCGGGAGGTGTCTGCATGACTGCGGAGGAGCACAGGAAATTTTTGGGACAGGATTTTGACAACGTAAAGATAGAGGAGTTAAAGGACATAAGCAAAATAAGGATCGACCGGGGAAAGACAGTGGAGGAAAAAAAGAAACAGTACCTTGGGAAAGTCGGCAACCCCTACCTTGTAAAGGTTGGCTCTACGATGGTCAGGATACGGTTTGCAAATAACGGGGTGAGCTTCGAGGATGCCTTTGAGGGGCTGCTCCTAATGGGATGACGGAAGGCTAATATAGAAGTTGATGAAATTTTGTAAAAAGCAGTGGAAAAATGCAGCAGTTTATGGTAAGATTTAATCTGAGGAAAGGCAGAGGGGTGTCCCGCGGGAAGGGCGCACCCATATCAGCATCAAATCTAATATATGTTTACTGGCGTTTGTCCTGCTTAACAGTTTAAGGTTTAAGGAGGATTACGCATATGGGTAAGACAGTAGACAGAATCTACCATGCAGCCATCTATGTAAGGCTTTCCAAGGAAGATGGCGATGTTGCCGGCACAGCAAAGGCGGAGAGCAACAGCATTTCCAACCAGAAGGATCTCATCAGGGATTTCCTGAAAGACAAAGATGACATTATAGTGGTTTCCGAGCGTGTGGACGACGGTTACAGCGGCTCTAATTTTGAGCGTCCCGGTTTCCAGATGATGATGGAGGACATCAGAAAGGGAGCGGTTGACTGTGTGGTCGTAAAAGACCTGTCACGTTTCGGGAGGGAGTATATTGATTCCGGGAAGTATATCGAAAGGCTGTTCCCGGCCCTTGGCGTGCGCTTTATTGCGGTCAATGACCATATTGACAGTAAGGAAGAAAGCGGGAGGGATGACATTGTCGTCCCATTCAAAAATTTAATGAATGACGCCTACTGCCGGGACATTTCCATAAAAATACGCAGCCATCTGGAAGTGAAGCGGAAAAATGGCGAATATACAGGCGCATTTACACCCTATGGCTACAAAAAGGATGAAAATGACCGGAACAGGCTGGTTCCTGATTTATATGCAGCGGGTGTGGTAAAGGATATATTCCGCATGAAGCTCAGTGGAATGAGCCAGGCTGCCATTGCGGAGCGCCTGAACGGGAAAGGCATATTGTCACCAATGGAATACAAGCACAGCCTCGGCATCCGTATCCAGGACAATTTTAAGACGCATGAGCAGGCAGAGTGGAGTTCCATGTCTGTCCGCAGGATACTTGAAAATGAGGTCTATGTTGGGACACTGGTGCAGGGCAGGTATTCCACGCCAAACCATAAGATCAAGAAGATTGTGGATAAGCCCAAAGAGGAATGGATCAGGATAGAGGACAGCCATGAGCCTATCGTAAGTAAAAGGGAATTTGCCATTGTCCAGAGGCTCCTCGGGATGGACACAAGGACATCGCCGAATGAGGATGAAGTCTATGTACTGTCGGGACTGGCAGTGTGTGCAGGCTGCGGTGCAGCCATGATCAAACGGAATGTCCCGGCAGGCGGGAAGGTTTATTCCTATTATATCTGCTCCAAAAATGCGGCGACAAAGGAGTGCGGGACACACCGAATCCCGAAGGAAAAGCTGGAAAGCCTTGTTTTTGAGGTGCTTAAGGCGCATATTGCAAACGTCCTTGATACCGGGAGAATCCTGGAATATATCGACACAGTGCCATTTCAGGAACTGGAGATAAAGGAACTGGAAAGACAGAAGGAGGCAAAAGAACAGGAGATAAGGCGGTGCCGGGAATTCCGGGACATGCTGTATGAGGACCTGAAGGACGGGATTGTTTCCAAAGAAGATTATGCGGAACTGTATGAAGGCTACAACAGCAGGAGAAAGAAAGCAGAGGAGGCAGTCTGGAAAATCCGCCACGCAATACAGGATGTGATGGAGGCTAAGACGGATAAATATGAATGGCTCCATTATTTTAAGGAGTACCAGAACATCAGCGGATTAAGCAGGATGGCAGCAGTGGAACTGATCGACAGGGTAAGGGTGTTTGATAAGGACCATATTGAGATAGATTTTAATTTTCAGGACTGTTTCCAGTCTGCGCTCCGCCGGATACAGTCCGCCGGGTGTACGGTATGCACGGGGGAAAACGGGAGGGTAACTATCCAGGAAAGGGAGGTCGTGTGATATGGCAAGGAAATCAAGGAAAGCCGGTTTTGTCAATATGGGGAAAGCAGAAGTGACACCGGCTGTAAAGGAAGAAAAGCCCGTATTCAGGGCAGGGCTGTACGCGCGGCTCTCCCTTGAAAGCGGGGCAGATAAGGAACGGGGGACCATAGAGAACCAGATGGGGCTTTTAAAAAATTTCGTGGAGGGTGCAGATGATATTGTAGTGGAATGTGAATATATGGATGTTTCCAAGACAGGGACAAATTTTGAAAGGGACGGATTTGAGGAAATGATGCGTGACATCAGGGACGGGCGCATCAACTGCGTGGTCGTAAAGGACCTGTCCCGGCTGGGGAGGAACTATGTGGAGGCCGGCAATTATGTGGAGAGGGTATTCCCGTTCTTTGAGGTGCGGTTTATTGCTGTGACGGACGGTTATGATTCCATCAGGGAGGGCGCAGACCTTTCCGTGTGCATGGCCAATATCTTCAACGAGTTCTACTCAAAGGATCTGGCGAAAAAGATCAGGGCGTCTTACCGTTCCCACTGGAAAAAGGGCAGCAATGTCTGTGGGAACCTTGCCTACGGGCTTATGAGTGACCCGATGGACAGGCACCATATCATAGCTGACCCGGATACTGCCCCTGTGGTGGCACGCATTTTTGAGATGTTTGTGAATGAGGGGATGGGATATGCGCAGATAGCAAAAACCCTGAATGAGGACGGCGTGGTCGGGCCGAAAGCATACAAGCATTTCAAAAGGACAAAGGAACTGCCCCGGAATTATGACGCCATCTGGAAAGGGCATACCATCGCGCGGATGCTCTGCAACCCTTATTATGCAGGTGACAGCAGGCATAACGAGCATGGCAGGGATGGCTTCGCGGAAAAAAAGCAGTGGAGGGAGCCGGAAGAAAACTGGATCATCGTGGAGGACACCCATGAACCAGTCGTGCCGAGGGCACTGTACCTCAAAGCGCAGGAAAGGTTAAAGAAGATACATGAAAATTCCCCGAAGTATGGGAAGAAAAACCAGGGCGAGCTTGCCTGCCGGAACTTCTATAAAAAGAAAATCGTGTGCGGCGACTGCGGGGCAACCATGTACCTTATTAAAAACCCGAACGGGACAGCCTGCTTTGTATGCGGGGGACACCAGACAAAAAAAGGATGCAGCAGGAAAAGTGTTTATGAAAGTGCGGTCAATGATGAAGTCCTCCGTGTAATCCGTGTCCATATGAATATATATGTTGACAGCATGGAAATGTTAAGGCGGATGAACCGGAAAACGGAGAGCATGAAAAAGTATGATGTGCTGACAAAAGAGATACAGAGCCTGCACCATGAAATGGAAAAGGTGGCGGCACACAGGCAGCATTTATATGAAGATTATGCGGAGCGGCTGATTGATGCGCAGCAGTATGAAGCCTTTGCAGATAAAGATGCAGCCAGGGAAACGGAACTGAGGAAAAGGACAAATGAAGTTACAGAATACCAGAAAAAATATGACAGGAATTACTGTGCAGACCAGGACTGGGAAGCAGCAATTGAAAAGTACCGGAATATCCGGCACCTGACAAAAAAGATGGTGGATGCGTTTGTGGAAAAGATTGAAATTTTTTCAGCAGGGAAAGCAACCGTGCATCTGGTTTATGACGATATGCTGGAGGAACTGGTGGCATATACAAAGGAAAGGGAGGCTGCAGATAATGGGCAATAAAAAGACTGCAATCTATATCCGCCTTTCTGATGAAGATAACAATGTTGACGGTATTGTAAAAGCAGAGAGCAACAGCGTGGCAGCGCAGAGGATTCTGATCAGGGATTATATGCAGCGGAATAATCTTCCCGCCCCGACAGATGCACTGGAGTATGTGGATGACGGATTCTCCGGCACAAATTTCCAAAGGCCGGCTTTCCGGAGGATGATGGATGACGCAAAAAGCGGGAAGATAGGCTGCATCATCGTCAAAGATTTTTCAAGGTTTGGCAGGGACCATTTGGAGACAGGCAATTACCTTGAACGGATATTCCCGCTGCTTGGGATACGGTTCATTTCCGTAAACGACCAGTTTGACAGTGAGGACTGCATGGGGATGACAGGGGGGATGAGCGTTGCACTGAAAAACATCATCAATTCCATGTACAGCCGGGATTTATCAAAAAAGGTTACGAGCGCAATGGGGACAAGAGCCGCCCGTGGTGAATATATGGGTGCGTTTGCACCTTACGGTTACTTAAAGAACCCGGAAAATGTGCACCAACTCATCCCTGATAAAGAAGCAGCGGAAGTTGTGCGGATGATATTCACAATGGCAGCGGAAGGGAAGAAGAAGCCGGAGATTGCACGGTTCCTGAATGAGCAGGGGATACCCACCTGTATGGAGCATTTCCAGAAGATAGGACTGAAAAGGAAAAGCCATAAGGAAAAAGAGAAGAAACTGTGGACCATTACCACTATTGGCGATATGCTGAAGAACGAGGTCTATCTTGGAAAGACCATCTGGAATAAAACAAGGCAGGCGGCAGTCGGTTCAAAGCGGCAGGTTAAAAATGACAGGTCTGAATGGACCATCATGGAAGGTACGCATAAACCTCTTGTATCACAGGAGCTTTTTGACATGGCAAATGCAAAGGCGTTCACGCATGAGAAGAAAAATGTACCGGCAGGACGGAAGCCCCAGCCGATCCTTATCTGCCCGTATTGTGGGAGGCGGCTTACGCTGACCAGCTGGGGAAACGCCTACCGGTGCGGGCAGGCTGCATTTTCAGGCATTGCGGAATGCAGGACAATCCATGTGGACAGGGAGCGGCTGGAAAATGCTGTATTGTCCTGTACCCGCACTATGGCAGGAATGGTGGCGGCAGAGGTGTCCAGGAAGAAAAAGGAATGGGCAGAGACAGCGGCTATTGAGGAAGAAACAGGGAAGCTGGAAGCAGAGAAAAAGAGACTGTCATCAAGAAAACTCAGGCTTTATGAAGATTACCGTTCTGGAAGGATCACAAAGGAACAGTACCGGAAGGAATATGAAAACACAGCCAGCCGGATTCTGGAAATAGAAAAAAGGATACCGGAGCTGAAAGAGGAGATCATGAAGGTCAGGGAACAGATACTGCATATGAAAGAGAGGGAGGCGGAGCTGGAAGGTTTGGAATCGCTTGAAACTTTCGATAAAGGTAGATTGGTTACTGTGATAGACAGTGTGCAGGTTTACAGCGAGGAGAGGATAGAGATTGTATGGAAGATGGATGACTGGTTCTTTCCTGAAATAGCCAGGGAGAAAGAAGTGGTTACGCTGGAATAAAGTAGTGTAGGAAATAATGTGGGAAAGACATCATGGAGCTGGTTCTGTGGTGTCTTTTCTGTTGAAAAATAAAATATTATTTTTTTAGATTTTGCTTGACAAAAGCAGAACTTTTAGCACTCACACCGCAGGATATAGATTTTGATAACAAGGTCATTCGGATAACAAAATCTTATCAGCGGTTAGAGGGAAAAGATGTGATAACAGACCCCAAAACACCGAAAAGCAAGCGAAATGTCAGTATGCCGGATTTTTTGTGTGAGGAATTAAAAGAGTATATCGGCAGGCTGTACGGGTTTCTCCCGACTGACCGTATCTTTCATCTGACAAAAAGTTTCCTGCACCATGAAATGACGAGAGGGGCAGGAAAAGCAGGGGTAAAGCGCATTAGAATCCACGATTTAAGGCATTCGCACGTTTCGTTGTTAATCAGCATGGGATTTTCAGCGGTATCAATCGGGAACAGGGTAGGGCATGAAAGCGTGGATATTACGTTTCGATACGCCCATATGTTCCCGACAGAACAGATACAAATGGCAGAGTTGCTGAACGCAGAGTTTAAGGAGGGTACAAAAGAATGAGCGGCACACACAAATATCCAACAATCAGTTTTCGCATTTCTCCCAGAGAACGGGAAGAAATTGAAGCAAAGATTTTTGCAAGCGGCATGAAAAAGAAAGATTATTTTGTTCGTTCCTGTATTTACAATCGTGTATGCGTGGTGGGGAAGAAAGAAACGGTATATCAGATTGTAGAAAAATTGCAGGAAATGCAGAGCCGTATGGAAGAACTGGCAGAGCAGATAAAAGGTGAAAAGCCGGAGGTCACTACCGAAGAAATCAGAGAATTACAGACGACATATGAGGATATGTTGAAAGCAATCCTTTGGGTATTGGACGGAGCAAAATATCTGTGGCAGGGAAGCACCAACGGAGAAGAAAAAAGCCCCAACAGCGGCAACTGTTAGGGCTGTGATAACTGGAAAACCTCTGTTATCAATATTCACAATACAAGTATAGCAGAGGGTTCTTCCAGTGGCAACGATTTTTCAGAAATGGAGGGCATTTATGGAAGAAACAAAAATCGAATTACAGTTGATTAAATTGTCGGAGATACAGTCGCAGGAAGTTTCTTGGCTGTGTTTTCCGTTTATACCCTATGGGAATTTCACATAAAGTAGAAAAAAGAATATCGGCTGATTACTGCATCAACCGATATATCCTACGAACTTATAATGTATCTTGATATCCCTTACTTTCTGCCCGTCCTCGATATGTACCTCACCAACTTCTATTTTGTCAATCAGTCTCAGAAGCATCTCACGGTCGAGCGTGTCAATATCCTGATACTGGCGGATTAGTGAAATCCATTCCTGCACTTCATTTTTCACCGTCTGCATTTCCGCAAGCCGCGCTTCCAATTCCCGCCGCTTTGCGGCATTTTCCGTCCGTTCTTTCTGATAGCCGCCCAGAAGCTCCGCACACAGTTCGCCCGGTATCGAGCCGTTTACCTTGTCTTCATAGGCGCTCCTTATCAGCCTGTCAAGTTCCGCCGCACGCTTCTCCAATGACCTCATGGACTTCTGTATGGCAGAAAGCTCTGCCTGTCCCTGTTTCTGCCTGCGCTCCATCAGACGCTGTGCAATCTCTTTCTCATGGTAGCAGACCTCCTTCGCTTTAGCCCATATGTCGTTTAGAAGCAGTTCGTACAAAACCCCAAGGGGTATGCTATGCGTGGAACAGGCGGTCCGCCCGGAACGTGAATAGCTTCCGCACAAGTATTTTTCGTACAGAGCCGTGGCGCCGTTTTTCAGCCTCCGCCGCTCTATCTGGTACCTCATTGCAAAACCGCAATCGGCACAGCACAGCAGGCCGCTGAACAGGCTGGTCTCTTTCATGCTGTTCTGACGAGGGCGGCTCTGCGCCTTGTCTATCAGTCGGCACTGTTCCCAAACATCCATGCTGATGATAGGCTCATGGGTATTTTCCACCCGTATCCATTCATCTTTAGGCACGGCAGTCATTCGGCGGTCTTTGTATGAAAATATCTCTTTCTTATGTTGTACCATGTTTCCGATATACGCCTCGTTGCGGAGCAGCTGGGTCACTGCGCTTGTGCTCCATTTCCCGTTGCCTTTCCATGAGTTGCCTGTTTTCCCGGAAGTCTGGCAGTAGTATTCCCTCGGCGGGAGCACGCCCTCCTCATTGAGCGTTATGGCAATCCTGCGGTAGCCAAGCCCCTCACAGCGCATCTGGAAAATGCGGCGGACTACGGCGGCGGCAGGTTCGTCAATGACGAACTTGTGGCGGTCATCGGGGGATTTCATATAGCCAAACGGTGCAAATGCCCCGATGAATTTTCCGCTTCTGCATGAAGTGTTCATTGCGGAACGGATTTTCCGGCTGATATCCCTCGAATAATGCTCGTTAAAGATATTGCGGAACGCTATGAATATCTCATCATTATTACCGCGGTTCAGGCTGTCAACATTGTCATTGACAGCGATAAAGCGGCATCCGAGGGCAGGAAATTCCAGTTCCGTGTACTGGCCGACTTCAAGGTAGTTCCTCCCGAAACGTGACAGGTCTTTTACAACCACAAGGTTTATCTCCCTGCTGCGCACCTTTTCCATCATTTCATTAAAAGCCGGGCGTCTGTCAAAGTTCGTGCCTGTATAGCCGTCGTCCTTATATACTTCGGCAAGGTTCCAGCCATGCTCGGTGACATACCTTGTCAGCATTTCCACCTGTGTTTCGATGCTTGCGGAGTCGCCCCGCTGTTCGTCCTCTTTTGACAGCCTCGCATAGACGGCGGCGTTATAAATCTTTTCTTCCTGCATATGGCAAGCCCCCCCTTTCAGGTCAGCTCCCGGCTGCGTCTCTGGCGCAGCCTTTCCCATAATGTTTCATCACACGGGATTCCAGAAGGCTTTCAGACAGCGCCTGAAAATCCCCCCTGCCAGCATAGATGCTGTGTACCCGGTAAAGGACACCGCCGATTTTCTTCTCCATGCAGTCATTCAGCCTTTTTACGTCCCTGCCGCCTCCGGGCAGGAAACGCAACGCTGTGGGGCGGCGGCTTCCCGGCTCAGGGAAAAGGGATGGTATCAGAAACTTTATTCCCTTTAATGCAGGGCGGTTCATATAAAACGGCCTGCATGTTTCCAGTCCTGCCAGATTTTTGATTGTCTTTGCAACATCAGTCTTTTTCACATCACAGCGATATATAAATGGGTACATCCTTTTTACCTCCTCTGGCATGAAAATCTTTATCGTTATATCTGCACAAACCGGGCAGACTGGTCTGACGTTTGAGCAGATGCGGCTTTCCGGCATCCGCCGGGGCGGTTTAACTGCCGCCCCCGGGAACCTTCATCAGACGCATTCAGCCAGTATCCGGCGCAGCTCTTCGCAGTCACTGCCTGAAGCAGCTGATTTTATCCAGTCACCCACAGAATCCTCCCTGCCATCGCTGAAACGTATCACAGGGCCATCCCCGCCTTCTTCATAGGACCCGAAATATGTACATTCGTCGAACACATACTCTGGTGAGAACGGCAGAAGTTCCTTCGTCCGGCAGTTTAAGACACCGTTCTCCAACGGCATAAAGCCGTGGAAGTAGCTGAGACTGGCCTTTTTTGCAAAGAGGCGCAGCCAGAACTCGACTTCATCTGCATATTCGGCAAAGCCGGCAAATGATACTGCCTGATGTGGTGATAATGCGTCGATAATGGGCCAGAGATTACAGGTATAGGTGCCTATGTCCGACTCGCCATCGTAGATACCGCTTCTGTCAGCCACATAGAGCATGACATCATACCTGTCAGGACCCTGTAAGCCGGATTCATTGCATTCATACCTGTTCCTGCCAGCAACCAGCCTTATATGGCAGAGGGCCATCATGAGCTTTGCTACCTGACAGGCTGTAAGTTCCTCCGGCAGCGGCACCGGCAGGGAACCTTTATCCAGTCTTCCGTTAAACTCCCTGAATGTGTCAGCCGTTTTCTGGAGCAGCCCATTGGCCGCCTCTTCCGGTGCAGGCAGGTTATCCTTATCAAGGCTGTCAAGATAGTCTGCTGTCGCCGCTGCGGTAAGCATGTCTGCTATCTCGATATAGTATCTTCTCTGACAGCGCAGCACTTTATAAATCGTGTCTTTTGATATCCTCCCTGCATCCAGCTGTGCAGCCTGCCCGTTAGTTAAAATGTCTGTGTTTGTTGTTGTCATACGCTTATGACTCCTTTCGCATTGAAATGTATTTGTTTTTGGTTACATTGTTATATCCGGGCGCAGGTAACGCGCCTTTGTCTTTCTTATGAATCTGTCTTCCATACTGCAATCCGGCATTTTCCCACTGCATCCCACAGCAACACAGCAGAATCCCTGTTTTTTGCTTTTATGGCCGGACGTCTGCGCAGATGCGGCTTTCCGTTATACGGCGGCACCGGGGACGTCACGCCGCGCCCTTATCGGTGCGCTTTCAAACAGCAGCCTCTCCACGTCCTGCTCAGTGAAGAGGTCGATATCCGGCGCGAAGCCCTCAATGACGCTGAGGATATCCGTGGTATAGCGCCCTGCATCCATGCCGTGCGTCTGATAGACGTAGAGGGTGCAGTCGTTCCTTGCGGCGTTCCCCTCATTCCTCCACGGGAGCAGGCAGACAGGGTTTGATTCCCTGACAAGCGACGCTATCCGCTCCGCATCCAGTCCGTCAGTTACGATATTTGTATTAGTCATGCCTTATGGCTCCTTTCTAAAAGCATCTGGTTACTTGTTACACTTTTATATCCGGCGCATGTAAAGCGCCTTTGTTTTTCTATGTTTGGGCACAGGCAGGACGGCGCACCCATGCACGCCGCCCGCCATATGCCGTGGGCCTATATTTCCGGTTCCGGCCCAGAATCCTTTTCCTTCACAGCCGGCAGGACGCCCTGTATAACCGGTGCCGACGGTGTCCGTTTCTGGAGCGGTTCTCCTGCTTCGTCACACCAGCCGTCTTTCAGGGCACGCTCGAACCTCATCAGCCCGCGGAACCGCTTCTTTGTGGTTGACGGTATGAGCTTGCGGGCTTCATCGCCGCCGTGGTATGTGTCATCACTCCAGCCCTGTATCTTATACTGCTTGATGAGCATTTCCGGCTTATCCATCATGTCTTTGCGGTTTAAATATTTATCCCGCATCCTGCCGTTTGCTTCCGCTTCTTTTGGCGGCACCCACCAGATGTCGCTGGCTGTACGAACAACATCCTGAAGCTGGCTTTTGAAGGTGTTCCTGCCGAGAGGCGCAGAGTCGGGGCTGCACTCATCCATCCATTTCAGATATAAGGAGTGGATGAAGTCGTAGGGGAGCAGGTCCCACACGAACTGTTCTTCCATTTCTGACCAGAACTGCCGCACAGGGTCGTTGGCCTCCTTGTATTCCAGCAGGAGCGCCTGGCAGGCTTCCGGCTCCGAAAGTTCGTAATAATCCATGTTCAGCACACGCCAGAGGATGTACTCAAGGACGTCTTTGCGGGCAAGGTATTCGTCTTTGATGTATCTGCGCTCGGCGCCCTGAAAGTTCTTCAGGAACGGCACAACAAGCTGTCTCCTGTAAAAGGAGTTTGACTTGTCCTTTACTTTGGGCATGCCGTTGATGCACTGCACCATGAAGCCTTTGAACTGGAACGCTATGGGCGCTTTGAATTTCCTGTTCATCTGGAACACGTCGCCCGTTATGACGGCCTTTAATGTGGCGGCCTTATCTATGTAGACGTCGGTGTCGTTCTCGTCGTTGATGATGGCGGATGCTTTTACAAGGGGTTCAAGGGCAAAGTCCCTGCTGAACGCTGAGAGCTGTATGGCCGTGTGGTTCCCGTCCCCGCAGAGATTCCGCATCAGGGCGCAGAGCGTGCCCTTGCCGTTGCTGCCCTGCGTGGAATAGAGCCATGCGGCTTTGTTCCAGCTGACATTGGGGCGGATGCAGGCGCCGATTATCTCCCATATGAGGTCCACGATGCCGTGGTCGTCAGACAATCCGCTGACCCATTCTTCGACTTCCCAGTCTGTGTTATCTTTTGGGTTGTGTATCGCAGGGCTTATGGGACTATTGACATAATCAACGTGGCACTTGCCAAGAAAGACATAGTCTTTGCTGTAAGGTATCAGCTTTTTGGTGTCAAAGTCGAAGATGCCGTTGTTTACGGGCACAAGGTTCTTGGCCTTTGTGCGGAATACACGCCCGCATTTAGCAGAGAGGACCGCTTCCACTTCGTCGATTCCCCTCCGTGTGATTTCCGGCACATATTTGTAGCACAGGCTCCTTATCCCGTACCCTGACACGGAATAGGTCCCCATATCCGGCCCGTCTTCCTGATAGATGCCAAGCAGGTCATAGTCCGGGTCTGACGCTTTTTCCAGACAGCATATCTTTTTGATGTCGTGCATTGTGAGCAGTACTTCGGCAAGCTGGAAGGGTTCCAGCGTCGCAGGTATGTTCATTTTCCGGCTCCTGCTCAGTATTGCGGCGTTGCGTATTTCCAGCTCGTCAGCCACAGCGTTGATGATGGTCGCGCTTATGCGGCCCGGTTCCGTTATGCCCTGCTGTTGCAACACATCCAGACACGTCCGGGTCGTGTCTAAGATAATCTGTCCGCGTGCTTCATCGCCGGTGCCTGCTATCTGCACAGGCAGGGACTGCGGGCTGTTTTTTCCGGCTCCTGCCTGCGGCGCGGCGGATGCGCTGCCCGGATTGTTGGGTTTAAAAGTATTGGAATTAACCATCTTTTTACCTCCGTCGTTTTATTATCCATAGAAGTTTTGTTTTTTCATGGATTCACTTTTTTTACCGGGCAACTGTGTTTGCCCTTTTCCTCCATACACTTTATTTGCACGGACAGCCTCCGGCCCGACAGGAGATACCGGGATTGGCGGCAGCATCCCCCGGTATGGCCATTCTGCCTGCCACGCAGGCGCCCCGAAAAATCCCCCTGATATGACCGGGTGCTGAACAGCACCTGACAATTTTAAAAAAGTATTTTGCCGGTGTGCGAGAGCACACTTTTTTAACCTGCCACGAAAACAGCAGAGTAGGTTAGTTTAATAGATAAGAGTAAAAAATACTTCATATCTAAAAAACCTTGAAATTACAGTAAATACGTGATATATTCTATTTCACAGAAGTTATTTATAAATAACTTTTGTGAAAGCCGGATTTTATCGTTATATAGTAATATTGAAAACTTATCTGCAAACGTCAGAGGTGCCATATGAAAGCAAATAACGCACAAAGTTATCCGAAAACTCATAATGTCATAGATGCCGATACCGGGGAAGCGTTCACCCTGACCGCCACAACCAGCACATGGGGCGACAGGGACTTCCACAAAGTATTCATGAAGAATTTCCGGAAAACACTGAAAGGGATAGAAAGCCAGAAGTTCAAAGTCGTCCTTTTTCTCATGGAGAGCATGACGCCGCTCAATGAGATTATGCTCACCTATCAGGAAATCGCAGGGGGAGCAAAGACCTCCTACCAGACCGTGGTAAGAACCATAGAGATGCTGGAAAAGTATAATTTCCTCTGTCATAAAGGAAAGGGGCTGCTTGTAAACCCGGACGTTGTGTTCCGGGGGCGTTATGAAAGCAGGGCGTATGTGCTGGATGCTTACAGGGAAGCACGGAAGGAAAACAGGACACTTAAAAAAGAGGAATTGGATAAACGAAACAAGAAACTGGCCGATGTGGAAGATAGCCTGAAAAAAGCACTGGAAGATGTAAAAAAACTTAAAGAAGAAAAGCGACAGCTGGAAAAAGAGCTGAGTTCCAGAAAAAAACCAGGACCAAAGAAAAAAGATAACGTGGAAAGCAAGGACAACACTGGCCAGACGTCCGAACAGAAACACAGTACGGAAGAGGAAGAAAAGGACAGCTCAGGCCAGACGACTGACCAGAAAACGTGATTGCATGGACAAAAAAATAAAAAGCCCCACGGGCAGGACGGCATCATGCCATCCCCCGCAGGGCTTTTTTCTGTATGTCAGGCTTATGCGGCGGATTCTTTTGCCGCAAGGCGCGCCTCTTTGGATGTCCTGCTCTCGAGCAGTGCGATACTGTCAACAAGGAGCACAAGGCCGTAGACCATTTCCCCGTCCTTATCTTTGTAATTGTTGTTCTGCACCGTGTAGGAACAGGACACCAAATCGCCGCAGTCAAGGTAGTCATAGGGGCCGTTGCCCGTCTGTTTCGCCGGGATAAAGGCTTCCAGCGGGATGAACTGCGAACCCCTGTTTCCCCCGCCGTCCGTGAAATGGTCCTGTGCCGCCACGGTAAATCGTATCTTCCGTGAGCCGTCATTGTTGTTGTAGACCGCAGGGTCTTTGGTCAGCCGTCCTGTCACGATTCCGTAATTCCTGATATTCTTCATAGTGATTTCCCTCTCTTTTCTGAAATAAGTAAGTTTTTATCTTCATATGCACAACCGGGCCGCCGTGCGGCCACAGTACCGCCGTAAAGCCTCCCATAAGCCCCGTATATAAGAGAAAACGTAACAGATGCCAATCCCCTGCCTGTCCTTAGATTCACAGCCAGAGGCTGTGGGCCAGCCACCGGGGCGGTGCCCCGGCCTGCCTTTGGGTTTCTGCCGGGGCTGTGGTACAATGCCCCGTAAGACGGCATGGGCGTATCCTGCCTGTCCCTGAGTTCCCGTGCCGTCGGTAAGGCGTATTCCCGCACAGGCACGGCGGAAAGTCAGGGGTGGCGTCCTGCATTCGTCCGTCCATATGCGGGAGCGTGCATGTTCCTGCCGCCGTGCCCTTTGACGGACATAAAACGGGCACATCCCGCATATCCGTTTTGTTCCTTTTTTATCCCCGTTTCACACAGGAAAGGGACTGGGGGACAGATTCCCCGTCCCATTCCTTCAAAATGCACAGGGAAAAAGGGGAACAGCGGAAAATCGGAAAACCCCCGTATTTCCTGCATCTGCGGGCACAAGCCGGAAATGCACAGCCCCGTTTTTTAAGTCACAGGCAGGAATGGAACTGGAAATGGAGCTAAGAAGAATCCAGTAAAATCAAGGCTCCCGGGATATTTTTTATATATTTACAGTATATTTTTATACATTAGTCCCATTATTTATATATTTTATAAAGTATATATGCGAATAACAAAAACATGCACAACCAGTATGTGCATATTACCTGTGAAAGTATACAATAAGCATAAAAATAAGAGAAGATTTATTTTTGTATAAAGGGTTTATGAAAAAAATGGGGAAAAGGGTCTAAATCCCTTTCTGTGCCCATAGTTAGCGGCATACCGTACACTGTGCCATGCGCCTGCGCCAGCAGGGAAACCGTCTGCACAGGAAGACAGGACCCCGGAGCACGGAGTGCGGAGCGGGCGGAACAGAGTCGCAAAGCGGCGCAGTGAAGTAAGGGCCCCGGAGTGCAAAAGCGCGGAGTGGGTGGAGCGGCGACAGCTGCGGAAAGTGCCTCGGCTATGCCGAGCGAACGAAGTGAGTAGCGCTCCCTTATCCTGTTAGCCATATTTTGATGCGTTTTCGTAAGAAAATGCAGCAAAGCCACGCGGCACCTGTAAATACGGGCGTTCACAGCCTTCCATAAATTCAAAATGACCCTGTTTTTTCTCTTCCATAATTTCCATAATTTCCATAAATTGATTTAAAGCCCGTATTTACGCCGTTTGTTACTGAATTTATGGAAGGACGTTTTGCGGCATCGCCCTCACTCTTCCATAAATTCGTGCCTTATGTATCATCTGAAAAAAGTTGCAAACAAGACGTAAAACAGGACGGCAGGAACCAGACAGATACCACGCCCTTAACTGTGCGGGGCCGTTCCCGTTCCCCGCCTGCAATACAGCCGTCCTATCCATTGGGGGCAGAAAGGGCAAGATTCCATTATCCATCCTGTGTCCGCTTGACGGTATTACGTCAACTGTTTGTGTGTGAAATATATTCCCCTTTTGATTTTAAAAGGGAAACAGGGTGGAAGCAGGCGCCAGGAGAGGGATGCCGGAAAAAATAAGAGGGGCGTATGCCCCTGTGCCGTTCTGGATAACTGGTCTTTTTATGGTCTTTCCAAAGACCAGCGCCGCCGGATATTTGCCGGTTGGTCTTTACATGGTTTTTTTACGGTCTTCACAAAGACCGCATCCCGTTGCAAAAGCGCCCCGGAAGCCGGATGGTCTTCACGGAGACCATCTTCCGGCACTCACAAAGACCGCCATCCTTTTCCTGCCCGTGCATGGGTTTTTTACGGGCTTTGCGAAGACCGTTTTCCGATGTAAGAGAATCCTGCAAGCTGTGTGGTCTTTACAACGACCGTTTTCAGGCGCATACAAAGACCACCTGCCGGAAAGAAAAAAAGCTGCTACCCGGGCAGTCTTTAAAGACTGACAGAGTAACAGCTCCATAAATCAGCTTATTTGATTGCTGCTTCCGTGCAGATAACTGCCCGGAACTGTGATTCCCTTATACTTGCAGAACGGAGAGAATAAAAGAGGGGCTGTAAAAGCCCCTGTGCGCTCCCGCAGTCAAGCGGGCACGCGACGCCATAACGGCATCCGGTTTCAGAACTGCGCCCGGCGCCGTAAGGCGCATCCAGTCAGCCGGGAAGTGGGGCAGAAAATCGGACGGAACCGCTCAGACGTCTGAACGGAACAGGAAAAAAGGAACCCCATGCGTCCTGCATGGGGCCCCTCAGCCTTACTTATTTTATTTAGCAGCCGCTTCTGCCTCGATGTCGATGATTACCGTGTCGTTGATAGTGATGTAGCTCACGCCGAGCGTATTGTACATGTAAGTCCTGTCAAGCGGTGCGCCGACTGTCAGACCTGTCGCATCTGCAACGTCGTAGTTGACAGCCCACTTGCCGTCCTCACGCTGCTTGAGAGCAACTGCTGTGCAGGAAACGGCTTTCTTATCTGTGTCCATGAGACTGAATGTTGCAATCTCAATACCTTTGTGGGTGACTTTGTAAGTGCCTGCACCAGCCTTTGCAACTGCGCGAAACGTCTCTTTGCCTGCGGATACAGCTTTGCCTGCCGCTTTGGGAGCTGTGTAGGATGCTGCGGAGCTGGAACCACTGTTGCCGCTACCGATATCATCGTTCCCGTTGGATGCGCTGGAACCACCGTTTGCCATACCATCGCCATGATATGCTCCATCATCGGTAGAACCGCTGTTATTGCCGGAGCTGGAACTGCCGGAATTGCTGGAACCGCTGTTGCCGCCACCGATATCATCGCTTCCGTCAGATGCGCTGGAACCACCGTCTGCCATATCATCGCCGTGATATGCGCCGTCATCGGTATAAGCATGAGCTGTCAGTGTTCCCATTCCGCTCATTGCGGTGGTGAACGCCATTGCAAGTGCCATAGTTGTTGTTAAAATTCGTTTCTTCATCGAAGTTACCTCCTTAGTTTCTTGAAATATAAGTTGTCTGATGTTACATGTTCGCTGCCCGTATGCCTGCGTGTGCGCTGCCACACCTCCCTTTTTAGGCACCGGCGGATGTCAGGACAGTTCCCATCCTGTCCATATATGCAACCGGGCTGCTGTGCAGCCTGTTTACCATCCGAAGCGGATGTTTCCCGGCGTTCCCCTTATACTGTTCTCTGCCATACGCATCGCCTCCTTTGTATATCCCTGCTTTCCCTGCCTTTTACTTATCAGACACAGAAGTATGGGCACAGGTTTTATAAATCCAGAAATTTTTTAAATATTTTTATCTCCATTCCGCCCTCAGTTCTGCCGGGAGTTCCACCTCTACCGGCGGGTCCCCGCCGTAAGACGTTCCGTAAAGGTCATAAGTATCAAAACTCAGGTGTATATGTCCATCTGATATATAGAAATCAAATTCCCCGATATCGCGGCCCCTGATATTATCCAGCGCGCCCGTCTCTTCCGTGTAAGGGTCTGCGATAGCAACCGCATCCGCAATCTGCTCTGTAATCTGATCCGCCGTCCCTTCCAGGATGTCGGTGAGAAGGAGAGCTTCCCCGGTGTCTGTGCGGAAGTTATAATAACGGCTTTCGCTTTCCCTTATGCCGCCAAGGTAAATTTCCTGTGTCTGGATGACGCTCACATACTGCGCTGTCTGTGATTTTATTTCGGCGGAGACGGTATAATAATAGTTTTCCGATTGGGGCGGGTTGCCTTCCACGATATCCCATAAATCAGCCAGCCCGCCGCTGTCATCGTTCAAAAACGCATCCTGAAGCCCCTCAAAAAAGGCATTGACTGTTTTATAGCCGTCCGTGTCTTCGGGGAAATCCGGGATTTCATACCAGATTTCTATATCATGGCCCCGGGAATCAATGGCAGTGCGACGGATGTTCCCCTCCGTGCTTACCGCCGCATTTTCCGGGGCAGGCGCCTTGCTGCCTGCGGCTGTGCCGTTTCCGCCCCGGAGCAGTGCGGCCAGTTCTTCCGCATCCATCCAGTCACCGGCCCATGTCCAGCTTACATCGCTTGCGCCGAGATGCCCGTTCCCCAGATTCCAGTCCTGCCATGTCAGGTACCATGCCATATCCTGTCCGGCGGCTTCAGCCTCGCTGCGGGTAAGGAACACGCCGTCAAGGGAAGAGACAAGGGAGCCGTATTCGTCACTGAGCAAGAGCCCGCTGTACCCGTCTTCGGGCCAGTTGTCGTAATCCTCATACTGGTATATCTGCCACTTGTCCTCCGTCAGCGTGCCAAAATCATAGGCGCCCTCAAAAACACCATGCTCCGCAATATATTCCCTGAATTTGTCCAACGACGGGGCGGTATCGCCATACAGGAAAAAGTCCTCGTATGTATGGGCAAGCTCCGCCATGCCATCCGTAAATGTGTAAAATCCCGCATCCGTAAGCAGCCCTTTGTCCGTCACGGCTGTATCTCCATGGATTTCCCCCAGCCTTCCTCCGGCACCGGCTGATGCTTCCCTGCCGTCCCAGCAGTATATCCGCGACACATCAGCCATACAGCCGCTGTCATCCCCATAGCCGGCATCCGCTCCCCATGCCACGAACAGGGCAGGTATGCCGTTTCCCGCGTCAAACAGGGCGGCGCGGCAGAACGGCACATCATATCCTTCTTCCCGGCTTTCAGCGATACATGAATCAAGCGCCCCGGCAAAAGCCTCCGCCTGTTCCATAGTCATTGCACACTGGCCCGTATCGCCCGTATAAGGCAGGGCGGCAAGGGCTTCTTCCGGGAAAAGGGGTCCTTCCCGTGCCGCAGCAGGCTCTTCCGTTTTTTCCGGTTCCGCTGTATCTGCCACCGCATCGCCGCCGTCCGGGGTTCCCGTTTCTATGGGGGCGTATACTTCAGCCGCTTCTTCTTTGCCATGATTAAGGGCCGTTACAATCCCTGCCGCTGTGCCGCCTATCAGCAGGAGCCCGGCGGCGGCTACGGCTGCCGTCTTAATGGAAATGCCCTGTAAGGCATGGGCGGCTGTCGTGGCGGCAGGATGGGCGGCTGGCCCGGAAAGGGGAGCGGCGGATGCCGCAGCCGCCTGTCCCATAACCTTTGATACGGCCTGTTCCGCTTTCCCTGCATCCGCGCACGCCTGTGCATCCATGTGCAGGAAATAGTAAAGGAGCGGAACAGGTGCAAGGCTGTGCAGCCTGATGCCCTGTTTCTTTTCATAGTCGAGTACGTTTTCCTTAATCGTCTTCCTTGCGTAATTTAAGCGGCTCTTGACGGTATTCTCCGCCACGCCGGTCACGCCCGCAATCTCTTTCACGCTCATTTCATCATAATAATAGAGCAGGACGCAGTCCCTCTGCGCCTCCGGGAGAGCATCGACGATTCCGCCTATCATCCGGGCAGTCTCGGCATTGTCAAAGGCTTCCTCCGGCACGGCCGTCCTGTCCCCGCTCTCGATAGCGTCAAGGACGCTGTTCCCTTCCTCGTCCTCAAGGATTGGCAGGTCGGCGTGGGTGCGGGTAAGGGCGTTCTTACAGCGGTTTGCGGTCAGACGTCCGAGCCATCCCCAGAACGCCGCCGGTTCCTTTAACGTGTCCAGTTTTGTGTAGAGCAGGAGCAGTACCTCCTGCGTCATATCCTCCGCATCCGCCCCAGTCTTTAAAAACCTGCGGCACTGGTAGTAGACGGGCGTGTAGGCGGCGCGGAGCAGTTCCTCCATTGCCGCCGCATCGCCCCTCTGGCTCTTCTTTATCAGCACCGTTATATCATTGTCATTATTTCCCATTCTGTCTCTCCACACAGTTTTTCTGTTATAAGAATCATTGGTCAGTACATCCTGTTATATATGTTTTTCGCCACATCCGTGTTATCCATCACTGCACGGGTATTCGCATCCACAGCCGCCTGCGTGCCTGCCTGCAGGAACAGGTTGGCGATATTCAGCACGTTTGCATACTGTAATTGTTTATTGATTTTCTCCTGGTTCAGCGTCTGCTGCTTCAGGCTGTTGTTGATTTCTGTCTGTGCCTTTATCAGAATTTCATGCTCTTTGGCAGCTTCAAACAGGTTCACCATTTCTTTGACGGAATCGGCCCGGAAATTCTCCACCGCACTGATGAAGTAATTAACGGCATTTAAAGAATAATAGTTCTTGGGATACCATGAGGATGTACGGCTGAACATTTCATTTTTTAACTGCCGGAGACGGTCTGTTACCTCATCATACCTTGCCTTTGTCTCAGTGTTGTGCCTGTTTATGGCGGCATTGTTGGCCTCAACCTGTTCATTCTTTTTCCTGATGGCATATCTTATGGCAAAGGCCGCCACTATCCCTGCCGGAATGACCGTAAGCCAGAATCCCAAGTACCTCCAGTAATAAACAAAGGGCATCACGACACCGTCCGCTACTGCAAGAAACGTCCAGAGTTTCTTCCCCCGCTTCCCTTTCTTCCACCCTCTGAACGCCATGCCGCCTGTAAACAGGAGCCATATAAGGGAATAAAATTCCCCTGTGAGCGCACCGTGGACCAGATGGAACAGTATTGCCGCAGCCGCCGCAACTGTCAGCCATATCCGGGCACGGTTTTTCAGCCCGGTGGTGGCAATCCCCTGTTCTTCTTCCCTGTACTGTGCCACAATCCCGACTTGTTCTTTCTGGACAGCCAGAATCTTTGTTATCATATCTTTTGTGTAATGCAGCTCTTTTAACAGTTCTTCTCTCGTTTCCATTGTTTTCTCCTTATCCCGGTTTTTTGCACCTGATTTCTGATTATCAGACACGGAATCAGATTATCAGGTTTTATTTTTGATAAAAATTTTTGGCAGGAATCTCTTCTGCATCCTGCCTGATACACAAAAACGGAAAAGCGGGCCGGACTGACCCATAGGGACAGCAGACAGAAAAAAAGAGTTTCTGCCCGCGTTATAGATTATTATTATCTTAGCGCCTTATCCGTTGTGCTGCGTACTTCCTGCCTTTATGGCAGGGTTTATCCTGTTCCCACACAGTTACCCATGGGGGAGCGCGGTGATTACCGCCTCCCCATGGTTTATTACACTGCCGGGACAAATAAAAAGACGGCGCAGGATTCATTTACCCACACCGTCATAAAGTACAGCACACAGACCCAAATCACCAGACTTCCTTATTGATAAAAGGTGGAAAATCTAGTAAAATAGGTATTGGCGCATAGTATTTATGCTGTGTTAGGAGGCGACACTCCTGCATAGGGGCTGAGAGGGCGGCAACCCTTTCAGTCCTGCCTTTTTTATTTATCTCGTAACTTCAATTATACCGCACATGTGTATGTTTTTCAAGGCATAAATGCTGTCTTTGCGCATACAGGGCGGGGAGCGGCAACGCCGCATTCCCCTGTTTCCCATATGCGTTCCGGCGCCTATCCCTGCACACATACAATCTTCACCCTGACGGAAGCATCCTCAGCGAACACGGTCCGCATGAGAAGGTCAAGTTCGTCCGCCATGCTCTGATAATCCGTGTAGCTGTCAATCTCCACAAGGGTGTCGCCCTCACTGTTTGCAGCCTCCAATGTATGTCCTTCTGCATCATCACCGTGATTCTCTGTCTCCATTGTCTCCGTGTCTTCCGGCTCTTCCAGACGGGCAGCGCCGACCTCCGCTGTCCCGGGGCTTTCCGCTTCCTGCATTTCCCCGGTTTCCTGTCCTTCCTCATGGACAGTATCATCCGATAAATCCTCTTCCTCCGCGGTAGGATTTTCAGCCTCCTTTTCCAAATCCGGCTCTTTTTCCGGCTCCTTTACGGGCGCAGGCTCTTCCACCGGGGCAGGGGAAGCTGCCACCGTGCCCGGCTCCGGCTCGCCTTTCTTCAACCTGTTGATGGCCCTTACAGACATGTCGGGGCTTACCTGCTGTCTCATGTCCTCGTTCATGCCCAGCATGGCCACGAGCTGGGAAGCGGAATAGTTGCGGTAACAGTCAGCGATGCTCTCGATGACCTCCCCGTTTTCATCACGCTCCGCATAGTTCTCGATGATGGAAATGAAATTGCAGCAGGTCGTCTTTTTCAGTCCGTATTCCTTTTCCGCATAATCATAGACGTTCTTATAGTCCATCACGCGGAACATGTTGTTCTCACGAATCCAGTGGAGCTGGAAACCGATGGTGATAAAGGCGTTCTGGATGTTGCGCATCTGCTCCCGGATAATCTGCGCACGCTCCGAGAACTCCTGCTTCATGCGCTTTAAGGGGGAGACGGTTATCTGCGCGGGTATCGCTGTTGCGGGCAGCCTTTCCGGCTCTTCCTCCGGCATCTCCCCATCTGTATTCTCCAGTTCTTCCCCGGTTTCCTTCGTGTTTTCTTCTTCCGCTGCGTCCTCTTCACGGGCGCTTTCACCCTCTGCGGCAGGTTCTTCCGCTGTCTCATTTTCGTGCCCCGTATCAGCCTTCTGCGCTGTCTCAGAGGGCGGTGCAGCCTGCTCCCCGCTATCGGGTTCCTGCACGGCGGACTCCGTTTCAGCGGCAGACATTTCAGCCTCCCCCGGTGCGGTTTCCTGTTCTGATACAGTTTCAGATTCCGTGACGGTTTCCTCTGCTTTCTCCGATGCAGTTTCAGATTCTGTGGCAGTTTCCGCTGCTTTTTCTGATGCAGTTTCAGATTCTGTGGCAGTTTCTGCCACTTTCTCCGATACAGTTTCAGATTCTGTGGCAGTTTCCTCCACTTTCTCCGATACAGTTTCAGATTCTGTGGCAGTTTCCGCTGCTTTTTCTGATGCAGTTTCAGATTCCGTGACGGTTTCCTCTGCTTTCTCAGATGCAGTTTCAGTTTCCGCAGCCGTAGCGGCTCCCGCTTCCTCCTGCTGTTTCGCTGCCCGGGGCTTCCTCCCCCTTTTCGGCTTCCTTGCCGCCTCAAGAGGCTCCTGCGTCTTCCCTGTGTTTTCTTCCTTTCCGTTTCTCCTCATGCTGCCATGTCTCCTTTCTGCCGCACGGTGCGGCTGTATGTTTCGGTATCTTTTAAAGCCGGTCAGACGTATGACCAGCCCCGCCTGTTCCCAAATGTGGCCGGCGCCGGGAACGGCGCTTTTTCTGCCCGCCAGCCTGTGACAGACGTGACGGGCAGATGCCTCGCGGAGTCAGGAGAGGATTTCGATTTCCCCAGTGTCGGCATGGTAGTAGTAGGCATTGTCAGAGAGGACTTCATCCGGCAGGACCTGTTCCGTATTGGCTGCCCGCACCATGCCGCACATATATCTGCCATCTGCCGGGCCCGGCCCCGCAGGCGTGAGCAGCACCTCATAGATGCTGGACGGCAGGATATAGAAATTCCCATGCTCCTGCCCGAACTCACGCAGTATATCCCCATAAAGAATGGCGGCGGCGCTGCTCATATCTCCCTTATTACAGCGCAGGACGTACAGCGGAACGGCAGGGATGCCGTCTCTCTCTGGAAACAGCCCCTCCGGCGCATCGTCACCCATCACATCCCGGATTACGTCCTCCAAAGACTGCAATATCACGGGATACAGCCTCCTTGTGTTTTCCAGCGCATATCCATACAGGGTCTCCTCATCCGTCTGCCACAGCCTGAATATATGGTCCGTGACAGTGATGGTCCCGCTCTTTTCCCCGCCAATCGTGACCGGGACAAAATAGACGATGGCAAGGTCGAGGAAATCACGGTGGGGCATGGATTTGAGCTTTTCACGGTTGCGCTCCCTGTTTACGGGCTTAAAGCAGATAAGGCCCCTGACGGCTTCAAAATCCGTCATGTCCGGCAGGCTGAGCCCTCCCTTTATCCTGCATCCCTCATAGAGCCTGGCCGCATCGGCCTCGATGTCCTCCATCCGGCGTCCGTCCAGATACTCCCGGTAAAAGCCTTCCATGTAGATATTGGGGGTCACGTTCTCCCCGTCCTGCATGATGACGATTCCGGTCAGGCGCACGCCGTTATTTTTATCCGTCTGGACGGCCCTGACCTCACAATCCGGGTACCGGGCCTCCAGCCGTTCCTGCATGGCCCCGACAAACGCCTTGAATCCCGCAGGAATCCCTGTTATCGCTGCGTACATATTTTCATTCATGCTTCTGTTTCTCCTTTCATGCTGGGCGCAGGGATGCCCCGGTGCCTATAACGCCGGGGCCATGCCTGCTGTTTCATTCTGGTGTTGTTTTAAGGCGCCGCTGTTTTCCGCCTGCGCCGCTTCCGGGAGCCGGCCATAGAGGCTGTGCTGTTTTAAGTCATATTTTCTGACTTTCCGCGCCGCCTCCCCTCTGGTAAGGAGCCATGCCTCACTCAATGGCGTATTGAGGACGGCGCTGACGGGCTTGTTTGCCTGCTGGCTGATATATTTCGCTGTCTCAAGGTCACGCCCGGCACCGAGGCAGAGCATGTTGTCGCAGTTGTTCAGGATTGTCACCGCTTTTGCCTGCCCATAGAGCGATTCCAGCTGTGAGAGCGACTGGATGATGACGCTCACTGAGATTTCCCGCGAACGGATTACGGATATGATTCTGTCAAAATCCGGTATCACCACGTTTGAGGCGAAATCGTCAAGGTAAAACCGCACGGGCACTCTCAGCCTGTGGCCGGGGCTTTTGTCCGCAAGCTCGCACAGGGTATGAAGCGCCTGCGTGTAGAAGAGGCTGGCGAGCCGGTACATGGAGTCGTCCGTGTCGGATATGGTCAAAAACACCGCCGTCTTTTTCCTGCCAAGCTCCTTAAAGTTGATTCTCTCTGGGTTGTTAAAAATCCCCGCCGCGCTGCCAAAAGAGAACGGCGCCAGCTTGGAAGCGAGGAAGCTGAAGATGCAGGCGGCAGTCTTTTCGGCGCTTTCCGAGACGGACTGGAACAGCCGGTAGCGGGAGAGCGCGAAGCTCCCCGGGTCCACCACTTCCAGCTCCCTCATAAGGGCCCTGTATCTCCCGTCCCGGCCCATCTCCCCGGCAAGCCGCACCACGCTCCCCAGATGGCGCTCCCCCTCCGGCAGCGCCTCGAGGACGTAGCTGACGGCGGATTCCAGGTAAATCCTTGCGGTCAGCTCCCAGTAGGGGTCATGCCGGCTCTCAACGGGCACCATGCAGGCGGCAAGGGTCAGGATGTCCTGCTCCCGGTAATGCCCCTCCCTGTCCTGCCTGATACAGGCAAGGGGGTTGTAGCCGCAGGGGGATGAATCACAGTCGGCCAGGTTTATCTCCACCACCTTATAGCCCTGCTGTTCCAGCGCCGTTCCGACGTCTGGACGGAGCGCCCCTTTTGTGTCCGTGATGACCATGCTCTCACTGCACTGTAAGATGTTAGGCTTGACATAGCCCCTTGTCTTGCCTGAGCCGGACGGGCCTATGATTAAGTCGTTGTTGTTCAGCCCGGTCTGCCATGTATCGTTGCTGATGGCATGGTCGTGTGCGAGTATTCTGTAAGTATCGTCCATGATGTTCCCGCCTCCTTATATCCCTGTGATGATGCGGTCGGCAAGGCGCCACGCAACCGCCTCTTCTGCGTTGAAATAGCTGTCCTGCCTTGTCTTTTCGTATACCTCTTCGATGGTGTGGCCGGTATGGTCTGCAAGGATTGAGGCGGTAATCTTCCTGGTCTCCATGAGTCGCCTGCTGGCCTGTTCAACGCTCAGTGCGCTGCCGCTGATTCCCGTTGTGAGCGGGTCGTGTATCATCACGGCGGCATGGGGGAGCATATCCCTCTTATTCCCGGCAGCGAACAGCAGCGCCCCCATAGAGGCGGCCATGCCCACGCACACGGTACGGATGGGGCACGGGATTCCCGCCATCACGTCATAGAGGGCAAGGCCGTCCGTGACCGAGCCGCCGGGGCTGTTGATGTACATGGTGATTTCCTTCTCCGGGTCTGCATGGTGCAGGTAACGGAGCTGTAAAATCAGTGAGTAGACGGATTCACGGTTAATCTCACCGACAACTTCGATGGAGCGGCGGTTTGTGAAAAGCTCGTCCTGTACCGGGCAGTAGGTGGTGCCCTCGGAACTCTCTTTTATGATGTGCGGCGTCATAAGATACAGATTCATATGCGTTTTCCTCCTTATTTCCAGTTGATGTTTTTGTCGCAGAAAGGCTCGATAAGGATGCGGCAGATTACTTCGTCACAGAGAAGCTCCGGCAGTTCCCCGCGGTACGCCCATGAGAGGATTTCCGCAACAAAACTATCAGAGACGTTCCCGTATGCCTCATCTGATGCCATGCAGTTATAGACTGTGGAATAATAAAAATCGCCGCGCATATCGGAGAGCGCATAAAAATAGCAGAGGGTGTCAATCCAGCAGACAGCCGGGTATGCGTTGTTTACCCCGTCCCCGCAGGCGGCAAGCCTTTCTTCAAGTCTCTTCTTTTTTTGCATCTTTTTTATCCTGTGCCTCCTTCCATGCCCAGTAGGCTTCGCTCATGGGCGCCGCAAACAGGCGTAACAGTTCCCTGTGCGGGAGCGTACCCGGCCCGGGCCTTTTGTGCCTGCCTATCAGGCGTGCCGTCTCACGGACGGTCATTTTTTCAAGCCGTTCCGTCGGGATGCCGAGCATCATGGCGAGCCTTGTGAGGTAGTTGTCGTTTTTCATGTAATCAGATAACGGCATCCTGCCAAATGCCCGGATGGCACAGGCATCATACTCCGGGTGTATGCGTTCCCGTCCTGCCTTTTCCAGCTGTTCTTCAAGCGGTATCTTTTTGTATGCCATAGGTTCCTTCTCCTTCCGTCCGGCTTCTGTCTGCCAGACCTTTACAAAAAAATAGCCGGGCAGCGGGAGCTGCCCAGTATGTCAGTAAGAGGCATTGCTTCGGTAAAGCGCCCAATGAAAACAGAAAACCACACAGGACTGCCGTGCCGGTC
This sequence comes from bacterium 1xD8-48, assembly GCA_009917455.1. Classification (GTDB taxonomy): domain Bacteria; phylum Bacillota; class Clostridia; order Lachnospirales; family Lachnospiraceae; genus Suilimivivens. The sequence goes on along the minus strand of QZDS01000013.1, from coordinate 10,327 downwards.
GGACGTATGGCCTGTCCTGCGGCTTTATGCCCCGGCAGGAATCAGCCGTTTAAGGATTTTCACTGTAATCCGGCTGGTCTTTCCCCTGTTCGGGGCTGGATGCAGGCAATGCGGTCTGCCGCATGGAAAGCGTTTGCGGTGAGCTGTCTCTGCCATGCGCCCGCTTTGGGGGACCATTTGAAACCATTGCTTTTCAGTTCCAAGCGCACTGCTTCGTCAGGTTTTTCATCAAAATATATCCTGAGCCGGTTATCCTCTTTGCAAGGCTCTGCATATCCGCCGTCGAACTCCCAGCCGGCATAAACGGTCTCTGCTTTCCGTTCCAGTTCCTCAATCCGCTGTTTTACTCTGCGGATTTCAGCGCCGTTGTTGGAGAGCTGCCAGGGCAGGTAAGGCGATTTGCCGTAATGCCATCTGGATTCCATGTCAGATTTTAATCTCTGAACCTGTTCCGTTGTCAGGAACGGGCAGCCGTCCAGTGTGCCTTTCTCCCGGAAATAGCTGTTGACGAGCTTCATCGCCTCCTGTGATTCTTCCAGACTTTCAAGCTTCTCCTTTAATTTCCCCACTGCGTCCGGGTCATCGGCGCTGATTCCGCCTGTGCCAGTGCTCTTAATCCTGTCAAGGAGCCCCTGTATCTTTTTCCATTCCTCCATGTTCCTGTCACGGGCGGCGTTCTGCTTTTCCTTTTTCCGTGTGGGGAAGTTCGCCGGGCCTGCGATGAGGACAGAGGGCACACGGGCGTCAATCACGAATCCGTTATTCATGTTCTCCGCAAGTTTGCGCGCATAGGAATCAAGCAGCCGGTCTATCTTTTCATGGTACATGGGGTCAACCCGCCTTTTCTGCGCTGCGGCAATCCCTGCCGCCTTATCCACCATCTGTCTGTATCCCGCAGTGGCGCTCCCTGCCTTATAATCCGAAAAGCTGTTCATCTCCTTTGCGCGGCGTGCCGCATCCTCATTGATTTTGTAATAATTCACGTCACTCATATGTTCTGGTATCTCCTTTCTCTGGTATAAAAAGGCGGCATCCTGTTCAGTCGTCTGAATGGATACCGTCCTTTTTGTTCTTTTACGGGTCAGGGGCAGGTTTCAGCTCATAATCCTCCATCTGCTCCTTTGGCAGCGGATGGGGATAGAGTATCTCGCCCCATGCGTATAACCGGCCGCCGGCAACCGGGCGCCTCCTGTCTTCGTTGTAGTTGACAATCATAACGGGGCTGTTCCCCTCCGGCTGCGGGTAGGTTGCGATGTCCACCGGGCGCTGGGTGGAATAATAGCGGTAGAATACAGCGGCGCTGTGTCCCGTCTTTTCCCGCCTCCCGTAAAGCATACGGTAATCCCTCTCCCTCCGCCGGAAATCCTCCTGCGCACCGTCCCTGCTGGCATGGCAGCTTTTATGGTAGTAATCACGCCCGCAGGCAGTCTGTGTGAAATTCCAGACCGCAGACTTCTCCGGCATCCCCGGCACACAGCCCAAAGCGAAGCCGTACCCTGTTTCAAACAGGATTGTCTTTTGAATCTCATAACCGTCGATTTTGTCCATTGGGCCAATCCTCCTTTCGGGAGAGCGGCCGGCACAGGAACTGTGCAGAAAGGTGTGCATTGAAAATGGGAATGCAGAAAAAAGCCCGGCATTTCTGCCGGGGAGAGTGTATGGCCAGCATTGTTTTCTGCCTGAACCAGTCACTCTACATATTCAAACATCGTCCAGATTTTTTCTGGCGCCGTGCCAAGAAGCAGGCATACAAAGGATAATGCACCGGCATAGTTATCTGTGCCCTCAAAATCTTTGAGCAGTTCAAGAATCTCGTCAGTGTTGTAACTGTTATTATGGATATCCTTTAGCCTCAGTTTCCTTGTTGCAGTACAGTTCATCATTCATGCCTCCATTTCCTAAAAGGGTCCTTTTAGTTCAGTGACCGGCACAGGTTTCCTGTGCGTATGACTGTAAATGGGGATAATAAAAAAGAAAAGCCCGGCATTTCTGCCGGGTGATTACGGATAGTGTTAAATTATTTTTCTACTTTATGGAAAATTCCCATATGGCAAGCTGACAATCGTACAAGGCGATCCGGGTGACGGAAAGACAACATTTATTCTGAACATAGCGGCAAAACTGTCTAAGGGAGAAAGTTTAGGCGGTGGAATGAATCTTACAGAGGCTTTGAATGTAATCTATCAGAGTGCAGAGGACGGTCTTGCCGATACGGTCAAGCCCCGATTGGAACAGGCAGGGGCAGACTGTGAGAAAATCTCTGTCATTGATGAAAAGATAAAATCCCTTTCCATGATAGATGAACGCTTGGAAGAAGCTGTTATAAAGACGGGCGCAAAACTGCTGATTTTAGACCCGATACAAGCCTATTTGGGCGGTGGTATGGATATGAACCGGGCGAATGAAGCAAGGGATATGACAAAGAAACTGGCGGCGCTGGCAGAGAAATACCAGTGTGCGATTGTCCTTGTCGGGCATATGAACAAGGCAGCAGGAAATAAAGCGGCATACCGGGGAATGGGTTCGATTGATTTCTTTGCAGTCGCTAGAAGCGTTCTCTTAGTCGGCAGGGTTGAGGGGGAAGAAAATATAAGGGCTGTTGTGCAGATTAAAAACAACCTTGCGGCGTTCGGACACCCGAAAGCGTTTGCATTGTCAGAGGACGGTTTTCAATGGCTCGGGGATTATGAGATTACCGCTGATGAAGTGTTAGGCGGTATCGCCCCAAAAGCAAATAAAATGGAACAGGCGAAACGACTACTCCGGGAACTGGCAGAAACAAACAACGCCATGCAGAGCAATGAGATTTTTAATCTTGCGGAGGAACAGGGCATATCAAAACGGACACTGGAAAATGCGAAGAAAGAGTTAGGTATTCGGGCGAAGCGGATAAACAATACATGGTATTGGGAACTGGATAAAATCAGACAGTGACGGACAGGCAAGGTAACAGCGCAACAATGCAGGGTATTAGAATTTTGCAGTCTTGGAATTGCGCTCTTGAAGATTGCAAGGTTGCAAAAATTATAGACATTGCAATGTTGCGCTGTTGAGAGAAAGCAGGGAAGCGGCGGTATCAAGGCGGCGAAAAGCCGCCCACCGTCCGAAGGACGGAAAGCCCCCGGCAGGGCGCAAAACCTGCTTGCAGGTTGCATTTTTGTTGGCGTAGCTGACAAAAGTGCTTTTGCGTTACTTTCGCAGAAAGTAACAAAGGCTATGCGCCGTATCCGGCGCTCATTACCCGATAGGGAGAAAGGGAAATTGATTGAAGCGGACAATCAGCGTTATGACAGGGAAAGGCTCTGTCAACCATAACAGCAGAAAATTCCACGCAAAGAACACTGACCCGGAACGGAGTTGTTTGAACGTAGAATACTGCAACGAAAATATCAAAGACGTATACCACGAATTATTTGATGAAGCACTCGCCCGGTACAACGAGAAGCAGACCAGAAGTGACCGCATAATTAATGATTATTATGAGAAAATCTGTTCTGGGAAACAGGAGAAGCCATTCCATGAGATTATTTTGCAGATAGGCAACAAGGACGATATGGGGGCAAAGACAGAGGACGGACAGCTTGCGGCGAAAATACTTGATGAATATATGCAGGACTTTCAGCGGCGCAATCCCACATTGAGAGTGTTCTCTGCCTATCTCCACATGGACGAAGCCACACCGCATCTGCATATAGATTTCGTACCCTATACGACTGGAAGCAAGAGAGGGCTTGAAACAAGGGTGTCATTAAAAAAGGCACTGGCAGAACTTGGCTTCAAAGGCGGCACAAGGAGCGAAACGGAACGTAACCAGTGGGTAGCGGCAGAGAAAGAACATCTTGCGGAGATTATGCTAAAGCATGATATTGAGTGGGAGAAAAAGGGAACACATGAGAAGCATTTATCGGTTTTGGATTTTGAGAAAAAGGAACGTGCAAAAGAGGTTGCAGAGCTGGAACAGACAATCTCCGGCAGTAAAGAGGAATTATCCTCCATTCTTTATCAGCAGATAGCGGCAGGACGGGAAACGGAGCAAATACGAAAAGAGGGCGAAGCAATCCGACAGGAAGTATCGGAACTTACCACAACAAATCATCTGCTGAAAGAGCAGACGGAAGAACTAACAGAGGATAAAGAAAAGCTGCAATCTGAAAATGAAAAATTGGAAAAACAGCAGAAAAAGTTACAGCAGGAACTTAACAAAATGGTACAGTCAAAAGAAGTCATGGAGCGCAATATACACACCTATGATGAAGATGTGAAATGGCAGTTAGCAGAGCCGGGGGCATTGATGAGCGCAAAGAATTATCGGGATAAAAAAGCACTTCCGCTTGTGGAGAAATTGAAAGAGGTAGTAAAAAATCTGACTATCAAATGCGTACAGCTTACAGAGCAAAGCAAGAAATTTGCCGCCAAGGTGGACGGGCAACAAGTACAGATTAGCCGTTTGACAGATAAGGTCATGGAGCAGAACGATACCATAGAGCGATTGCAGGAAAAAGCGTCTGACTTGGGGTGTTTGGAACGTCATTTCGGCAGGGAACAGGTGCAGTCGATAGTAGAACATTCAAAGGCATTAGAACAGGCGGAGAGGGCAAATAAACGCCCGAAACGTGCCTTTGAAATGAGCCGATAGGAAAGTGAGGATTGATTGGATATGACGGATATGGAAAAGAAAGTTATGATACGACTGTGTGCTAAAATTGTGGCGGAAACAGACCTTTACGAAACGGACAAGGAAGTACAAAATCTGATAGATTGGGTGTGCCTGTCAGAGCAGATAAAAGAAAACAATAATACAATTCGCAATCTGACCGGGGAATATAAAAAGATAGAGCCGGATTGCCGAGAGGGAGTGCGGGCGCAGTTGGAGCGCATGAAAGAACTCTGCAAAGAACGCAATAATCTGTATGAGAAGCAGAACGACTTGAAAGGGCAGAAATACAAAATAGAAAAATCGTTGGAGCAATAAAAAATATGGGGCGTGGCGGTTGCTTTGCCCTGTATTTTATAGTGGCAGATACAGGGAGAAAGTGCTATAATCGAAAGCATGATTTAAGATATGGGAGATGAAACGGCATGGAAATAAATATTGAGGATAATTTTTCGCTGTTATTAGACAAAAATAATAATATGGCATACAAGGCATTGCAGACGTTACAGAAAGAATGTGAGGAATCTGACAAGGTATATTGTTATATGGATAAGTTAGCCGATATGATTGATAATGATAATTCTTACATTCGGACAAGAGGGCTTACGCTGATTGCCTACAATGCTAAATGGGATAAAGATAATAAAATTGATGAAATCATAGACGAATATTTGAAGCATATAGAAGATGTTAAGCCGATAACGGCAAGACAGTGTATAAAATTACTGCCTATGATAGCAAAAAATAAGCCGGAATTAAAAGAAGATATTGTTTCTGCACTGCAAAAAGCGGATATATCTATTTATGCAGACAGTATGCAACCATTGGTCTATAAGGATATTCAAAATTCTTTGGCAGAGATAGAGAAGCTATAAATTTATTGAGATTTTAAGGAGTATGGAGTAATGGATAACTGGTTTACAATAGATAAGATTGATGCAAATACATATATTATCAGCGAATACCGCCATTGGGAGGAAACGCATTGCTATCTGTTGAATGGAAATACACGAAGCCTGCTTATTGATACGGGGCTTGGCATTTCCAATATCTATAAGGAAGTGCTGAAACTTACCGATAAGCCAATTACGGTAGTAGCCACGCATATTCACTGGGATCATATTGGAGGGCATAAGTATTTCGCGGATTTTTATGCCCATGCTGATGAATTGGATTGGCTGAATGGTAAATTCCCTCTATCAATAGAAACGATTAGAGAGATGGTTGTAGACCGCTGTGATTTGCCCGAAGGTTTTTGCGTGAACGATTATGAATTGTTTCAGGGTATGCCAACAAAAGTGCTGACAGACCATGACATCATTGATATTGGTGGCAGGGAAATTGAAGTGCTGCATACTCCCGGACATTCTCCGGGGCATTTGTGCTTTTGGGAAAAAAGCAGGGGATATTTATTTACGGGTGATTTGGTATATAAAGACATTCTGTTTGCTTATTATCCATCTACTGACCCGAAAGCATATCTTGATTCTTTGGAAAAAGTTGCGGCATTGCCTGTGAAGAAAGTATTTCCGGGACATCATTCACTGGATATAAAGCCGGAAATCCTAATTCGTATGCGGGAAGCGTTTAGAAATCTCAAGGCAGATGGAAAACTTTATCATGGAAGTGGAACATTTAATTATGGGGATTGGGGAGTATGGTTATAAGAAGTAGGCTGTGGCAAAAATAGTGTTTCTTTTGGTGATGATTGACACATGGTGCTAGCACCATGTAAGTTAGAGCAGACAAGGGAAATGATAATATGGCAATTTGCAGTTATAGGCGGATTGCCATATTTTTGTGGAAAAATGGGCGTTTATGTGGTAATATATAGGGGCAAAGATAAAAACACAACGCAAGACAATCTTGCAGAACTGGTAGGTAGTCCAGTCGCACCGATTTGGTGTAAGTAGCCCTCCCTCCTTAGGGTCGTCCGTTCTTTGTTCATTACAATTATTTTAAGGAGGAATTGTCATGGACAAAGTATCGGGAAAATTGACAGTATTTTTTGAAGAACCCTTTTGGGTGGGAGTGTTTGAACGTGTATCAGAGGGAAGGCTATCTGTGTGTAAGGTTACGTTTGGCGCAGAACCCAAAGATTATGAGGTTTATGATTTTGTTTTGAAAAATTACTATCGGTTACGATTTAGTCCGGCTGTGGCAACTGATGTAAAAGAAGCTGCTCGCAATCCTAAACGAGTACAGCGTGGAGTGCGGAAACAGGTACAGAATACCGGGATAGGTACAAAATCGCAACAGGCTTTGAAATTACAGCAGGAGCAGTTGAAAACTGAGCGTAAGATAGTGAGCCGGGAACAGCGGGAGGCAGAGAAAAAGCGGCAGTTTGAACTGAAACGGCAGAAAAGGAAAGAGAAGCATAGGGGCAAGTAGTATATCGAAGTAGCATAGTGTTTATAAGAATATGCTTGATTTATAGAAAATACAAGGGAGAAATTATTATGGATATTATTAACAATCAAGAATTTTTGACTGGTGTTGCAACAAATATTGTCGAAGATTCAATTAAAGGAGCATGGGATAAAATTAAGAAGTTTTTTAAGGATTTAGATGCAAAAGATTCTATAAGATATAAAACGGCTTATGAGCGATATCTAATAAATACAAAACAGAAGAATAGTAAAATTAAAACAATTATTTATAGACGTGCTCCCAAGGAATTATACTCCTTTTATGAATGTATAGGTGTATCATACAATGGGAAGACTATTAATACAGAAAATATTAATAATTTATTTGGTTTGGGAAATAAAATTATTGTAACAGGAACAGGTGGTATTGGAAAATCTATTTTATTTAAACATTTATTTCTTAATACAATTGAGGAAACTGGGTTAATACCGGTTTTGATAGAATTAAGGAGTTTTAATATTTGTGATGTTCGAGAGATATCTATTTTTGATACAATTTATAAATCTTTATGTGATAATGGATTTGATTTGACTAAAGAATATTTTGAATATAGCATGGGAGAAGGTGGCTATATAATTTTTTTGGATGGATATGATGAAGTTAATAGAGATAAAGCAGAAAAGGTTACAAGTGAAATAAAGGCTTTAGCAGAAAAATATAATAACAATAGATACTTTTTGTCATCAAGGCCTTCCGAGGAATTTATAGGATGGAATGATTTTTGTGAAGTGGAAACATTAAAACTTAATAAGAAACAGGCATTAGATTTGATAAAGAAAATTGAATTTGACGAAGTTGCTAAAGAAACATTTTATAAGGAGTTGGATAATTCATTATATGAAAAATATGAGTCTTTTGCATCTAATCCATTGCTGCTGAATATTATGCTTTTGACATTTCAAAAGCATGCTTCAATTCCAGAAAGGCTAAATGATTTTTATGAGGAAGCATTTGTGACATTGTTTAATGTACATGATGCAACTAAGGATTCTTATGTTAGGGATATTAGAAGTGGATTGGGGTGTGAGGATTTTAAACTTATTTTCTCTTATATATGTTTTAAGTCTTATTTTAATGGAGAATTTCAATTTTCGGAAGCAAGATTGAGATCATATATACAGACAGCAAAACAGAAATTTGATAGATTTAATTTTTCTGTTGAAGATTTTCAAGAAGACCTCACGCAATCAGTTTGTATGTTGATTAAGGAAGGTGTAGTATATCATTTTTCACATCGTTCTTTTCAGGAATATTTTGCTGCTTGGTATACATGTAAGTTAGTGGATGATATCCAAAGCAAATTATTATTAAATTGGATAAAAGAGTCAGAGTCCATTTTTTCTGATTCATATTTTCTAATGCTATTTGATTTACAAAGCGAGAAGGTTAATAAAATAATATTATGCCCAATTTTGAAGGAAATACAAAAGCTTTATACACAATACGGATATTCTTTGGAATTTTTGAATAATCTTTTTGAGGGACTGAGATTTAATCGAAGAAGAACTAGTGAAAAGAAAGATATTTATTCTACATCTTTGACAATAAAAAATAAATATTTGTGTTACGGTTTAATGTTAAATAATAAATTAAATAAATTCCCATATGGTAATAGTGATAATGATGTGGAGAAAGCTGTATATGAAAAAGTAAAGATATACTTTATTTCTAATAATAAACTTGATAATAATGACATTAGGCTAAAGGAATTTAGTTTTAATGATATATTATTGGTTTTATCAGAGGAAGAGTTACTAAATCATTTACAGTGGTTTCAGTGTCAAGTGGAATTTGCATTACAAATTTTAGAGAAGTATGATGATTCAAATGTAAATAGAAAGAAAAGAGTATCAACAATATTAGAAGAATTATGATTTTATTTGTGAAAGATGAAGAAGGGAGAGCCACCTCATATTTTATATTGCTGTATATGCACTAATGCCGAATTATTGGATGAAATAAGGTGGCTCTATTTTGGCTCTAAAAATTTTGACTGGCACAAAAACGAGAGCAATTTTTAAATAATACGGATAATAAATGCTTGAAAAATAAGAGAAAGATAGTCAGTTCAAGCTATCCGCCGAGGAGTTCGAATAGTACAAGAGTATATTATTTATTTTATATGGCAGGTAGTCTATGAGATTGCCTGCTATATTTATATTATGTTATTTTTAGAGAAATTAATGTAGTGAATTGTTGCCAGTGCAACTATGTATTTTTATGGATGATTATAGAAAAAATAAGCAAATGTATAGCAAAATGATTTACAAATGCTGTGACATGTGATATGCTTGTAATATCAAAAAGGAAGAGGTGATATATAATGGCTCAAATTAGTTTGCGCATAGAGGATGATGTAAAGAAAAAGGCAGAGCAGGCATGTGCCGATATTGGCATGTCTTTATCTACGGCTATAAATATTTATCTTAAAAAACTTGGACGAGAGAAACGGATACCGTTTGAAGTATCTGTTGATCCGTTTTATTCGCAGGAGAATATGACCAGACTTAGGGAATCTGTAGCGCAAATGGAAGCGACAGGTGGTACGATACATGAGGTGAATTTTGATGATTAAGTCATGGTCAGATGTGGCGTGGGAAGATTTTGAATACTGGACAAAGCAGGATAAAAAGACGTTGAGGCGTATCCTTCAGCTATTGAAGGATATTGACCGAAATGGATACGAGGGAATAGGAAAGCCAGAAAGACTAAGTGGTGACTTGGCATCTTATTGGAGCCGACGAATAGATGATGCAAATCGTATCGTTTATCGGATAGAAGATAATATGATAAAGATTGTTCAATGTGGTTCTCATTATAGAGATAAGTAAAATTGGCAACATTTTGGCAACAGAAAATCAGCAAGCCAGAATAAATGGTGTAATTGAAGTAAAAAAAGGCGTGTATTTGCACAAAACCTAAACAGATACAGTTAAGAACAACGAAGAACACGCCGAGTTCGAGTGATGACAATTTTGTATGTGGTGTCTTAAATGACAGTTAGTTTATATAATTGTCTGCTATGATTTAGGTGATGCCTATTTTATAAAATCGAAGAGAAATTTTGTACCCAATCGAAAAAGAGAGAAGCCTGTATGGGATTAATTGAAATAGTCAGTAAGGAATTGTAGAAAAATAATTGCTTAAATTTGAAGCATATGTTATAGTTGGCTAAATATTATAAATGTGAGGTTAGCCAACATGACAATCGAAGTCCTCAATAAACTTAATATATATGCAGAT
>QZDS01000134.1 GCA_009917455.1 bacterium 1xD8-48 | reverse complement strand
CAGGAAAACGGCTGATCCATATTGATGACAAATTCCAGTCCGGTCTTTTCATCCTTCTGTATCATCAACTGCTCTTCCCTTATGTACAGCCCTCTTCCTGTTTCCTTATCCATGATTTCATATGCAGGAACTCCATCCACATAACTGGCATCCTCAATCCGATACCGTTCCGTTTCGATTGGCAGATTCAGATTCTGTGATGCCGATATATCTTTCCTTGAATACACGCCCATGCCATAAACACTGGCTGCATCCCCTCTTACGTAATTGTCGCGCCCGGAAACGGTATTTGTTTTCCTTCCACTTTCGGAAGTATTCGTACCAACTATATCTGCCATCCTGCTTGCAAAGCCTACTCCCGAATTATTCTTTTGTCCCCTTCCTGCTTCCTGCCATGCAGGATAGTATTGGGCGCCTGTTCCATTAACATTCATTTCTAAATCTCCTCCATATATTTTAGTATTGCAGCCCCTCTGTCGTTCAGGGTTAACCTTGCCTGCTCCCCCCCACTCCCCGATCTGCCGGAACGCCAGGGATTCCTACACTTATCGGGATATAGGGGCAAAGAATAACTTATTTATTATCCAGAAAATCCCAGAACTGCTTATAGTCCAGATATCCTTTCAGATTCCCGGCATCATACTGCGTCTGCATGGCATCCTTTAAAACGCTGATCCAGTCCTTCATCCCGAACAGGTCATCATGTGTCCTGTTGTTAGCGCCATGCTGATTTGCCCCTGCCCTGATAAAAGCCGACTGTGCGCCCGGACATTTCCCGCTTGCCGATAAGTGGCTGGAATATACAAACATATCTATATAGTCGCTGCCCGCTGTGTCAACTTTCGACACATCCACCATGCGTTCTGTCACATTTCCGCTTTTATCCCATACCTTCACTTTATATACTATTATTCTTTAGATTATCTACATCCCAAATCACCGTTTTTACCCAGATTAGTTGAATCTACGGATGTATC
>QZDS01000133.1 GCA_009917455.1 bacterium 1xD8-48 | reverse complement strand
TACATATCGACAGGAGGGATTCATATGGATGATATCAAATCGCCATCCGCCGTCACCATCGGAGAATTATCCAGAATCGTAAAAGAATTTGAAGAAAAAATACAAAACGGAACAGAAGACCCTGATCGTTTCCTTACCCTGACAGAAATCGAGGAACTGTGGGGAAAATTGATTGGAGATACCAATGTTTTATATTCAGATATGCTCCAGTCATTGATCCAAAACATAGACGAACGGGAGCTGGTCCGCCAAAAAAAAGAGAATTCCAGGCCAGAGGAATAAAGCTTCGGACAAACAGACGTGCAGAACGTTCGATTTTAACCTTGCATGGCAAACTCGCTTACAGCCGGAATATCCTGATCCCGGCTGACCAGGAATCGAAAGAAATCCTGGCAGGCCTCTTACAGACGAAGAAAGTTGTCCCGCTGGATGACGCACTTGGAATCTCAAACCTCCCATTTAAAATGACGCCCGCCCTGATGCTGCGGTGTGCTTATTGGGCACAAAACCAATGTTCTTACCAGGCAGCAGAGGATGTCATGCGCAATACTTACCGCCTGGATATCAATGATGATACAATTCGCCTGGTTACCAATTACATAGGAAAAGCTGTATTTGAAGAAGACTGCAGACAGGCAGAAGCAGCTTTTGAAAAGTTTGATTCCGGAAAAGCGGTCTTTAAAAACGGCAGGAAGGGGATCCTTTATATTGAAGCTGACGGGGCTGCATTAAATACCCGGCATAAAAATGATGAAGGGTCTACCTGGCGTGAAAATAAGCTTGGCGTTGTCTACTCATCAGACCACATATATTATTGGAAGAACAAAAAAGGGGAACGGGAACACCGCATCACGAAAAGGGACTATGTAAGCTATGTCGGGGCTTCGGAGCAATTTAAAAAGCATTTATACCAATGCGCATTACGCAATGGGTATGGCGATTACGAAGAGACCGTGCTCCTGAGTGATGGGGCTGCATGGATCGCAAATATGGCGGAAGAAATGTTTCCTGATGCACGGCATAT
>QZDS01000132.1 GCA_009917455.1 bacterium 1xD8-48 | reverse complement strand
GGAATTCCGGAAGATACGCTTTCATGGTGAAAAAGGAATGCAGGAAGGAAAGCATGTCATGCCGGGAGGCCCGCTCTAAAAGCGGAAACACAGGGAGGTCGCTGACGGAATCGGAAGCCACATACATGAAGAGGTGGTAGCCGAAGAAATAACATTCCCGGTGGGAGTCCCATCCCCAGTTGCAGTCGGGCTGGGAATAATGGCGTTTACAGTTACAGGAAGAACAGCCTTTCTCCTTGCAATCGCAGATGCGCTTTTTGCGCTGCTGTGCGGCAGTACGGACAGGGGTGCCGTCACCGGCAAGGGCCAGGTGCCGGGGATTAACCAGCCCCCTGTGGATGGACTGGTCCAGGAATTGCTGCTGATAAAGCCGGAAAATGAGGAAAAAGGGATTCTCAGGCTTTAAATGCCAGCGTTCCAGCAGGGGAAGAAGTTTTGAAGCAGTGCCGGAAGAATCGCAGGGAGTCTTATCACCTTTCTTCTTCCCCCTGGGAGTTTTCTTCATTTTAGGGAACCGGTCTTTCGGGGAAAGGTTGTTGGAGTCATCCTGCCAGATGCGGGAAAAGAAATCATAAAAAGTCCCGACACCAGGGGTATCGCCAAAAGAGAACCCGCTGAGGATGGCATAAAGGGGAGTTTCCTTAAGCATGCGGCACCAGACAGTGATGGAAGTAACTTTCAGTTTCAAGGCAAGCAGATAGGAGCGCAGCATGCAGGAAGGGAGCCGTGGCGGCGGGCCAAAGACAGAGTAGCAGTCCCGCATGATGGAATCCGTCTGGGAAAGGTCGAGGTACCAGAACTGCACGATATAGTCCCAGGTGCTTTTGGGAAGCACAAAGGGATTGGGGTAGGCCTTAAGGAAGTCGGATACGAAAGTATCCTGGTAGGCGGAATGTCCGCCAGGGTTACAAGGTAACATCAAGAATCGCCTCCAATCAAAAAATATACTTCATAATCAAGGGCGCGAAGCGCCGCATTTTTTGACTGGTTTGTCAAGTGTTTTAGAGAAAAAAGTGGGTGATTTT
>QZDS01000131.1 GCA_009917455.1 bacterium 1xD8-48 | reverse complement strand
TAAAGGATGCGATGGTTATGCACCCATCATGGCATATATAGGAACCGAAGGCTACCTCATCAACTGTGAGCTCCGTGAAGGGAAACAGCATTGTCAGAAGCATACGCCGGAGTTCCTGCGGGAGACAATCCGCCTGTGCCGGGAGATCACACAGGAGCCGCTCCTTGTGCGGCTGGATTCCGGGAATGACGCGGCGGAAAACATCGGCATACTGATCGAAGCAGGATGCAGCTTTATCATAAAGCGCAACCTTCGCAGGGAGAGCAAAGAGGAGTGGCTCTCCATGGCCCAGGCTTGCAGCAAAGATGTCCAGACGCCCCGGGACGGCAAGACTGTCTATATAGGAAGCGACTGGAAGAGCGTCACCTACAAAACAGAAGACAGCCAGGAGAAAACCGTCACCATCCGCACCGGCTATGAGGTCATCAACCGAACGGTTGACAAGTACGGCCAATTTCTGTTCCCCAATGACATCGAGGCCAATACCTGGTGGACGAACCTTGGGCTGAACGACCATGAAGTCATAAGCTTGTACCATGCACATGGGGAATGTGAACAATTCCACAGCGAGATAAAGACGGATATGGATCTGGAACGGCTTCCGTCCGGCAAATTTGACACCAACGAGCTGATACTGGAGCTTACCATAATCGCGTACAACATACTGCGCATGACAGGCCAGGAATCCATAGGCCGCCGGGGAACGGAAACAAAGCATAAGGTAAGGCGGCGCCGTCTGCGGACAGTGATTGGGGACATGATCATGATGGCAAGCCACGTGACAGAGCATGCCCGCCAGCTGATTATAGGACTGGGACGAAGCAATACATGGCGTTATGCATTTCAGGGGATTTATGCTGCATTTGCGGATTTCCACGCATAAATAATGCATCATACAGGAAACACCCGGCACATAATGGGATTAGTGCGCTCTTTTATAGGGACGGATGGAATCTGGCAGTATATTCCTCACATTAACACAGGTTTATTCAGCATTATCAAGGTGCATTTTCTACTTTTTGCCAATCTGATTGTAGATTGGCATATAAATACAATTAACTTCACGGATTCAGG
>QZDS01000130.1 GCA_009917455.1 bacterium 1xD8-48 | reverse complement strand
ATAATAAGACAGCCCTGTACCGTTCCCTCCTGTCCACAACATATCTTCATCTGTAAAAATATTATAGACTTTTGGAGTATCTGCCACATTGTTTACCTGCTCCGCAAAACTCCTTTTTACCGCATTCTGCTGTGCCTTTCTTGTTCCCTGCCATGCCTGATATCCTGCTGTCCCTATTCCATTTACATTCATTTTTTCAAATCCTCCGCTATTGTCATTTATTCAATACTGTGGCTGGGAGTGATATGTTTCCACCCCCAGCTACGCTGTGCCAGTCTAAATATGTAAAGCATCACTGTTCTACAGAAAACATAGCTTTCTGGATACTTTTCTGCCAATATAAGCTGTCAAAATAGTTCCCGCTTTTGGGCCGATTACTGAACATATTCATGATCATGTCATAAGTCATGGATGACGTATCTATAAACAGTTCCTTTCCGTCCTTTGATTTAATCGCTGTACCGTTTGTTCCCACATAGGCAGTTGTATTGTCATCAAGGTGCTGTATCGTTCCTGTCATTTCCGCAAACTTTTTCAGCCACGACTCTCCCGTTTCCTTGCACATTTCCTTAAATTTCTTAGCATCCTCCCCCGTCATATAAGGGTGCTTCCCATCCCTGACATACCATGAAAAACCTGTTGCTTTGTCCGTATATTTCGGGTCTGTTGCCGCCCATTCTTCCAAGGTCTTATCGCCATACCACACTGTCAGCCCGCTGTCATTTGATACGGTGTTTTCCTCCTGCCCCATTATTGGATTTGTTGATTTAAGTGCGTCATATATATCCTGCACATTGGCATTCTGCCTTGCACTTCCGGGAGCGGATTCCTCTGCCGCCTGTTTCTGCGGGTAGAACTGTCCTGCCCTGCTCCTGTTGTATCTATTCGCTGATACATTGTTCTGATAATAATTCTGTCCTATTCCATTTACGTTCATTTTTCAAATCCTCCATTGTCATCAATTATTTTAATGGCAGCCCCTCTGTCGTTCAGAGCCGCCCCTGCTCCCATGTAATAAGTCCGAGCAGTTTATGCCTCCATGCGGACATACAACCTAACTTCCCCTGTCAAACTTCATGACAAACACCCCCTTTCACTG
>QZDS01000129.1 GCA_009917455.1 bacterium 1xD8-48 | reverse complement strand
AGATAATTAGCACATTGAAAAATGGGAGGAAATAGAGTTGAAACTATATGAGTTGACGTTGAATAACGTTTTTTAGTCAAGTCCATAATCCTGTGTAAAATACTATACAATGTTTTACCGGTCTCTCATTGATCAAACTTAATATATTTTCTTGTAGAACTGAGCCATTCGTCATGAAGTTCCATAAGGACAGCTCCAATTAGTCGATTGGCAGACGTTCGGTTGGGAAAAATCCGAATAATCTTTTCTCTTCTGCGGACTTCCTGGTTCAGTCGTTCAAGAAGGTTGGTGCTTTTTAGCCGATTGTGACCATTTCCGATAACCGTATATTGAAAGGCTTCTTCGAAGCCATTATCCAATGTTTCGCAAGCTTTTGTATATTTAGACTGGTCGATATATTCACCGACTAAGGCATTCTTAGCTGTTCGAGCGAGTTCAATATCCGTAAACTTAAAGATCGCTTTTACTGCTTCTCTAAACGGTTTTGAATTCTTTTTTGGAATGGAACTGAAGATGTTTCTTAAAAAATGGACCTGGCATCTCTGCCAACTTGCGTTGGTAAAGGACTTACGAATCGCAGACACTAGGCCTTTATGGGCATCAGAAATGATGAGTTCTGTCCCCTGTAGACCGCGTTCTTTTAAGTAGTCAAAGAAGATGGACCATGTGTCATCACTTTCTTCATTTTGGATCATGAAGCCAATGATTTCACGGTCACCATCTTCCGTTATTCCGACTGCAATATGGCAGCTCTTAGAAAGCACTCGATGGTCTTCTCGGACTTTTATGTAGAGAACATCCGTCATCAGATAAGGATAATTCGTACCTGAGAGTGAACGGTTCTGCCATTCGTTGACCATCGGGTCTAACTGTTCAGTCAGGCTAGAAACAAAAGATTTCGATACCGATTTTCCACAGAGTTCCTCAACAATCTTTGAAACTTTACGGGTAGAAACACCTGAGACATACATCTCTAACATGGAAGCGAGCAGTGCCTTTTCATTTCGCTGATAACGCTCAAACACCGTCGGTGCAAATTCACCATCACGTGTTCTAGGTACTTTTAATTCAAGTGTACCCACACGAGTCGTAAAATCTCGCTCGTAAT
>QZDS01000128.1 GCA_009917455.1 bacterium 1xD8-48 | reverse complement strand
GAAAAGCACGGTTGATTTTACATTGCTTGAACAGATGCATGATAAATTTATAGAAAAGAAAAACAATTAGCAAAAAAGTCGGACGCTACAAGCGGTTTCCGGCTTTTTTCTTTTTCCGCTTGCAATCCAGCCAAAACAGAGGTAAGCTACGACACCACGGAAGGAGGGATTGGATTGGAAAAAGATTCTGCATTGTACCAATTGATGGATACACGCATGCACAGCGTCATGAACGGTATCGTGAGCAGTGATGGGGAATACCAGGCGATTCTCCGCAAGTCGGACATATACTCCGGCGAACTGGACAGGATGGATTTATCAAAAGAAATCCGGCTGCTGATTGACCGCTACGTCAGCGAGCAGAACGCTCTCGGCTCCCGGTTTGGGATGCTCGCCTACCTGCTTGGCTTTTCCGACTGCAAAGCCATGTTTTTGGGGAAATGCCTGCCGACAGAAGCAAAAGAAATGAACACAGAATTGTAACTGCAAATCGGTGACAGGGCGGAAAGGCTGCGCCACAGCCCTTCCGCCCTGTCACTCTTCCGTTTTAAATGAATATCCATACCTCCAGTTCCGCGTACCTGTTGGACTTTGACCACTGCGGGTGCTTCCTGAACCATGCCCGCTCGTCATCCGGCGTGACCGTTATCTTCTTGAAATAAACGGGGGAACCGGCATCATCCAGTCCCCCTCCCGCATCGGGGCTTAGGTTTAGGAGCCACTCGAAGCGGTCTTCGTAAACCCTCACCCCTGACACATATTTATCCATCTGTTCTTCTGAAAATTCCCCGTCCTCCGGCATGGAGAACTGCCCCATGAGCCTTTGCAGGTTTTCCAGCTTGCCGCTCACGTCCGCCTCCGTGGCGGGCTCCACGTCTCCGTACTGCGCCATCCGCTGCTCCAGTTCCGCGATCCGCTCCCCCACCTCCTGCTGCTTGCGGCTGAATACCTCCTTCGGTATCTCGTTGTTCATCCTCATATCGAGGAGCGTCTCATATCTGCCCCGCTCTTTTTTAAGCTGTTCCTCTATGACCTCCTTGTCCCGCAGGACTTCCGACTGCTCCACCCCTGCGATGCCGCACCCCAGCACCGCCGCCGCGTTCAGGAGCGTCCCCTCCGAGTCATCGAAAACGGCGTGGAGGACTTTCTGCGCCATCGTGTACATCTTCCAGTCCTGCACCAGCGGCGAGCGGCAGACGTT
>QZDS01000012.1 GCA_009917455.1 bacterium 1xD8-48 | reverse complement strand
GCAATTATTATAACAAAAAATGCTGGAAAATTCAGTATTTATCAATATTTTAAGTTGTTCAGCAGACACTAATTATAGAAATCAAAATACGGAATCGCCATCAAAGTCCCGTTCTTAAGCTGCTTCGTCTCTCCGTTGGGAAGGGAAGTTGCCCGCAGCTCCGTATTGACCTTCACCACCAGCAGGTTCTTTTCTCCATATATTGCCGTCTCGCTGACATCCGCGCCAAAGGGCGTAAAGCCTCCTTCGTGCTCCGTAACCTGTCTGCCGTTAAAATACACTGTTGCCCTGTGTGCCGCACCGGCAAAACGGATTTCCAGTCTCTGCCCTTTCCATTCTTCGGGTATCACAAATTCCGTCTCATACCAGATATCTCCGCAGAATTCGCGGTACTTCTTTTCCGTGTACAGGTCGGCAAAGCTGGAGGGTACCGGAATATAATCCTTTCCCGGAATCCCTTTTGAAAAATCCTCCCCCTGATTCTCGAAGTCGAAGTACACCTTCCACATTCCGTCCAAATCAATCACTTTTCTTGTACGCGTCATTTTCGGATACAACATTGATATCATTTTTTACCCCCTTTTCTGGTCTCGCACCAGCCCGGACCGATACTGTTTTCATTTTCTTCCGGAAACCGTCTTTTTATAAACAATTTCCCCTGTCACAATCTGAACGCCCTCCACATATTTTCTGCCCTGCATCTTTTTCAGCAGGGATTTGACGCACAAATCCGCCATTCCCGTCATATCCACCTTGTAGGAGGTGATTCTCGTGTTGTCCATTCCCGCCGGAAGGAAATCATCCACACCCGCAACGGAAATATCCTCCGGCACCCGAATCCCCCGTCCTTCCAGATTTTGAATCAGAGTGTGTGCGGCAAGGTCGCAGTTGCACACAAAGGCATCCATGCCGTTTCCATCCTCCAGGATGGTTTCGAACAGATTCCCACACCCATCCCTGTCCGGGATTTCCCACGTGTCTTCATATTTGATATGGCTTTCCCGAAGCGCCTTGCGGTATCCCCAGAAACGGTCGGCTATGCTGCCCGTGGCGTCCACGCTTCCCACAAAACCGATTTTGCGGTGTCCCTGGCTTATCAGATAACGGGTCATGGCATAAGTCCCGTAATACCCGTCGGAGATTACCGTATCAAAGGTTGCAAGCGGCACATAGGTATCCAGAAAGAACACCGGGAACTGTGTCTGACTGATAATAAAATTAATATACTCTTCCCTCATCTGCCCGAGAAAAATCAGCCCGTCTACCTTTTCTTCCCTCATCACTCTGGGCATCAGAATCTCTTTTTCATCCTCCGCATTCAGCAGCTCGAGAATGCCGAAATAATCGTTTTGGTACAGGGATTTGATAACCTTTTCATACAACTGTCCGTAAAAGGAGCTTGCGTATCCGTAATACTGCTCCGGTACAATCACGCCGATATTTCCCGTTTTCCGTGCGTTCTGCCCGCGTTCCGGTGCGGTATAGCCCATCTCCTCTGCAAGCCGTATGATTTCCTCCCGCAGCCTGGCGCTCACTCCCGGCTTACCGGTCAGCGCCTTATAAACAGCCACATTACTGACCCCCACCTTTGCCGCGATATCCGCCAATGTCACGTTCTTAGCCATCTAATCCTCCGTTTCCCATAAAAAACTTACTGCGTCTCCTGCTTATTCCTCCAGAAAAGCAAAGGGCTCTGCACCGTCCATCCGCAAAAAGGACATCAGAAGAAAGGCCGCCCGAAGGGAAACTCTCTCCTCCTTAAGTATCCTTGCCGCTTCCTTCTTATCCACCAAAAGAACCTCGATGCTCTCCGTACTTTCCCGGAATCTGCCTGAAATTTCCCCGTCGGCATAGCCGAACACGGAAGTGCTCGTCTCGTCGGTAAGCCCCGCGCCCAGATAAACCGGACGGCGGAAGGACGGATTCCCGCCCTCATAGGGCGTAAAGGTAAGTCCCGTTTCCTCCTTCATCTCCCGGACAGCGGCTTCCGAGGCCGTCTCCCCCTCGTCAATCAGCCCCGCCGGCAGTTCATAAAGCCAGGCGTCAAGAGGATACCGGTACTGCCGCAGCATCACTATCTTTTCCGGATTCCTTTTCCATATGGGATAAATCACAATCCCGTTTGAGCAAAGCTTCCCTGTCAGAAGCGGGAGCTTCTCCTCGCTGTTTCTGGAAGCAAAATAATAGTTGAAAGGGGCTCCCGTGTTTGTCAGCGCGTCCATTTCATAAAGATTTAAAAAGCGATTGTCCGTCAGCTTCCTGACGGCAGTATATTTCTTCATATCCGCCCCCTTTTTTCAAATTGCCGACTTTCATTCTGCCCAGGCAAGCGCGCATTTCACCGCCCGTTTCCATCCCTTTAAAAGCCGTTCCCTCTGGTTTTCGCTCATCTCATGGATAAATTCCCGGCCAAGCTGCCAGTTTGCGCTGATTTCCTCCCTGCTCTCCCAGTAGCCGCAGGCAAGCCCCGCAAGATAAGCGGCTCCGAGAGCCGTTGTCTCGATACATTCAGGCCGGTAAACCCTTGCTCCTAAAATATCCGCCTGGAACTGCATCAGGAAATCGTTGGCGCTGGCTCCTCCGTCTACCTTAAGCCCGGCAATGGAAAGCTCGGCGTCCTCCTCCATGGCATTTAACACGTCGTAAGTCTGGTAGGCAATGGATTCCAGCGTCGCCCTGATAAAATGCTCCTTGCCGCAGCCTCTGGTGATTCCCACCACACAGCCTCTTGCGTAAGGGTTCCAGTAGGGCGCGCCCATTCCCGCAAAGGCCGGAACCACATAAACCCCTTCCGTGTCGTCGGTTTTCTGCGCGTATTCCTCCGTCTGGGCCGCCGTTTTCACCATACGCATACCGTCGCGCAGCCACTGTACCGCCGCCCCCGCGACGAACACGCTTCCCTCAAGGGCGTATTCCACCTGGCTGCCGCTGCTTGCGGCAATCGTGGTAATCAGGCCGTGATGGGAGGTGATGGCCTCGGTTCCCGTGTGCATTAAGAGGAAGCATCCCGTACCGTAGGTGTTTTTCACCTGCCCCTTTGAAAAACAGCACTGTCCGAAGAGCGCCGCCTGCTGGTCCCCGGCAATTCCCGCAATCGGTATCTGGCCGCCTAAAACCGAGCTTTCCGCATACCCGTAAATATAGCTGGAGGGCCTCACCTCCGGCAGCATACTTGCCGGAATATGTAAAATATTGAGCAGTTCTTCGTCCCAGCACAGTTTATGAATATCAAAGAGCATGGTACGGCTTGCATTGGTATAATCCGTCACATGGATTTCTCCCTTTGTCAGGTTGTAGATTAGCCAGGTATCCACCGTTCCGAACGCCAGCTCGCCCCTGTCAGCCCGTTCCCGTGCTCCCGGCACATTGTCCAGTATCCACGCGATTTTTGTGGCGCTGAAATAGGCGTCCGGCACAAGCCCGGTGCGCTCTCTTATCAGTTCCCCGTATCCTGCCGCCACCAGCTCATCCACTTTTTCCGCCGTCCGGCGGCACTGCCATACTATGGCGTTGTAAACCGGTTCTCCGGTTTTCCTGTCCCATACGATGGTCGTTTCACGCTGGTTGGTAATTCCGATTCCCGCAATGTCTTCCGGCCCCGCGCCCACCATCGCCATGGCCTCCATGGTCACCGAAAGCTGGGAGGACCAGATTTCCATGGGATTGTGCTCCACCCATCCCGGCTTCGGATAAATCTGTCCGAACTCTTTCTGGGCAATACTTTGAATCTCTCCCTTTTTGTTAAAAAGAATACATCTTGAACTGGTAGTCCCCTGGTCCAACGCCATTACATATTTGCTCATGCCTCTTACACCCCTTTCTGAAGTATCACGTTCCCCCGCACATTTCGCCTTTGTCTGTACCTGTCTGTGCAGAAAATCCGCGCTTACTGCCCGCCTATTTCCATGTTCCCCGTAGCTGCCACGGCCACGGAAGTTCCCGCCACATTTTCAATCAGCACATCCCCCACTTTTACGGGCGCGCATACGACTCTCGCCTCGATTTCATCCATACATGCGCCGATTTTTTCCTTCGGAATCTCTGCTGCGGTTTTCACAGGAACCACCTTGCCGCTTCCTCCTTCCACCCGTATCATGGAAGTCACGGTGCGGACCGGCGCCGTCATTTCGCTTCTGGCGTATGCCTCTCCCTTTTTACAGGTATTCCCCGTAATGTCAAGGCTGCCGTCCTCTTTCTTTTTCACCGTAATCAGGCAGCCGACAGGGCAGCCGATGCAGATAATCTGGCTGGACAAATCACGTTCCTCGGGGAGGGTGCACTTTGTCTTTTCGGCAATCTTCGGCCGGACGGCCTCTCCCCAGTCCTTTTCGCCCTCCAAAATGTACTCGGCGGCAAAGGCCCCGGCTTTTTCGGCTTCCAGAGAAACATTGTCCACAAGGTCATGGACATGAAGCACGTTTCCGCAGGCAAAAATCCCCCGCACCGTGGTTTCCAGCCGCCCGTTCACCACTGGCCCCTGAGTTGCCGCGTCCATCTGCGCCCCGGCGCTGCGGCTTAACTCGTTTTCGGGAATCAGGCCGCAGGACAAAAGAACCGTATCGCATTTTACGAACTCCTCCGTTCCCGGAATCGGCGTAAGATTCTCGTCCACTCTGGCAACCGTCACGCCCTCCACTCTCTCTTTTCCATGAATTTCCGTAACCGTATGGCTCAGTTTAAGAGGAATGCCGAAATCGTCCAGGCACTGCACGATATTCCTCTTAAGGCCGCCCGAATAGGGCATGATTTCCGCGACCATTTTCACTTTTGCTCCCTGCAGCGTCATACGTCTTGCCATAATCAGGCCAATATCGCCGGAGCCCAACACTATGATTTCCTTTCCCGGCATTCTTCCCTCGATATTCACATACCGCTGAGCCGTCCCGGCTGAATAGATGCCCGCCGGCCGGAATCCCGGTATATTCATGGCTCCTCTGGAACGCTCCCGGCACCCCATGGCCAGGACCACCGCTTTGGCCTGTATCCGAAACATGCCCTGTTCCCTGTTCATGGCAGTCACCACACAGGGCTCGCCTCCCTGCACGTCTACCACCATGGTATGAAGCAGCGATGGGATTTGCCGTTCCCTGACCATCTCCACATAGCGGGCCGCATATTCCGGCCCCGTAAGCTCCTCCTTAAAGGTGTGGAGACCAAAGCCGTTGTGTATGCACTGGTTTAAAATACCGCCCAGCTCTTTGTCTCTTTCCAGAATCAGAATATCGCTTATTCCCTTTTCCCTGGCGGATAAGGCCGCCGCCATTCCGGCCGGGCCGCCGCCTATTACCACTAAATCCACATTTTTCATCCTCTGTCCTCCGATGGCAGAAAACTGCCTGCAGTTTCAAGCAGATACCAGGAATTCCCGCCTGCTTTCCTTATGGCGCCCTCGTCAACGTTGAGCTCCCGGGCGAGAATTTCCACCACTTTGGGGTTGCAGAATCCGGACTGGCATCGTCCCATTCCGGCTCTTGTTCTTCTTTTAACACCGTCTGTAGTCTTTGCCCCGAGAGGTCTTCTTATGGCCTCTAAAATTTCCCCCTCCGTCACCATCTCACAGCGGCAAATAACGTTGCCGTAAGCGGGATTTTCTTTTATCAGTCTCTGTCTCTCCTCGTCTGAGGCTGATTCCATGCATGGAATCCCCTTTCGGGTGCTTACAAAGTCCTTTTTTTCCCGAGGCTTTAAAATAGCCCTTACCATTTCCGCCACGTACTCGCCCACAGCGGGCGCACAGGAAAGTCCCGGCGATTCCATCCCGGCCACGTCGATAAAGCCCGGCGCGCCCGCCGCTTCCCCGATAACGAAATCTTCCTCCATTACCGGTACAGCCCCTGCCGCATGCGGCGGAACCGTGACGTGAGCCCGCAGTCCCGCAAAGGAAGTAATCACTTCCCTTCCGGGAATATTTTTTACGCTGAGCGCCGCCTTTGCCCCCACCTGCTTCATGCCGTCCGCCGAAGTCTGCGTCCCTTCCTTATCGGGAATGTCAAGCGCCGTCGGCCCGGTAAGAAGATTTCCGTGAACGGTGGGCGTTACAAGTATGCCCTTGCCAAGGGCTGTGGGGAGCTGGAATAAGGTATGGCTCACCAGATTTCCCACTTTTTTGTCGTAAAGAAGATACTCTCCCTTTCGGGGAACAATCTCCATTTTGGAATCGCTTACCATATTGTGGAGCTTATCCGTATAAACGCCGGCGGCGTTCACCACCACCTTCGTCTCGTACCCGCCGTTCCCTGTGCGGATAAGATATCCCTGCTCTTTTCTTTCAATGGTTTCCACTTCCTCGCCGAAGCAAAATTCAACGCCGTTTACCGCCGCGTTTTCCGCCAGCGCTATGGTCAGCCCGAAAGGACACACGATTCCTCCCGTGGGCGCGTAAAGCGCAGCCACCGCGTCGTCGCCCACGTTCGGCTCCAGCGCAAGAAGTTCTTCCCGGTTTAAAATAGAAAGTTCTTCCACCCCGTTCGCCTCTCCTCTTGCTTTCAGCTCCTCCAGCTTTCCTATGTCCTTTTCGTCAAAGCAAAGCACAATCGAACCGTTTTTCTTATAGGAAAAATCAAGTTCTTTGGAAAGCGCCTCCATCTTCCGGCTTCCCACCAGATTGAGCCTGGCCTTCAAGGTTCCCGGAACGGCGTCGTAACCGGCATGCACAATTCCGCTGTTTGCCTTGGACGTTCCTTCACAGACGTCGGATGCTTTTTCAAGCACCGCAATTTTCATCTCCGTCCGGGCCAGTTCCCTTGCAACGGCGCACCCGCTGACGCCGGCCCCGATAATAATCACATCATACATAGTTTTTTACCTCTGATTTTTTAAAAGGCCATACAAAATTTATAGCTTATTTTTTGTATGACCGCTTAATTTTTCTGAAAATAGCAAGTATTCATTTGTTACCATGTGAGAACCTCGTAACCGTCCTTTGTGACCGCTACGGTGATTTCCCACTGTGCCGAAGGCTTTCCGTCCGCTGTATAGACCGTCCACCCGTCGCTATCGTCCACATAAATTTCGCTGGTTCCCATATTCACCATGGGCTCAATGGTAAACACCATTCCCGGCACCATCAGCATTTCTGTGCCGGCGCTTGTCACATAGCTGACAAAAGGCTCCTCGTGAAATTCCAGTCCGATTCCGTGGCCGCCAATGTCAACCACCACGCTGTAACCGTTTTTCCTGGCATGGTCGTTCACCGCCTGCGCCATGTCGCCCAGGAAGTTCCAGGGTTTCACCATGGAAAGCCCCAACTCCATGCACTCCTTTGTAACCTCCACAAGCTTCCGCTTTTCCCCACTCACCTGGCCGATGCAGTACATTCTGGAAGAGTCGGAATAATAACCCTTATACAGGGTGGACACGTCCACATTGACAATATCCCCGTCCTTCAGAATTACGTCCTTTGACGGGATTCCGTGGCAGACCACCTCGTTTATGGAAGTACACACGCTTTTGGGAAAGCCCTCATAGTTAAGGGGGGCTGCAATTCCGCCCATCCTGGCGGTTACCTCCGTTACCACATCGTCAATCTGCTGGGTGCTGACGCCCGGCCCTATCATTTCTCCCACGGCGTCCAGTACGGCCATATTGATGACGCTGCTTTCCCTGATTCCCTGTATCTGCTTTTCTGTTTTCAGAATATTCCCCGGCGGTACGATATGTCCCTCCAGCTCATAACGATGAATCTTTTCGTCCATAGCCATATGGCAGGCTTTATATTTTCTGCCGCTGCCGCACCAACAGGAATCGTTTCTACCTAACTTTATCATCTCTTCATGTCTTCTTTACCAAGTCTTTTTATTCAAGTCTTTCTTTATGAAGCGCTTCCTTTTCCCGGAAAGCTTTCATAAACTGCGAAATATTTTCGCTGATGCTGCGCTTTTTGAATACCGCAGATCCGGCCACGCACACGTCCGCGCCGGCTTCAATGACGTCCCGCACGTTTTTCTTGCCCAGTCCGCCGTCCACCTCGATTTTGACAGGCAGCCCCTTTTCGTCTAAAAAGCTCCGAAGCTGTCTGATTCTGTCATAGGCTTCCGGCATAAAAGGCTGGCCCCCGAAACCCGGCTCCACGCTCATAATAAGAACCATTTCCACCTCGGAAAGGTAGGGATACACCGCTTCCACCGGCGTTGCGGGTTTAATGGAAATACCGGCCTTAAGCCCCGCCTTATGGATATTTTCTATCACCTTACGTGCATCCTCTACGGCCTCTAAATGGAAAGTAACGCCGTCCGCCCCGCAGGCTGCAAATTCCTCAATATACCTCCCCGGGTCCGTTATCATAAGGTGCACGTCAAAAAACTGTCGGCTGGTTTTTCTGATGGATGTGATAAGGGGCATCCCGAAAGAAATGCTGGGCACAAAAATACCGTCCATCACATCAATATGAAGATATTCCGCCCCCGCTTCTTCCGTTTCCCTGATTTGCTGTCCCAGTATGTTAAAGTCTGCCGCAAGAAGAGACGGCGCCAAAATATATCTCATGTCATCTCCAACTTTCTATTTCAGAAAATCTTTAATCTGCCCGTAAATACCTTTGCCGTCCAATTTATATTTCTCAACCAGAGCCGCAGCGGAACCTGACTCTCCAAACACGTCCTGCATTCCGATTTTCATAACGGGAACCGGATAAGACTTACAGAGGGCGTCGCACACCGCGCTGCCCAGTCCGCCGATTACGGAATGTTCCTCTGCCGTCACCACTTTCCCGGTTTTTCTTGCGGAGTTTACAATAATCTCCTCGTCAAGGGGTTTGATGGTACAGATGTTAATCACCTCGGCGCTGATGCCCTCCTCCGAAAGCATTTCCGCCGCTTCAAGAGCGCTGCCCACACAGATGCCTGTGGCTATAATGGTAACGTCCTCTCCCTCCCGGACCACCGTTCCCTTCCCTATTTCAAATTTGTAATCCGGCCTGTCGTTAATCACAGGGCAGGCAGCCCGCCCGAACCGCATGTAAACAGGGCCTTCATAGGCTGCAGCCGCTTTCACCGCCGCTTTTGCCTCCACGTCGTCCGCCGGACACATTACCACCATACCCGGAATCGTCCTCATAAGGGCAATGTCCTCGTTGCACTGGTGGGACGCGCCGTCCTCGCCTACGGTGATTCCCGCATGGGTGGCGCCGATTTTTACATTCAAATGGGGATATCCCACGGAATTTCTCACCTGCTCAAAAGCCCGGCCCGCCGCAAACATGGCAAAGCTGCTGACAAAAGGTATCTTGCCGGTGGTTGCAAGTCCGGCCGCAATTCCCACCATATTGCATTCCGCAATGCCGCAGTCAATGTGCCGCTCAGGATACGCTTTTTTGAACACACCCGTCTTGGTGGCCGCCGCCAAATCCGCATCCAGCACCACCACGTCGGGATTTTCGGCTCCCAGCTCAAGCAGCGCGTTTCCGTAGCTTTCTCTGGTTGCAATCTTTTTAACTTCTTTTTTATTTACATCCGCCATTACGCTTCTCCTTCCTTCGCCAGTTCTTCGCCAATCTTCTCAAGGTCCGCCATTGCCACCGCGTACTGCTCGTCGCCGGGCGCCTTGCCGTGCCAGTCAACGCTTCCCTCCATGAAGGAAACCCCTTTGCCCTTTAAGCTGTGGGCGATAATTGCCGTGGGCATCCCTTTTGTTTCCCTTGCTTCCTTAAAAGCCGCCCGGATTGCGTCAAAATCATGGGCGTCCACATTTATCACATGAAAATTAAAAGCTTCAAATTTTTTATCTATCGGATAAGGGGAGCAGACCTCCGCCACAGGCCCGTCTATCTGCAGCCCGTTATTATCCACAATCACTACCAGATTATCCAGCTTGCGGTGTCCCGCAAACATGGAAGCCTCCCAGACCTGCCCTTCTTCTAACTCGCCGTCGCCTAAGAGCGTATAAACGCGGAAATCCTTTCCGTCCATCTTAGCGGAAAGCGCCATGCCTACCGCCGCGGAAATTCCCTGTCCCAGAGAGCCGCTGGACATATCCACGCCGGGAACATGCTGCAGGCAGGGATGTCCCTGAAGGTAAGAGCCCAGCTTACGCAGCGTTGTCAGATCCTTCACCGGGAAAAATCCTCTGTGTGCCAAAGCGGAATAAAGCCCCGGAGCCGTGTGTCCCTTGGACAGCACAAAACGGTCTCTGCTTTCCATTTTGGGATTTTTCGGGTCAACATTCATCTCTTCAAAATAGAGATATGTATAAATGTCAGCCGCAGATAATGAACCGCCCGGATGTCCCGCTTTTGCGCTGTGGACTGCCGTAACGATACCCTTGCGCACTTCATTTGCCGTTTTTTTCAGTTCCAGATTATTCATGCTTTCCTCCATTTCCGTCAACCGCGTTTTTGTAAACAAGTAATATTTTATCACAACTGCTTCATATAATCAAACGAATAGTCAGACGAGGTGACAACTTTGCCCTCCGGAAAAAAATTTACCCGAAAACAGAAAATATTATGCCTGGCCGTACTGATTTTGTCCGGCCTGTTTCTTCTATATTATTATCTTTTCAGCGACAGCCGTAAATTCACGGTTCTCACCAGAGAACTGTTTTATTCCGAGCTTTCGGAAAACACCCTAAGCCTCCACTATACGCTGGCTTATCCCGAAAAATGGGGCTTTACCGGAGAAGCCGTACTTTCCTCCTATGAAACGGATAATACCGGTAAGGGCGGGGACGGAACGGGAGCGGACACACCGGACGGGAATCTGTCCCCGGCTGATGAAAACAGCGACTATGCGGATATTGCCGAAACCCTGAACCGCCTTTCCAGAATTTCCCGAAGCCGCCTCAACGATAGTGACGCCTACACCTATGATTTGCTGGAACGCTATCTGACCCTCCGCCTTAAAGGGGCGTCATACCCTTACTACAGCGAGCCCCTCGCGCCCTCCTCGGGAATGCAGTCCGGCCTGCCCGTTCTCCTTGCCGACTATACCTTCCGCTCCGAAAAGGACGTGGCGGACTATCTGCACCTGTTAGACCAGACGGATACTTACTTTGAAGGACTCATTCAATATGAAAGGGAAAAATCCGCAAACGGGCTTTTCATGTCTGAGGCTTCCGCCGAAAAAATCATAACGCAATGCGTGGATATCATGGACAAAAAAGCGCTTTCCTCCGGCGCCCATTTCCTGCACGACACTTTTAAAGAACGGCTGGATTTGCTTGCCCAAAACGGCGTCATCACAGATGTTCAGAAAGAACACTGGATTTCCGAAAACGACCGGCTTTTGACCACCGTTGTCGCTCCGGCTTACGAGGACGTGGCGGACGCCTTTACGGTTCTTTCGGGAACCGGCGTCAACACCATGGGGCTTAGCTATTTCCCCGACGGCCGCGCTTATTACGAATATCTGCTCGCCTCCACTACCGGCTCTTCCCGGAGCATTCCCGAAATCAAGGCTATGCTCTGGAATGATTTTCAGCAGAATATTGTTGCGTTGGTGAACCTGTACAATTCATACCCGGAGCTTACGTCTGTAAGCGGCAGCTCCCGCGATACCTTCCCCCTTTCTTCCCCGGAAGAAATGCTGGAGGATTTGCGAAACCGGATTACGGATGATTTCCCGGATTTTCCGTCAGCCGAAAAAACCGGCGAATCGAAGTCCTCCCTTTTTCCCTCTGTCAGGAAAGCATCCGGCCAGGCCGACTCGACTTTAATTACAAACCGGGAAGGTTTCGTACCCGGTTACACCGTTAAAAGCGTATCTCCTTCCATGGAAAACTATACCAGCCCCGCTTACTACCTCACGCCGCCCATTGACGATATGACCAACAATGTTATTTATATTAACCACAAAAACTCTCCCGACGCCCTTACCCTTTATACCACGCTGGCCCACGAGGGCTACCCGGGGCATCTTTACCAGACGGTTTACAGCCAGATATATATGAACGGCAAGAACGTTTCCCCTATCCGTTACCTGCTCCATTACGGCGGGTATGTGGAAGGCTGGGCTCTTTATGTGGAAAATCTTTCCTATGCTTATGCCGGTCAGCTTCTTGGAAAAGACCGCTCTCTGGAAGCTCTGTGGTACGAAGCCTGCAGGCTCGACAGGAATCTTCAGTTATGCCTTTATTCTCTGCTGGATATCGCCATTCATTATGAAGGGGCGACGCCGAAACAGGTTCGGGCAATCCTTGGCAAAATGGGGATTACAAACGCGGAAACCGCATCCTCCATCTATCAGTATATCGTGGAGGAGCCTGTGAATTATCCGAAGTATTATCTTGGTTTTCTGGAATTTCTCAGCTTAAGGGACGCGGCGCGCCAATTATGGGGAGAGGAATTTACCCTGCGGCGTTTCCACCAGTTTGTGCTGGAAAACGGGCCGTCTGATTTTCAGGGATTGCGGGAGAGGCTGGGGGTATCATGAACATATGGCAGGCGGCAGTCCATTTGCCGCTTGCCATATCTGTCAGTCCTCCTCCATCATACTCTCCACATAACCGCCGTCCCAAAGCAATATTTTCAGTTTTTTCGCCGCCTCCACTGCCGGAGTGGTAAAATACTGATTGGTCATTACGGCTCCCACCATCCTGTCATAATAGTCCCTGCCCGCGTAGGCTTCCTGAATCGCTTTGACCCCTACCGGCGCCGTGTAGCGTTTGCACTGAACGGCATATGTCACACCGTCCTTTTCCGCCAGAATATCTATTCCATAGTCTCCGCTGCCCCGTGTCACTTCCACCTCCACAAATCCCCTCTGCTCAAGCAAATCCGCGCAGAAATATTCAAATTCATGGCCGTCCATATCCTCAAAAGCGTCTGTAAATCTGCGGCGTCTTAAGAAAAACCAGACTGTAATTGCCGCAAAAATAACAATAAGTATAATAATTGCCACTATTTTAAACACAGAGACTACTTCCATCATAGGTATTATCCTGCACTTTCCTCATATGTCAGATTTTTTACAATATCGTTATATACGGAACTCCCGTCAAGCGTGGTTCCGAAGGTGTCAATCCAAAAGGGTTTATAACCGCACCTGTATGCCGTCATTTGCGAAGCGATATTCGTAACGGAAGCCGAGTAAAAGGGAACAATCCCCCGTGCCAGCAGTTCTCCCGTCAGGCCGCGCACCAGATATGTCCCAAGACCGGCGTTTCTGTAATTTTCCGCCACATCCACGCCGACTTCCCAGACATCTTCCACGGGTGATTCTGCCGCACCGGCGACTCCGATAATCCGGTTATCCCTCTTTGCAATAAAAACCGCTTTCGTGGGTGTTAAGCCCTTATCGTCAAAGGCCAGAGAATTTTCAAACCCTTTCAGACCGTTTAATTGCAGAATATCTTTGCCTTCAATATACCTGCAAACGTAACCGCGGGCCATAGACCCATTTCCCGCATAACCACCGTCGGAAATATCCGGAATATAATGTATTGTCTGCCCATACACAAACGGTAATTCAAAAATTTCATCCTTGCTCCTGTTTAGCAGCAGGGTTTTGACTTTTGTATACCAGTCCTTAGATGTGCAGACCAATACACAATTTTTATATGCCAGTATTTTAATGTAAGGACGTTCCGCATCCGGCTTAATGGAATAGATGGTTCCGCTCTTTTTTAATTCTTCCGGACCGCAATGGTATTCTTTGGACAGTAATTGCTCGATTTTATTTTGAATTGTTTTTTTCATGTTTATAAAAAGCCCCCTGCATCTACCATACACAAAAACCCCGTTTTTTACAACCCAAATTCATAAAACCAAAACAGGCCGGCGTTTTCCCTCTTTCCCAAACGCCGGCCTGTCTGAATCCGATATGGCTGCATAACAATTCTACCTGTAATCCGAATAGGAATGATACAGTCTCTTCACTACATCATAGGAAAGCTTGCGCCTCCTGTACTCGTCCACAATCCCCTTATTATTCATGGTGCGGGGTCTTGTGCTGAACCACTCGAAGCTGATTCTCACATCGCAGAACTGCCAGATAAAAATCCCGCTGCAGCCTTCCTGCTCAAGCACGCCCGTAATCTGGTCCTCCAGCGCTTTGGCCTGATATTCCTCCGACCACTTGCACATAGCAGGCGTTCTGTAACCGTAAATAGCTCCCGCACCGATTTCCGTCACAAGGAAAGGCTTCCCGCTTCCCTCGCTGTCTGTCTGAACCCAGTCATAGATGTCCTTCACATATTCCGCCGCCGGCGTGTCGTGATACCATTCCGGATACAGGTTATAGGAAACGATTTCCGGCAGTCCAAAGCAGATATCCGTCTTGAACTTACAGCTTGAAGACGACCTTGGCCTTGACGTATCCATACTGCGGATTAAGTCATACTGCTTCTTATAGCACTCATATCCGTATTCCGTCTCGCTGGCGCACTCGTTTAAAATCCCCCAGATAATAATAGAAGGATGGTTGATGTGTGCCATAATCATCTCCCTGATGCAGTCCTCCGCCTGTCTCTCAAAATTGGGGTTCTGCATCTGTTCAAGGGATAACCCTCTCGCATGGTTTTCTTCCCACACCAGAATCCCCTGCTCGTCGCACAAATCAAGAAACAGCTCGTCGTTGGGATAATGGGAGGTACGCATGGCGTTGGCTCCCAGGTCCTTTGCAATCTGTAAATCCTGCTCTATTGCCGCAAAAGGAAGGGCGCAGCCGAACATAGGATGGTCCTCATGGCGGCAGAAACCTTTGATTCGGAGCTTCTTTCCATTTAAAAGGATGTCCTTACCCTCTGTTTTAATTTCACGGAAGCCCAGCCGTTCTGTTAAATCGTCACAGACTACGCCCTCCGCCGCGTCTTTCAGGCAGCTCTGCGCTCCCCAAGCGGAATTTCCGGCATCCACTCCATTTGACAAATCAGGTAAAAGTAATGAAAGCTCCGCTGAAATCTCATAAAGTCTGGTTACTTCCATGCTCCACTCTTCCACGTCGCCGGCAAATATCTTCTTTTCAACAACGGTGCTTTCCCCGGCCTTTAAAGTCAGCTTTTCCGCTGCCGCCTCGCAGCCCTCCAGCTTCAGTTTAAGGCTTCCTGTCAAATCTTTATCGGAAAGAGAATTTACCTTAACAGCCGTCTTAACACTCCAGCCCTCTTCCTCCCTGACCGGAACCGCGTGAATGTACTCGATATAGGCTTCTCCTAATTCCTCCAAAACTACGCCTCTGGAAATGCCGCCGTAGCTCATGTAATCGTTGGGAACGTGAAGGGCGCTTTCCTCGCTGAAACGGTTGTCCGCATATACCTCCAGTCTGTGAATCCCATTCTCCAGCCCTCTGATTTCAACGGAAAAAGGTGTGTAGGCATTGTAATGGGTTCCCACTTCCTTTCCGTCTACGCAGATTCTTGCGGTGTGGCTCACGCCCTTGAATACCAGACGCACATTTCCTTTCGCCTGAAATTCCTTTGTAAATACTCCGACGCCCCGGTACGCGGCAAAATCCGGCAGACTTTCCCAGCAGCATGGTACCGTAACCGGATAAACCTTTCCCGCAAATTCGCCGTCGCAGGGTGAAAACCGCCACAGGCTGTCGCTGAGTTCCGTTACTTTTCTGATTTTGTTTGTTTTAAATGTTCTAATCATAATATAATCTCCTATGAAAGAAAAATGCCCTGACCGGGCATTTTTCTATGTAATATATTTACTTTAACCTTTAAGTCCGGATGTTGCAACACCTTCAACAAAGTATCTCTGCAGGAATACGAACAGGATAAGAACCGGAATGAGGGCAACCGTAGCCGCCGCCATAATCAGCGCGTAGTTCGATGAATACTGGGTGTTGAACATTCTCAGCATTACCTGTAAGGTTTTCTTCTCGGTAGTTGACAGATAAATCAACGGGCCCATGAAGTC
The DNA here is from genome assembly GCA_009917455.1 of bacterium 1xD8-48. GTDB lineage: Bacteria > Bacillota > Clostridia > Lachnospirales > Lachnospiraceae > Suilimivivens. The sequence continues at coordinate 106,179 of QZDS01000012.1, read as the reverse complement.
GTTCCACTCGAAAGTGAAGGAGGTAAGACAGAGGGTCGCGATAACAGGCTTTGAAAGCGGAAGCATCAGCTTCGCCCATATACCATATTCGCTTAAGCCGTCGATTCTGGCCGCCTCCAGAAGCTCCGTGGGAATCCCCATAAAGAACTGCCTCATAAGGAAAACACCCGTAGCCGTAAATGCATGCATCAGGATAATGCCAAGGTGGCTGTCTGTCAGTCCCCAGTCGTTCCATGCCCGGATAAACCGTCCCGCCAGATTAAAGCGTCCCGCCAGATTGTTCGCCGCAATAACCGCACGGTTATAGGAGTTTTCGTTTTGGGAAACCCGATAATTTGCCACCGCGGTAGGCAGCCACTTAAAGCCGTTGTCATGGTCAAGCCCCGCCGCGTTCATCAGAACCGCGTCCAGCTTTTTCTCCAGCGACTCCGCTTTCATCCGGTACATCTCGTCCTTTGTCAGGCAGTACATCTGCCACATCATTCCGCCCCAGAAGCCGTTGGTCCACCAACTGATGTCCTCGCTGCCGGAACGGTCGTCGAACACGCCGTCTTTTGTGGTGTAAGGTACCTTATCCCCGCATCGCTCCGCCACCGTATGCATTTTGGCTCTGATTTTTTCAACCGTCTGCTCCGCCCATTTCCTGTCCTGCTGTGTCAAATTCAACCTTGCCGCCCTCCATCCTGTAGAAACTGCTTTTTCCCATAATAAAAGAAGCTAATTCTCTTCTGAATAATCTTCCATGCCCGGTGCATAGTTCTCGTCCATAATTTCTGTTAATTATTTGTTATAGTTTCAGACTAATTTGCATATCAAAAATTCTGATATCTGCAATATTTCACAAAAATGTAAATAACAGACAGCGCGCTTTACAAACTATCCTTTATATTAATTAATAAGAAAACAGCACCTGGGGAACAACGCCCGGTGCTGCATCTCCATAAACATATTTTCTTTTACTTACAAACTACTCTGCCGTACACCTCTATCTGACTAAGCGCCGGAAACGGCGACGGGTCGTCCGCCTTAATCAGATTGCTCAGCTTAACCCATGTAACATTCTTCTTTTCCATCGGCAGCACATGAGGTAGACTGCTCTTTTCAAGCTCCCAGTCAATACTGGTTCCGTCGGAAAAGGTCAGCGTCACCTGCCGCCACCAGTTGTCGTGGGGGAAATCCGCACGCGTATACAACACAATTTTATCCGCTTCCACCTCACGCCCGAAATCCACCGTCATTTCCGCATCATCCTGCCTGTTAATCCCCCAGGATTCGTATGGCCATTCCCCATGGGAACGGTTTTCGCACACGCCGTCAATGGCATTGCGGGCGGCAAACACAGCCTCGCCTCTTGTTTCAACATTGGCAAAAGCGTGAGGATAACAGCGAGTGTCGCCGTGCTGGTCGTTCACGTTTAACGCAAGGTTTCTGTATGCGGAAACCTCGTCCTCCCTGGCGACCCTTGCATATAAGTAGTGCCTGTTTCCGGAAAACGCCTTCGGTGAATAGCTGATTCTCTTTTCCCCGAATGGAATCTTAAATAACACATTATCTGTGATGAAACAAAATGCCGGTCCCATGGCGTCGTCCGCCTGCCACTGAACATGGATATTCTTAACGGAGGATTCCAGAATAATCATATCTCCCTCCTGATACTCCGCAGTACAGACAAGACTGACGTAATCCTCCCCTCTGCTGACGCAGATTGTTCTCCCTTCCCTGTTTAAAACCTTAAGCGATAATGTAGCCATTGCAATACCCTTTTTAACCTTTCTCATTTTCAATTATTCTCAGTTTCTTCCCTTAAAATATATACTAAAGCAGAATTACAGAGGCGTCAACCAATCTACAGCCTATTCTCCTCCGCATCCTTCAGCGACTGAAGCATTCCCCGAAAAGTTGCAAAAATATATTCCGATAAAACCTCCTTGCGATAGTGGGAAGGCTTTGATATTTCGCGAACCATGCTTCCGGCAATTCCCTCTGTATAAAAATCAATTAAAAACGCCGTGTATTCTTCTGACACCCGACAGTCCGTTATTTTTGCCGCCTCCCCGACCACTGACTCTATGAGCTCACGAAAGCTTTCAAAAAAGAACCTGTGCAGCTGATTCCGTCCCACTGAATTGTATATATTATATAGCATGGAGTGATTTTTTTCGATATAATCTCCTATGATTTCTATCACAGTTTCATAGTCCCTGAATAAATCATACTGCCGGATGATTTTAATCGTCTCCTGCTCCATCGTCCATTTAAGCAATGCAAAAATATCTTCAAAGTGGTAATAAAAAGTCTTTCTGTTAATCCCGCACTGTCGAATCAGTTCACTGACTGAAATCTTTGACAGCGATTTTGTCCGGAGCATTTCCTTGAATTTAGAAGCAATCATTTCCTTCCGCTGATTTGATGCATTCTCATACGCCATAAGCTTTCCTTTCCCGTGCCAGGAATCGGTCACGTGTCCGAATTATACCCAATTTTCAACAATTGTCCGTTTTTGATTGAAAATTACACAATTGTTGAAATTTATCCATATCGTATTGATTTTCCTCATGATACCATAAACGCATAAAAAGGAAAGGGTGAAAAACAATGTTGTATTTAATTTATGTAATTGCCGGCTTAGGCGCCGGCGTCGTAACCGGACTTGCGGGTCTTTCCGCTGCAGTAGTCATTACCCCATTGCTCGTCGGCATGTGCGGCTGGCATGGTTATGAAGCCGTTACTGTTGCGCTGGCTGCCGACGTGCTCGCGAGTCTGTTTTCTTCTTACACATACTACAAAAACGGAAATATCGATATCAGGCGCGGGATGGCCGTTACCCTGGCTGCTTTTACCGGTTCCGTTCTGGGCAGTTATTTAGGGTATCTGTTCAGCCTCACCTCGGAAAACGGCCTGGGCTATCTGGTAATGGTGTTAAATATCTTTCTCGGATTCAGATTCATATTTAAGCCCATAACCGGAGGAACACAGGAAACTGTCTCTGCTCAAAGCACCATAAAAAACAAAAAAACTCTGCTGGCAATGATTCTTGGCTTTCTTATCGGCATTGAATGCGGCTTTATGGGGAGCGGCGGCGGTATTCTGATGCTGAGCGTTTTTACCATGGTTCTGGGCTATAACTTGAAAGTTGCCGTCGGCACCAGCACCATGGTCATGACGCTGGTTGCTCTTACAGGCGCGGCCAGCCATGTTGCTCTCGGCGCAGGCTTTGAATTTTTCCCGGGTCTGACGATTATCATAACCTGCCTGCTTGGCGCTGTTGTTTCTGCCCGGTATGCGAACGGGTGTAACATCAAAAAGCTCAATCACATCGTTGGAATAACGCTGATTTTACTCAGCATCATTTCACTTATATTTAATTTTACAGGAGGACAGCTATGAAATTTCACACAGAAGTCGGAGACCAGACACAATATCTCGCCCATGAATTCAATGACAATACCATTCGTTTCGTGGTAAAATATCCTGTTCCTATCGACCCCCGGAAACTAGCCGATGCTGTAAAAATACTGGTTCAGCGCCTTGATATTCTGCACAGCTCCTTCAATGTCGGAATTCTGGGAACAAAATGGATTGTAAATAAGACCTGTAAAACAGACAGCCTTACGATTGCATCCGAAGTTTCAGGAGATGTTCTTTCGGCCGCCAGACAGGCCGCTCTCCATCCGATAGATTTTTCCGGTGAAGTTCAGATACGGTGCTGCCTGTTTTACAACGAAGTGGAAAGCGCCCTGACCTTCCTTGTCGGGCACATGTGCGCCGACGGCCGGGACGCCGCATATTTATTGAAAAAATTAACGGAAATCTATAACTCGCTGTCTGCCGGTGAATCGGGCTGCAACGTTATGCTGAAATCCGGCAGCCGCTCCATAAATCAGTGCTACGCCGGTAATCCTGAAATACTTTCTTTTGATATTAACAAGATTGTATCGGAAAAGTCGCATGAGATAAAAAGCGCTTACCGCTTTTTGAACGAAGATGCCGGAACTCCCTGTATGGTCGAATGCACAGTTTCAGGAGAAAGCGTTGCCAGATGCAGAACGCTGGTGGAAAATGCCACTGTAAACGACGTGATTCTTGCCGCATATTACCGCGCATACGTCCGGCAAATGGAATTATCCTTTGACACTCCTGTGGGTATCGCGTCCATGATGGACTTAAGGCGATATATTCCCGAAGGAGACTCCGCTGGCGTGGCTAACCTTTCCGGGCCTGTCAGCACCAGCCTCCCTGACGGCATCGGCCCTGACTTTCAGGATACCTTATCCGAAGTGTCACGACAGACTACCGTTCTCAAAGATGACAAAAAAGCCGGGCTCGACATCGTCCTTGCCATACAAAAGTTATATAAAATGCTGCCTTTCCCTCTCACAGTAGCTGCCGGTGAAAAAATATACAGCAATATGTCCATCGGCCTTACAAATCTCGGGAATCTGAAAAGCAGCGACCTGAAATTAGAAAATGTCCCTGCCGACAAGCTGATTTTTGCCGGCCCCATAAAAAGGAAACCGGCCTTGCAGCTTTCTGTCAGCGGTCTGGACGGAGAGATAAACCTGTGCATTGTCTCCCAATGCACTCCCGAAGAACGGGCGCAACTGGAAAACTTACTTCAGATAATCGTATCTGAGATTCAGAATGCCTAACGGCGGCGGCACACTTTCTGCAGCTATTTCAAAATATATCATCCTGCAGTTCCCTGCCTGCAAAAAAGGAACAGCCCCCTTTCCGGTTGTTCCTTTTTCTTTCTCCAACAGGGTACTTTCTATTTCACCCCTTCCGTCCTTATAACAAACTTCACGCTCCCCTCCATTCCCTCGGGAAGGTCTGTAAAGGTGCTGTATTCCTTACCGGCGTCAGCCACGGCTTTCAGTCTGTCGGTCACGTCCTGCACGTCATCGCCGAAAAGCTCCGTCAGTTTGCTGATGCCTTCCTCGTCAAATTCAAACATGCCGTCCATCAGCTTAAGCGCTCCCTCGTCCAGCGTTCCGGCGCCCTCGTCTAAAGTCAGCACACCGTCTTTTAAAGTGACCACACCGTCCTTTAAGGTGGAGACGCCGTCCTTTAAGGAAGCCGCCCCGTCATTTAACGTTCCTGTTCCTTCCACCAGCTTTACGGTTCCGTCCTTTAGCTCCTGCGTTCCGCTTTTCAGCTCCGCCGCGCCGTCACGGAGGCTTCCGCTTCCGTCCGCCAGCGCTCCTGCGCCGTTATTTAAGGTATCGATTCCGTTCTTAAGCTCGTTTGCGCCGCTGTTTAACTCTTGGGCTCCGGAAAGTGCGCTCCTCGTTCCGTCCGCCAAATCGCCCGCTCCCTTTACAAGCGCCGCTATTTTGTCCGCACTTTCGGGTGAATTCAACTGGGCTGCCAACTGCGTCAGTCCCGTTTCCAGCCCTAAGCCTGCCTGAACCGCCGTGCCCCACGCTGCCTCCGCCTCTCTCGCTTCCGCCTCCGCTGCCGCCTGCACCTGGGCAAGCTGCTCGTCTATGGCCTCAGCCTGCAGTGTGTAGGCTGCCACCTGAGCCTGACAGGCCGCCACATTTTCAAGAGACTGCTGATAGGCGTCTACCTTTTCCTGCAGATTTTCCACATTGACTGACTGAACCTCCACAGTATCCGTCTCCACCACGTCCCTGTCTACACAAACCGTCGTCTCAATGGTCTGGCTGCTTTCGCTGGTCGATTCGCTGGTCACCGTGCCGCCCGAAGGCTCTTCGCCGCCGGATTCTTCAGACTCACCGTCAGAATCCCCGTCATAGCTTCCGCCGCCGGCCTCGCTGACCGTTACCGTTGTATAATAAACAGGCGCTTCAACGCTCACGCTGCGTTCTTCCGTCTCGGTGTAAACTCCCGTCACCACTGTCATTTCCTGCGTGTCCGCCTGACAGGCTGCCGCCAGTTCCGCCTGCGCCTGCTGCGAATTGTTCTGTGCCTCTGCCAGTTCCGCGCTGGCCGCCGCCAGATTTGCCTGTGCCTCGCCTTTCTGGGTCGAGAGCATCGCCACGATTTCCCCGTATTTGTCTGTGCCAAGTATCTGCTGCAACGACAGATTCAGCGCATGGGAGGCTCCTAAGAGAGTGGAAGTATCCGATACCGTCCCTACCGCAGCGCTTAGCCCTTTTAACGTACCCGCCACCTGGGTGACTCCGTCCTTCATCGCAGCCGCGCCGTTATTTAAGCTTTCCGCGCCGGTTACCAGATTTCCGGTCCCCTCCGCCAGCCTCTGGCTTCCGTCCTTAAGCTGGCCTGCACCTGACTTTAATTCTGAAACGCCGCTTGCCAGCTCCTCTGTCCCGTTATAAAGAGTCGCGGCGCCTTCGTTTAATTTTCCTGCGCCTTCGTCCAAATCGCCGGACTTTTCAAAAAGCTCCTGCACTCCGTCCTTTAAGGTCGCCGTGCCGTCCGCCAGCTCGTTCGTGCCGTCCAAAAGCTCCTGCGCGCCGTCCTTTAATTTGCCGGTCCCTTCTTTCAGCTCCCCGGTTCCATCCTTTAACTCGCTGGTTCCGTCCTTCAATTGACCTGAGGCATCCGCCAGCTCAGCCATGGAATCGTTTATATCGGACAAATCAATGGAGTCCGTCAGGCTGATGTCGGAAAGCACGTCGCTCATGGCAACCGTCATTGTCATTCCCAGCTCAAAGCATTCCGTATCCGCCGTCACTTCAAGATAATCCGGGATTTCCAGTTCATCAAGCTCCTTATTATCCGTCCTGTCGGCGGCCTTTTCCTTCAGATTATCCAAATCAATGCTTTCCTTCAATCCGGGAAAAGCCACGCCTACCACCACGCTGTTGTTTCCCTCCGAAAGCAGCCTTCCGTTTGTCACCTCAATATTGGAAAAGGTATCCTGCGGAAGTATCATTCCGGAAATCATGGCGAAAGGCACCCTGATTTCCTCCTCCTTTCCTCCCACGTTTACCTTTTTCGTTTCCTTATTATCATAGTCCATGCGAATCGTCACCCTGCCGCTTTTGCCTGCAAGCGCTTCCGGCTCGATATCTTTTCCGTCAAGCTGATAAGAAAGCCTGACCTCCACCGGCACCTCCTTGTCGGTACTGCCCTGATAGTACACATCGCTGCCATCGGCCTGCCATGTAAGATTTCCTTCCGCATCTGTCTCAAAATCCTCGTACCCCTTTACGTTTTGGATATCTCTTAAGCTGGTTTTGTCCGTAAGCTCGCGGGTGCCGTCGCTATTTTTCAGCCAGTCGCTGACAATCACCTGATTAACAGCCCCTTTTGCGTCCGCCAGCACATAAACCGTTTCCTCCTTGCCCGCCTTGCTGCTGTGGGAAGGAGCAACCTGTGCACGCAGCACTTCGTCCAGTACTTTTTCCTGATTATTTTCATTGATGACCGACGCCTGCTCCGCTTCCGCCTTTCCGCAGCCCGCCAGCCCTACCGCCATCGTAAGGCTAAGTACAAGGCAGAGAGCCCTGCGCGCCGTTATTTTATTCCAATGCATTTTTTTCTTCATTATAAAACAACCTCCTGTCCTATTCTCCTGTTTTCTTTCTCTTTGCTTTTTGCTTTATTTCTGATAATCAGCCTGTCAAATACCATAAACATGGAAGGCAGTATACAGATTACGGACACCATACTAATCAGCGCCCCCCGCGCCATCAGGGTACAGAGCGAGCTTATCATGTCAATATTGGAGTATAGGCCGACTCCAAAGGTGGCGGCAAAGAAGGACAACGCGCTCACCACAATGGATTTTACGCTCATCTGGCAGGCAATCGTAACAGCCTCCTTCTTCTCCACGCCCGCAAGGCGCTCCTTTTTATATCTGGTGGTCATCAGGATTGCATAATCCACCGTGGCTCCTAATTGAATCGTCCCGATTACCACCGAGGCAATAAAGGGTATTTCTGTCTTTGTATAGAATGGTATCCCCATATTTACAAAAATTGCCATCTCGATTACCGATACCAGAATCACCGGCAGGGAAACCGATTTGAACACCAGCAGGATAATGGCAAATATCACGCCGATGGATACGATGCTCACCGTGTTGAAATCCTTATCCGTAATTTCAATCAAATCTTTGGTACAGGGCGCCTCTCCCACCAGCATGCCTCTCTTGTCGTAGGATTTGCAGATAGCGCTCAGCTTTTCACACTGGCCGTTGACCTCCTCCGACGCCACCTTATACTGGGAACCGATAAGCAAAAGCTGCCAGTTGTCATTCATCAGGGCTTCCGACAAATCGCCCGGAATCATTTTGTCCGGAATCGCCGCACCCTTAAGGGAATTTAAGCCAAGCACCCAGTTTACCCCGTCAACCGCCTTCATCTCCTCTGTCATGCTCTTAACCTCTTTTGCCGGCAAATCCGCGCTTAAAAGAAGCATATGAGTAGCGTTCATGTCAAAATTTTCATTCAGTTTGTCGTTTGCCACAATGCTTGGTAAATCCTTAGGAAGGGTTTCGTCCAGATTGTAGTAAACCGTGGTATTCTTATAGCCGTACAGAGCCGGAAGCAGAGTCACCAGAAACAACGCTATGAAAATCCGGTAATGTCCGGTGATAAAAGCCCCCACGCCCTTCATATCCGGCAGCAGCGGTTTATGCCTAGTCTTTTCCAGCGCCTTGTCAAATACCAGAATCATAGACGGCAGAACCGTGACACAGGCGATTACACCGAACACCATGCCCTTTGCCATCACAACGCCCAAATCCATTCCAAGCGTAAAGCTCATAAAGCAGAGTGCGATAAATCCCGCTACCGTCGTCATGGAGCTGCTTACCACCGACGTGATGGTCTCGCCGATTGCCTTTGCCATGGCCTCCTTTTTATCCGGTGCCTCCCTCTTTTTATCCTGATAGCTGTGCCAGAGGAAAATCGAGTAATCCATGGTGACGCCAAGCTGCAGCACCGCACTTAAGGCTTTTGTGATATAGGAGATTTCTCCCATGAAAATGTTGCTCCCCAGGTTATATACAATCGCCATCCCGATGCTCGCCAGAAAGATAAACGGTATCAGGAAGGAATCCATTGTCAGCGACAACACCACGCAGGAGAGCAGCACCGCTATGCACACATAAATGGGAGCTTCCCTCTCCGAAAGATTCCTTGTATCCGTCACCACCGCCGACATTCCGCTTAAAAAACAGTTTTTATCCGCCGTGTTCCTGATATCCTCTATCGCCTCCATGGTGCCGTCCGCCGACGTCGTCTCGTCGAAAATAATCGCCATCATGGTAGCGTCCCCGCTGTTAAAGGCTTCGTATATCTCATCCGGCAGCATTTCCATGGGGACGGAAATATCCATCACCGAATCGTACCAGATAACCTTCTCCACATGCTCTATCTTCTCAATTTCCGATTTCATCTTTACGGTGTCTTTGGGCTCCATCCCCTCCACCACCATCATGGAGAATGCTCCCGTACCGAATTCGTCCACCAAAATATCCTGCCCTGCCATGGTCTCGATTTCCCCCGGCAGATACGAGAGAATATCATAATTCACTCTGGTGTTCACATAGCCGAAAAAGGCCGGAACCAGAAGCGCCAGACTTAAAATCAGAATCGGCACCCGTATTTTCACCACTCCTCTTCCAAATTTCTCCATAAATTACACCCCTTTTCAAAAATATTGACCATTGGTCATTTCTTATATTCAGTGTTATACCACAGGAATGACCAATGGTCAATATTTTAATTCTAAAGAATGTATAAACAAATCTAAACAGAAAATTTATTGCTTTTTGGATAGTTTGTCTTATAATTTACTTATACGGACAGGAGAAAAATAATGGGAAAAGTAGATACGAACAAGAAACAAAAAAAAGAAGCGCTGCTGAACACCGCTTTCGAGCTTTTTACCACTCAGGGGCTTGCCAAAACCACAATCAACAATATTGCGGAGGCCGCCGGCGTGGCGAAAGGAACTTTTTATCTGTATTTTAAGGATAAATATGATATCAGGAACAAATTGATTGCGCACAAAGCCAGCCGCATTTTTTCCATTGCCGACGAGGCGCTGTCCAAAACCGGTCTGACCGAATTGGACGACCGGATTATTTTTCTTGCGGACAATATTATCGAACAGTTTAACGCCGATAAATCCCTCCTCACCTTTATTTCCAAAAACTTAAGCTGGGGCATTTTTAAAAACGAGCTGATTTCCTCCGGCGAAGACTCCGATGTGGATTTTTATAATATTTACAGGATTCTTGAAAATTCCCCCAGAACCTTCAAGAACCCGGAGATACTGCTTTTTATGATTGTGGAATTTATCAGCTCCACCTGTTACAGCTCGATTTTATATGGCGAGCCCGCGGATATCGAGAGCTTAAAGCCGTATCTTTTCGATGCGGTGAGGCAGATAATTAAGAGTCAGGAGGTTTAAGAGCGGTTTTCTCTCCGGTTCTGTCAAAAGCCCTGTCCGGTGCACGGTATACGGTAAACGTTCTTTATTCCCGCCCTGTCTGCAAAGTCATTCCGTTTTTCCATAATTTCATTCTGCTTTTCCCCCGGCAGGCTTCTGAAGATATCTACATACGACATCTCCTCCATCGGCGTATCCCTTGCCAGTATGAGAAGCTGCGTTTCCACCCATTCTTCCCACAAGTCGTCAAACAGGCTCTGACTGTCCACAAAAGTGGTTATCTCATCAAAGCCAAACGGAATCCTGTAGGACTGCAGTTTCACAAACCCGTATCTTCCGGCGTTTAAAACCAGTAAATCCTCGTTTTCATATAACTCCGCGTATGCCTCCATAACCCTCTGGCATTTTTCCCGTTCTTTATCCGTAATATAAACTTGTTTTTCCATACACGCCTCTCTTATCGTATAATTTCTTATTCGCAGGCTACTATCTTTAATTAATTATAATTGATTTTCTATCAACAAAAAAGATATAATATAAATATCATATAGAAGGAGGCTATATTCTGTTGATGGAAAGGGGTACTATTGAAATTCATCTAAAGGAATTACCTGAAAAAACAGACCTGAGTAAAAACAATTCTGCCAGAGAGCAGAACCGCAGCGTTCACAATTAAAGGGGTATCTTAGCAATAACTGGCTCCTTTTTTACGGCAAATCACCCCTGCATCATCCGCCCCGCAAGCACCACGCTGGCCACGATTCCCGCAAAGGTTGAAAGAAGGGCGCCCGTCAGCGTATACCTCGTTTTCGTTACCTTTGCCGCCAGGAAATAGACACTCATAGTATAAAAAATCGTCTCCGTACAGCTCATCATAATAGATGTAATCAGACCAATCATGGAATCCGTGCCATAATTTTTAAAGATATCCAGAACCAGACCCGTGGCCGCCGATGAGGAGAACATTTTAATAAATGCAAGGGGAACCAGTTCCGCCGGAAAACCCGCCCTTTCGCTTAACGGCCTGACCAGATTCCCCAGAAAATCCAGAAACCCGGAAGCCCTCAGCACCCCCACGGCAGTCATTAACGCCACAAGTGTGGGCATTATGCCGACCACCGTCTTTAACCCGTCCTTTGCCCCTTTCACAAATTCCTCGTACACATTCGTTTTGTTGAGCGCCCCATAGGCGACAATATAGAAAACCAGCACCGGTATGATAATGTTGGAAATATTGGATAAAACGGAAGCCATACACTGTAACCCGCTTTTTCTGCGTTTTTACAATATATGGCCGAATGATTCTATATATTCGTATAACAGGTCCGCCAGAAAGTATTCAATTCCGGGAAAACGGAATGCAATATTAAGGAATCCGCCGCGCTTTCGCGTTCCCGGTAAGGGCATCTCTTTCCCCGTAATCAAAAAGCACAAATTCCGGCGCCTGTCTGCGAACCGCAAGTCCGCTGTTTCCGCTCTCCCAAACCGGGTAAAAAAACGCCTCCATGTGCGTCATCTTCATCATCTGCCTTGCATGGTACTGCCCATAAGCTCCTAAAAACTCAGGCGCCGCCTCCTCCTTTTGGTAAAATTCCCATATTTCATCTCTCCACGGAGACAAATCCCTGCCAAAGCCAGGGCGGCTCTTTGCATTTTCCCTCAGATAATAGTCAAATGTGAGAAGCTCCCTGTAAAGCTCCTCTGCCTCCGGCATTCTTTCCTTTATAAATTCCAAAAGCACCTGATACCGGCGGCTCCTTGCCGGCGAATTGACGAAATACCCCTTTTCCTCATAATATGCCGCCAGCGCCTCGTATAATTCAAAGGCCCCGGAAAATCCCTTCTCCAGAACCGCCAACGTATGGGTAAACTGGTTGGAGTTATAGTAAACCTCCACCATCTCCTCCACCTGCTTGAGCTTCAAAATTTCGCGATAGGATATCCATTTTGTGTAAAGTACCTCATAGGGCGGCTCCTCCTGCCAGACAATACCATATTCCTCCGCCTTCTTCCGAATGGGCGTTCCTTTCAGTACCTTTAAAAAGCCAAGCTGCAGCTGCAGGGGCGCCATAGCGTAAACCTCGTTAAAGGACTTTTTAAAGCTCTCATATCCCTCAAAGGGCAGCCCGGCTATCAAATCAAGGTGAATATGGATGTTCCTGCCCTCGTTAATCTCCTCCACCGTCCGGGCAATACAGGCAGTATCGCCGCTGCGGTTAATTGCCGCCAGGGTATCTCTGTTCGTGGTCTGAACTCCGATTTCCAGCTGCACAAGCCCCGGACGCATGTCTTTTAAAATTGCAAGCTCCTCCTCGTTTAACAGCTCGGCTGCAATCTCAAAATGGAAATTTGTGACGCCGTTGTCATGTTCCTGAATATACCGCCATATTTCCAGGGCATGGCTGTGGCTGCAGTTAAAGGTTCTGTCAATCAGCTTCACCTGCGGCGCCCTTTTGTCCAGAAAAAACTGCAGCTCCCTTTTCACTGTGGAAAGGCTGCGCAGCCGCACCCTCTTATCTATGGAAGAAAGACAATACCCGCACCGGAAAGGACATCCTCTGCCGGTCTCGTAATATATAATTCTGTTTTCAAAGTCCTGTAAATTGTCATAAAGAAAAGGAAGCTCATCCATATCTGTAAGGTCTCTCGCCCCGGTACTTCCTGAACGGAGCACCAGCCCCGGTATGCTGCGCAGGCCGTCATGCCTCTCCCGTGCAATATAAAAGGAAAGAAGCTCCTTAAAGGTCTCCTCTCCCTCTCCTGCCATTATCCCGCGTACCATGGGGAAATCTTCCAGAATCTTTACCGCATCAAAAGAAACCTCGGGACCGCCCAGCCACAGCTCCGTGCCGGGCAGCACCTTTGGCAGCTCCCGAAGCAGCTCCTGCACAAGCCGCCAGTTCCAGATGTAACAGGAAAATCCGATGACGTCCGGCTGACGCCTGTACAGGTCTCCTAAAATTTCTTCCATTTTGTTGTTAATGGTATACTCCGCAAGCGCGATATGCCGCTGCAATTCCCTGCCTGCATAACTCTTAAGGCTGTAAATTGCCGGATTGGAATGAATATATTTGGCATTCACCGCCGCCAGTAAAAATTGCATTGTGTTTCCCTTCCTGCATTCCACGCAGATATATCTCTGCGTCTTTCCGCCCGCGCCATGCGGCAGGCGTCGCTTCCTCGCAGCGCTATCTGTCGTTTACAGAAGCAATAAACCGGTCAAAGGCCTTCTGCCCTTCCTCGTTCCTCTTGTAAACGCCGGAATCCGTAAGCACTTCCATAAATACAAGGCCGATTTCATGGTGCAGAATATCATCGATGTTGGATTCGTCTATCCTTTCATATTTATCACTGAATTCCTCCACCCAGTCCGCATGTTTTTTAAGGAGCTCATCCTCCCGCAGGTTCCTCCCGGCCAGCATGGCTGCTTTCAGCTCCTCCATTTCCCCCTTTAAGCGGGCCGGAAGAACCGCAAGGCCCATTACCTCAATCAGTCCGATGTTTTCCTTTTTGATATGATGGAGCTTTGCATGGGGATGATAAACGCCCAGGGGATGCTCCTTCGTGGTAATGTTATTTCTTAGCACCAAATCAAGCTCAAAACATTCGCCTCTCCTGCGGGCAATGGGCGTGATGGTGTTGTGAGGCTCGCCGTCAGTCTCCGCATAGACAAACGCTGCTTCATCCGTATAGCCTCTCCAGTGGTGCAGAATCAGGTCCGCCAAATCAATAATCCGCTCCGTGTCAGCCCCTTTCAGCCGAATCACCGACATGGGCCACCTGACGATACCGGCTTCCAAATCCTCAAAGCCCTTTATGGTAAAGCTTCTCTCCACCGGAGCCTTTGCCATTGCAAATTCATAATTTCCGCCCTGGAAATGGTCATGGCTTAAAATGGAACCGCCCACAATCGGCAAATCCGCATTGGAGCCCACAAAGTAATGGGGAAACTGCTTCACAAAGTCGAACAGCTTGCAGAAAGCGTTTCTGTCAATCTTCATGGGAACATGCTGCCCGTTAAAGACGATACAGTGCTCGTTATAATAAACATAGGGCGAGTACTGGAATCCCCAGGTATCCCCCTGAATGGTAACAGGAATAATCCTGTGATTCTGTCTTGCCGGATGATTCACCCTGCCCGCATAGCCCTCATTTTCCCGGCAGAGCAGACACTTCGGATAGCCCGACTGCTTCGCCGTCCTGGCCGCCGCAATGGCCTTGGGGTCTTTTTCCGGCTTGGAAAGATTGATGGTAATGTCCAAATCGCCATATTCCGTTTCGGCAATCCATTTCATATCCTTCGCGATTCTGTAACGCCTGATGTAATCAGAATCCCTGCTGAATTTGTAATAATAATCCGTGGCCTCCACAGGGTCTTTCTCATAAAGTTCCTGAAAGGTTTTAATCACCTCACCTGGGCGGGGCATCAAAAGGCTCATGATTTTTGTGTCAAACAAATCCCGGTAAACCACGCCGTTTTCCTTAAGGATTCCTTTTTCGTATGCATAGTCCAGCATGCCACTGAGGATATCCTCCAAATCCTCAACCCCCGTTTTTTCCACTTCTGCAAGAGCCGGCTCATCCAAGTCCTCAAGCTCGTCAAGCTCAAACAGCTCGAGAAGCCGGTTGATGGTGTAAATCTCGTCCTCTTTTGTTAAAAGCCCGGTTTTTTTGCCGTATACCGCCAGTCTTCTGATATCTTTCTGTATCATGATATTCTCTCTCCGTTTTCTTATTTATACACCGCGCCGGTATGGAACGGCCTGCGCCCGCCCGCTTTCCTGCAGCCCGGACGTGCAGACCGCCTCCCGTTATTGCAGCGTGCAGGGGCCGTCCCCCACCTCAACCACATAAAAGTCCGCTTTATAGCCAATCTTCTCAAGATAGGCATCCCCTACCTGTTTGATAAACCCGTCGATAGCCTCATCCTTTACAAGGCTTACCGTACAGCCGCCAAAGCCTGCGCCCGTCATACGAGAGCCAATCACGCCCTCCACCTTCCAGGCTTCCTCCACCAGCGTGTCGAGCTCGATTCCCGTCACCTCATAATCGTCCCGCAAAGATACGTGAGAGTCGTTCATAAGCTGTCCGAACAGGGCGATGTTATCAGCCTTAAGGGCTTCCACGGCCTTAATGGTACGCTGGTTTTCATAAACCGCATGCTTTGCCCTCCTCACCCTCACAGGGTCCTTGATGGCGGACTTCACTTCCTCAAACTTCTCCTCGCTCAAATCTCCGAGACCCCTGATGTCCACAACCGTTTGCAGCTCTGCAAGCGCCGTTTCGCACTCGCTTCTCCTCTCGTTATACTTGGAGTCCCCGAGACCTCTCTTTTTGTTGCTGCATGCAATCACAAGCTTGGCGCCCTTTAAACTGATGGGCGCATAGGTGTAGGACAAATCCGCCGTATCCAGGAAAATAGCGTTGTCCTTTTTGCCCATGGCAATGGCAAACTGATCCATAATGCCGCAGTTCACGCCGTTAAAATTATTCTCCGAATACTGTCCAATCAGCGCCAAATCCTGATTGCTCACTTCAAATCCAAAGAATTCCTTCAAAATATAACCTGTCAGCACCTCAATCGAAGCGGAAGATGAAAGGCCGGAGCCATTAGGGATGTTTCCGTATAACAGAATATCCAGTCCCTTTGGAATCTGATACCCCCTTCCCTCAAAGGCCCACATAACGCCCTTCGGGTAGTTCGTCCAGCCTGCCTCTTTTCTGGGATTTAAGTCGTCAAGAGAAGTCTCAATCACGCCCAGATGGTCGAAATTCATGGAATAAAAACGAAGCTTCCTGTCGTCTCTTACCCTGGCAACCCCGTAAGTGCCAATCGTAAGCGCGCAGGGAAACACATGCCCGCCGTTATAGTCCGTATGCTCGCCAATCAGGTTCACACGCCCCGGCGCAAAAAACACCTTAAACCCTGCCTCATCTCCATACACCTCTTTAAATCTTTTTACTACTGCTTCAACCATTTTTCCCTCTTTTCTGCAGGGCTTTATTTATGTAAAACCGGCTTGCGTATGCCCTGCCGACGCAGACCGGATGAAATTCCTGTGCGTTCGTATCTTCCTTATTATATTGTAAAATTCTTCTCTAAAGCCATAATTCCTTGTTGCAAAAGCCTGTCGAAATGTTAAGTATTAATCTTATTTACCTGATTGATAAAATCCTCTATCTGCTTTAAATATTCCTCGCTCTTTCTGCTCTCCCCCTTCTGCATCTCCTTCCGGTAAGCGGACGGCGACATCTTCTTCATCTGCTTAAATGATTTTGTGAAAACAAGAGGATCCAGATACCCGCAGGAAAGGGCAATGCTTTCCACAGGAAGGGAAGTAACCTGCAAAAGCTCCGCCGCCTTATTGATACGAAAGCTGGTTAAAAACTGCTGCGGAGACATCCCCATAGCCCCCCGGAACAGCGTGTACAGATAGCTCCTGTTGATACAGACATAACTGGCCACATCCGTAATCTTAATCGGATTACAGTAATTATTTAAAATAAACTCAACCGCACGCCGCACATAATGACCCGCTCTGTCCGTCTCGCCGCGCTCCTCCACCCGGGCGCTCTCTGCAATCAGAGATAAAAAAAGATGAAGCTGTCCGTTCCGGCGCAAATCATTGGCTATCCCCACCCTGTTATGCTCCATCATGTCCATAACAGCCCTGGAAAGCTCCTGTTCCTTATCCGAGCAAAAGACAGGACTTGAAAGCGACAGCCCCATGGCCTTAAGCAATTCATCCGCCATGCTTCCGTTAAATCCCACCCAGATATACGTCCATGGATTCTCCTCATCCGCCTGATAAAAAACAAGCTCCTCCGGCGGTATCAGAAATCCGTACCCCTGCTCCGGAAAATATTCCTTGCCGCCAATTGAAAGCCTTCCCCGTCCACTCAGCACAAAATGAATGACATAGTGAGGCTTAATCGCCGGCCCGAAGCTGTGAAAAGGCTCCGTTCTGGACATACCGCAGCAATTGAGGAAAAGGCTTCCGCTTTTTTCACCAAAAAATTCCAGTTCATAAGCTTTTTCCATTTGTAGTTCTCCTTAGAAAGCCCGTGTTTCGGTCTGCCGTTTATTCCCGCGAGCAATGAGTCAAGCGGATGCGGAGCATCCATTTGACGAATGCCGCGAGGGTCAATACCCCGCAGTTCTGCTGCGTTGCAAGTTTGATGCTCCGTCAGCTTACTGCGGGGTCTTTGACTCTGCTCCCGTGCCGCCTTCAGAACCATCGCCGGATACGCCTTCCGCCGCCTGTCCGTCAGAGTCGCTTTCAGATGACGGAGCCGATTCTTTGTCATCCGCCGATTCTGCCTCTTCTGCAGGCTCGTCCTCTCCATCGTCCAGCTCTGCCTCAATTATTTCTGTGGTAAGTTCCCCGCTCTCCCCATCATGACAAAGGGCCAGAGAAATATTCCCTTCCGCAAACTCTCCCACTTCAAGCACAACCTCATGCTCCGTACCGTTTGCGTCGGTCAGGGAAATCACCCAGGGCGTATTGTCCACATCCCGCATAACCGTAAGACCGGCCAGATACTGTCCCGGGGCAAAGCCTTCCATATCCTCAAGTACATTTACCTGCGCGCCGCTGCTTGCCTGTTCATACAGCCGAAGGCCCAAAAAGGAGCTCTCCGTGCGGTTCATCAGCGTAATTACAATAGGAGTAAGCACCGCTTCCTCCTCCGCGCCCTTAATATTGGAAAGCTGCGCAAGATAGCCCTCATATTCGCTAATCATGGAATCCATATCCCGAATCAGCTCATCAATTTCCTCCTCCTCCATCTCCGCCAGGTTGAATGCGCCCATATCGGACGCACGGCTCTGCAGCTTTGTCAGTTCTTCATCCAGTGAATTGTCCTCCACATTCTTATGCGCCTCCACCACCTGATTATGAATATCGGCCAGCTGCGTATATTTCTCCTGCGCCTTCGCTATCTTCTCTTCGGGTAATCCGCAGGCGGCAAGGGAAAGGCACAGCAATGCGGCGATAATAAGGAAAAGTATTTTTTTATACATAGAATTATTAACCTCGGTTCTTCATAAATTAGAACGGGAAGCGGACACGCCGCTTCCCAAACAAGTCCTTTTTTTATTATATCTGGAAAAGTTACTAAATTCAATAAAACTACGGAATTAAAATCAACGGCCTTTTATTCCTGAATGTAAGGGAACCTGCAGCCTACCGTAAATACCGGAATTGTGTCAAACTTTTCTCCATGTCCGCCTCTTGCCGTCTTTGCCACAATTCCCCGGTCTATCAAATGTCTGTCAATAAAAATCCTCAGTGATTCAGGACTGCCGTCCTTTGTTTTCACCTCTACTCCATAGACCGTATTGTCTTTATCTACAAGAACAAAATCAAGTTCATACTGGTTATATAAAGAAAAACAGGGTGTTTCTCCCTTTACTGCCTTTTTTGAATAAGTTCTCTTGTACAACCGGTACAGCTCCGTGTAGACAAAGGTTTCCGTGAGCAGGCCGTTTATACTGCTTTCATCCACTTCCGCCTGTCTGCCAAAATAAGCTGCCAGCCCGCAATCCATATAATACAAACGTCTGGCCGGAATATACTGCCTGACATCGCCGTTGTTGTATAATCCGCATTCCCCGATTATCCCTGAATAAACCAGCCATGTAATTGCGCCGGCAATTTCATCTCTGCTGACAAGCATTTTCTGTGACTGTCTGGCAATATCCGTTATTTTCTCTGTCAGCCTGTTTCCGCTACCCCTCTTTTCACTGCACATGTTCTTTATTGCCTCTGTGAATACAGTCTTAAAAAGAAGCGCTTCCTTTGAAGTCTGAAAATAATAACCGGATTCTCTCTGAAAAGTTTCCACAAGGCTTTGAATCACATCATAGCAGCTTTCGATATCCCCTTTTTCTCTGTACCTTCTTACCACTTCGGGATATCCTCCAATCTGCCTGTATATATGATAAAGCGGAAGGAGCTCGTTATATGCCGCGGCGCTGCCCTCCCCAAACAAATCCATTCCTTTCAAAAGCTCTTCTTTCCCATATATTCTGCAGAACTCTGTAAAGCTTAACGGAAACATATAAAGATAACTGACTGTTCCGGCAGGTAAAAAATATCCGGCGCGCAGAGTCTGCCCTAAATAACTCCCTGTCACTACAATCTCGCAGTCAATCTCCGAATACAGACTCCGTATGGAATTGTATATCTTTTCGCTGAGCTGTATTTCATCTATAAGCAGTATGGTATTTTTATTATTAACAAAACGAGGCAGTCCCGCCCTGCGGCAATATTTCTCAAATTCCATGGGGCTGCATCCGTTCTCCACTACATCCTGAAAATGATATTTGTCGTAGGCCAAATTTACATAAACCACATATTCATAATTCTTGTAGACAAACTTTAACAGCTCTGTTGTCTTCCCAATCTGCCGTGAGCCTTCCAGCTGTAAAACTTTATGGAGGGAATCGCGTCTCCATTCCTCCAAATCCTCCTGAATGTCTCGCTCAAACGGATTCTCTCTTATTAATTTATTATATTCTCTGTCGGCAACAGCCGCTTTATATGAAGTTTCCTCCAATCCAACCTCCGCACAGGAAACTTTGCCTTCCATCAGGGATAAGTTCTCAATAAATTGTATATTATCCTTCAGATATTCCTCTGTATAAAATTTTTCGTCCACAATATATCCAACCGGATTTCCTGCGGAATCCTTTACCCTGTGCGTTGCTTTCATACGCCACCTCATTTCAGCATTGCATTTTATTTTTTATTATAACGCTATCTATTTTAAATTACAAACCTGTTATCCCTTCCTTCGTGTTGAGAAAATTCCAACGATTGCACCAATAAAGATAACCGGCGCTGCTCTGACAAACAGCCATTCGAATGAATGAAACGCCACTCCGAGGACAGCGGTTTCAGGACTGCTATAATCCCACCCCAGATAAGGACTGTTTATTCTTATCAGAACCGCAGAAATTACTGCTATGACCGCACACAATGAAACGAGCAGCCAATACAGAATTTTTCTTCTCGTGGTTTTCCTTTGTGCCAGCTGCAGGTTTATCACCTCCAGTTTTTCAGAAATCGCTTTTAAGCTGTCGGCCTCCGTCTCAGCAATAGTTTCTCCGAGCAATGTACTTACGGGTGTTTCCAGCGCTTCCGAGATGAGGATTAACATGTCAGAATCGGGAACCGACAATCCCTGCTCCCATTTGGAAATTGTTTGCCGCACCACGTTCAGCCTGACAGCCAGTTCCTGCTGTGAAAGTCCTTTTGATTTTCTAATTGTTTTAATATTTTCGTTAAGCATAAAGATAAACTCCTTCCTTTTTGTCGTTACCACAATTATATGGAGAATTGCCCGTTGCTACAAGCAACGCATTTTAACATTACCAGAATAATAGGAAAAGGAGTAGCCATTTTCCGACTGCCCCTTTTCTTATAATGCTACCTATTAAAATCTCCCAAATCGGGTAATCTCCTGTATATTTTCTATCGTATACTTCCAACAGTCGTCTGCATACTTCGAATTAACCGGCATCCTCCTTCGAACCAGCCCCAGACTCAGTTTATTGTCAGGCTGCTTAATCGGGAACAGATAAAGCTTATCATAAGTAATTACCGGCTCCTCTGAAATTGTGAATCCGATATTGTATTCCGCCATCTGAATACGAAGATTAGGATTGGAATTCTCCACCACAATATCCAGCTTAAATCCGCATTTTTTCTCATACTCCATCACATAAGTCCGCAGATGTCCGAATTGACTTGCGATAAACGGGACTTCCTTCAGCATTTGTAAATCTATTCCCTTTGCGCAGGTCTCTACGTCCACTCCGTAGCGCTCAGCCACATAATTCTGAAACAGTTCCGGCGAAATAAAGACGTAATAAGGATAAGTATTGATATGATAGGTCTCAAAAATCCCCTGGTCAACATCCTCATTTCCAATATACAAATCAAGTTCCCCGTTCAGCGCCTCTTTTTCTAACTCCGTCGAGGTCTTCTCTATAATCTCCACATCCACCCCCACGCTCTTTTTCAGCCGGGCAAGGGGATAGTATCCCAGCAGATTATCAATTTTGGCCTTACAGATTCCCAGCCTGATTTTGTGTGTGACATTTTTTATCTTATCTAGTTTTTCGTCAACACGGCTATAGGCGTCCGCAATCTCAAGCGCCGCCTCGTATACTGCTTCTCCGGCCGGCGTCAGGCACATTTTGGGGTATCTTTCAAAAAGCTGTATCTGATAGTATTCCTCCAGCTTTTTTAGATAAATGCTTAATGTCTGCTGGGAAACATACAGCTCATTTGCAGCCTTGGTAATATTATTGTGCTTTGCGATAGCAATAAAATAATCAAGCGATGGATAAAGTGACATTCCTGCTCCTTTGTATATTTCCTTTGACACATTACCATAACATTATATCCGTAAGATTTTTAATCGTAAACTGGTACAAACTGGTTCTAAAAAAAACGCTGAAGAAATTCAATAATATAGGGAATTACCACTATCAATGAAATCAGCCTTATAGTGTGCATTGCAACAATCACCGCAACATCCGCCCCCATATCAATGGCAATCAGCGCCATATCGGAAATACCGCCGGGGGCACAGGAAAAAAGCGCTGTGGCAAAATCAATGTCCGTCATCCGGTATATAAGAGCTCCCAGAATCACCGTACCCGCCAGAAATGAGACTATCATCAGCAGAACGCCCGGCAGCATATGAAGCAGAGCCAGCAACTGATGCCGGGTGATTGTTGTTCCCACATAAGCGCCGGTGATGGTCTGAAGGATAATTCCCGCCTCCGACGATAAATGGACTTCGTCAAAGGTCAGGTTTACCAGCAAGGTTCCCGCCATTGCCCCCAGCATCATCGAGGAGGGTATACCTGTTTTCCCAAGTATCCACACGCCTGCACACGCGCCTGCAAGTATAACGGCTCCTGTCACCGCTATGGGAAATTTTCTTTCTTCAGTGTCCGATTTTTTATCATTGATGTCTGCCGCCCTCTGCCTTTGGTAAGTTTTCCTCCTTTCGGACAGCTTCTTTATAATAAGCGGCATAAAACCTATATTTGTAAAAACCCGAATGACCTGTAAGGTTGCAACCGTCGCCACATCAGCCCCTATTTCAGATGCATACAGAGATAATTCCGTCATTCCTCCCGGAGCCGTGGCCATCACGGCAGTACCAATATCTATATCACAGATACTGCTCATCAGGCTTCCTACTGCGGCGTTCATAGTAAACAGCCCCAGCAGCATTATCAGCGCCGCCTTCCACACAGTCCTTAATCTGCTCAGGGTATCTTTGTCAATTCTGGTTCCCAGATAAATTCCGGTAAAAAAACGCAGCGCATTAAGACAGCCGCCATGAAAATATCCCTTCCCCGTCGCCACATTAAAAATAACCGTGAAGAAAAGCGCGCCAATCAGTGCCCCTCCGGGGATTTTCAGTTTTTTTGCGCACAGACTACCCAATGCTCCCACAAGCAGCGTTGAGCCAAAAGCCACTATTAACACCTTAACCTCCTCTAATCCCCATAGACAGCGTCATAGCTGGTCACCCGCATCGGGTGCTCTGTCAAATCTCCATGAATGGATGCAAGCTGGATATGTACATGATTTTCAAAAAAGCAAAAGTCAAGCCCTATGGAATAACAGGTCTGAATCCATCTGGCATTTACCCGAAAGGTTTTCGTATCCACCCAATATCCGTCAAACAGCGCCCTGTTTATTCCGGGGAGCCTGTCGTTACCGTAGATATTCATCCTCGACATGCCGTCTGTCCCTATCTCGATTTCACGCACCATATCCATTTCAAAGAAAGTCATCCGGCAGCTTCCCGTACCGGTAAAATCAAAAGAAAACCATTTAATTCCGTCCATATATACAATTGGCTCGCACAAAACCATATGAATCCACATAGGCTTGCGGAATGTCAGGGAGCTTTTCCCCTGCACCACATATCTCTTACCGCTGAAATTCTCCATCACGGGGCTGTAGGGAACCGAAACCGGCTTCTCCAAGGACAGACAGCGCAGCCTCCTTTTTAATTTCCGGTAAGCCAACGGATTTTCCGGCAGCAGCGTATCCTTTGCCATTGCTTTCACTCTGGATGAAACAATATTTTTTACCTTTCCCTCGTCAATTCCATTCCGCTCGGAAGCCTGGAAAAAGCTTATGATAAGGTCCTTCGCCGGAATTGCAATTGCAATCTGCCCCAGCCCTCCGTTTGCTTCAAAGCTTCCCCCGATTCCTTCGTTATTAATCCAAATCTGATATCCGTATCCCTCCTCCACGCCGTTTTCCCACCACGGCGCAAGCTTTCTTCTGCTCTCCACATCTTCAATAGTTCTTACCTCGCTTACCATCGGGTCAGGCGTTCTAATGGAATTCATCGCCGTTGTCCTCACCGGAATAATCTGAGAGGACGTTGCAAGCCTTACATATTCATGGGCCAAAAGGCGCTCCCCTTCCCATACGCCGTCATCCAGGTACAGCTTCAACAGACGTATATTGTCCTCCAGCGTAGCGCTCAGACCGCCGCAGCCAATCACACTTCCGTTGAGCAGATGCCCCCAGTGAAGATTGGATTTGTCAATCCCTATCTTGTCAAACAGCTCCTCCCCGAGAAAGTCCTCGAAGCGCCGCCCCGTCACACGTTCCACCAGCGCAACGCACATATGGGTGTCTTCCGAGCTGTATTCAAATCTGCTGCCCGGTTCCCTCTCCATTTTCCTCGAAAAAAAAGCCGGAATCCAGTCCGCTGCATCTGTCCTTTTTAAAGCTTTTCCCGATGACATTGTCAGGAGATGCTTCACCAGAATTTTTCCGGTTCTTTCATCGCTGCACAGGTTCTCATATTCCGGGAAATAGGAGATAACAGGCTCGTTAATATCCAGAAGCCTTTGCGTATATGCTATTCCCACTCCGGCAGCGGTATAAGCCTTTGACATGGAAAACATCTCATGGGGAATATTTTTTGCATAAGGGCTCCACCACCCTTCCACGCATACCTTTCCATGCCGCATAATCATCAGCCCGTGAGGTTCACAGTTTTCCTCAGCTTCAATCTCATCCAAAAGCTGCAGAACATCCTCACTGGAAATCCCTACCGACTCAGGAGTCACTCTCTCAAATTCTACTCTCTTCATTACCCTTCCCTCCCTGTCTCTCCTGCTGATTTACTTCTTCCGCTTTATGACATGCCACGAAATGATTTCCTGTATATTCCTTCAACGCCGGCGTTTTTTCAGCGCATTCTTCCGTCGCATAAATACAGCGGGAGGCAAACCGGCATCCCGGCCTGGGATTAATCGGTGACGACAATTCTCCCTTCAACAGAATTCTCTCTTTTCTGTTATGTAAATTAGGCTGCGGAAGTGCTGAAAACAACGCTTTCGTATAGGGATGAACCGTTGTCTCAAATATTTCCTTCGCGTTTCCCATCTCAACCATCTGCCCCAGATACATCACCATGATATTATCGGAAATATACTTTACCACTGATAAATCATGGGTAATAAAAATATAGGTGAGCTTTCTCTCCTCCTGCAAATCCTTAAGCAGATTTAAAATCTGCGCCTGAATAGATACATCCAGTGCGGAAACCGGTTCGTCGCATACAATAAAACGCGGGTCTACAGCCAGCGCCTTGGCAATTCCAATCCTCTGTCTTCTTCCTCCGTCCAGTTCATGAGGATAGGTATTCCACAGTCGTTCGGCAAGCCCCACCGTTTTCATCAGCTCTGCCACCTTTTCGGAAATCTGTCCCGCGCTGAGCTTCCCCTGTATTTTTAACGGCTCAGCGATTAACTGATTAATCGTCATTCTGGGATTTAAAGAAGAATACGGGTCCTGAAAAACCATCTGAGCCTGGTCCCTGAATTCTTTCAGCTCGCTTTTATTTAAATGTGTTACATTTTTGCCGTCAAAAAAGATGTCCCCTGACGTGCTCTCCAGAAGATGCAGCATTACCCTTCCGAGCGTGGATTTCCCGCAGCCGCTCTCTCCCACGATTCCAAGCGTCTTCCCCTCCTCAATCTGAAAGCTGACGCCGTCAACGGCATGGAGGGTGCCCATCCTTGTCTCAAAAAACCTGCTTACATTTCGGGCCTCTACCAGTACAGCCATAAGTTATCCCTCCTTTCCGCAATAAATACAGCGTACATAATGCCCTTCGGAAATTTCCGTCAGTTCGATTTCCTGTTCCTCACAGCCGCTTTTCCTGTGCGGACACCTGGGCGCAAATTTGCACCCCTCCGGGAGCTGTGTCGGGTCCGGCATCATCCCCTCCACTGGCTTTAACCGCTCTTCCGTTCCTGCCACGCTCGGCAGGGAACCAAACAGTCCAATCGTATAGGGATGCGCGGTTTCATCATAAATATGCTCCGCCGTTCCCATTTCAACCACTTCTCCCGCATAGACAACCGCCACCCGGTCACACATTTCCGCAACGACCCCCAAATCATGAGTAATCAAAACCATGGATGTCCCCAAACGGTTTTTCAGTTCTTTCATCATATCCAGAACCTGCGCCTGAATTGTCACATCCAATGCGGTTGTGGGTTCGTCCGCAATCAAAAGCTCCGGCTTACAGGCAAGGGCAATCGCTATAACAATCCTCTGCTTCATACCGCCGGAAAACTGATGGGGGTATTCTTCATATCTCTCACCCGGTATCCCTACCATTTCCATCATTTTTACAGCTTCCTGCCGGGCTTCCTTTTTCCCCAGCTTTTTTTGATATTTCAGAACCTCTGCAATCTGCTCTCCCACAGTATCCGTCGGGTTAAGCGCTGTCATAGGGTCCTGAAAAATCATGGAAATATCATTCCCTCTGATTTTTCTGATTTCCTTTTCCTTAATTTTCAGCAAATCCTGTCCCCGGAACAGAATCCTTCCGCCAACTATTTTACCGGGAGGATTGGGGATAAGCCCCATGATTCCTCTGGCTATTGTTGTTTTTCCGGCTCCCGTTTCACCGACCAGACCTAACGTTTCACCCTTTCCCAGCGAAAAACTCATATGATTTACCGCCTTGCAGGTTCCGGCGTCATCTGTAATATAGTAAATAGTGAGGTCCTCAACCTCCAACAGTCTTTCTTCCCGCATACTTTCCTCTCTCCTTAATTTTTCAGCCTTGGGTCAAGAGCGTCGCGCAGCCCGTCTCCGATATTGTTAAGGGAAAATACCGTCAGTAAAATCGCGATGCCCGGAAAAATACACAGCCATGGATATTTGGTTATATACTCTCTCCCGGCAGACAGCATCGCGCCCCACTCCGGGTTCGGCGGCTGGATGCCCAATCCGATAAAGCTGAGGGATGCGGCCACCGTTATAGAGTTTGCAATACTGCTGGCCACCGCCACAAAAATCGGAGACAGCGCATTGGGAAGGATATATTTGAAAATAATACGCCCGTCATTTGCATTATTGGAATACGCAGATTCAATATATTCCTGATTTCTCTGCGTCATCACAGACGCTCTGGTAATCCGCGCCATCCCCGGAATACCGGTAATTCCAACTGCAAGCATGCAGTTAATCATGCCCGGCCCCAGCGTAGCCGCCAGCACAATCGCCATCAGCATATTGGGTATCGCCATAAACACATCCAACACCCGCATAATTACATTGTCGGTTTTCCCCCCGTAAAAGCCGGCAAGGGAACCTAATACGATTCCGATAACCGCTGAAACTGAGGTTGAAACAAAGCCAATAATAATTGACACTCTTGTCCCGTAGATTACTCTGCTGAAAATATCCCTCCCCATGCTGTCCGCCCCAAAAAAGTGCTGCATACACGGAGCCATAAATCTGTCTTTTACAATTTGCTGCGTGGCGTCATAAGGCGCTATCATATCCGCCGCAGCCGCCACTAAAACCAGAAAAAGAAACAGATACAGGCTAAACATGGAGAGCCGGTTTTTCTTATACTGTTTCCATATCATTCCGGTTCTGCTCTGCTTTTTCCGCACGGTCCTTAAGGAACTTTCATCAAGGTATTTTTTGCCCACCAAGCTCACCCCCTGTTCTTTTTGCCGACATACATGGAACGCAGTCTCGGGTCAATATATGCATATAAAATATCTGTAATTAAAATCACAATGCTGTAAACCGAAGAAATCAGCAGAACCCCGGCCTGTACCACCGGATAATCCCTGTTCTGCAGCGACTCAATTAAAAACTTTCCAAGCCCGGGCACCGCAAATACCTGCTCGATAACCATAGCGCCTCCCAAAAGCTGCCCCAGCATGGCTCCAAGGCTGGTTACTATGGGAATCAGCGCATTAATCAGCATATGATGATAAACCACCCTGTTTTCCTTTAATCCTTTTGCCCTGGCTGTTGAAATGTAATCCTGTCTCGTCACATCAAGCACACTGGCGCGGGTTGTTTTCATCAGGCTGGCGGCCTGAAACGCCCCCATTGTCACACATGGCATTATCCAGTATTTCGGCCCGTACCACCCGGAAACCGGAAGCACCCCAAGCAAAAAAGCAAATACATAAATCAGCATCAAACCAAGCCAGAATCCCGGAATTGCCATAAAAATCATTGCAATTGACGTACAGACCGTGTCTATCCAGCTTCCCCGTTTAATCGCCGACAAAATACCCATTGGAATTCCCACTAAAACCGCAAAGGCAAAAACCACCAGTGCAAAATTAATTGTAGTTACAAATCTGGTCATGATTTCAACTACCACAGGCGTTCCGCTTTTGTAGGAAGAACCAAAGTCCCCCCTTGTAATAATCCCTGTAACATATTTAAACCATCTCACCAACATAGGCTGGTCAAGCCCCAGCTCCAGCCTGAGCTTTGAAACTGCCTCAGAGGTCGCCGTCTCCCCCAGAATCAGCCTTGCCGGGTCCCCGGGGGCCAAATCCAGCAGGACAAAAACCAAAAGCGATACGCCTATCAATACCCCGATTGCCATAATAAGCCGCTTTATAATATATTTTCCCATCCGCATCCGCCTTTCAATTTCCAGAAATACAGATGCTCCCAGGCGCATTATCTGACGCCTGAGAACGTCTTTTCCTATTTTCATAGAAAAGCGGGCTGCCCCATACCCGAACCATTCATCACAGCAGCCGCCCGCTTTTGTCGCCTTACTTATAACTCAGATTCCCAAAATGAGGCTGTACACCAGCACCCCAATAGCCGTCAAGGGAGCTGCTGTATACCGCATATATGGACTGGTCACAAACCGGTACCTCCCAGGGGCTTTCAAAGTACAGCTTCTGGAACTCAAAGTATACCTTTTCCCGCTCTTCCGGATTTGAGATAGTCTCCGCCTCCTCCAAAAGCCTTGTACATTCCTGGGCAATGGCATCCCTGTCGTTATTAAACTTGTCGGAGGTACCCACATTTTTGACATTACACTGATAATTCAGCGCGCTGGAGGGGTCGCCGTTCATATTGCACATTGCCTGGCAAAGTCCCCAGTCGGCCCCTTTTAACACCTCCGTCAGGGCTGCCGCTTCATACATATCAATTGTAACCGTAATTCCCACTTCCGAAAGATACCCTTGAACCAGCTCGGCCATGGTCTTTTGGATTGTATTATTCTCAATTGCGAAGGAGCAGGAAAAGCCGTCTGCATAGCCTGCCTGTGCCAAAAGTTCTTTTGCCTTTTCCGGGTCGTACGGAAATGGATAATTATCCTTATACTGCTCATCAAATCCAAAAACGTCCACGCAAACCGGCGTGTAGGCTACCGTTCCCACGCCCTCAAAAGCAACGGCAAATACTTCTTCCCTGTTAATTGCGTGGTTAATCGCCTCCCGAACCTCCGGGCTTTCGAAATAAGGATTATACTGATTCATGCCGATTGCATAATGCGACATATTCGCCCCATTCGAGATACTCAGATTTTCATATTTCCCGTTAAGGACATCCGACTGGTCAGATGCCGAAATATTCAGGCTTATCTGCGCTTCTCCTGTCTGCACCTCAAGGAAAGCCGTCGCCGCTTCCCCTATAAAACGGATTGTAAGCCCGTCCAGCTTTGCCACATCCTGCCAGTAGTCATCATTTCTTTTATAAGAAACATGGTCATCCTTTTCATACTCCGTTACAATATAAGAGCCTGTTCCGCATTCCAGCAGCTCGCCGCCGTCTGTTCCTGTGGTATTGGTTCCTTCCTCAAAGGATTTGCAATACATATACAGGTCGGAGCACCTGTGTTCAAAAAGCCCCATCTGCCTCGACAGCCCCACATGAACGGTGTAATCGTCCGCAGCCGTTACATCTGCGTAATCAATAAAATTGTAATTAGGTGCTGCCGGGCTTTCCGCCAGCATTGTCCCCAATGTATAAACGACGTCAGCTGAAGTAAAGTCATCTCCGTTATGCCATTTTACCCCCTGTCGCAGCTTTAGGGTGATTCCCATACCGTCTTCATCGTAAGTAAAGTCTTCGCACAGAACCCCTTCCAGTTCCATATCCTTATTGTACTGCCAAAGAGTCTGCACAAACGGCTCCACCATGATTTTTCCCGGCTTCCCGATTGTGTTCGTGTAGATATTCAGGCTTCCGTTATCGCTGGGAGAAATAACCGTGACCTGGTTGGTATCCTTTGTCTCATCGGAGACTTTTCCGGCATCGCTTTGTACCTGCGTATCCTCCGCCTCATTTTCCTGCGCTGTCCCTGCTTCATCTGTCTGTTTTCCGCCTCCGCATGCCGTCAGCGAAAATACCATCGCCATGCCGAGCAGAAGACTTAATATCCTGTTCCTCTTTCTCATTTTTTACCTCCTGTACATCAGATAGTTTTGTTTACATACATTGATTATAAAATGCGCTTCTTTGAACCGCCATCAGTTATAATTTGTATAAATACAAACAAAATTTGTGTTTCTTTAAAGACGGTTTCGGAGGGGTTGTCGCGCGCAAAAAAAGAGCCTGACTTTTGCGGTTTAAAGTCAGGCCCTTTGCATTGCGCCCCACGAAATCAATTTTCAAAACCGGATAAAGCTACCCTTTCATGGAGGCAATTTCCTTCTGCCCGTCCAACACGGCTTTGCTGCGGATACCGTCCAGCTCCGGCATTTTGATATCTGAAATCACAAAGTCCGGCCGATTTCTTTTAATACTCTCCAGCGTCGCGCGCCCGTCATGGCATTCGTCCACAATCTCAATCCCATACTCGTCCCACTTCCCGAGCAGCCGGATAAGCTGCAGTATTTTCGTTTCATCGTCCGCTATTATCACTCTGTAATTCAAAGCAGCCCCTCCTTCTTTCTACTGCCCGCAGATTTTCTCCACCCAGTCACACAGTTCCCCCGGATAGTCCGCGTCGCAATGAGGCTTGTCCCATACCAACGCATAGTCGACCTCGTGCCCGGCCATTGCCAGCTTTAGCGCCAATGTCATGCTGATTGTCAGCGAGGTGTCCGCATCGTAAGCGCCGACCCGTATCCGGAAATGCCTGGCAGTATCCGCACTGTCCCCGGCCTCTGTGTAATTGAGCGGATTAAACAGCGCCACACGCCGCGCCAGCTCTTTATCTCCCTTTACCGCCTTATAGGCTTCATCATACTTCCCGCATTCCTCCGAAAACTCTCCCGGAAATTCTTCTGCAATCTCCCTTATGGCTTCTCCGATTTCAGGGTTAAAATGCATAAAGGGCTTATCCCTGTCGCCGAATACCCTGTTTTCCCCGCTGTCCATCCCCAGTGTGTCAAAGGAAGTGCAGGGCTTCATTCTTCTGCGGTAGTTCAAAATATAGTCGTCCAGCGATGTGATAACGGCTCTGCTTCCGTCCCACGAAAGCCATTTTCTCTTATCCTTCCCCGGAACTGTTCTCATGGGCGGTTCCATATTTTCATAAGGTGTTCCAACCGGCGGGCGAGCCACCATATCCCCGAGCGTAAGCTCCTTTCCGGTGCTTCTCTGTAATGCCACTCCGGGCCCCGCATGTTCCTGCATCAAAGCCTTCTTTATTATACTGCTCCTGCTGCCCCATCATCTGGTCATAGCCAATCAGCTCTACCGTAACGCCAATCTGCCCCCAGTAAGCCTGCAAAAGCTGTGCAATCATTTCCGACATACCGGAATTAATGTATTCCAGCCGGAGTGTCCTTCCGTCATAAGCAGACTGTGCCAGATACTCCTTCGCCTTGTCCACATCATAGTCATAGTAATTTTCACCGTCCCACTCCGGGTTGTAGTCCGGGTACGTTGCATTGGCAAAATCTTTCACCGCTTTGCCGTTTCCGTTAAAGGCTCCGACATTTACGCCTTCTTTGTCAATCGCATAGGCAAGGGCAAGCCTTAAATTTTCATCATCCTCAAAAACAGAGCTGTCAGACATATTGTATTCAACATCATAGGTCAGATTGTCCAATACGACGCCTACCGCATTGCCCTCCGAGAACTCGCCGCCCTCGCCAAATTTGGAAATATCCGTATCCGGTACGCCGTTGGAGATATCGACCGCCCCTGTCTGGAGGGCTACCGTATGCTGGGAGGTTTCTGTAATTACGGAGAACCTGATTTCTCCCACATTATGTACGCTGGTTCCATGCACCAGAGAGTCGTCCGTCTGCCAGTAATTGCCGGTGTCCTTCATAACGATTTCCGAGCCCGGCACATAACTTTCCACAAGATAGGCGGAGGTTCCAACCGGCGTGGTAGCCATCTGGTCAGGAGAGGCCTCGTAAGCCGCCTGTGTCACAATGGCACATTCCAGCATCACATTTTCAAACTCACCGATTTCCAGCGCTTTGTTGAATTTAAACTCCACATTGTAATCATCCACCGCCGTCACACTGTCGATTACGGAAAGCTTTCCATAATTCTTTGTCGCAATGGCAGACTCAAAGCTGAATACCACATCCTTAGCCGTAAGGGGATTTCCCTTTGCGTCGTGGATATAATCGTAAAGCTCTACCTGATAGGTCTGGGCGTCGGACTGCTCCCAGTTCTTTGCCAATACGCCGTATGCCACACCGTTCTCACGGGTAATCATATACTCATAGGTGGTAAATAAAACGGCAATCCTTCCCATTGACATTCCCGACCACGGCCCCATGTTTTCCGGGTCTGCCAGAATGCCTACCGTTACGGAGTCCGCTTTGCCCCCGGCCGCCGCCTTAGTATCTGCCGCCGCAACGGAGCTTTCCTCCTGTTGCACAGATTCCCCGGCCCCGCTCTGCCCTTCTGCATCCGCAGCAGTCTGTGCCGTTTCTGCTTCTTTTCCTGCTCCCGCACCGCAGCCTGTAAACAATGCCGATGCTATCATGCTCACTGCCAGAGCAAGTGCAAGTGTTCTTTTTTTCATAGTGATTACTCCCTTCCTTTTGTCTGTTTCGTCATTTTGTATATCTCTTTCTCTGAAAACATTTTACTTTTATCAGTTTGAACAGGCAATCCGACTTCCTTGCCGATTCTTGCACATTATGCATAAATGGCAACAGCCGCTGCTGCGTTGCTGTTGCCATCACATCTCTGTATTTACTTCCGGTAGTTCTGCACATAAGAAATAAATTTCTGCAAGGCGTCCGGCAGCTTCCCCTTTGCAGAACAGACAAGGCTGATGGTGGTCGCCACCGTCGGCACCACATCCACCAGCACCACACGGCTGTCCGCCAAATGCTCAATGGGCTTTTTCGTAAGCAAAGCCACCCCCATACCTCTCGCGGCAAGGTCTATCAGATTTTCCCCCCGAAGGCCTGTAAAAGCCACATCCGGCTCGTATCCCGCCTTTCGGCAGGCATTATAGCAAATCGAATACATCGTTGTATTTTTATTGAGGAACAGGAACTTCTCCCCTTCCAGCATTTCCAGTGTGACGAAATCCTCCTTTGCAAGGGGATGGGCTAAGGAAAGCACCGCCACCAGATGGTCCGTAGTAAATTCCACCTGCTTTATCTCCTTTGGCAGCCCCTGTGCATCCCTGACAAACCCGCACTCGCACTTTTTTTCTTCAAGCATCTGGAAAGTCTGAGTGGAATCGGCCTCCACTATGTTTAACCGGTAGCCCGGATTCGCCTCCTGGAAGCCGGCCAGAACATCGGTAATATTATAATGCGTCATGGCCGGAATCGACGCCACCGTAAGCGTGGACGTCATTCCGTTTAAGCACCCCTGCAGCACTCTGCCGTATTCTTCCTGTATTTCCACCATCTTTTTTGCATATGGCAAAAACGCCCTTCCAAATTCGTTCAGCTCCACCTTTCGCGTTGTGCGGTCAAACAGCGGCGCACCCAAATCCTCCTCTATACTTTTGATGTGCCTTGACAAAGAAGACTGCGCCATAAATAAAATATCCGCCGCCTCCAGATAATTCCCAGTTTCCGCAAGCACTACAAAATGCCGGATATAATTCAGTTCCATTTCCACCCTTCTTTCCCCGGCAGCCGCTCTTTTCCCTGCCACGGCAATCCCTGCTTCATCTCCGCCTTCCACAAAGACGCCGGTGTCCTACAGCCGGTAAATTCTTTCCGCGTTTTCTCCAAGCAACAGAGATTTTTCCTCATTTCCAAGGTCAAGATTCTCCACAAAATCCGGTCCTTCTAAAAGCCACTGCGTTCTTACCGGATAAGAAGAACCAAAAATAATATGGTCTGCTCCCAGTATTTTTACCGCACATTCTAAAAGCTCTTTTCCCCATGGCTGGGCATGGGACATCTCATAATAAATATTTTCATGAATCTGACCACAAAACCTGTCCGTCTCCGTATCAAACCGGTTTACCGTATCCTCCTGTCCTGCCGGCTTTTTGCGGAACATGGAATTCATATAAGCGAAAAACGCTCCGCCCAGCATAGAATGAATGAGCTTTAAGTCAGGAAGCTCATCAAACATGCCGCTGAATACCTCCCGTCCTATGGCAATGGTCTGGTCCATGCATCTGCCATAAGACCTTCTGAGATTATTATAATCGCATATGGACTGATAATCTACCGGAATCGGAGAATGATGCACATAAACCGGAAGCTTTAATTCATTAAGCTTTCGAAGGAAGGGCCGGAACAATTCATCGTCGAGATATTTGTTTCCGTAATGGGAGGAAAGCTGTACTCCCGTCATCCCAAGCTCTTTCACACAGCGTTCCAGCTCATAGACAGCCCCCTTTCCTCCATGGGGAGGCACTGCCGCAAGCGCCGCAAGCCGCCCGCTGCTCCTTTTTACCTGCTCCGCCATGCCGTCGTTAAATTTCCGGCACATTTCCAGGGAAAGCCAGGCATGGGCACAGGGAACCTTCAAAACCGCCTTATCCACTCCCGCCGCATCCATATCCGCAAGCTGACGTTCCACCCGGTATTCCCCCTGTACATAATTTAAGTTCTGGCATCCTGCCGGTTCCTCGATAACAATCTGTTTTTTGTCCGTTCCCGCAATTTGTTCGCATCTGGCAATAACGCCATGCTCTACAGGAATACACCTTAAAAATTCCTCCCGCAAGTCTTCATCCGTAAACAATTCCTCGGGAATCCAATACATATTCGCGTCTACTTTCATCTTACCCTCCTTGTCAGTTCTTTTTCAATTCCTTAAATATTCTGCAAATCAAAACGACAGCTATGAGAAAGGTGAGTAAATCCGATAACGGCATGGAATAAAGCACTCCATTCAGGCCAAAAATTCCCGGAAGAATCACTGCCCATCCCACGCCGAATAAAATTTCCCTTATCATGGACAGAACAGACGACTGCAACGCCTTTCCCATTGACTGCAGATAAATAAACGTTCCTTTATTGACCGTCGCAAGAGGCATCAGGCACAGATAAGTGCGAAACGCTTTTATGGCAAAGGACCTGTAATAGGGGCTTTCGTTTGCTGCCCCGAAAATTCCGGTTAGCTGCCCCGGTAAGAGTTCCACGATAAGCAGCGCGGCCAGCCCGACCAGAAATTCCGCCATAAGCAGCTTTTTAAACAGTTCCTGCGCGCGGTCCATACGCTTTGCCCCGATATTATATCCCACAATCGGAATACAGCCGGCCGCAAGCCCAACCGATATGGAGATGACTATCTGAAAAAATTTCATCACAATCCCCACCACCGCCATAGGAATCTGGGCATACTCTGCCTGCCCGAAAATTTCATCCATTGCTCCGTACTTCACAATCATATTGTTAATTGCCGCCATTGATGCAACCACAGAAATCTGCGAAAGAAAGCTGGTAAGACCCAAAGGCAGGAATTTCCCCATAAGACCCGGGGAGAGCTTAAAACTCCCTTTTCCCAGCCTTACCGCTTTCATATGAAATAAGTACCACGCCGCAAAAATAGCCGTGAGAATCTGTCCCGCTATGGTAGCAACTGCCGCCCCCATCATTCCCCATTTCAGCACGAAAATACAAACCGGGTCAAAGATAATATTGAAAACCGCTCCCGCCAGAATGGAAACCATTGCAAACCGGGGACTTCCGTCCGAACGGATAACCGGATTCATCATCTGTCCGAACATATAAAAGGGAATCCCTGCCGTTATCCATGTAAAGTACTCCCTGGCATTTGCAAAGGTCTCCCCATTTACCCCTCCGCCAAACATCAGTAAAATCTTGTCCTGAAAAATGAAATATACTGCCGTAATCAGGAGACTGACGAAAATACACAGGATAATGGAACAGCCAATACTCCTGTGCGCCTCCTCCTTTTTGCCTGCGCCCAGACTGATGCTGACAAAGGCGCAGCACCCGTCCCCAATCATCACCGCTGCCGCCAGAGCAACCACTGTAAGGGGAAAAACCACGTTGTTTGCCGCATTCCCGCAGGAACCAAGGTAAGATGCGTTTGCGATAAATATCTGGTCAACGATGTTATAAAGCGCCGCCACCAGAAGCGAAATAATGCACGGCACCGCAAACTTCCGCATCAGGACACTTATTTTTTCCTCTGCCATAAAAACGTTCGATTTTTGCTTCATTCCTCTCCTCCTCCTTCTCTTTCTGATTATCCGATAATAAAAAAAGGAAAGCAATTCAATTACTTTCCTCATTTATCCGCATGCTGCATAAATACCAAATTTGCTGTGGGTCAAAATTTACCAATAAATTTTTGTTGACATTTACACATATCAGTGATACTAATAATTTTAATTTAACAAAGCAGCACTTCAATCCGTTGAAGCAGAGATAACGGCAATGATGCCCATACAGAGAGCCTGTGATGCTGAGAATCAGGGTGGCGCCGCGGATAATTTTGTATTATTCGTCCCTGGCAGAACTATATTTCTGTCAGGGACGTTCTTTATTTGGAGGAAAGAGAATGAAAATTTCCCCTGCTTTATGAGAAGCCATAAAAATCGCGGACAAAGGTCGAGACCGGCATGGAGGTTTTTGAGATTGTAGGCACCGCCCTGACAGCGGCGGCAGGGGGTGTCTCCACGCCAGAACAGGCTCGGAAAATGGCAAATATCTCAGACGGCGTTATTGTGGGCTCCGCAATCATCAGGCTCCTGGAAAAATATGGAAGTAACGCGCCGGAGCATATCGGCGAGTATGTAAGGTCAATGAAAGATGCAATTACCTATTGACATGGTAGGTGATAAGTGGTAATATTTACCTACTTTATTGATAGGTAAATCAAAGAACCTGTGGCAGTCGCCAAATGTGCATGCAAGCATGCCCGCCTGGCTCGTTGCCCGCAGTAATTAACCGGAAAGGAAATGATAACCATGTCTGATTACAAATTTGAAACTCTCCAGCTTCACGTCGGCCAGGAAAATCCTGACCCTGCCACCGACGCCCGCGCTGTGCCCATCTACGCAACTACCTCTTACGTATTTCATGACTGTGAGCATGCGGCGGCCCGGTTCGGCCTTGCTGATGCCGGCAATATCTACGGCAGACTGACAAATTCCACCCAGGATGTACTGGAACAGCGAGTGGCGGCCCTTGAAGGAGGCGTTGCGGCGCTGGCTCTGGCATCAGGGGCGGCGGCCATTACCTATACTCTGGAAGCGCTTGGCTTAAACGGCGGCCATTTCGTGGTCCAGAAAACGATTTACGGGGGCAGCTACAATCTGCTGGCACATACGCTTCCGAACTTTGGCATCACAGCCACCTTTGTCAATATTCATAAGCCTGACGAAGTGGAAGCTGCTATTAAGGACAATACCAGAGCCATTTATATTGAAACCCTTGGTAACCCAAACAGTGATATCCCGGATATGGACGCTCTGGCAGAGCTTGCCCACAGACACGGCCTGCCGCTGGTGGTCGATAATACATTCGGCACTCCATACTTAATCCGGCCTATTGAGCACGGCGCAGATATTGTTGTACACTCCGCCACAAAATTCCTTGGCGGCCACGGCACTACCCTTGGCGGCATAATTGTAGATTCCGGGCGATTCGACTGGACAGCAGGCGGAAAGTATCCTGCTATTGCAGAGGCTAACCCCAGCTATCACGGCATATCCTTTGTAAAGGCAGCCGGCCCTGCAGCGTTTGTAACCTATATCCGCGCAATTCTGCTCCGGGATATGGGCGCCACAATTTCTCCCTTTGCGGCATTTTTGCTTTTGCAGGGTATTGAAACCCTGTCGCTGCGGCTGGAGCGCCATGCGGAAAATACAGGGAAAGTGGTCGAATTTTTAAGTAATCATCCGCAGGTTGAAAAAGTCAACCATCCCTCTTTACCGGAGCATCCTGACCACGAGCTCTATCAGAAATATTTTCCCCATGGCGGCGGCTCCATCTTTACCTTTGAAATCAGGGGCGGCGTAAAGGCGGCACACCGGTTTATTGACAGCTTGCAGATTTTTTCCCTGCTTGCCAATGTGGCGGATGTCAAGAGCCTTGTTATTCATCCCGCAACCACCACCCACAGCCAGCTTAGCGAAGAAGAGCTCTCTGAGCAGGACATAAAACCCAATACAATACGTCTTTCCATCGGAACCGAGCATATCGACGACATTATCGCTGATTTGCAGAGAGGTTTTGATGCAGTTAAGGAGGTCTGAAAATGAACAATATTTATACATCTGCCGACCAGCTTATCGGCAAAACCCCTCTTCTGGAGCTGACTCATATTGAAAAAGCATTGCATCTTAAAGCAAAGATTGTTGCCAAGCTGGAATACTTTAATCCCGCCGGCTCCGTAAAAGACCGTATTGCGAAAGAGATGATAGATGAAGCCGAGGCGTCCGGAAAGCTCACACCATCCTCGGTGATTATCGAGCCTACAAGCGGTAATACCGGCATTGGCCTTGCGTCCGTTGCCGCGGCAAGAGGTTACCGCATTATTATCACAATGCCCGAAACCATGTCCGTGGAACGCAGGCAGTTGATGAAAGCCTACGGAGCCGAGCTTGTGCTCACTGACGGCGCCAAAGGTATGAAAGGCGCGATTGCAAAGGCCGAAGAGCTTGCTGCCGAAATCCCGGGCGGATTCATTCCCGGGCAGTTTGTAAACCCTGCCAACCCGAAAGCCCACCGGGAAAATACCGGTCCTGAGATTTACGAGGATTCGGATGGCAAGGTGGATATTTTCGTGGCAGGCGTGGGGACAGGCGGAACCATAACCGGCGTCGGCGAATACCTTAAATCCAGAAATCCGGACATCAGAGTTGTTGCCGTCGAGCCCGCGTCTTCCGCAGTACTTTCCTCCGGTACTGCCGGTTCCCACAAAATTCAGGGAATCGGAGCTGGTTTTGTTCCGGAAGTCCTGAATACAAAAATATACGACGAGCTCATCCTGGTCTCTGACGAAGACGCTTTTTCCACAGG
The DNA here is from genome assembly GCA_009917455.1 of bacterium 1xD8-48. Taxonomy (GTDB): domain Bacteria; phylum Bacillota; class Clostridia; order Lachnospirales; family Lachnospiraceae; genus Suilimivivens. Next base: position 67,163 of record QZDS01000012.1, on the reverse strand, counting down.
AAGAGAAATCGGCAAAAAGGAAGGCATTCTTGTCGGCATTTCTTCCGGGGCAGCCGTCTTTGCGGCTATCCAGCTTGCCAGGCGTCCGGAAAATGCGGGAAAGACAATTGTTGTGCTACTCCCCGATACCGGTGACCGATACCTTTCCACACCGCAATTTAATGATTAAGAGGAATTACAATGATGATTTCAACAAGAGGGCGGTATGCATTGCGCGTAATGATTGATTTGGCGGAGCATTACCGCGATGGATACATACCCATGAAGATTATTGCCGAAAGGCAGGGTATATCTTTGAAGTATCTTGAACAAATTCTTCCGTCATTAACCAAAAACGGCATGATTGAAGGCTTACAGAGGAAAGGGGGCGGCTATAAACTGACCGCCGGACCGGATGAATACCGGGTGGGCAATATCCTGCGGGTTACCGAAGGAAATCTGGCGCCTGTTGCCTGCCTTGACTGTGGCGCAAAAATGTGCGAACGCGCCGGAAACTGTAAAACGCTGCCAATGTGGAAAGAGTTCTATAGAATGACAAATGATTACTTCGACGGAATTACCTTATCGGACCTTATGAAATGAGGCAAGGCTCAGGGCATCACTTATGTTTTACCATGATGGATTAACTTGTTTTTCAACTAAAAGCATTGTGGCAGGCCTTGACAACATCCGGCTTCCTCCCAGACATGCAATTATGTTGCTTGTCTGGCTCGGAGGTTCTTAACATTTACATCTGACGTATACCTGCTCTGACATTACCAGTGGTACTTCTTTGTTTCCTTTTCCACGATTTTAAAATTCGTATCGGAAATCCTCTCTTCTTCATTCCCATCCTGCTGATTGAGGAAATGCTCATTTGGCGAAAATATCATCTGTTCCTTCCCTGTATAGTGTTCGCCAGACACTTCGTTTATTATCACCTATGTATCCATTCTATGTTCCAAATTATTTGCCGTTTTGGGTTTCCCTGTCCGGGTCCTTACTATTATTTCGCTTTCGTCATTTGTACCATAAAATGCTTTTTTGCAAGTCATCCAATGCAATGCAAGCATTTCACCGCAAGGCCCTGCCGCACATCCATACCGGACGTTTCCAGCTTCTTACCGGTTAGCCCGTTTATAAATTCCACTGCCTGACGCAGCTTATCCAAATTACTTAATTCCATAATCCACCTCCTGTAAATTTTCTGCTTTAAATCGACTAAATCCCGTGAAACCCGCATAAACACTGTATTTTCGGGCATAAGAAAACCCGGTGAAATAAATTCACCGGGTCACATTCGCTGGGCTACAAGGATTCGAACCTTGAAATGACGGAGTCAGAGTCCGTTGCCTTACCGTTTGGCGATAGCCCAATGTTTAATTACTTTTGGTATTATACATGATTATCCCACGTTTTGCAAGTATTAAATCAAATTTTTTACATATATATTGTTTAATTTTTTAGATAATTTTTGCGAAATTTGTTACTTTTTTATCAAGCTGTATTTTTTTTGATACTTCTTTCCCTTTTGTCAAAAAAATTGTTTTCAATTTCAGAAAAATCTGTTATCTTTGATTTGTGAAACAATATAGAAGTAATTATAAATGTATTGCTGCATAGGAGGTTATTTTAAATGAGGTATTTTTTTAATGGCAAAATCGAAAAAACGGACGACCTTTACACCATCCGCATTCCCTTTAATGTATGGGAAGTCTGCAAACAGCGCGACGTAATCGATGCCGAACTGGTTCTTGACAACAAGATTATTGAATGTGAGCTTATACCTGAGGAGAAAGGTAAGAAGGGCAATTACAAAATCCATTTGCAGGAAGAAGACGTTTCCCATGTTGACACTGACAAGGAGCACAAGCTTCTGCTGCACGTAACCGGGAGCCTGATTCAGATGAACCGGAATAGCCCCTACAGCTTCGACAACCCTATCCGCAAAATTGACGGTATCGACATTATTATTCAGCCGGAAGACGGCATCTGCGGGCAGACCTGTGTCGCCATGCTGGCAAACGTAACCATTGCAGAGGTAATGAGCGTTATGGACTGCCGGGAGTGGCAGGGAACCATGGGCCGTGTAATTTCCGCCCTCAACTATTACGGCATCGACCACAGCGATATTATCATGTACACGGAGGGCAGGGACGCAACCCTTCCCAAGTGTTGTATCCTGATGGAAAAAATGGGTCTTTACTGCCACTATCTGGTATATTATGACGGCAAATTCTACGACCCCAACCTTGGCATCATTACAGAATACGATATGAGTAAGCTGCAGGGATATCTGGAAGTGAAGGTTGAATAGCCAGGCTTTGCCCCACACCTTTATGGTAACAAAACAGCTGACCGAAAAGGTCAGCCGTTTTTTATGTGTAAACAATGCGTCAGGCGGGAGTGCCCACCTGCTAATCCCTTATAACTCAAAAATCAAATCCCCGTAAGTGGGAATCGGCCACACCTTCTTATCCACCAGCATCTCCGCCTCGTCCGCCGGCCTACGCAGCTCATCCATAATTACTTTAACCACGTCCTTGTAGTAAAACGCCTGCTCTCTGGCATCCTTTATTTCTCCTGCCTCCGCCTCCGCTTCTTTCAGTCTTTCAAGAGCGGACTTCATGGCCGACAGCTTTTCGGAAACGGCCTGCAAGAGTTCTGTCTGGGCGGACGCGTCCGCCCCCGCTTCTCTCACAGCGATAATCGTCTCGGCAAGCGTCCTAGTATAGCTGATAACCGCCGGAATAATCTGCTTCGACGCCATTTCAATCATGGTCAGCGCTTCAATATTAATGGTTTTCGCATAGGTTTCGTAGAGAATCTCCGCACGGGATTCCAGCTCCGCCCTTGTAAAAATACCGAACTTTTCAAAAAGCTTTACTGACTTATCCGTAACTAGCGTATCCACAGCCTCAAGCATGGATTTGATATTGGGAAGCCCCCTTCTTTCTGCCTCCGCCACCCACTCCTCGGAATAGCCGTTGCCGTTAAAGATAATTCTCTGGTGCTCCGACAAATATTCCTTAATCAGGTCATGCACCGCCAAATCGAAGTCCTCCGCCTTTTCCAGAATATCCGCCGCCTCGCAGAACGCCTCGGCAGTAATGGCGTTTAAGATAGTATTGGGACTTGCAATGGAATCTGCGGAGCCTACCATACGAAATTCAAACTTATTTCCGGTAAACGCAAAGGGCGAGGTTCTGTTTCTGTCCGTGGCGTCCTTTTCAAAATCGGGCAGAGTGGAAACGCCGGTTTCCAGTACGCCGCCTTCCAGACAGCGGGCGGCTTCTCCCGTTTCCACAAGCTGCTTTACCACATCTTCAAGCTGTTCCCCAAGGAAAACGGAAATAATCGCCGGAGGCGCCTCGTTTGCTCCAAGCCTGTGGTCATTTCCCACGTCGGAAGCGCTCTGACGCAGCAAATCCGCGTGAATGTCAACGGCCTTGATGATACACGCCAGTACCAGCAGAAACTGGATATTTTCATTGGGCGTATCTCCCGGGTCAAGCAGATTTACGCCGTTATCCGTGGTCAGAGACCAGTTGTTATGTTTCCCGGAGCCGTTCACGCCTTCGAAGGGCTTTTCATGGAGCAGACAGGTCAGACCGTGCCGCCCCGCTACCTTCTTCATGGTTTCCATCACAAGCTGGTTATGGTCAACTGCAATATTGGCCGTCTCGTAAATTGTCGCCAACTCGTGCTGCGCCGGAGCCACTTCGTTGTGCTGGGTCTTGGAGGTAACGCCCAGCTTCCAGAGCTCTATATTCAAATCCTTCATATAAGCGCCCACACGCTCTCTGATGGTTCCGAAATAATGGTCTTCCATCTCCTGCCCCTTAGGCGCCTGCGCGCCGAACAGCGTCCGCCCCGCATAAATAAGGTCAGGCCTTTTCAGATACTTTTCCCTGTCTATCAGAAAATACTCCTGCTCCGGCCCCACGCTGGGCTCCACCTTTTCCGCCTGGGCGCCCTTATTGTCAAAAAGCCTTGCAATACGAACTGCCTGATGGCTGATGGCCTCCATGGAACGGAGCAACGGCGTTTTTTTGTCCAAAGCCTCCCCATTGTAGGAACAAAACGCGGTGGGAATGCAGAGAATCACCCCGGTCGCGTCCTCCTTTAAAAAGGCCGGCGATGTGATGTCCCATGCCGTGTACCCCCTCGCCTCAAATGTGGCGCGAAGTCCCCCCGAGGGAAAAGAAGAGGCATCCGGTTCCCCCTTAATCAGTTCTCTCCCCGAAAAATCCATAATCATCTTCCCGCTCACGTCCGGGTGGGAAACAAATGAATCGTGCTTTTCCGCCGTAATTCCGGTAAGCGGCTGAAACCAGTGCGTATAGTGCGTCGCGCCGTTCTCCACCGCCCAGTCCTTCATCGCCTTTGCCACCACATCCGCGGCAGCCGGCGAAAGCTCGCCGCCCTTATCCATTACCCGAAGCACTTCCCTGTAAACCTCTCCTGGAAGCCGCTCCCGCATCGTCGAGCGTGTAAAAACCCTGCTGGCAAATATCTCTTCCACATTAATTTTTTCCATAATATTCCTCATCTCTGTTTAGACTTTCTTTCAACACCTAAAAGTACACGATATCCGCCAAAATTGCAATACCTGTTTTTCATTTTTTCTTTCTGCACAGACCTAAAGCAGGCCCGCACCTGTACATGCAGACCTGCCTGAATTACTGCGTTTTCTTTTTTACTCTGAGCAAATCGAACTTCTCTCCCGGGCGGCTCAGCTTCACCCACAGCGCCTGCCTCGGGTGCGGCGCGCTCTCCACTTCTTCACCCTCCTGCGTGGTAAGCGAAAGCACCCTTACCGCTATATTCTGCCCGTCCGGCTTCATAATCTCTATCTCATCGCCTGTGCAGAACTTGTTTTTCTGCTCAATTCTGGCGCCCCGCTCCTTCGATACCTCCTCGATAATTCCCAGATAAACATATTCGTTTACATAAGTGCTGCTGTTATAAATCTGCGTGTTTTCGTCCGGCTTTCCGAAATAAAAACCCGTGGTGAACTGCCTGTGAACGCTCTTTGCTATTTCTTCCTTATACCAGTCCATATTCGCGCGGTATTTTTCTTCCGACTCCAGATAGTCGTCGATGGCCCTCCGATAGGTTCTCGCCACAGCCGCCACATAAAGCGCCGTCTTCATTCTTCCTTCTATCTTAAAGCTGTCGATTCCGGCGGCAATCAATTCCGGAATATGCTCTATCATGCACAAGTCCTTTGAGTTGAAAATATAGGTTCCCCTCTCATTTTCGTAGACCGGAAAATATTCTCCGGGACGGCTTTCCTCCATCACCGCGTACTTCCAGCGGCAAGGATGAGTACACGCCCCCTGATTTGCATCCCTCCCCGCCAGAAAGCTGCTGAGCAGGCATCTCCCCGAATAGGAAATGCACATGGAGCCGTGGATAAAGCTCTCCATCTCCATATCCGCCGGTATATTCTCCCGGATTTCCCGGATTTCCTTAAGGGAAAGCTCCCGGGCACAAACCACCCGCTTTGCCCCCAGCTCATGCCAGAACCGGTAGGTCATATAATTGGTGTTGTTTGCCTGCGTGGAAATGTGGATATCAATTTCCGGGCAGATTCTTTTTGCCAGCATAAACATTCCCGGATCCGCGATAATCAACGCGTCCGGCGAAAGCTCCCTGAGCTCTTCAAAATATTTTTCGGCTCCCGCCAAATCCCCGTTATGCGCCAGAATGTTTGCCGTCACATGCACCCGCACGTTTCGGGCATGGGCAAAGGCGATTCCCTCTTTCATATCCTCATGGGAAAAGTTTTTGGCTTTGGCGCGCAGGCCGAAAGCCTCTCCTCCTATGTATACGGCGTCCGCGCCGAACAGCACTGCCGTTTTTAAGACCTCCAGCGAACTGGCCGGTATCAATAGCTCTGGTTTCTTCATATTTTCAGTTCCTCTACATCTTAATACTCACCGTCACGCCGTCGCCTATGGGAAGAATATCCGTCCGAAGCTGCTCATTGTGGGTCAGCTCGTAAAGATACTCCCGCATCCGGCTGTGGATGGTGCGATCCCTCCTTGTTACTGCAAAGCGGGATTCCATCACATCTCCGTCCTGCAGCACATTGTCGGAGAGCAAAAGTCCTCCTTTTCGAAGAAGCCGCAAAATATCGGGAAGAAAATTGATGTACTGCCCCTTTGCCGCATCCATGAAAATAAAATCATAGGTCCCTGTAAGGCTTTGCAAAATTTCCGCCGCATCTCCCGCAAGAAGAGTGATGTCCTTTTCCTTCCCGGCCCTTTTAAAGTTCTCCAGGGCAATGGGAATTCTCTTTTCGTATTTTTCTATGGTTGTAATCTTGCAACCCTTTGGTCCATACTCGCTCATTAATAATGCAGAAAAACCAATCGCCGTTCCCACTTCCAAAATCTTCTCTGGCTTTTGGATGGCAAGAAAGAGCCTTAAAAGGCTCTGTACCTCCTGCCGTATGATTGGCACATTGGTTTTTAATGCAAACTGCTCCAGTTCGTTTAAAAAAGGTGTGTTTCCCGGGTCAAAGGAATTAATGAACACTTTAGTTCTCTCTTCGGTAATCACTCTTTTTCCTCTTCCCCCTCCTCCTCGGTGGAGGTTGATAAAATCTCCAGCATCTGTTCCGCTTTCATATCCGTGCTTAAATCATAAATGCCCGGAAGAATTTTACCATGGTACGCTGAGAGTAATTCCTGCACAATAAACAGATTGGCATCCTCAATCAGCCCCTTTTCCTCCAGCATATTTGCAATTTCCTTAAGCGAGGCGTCCTCCGCAATGCCTACCGTGATTGTCCTGCCGCCCGAAACGGACATCGGCTCGTCCGCAAACACCCGGTAGCCGAAATCATACGCCTGTGTGGACGTGCGGAAAACAAAGACCACAACCGCCGCAAGAATCACTATTTTCACTATGGTTTCCAACATTGTGATTATTAAATATTTCACGTTCATGAAACTATCACGCCTTTCCTCGAAACGGTAAAATGATTAAATCTCCACCTCCATTATAATAGGAAGTATCATCGGCCGTCTCTTCGTCTTTCTCCATACAAATTCGCCTAAAGCATCCTTGATGGAACTCTTAAGTTTGCCCCAGTCGGAAATCCCTCTGCTAAGGCAGCCTTCCACCGCCTCGTTTACCACCGCCCGGGCTTCCTCCATCAGCTCATCGGATTCCCGGACATAGACGAAGCCTCTGGAAACAATATCCGGGCCGCTTACCAGCTCGTCCGTAGCGCTGCTTAACCCGAGAACCACAATCAAAATGCCATCCTCAGCCAGATGCTGCCTGTCGCGAAGCACAATATTTCCCACATCGCCCACGCCAAGCCCGTCCACCAGAATATCGCCTACCGGCACCCTTCCGGTAACCTGCGCCTTTTCCTCCGTAAGCTCCAGCACCTCGCCTGAATGCAGAATAAAAATATTTTCCTTTGCAATTCCAAGTTCTTCCACAATCTTGGCCTGCGCCTTTAAGTGTTTGTACTCCCCGTGGATGGGAATCGCATACTTAGGGCGCACCAGTGAATAAATCAGCTTGATTTCCTCCTGACAGGCATGTCCTGAAACATGCACGTCCTGAAAAATAACATCGGCGCCCTTAAGGAGCAGCTCATTAATCACATTGGTTACCGCCTTTTCATTTCCCGGAATCGGGTGGGAGGAAAAAATAACCGTATCGCCGGGGCCTATAGAAATTTTTCTGTGGTTATCCTCCGCCATACGGCTAAGGGCCGCCATGCTTTCTCCCTGGCTTCCCGTCGTGATAATCACCGTCTTCTCATCAGGATAATTCTTTAACAGCTCCGTGTCAATCAATGTATTGTCGGGAATTTCCAGATATCCCAGGGTAGTGGCCGTCTCGATAATATTTACCATGCTGCGGCCTTCTACCACCACCTTACGGCCAAATTTGTAAGCGGAATTGATAATCTGCCGCACCCTGTCCACATTTGAGGCAAAGGTTGCAATAATAATACGTGTATTTTTGTGCTCCTGGAAAATATTGTCAAAGGTTTTTCCAACCGTACGCTCTGAGGGAGTAAAGCCTGCCCTCTCCGCATTGGTGGAGTCGCACATGAGCGCCAGAACACCTTTTTTGCCGATTTCCGCAAAACGCTGCAAATCAATGGCGTCGCCGAACACCGGCGTATAGTCCACCTTAAAGTCTCCCGTATTCACCACCACGCCCGCCGGGGAATAAATCGCCAGCGCCGCCGCGTCCACAATACTGTGGTTGGTTCTGATAAACTCTATGCGGAACTGCCCCAGATTAATAGACTGCCCGAATTTTACCACCTTGCGCCTGGTATTATTTGTCAGGTTGTGCTCCTTGAGCTTATTCTCGATAATCCCCATAGTAAGCTTGGTGGCATAAATGGGTACGTTGATATCGCGGAGCACATAAGGCAGCGCGCCGATGTGGTCTTCGTGCCCATGGGTAATCACAAATCCCTTTACCTTCTCAATGTTGTTTTTCAGATAAGTTACATCCGGGATGACCAAATCAATTCCGAGCATGTCATCCTCCGGAAAAGAAAGACCGCAGTCTACAACAACAATACTGTCTTCGTATTCAAAGGCAGTAATGTTCATACCAATCTGCTCAAGGCCTCCAAGCGGAATAATCTTAAGCCCCGAGCCGCTTCTCTGTTCAATTTTTTTCAAATAATATACCTCCGTATCTTTTATATTCTATGTTCCGGCATTTCCATCCCCGGCAACATTAAATTACTCCGGCCGCAAAATTTACGTGAGTTCAATGTCCTCAAGCAGATTCTCGAACACGGCGGCTACCGCTTCCAGCTCCGTGTCATCCTCCACTGTCTCATAGACGCTTTCCCTTAAGCCCTGTGCTGAAACCTCTTTCAATATGAGGGCTTCCCCGTCTCCTTCCTGGGTATCCGTTACCAGAATATACTGGCTGCCCCCCAGCTTCGTCTGTTCTAAAACATAAAACTCCACGCTCTCCTGTGTGTCCAGCGTAAATTTAATCTTTTCCACTTAAAATTCTCCCTGTTTATAATTCGCCTGCTACTCTTTTTCAGAAGGCTCTTCCCGCTGCAAAGCCTCAGAAGAATCCTGCTGCACGGTGTTCTTCCGCATATCAAGAAAACCCTGCAAAATAAGAACGGCGGCAATTTCATCTACATACTCCTTGCGGTTCTCCCGCCGTATACCGGCCTCCATCATGGCTTTATCCGCCGCCACCGTAGTCAGCCTCTCATCCCATGTATGTACCTTAAGTCCTGTTCGCCGCTCCAGTTTGTCCTTAAATTCCAGAGTCTTTTCCACCCTGGGTCCAAGAGTATCATTCATATTCTTCGGAAGCCCCAGAACGATTTCCTCTACCTGATATTCCTCAATCAAAGCTTCAATTCTCGCCAGCGTCTGGCGCTGTTTGTTTTCTTCTTTCCTTCTTATGATTTCTATTCCCTGGGCAGTAATAAGCAACGGGTCGCTGATTGCCACCCCTACCGTCTTCGAACCGAAATCCAGACCCATTATCCGCATATTTTTACACTTCCCGCCATGCTGCTTTCGAGAACATTGCCCCGCCGCATAACTTACTTTCCACTATCTCCAGTGATTATTCTTGATATACTCCGTCAAAAGCTCCTCAACCAGCTCATCCCGCTCCACCTTCATAATAAGGCTCCGCGCATTTTTATGGCTGGTGATATATGTGGGGTCGCCGGACATAATATATCCCACTATCTGGTTTACAGGATTATAGCCTTTTTCTGTCAACGCCACATACACTTCTGTCAATATTTCCTTTACGCTCGTATTATCTGTTTCCACTCTGAAAAATTGCGTATTTCCTAAATCCTGCATAAAAAACACCCCTTCGAAACATTCGTTTGCTCTTATCTTACCCCATTTCTACGGAAAATTCAATGTATTTGCGGTTGAAACAGTAAAATATCAGGAGTCAGGAAGCCGGCAAGCTCCCCTGAAAGTATTTGTCCCGAAAGCTTTTCCGCTCCGGCAGCCATAAAGCCGGCTGTGCATCTGCCCGCTAAAGCCCCGTCCTTCACGACCGCCGCGCGAATATATTCCCCGGTAAACCCGAGCAGACAATTCCGTCCGTCTATCACCTTTTCTTCCTCAAATAGCACCTTTACTTCTTTATGTAAATATTTTTCCCTGTACTGCCTGGACATTTCCCTTTCCAGAGCCAGAAGCTCGTCGCTGCGCCGCGCCTTTATTTCCTCCGCAACCTGGCCGTCCATAGCGGCAGCCGGCGTCCCTTTTCTTTTTGAATACTTAAACACATGCATTTCATAGAACCCGACGCGCTCAAGAAATCTTTTTGTCTGTTCAAACTCCTCTTCGATTTCTCCGGGGAAGCCCACAATCACATCCGTTGTAATCGCCGGCTCATCAAAGTATCTGCGCAGAATACCGACTTTTTCATAGTATTCCTCCGCGGAATACTTTCTATTCATTCTTTTCAGAACCGAATCGCATCCGCTCTGCAGGGAGAGATGGAAATGCGGGCACAGCTTATCGCATTCTTTGAGCCCCGCCGCAAACGCCTCCGTGATAATCCGCGGCTCAAGGGAGCCTAAACGTATACGCTCAATTCCCTGTATTTTTTGTACTTCCTGTATCAGGGACAGAAGCTTTCCTTTTGAAAAGTCATTCCCCTTCTTCATTCCGTAGGAACTTAAGTGAATTCCGGTGAGAACCGCCTCACGGTATCCGTTCCCTGCAAGGGTTCTGACCTCGTCCAGAACCTCTGAAAGCTCCCGGCTTCTGATTCGCCCTCTGGCGTAGGGAATGATGCAGTAGGAACAAAACTGGTTACAGCCGTCCTGCACCTTGATAAACGCCCTTGTGTGCTCTGCCGTACGGGAAAGCTTCATATTTTCATACTCATCCGTATGGTTGATGTCAATGACGGTCCGGCCTCCCAGGGTCTTGTCGCAGGCCCGGCCTTCGCTTTCCGCCTTTTCCCGGCAAGTTTCCCCTGGCGCCTTTGAGGATTTTTCTCTCTTCGGCTGTTCGCCTGCCCTCACCGCCAGATACTCCTCCAGTATGGAAACCAAATCCTTCTTTCTGTTGTTTCCGATGGCAAGGTCGATACTCATATCCGCAAGCGCGTCCTCCGCGCCTGTCTGGACATAGCAGCCCACGGCAACCACCACAGCCTCGGGATTTCGCTTTTTTGCCCGATGAAGCATCTGCCTGCTCTTTCTGTCGGCAATATTTGTCACCGTACAGGTATTTATGATATAAATATCGGCTTTTTCACTGAAAGGAACAATATTATACCCTTTTTCTTTCAATATTTGTTGCATATAGTCCATTTCATATCCGTTTACTTTACAGCCAAGATTATGGAACGCTACACTTTTCATTTTGTCCTCCACTATTTTTGTGTCCTTTTGACATTGACTTTTTACTGTTATCCGATTACTATAATTACAGAAGGTATGAAAAATCAAGGAGGTAACGACTATGAAAACAGTTCAGATTTCATTAAATTCAATTGACAAGGTAAAATCTTTTGTAAACGATATTACAAAATTTGATTATGACTTTGACCTGGTATCAGGAAGATACGTGATTGACGCTAAATCCATCATGGGCATCTTCAGTCTGGATTTATCCAAGGCAATCGACTTAAACATCCATGCAGAAGATAGTCTTGACGAAGTAATGGAAGCGTTAAAGCCGTACTTAATCTGAGAAAGAACATAGCGAGCTGGCCAATGGCCAGCTCATTTTTTATAATAAGCCGGCTATACGTGACAGCATTTGTTTCCCTCTGCGGCTTATTTTACAATTATCATTTCATCCGTATCTATTGCCTGTTTCACAAGCTCGTCTATTTTTTCACCGAGATATTGTTCATGCCGTTTGATAATATTTAAATTGGGCTTCGTCACAGGATGCTTTGCCACAAATATTGTACAGCAGTCCTCATAGGGAAGAATAGAGGTTTCATAGGTCCCTATTTTCCCGGACACTTCCACAATCTCCATCTTGTCAAACCCGATTAAAGGCCGGAACACAGGAAGCGTACACACTTCATTGGTCACGGCAAGCGACTGCACCGTCTGGGAAGCCACCTGTCCGATGCTTTCTCCGGTAATCAGCCCAAGGCAGTCGTTCTCCTTCGCAATCATCTCTGCAATCCGCATCATATACCTGCGCATAATGATGGTCAGTTCCTCGTGAGGACACTTTTCATAAATATAAAGCTGGATATCCGTAAAATTAATCACATGAAGATACACCGGCCCCGCGTAACGGGACACAAGCCTGGCCAGATCAATCACCTTCTGCTTTGCCCTGTCGCTGGTATAAGGGGGCGCATGAAAATAAACCGCATCTATTTTCACCCCGCGCTTTGCAATCATATATCCCGCTACCGGTGAATCGATTCCTCCCGATAAAAGAAGCATGGATTTTCCGTTGCTTCCCACAGGCATCCCCCCCGGCCCCGGTATTTCAATGGAATAGATGTATATCTTTTCCCGGATTTCCACATGCAGCATCACATCCGGGTGATGCACGTCCACCTTAAGCTCAGGGAACGCGGACAGCAGTACGCTCCCTAATTCCATGCTCACCTCCATGGAATTCATGGGATAGTTCTTCCTTGCCCTTCTTGTCTGTACCTTAAAAGTGAAATGCCTGTCCGCATAATTTTTTTCGATGTACTCCGTAACTGTCCCGGCCAGCTTTTCGAAGCCCCCGTCCGCCGTACTGACCACCGGACAGATGCCTGATATGCCGAAAACCGTCTTTAAGTTGTCCACTGTCTCGTCAAAATCAAATTCCGACAGCGCGTGTATGTAAATTCTGCCGTCTGTTCGGGTAACCTTAAACTCGCCCTCACATCGCTTCAACGCATATTTTATCTGGCGGACCAGCGCCTCCTCAAAGAGATATCTGTTTTTGCCCTTCACGCCGATTTCCGCGTACTTAATTAAAAATGTAGTAAACATCCCTGCCTCTTTTCTGATTTTCTCCGGGCAGCCGCCGAAAACAGCCAGGCATTATTCTCCCTGTTCCGGCTTTTATTTCACAGTCCGGCGGCTTTCCCGATATTCTTTTTACTATCTTCTCGTGTATTTCCTGAGCATGGGAATTATATCATACATCGTCTGTAAAGTATAGTCGATTTCTTCCATAGTGGTAAATACGGAAAAGCTGAAACGTATCGTGGAACCCAGCAAATCCCCGCCAATTCCCATAGCCTTAAGGGTCTCGGAAGGCTGCGGCTTCCTTGCGGCGCAGGCGCTTCCCGCAGAGACATAAATCTCTTTATCCTCCAGCGCATGGAGCAGAACCTCGCTGCGAACTCCCTTTATGGAAACGCTTACCACATGGGGCGCGCCTGTCTCGTCGGGACAGCCGTTTACCACTACATTGCCGATTTTCTGAACGCCATCCACAAACGCTTTTTTCAGGCTGTACATCTTTTTTACTTCCCCGTCCAGATTACCGTAAACCATTTCAACAGCCTTTGCCAGTCCGGCAATGGCAGGTACGTTTTCCGTCCCTGAGCGGAGTCCGTTTTGCTGGCCGCCGCCGAACATAACCGGCCGGATTTTTACCTTATCATCCACATACAAAAATCCGCTTCCTTTCGGCCCGTGGATTTTATGCCCGCTGGCGGATAGAAGGTCTATCTTTAATTTCTTTGGATGGATTCTGAATTTTCCATACCCCTGCACCGCATCCACATGGAATAAAATTCTGGGATTCATGCCCTTTATCAGTGCGCCGGCCTGTTCAACCGGCTGCAGTGTACCCACTTCATTGTTTGTATGCATTATGGAAACAAGAATCGTCTCCCCCGTTATGGCGCGTTCCAGTTCCTCCAGGCGAACACATCCCCTCTTATCCACCGGCAGATATGTCACCCGAAAGCCCTCCTCCTCTAAATGCCTCATGGTCTGAAGTACTGCCGGATGTTCAATCTGCGTGGTAATCAGATGCCTGCCACTGCGGCAATTTGCATAGGCGCAGCCCCGAATCGCAAGATTGTCAGCTTCTGTTCCTCCCGATGTAAAAAATATTTCTTTCTCGTTTACTTTTAAATTTCTGGCAATTACGTCCTTAGCGTAACGGATATATTGCTCTGCCTGAACGCCCTTTCTATGGAGACTTGAGGGGTTTCCGTAGTCTTCACACATAATCTGGGTCATCAGGGCAGCTACCTCGTCAAAGCATCTGGTGGTTGCCGAATTATCTAAATATACCTCCATAATTTCACTGGCCTTTCTGAACAGAGTATTCGTTCTTATCCTACTAATACTATATGACTATTGCTCCAAATGGTACATCAGGATAGACAGCACCGTTATCCCCGCCGTCTCTGTCCGCAATATGCGGCGTCCCAGTGTAATCGGCAATACGCCGACGGCCATTGCCCCGGCAACCTCTTTCTCCTCAAATCCTCCTTCGGGACCGATAAATACTGCTATATCCTCCCCCGGCTTCAGATTTTTCATAATCGCCCTGGTTTTTTCCATGGTTTCGCCTTCCACGCCTGCCAGCTCGTATGGGATTAGCTTTACCGGAAGCTGACCGGCATAGTTAAGCGCCTCCCCAAAGCCGGCCACCTCACGCACCTTCGGAATAATCCCCCGTCTACTCTGCTTCGCCGCCGCTTCCGCAATTCCCTGCCAGCGCTGTACCTTACCCGCCGCCTTTTTCCCGTCCAGCTTTACCACTGAGCGTTTGCAGGCAACCGGCACGATTTCATATACGCCAAGCTCCACGGCTTTCTGGATAATAAGCTCCATCTTATCTGCCTTTGGCAAACCCTGAAAAAGATATATTTTGGAGGCAAGCTCCAGACCTTCCTCTTTGATAAAACGCAGCCCGCAGACCACTTCCCTGTCCTTTATCTCCTCAATGCCGCAGCGGTATTCCTTTCCGTCTGTGCCGTTACTCACGGAAATCTCCTCTCCCGGCCTCATACGAAGGACATTTTTTATATGGTTGACATTCTCACCCGTAATCACGACTCTTTTTCCCTGAATCTGATTAGGCTCTACAAAAAAATGATTCATTTTTTCCTCGCAATCACACTGACCCATTCTCCCTGGCAGTTTACCTCAAGAACCTCCAGCCCCGCTTCCTTTACCGCCTGCACCACCACCTCTTCCTTATCGTCAATGATACCGGAGGTGATATAGATGCCGCCCCTTTTCAGCTGATGCACAATCACAGGCGTAAGCCCCGTCAGCACCTCCGCCAGAATATTTGCCGCTACAATGTCATAGCACTCATATCCGACCTCATCCTGAACCTCCTTATCCGTGATAATGTTGCCGATAATCAGGCGGAAGTCTTCATCCGCGATGCCGTTTGCTTCCCTGTTTTCCCTGACCGCCTCAATGGCACAGGGGTCAAGGTCTGTCCCCACCGCGCTTTTTGCCCCAAACATCAAAGCAAGAATGGCCAGAATCCCGCTCCCGGTTCCCACATCCAGAAGCACCGTTTCCTTTGTCACAAATCTGCGCAGTGCCCTGATGCAAAGCTGGGTGGTATCGTGCATTCCCGTTCCGAAGGCTGTTCCGGGGTCTATGTGCAGAACCATTTTTCCTTCTGTCTCAATCTTTTCCCACGAAGGAACCACCAGCACATCGTCTATCGCAAACTGGTGAAAATACTGTTTCCAGTTATTTATCCAGTCAATGTCCTCTGTTTCTTCAACGGCGACGGTTCCTTCTCCAATGTCCATAAAAGCCCGCAGCCCCTCCAGTTCGGCTTTCACCTTTTCCAGAATTGCCTCCGCCGTTATATCCTCTCCGTTCAGGACAAGCATCGGATAACTGCTTCCTTCCCTTTCCTCCACAAAAAAGCTGAGCCACGCGATTCCGTCATCCTCCGGCCCGTCGGGAAGGATGTCCACAAACATCTGCTCCTTTTCCCATGCGGTCAGAGGAACCTTGTCCTCAATCTGCGCCCCTTCAAGGCCGATATCATAGAGCGTACTGATTATGATATCTTCTGCATCTGTCAGAGTTTTTATTTTAAATTTTGTCCATTTCATTGGTAATTCCTTTCCTTATCCTTGCACATCAGCCTCATACACTATATTATATAGATATACTATCACAGAAATAATTTCACTTCTAGAAATAATTTAAGCAGTCTCAAAAACACATATTTTAACTGCCGGAGAAAGGATTGCAATAAAATGATACAGGATATTTACCCCAGAACCTACCACAATGAATACCACGACGTTTCCCCCGCCGAAAACGATTTTGTTCTGGTTTTCCACAAAAACACCGTATTGGTACGCTTTCAGGAAGACAGGCTCAGATATCCCGTCTTCAAAGAGCTGGCGGCCTTTCATGTTGTCCCTTATTATCTCTTTTCCATTGATAATTATAAATACTTTCTGGCCGCTCTTCCCGTCAGCCGGCAGCACAGCGCAAACAGTCGAAACGAACATAACGACACCCCTGCAATCATGCTCCCCGGCTATACCTACGAAAATGTACGCATTTTCCGAACCGCCATGTCCAGGCACACCGCTTTCGCCGGAATTACCGCCCACCATCTTTATGGCTGGTATGATGTCAACCAATACTGCGGACGCTGCGGGCAGCAGATGGCGCCTGATCATAAAGAGCGTATGCTTTATTGTCCCGAATGCCATAATATGGTCTACCCCCGCATTTCCCCCGCGGTTATTGTAGGCGTCTTAAACGGGGATCAGATATTAATGAGCAAATATGCCGGCAGAGCCTATACCAATTACGCTCTTATCGCCGGTTTTACGGAAATCGGCGAAAGCGCCGAACAGACCGTGGCAAGGGAAGTAATGGAGGAGGTGGGCTTAAGGGTAAAAAATATCCGCTATTATAAAAGCCAACCCTGGGCTTTCTCCGGAAGTCTGCTGATGGGATTTTTCTGCGACCTTGACGGTGACGATAAAATTATTCTGGATAAAAATGAGCTGGCGGAAGCCGGATGGTTTCGCCGCAGCGAAATTGATTTGGCAGACGACCATATAAGCCTCACCCGGGAAATGATTATGCAGTTTAAAACAGGACAGCTTATATAGCCAAAGAGAGTCCGTGATGAAAAATCCCGGACTCTCTCAGTAAATATTTACTTTTCATTTTTTCTCTGGCGGCAGGAAGATTTTCGTATTACAATCTGCCCCGAAACAGCCACCTTTTCATAAGGGGCGTCAGGATGTCTGATTCTCCACAAAAAACACTGTACCATCCGTTTTCCCAGCCACTTTGCATCCACATTGACCGTGGTAAAAAAGGGCGTCAGCATATCTTCCTCATCATTGTCAAAGCCCGTTACCGCCACGTCCTCCGGAACCCGGATACCCTTTTTGCGGAACGCCTGGGTCAGATACCTGGCAATAGAATCATTGCCGCATACCACCGCCTCAGGGAGTGTCCCGTACTCTTCAACGATTTTCTCAAAAGTCTCCGGGTAATAAAAAGTGCTGCTGTCAACGTCCGGCATTACAATATCAGCGTCCGGCCTGATTCCGGCCGTTCCCATTGCATACAAATATCCGCTGTACCTGTCATTCATGGACTCATATAAACTGCTGGTTTCGTTTAAGAAGCCAATCCGCTTCATTCCCTGCCCTAAAAGATGGCGGGTAAGCTGCATAACCGGATGAAAGCTTTCCATCTTAACCACATCGCCTAAAAGCTCTTCCCCTTCGTCTTTATAGTTATCCAGCATATAAATCTGAATGCCCATTGCTTTTATTTTTTTTATGTAGTCCCTGTTCAGCATCTTTACACAAAAAACCGCATGGATGCTCTCATCAAGCCCAAGAGGAAGCCGGAGTCTCTCTTCCGCCTCGTTTGTTACCACCGCCACCTGCGTCTGACACTGGTTCCGGCAGGCTTCCTCCGATATCCCGCTGATAATCTTATCCCAATAAACCGCCATATCCGGCTTACGCAAAATCATAATATGGTAAGTGGCGTTTTCATCGGGTTCCATATCCCTTCCTGTGGAATATACACCCGGATACCCCGCCCGCTCGGCATATCTTAAAATCATTTCCCGTGTCTGCGGCGCTACCGTTTCATTCCCTTTCAGGGCCATAGATACCGTATTTCTGGAAAATCCCAGCTCTCTTGCCATACTTTGAATTGTTACTTTTCCCATGTTAAATATTAAACCAATCTCCATATCCAAGGGCAATCAGATTGTCCCTGCTGATTTTTAAACTCTCGAACTGGTCGCGTCCATAAGTATCATCCTGCTCAATCAGGAAGTACTCGCTGCCGCCTGCCAGTCCGGCTTCAATACATTCTTTAATAGGAAGGCTTCCCTCGCCAACCTCCGCAAACTGTACCACATTGGCAAAGGTCTGCATGAAGTCCGCTCCCTCTGTCAGCTTCATCTCAGTAACACGGTAATCCTTTAGGTGAAGCAGACGGATACGTCCGGCGTATTTCTTTATAAATTCAACCGGATTTTCGCCGCCTCTCTGAATCCAGTGAATGTCAAGCTCAAAGCCCATCCGTTTTGTGGTGTCTTTGATGATGTCGAGGAGATATTCGCCATCATATTTCACAAATTCAAGATGGTGGTTATGGTAATACAAATCAATGCCATGCTCCTGCAGTCTCTCCGCCATCTCGTCCGCACGCTTCACGAAATCAATAATTTTCTCTCTGCTTCCCATGCAGTTCATGGGCATCATGCCGATACGCAGCATGTTGCAGTCTAACGCCTTGCAATCGGCAACGATTTTATCAAAATCGCTTACCAGAAATTCGCCCGGCATTCCCGGCATCATAGGCTCTAATGCCGCTGTGCATGCAGCCACCTTGATACCGAACTCGTCGCAGGCTTTTTTCATGCCCGCCACATTCTCAGGTGTCATGGGAATCTGGCTGATTTCCACGCAGTGATACCCCAGCTCCGCGCAGGCTTTCAATGTGCCGTATGCTCCCAGTTCCGCTATTTTATTTTTGATTGTACTCATCTGAATACCAATAAGTCCTTTTTCCATTCCCGTTCTCCTATTTTTGTTCTTTTCTTTTATATTGCAACTTTCTTTCCCGTTCGGCCAGATTCCAGGATTCCGTCTATCAGCCGCATGCTCATAACCGCGTCTTTCACATGCACGTAATCCCGGCCGCCCGTCTCAATTTCCCTGTAAAACCTGGCGATGAGCTTGCCATGGCTTGCCCCGTAATAAAACTTCGTGCCCGGAAGCCTCTCGTCCTCCACCAGCCTTTCACGATTCCCCTCGGCGTCAATGCGGTAAAGCACATTGTCAATGATGGCAAATTCCGCTTTTTCCATCTGTACGGAAATCTGAACGCTTTCATTTTTATAATTGGCGTTGGTCGCCATAAACAGGCCGTGGGCGCCGTTTGCGTAGGTAAGGCTTGCCGCCACCGTATCCTCCACCTCAATGCCGTAGTCCAGTATCCGGGAAACCGACGCCTTAAGCTCCTCAATGGGGCCTCCCAAATGGTAAAGCAAATCCAGCGTGTGGACGGACTGATTAATCATACAGCCCCCGCCTGCCGTCTCCAGCTTTCCACGCCAGGGCTTCACATCATAATAGGATTTCTCCCTTGACCACGGCACGATTCCTCTGGTTCCCGTTACCTTGCCGTACTTACCGCTGTCAATAAAGCCCTTAAGCGTCTCCACCGACTCGTTAAAACGGTTCTGAAGGCAGATTCCCATATGGATTTCAGGATGCGCGGCCTCAAAAGCCGCAAACTCCTCTGCCTCCTTTGTGTTCATTGCCACAGGCTTTTCACAAAATACATGAACACCCATTTTGGCCGCTTCACAGGATACCGGAACATGTAAATAGTGGGGAAGGCAGACATGTACCACATCCGGCCTCTCCCGCTCTATCATTTCCCTAAAATCCGTATAAAAGGAAATGTTCTCCGGCGCTCTTTCCTTTGCCCCTTCATCAATGTCGCAGACTGCTGCCAGAGCGATTTCCGGATTCTGGCGAATTGCCCCGATATGAATGCCCGAGATATCTCCCAGGCCGATAATTGCCGCTTTTTTCATCTTTTCCCTCATTTCTGCGCTGTTTTTAAGCACATGACAGAGTATGCGGGTACAAATACCCGCAACTCTTTCGCAAAACTTTTCTCAGCGGGTAGGGAATTTTCCTTCTTCCGCAATCTTCTTATTTAGTTCCGCCAGATATACATCCTCGTCCACCGGGTTCTCCACTTCCCTGCCAAGCCAGGAAGAAAGCAGAATGGCATTTGCCAGATTTACGCCGTTGATACCGTCGGAACCGGGAGCAAGGAGTTCTTCGCCCTTTAAGATATGCAGCGCAAAGTTCTCCATAACCGTAACATGCTGCAGTCCCCAGCCGTCTGTGTTTTCAAATTCTTCTATAGTATATAATTCATTTGCGCCTGCAGAATTTCCGCTGGTCAGACGTGACAATTCTCCCATGCTTAAGGATGCGTTGAGCTCGTCCTCATCCTTTTTCAGGCGATAAACGGTAGCCTTCGCGCTTCCGTCAACCACAATTTTTCCGCCCTTTAAATCAATTTCCAGACGGTCCGTTCCAATGGGGTCGTGGGTACAGGTGATAAAGCTTCCCGTAGCGCCGTTAGGATATTCGGTTACAACAGTCACGTCATTTTCCACCACAATATCTCTGTGGCAGCCGTACAGACATTTAGCATATACCTTGCTGGGAACGCCGCAAATCCACTGCCAGAGGTCAAGCTGGTGAGGGGCCTGGTTTACAAGCACGCCGCCGCCTTCTCCACCCCAGGTAGCGCGCCACTCGCTCTGCTTGTAATAGCTGTCCGGACGCCACCAGGAATTGATAATCCAGCTTGTACGGCGAAGCTCGCCAAGTTCGCCGGAAGCAACGATTTCTTTTATCTTCTGGTAAAGCTTGTTGGTTCTCTGATTGAACATAATTCCAAAGGCCACGTCGGGATGGGCCGCCGCACATTCGTTCATTTCACGAACCGCTTTTGCATAAACTCCGGCAGGCTTTTCGACCAGAACGTTCATGCCATGCTCCAAGCAGTAAATTGCGATTTCCGTATGCAGATAATGGGGTACCGTAGTGATAACCGCGTCCACATTTCCGGAATCCACCATTTCTTTCCAGTCTCTGTAAAAAGGATATTCGGGATACTTTTCCCTGCACAGCGCTTCCTTCTCCGGGTCAATGTCGCATAACGCTCCCAGCGCGCAGTGAGGAGGGCATTCCGGCGCCGGCATTCCAAACATTCCGCCCTTTCCTGTCAGAAATCCCGCATACGCGCCTCCCTGGGCGCCAATACCAATCAAGCCAAAACGTACTTTTTCCATCTCAATTCTCCTTCTCTTTTATTTTATTTGGATATCAGCTCTGCTGAATGCCTTTCCTTATGAATAAACAGCTTTTATTTCATCCAGTATTCCGCACAGCGCTCTGTACTGCATGGTATAGCCTTCTGCTCCGTCTTTCGCCTTATTTTCCTTTATAATATTTTCTGCGGCCGTCGTTTCCAGAGATGCCAGCGAATCAAAAAGCACCAGATGGGGTTCCAGAGTCAGGAATCCTTCATAACCTTCTTTTACAATCGCCCGTTCAAGCAGTTCTCTGATTTTGCCTTCCCCTGTTCCGCATACCACATTCTCATTGTCCGTGGATACCGCGTCCTTAATATGAATATATTCGATATAAGGCCGCAGCATATCCCAGCACTTTTCAGTATCCTCTCCGCACTGAACAAAATTGGCAAAGTCAAAGGCCGCCTGAAAATGTTCATCCTTCAAAGCATCAAACAATACCTTGCACCGCTGGCCTGTATCTCCGTAAATTTCTTTTTCATTCTCGTGGAGCAGAATGACGTCATGGCTTTTCGCAATTTCCAGAAATTCTCCCAGCCTGTCGATTACCTTTTCCCGATAGTCATCCGCGTTTTTTCCCTCCGGTATAAAAAAGCTGAACATCCGTATGTACTTACAGCCTAACAGCCTGCAGATTTTGCAAAGTTCTTTTAACTGCTCTTTCTGCTTCTGAAAGCCTTCCTCATCCTCCACTCCCACTTTCCCGACAGGCGAGCCCAGAGAGGATACTTTCACCTGATACTCCGTAAGTCTGGGCAGAAGTTTTTCTTCCACTTCCTCCGCTGTATAGTCTGCGATTCCTTTTCCGTCAGCAGCTCTCAGAGAAATATAATGCATTCCCAACTGGGCAACCGTCTTAAGCTGAGTAACAAAATCAGCGCTGATTTCATCCGCAAAACCGGAAATTTTAATTTTTGCCTCCATTTTACCTTCCCTTCCGCCGCTGACGCGGCAATTTGTCCCCAGGACTTGATAAAGGATATTATACTATAATCCGCCGAAAAAAACAGGTACAATATTTATTTTTTATAGAAATTTACTGATTTTTTATAGTTAGTTGTTGAAAATCAACAATAATTCATATACACTTTGTTTAAAATAGCTGAAAGGATTTTGGCGATGATTCAATATAGAAATCTGGAAATGGACGAAATTGACAGGGAATTATTCAGGGATTTCATCCGCCGTCAGGCAGTGAATAAATGCTGGCGCCGGGAGGCCGGAGCATGGGTAATAAAAGACGCTCCCTTTATTGACGACTGGAGCGAAGACGACTATCGGATATTGACAGACTGTTTAAAGCAAACCATCCTTGAGGGTGGTTTTGTCGCCGGCGCCTTTTCGGAAGGGCGTCTGAAAGGCTTCGTCGCCGTCACGGCCGGTCTGTTCGGCGGCGAAAACAAATACCTTGATTTGGCCTCACTCCATGTCTCCGAGGACATACGGGGCCATGGAATAGGAAGAACTCTTTTTCAGTCCGCCAAAGACTGGGCCGGAAAAAGCGGCGCGAAGAAGCTCTATATTTCCGCCCACTCCGCCGTTGAAAGTCAGGCTTTTTATAAAGCCATGGGCTGCGTGGAGGCCGCCTGGTACCACCCGGGACATGTGGCGGAGGAGCCTTATGACTGTCAGTTGGAATGCGTGATATGACCTGTTATACTGCAGATACCGTTAAGGCGGCCGGCTTCCCCGGCCAGTCGCCTTTCACCACATTGCCTCTGGTCATTATCCGGCATTACAGTACACAAACCCTACCGCACAAAGTTCGTCCTCTCAAAAGGCTCTCTCTTCGGCACGCCGTACTTTTCCCTTCCAAGGGCAATGCTCTTCATCAGAAACGCCATATTATTTGCAAGGGTGCGCATCATCTGCAGCCCTTCCGCATCCTGACTGGCTTCCCCGGGAAGCGTCCCGTGAATCCCGTTCCAATACTGGCCCGAGGCGATGGGCATCCCCGAAATTCCGAAGAACTTATTTAACTCATCATATGTAGCCGTAAGACCTCCTCTTCTTGCAGCTGCAACCGCCGCGCCGACCTTCATGGTCTTGTCAAAATGCGTGCTGTAAAAAAGTCTGGTCAGAAAAGCCACCAACGTGGCGTTAGCGGAAGCATAATAAACCGGGCTTCCCACCACAAGGCCGTCGCTCTCCTCAAACTTAGCCGCCGTCTCGTTCACCAAATCATCAAAAACGCACTTCCCCGTCCGGGCACACCGCCGGCAACCGATGCATCCTCTGATATCTTTATTTCCAATATGCAGAATCTCCGTCTCAAATCCTTCCGCCGCAAAAACCTTTTCCATCTCATTCAGCGCAATCGCAGTATTTCCCTTTGGATTAGGGCTTCCGTTAATCATCAATACCTTCAAATCCTGTTCCTCCATTTCCTTTCGCAGTATGCCTTTCCTGTTTTTTCCGTTTCTTCTAAAATTTATTATAAATCAAATACTTTATATGTACAATTCAATTTACAAATTCATTCTCATTGAATGGAAAATAACCCGCTAAAGCCTGCTTACCTGTTCAGTACAGGCCGTACTGCCATTTATATATAATGATATTTCTTACGTTTTGCCACGAGAAATCCCAGTGAAATCACAAAGGCAAACGCCTCCGCAACCGTAATCGCCCACCAGATGCCGTCAAGTCCCAGGACAAGGGGCAGGAGCAATACCGAAAGCAGCTGAAAAACCAGCGTCCGCAAAAAGGAAATCGCAGCCGAAATCCCGCCATTACTGAGAGCTGTAAAAAATGAAGAAGTAAAAATATTAAACCCGGCCAGAATAAAGGAAAACGAAAATAGCTGAAAGGCATGAACTGTCATGGCAAGCAGTTCTGCATCGTATCCCACGAAAATTGCAGCCAGGGGATGCGCCAGCCCACGTGAAAGAAGCATCATTGCAATCCCCGCCGCCCCCATCAGAAGATAACTCTTTTTCAGCAGACTTTTCAGTTCGTCATGATGTCCGGCTCCATAATGATAGCTCACCACAGGCCCGGTTCCAATGGTGTAGCCAATAAAAATAGCCACAAAAATAAACTGGACATACATCAAAACGCCATAAGCAGCAACGCCATTTTCACCGGAAAAACGAAGAAGCTGAAAATTATATACAATACTTACCAGAGACCCCGATATATTTGACATCAGCTCGGAAGAACCGTTGCCGCATGCCTTTAACACAATATCCGCCTCAAATCCTGTCCGCACAAGCCGCAGAAGACTCCTGTTTGGCCGCAGGAAATAAAAGAAAGGCAGAATCCCCCCGACGCACTGACTGATTCCCGTTGCCAGAGCCGCCCCGGCGACTCCCCACTTAAAGCCTGCAATAAAAAGCGCGTCCAGCGCCATATTCGTCACGCCGGCCGCCACCGTGACAGCCAGCCCCAGCTTTGGCTTTTCGGCCGCCGTGAGAAATGACTGGAATACATTCTGCAGCATAAAGGCGCTGTTAAACAGCAAAACCACTCTGCCATAAACAACACAGTCCTGCATCATAGCTTCCGTTGCGCCAAGCATTTTGGATATCGGTTCCATAAAGATAATACCGATAACGGTAAGTATCACACCCAGAATTGCCGTCAAATTTACCAACATGGAAAAATAACGGTTTGCCCTGTCAGTATCCTTTTCACCCAAGGTTTTGGCAACCAGCGCGCAGCCTCCCGTTCCAATCATAAAGCCGAACCCGCCCAGTATCATAAGAAAAGGCATCACAAGATTAATCGCCGCAAAAGGCACCTTACCCACAAAATTTGACACAAAAAGCCCGTCAACCACTCCGTAGATGGATGTAAACACCATCATTATGACGGATGGCAGACAAAAGCGAAATAATTTTCTGTATGTAAAGTGGTCCGATAACTGAACCGCCATTATTTTTCCTCCTCTCCTTCCGTATTTAATTCCTGCATACTTTCTTTCAACAGCGCAGTATATTTACGGAATAAGTCGATAAACGCCTTCTGCTCTTCCCCGCTCATGCCCGAAAAAGCCTTACATTCCAGGTCAATCACTTTATCAGCCGTCTCCTCCGCCAGCCGCTTCCCTTTCGGCGTCAGTTTCAGCCCTTTGCTGCGTCGGTCGTCCATCCCCTCTTCCGCCCGAATATAACCGTCCTTTTCCATCTTTTTCAACGCGGAATGGACGGTCTGCTTGGGCTGATAAAGGACATTGCAGATTTCCCGCAACGTAAGCTCCTCCTTTTCCATCCGAAAAGTATACAATATCCAGAAAACACTATCTGAAAGCCCCAGCGACCTGGCGGCGCAGCGGTAAATATCATCGTTTTCCTTTACAATATTGTTGAATTCCAAAAGTCTTTTTTTCATAAATTAACTCCGTCATATGTACCCGTCAGAAAAAGCCGGCGGCCTCTCTTCCGCTTCCCGCTTTTTCTCTGAATTTTATTCGTCCGAAATCAGACATTGCTATTTTAGTCCGATTTCAGACATTTGTCAACAACTCTTTTACATAAAAAACACAGATACCGGACTTTATCCCGATACCTGTACTTTTGCATAATTTTGCAGTTAAATCTTTACTTTTATCTACTCATCCATTTGCCGAAAAGAGGCTTTTTTGATATCCGCCGGTACGCCCAGACCCTGTCCGTAAATCACGCCAAGCTCTTCCGGTTCCTGGAAAGACGGATTTTCCGTCTCCCCATAAAATACCGCAAAACAAAAAAGCGCCACAAACGGCTGCCGTTTTTCACAGCCGGCTTTTCCAGCGTCAGTGAAAAAACTTCACACAGAAATACTATAGATTTCTAACACCTTTCGCCATATCCTGACATATATTTAAAATAAACTCCAGTACAATGGAATATTTCACCAAATAGAAGGAGCAAAATGGCGAAAGAAGCAGAATGGAATAAAAACTTTAACATTGGGGTTGATTCCATCGACAATGCACACCGAAAACTTTTTTCAATTGTTCGCAAACTAATCAATTTAAGCCAAAATGAACATAACGGCCAGTGGGCATGCGCCGAGGGTATCAAATATTTTAAACGTTATGCTATAGAGCACTTTACCGACGAGGAAGCATATATGCAGTCCATTGATTACAGCGGGTATAAAATCCACAAACGCCTTCACGACGATATGCGCTATAAAACCCTTCCGGCTCTCGAAAAAGATTTATCAGAGTCAAATTATTCTCAGGAATCCATCCATCATTTTCTCGGCATCTGCCTCGGATGGCTGACTGCACACATTATGATTGAGGACCGTGCAATTGCTGGAAAAATACCTAATAAATGGAAAAAAGATAATACCGGGGAAGCTATGGATGCCCTGGTAGACGCTCTGGCTATTACCATACAGGAAATATTCAGATTACAGATAGAAATTGTCAGTGAACATTACAACGCCGAAGACTTTGGCAACAGCATTGTTGACCGGCTGACTTTCTGCTCGCTGGACGGCAGACGGGTACATGTCTTTCTGGTACTCGAAGACGCCCTGGTGCTGCGCGCCGTAAGTTCCATGTTGAATATGCCAATAAAAAAAGTAGATAAAATGGTATTAAACGCTGCCAGACAGCTTTCCCAGCAAATGGTCGAACAGGTCGGCATTCATTCCCGCCTTTCCTCAAAATATTTGTTAGAAAGCAATCATCTGATGACGACAGAGCAGTTCCAGCAGGCGTTTTATGCGGAATATTTCGATTATAACCTGCTGTTTAATACAGGAACGGGGTATTTTGCTGTTTGCATTAAGATGGTATGAGCGGGCACATCGAACTGTTTGACGATAATTATTTATCATTAAATATTTTTTTTGGTTAAAAGATGCGCGATTTTCAAATTTATTAGGAAAAGCATAAAACTATACGTTTTTCTGCTGTTATTATAAAGATTTTTAATCCAGTCGCTCCCAGCAAGGGGAGCGACTTCTGCCCTCCTACGTTTTAATAACAGCTTATGCCATTTCAATCCATACGCTCACAAGGGGAGCGACGGTAAATTATGCGGATATTACCTTATCGGACGGGATTTCAATCCACGCTCCCGCAAAGGGAGCGACGCATTCCTTATACAAGTCTACAACGGAAATGTTTATTTCAATCCACGCTCCCGCAAAGGGAGCGACTGCCCGAACAGCTCCGCCAGTGTACTCCCTGACTATTTCAATCCACGCTCCCGCAAAGGGAGCGACTGTGTTGAGCATATCGCATCACCTCTCATGTTTTTGATTTCAATCCACGCTCCCGCAAAGGGAGCGACCGGCGCTTGCAACGGCAAAAGATATGATGATTAAATTTCAATCCACGCTCCCGCAAAGGGAGCGACGTATGGGGATATACAACATTCCCCTGATGGTCCTATTTCAATCCACGCTCCCGCAAAGGGAGCGACATGTGGATATTATAAAAGTCCGCGCATGTAAGAAAAAATTTCAATCCACGCTCCCGCAAAGGGAGCGACTTTCGAGTAAATATGTTGTTCTATCCTCATAAATCATTTCAATCCACGCTCCCGCAAAGGGAGCGACCCGGCGGATAGCAGGCGGCGTGTTATGTCTTTGAATTTCAATCCACGCTCCCGCAAAGGGAGCGACAATCTGTGATGAGCGCATGGCCTCCACCGGGTAGATTTCAATCCACGCTCCCGCAAAGGGAGCGACCTGTTCCGTTCAATAAATTTAAAATTGTGTCAACAAATTTCAATCCACGCTCCCGCAAAGGGAGCGACTCGAAGGTCACTGGTACTGTAAAACCCTCCAGAATTTCAATCCACGCTCCCGCAAAGGGAGCGACACGTATTCACAAGCCAAAAGTCAGCAGATATGCATTTCAATCCACGCTCCCGCAAAGGGAGCGACTGAAGCTGTGGAAATATGGGGGGATTTTAATATTATTTCAATCCACGCTCCCGCAAAGGGAGCGACGATTCCGCTACTGGCAATTGGTTTATCGGGACTGTATTTCAATCCACGCTCCCGCAAAGGGAGCGACGCTGGAGAGTTTCACGCTTGACACCGAAGCAAAATTTCAATCCACGCTCCCGCAAAGGGAGCGACTTGTGGGTTTCTGCTTCGCTCACAATCCTTGTTTATTTCAATCCACGCTCCCGCAAAGGGAGCGACAGCTAAAGCAACAATTTTTCTCAGAAACGAGAATATTTATTTAGTCAATACTCATAATCTTTTATTCCCCAACTCTAATTATAAATATTTTCGTTCTGGTTTAGTTACTTTTTTATGGTGCGAACCTCCCATACTTTTAATGTCAACTTACCATTCGCACCAGTTTATATCATTAATGTACCTTCAGCCTCATAAGAAACTTTGTTTCCAAAATGTTCAACTTTTGTCTGATAATTATTTCCCAGATAATAAAACCGCAGGCTGTCCTCCTTCTCATTAATTAACGATACAAGGCGCTCCTTCAGCAGCAATGACTGTGAAGCATCCAAAATACACTCAAACACAGAGTTTTGGACACGTTGTCCGTAATTAACACATTCCTTTGCAACTTTGCGCAAACGAGCCTTTCCCGCTGCATTCTGGGTAGAAACATCATATGTAATTAATACCAGCATTCAAACACCTACTTCCATAAAAATGGCGGATACTCGTCAATATCACCTCGAATTGTCCTGGCAAGTAAGAGCGCCTGCACGTAAGGGACCAGTCCCCATAATATTTTTTCCTTTAAATATGGATGTGTTATAGTTTCCCTTTTATGATTTTGCCACGCGTTAAAAAACACTTTACGTCCGTCATCGTTTAAAAACACTGCATTATCTTTGTGTTTCTCAAAATGTCTGCCCTGAATTGCCTTTGTATTTATCAGTGTCAGAACAAATCTATCCGCCAGAATTGGCCTTAATTCCTCCATCAAATCAAGTGCAAGAGAAGTTCTTCCGGGTCTGTCACTGTGCATAAATCCGACATATGGGTCTAATCCGACACTCGATAATGCATTGGCGCAATCACCTGCAAGAATCGTATAGGCAAAAGATAATACTGCATTTATATTGTCAAGCGGCGGCCTTCGGTTTCTTCTTGTAAATGTAAAATCCTCTTTCTGATTCAATACCAAATCATTGAATATGGAAAAGTACTGTTCGGCACATTTACCTTCTATCCCCCGAAGCTCGTCCAGTTTTAACGTACTGTCTATCTGAGGCAGCGTGCTGTATAAAATATCGGAAACCTGTTTCAGCCGCTCCGCGTCCACACGGTATGCATGGTCACGCAATGTACGTTCAATACTCCACCGGCAGTTAAATACTTTTCCCGTAATCATATTTTTTGCATACAGAACGCTTCTGTCTCCATTATCTGATATTCTATACTGCTCTTTTCGAAGCAGTACATTCCCATATTCCCTGCCAACCGTTCTGGCCAAAAACTTTCCTCCAGGTGAAAAGAAGCTCATTCCAATTTTTCGTTCCGCACAGGCTCCCATCAATGCCGGGCTCGCTCCTTTATATGTAAAACATATGATATTCTCCAATGTATGGAGCGGAAACCGTCCAAGCGTTTTCTTATCATCCTGTATCACAATATTTTCACCGTCAAGGGTTAAGTAACAACTTTCTGTCATAACATATAACGTATTCAGTAATTTACGCACACCGACTCTCCTGCTATAATCAATCGTTTACCTTAATTTGCCGTTCAATATATTCTCTGACTTTCATTGTTTTTTGCAGTTTAGGGACACACAGCATTTCAAGAGAACACGCTTTGCATTGTTTAGTCGGTTTTACATTTGGCGTGTATCCTTTCCTGAACAAATCATGCATCTCTCCCGCCATCCGTTTTACTTCTTTTCTCAGGCTATCCGTGAACTCTATTCGGCTGCGCCGTCTGTTCTCGCCATAGTACAAATAACCATCCGATATTTTTGCCTGAAACATCTCTTCCAGACAAATCGCCTGCGCGCAAAGCTGTAGTTCATCAGCATTATTTTCCTTGGGTTCTCCACGCTTATATTCTACCGGTACAGGATTCCATTTCCCATCATAGCCGTACAGGCTGATTCCGTTTTCGTCCCGGCAAAACTCCACGACATCACACTGTCCGCTTAAACCAAGTTCATGTGAAGAAATACGCAGCCCTCTGGCAGTCAACAAGTCGCCTCTTTTTTCAAAGGCACCTTCATCATGCGCTTTTTTATGCATCAGCTCTCCTGCAGTCGTTCTGTAATTCTCCGCCCACTGCTGCTCAATATGTATTATAGCCCATTGTCTTCTGCAAAAGGCAAAATGCTGAATGCCAGACAGCATCAGATAATCTTCCTCGGTATACATGATTAAATACCTTCTATTTCTTCAAGCATTAAATCCGGCAGTGTATCAATTACGATATCATAGTCTTCAAATTCTTTCGGGTCATCTGTTCTGGCTGAAATTTTTATGAGTCTGTGAACTTTCGCAGACGAATACTGCCCCATAGGACAATTATGTTTCCACCAGTATACTTTACATACTTCCATGCTTCCGTCAGGTCTTGCAGAGGAGCTGTCATTGACAAAAAGTGTACGCAGAGCTTCTTTTATTTTCACCGCGTCCTCATCACTGAATCCTGTTTTCCCGGCAAGCTGATGATTAATGCTGCCCTTTACGACATATAATGCAGAGTAAATTTTATGCTTCATTCCCATGGTATCAGAAGACTTTTTCTCTTTCGTCTCACTGTTAACGCTTTTGGTTATCTGCATACTGTTAATGGATACCGGAAGTACACTGAATGCGGAGTGAATCGAAACAGGCCCTCTCACGCCCACAGATACACTGTCATCCTTGAACGCAAATACCTGTCCAAAACTGCGGACATCTATCCAGGTCTCACAGGCTGCTTTTGCATATGCATCCTTATTTTTATCCTTAAGAGCCTTCTGCATATCTGCGTTTTTCTTAGCCCTCTCCGCAAGGCTCCGGCATTCATCATCAGAACGCTCATCACTCTGCACAAAAATTTTCTCCCCCATGTCCTGCAGTCTGTTCCTTATCTTACGTTTAATGCACACGTCCGATATTTCGCCAAATCCATCGTAGGTCTCGCGAGGCCGGTTTCCGTTAAGCGGGTCCCCGTTAGGATTTGCATTTTTTACCATTATCAGAACCTCAAAATCAATTTTGTTTGTAAACTCTCCCATAGTTTTTCTCCTTTACTGTTCTCTTTTCTGAAACGCTTTTTTCATATATTCCATCTGCTGATAATATCCTGGTAAATACATTTCCGACAACGCTGTATTGTCGAATCCTTTTTCCGACAAGTATGCCATTATTTCGCCTGTCCATTCCTCAAATTTTGACAATTCAAAATCATTTAATCTTTTCTCATAAGCAATCAAATTTTGTCTTATGGTTTTAAAGGTTTTGGCCGGTCTGCTGCTGTACGCATTCCAGTATCGCTTTGCGTTTGTTGTTCGCCTCTCTTTTACTTTCCCGCTTTCGTCATACTCAAACATCGCTCTCTGTTCCATATAATCATATACTGCCAGCAGCCTTCCAAACAAAACATTCCGGTCGTTTATATTGTCGTTCAGGAAATTATCCATTGTCCTGTCTCCTTTCTCATAATTAAATCGTATCATTGCACATGCCACGCATAATGTATCATTATACCATATATAATCACTCATCGTCTGCGGCATGGATGCCCGTCTTGCTGCTGCCCGAATGATATCGGAGGGAATCTCTGCCCGTTTTCCCGTTATACACGGAAGCAGTCTTTTTATGGTTGCCCGAATCAGTTTACTGTCCGCTTCCAGCCACTCTGCCCTCTGTACCCCGAATGCCGCAAGAGCCATATCTCTGGGAGAAGGTGTACACTCGCAGGTGATTTTTCTGTTTTCTGCTTCAGAATTTTCAATCTTTACGGTTCGACGCCAGTTACAATGCCGATGCCAGTTTAATATGGCATCCATATATTGCTTTCCGCCCATTTCATCGTAATATACAACGGACAGCCGTCCTGTTGTTGCCGCATCCAACGCAATAATCGCAATTTTGTCATCTTGTTTTATTTTACCGGCGTACCCATTTACCGCATTATTAAACTGTTCCGCAATGTATTTGCCCGTGTCATGCTTATTGTCAGCCACCGCATCATCAATACCGATATCATCAAAATCAAAGTCAAAATCATCTACATCCCCGTAGGCATTAATTGAGTCTTTCATCATATCAGGAATCGGCATTTCCCTGTTTACCAGCCAACAGACAATTGCAGACTCATCACGTGTGTATCCCTGCTTCTGAATCAGCCATCTCAAAACATTATGTGCTTTCTGGGAAGCGTCATACCCGACTGAAACTGCCTGCTCCTTTGCAGTAAATCTTCCCCTGTAAGTAAAACCGGATTCGTCATTCCCCGAAATCAGTTTTGCCTTATCCGCGCTGTTTCGTATCTTGGAGGGGTGCTTATCCGAGCAGGATTCCATTTTCCCTGTTATATAGCACAATTTTTTCTCCTCTGACTTTTGCTGATAATATGCGCTGTATTTTTTGTATACTTCCTGACTTTTCCAGATTTCCTGTGGTTTACCGGCTCCAAAAACTCTAAATCTTACATTCGCTCCCGTCTGCCCCTGACCATGTATTTTAATATCATCGGTTAACTTTCCGTTATCGTCTAACAGCAGCGCTTTTTTTGCTGTCAAATCACATATCAGTGACCCTTTTACAAGATACCGGTACACCGCCTGTACCATGGGATGAGTAAAGTCTGACTCCGCCCAATTCTTCAGTTGTTCCATATAAGCATCATAATATTTTATCTTATCATCGCCTGTATAGTCTGTATAATCTCCTGCTATATAGCACAGCTTATCACACAATGGATGTGGGGCAATACCGCTGCTTCTTGCCGCCGAATCCTCCGTAACCGGAATAACGGTCACCACACCAATGCCTTTCTCAAGCTTCTGCGCATCCACAAAGTTTCCGTCTTTATCAATAGTTACTTCAATCTGCGCATTGAATGTTGAGTGGGAAATCGGCAAAAGCACTGCCTGTCCGTTTTTATCAACCCCGGCCAGGTCGGAATAAATATCGTAGGTGTCAGCCAAAGTCTTTAACCATGCCAAATAAGTCACCTCCCTCAAACTCTTTTAATCCTTTGAAATTTCTTTCTACAATAAATTCCTTTTGTTTTGCTTCACGCAGAACCTGCCTTATTTCACATTCTTCTGGCCGCGGAAAACGTATTACCCCCTTTTTCATCTGTGCATTAAAAAGCCGTACTGTCATTTTTCCCTTTTCCTCTTCCCGTACCGCTTCGTCAGGATAGGTAATGCCATGTACCATAATGCCAAAGGGCAAGTCCATTGCATCATATGCGCCTTTACCCTCCTCAAACGAACAGGGTTCCACATATCCCTGACACTCTCTTGCCCCTAAAAAAATATCTCTCCTCCCTCCCCTTTCAATCATTCGTTTTGCAATGTCATAGTGCTTATTTTCATTTCTGTCAGACTTCAGGTCTTCCCGGTTTTCATTCCATACAAAGTGCGCTTTTACCCGATACTCTACATTCCGCAAATAAGTATAATATGCCAAATCATTTCCGCCGCTGTATCTGATTGGTCTTATTCCCTTTGACTCTGTCTGTATCGGATTCATAACACGGCACTCGTCAATAATCCATGTAATAGTTGGCTTCCAGTAAATTGATTCCGTTATCCCCTTAAGCGCCTGATAAGTCGGAATCTGATAACTGCACTTTTCTCCTCCTGTCTTTGAAAGCGGGTCTGTGAATAGCGCATATCTGCCAAACACACTATATTCGATAATATTAGGCTTTTCCATGTTCTCCCTTCCTTTCTGCCCTTGCTCTGTAATTTGTATCCCGTTAAAAAATAAGCGTTTCCCACTCCGGCGCAATACCGTAGTCATTATTGTAGGCGCCAGGTGCCGTTACCATATATAAATCAGGTATTTTATCACTTATCGGCTGAATAAGCCCATCCAGCTTTTTCATCTGGTTTCCCCTGACATTTACCGTATATCGCTGCGCCTGTCGTATATAACTTCTTATATCCCCCGCATCGGATATTTCCTGAATGGCCGCTATGATTTCCGCTCCTTTTTTATATGGTACGATTACGCCGAACGTCTCATTATCTATGACCCGGTATGCCCGCCCGGCCGTTTTATACGCCTGATTCATATAATTCTTCTTTTCCTCAGTTCCGAACCCTCTCGATAAAAGCTCTATTATATTCCTATCTATCTTTTCCACCGGGAAATTCATTTTATCGGCTCCGCTGAAATATACGCTTTTATAATATTCATCCATCCATTCGGGCATTAAAAGGCTTCCCGGATTTTCACTGTTATTGAACTGATAGATGACTTCTTCCGCCGCTCTTGTGTTTTCCTGCAGTTCCTCCATATTACCGGTATTTTCACCTTCAAGCTTTATCAGATATATATCGCCGTATTCCGCCTCGCCATTTCTGTTGCACCTCCCGGCCGTCTGGGCCAGGCTGTCCAATCCAGCCATAGAACGGTATACGCATTCAAAGGAAATATCCACTCCCGCCTCAATCAAATTGGTGCTGATAACAACAATATTTTCCTCCTTTTTGACAAGAGTTTCCTTTATGCTCTTAATCTTATCACTCCTGTGCTCCGCGCATAAATTTGTCGTAAGATATTCAACATGAATATTTTGTTCTTTTAATATATCGTATAATTTTCTTACCGCTGACTTTGTATTCAAAACCACAAGTATTGAACGATATTCCTCTGTCTGCCTGGCAATTTCTTTTCCAAGGCTGTCAAATGTGTATTTTTGTTCCGCTTTCGGTATATGTATTTTTACTCTTTCAAACTTAAGAACCCAATCCGCAGCATTTCTTATCATATATTTGGGGCGGCTGTAAAAAATGGGACATTCCGCTTCCTCCAGAGCCGGCTGTGTCGCCGTGCACAAAATAATATTGGTATTACATACAAAATTCAAAAAATTAATCATATAATTGAATGTATGTACACATTTCAGCGGCATTGACTGCACTTCATCAATAATCACAACCGAATTAACAAGCCGATGCATTCGCCGCACCGATTCACTCCTGTCTGAAAATAATGTGTTCATAAACTGGACAAAGGTGGTGCAGATAAAAGGTTCCTCCCAGTTAATATCGTATCTGGAAAATTTATTGCTTCGGTAATCCTCATTCTCCGTTTCCTCATTCCTGATTACAGACGAATGGTGCTCTAATATCCAGTCAGCATTGCCGATTGCCTCACGGAATACCTGCGCGTTCTGCTCCGTAATGCTCACAAAAGGCGATACATATATAATACGCTCTGTCTCAGGATGCTGTCTGCAAAATTCCAGTGCATAAGCAAGGCTGCTCAGCGTTTTTCCTCCTCCTGTGGGAATCGGCAGACAATATACGCCTGCCAGATGCACTGCAAACTGCCTGCATTCATTTAACAGTGTATTTCTCGCCTCGAATATCACTCTTTCTTTGCCGGTCAGACGGGAAATATTAACCTCTTGCTGCTTTTTCGCCATATACGCCGCAAAATGTTCTCCGGCCTCCCGAAACACTTCATCTTTATTAAATTGCGGCTTCTTTGACAACGTATTGATATTATCCATAAAGTCACCGGTTGCTTCCCAGTCAGAATCAATTAAGATAGATAAAATCAAACGCTGCAGGCAGGCAAGGAGAAAAAATTTACAATCAGCCAGTAATCCCCTTGCATCTCCCTTCTCTTTCGCCGCCATCATAGTTTTCAGATGTGTGAACAATTCCTTAATCCTGTTCCAAACCAGGTTAAATTCATCTGACGCATCCTTAAAAATCTCATCCGTTTCACATTGATAGAGATAATCCCGCCTGGAATTTCCGCATGCTTCGTCATAATCCTCAACTGTTTTTATCCTTTTTGAAAATATATCTGCATGTTCAATATCAACACAGTCAAACAGCCCATGATGAGCCGCTATGGCATAGGAAACCATTTCAACCATATATTTTATATTTCCGGAACAACCATCGTGATATTTATCATAAATATATTTTGCGCCCGTTGAGGCATGCCCGATGGTTCCTCTAAGCTTTCGCCTCACCGCTTCATCCGCATGCAGATAGTCGTCAAACGAACGTTTATCTTTTCCCATATCGTGAAACATTCCGCATAAAGACATAATTTGAGAAAGCCCGCATCTTTTTCCCTTTTCGCTACACAAGAATACCGTCTTTTCTGTATGTTCCGCTACTGACTCTTCTCTGCCCAGTCCATCGTCCGAAATATGAGCTGTCAATCAAATCACTTCCTTTGTATATTTATATTTTCATTGGAGGTATAGTTAAATAATATGGTTTCCCTACAGAAATGTCAAGGAAAAATAATATGACTTGATAAATATTTCTTAATCGCATAAACTGTTTATGTCGCTTAGTGAAAGTGTGGATTGAAATATTGGTGGTATTGTTACCGCAACAAACGGCGGCAAAACAGCGAAAAAGCAATTTGCCGCCACCAAAAAACAGGAACTGCATAAGCACATATTCTTATTCTCCAAAGAAGAAACGAGGAAAAAATGTACATAGGGGATTTGCATATCCACTCCAGATACTCCCGGGCAACCAGCCGGGACTGCACACCGGAATATCTGGATTTGTGGGCCGGGAAAAAAGGAATCGATATTATAGGGACCGGGGATTTTACCCATCCCGCATGGCGTGCAGAACTGGCAGAAAAGCTGGAACCGGCGGAAGAGGGTCTGTATGTCCTCAAAAAGGAATACCGGCTGGAGGGAGCGCCCTCTCGTCAGCCCCGCTTCGTTGTCACCGGGGAAATCAGCTCCATCTATAAAAAAGGGGATCGGGTTAGAAAGGTGCACAGCCTTCTCCTCCTGCCTGATCTGGAAGCGGCGGACGCGTTGGCAAGGCGGCTGGAACTGATTGGAAATATCCACTCTGACGGCCGGCCCATTTTGGGACTTCCCTGCCGGGACCTGCTGGAAATCATGCTGGAAACCAGTCCGGGGGGAATTTATGTGCCTGCCCATATATGGACGCCGCATTTTTCCATGTTTGGCGCTTTTTCAGGATTTGATACGGTTGAAGAATGTTTCGAAGATTTAACGCCCCATATCCGCGCTCTGGAAACCGGCCTTTCCTCCGACCCTCCCATGAACTGGCGGGTAAGCGCCCTTGACCGTTTCCACCTCATTTCCAATTCCGATGCCCACTCGCCGGCAAAGCTTGGGCGTGAGGCCAATCTGTTTGATATAGAACTGTCCTATGACGGGCTGGCAGACGCCATTTCAAATGGAAAAGGACTGGCTGGCACCATCGAATTTTTCCCCGAGGAAGGAAAATATCATTTTGACGGACACCGAAAATGCGGATTATGTATTAGCCCATCTGAAACTGCCCAATATAGAAATAAATGTCCTGTCTGCGGGAAGAAAATCACCATCGGTGTGCTAAATCGTGTAGAACAACTGGCGGACCGTGAAGAAGGCTATCTTCTGCCCACAGGCCGGCCTTTTGAGAGCCTAGTTCCGCTTCTGGAAGTCATCGGCGCCTCCACCGGGATTTCCTCCGCCGGAAAGAAAGCCACGGAACAATATGAGCATTTGATAAAAGCTCTCGGTTCTGAGTTTTCCATTCTGCGGGAAG
Organism: bacterium 1xD8-48; assembly: GCA_009917455.1. GTDB lineage: Bacteria > Bacillota > Clostridia > Lachnospirales > Lachnospiraceae > Suilimivivens. The sequence continues at coordinate 29,243 of QZDS01000012.1, read as the reverse complement.
TACCCGTTGAGGATATCCGAAATACAGCCGGCCCCCTTATTGCGGAAGGAATCCAAAGACTGCGCAGCGGCCAGGTGGAGCGCACGCCGGGTTTCGACGGGGAATATGGTAAAATCGGCCTTCTGACTCCGGAAGAGATCAGCGGTCTGGAAGGACAGATATCTCTTTTTACAACAGCAGAGCTGCAGGCACTAAGCAAAAGCCCCAAAGAAAAAATTACCGGACGCGAAGAATATGGAAACGCCGGACAAAGCGGTAATGCCGGACGGAACGAATGCGAAGGGCCGGACTGCGGTTCCGGCCAAAAACCGGCCGCGCCGACGGAAAATCTGCATTCTTCTGATGATGCCCTTCAGCCGGCTCATGCCCTGACTTTGAATGAACGCCAGCAGAAAGCGGCAGCACAGACCGGCCGAAGAATAGCCGTTATCGCCGGACCGGGCGCCGGGAAAACCAAAACGCTGATTGCCAGACTCCACTATCTTCTGGACGTAAGAGAGATTCCGCCGGAAGAAATCACGGCGGTCACCTTCACCAATAAAGCAGCGGAAGAAATGCGTGCCAGAATGGACGGCAGAAATCTATCGGGAAAGACGGATAAGAAACGCATAAAGTCTTCCGAAAAGCCTGCCGTTCAAATAGGAACCTTTCATGCTATCTGCAGCCGTTTTCTGCAAAATGCCGGGCTTTCCTTTATGATTGCTGATACCGGACTTCAAACGGAGCTCGCGGAAAAAGCGCTCCTGGAATTTGAAAGAAAAGATTCCCCTTCCGGATTGCTCCGGGAGCTTTCCAGAATTAAAAACGGCCTGGTGCAGGCTGATGAAAAAAACAGGCGGATTTATGAATATTATCAAAGGCTTCTTCTGGAATCCGGCGCAATGGATTATGACGACCTGCTTCTGGAAACTCTGAAAATATTGAAAGGGCTTTCGGAGGATGCGCCTGAGAGGAAGTGCTTTTCCTACCTGCTCATTGACGAGTTTCAGGATATTAACCCGCTCCAGTATCAACTGATGACAGAATGGAGCCGCGGCGGACAGGAATTATTTGTGATTGGAGACCCTGACCAGTCTATTTATGGTTTTCGCGGCTGCAATCCCAACATTTTTCGGCATCTGGCCGCAGAGTCCCCGGACCTTATTACCACCCGTCTTGAGGAAAACTACCGTTCGGCCCCGGATATTCTTCAGGCCGCTCTTGGCGTAATCTCCCACAACGAAGGGGAGACCCGCAGTATGACTGCCAGAAAGGCCGGACGGCGTCCTGTCCGAATTGCAGTAGTGGAAGATGAACGGCGGGAGGCAATTTTTGTAGCCAAAGAAATCAATCGGCAGATTGGCGGTATCGACATGCTTGACACAGAGCAAAGCGAAACCGGTGTCGAACGCCCAATCCGGGGATTTTCGGATATCGCAGTGCTCTACCGGGCCCACCGGCAGGCGGCTCTGCTTGAAAAGTGCCTCAGACAGGAGGGGATTCCCTATCAGGTGGCAGGCAGAGAAGATTTCCTGAACGAACGCGAGGTTCGCGCAACGCTGTACTTTTTTTATCAGGCGCTTTATCCCGGAAAAAAAGCAGTGGAATCCCTCTGCCAGAAATTGCTTTCCCACTGGTTAAAAGAATCGCCGGAGGAACAGCTTGCTTACCTCACTGAAAAATACCGGAAAAAAATCAGGAAAACCCGCCCCCTGAAACTTCTCGAGGAATGGGACGGCGAAATTAATTTTGAACACAAAGAAGCTTTAAAAAAACTGACAGACATGTCAGTACTCCATTCTACTATGGAAGACTTTCTCCGCACACTTACCTTTGGAGAAGACGGTGACGTAAGACGAAACGGCGGCAGAAAATTTACTTCCGACGCCGTGACTCTGATGACCCTCCACGGCTCCAAAGGTCTGGAATTTCCGGTAGTCTTTCTTTACGGAATGGACAAGGGACGCTTCCCTCTGGAATTTGGCGGTGTAAATACGGCTGACTCTATCGAGGAGGAACGCCGCCTTTGTTATGTCGGCATGACCCGGGCGGAGGAAGAGCTTATCCTTGTCTGCGGGCAAGAGCCTTCCTGCTTCTTGCAGGAAATCCCTTCGGAAAATATCAGATGGGAACGCCCGAAAAAAACGGAGGATAAAGATGCCGAAAAGGCTGTCCAGATGAGTTTATTTGATTTTATGTAGAATGTAAGGTAGTGTAAAATAATATCCTTCAGGAGTTTTACGGAATGGAGATGTCTGCTGACATGGCCAGTAAGATTATCGACCGGATACTCCCGGAGACAAAAGAGTGGCAGTCACATCCATTAAACCCGGTCTATCCATTCGTTTTTATGGACTGTATTCATTACAAGGTCAGGGAAGACGGACGTATCTTAAGCCGTGCCGCCTGCCCTGGTAAGGCGGCGGCCCTGTCAGAGCTTTTGCTAACCTGTCCAGGGTTACAAAAGCGTAGAACCCAGAAGTAGTTGAGATATTTTCATGTCCAGGCATCTGCCGGATATCAGGATAGAGGACATGATCTGTTTTCCCTACAATACCTGATCCAGTACACCAACATACACAATAACCCATACAGAAAGATTGCTACACCCGACTTCATGTATCCTATTACAGATTTATCACCATAAATGTCCGATAGAAATGAAAAACAAACTGTAACCGGATGCCAATAAGCTGCCCTTCCATTTACTACAAACACTCCGGATACACCAACAAGCATGGAGAGTATACTTCCCCATATATATTTCCCACCATTCTTTCCAAACCACAGAATCACAGGCAATATGCTTAACGTGATACAGATATTATACGCAAGCGCTTTCATACATACGCCTGCCATCATAAACACGGCAGGACAGTTCCTTAACATAATACCCGCAGACAAAAGCAGAACCATTTCAAACAGCGCAACTCTGATCATCAGCAAAAACAAGACTGCCACTTTCGCTTTTATCGCATCCTGCCATCTGACCGGTATCACCAACAGGTTTTTCAGAGTATCCCCTGCATATTCCTGATCTATCATGTATCCCCCAATCAAAGATACTGTAAACGGCAGGAACAGCATTGCATTATTGTAAAAAAACATTTCTGCAAGCCCTTCCCATTCAGGCGCTCCTGCCTTAATCCGCATTTGCTGCGCAAAAGTAATGATAAATGAAAAGAGTATGCTGAGATATCCAACAAAAACCATTTTCTGTCTTTTCAATTTCTTTAATTCTGCCCTGATCAATCTTTTCATCATACATCGGCCTCCTGTCTTTTATAAAGCCATAAACTAATTACAAGGGAAGCTGCCGTTGTTGCCCCCAACAAAAATATTCCCTTGTCCATTGGATAATACAGTGTATCCAAACCAGGCTGCAGATTATCCGTATATTCAATAATGCTAAAGGGATAAGTAATGCGAAATGCTGCCAAAACAGGCAGATGCATCTCAAGGCAATGAAACATGGTCAACTGCCATACAAACAAAAAATCAATGAGTATAAAACAGTTAATCGCTATCATCGCAATCAGGTTCCTTTTGCGGAGCAAAATAATCAAAAGCACCACAGGCATTGTCGCACAGACGCTGCACAGAGATATTATTAAAAATATACCGAAAATATGGAAAACATCCGAAATATAATTCCGCAGAAAAATTCCTCCTGCAACTGTATAAGCAGTAATAATTCCCGTAAATACCACAATAATCACAAGAGCAGCGGCCAATTTGGACAAAAAAATCTTCCATTCAGGTACTCCAGTCACCAGAATGTTTTTCAATGTATGATTCCTCTCCTCCAGTTCAAACAAGTTTAAAAGCATGGCGGAAAAGACAAATGGAATCACAAGAAAACTTCCAAACAAGACATTCGCACCGACCAAATTTCTAAAGGGATAATGGTTTTTTATACAGAGCAGTGTGCCAAACGCAGGTATCAGGATGCCAACTGCCCACAACATCCTTGCTGTCCTCTGACGCTTTAGTTTCTTCAATTCATTCCGACATATGCTAAGCAATCCCCTCACCTCCGGTTATCCTTTTAAAATAATCTTCCAGTGTATCACTGCATTTGTTAATAGCATCTACATAAATATTCTGTTCTGCAAGAAACCTGACGATTTCCTTTGTCTGTATCTCTGTGTCAAAAATTTGAATGCAGCCATTCCCCATAATCCGATAATCTCCGATATGAAATTCTTCTTCCAGCATATGGATAACTGTTTCAGTCGGTTCTGCGGACAACAGAATATAATGCATATTTCTTTTTTTCAATTCCTCAAAAGAGCTTTCTTCCAGCAGAATCCCTTTGTCAATAATTCCAATCCTGTCTGCCAAAAGCTCAATCTCTGACAGAATATGGCTTGACAGCAGAATCGTTTTTCCATAATTTTGCGAAAGCTCCCTGATAAAATCCCTTGTTTCCATTACCCCAATAGGATCAAGCCCATTAACCGGTTCATCCAGTATCAGGACTTCCGGATCATGGATAATAGCAGCTGCAATTCCAAGCCGCTGCTTCATTCCAAGGGAAAATTCTGAAAAAAGCTTTTTATCTTTATAAGGCAGTCCAACCTTCCCCAAACTTTCTTTTATAGCATCCCGTTTTATATATCCCCGCAGATCGGCAAGAATTTCCAGATTTTCTGTTGCCGTAAGGTTTGGATAAAATCCCGGTGTTTCAATCATGACACCTATCCGTCCCAAAAATTCTTTTTTATTTCCCTCAAAAGGTTGTCCAAACATATGGACAGTTCCTTTTGTTATCCTGGATAAGCCTGACAGCATTTTCATTATTGTTGTCTTTCCAGCTCCGTTCCTTCCCAAAAGTGCATAGATTTCACCTTTTTTTACATGGATATCCACTCCCTTTACTACGGCAGTATCCCCATAACATTTCGTCAGCCCTTTCGTCTCAATGATAAAATTCTCCATCACACCATCCCTTTCTTCGTGCGCTATATCTAATATAAATACATCTGCCTTCTGTTTTATATTATCAAACTTTCTCTCCCATAACCTTACGAAAACCTTGCAAAAAACTGCCCTGCCTTACGGCAGAACAGTTCATTTTTAATTCTCTAATATGGGAAATTCCATGACGAAACAACTTCCTTTCTTTCGGGGCTCTGCAAAAATCTTCCCTCCCTGTATCAAAACCAGTTCCCGTACGATTGCAAGTCCCAGACCACTTCCTTTACTGCTACGGGCATCATCCACCTTATACAGTCTATCAAAAACAAAGGGAATCGCTTTCTCAGGAATCCCCACGCCATTATCGCAGATTTTCACAGCAACCGTAATACCAGCCTGTTCAATCTTTATCCAGATTTTAGAAGCCCCGCTATGCTCCATTGCATTTTTAAGCAGATTATTCACAATACGCTCATAAAAAACCCTGTCCATGCTAATCCGTATCTCGTCCATATCTGATACAAAGTCATAGGATATTCCATTTCCTTCAAAAGCCGCAACCCAATTTGCAAAAACTGCCCGTGTTTCCTCTACAATATCCAATGGCTCCATTTCTGCTTTCTCTTCTTTGGAATTGAGCTTGAACCACTGAAACAGATCGTCCAGATAATCTTTTAGGACATATGCTTTTTCCCTTGCCTGTCGGACAGATTCTGCATTCATCTCCCCATGGATATATTGATAATGAACAGCATCCAGGTGACCGATAATGGATGTAAGGGGAGTTCGGATATCATGAGACAGACTTGTCATGAGCTTTTCATTCCTGTGTTCCTGCCGCCTTGTCTGTATGATACGTTCCTTATTATCCATCATAATCTGGTTGAGTTTATAACAGGTATCCGATAAAAGGGAATATTTTCTTATCAATATCCTTCTATCCGTTTTCCCCTCTATGATTTCATCTAATACCTGATTGATTTTTTTAATTTGCCTCCAGATACCTGCCAGCAAAAACATTAGCCCCAAACAGATTACTATAAGTGCTATCATTCCTATATCCATCTACTGCCCTCCCCCGAAGCGGTAGCCGACTCCCCTGACTGTCTGTATTATCCTGGGATTTTCCGGATCATCTTCTATTTTCTTTCTTATCTTACTGACCAATGCCATAATGTTATTATCGTCATAGACATAATCATCCTTCCACACAGCCTTATAAATCTGCTTTTTTGTATAAGCACGCATTGGAGATGAAGCAAGAAAATACAACAAGTCAAATTCTTTTCCTGTCAGCAGCACTTCCTTGTTTTCTTTCAATATTCCTTTCATCTGCGGAACAATGGTAATTTTATCGAAACAGAGCTTTTCCTGTGGTAAAACTCCATTCTTTAGCAGGGTATTTCTCCGAATCTGAGACGCAACCCTCGCCAGCAACTCCTCCATATTAAATGGTTTCGTTACATAATCATCTGCGCCAATTCCCAGACCACTTACCTTATCTGACGGGGAATTCCTTGCCGTCAGCATAATCACCGGCACCGCATACTGCTTCCGTATTTTCCCTAAGACCTCAAAACCATTTTCGCCAAGCAGCATCACATCCAACAGTACAAGATCATATTTTGTCTGTGACAGCTTATCAAGCCCCTGCCTTCCATTCCATGCCGTATCCACTTCATATAAGCCATTCATACAGTTTTGTAGCAGTTCCAAAAGAGATTTATCATCATCTATAATCAGAATTTTGTTCATGATTTACGTTTCTCCGTTTTTCAACCTCATACTGCAGATATTCCATACAACCACACTGCAATTATATGTGGAAATTCGGACTATGACAAGTATCTAAAATACAACTAAGAAAAGCCCTGCATTGCACAGAGCTTTTCCAACCACAAATTAACCATCCATATTGTGTTTATGCAGAGCATCCATTGCTTAGCAGTTGTTCCTTCCGGACGATTTTGGCACTGAGTTATTATCTCCAGCCGCTGCGAACTACTTACATCATGAGCGGTTTGACGCTTACATTTGATTTTATGTAAAATGCAAGGCTAAAAACACTACAGCCCAGCGTTTTTTTCCGTTGGGCCGTTCGTTTATGGTAAGGTTCAAAACGTTATGTTAAATATTTTCTAATTTAAGAGTTTTTCATAAACATGATACCACTTTAAGCCATACAATTCTTCCAACCCCAAATCAATGGTTCCCCGATACGAAAATCCGCAACTTTCATATAAGTGTATCGCTGAAAAATTTTTCTCATACACATCAAGACGCACTGCTCCTACTCCATTTTTTCATCCCATATTGCACGCATACTCAAGAAGCGCCGTTCCTACTCCCATTCTGAAAAAATCCGGATGGACTGCCAATACATGAATCACATATACATTGTCACCCGGTATTTCTTCAGGCCACTTTACCTGATTATAAGCTTCTCCCTGCTCACGAAGATAAATCACACTTCCTGCCAGCTTTCCATCTGCTTCGGCCACATATAACAACCCTTTTTCAAATCCTTCCTCTGCGTTTGCCTTAGTCGGATAAATACCGCGTTTCCACCGGGGGTGATTTTCATGTGTTTCCAGATAATCATGGAGCTTCTCATACAGAGCAGCAACACGCTCCACATCTTTTTCTTCTGCAATTCTAACTTTTATTTTCATACCTTCCTACACCCCCTTTACTTAAGCAACTGTCCGGATATCATTCCTCTTTTTGTCCGTTCAATATTATTTTATCGTTGTATATTTGATACCGCAAATCACATTTCAAGGCTTAATCTGTGCCGCTTCCGGATCAATAACATAAACATCCTCCTTCTGTACCTATTTCTTCATAATGCTTGAACTTCATTGTCTGGTTTGAAAATAATTGCCCGGTTGTTTTCCTCGTTTATATCTATTGCCATAACATATCCTCCCATTTAGTCTTTTGATTACTAAGACAAACCATTTCCGCAATAATGTGTGTTGTAATAGCTGTTTTCAAATCTCTAAATTTAAAACGGCTTGTCCTCCTTTCCGTGCCTGCACATTTGTGTTAAGATTGGTATTGTAACGTTACGCTGTTCTGGAATGATAATCTGCAGATGTGTTGGGTAGAAAATCCACCCCATAAATCATTCATACGCAATCATATTCATCGGAATCAACCGCAAAGAAGATGTATTCAAAATCAAAAACGTACACATCTCATTACTTGCAATGCGCTCCCGTTTTCCCCCCACTTCTTTCCCATCACTCAGATAAGCCGGATTCCCCCTCTCATCCTCCAGCCTCGCCAGCTCCTCCATGGCCTTCAATCCGCCTTGTGTCAAGTTAGTGACACGAACTTTATAAAAAACATCTTATTATAATGATTTTTTCCTCTCTCTTATTGTTCAATAATACCAAAGCAAGAAAACCAATATAATAAAAGCAGGATTTCTCCGTTTCATGAGTTCCTGCTTTCACAATCCGCCGCAAAATTCATTATGCCAGTTGTAAATCATTCTCAAGTCTTTCCACTACACTCAATGGCAAATCTAAATCCTCTGCAATTTCCTCTTTCCAGCATACGCTTTGCTGCTTCAATTTTTTCTTCATTTAAAAGTTGCTCCATGATTTTACTCATAATTTTTCGTCCTTCCTCATCTTTCTTGAAATATCTTACCCGGTCTGCTAATAATGCATAATAAAAGTAAAATACATCTTGATATAAGATTCCCGCTCTTAACGATTACTGTATATTTAAAATATCAGAACAACCACCATCCTTAATTTGCGCCACTACATATTCCTCTACCCTATCATAAAAATACTGTGCATTTGATATCTGTTCTTCAACCTCTTTTTTTGATATTACAAAATAGTCATTATAGTCGCTATCGCTACAAATATCAAAGGCTTCCGATATTATATCTGACATCGATACATCAAATATCCCTGTTTTTATATATTCTTTACGAAAATAAGCGCCCACCGCAGAATGTTTTGTAAAGTCTATGGAACTTAATGCTAATACACTTCGCATGCAATGGAAAACCGCATAATAAGAACGATTTGCCGCACCTTTATAATCCGATATCTCTATCAATGCTTTTGCCGATATAATACATTGTCTCGCTGTCTCTAAACGATATATAACTAAATCTGCTCTTGATTTACCCATAAATTCTCATACCTTCCTTTTCAATGTTTTGGTAAAATGGCTGGTACTTCATATTGTTTTCATAATCATCACTATTACGTGCAAGAAGCGAAACCATTATATCATTTTTCAAACCAATTCGGCTTGCAATTCTACTGATCTCTTTTCGTCTTTGCGTTATTTCCTTTTGATCGCAATTTAATAAAATCATGATATCAACGTCTGATTCCAGATTAAAATCCCCACGTGCATATGAACCATACAAAATAATACGTTCAATCTTTGCACCAAATAATTTTATCAATTCTTCATATACTTCAGACGTAATATTTTTTATCTTTTCTTTCATTTCTTGATACCTCATATATTTCCCAAATCCCAATATCCATCTTTTTTATAAGTATATCCCAAAAACTTTGCTTCTCAACAGTCTTTCACAAAAATAATACTAAAACGGAGAGCCCTCAGACTCTCCGCCTCCCATCCTTCACCTTACAGTATACCACCGCCACCGCCGTGCTCACAAATGTTGCCACAATCGCCGGGCCGATAATCCCCGCCGGATTCACGCTGCCATACTGCTGCCTGTACGCGATCATATTGACAGGTATTAACTGCAACGAAGAAATATTCAGTATCAAGAATGTGCACATCTCATTGCTGGCAATTCTCTCCCGCTTCCCTTTCTTCCCGCCAGCCGTTTCCACACCACCTTTAGCAGTCCCATCCGCAGACACATACGCCGGATTTCCTCTTTCGCGCTCCAGCTTCGCCTCCATCGCCTTCAATCCCCCTTGTGTCAAGTTAATGACACGAACTTTTTGAAAAAATCCACCCATACGGTTACAAGTCAACCGCATAGATGGATACTTTTAACAATTCCATGAGGCTCAAAATCAATACCTATTTCAACAGCAAAGACAACACCTTGGGACGCGCACCTTTTTCATACTTAAACTTTAAAGCATGTCTAATAATTTCAGGCAAATAATATCGGTCATTATCAATTTTTAGATAACCTTCCTGTTTCATAATCTTTTCTTCTGCCTGCGTAAGATTAAATGTATCCGCCGCAAATGGTAAAACTTTTTTTTCTTCCGATGCATGTTCCAGTTTGTCAAAAATCGGTCCCAATGCTTTAATTTCATCTCTTATTTCGCCAATCTTATCATTGGAGCATTCTGAAACCGCCTTTCTAATTTCTGTAGGCATTAAATATCTATCATCGTACACTGCTTTGCCTACATGGTCAGTCGCTTTCTCCAAAAATCTGATAATGTCACGCGCCTGCAGCTGTCCATTAAAATCTGACAATGCCGCCAAAATCCATCTTGATGAATTTGCTTCATTAGATGTCGGTTTTCCTAGCTTAACTCCCCACAATCTATTAAGTATCTGTTCTATTACTTCTCCCGACGCTGTTTCAATCGGTATATTTCCCCGATAAAAATCTGGTACTGCCTGACTCGTCAACCACGCTGCCAATCTTAATGCTTCCGTATTAGACCATTGCAATTCAACATCACGATACAAAGAATAAAATTGCTCATAATTGATAGTTAACGAATCCCTTGCCATATCTTTTCTCAGAAATATCATAAGACCCACATTATGATAAGCTATTTTTACTTCGTCAACCAGATCCCTACATAATGCCCTAATTGCATTTTTTTCATTTTCCGATGATATTGTATGCTCAAAAATCTCCTCTAATCCATCTATCAAAAATACAATCTTTATATGCTTATACCGCAATTCTTCCTCAAGTTCTGCCAATGACTGATATGTTTTATCAAATGCACATAAAATAACTTTTTTCCATATTTCTTTCCATTCTAAAATATCATGGTCTTTTCTCACATGCGTTAACAGCATGTCCTTACTATTCACATATACTGAATTATTAATTCCCCCTTTCATTCCACATTTGTTGTAATTAGCTATGGCATTTTTAATAATCTCAAGAAATCCTCCCGCATTTCCTGAAGCCAAAAGGGGTACTGCCAGTATACATGCATCACCGCTCAAGCCTTTCGATACTGGTTCATTTTTGCCCATACGTTCAACGAACTTTTCCCAATATTGATTTCTTAATATTTCTCTATATAAAAATGTTTTACCAGATCCCTTCGCACCCATAATTACTGTATTAGGAATACTATTTTTGTACTTTCTAATTAAATTCTGAATTGACTCTGTCATTAATACTTCAAATGTTCCATTCCCTTCTGCTGTAATTTGGTTTGCGGCAAACTCGTGAATATTATTTATCACTTTGTTTCTTGATATCTTTAAACTATCATCCTTTGTTTCTTTGGAAACCATGTAACTATTTTTAACTATTTCAAAAATATTTTTGTAGAAATCTCTGCCGCTTAAATTTGCCATAATTTTAGGCAATGTTTCTAAATGTACCAATTCACTTGCAAATGGAAGCTCCGTCACTATATTATCCGTTATTGAATCATCGCTTTCAGCCACATTTGGATGATAGACAGCAACTAATTCGCTAATGATTTCATCTGTTTTCATTCCATTTTGCACCATAGTCAGTAAAACTTCGGGGATTTTAGAATTCTCATTCAAAGGCAGGCCTTTGTTTAACTGTTGTAAAAGTATTTCTGTTCCTTTAACAGACTGATAAGATGTTGATGTCACAATATATTTTTTTACTCTGGGATCAAAAAGTATCGGCGCAGAAAATTCACTTAGTCCCGCCCTCAAGTCAATCAACACCAACCCTGCATTTACTTTCTTTCCTAATTTTGATAAAACTTCCGCTAATATATATTTTTTATTATAGCTAGTGGCAAGACTTTCAGGGCTTGCATACATATCAAGCAATTGCTCCACATATCTATACGTTGGTAAAACAATATGCTCTGCCCTTCCCCTTTCCGTTTCTATTTTAACAATCAATTCCGATATTTTATCTGCAATCAATTCAATAATCTCATCCGTATTATCCTTTTCCTGCGTAACTTCCAAAAGATCCAAAAAACTAAATGCCGTTTCCTCTTGCTTCATAGTAAGCCATGTAATTCCCGGCGCCTCAATATCCGCATCAATAACAAGAAGTTTTTGGGCATTCACTAAGTTGTTTAACTCAGACCATGCTTTAACAAAAGCCAACAAAGATAATGTACGTCCCACCCCTCCTTTGTACGAATGAAAAGCAAGGACGGGAACTCCCGGTAATTCCTTTTCTATGAGCTCGTTAAAATACGCTGTATTCTGATATAAAACATTTCTAAAAAGCGGTGTGACTACACTATCATTTTCCTCATTCTCATCGCTTTCAAATAGCACACCTAAGTATTCAACCGATAAATCCAGTAATATTTTCTCGCCATCGTATTTATCCCCAAAAATCCCCCTTAATATCCTTTTAGCATCTTCCTCAGTTTTTCCCTTCTTTAAATGAATGATTATTTCATCAGTATATATTTCCGAATCAAAAATCACTCCCTGCCACTTATCTTTATTTAACAACAGCTCTCTTTCTATGTCTTTCCATGTATATAACATCATCGTCTTCTCATCCCTTCTTTTATCCAACAGGCGATATCATTTAATGAGTCCTCTATCTTTTCTTCTTTACCTAATTGTTTTTCCTGTGTGTTAATGCAGTATCGATAAAGCTGATGATAAGCTTCCGCGTCTACAATATTTTGATGCACAGTCTTCAATCGCGGAAATTTAAAATTTCCCTGTTGTCCTAACTCTTTTAATATTCTTTCCAAATTATGGGATTTCAAAATATTTATCTTTTTTTCATCACTGCCCTCCAAAATTTTTAGAGGATTTTCCTCATTCCATTTATCTAATAGCTTATATTTCAAACCGCACTCCACGCTATAAACCAGTAGTAATCTTCTGCTGTTTATATCTGCATTTTGGCTTTTAAGTCGTTTATATGACTGGTAATGCTTTTCGTATCCTCTTCTATAATCTCTTTTATCTGCAATCAGCATTTCTTATACGCCTTCCGTTTTTCATCTGTTTCAAATAATTATATCTTTTCTCATAAAACACATCAACAAAGAGATTATATACATTGTCTAAATAATGTTAATATCATCTCTGTTTTCTATTCTTTATTTTACAATACACCACCGCCACCGCCGTACTCACAAACGTCGCCACAATCGCCGGTGCAATGATCCCCGCCGGGTTCACGCTCCCATACTGACTCCTATAGGCAATCATATTTACAGGTATCAACTGCAGTGATGAAATATTGAGAATCAAAAACGTACACATCTCATTGCTTGCAACACGCCTCCCACTCTCATCCGCATACCCCGGCGTCCCCCGCTCTGCCTCCAGCTTCGCCAGCTCTTCCATTGCTTTAAGTCCGCCTTGTGTCAAGTTAGTGACACGAACTTATTAATAATTTTGATACTGCAAAAATTACATTTCAAATTTTTCTATCCTACATTGATGTTTTCTGCTTTTCTTCTCATAATTGATTCCGACAAGCAAAATATTTCCTTTATACTCTTTAAGAACAGACACATATCCTTTACTTTTAATCTGACTGATTGCTCCTTCTGCGGTTTTATCCCATTTTAGTTCCACAACCAATGCCGGATTTAAAGATGTACGTTTAGGAAGGAAAACCATATCAGCAAATCCATTTCCTGTCGGCAATTCTCTTACAAGAGTATAATCTCTGCATGCACTATAATATGCCAGCGCAATCACACTGCTCAAAGAAATCTCATTGTTATATATCAGACTGGAAGAACTTTGCATATGGACTTCTTGTATCATCTGTGCCACAGCTTTTTCGTTCATCTCCAAAGTTGCCTTAAGTAAAGCTTCCGATGCACCAACCGCCTTTATTACTTCTTCCCACCCATCATTTCTAATCGCTCGTAAAAAAACACTCCTCACCTCATCATTTGGAATAAAAACTTTTTTTGTCTTACTATCATAAGCCAGATATCCCATATGAATTAGCAGGGTAATAACATCATCTGCAGACTTAAATGAAGTAATATCGTTTTGAAATGATTCCACGTCAATACTACATCTCTGATTTCCCAGCATGTCTACAATCAATTGTCTTAACCCATCAAAATCCATTGCAATATACGTCATCAAAGACTCATACGTCTCTGTTCCAGACCAATAATTCCCAAATTCTCTGCTATCTACAGCTTCAATTACAGAATTAGGGCTATAAATATGTCCTATCTTTTCAAAATAATATCCGTCATACCATCTTTGCATCTCTTTAAATGGCATATCATGTCCTTCGCAAATAGTCCTTACCTCTGTCTCCGTAAATCCGACATACTCCGCCATCTGTCTTGGACTGACCATTGTATGCTCCCGAAAATTATTTAAAGCTGACTGTGTGCCGTATTTCTTAATTGGTAAAATTCCCGTAATATAAGCAAGCTTTAAAAAAGCTCCCGACGGCGTTCCTTTAAATAATCCTCTCAAAAGATTGATATATTCCTTCTGAAGATTTTCATTATTTTTGTCCTCCCGGAACAGACAGTCCCATTCATCAATAATAATGATAAACTGTTCTTTTGTCATAACATTGATTTTTGCCAATACCGATGGCAATGAAATGTCATCGTCTCGGACATATTCGGCGTATTCCTCCCTTAACTCGGCTATCACCTGTTCCTGAATATAACTCACTACTTTAAGAGTTGAATCTCTCTTCATTTCCTCAAGCGCATTTCCGTACATCCACTGGATATCCAAAAAGATTACATTATACTTATTTAAATGCACTTTGAAAAATTCATTCTGACTTATTTGAAGTCCTTCAAACAGCTTTTCAGAATGACATCCTTTACTGTAATACGCGGCCAGCATAGTTACCGCCATTGTTTTCCCAAACCTTCTTGGTCTGCTGGAACAAATCAACGGTCTGTCTTTTCCGATACGGCTATTCGTATATTTAATTAGTTCCGTCTTATCCACATATAATTCAGAATTAACAGAAACCACAAACTGTTCATTTCCCGGATTTAAATATATTCCCATACTTATACACTCCCTGCTGTTTAAAATGCATTCTATACATAACAGTAATAATCATTTTGTGCAATACTCTTATTAATGCACTTATTGATATCTTCCTCGCGTTTAGCATTCCAATCCTTGGGATAATATGTCGCTTCAATCATGGTAAGTGTAAGTCCCGCTATTTTTGATATAAATACAGGATTAATCATATTATCAACCATCATTTGAATAACCATGTTTTTGATCGGCTCTACAGCCAATGTCTTTTTATTTTTGCACTCATCCTCCATTACCCCAAAGTCCTGTGCTGCATTATAAAACCATGAATTAAGACTTTCCACCCGAAATTTTCCCTTATATTTGTATAAATACTCAAAAAAATTATCCTCTTCCTTAATGGGTTCCTTGTTTTTAGATTCTGCATATTTTAATGCCGCACACAAATCCCTTGACAATCCACAAGGTATATTGACAGCTATACCATTTATAAGCAATTTTTTATAATCTTTTGTGATATCTGATTTTTTTATACTTGTAATCACACCTCTTTTGGCTGGTGCAATTAATGTCAGCTTAATAAACAGTCTTAAGATTATTCTCTGAAGATGTCTTTCTTCCTCTCTGATTCCGGCAGGTTTATTCTGAAAATTATCAATAGCTTTATCCAGTTCCATTAAAATAATTTTGATATCTTCACATTTATAGCTTCCTCTCTCTACAGGTTCCAACAAGCTATATTTATCTACGATGTCATCTTTAAATTTACTGTAATTGTAATCCGAAAAAATATCAGTTGTTTTACCAGTCTCACTTAAGTAATCATAAAAACTTTTAACCGATTCAAGCTGCGACTCCATGGTCGATCTGGAATTAAGTTCGCCTTTATTATGATAATATCTGATGCATTCCTCAACTATATTTATATTAATTCTGGCAGGCGCGTTTGATAGCTGTACATCTGGCAAGCTTAAATAATTAACAAATTTATTGATATGATTTCGATAAACATGATTTTTGCTAAGTAGATCTTTACGTTCTTCAAAAAATTCATTTTTGAATTTTTGCATAACATCCATTTTCACTTCTCCAGTCAAAATATTATGATAAAAATATAGTTGAATTTTCAATTTCATTCTAATTTAATTTTTACATATTGTCAATGACATTTGCAGATATAGCAATGACAGTGACACGGATATAAAAGCGACATAAAAGCGGAGGGCTTTCACTCTCTCCGCTTCCTACTATCCTTCATTTTGCAATACACCACCGCCACCAGCGTACCAATAAACGTTGCAACAATCGCCGGCGCAATCATCCCTGCCGGATTCACACTCCCGTACTGCTGCCTGTAAGCAATCATATTCACAGGTATCAGCTGCAACGAGGAAATATTCAAAATCAAAAACGTACACATCTCGTTGCTGGCAATCCTGCCGCTCTTTCCGCTTGTCACCACGGACAGTTCCCCGCCGTTCTTACCTGCCCTGTTCCGCCCTTTCCTTTCATCCGCTAAAATGCCCTTCCCACCCGCCGCATACCCCGGCGTCCCCCGTTCCACCTCCAGTTTCGCCAGTTCCTCCATCGCCTTCAATCCTGTTTGTGTCAGGTTAGTGACACGAAATTTATAAAAAGTTTGTTATTTCTCCCTTTTCGGAAAAGTGTTCCTACTGCACAAAGCTTGAAATATAGTACATATTCGTGCATATAATTACTGTTTTTGCATCCGCTTAACAACTCACGGAAGCTATATGATTTGCTTTCCGTTAAAATCTATTTCATAGTAGTTATTCTCAAAATCGTACAGGCAAATCAAGTTTTCACGTATTGTAAATGGTTCTCTGTTTGAAATAGAAACAAATATATCTTTTCCAGAAAATGACCATTGTTTCTTAAAGTCCAAGTCCAACATCATTATTTCAATTTCTCCATAGATAATATATCCCTTTTCAACTTTATAAATTGCAAAGTTACAACCCAGACAGTCCAGCACAACATGGCGAATTATACAGGCATCGGTAATCTTTATCTGCGTTATCATGTTGTCTTGTAGAACTGTAAGAATGTCATCTTGCAGAACGGCACAATCCAAATCATATGAATGATACGGTCCAATCAGCGCTACTTGAAATTCTCTTGCATATAAGCCAATATGAATTGACAGTGTTTTTGACAAATCGTTGTGCCGATAATGTTCTGGATTCAATGTTACATCGTAATGGCGATTATCTACCGAGTCAACAGTATATGTTTCGTCAATATTGATTTCAATGTGACATATTTCATTTTGTAAAATCATGGTCACACCTCCCCAAAACCTGATTTAATATTTTGAATATAAAATATCTGCCTGCCATCCGTAATGTATATTTACAGGCTCATATTATCTGGGTACACAATTCCGAAAAGGGAGTTTTATTTTATCATCCTATTTATAATTTTCAGTTAATTCATGCTTTAGTTAATAACTTATCAATTTATATTATCACAAACATTTGTTTAAGACTCAAATTTTATAATAGCCTTTATACATTCATTACAATTCTTATTTTTATCAACATTGTAAACATGACACGTAACTCTTTTATCGACCATCAACATTCTTGATACCCCTTCACTGTAATATCCTGGAACATATCCCAAAATATGCCCTGATTTATCCTGCATCTGGACAGCATATTGATCATACGGGTTATCTGATTCGCTTTTTAAAACAATTTCATCACCTCTTGTAATTGTAATAGATTCCATACAATTATCACCGTCACAATCAAGATAATGTCTGACTCCTGCTATATAAAAAATTCTCTTTCCATTTTCATCCACATCTAATATAGGATCTATAAATTCAAAACTGTCAATTGGTAATCTTGCACCACTTCTTTTGAGTAACATATATTCATCAAATTCTTCTAACCCATATTTTTTTAAAATGTTTTGAATATCTTTTCTTTTTTTATCCGGCAACCGGCTTGCAAAAACTGAAAATAATTTTGTATCTGTATATGTCTTATTTATATCCGGAAAACACAGCAAAGGTGTAAAGCCATCATTAATTGCATCCTTAACGTCTTTTACATATTGAAATTCAAACTGTCCGTTCTTTATCAGCTGCCCGACAATATATTGTTTTCTGGATTGCTCTGCTTTCCAGATTAAATATATAATCTCTTCCGTCTTTTTGTGACATTGCTCTGTATGAGTTGGCAGCTTTTTATCGTTAACAGTAATTCTAATCAAAGATTTTGATTTTGTATCCACTAATGATTTCCATAACCTGTCATAACGCTCATAATCCTATTATGAACACTTCTGCAATCTTTTTCAATGAAAATCACCTCACTCTATCCATTATTTTACAAAATATTATCGCCACAACTGTACTCACCATCGTCGCCACAATTGCCGGTCCCACAATAGCAGCCGGATTCACACTCCCATACTGACTCCGGTACGCAATCATATTCACAGGAATCAATTGAAGAGATGAAATATTCAAAATCAAAAACGTACACATCTCATTACTGGCTGTCCCTTTCGGCATCGCACTCCTTCGCTCTTTTCTCCTTCCACTACGTTTCTTATCTAACATAACCCCCACATTCTCATTTCTGCGATCTTCTTCCAGCTTTTCAAGCTCCTCCATCGCCTTCAATCCTGCCGGCGTACACGCCCATCCAAGTCCCAGCACATTCGCAATAATATTCATGGAAATATAATCCTTCGCCTTATGCCCCTTCGGCAGTCCCGGAAACATAAAAGACACGAAAGGCGACAGCATATTTGTCAGCCTCAAAATCAGCCCCGAGCTCTCCGCCACCTCCATAAGCCCTACCCAGAACGCCATAATTCCCGCCGTAGCAATACAAAGAGACACCGCTTCACCTGCACTTTGAAGCGCTGCCTCCGTAACCTCTTTCATATTTCCGTTAATAGCCCCAAAAATAATCCCCAGTACAATCATTGCTGCCCAGATATAATTTAACATAATCCGCTCTTTTCGCTTTTTAGCATCTTATGCATAAAAATCCCAAATTATTTCCTATAGAAAAAATCCCTTCCTCATACGCCCTGTAAACAGCCTTCCGGCATCCTCTTCCCTCCATATCGACAAATGCTCCCAACGTATCCGCCAAATGTCCGCTTCATCGCCTCTACAGCAGCGCCTGGTAAATCTCCCTCTTACTCACCCCTCTGTCCGCCGCCACCTTCTTCATCGCCTCTTTCCTGTCTAATCCCTGACCTTCATAAATCCTCATATGCTCCTCAACGGAAATCTCCTTCCAGCTCTCCTGCTCCCTTTCCTTCAAAATGCTTCGATTCATTCCCTCAATTACAAGCACATACTCCCCCTTAGGTTCATTTTCTTCGTAATAGGCAGCAGCGCCCTCAAGAGTCGTAGGGAAAACCGTCTCAAACCGCTTCGTCAGCTCCCGGCACAGAGTTATCCGCCGCTCCCCTAACTCATTAAAAAGTTCGGTCAGCGTCCTTTTCAGATGATGAGGCGCCTCATACAGTATGATGGTCCGCGTCTCCCTGGAAAGCTCTTCCAGCACAAATCTTCTCTCCTTTTTATCCGCCGGAAGAAAACCTTCAAAGCAAAACCGCCTTGTGGGAAGCCCGGAAAGCGTCAGCGCCGTAATTAAAGCGCAGCACCCTGGCAGAGATGTCACAGGAATTCCCGCTTTTAAACATCTGCCCACCAAAACCTCCCCCGGGTCGGATATGGCCGGCGTACCGGCGTCCGTAATCAGCGCAATACTTTTACCCTCCATCAGCCAGCTCACAATCTGCTCCGCCTTTTCCACCTTGTTATACTCGTGATAACTGGTCATAGGTGTCCTGATTTCAAAATGGTTCAACAGCCTGATGCTGTTTCTCGTATCCTCCGCCGCAATCATATCCACTTCCCGCAGCGTATCCAGCACCCGGGCCGTAATATCCCCCAGATTTCCTATGGGAGTGGCACACAAATATAAGGTTCCTGTCATTTTCTCCTTCCCCCTGCAAATTCCTTTTCCAAACCGACCTCTCTCGCAAACGCCAACAACCCCATAGCAAGCCGACAGGACATCCAGCTTGCAACGAAGCATATCTGCTGACCCCTACGGGAATCAATACCCGTAAATATCATAAATCTCGTCCGTATACACGCCCGGGCTCTTATAAACAATCAACGGCTTCTCCACCGTCATTCTCGCCCTTCCGCCTCTGTTCGCCCCGATTAAAACCATATTAGGCTCCTTATCCGCAAAGGGATACACCAGCTTCATCCGCTTAGGCTCAAGCCGGTACTGCCGAAGCAGCACAATAATATCCGCCAGCCGAAAGGGTCTGTGTACCATATAAAAATTTCCTCCCGGCCGCAGAAGCTTCGCACTCTGACTTATTACATCCTCCAGCGTGCAAAGCAGCTCGTGCCTTGCAATGGCCTTCGGCGCGTCAGGATTCGTAAGCCCGTGATGCTCCGTCATGTAGGGCGGATTACAGGTCACAACGTCAAAAGAAGCAGCGCCAAAAAGGCTGACTGCTTCCTTAATATCGCCTGTAACAATGTCTATTCTGTTTTCAAGACGGTTTAACCGCACGCTACGGCCTGCCATATCGGCGCTTTCCGGCTGGATTTCCAGCCCTGTCAGATGCGCCGCCCCGGTTTTGGCCGCCATAAGAATCGGAATAATCCCCGTTCCCGTCCCAAGGTCGAGAACCCTGTCCCTTTCCCGGGCACTGGCAAACCCTGAAAGCAGCACTGCGTCCATTCCAAAGCAAAAACGCGCCGGGTCCTGAATAATCCGGTAGTGATTCCTCTGCAAATCGTCCACCCGCTCTCCCGGGCGCACCAGCGCTTCCACCCCGTCCCCGGCTTCCTCCAGCGCCGCCCCGCCTTTTTCCAAATCCTTCTCAGAGCATTGTTTCATAATTTTCCTCATTCAGGCTCTGCTCTCGCAATCGTTTATGGAATTCAAATTCCCTGCGAACAGCCTCTCTTAGCTGCTTAAAATTCTGTGAATGCGCTCTAATTATCGTCAAGCTTCGACCTGGGTTCTTCCTTCTCAAGCTTCTCCAGTTCTTTTAATTTTTCATCCTGCACATCCACCTTATTGTGCTTATGCTTCCGTTTGAAACGAAGCTGCTCCACACGATACTCCTGGATTTCCTTCTCGTCTCCCACTTCCACAATAACCTTTACCAGCTGACGAAGCACATTTACGCTGTGCACCTCGCCCTTTAATCCGTCCTCGGTAGTCACATGGTCGCCTACATTGGGAAGTCTCCTGTTTAATTCTTCGTAAGTATCCTCCTCATTTTTCAGGCAGCACATCAGCCTTCCGCACACGCCGGATATCTTTGTGGGATTTAAAGATAAATTCTGCTCCTTTGCCATCTTGATGGAAACCGGCACAAATTCCGACAAATGCCTGTGGCAGCACAGCTCCCTTCCGCAGATGCCGATTCCGCCCAATATCTTCGTTTCGTCCCGCACCCCTATCTGCCGCAGCTCTATTCTGGTTTTAAAAACGGCAGCCAAATCCTTTACAAGCTCACGGAAGTCAATCCTTCCATCGGCGGTAAAATAAAACAGTACTTTATTGTTATCAAAAGTATACTCCGCGTCAATCAGCTTCATTTCCAGTCCGTGCCTGTGAATCTTTTCCAGACAGATTTTGAAAGCCTCTTTTTCCTTCTGCTTGTTACCGGCCTCCTGCTCGTCGTCCCGCTGTGTGGCAAGACGAAGCACCGGCTTTAAGGGCTGAATGACATTATCGTCCGGCACCTCCCTGATGCCTCCCACTACCGTCCCGTATTCTATTCCTCTTGCAGTTTCAACGATTACGTGGTCTCCCTTTTTAATATTGAACTTCAACGGGTCAAAAAAATATATTTTTCCGGCAGTTCTGAATCGCACACCAATTACTTTCGTCATAAATCTATAAACCTCACTTAATTTTCTTTAATTGTCAGAAGCAAAAGCTCCATGGTCAGCTCGAAATTCACGTTGGCGTTAAGCCTCTGCTTTGACTTTTCAAGCGCATCTATAATCCTTTCAATCCCTTCATAGGTACTCTTATCGGCCACTTTCCTGATAGATTGTATTTCCTCTCTGAAAATCAGGTGGTTAACGTCATGGGTGGCTTTAAACAACAGCACATCCCTATACCAGATAGAAAGAATATCCATATAGTCGTTTACGTCAAATTTATACTCGTTTATCTTTTTTATAGCCGCTACAATCTCGTGCAGCTCCATCTCGCCAATATATTTGAGCAGCGTAATGGCTTCTTCCTTGACCTTGTCAAATTCCTCGCTGTTTGCAAGCAATCTCGCCTTTCCCACATTGCCTCTTGCAAAAGCCACGCAGATATCTGCCTTATAGTCAGGAATTCCCATATTTTCCATCAGATATTCTTTAATCTGGGCGTCTCTTACCGGTTTCATGTTAAGCACAACACAGCGGCTTAAAATGGTGGGAAGAAGCGTGTTTACATTGTCTGTAAGTATAAGGATGACTGCATATTCCGGCGGTTCCTCCAAAGTCTTCAAAAGCGCGTTCTGCGCCTGAACCGTCATTTTTTCACCCTCACTCACTATATAAATCTTTTTGGGTCCGCTGTAGGGCTTTATTTCCACATCTCCGTTAATCTGTCTGCGGATATCATCCACACCTATTGTTCCCGGTTTCTCATGGGTAATGAAAATAATATCCGGATGGTTGCCGCTAAGCGCCTGCTTACAGGAATGGCATTCCCCGCAAGGTTCTACATCCTGCCGGTTCTCACACTGCACCGCCATTGCAAATGTTTTGGCAATAAACTCTTTTCCGGCATTCCGCTCTCCGTTAATGATATAGGCATGGGATACCTTACCCGTCCTGACAGCGTTCTCCAAATGCTCCCTTAACTGCTCCTGACCTACTATATCGGCAAATCTGCGCATAAACCCCTCTCATTCCGCCGTAAATCCGGCTTTTATCCCCCTCGTAATTTTAACCCTTAAATACCGGTCAGGTCAAAATATCCAATAGCAGTCCCCTGATTTCTCCTATCCTGGACAGAATCGCAAGATGGTCCTGCTCATCCTTCATAAGTTCCTTTGCCAGTTCATCCAGATTTTCGTCCACAAGCCTGATAATACCGTAAACCCTGTGTCTTCCCTTTCTGTCAAGAAAGTTTTCCCTGGAAAAGGCGTGGGAACGGCTCACCACCTCATTCATAAACTCCTTGACAAGGCCTCTGTATTTTTTCATATCCCTGATATCACGCTTCTTAGCCAGCTTATCGCCCTGCATGGTTATCTCCTCCATCAACGCGCCAAGCCTTGCCTGCAGCTCCTGCTCCTCAATATGGCTGACCAGCGTGAATTTAAACGCTCCGTCAGATTCATGCACCTGAGCCGGCGCTTCCGGCGTTGTCACCGGCATTGCCTGATTCACTTTTATATCCATACAGACCACCTCTTTTCCGTTAAGAACCCGACCCGGCTAATTTTCTTCACATAGCCGGCTGGTTATATATTTTTCTATTTCGTCCAGGCAGACGCCTAATTCATTATTAAAAAAACGCCTGTCTATACCCGCTTCCCTTATTTTTTCTTCCGAAAAATCCACGGAGTCCGCCAGAAAACGTCTGCACATTTCCTCATATCCGGGAACATCTTCTTTCATCTCCCGCTCGAGGGCTCTCTTTAGCCTCACGCCGTCATCCAGTTCAAGGAGCACCGGAACCACCTTATCCCTGCCGAAATACCCGACCGTTTTCTGATAAGACTCCAATGTCCCGATTACCAGATAGTTTTCTCTGCTTAAGTCAATATTACCGTCGTCTACCATAAAATAGTACCACGGCCCATAATATGTATGATAGACGCGGGCCTCTATCACCATGCCCGCATCCTCTAACTTTCTGTAGCCTTCCTCGTCCGTAAAATGATATTCCGTCCCCTCTATCTCCCCTGCCCGTATCGGCCGGGTAGTATAAGGCACCACTTTTTTCAGATTAAGAACTTTATTTTCCAGTAAATGGGTGTAAACCGCATTTTTTCCAGACGCGCTCTTTCCCATTAAGTATATCATTTTTCCCACAATAATTAAACCTCTACTACACGAATCATATTGGTATTTCCTGACACGCCAAGGGGTACGCCGGCCGTGAGCACCACCACATCGCCCTTTTTGATATATCCGGCCTTTTCCGCCGCTGCTACCGCCACCTCAAATAAATCGTCCGTGGAGCTCTCACGGGCAATCCACAAAGGCGTCACTCCCCACAAAAGGCTAAGCTGCCTGCACACCCTTGGGCTCACACTGCACGCAATGACAGGGCATCCCGGCTTATATCTGGCAATCATTCCGGCCGTAAACCCTGAAATTGTCACCGTTATAATAGCGGCAGCCTTCAAATCCATGGCTGTCATACAGGTTGCATGAGAAATTGCCGTTGTCACATCCGGGTTTCCCGAAAAGGCCCTGTTTCTCATTCTGCCCTCATAATCAATGTCCTGCTCTGTCCTCTCCGCAATTTTCGCCATGGTTTTGACAGCTTCTGTGGGATAGCGGCCTGCAGCGCTTTCACCGGAAAGCATAATAGCAGTAGTTCCGTCATAAATGGCGTTGGCAATATCCGTTGCCTCCGCCCGGGTGGGACGGGGGTTTTTAATCATGGATTCCAGCATTTGCGTTGCCGTGATAACATGCTTTCCCATCCTCTCCGCCATTTTTATCATCCGTTTCTGGATAACAGGCACTTCCTCCATGGGAATTTCAACGCCCATATCGCCCCTTGCCACCATTATACCATCTGAAACGGTAAGAATCTCCTCAAGATTGCGAATTCCCTGCATATTTTCAATTTTAGCAATGATTTTCATGGTGCTTTGCTGTTCATCAAGAATTTTTCTCACTTCAAGAATATCTTCCCTGCATCTTACAAAGGATGCCGCAAGAAAATCAAATCCCATATCGCAGCCAAACATAATATCGCTTCTGTCAACATCGCTGATATAAGGCATAGACAAGACTGCTCCGGGAACATTAACGCCCTTATGATTTGATATCGGGCCGCCGTTTACCACCGTACATATAATATCATTTTCCTCAATTGCGTCCACTGTCATCTCAATCAGCCCGTCGTCAATTAAAATGGTGGTTCCAACGCTGATATCGTCTTTCAGATTCGCATAAGTGATTGAAGCCTTTTCACTGTTTCCGATAATTTCTTCCGTCGTCAGCGTAAACTTCCGGCCGGAAACAAGCTCAGTCTTTCCTCCCTCAATATCCCCTAATCTGATTTCCGGCCCTTTGGTATCCAGGAGCGTCGCCACCTGTAAACCAAGCTCGCTGCTTATTTTATTTACTCTCTCAAATTTTATTTTATGCTCTTCATGCGTCCCATGGGAAAAATTAAAACGGGCAACATTCATTCCTGCAAGCATTAACTCCCGCAGTTTTTCCTCCGCCTCACATGCCGGACCAATTGTACAGATAATTTTTGTCTTTCTCATAAAAGCCATACCTTTCCCTAAATACTTTTCACTATTTTTATTTTGTTATCACTGATTCCCTGAACTGTATATCCGTTAATAATATATCCTTCAATTACCCTTATCATCCCCTCGCCTATGATTTCCCCCGGAACAAGCAAAGGAATCCCAGGCGGATAAAGATTGATAAATTCAGCAGCCGTTTTCCCTGCCGCTTCCAAAAGCGCCCTCTCCTCATAAGGCAGCGCGTATGCTTCCCACAAGTCCATCGCCGCAACAGGATTTTCCGGAAAGTCAAACCGGCATACGTGGCGTTTGCCCGCTATTGTCCCTCCATCAATTTCCAGCAGCGCTTCGGAAAGCCTGTCTAAACCGCTTTTTTCGTCCATCATTGTCAGAATGGCGACCACATAGCTTCCCGCCGCCATTTCCATCTGCAAATGATATTTTTCCCGTAAAATATCATAAAGCATCTGTCCGCTCATAAAAGATTCATCCACCGAAATCACCAGTTTCCCCGGCTCGGTTACGGGGCATACGCGAATATACCGGCAGCTTTCCACCTGTTTTAAAAAAAGCTCTCTCATATCCAGCAGCTTTTCAAGCCTTTGGCTGCCCTCCGCCTCCGCAAAGCGCATCGCCTCGTCAATTCCCGCCATCAGCAGATAGGAAGGGCTGCTGGACTGATAAATGCGAAGATACCGTTTCAATACTTCCCTGTCCGTCAGGCTGCCGTTTCTGTGTATCAGCGCCGTCTGGGTAGGCGCCGGCAAAGTCTTGTGAACGCTGTGTATTACAATATCCGCCCCCTCTTCTACTGCGTTAGGCGGATATTGAGGATGCATTCCGAAATGGGCGCCGTGTGCCTGGTCCACAATCAACGGAATTTTATAGCTGTGAGCCAGCTTTGATATCTCTTTTATATTTGAATTAATTCCTTCATAGGTCGGAGAGGTAATAACAATGCCTGCGATGGTTTCACCCGCGTCTTTCTCTTTAAATTCCTCTTTTCCCAAAATGTTTTTAATCTGTTTTTCTATACCGGCGGCTAAAACCGGCCCTGCAATATCATACCCTTCTGTCTTTTCCGGATACACATAATGCAGTTTCATACGATTTAAAAAAGCCGCATGATATACGGCTTTATGACAGTTCCTGCTAATTATCAGATTACGCCCCCCACCGGCAACCGCTGAAATCGCGCTTAAAATCCCTGCTGTACTTCCATTTATTAAAAAATAAGTTTCCTCGGACCGATACAGCCTGGCCGCGTGCTCCTGCGCCTTCTTAATCAAAGACATGGGCTGGTGCAGATTATCAAAACCATCTATTTCTGTAATGTCATACCTGTAAGCTTCCGCCAAAGCGCCTTTTTTAAAGTTTCTTTTATGCCCCGGCATATGAAAGGGATAAAAATCGCTTTTACTGTAGTCTTTCAATTTATCGAGCAGTCCGTCATTCATCCTGCTGTCCTTAATTTTGCTCTCTTTATATTGGACACATTCCCTCTGCGCAAATGCAGCGTCTCAAGCAAAGAGCAATACTTATCCGCGGTCGTTACAATCCACGCTTCCCTGCAAAGCGGCGGTACTACCGTCAGCGGCCACATGTGCTTCTTTATAATATCCCTTTCCCGCTTAGTCAGGCGATACTCCTTACTGGCGTTCCGAAGGGCGATTCCCGGGTGATAAAATCCGTGCAGCCTCTGATAGCCTTTCCTTGTCTTATCGTGCCAGTCATATAAAAAATAATCATGCAGCAATGCGCCGCGTATCAGTTCCCTCTCATTGCATTCAATCCCTAAAAATTTACTGATTGCAATACTCTGGGCCGCAACATCAAGACAATGCCTCTGCACCGGCATTGAGCCGTGCTGGATATAATTCCTCGTACTGCGAAAATTATCTGACGTCAAAATATCCCCGGCATATTCCCGAAGCAGGTGATAAAATTCCCGCCTCCGCTCATATCTTTTTCTCAGCTTCTCCACATGCGCCTTATACTTTTCAGATTTATCGCTCATAATACCATCCTTAAAAAATATTTTTTGCCAATCTGCAATGGCACCGCGTACATTATATCATAATATAAAAAATATTTGTGTATGTTACACTCACTTTGAGTTATTCTTATTAAAACATTAATAAATTATTCAGTTTTATTCTTCCAATGCGGTAATCGCTATAACCGTTACATTTTCCATGCTATCTCCGGTTACTTTGCCGTCAAATACCACCTTGACAGCCTGTCCTTCCAGCATTTCACTATTTTCTCCGGTATAGATAATTGTTTCTGGCGAAATTTTAAAACCAAGCTTCTGTCCGTCTTCTGTCTCCACAGAAAAACCGCCCTTTTCCATCTCGCAGAGCCTTCCCTCCGCCACAAAATATCCCTCTTCTGTATACAGCAGGCTTTGATTCTCCTGAAGTTCAAAATCCGCTTCCTCTTCCGTACCGCTCCAGACCATCAAACCGGTCTCCTGCACCTCGGCACAACCTGTCGCAAAACAAAGCAGCATATTGCATGCCGCAAATAAAATAATATACTTTTTCATAATCCTCTTCCTCATATAAAAATTCCCTTATCAAAATACTATAAAGTGGCTAAAAAAGCAATAAAAACATAATATTCTTTTATGTACTTTATAAAACCAAATCTCATCCTGTATCTGATAAACCTTTCCGTATAAATAAAAGGAACTGTTACAGCAACAGATCATTACCTGTTTTACAACAGCCCCTTTAACTTAGAATAAGCATATACAAAGAAATTAAAAATACTCTGCCTCCCGTCCGGGTCAGACGACTCATAAATCCTTAAGCTTCATTTTATCCGCCGGAGATAGCCGGCGCTTCCTCTTCTATCCTAGTATCATAGGGAAACACAGGGGAATTTTTGTCTCAAAATAGCGTAAAACGCAAAAAAATAGACTTCTTATAGAATATCTATAAAAAATCTACTATAAATGAGCCACCCGGGACTCGAACCCGGGACAACTTGATTAAAAGTCAAGTGCTCTACCACCTGAGCTAGTGGCCCAAACTCATCATTATTAACATTCCCACAAATAAAACATTTTATGTTTCATAGTCATATAAAAAATGCCCAGAACCGGAATCGAACCAGTGACACGAGGATTTTCAGTCCTCTGCTCTACCAACTGAGCTATCTGGGCATTAAGTAGCGGGGATAGGATTTGAACCTATGACCTTCGGGTTATGAGCCCGACGAGCTTCCAGACTGCTCCACCCCGCGTTATTAAATTTATTCTTTCTAAAAGATGCCTTTCGGCTAATGGATGGAGGTGGATTCGAACCACCGAAGCAATTTGCAGCAGATTTACAGTCTGTCCCCTTTGGCCACTCGGGAATCCATCCATATAATGTTGGTTATTACAAGCCGATGATCGGACTCGAACCGATAACCTGCTGATTACAAATCAGCTGCTCTGCCAATTGAGCCACATCGGCAATATATTATTGATATAAATGGGACCTATAGGGCTCGAACCTATGACCCTCTGCTTGTAAGGCAGATGCTCTCCCAGCTGAGCTAAGATCCCAAATATTCTGTTAAACGACCCGGATGGGACTCGAACCCACGACCTCCGCCGTGACAGGGCGGCGCTCTAACCAACTGAGCCACCGGGCCATATGTAACATTATCACCGCACCCTCAAAACCGAATACCGTACAGCATACTCCTTAAACTCTCTCAAGAGCCTTCCCTTCCTTTTG
>QZDS01000127.1 GCA_009917455.1 bacterium 1xD8-48 | reverse complement strand
TATAGCGTATTCAAAGTTTATGTGGAAAATCATATCTCAAGCTCATCCATTTTGTATGTCCAATGATATACTACCGGATGTTCGTTTATTTCGGCAATATACTGATATATCCGTTCTTCCAGTTCCTCTTTGGAATCGACACGGATGCCCTTAAGACATTGCTTCCCCATCTTTCCAAAGAAACTTTCAATCAGGTTCAACCATGAACCATGCTTGGGTGTGAATACAAATTCAAACCTCCCCGGTCTTGTTGCAAGATATTTTTGCGTCTCTTTGGATGTATGGGCGGAATGGTTATCCAGGACAAGCCGTATTGTATCATGTTCCGGATACTTCGCATCAAGCTTACGGAGCCATGAAATGAAATCCGAGCTTTTATGGGTATCACTTACAAGGGGGATAATTTCTCCCGTAAGCAGGTCCATTCCTGCAAGTAAGGACAATGTCCCCAGACGTTTATACTCATAATCCCTTCCGACAGTACCGTGTGTCTGTGCCGGCGGAAGGTCCGGTGCTATGTTCTTAAGAGCCTGGATGCCGGGTTTCTCATCATAGGAGACAGTCACTGTTTTGGGCTCTTCCATGTTGATGACAAGATTCCCTTCTTTGTCAAAGCACATCTCTACCTGCTTATATACAAGGAGGACGTCATGCATTTTTGTCTCAAACTCGGGATCCTTCCGTTCAAGGTAATAGCTGATCTTATTGGGCTTTATTTCATTGCCTTCAAGAATGGAGCGAACGGTAGCATGGGAAATACTCTTCAATTCGGGGTATCCCGCTTCTGCGCAGCAGGACTGGATGTATTGCTGCAGTGTACGGTATGTCCACAGTTCCTGTGCCCTGCCCAGGTCGTTCGGTTTCGTGCATGCAATGTTTGTGATCCAGGCTTTTTCTTCATTGGTTATGGAATTCGGCTTGCCGGACCGGGCAGCATCATTCATTGTATACTCAAGGCCTGCGGCTATATATTTATTGACGAAGTTAGCCACTGTGTTAGGATGGACACCGATTGTCTGCGCAATTTCAGAGTTGGACATTCCATCTGTGCTATACAGGATAATTTTTGCGCGCTGTACCTTACGGTATTCCGCAGTCTGGGATCGGGCAATTTTTTCCAGAATCTCGCGGTCACCGTCTTTCAATATGATGTTCCCATATTTTTTGTTTCTGCCCATGGTTTTGTCCTCCAAATAGGTTGATATAACCATTATAGCAGATGTGTAAATTTACACAAGAACTTTTAATACGTTATACTA
>QZDS01000126.1 GCA_009917455.1 bacterium 1xD8-48 | reverse complement strand
AGAAAAATTATCGCTTAAAGTTTAAAGCCTTTTATGATGTATGCCCATCCATGATGTGGACCTGTGTATTCAATGTCAATTTCATCAATGCTTTCATCAGTCACCTTGATGCCCGTTTCATAAACATTTTTATCAAGCATACATGTAACAGACAGTCCATTCTCAGTAGTTGTAGACTGAATCAGGTTCACTGCAGTCTGCACATCAACCAGTGGTTTACCCTGCCAGTGTTTTGAGATGTAACAGAAGAGCCGGTGTTCAACCTTATTATATTTAGATGTCCCTGGCGGATAATGGATGACTTCTATTTCCTTATCGATTTCTTCAGCCAATTCTGCCAGCGCAAGCTTCCACAGCCTGTTCCGGCTTCCATTGCTTCCGCCGCAGTCACAGGTGACCACAATCCTGTCGGCATACCAGAAGTTTTCCTTGCCTACTGTGTACCACCAGCGGCGGATGCTTTCTACTGAAAACAGGCCTGTGTCAGCGCTTGTTCCCAGGTTTACAAATGCAGCATTGTTATTCAGGACGTATATCCCATAAGGAGCAACTTTCCCAAGCTCCGGGATAAAGAAATCATGGTCGGACACCATGCGCGGCTGTTTTGAGGCT
Organism: bacterium 1xD8-48; assembly: GCA_009917455.1. Classification (GTDB taxonomy): domain Bacteria; phylum Bacillota; class Clostridia; order Lachnospirales; family Lachnospiraceae; genus Suilimivivens. The sequence continues at coordinate 652 of QZDS01000126.1, read as the reverse complement.
CGATACTCCGTACCATCATTTTTGAAGTTGCCTATATTCTCTTTTTTCTTTGTATCAACAGAAATGACGGGAATGCCATCCCTCAGGGACTTATCTGTTTCTGAATGGATGAACTCAAACTGCACGCCCCTGTCAGGGTCCGGAACACCGACCTGTTCCATTTTTCGGTTTTTCTGGCGGCTGTAACCAAGGTCCCGAACAATCCGCTGTACTGTACTCTTTTCAATGAGGATGCCCTTATCGGACAGTACCTTTGTGATTTTTCGCAGGCTGCATGACATCCATTTGCCACCTTCAGGCGAACCATAAGTTTCATCATCGAGGATTTCCTGTATGAGGTTTACGATATCCGGATATATCTCTTCTACTGGTTTGCGTCCTGCCCCTGCACAGCGAACATGCCCGTCATCAGCTGCCTCCTGCGAAGAAAGTTCGGCAATTGCTCTGCGTATTGTGGAGATTGCTACCCCCGTGCGCTGGCTGAGGACGCTTATGGAACCATATCCGAACCGGACAGCTGTTTCGGCAAGAAAAAGCCGACGTTCCCGTTCGTTCATAACATCACGGATCCGGTTGAAAGCATCTGCATATATATTAAGTTTATTGAGGACTTCGATTGTCATGTTGGCTAACCTCACATTTATAATATTTA
>QZDS01000125.1 GCA_009917455.1 bacterium 1xD8-48 | reverse complement strand
TTCCTGAAAGCCGCTCCATATGCGGAACCTGCATCATTTACTGAATTAACTCCCATTTCAAATCCTCCATTGTTCTCAATATTACGGCTCACTGTCCGCACTGCTTCCCTGATTCACCTATCTGCCGGAACGCCGGGGATGCCTGCCCTTTGGCTTATTAGGGTATGTAACCGTGGGGCAGGCTGTTTTCAATTATGATTTACCTTTACAGAAAGTAAGGATATCATTGATCCACTTCCCATACCGCAGATACCCGTCCCAATTTCCAATCGTTTTCATGTCATTCATAAGCTCGTGCGCCATTGCCATATAATCCGCTTTTTCATGGTAGGAAGTGCCGTCCATCTTATCCTTCAATATCGACATGGTCATGAAATTGCTGTCCGACTTATTCCCGGTATGCGCATTTAATGCAAGCATCTCCGTATAAGAGCAGCTATTCGGATTCACCTTGCTCACATCCACCGTCTGCTCGTATTCATTTCCGTTTATGTCAGTGCCTTTCACAAGGTAGATCGGATTGTCCTCTGAAAAATCATCCGCCCGGTATACGTTTGCGCTGTCCCCTGTCTTTACATGATGGATGGAAAATACTGCGTCAGGGTCAATATGTACTACGTTTCCTGTTGATTTCACATTTGCCCCGAAACCGTCCTTCGTACTGCCTTCTGCCTTTCTTGCTCCCTGCCATGCCGGATATCCCGTTGCCCCTATTCCATTTACATTCATTTTTCAAATCCTCCATTGTCATCAATTATTTTAATGGCAGCCCCTCAGTCGTTCAGAGCCGCATCCGCTCCCTTGTGATAAGTCCGAGCGGTTCATTACCTCCATGCAGACATACCGCCTAACTTCCCCTGTCAAACTTCATGACAAACACCTCCCTTCGCTGAAATTACTGCAATTACTTTTTTCAATCCACACTCCCTTTATGCGGTTCCGCCGAAATGATCTCCCCCTGCACATTGGATTCATCCGAATCCCCGTCCAGCTCATCTTCGTCAAGCTGCGGCTCCACCGCTATCGGGTCATCATCATAGACCGCCGGACTGCCATCCTCAATCTGATGCACGGCATCCGGGGCGGGGCTTCCCTGTGTGGTGCATCCGCTAATCGCGGGAATCATCATTGCCGTAATCAGTAATGCCGGTATTCTGCTGACACGCATTTTTCATATCCTCCGCCATAAATTGATGGAACCTAGCCATCTGCTGATAATACGAACCGGCCCTCAAAAAAGTTTCATTCCTCTTATCTGCGGCGGCGGCCCCTCT
>QZDS01000124.1 GCA_009917455.1 bacterium 1xD8-48 | reverse complement strand
GCGATGTTAAGATGAGGGGGCTGTTAGACATTTGATTTAACTGCCTATCACCCCATTTCCTGACTAACACCATTTTAATTAGTTGGCGGTGTTGAGAAAAGGCTCCCTATCCCCGATACGCCACAGCCGGACAAGGCAGGGCAGGCATCCCCGGTTTTCCGGCAGATCGGGGAACCAGGGAGAGGAGGTGAAGGCTGGTATGAAATTTGACCGGGGAACATAGGCAAAATGTAATTATGAAGTAATGAACTGCTCGGACTTATCACAAGGGAGCGGATGCGGCTCTGAACGACAGAGGGGCTGTTGGATTAAATAGTAGGACGGTGATATTTCACTGCTGGGCTGATGGAAGGAGGATAAGATGAAAGTTGATAATGCAAATCCCTATTTGCAGCAAGTGTATAGTCGGAAGTCCTGCGGGACAAGGAAATCATAGAAGAACAGCTCAAAAAGGAGCGGGGCAGATATGAGACGCTGCTCGACATGAGGATGAACAACGAGATACCGAAAGAGGTATTCAGCCGAAAGCAGCAGGAGGTTGGGGAGCGGATCGCGGAACTGGAGCAGTACGGGGACGTGGAGCCCGCCACGGAGGCGGACGTGAGCGGCAAGCTGGAAAACCTGCAAAAGCTCATGGGGCAGTTCTCCATGCCGGAGGATGGCGAGTTTTCGGAAGAGGAAATGGATAGATATGTGTCAGGGGTGAGGGTTTATGAAGACCGCTTCGAGTGGCTCCTAAACCTAAGCCCCGAAGCCCGCGGGGAACTGGATGACGCCGGTTCCCCCGTTTATTTTACGAAGCTGACGGTCACGCCGGATGACGAGCGGGCATGGTTCAGGATGCACCCGCAGTGGTCAAAGTCCAACAAATATGCGGAGCTGGAGGCATGGATATTCATTTGAAAACGAAAGAGACAGGGCGGAAGGGCTGCATAGCGGCCTTTCCGTCCTGTCAGTCAATTTGCGGTTACAGTTCTGTGTTCATTTCTTTTGCTTCTGTCGGCAGGCATTTCCCTAAAAACATGGCCTTGCAGTCGGAAAATCCCAACAGGTAGGCGAGCATCCCAAACCGGGAGCCCAGCGCGTTCTGCTCACTGACATACCGGTCAATCAGCAGCCGGATTTCTTTTGATAAATCCATCCTGTCCAGTTCGCCGGAGTATATATCCGACTTTCGGAGAATCGCCTGGTATTCCCCGTCACCGCTTACAATTCCATTCATGACGCCGTTCATACGGGTGTCCATGAGCTGGTACAATGCAGAATCTTTTTCCAATCCAATCCCTCCTTCCGTGGTGTCGTAGCT
>QZDS01000123.1 GCA_009917455.1 bacterium 1xD8-48 | reverse complement strand
CTAAGACAAAGGGCTTCGGCCTGCTCACGGGCGGGCCGGGGCGGGGCAAGACCACTGCCGTGAGAAACTGGGCGGCAGCACTGAACCCTTCCCTCTACAAGGTGGTCTATTCCTGCCTCTCCACGCTCACCGTTTCGGATTTCTACCGCAGCCTCGTGGAATCCCTGGGCGGGCAGCCCTCCTTCCGCAAGCCGGATAACTTCCGTTCCATACAGGAGGAAGTCAGCCGGCTGTGCCTGGAGAAGAAAAAGACCCCCGTCATCATTATTGATGAAGCGAATTATATAGGCAATGCCATCCTGAATGACTTAAAACTCCTGTTTAACTTCGAGATGGATTCCAGGGACCGGGCCGTGGTCCTTTTGTGCGGCCTGGGGCAGCTGAACAATACCCTGCGCCTGTCCGTCCACGAGCCCCTGCGCCAGAGGCTCGTGATGAACTTCCACATGGAGGGCATGACGAAAGAGGAGGGGAGGGCTTTCATCCAGGCAAAGCTTGACGGGGCGGGATGCAGACACGCCGTCTTTGACGAAGGAGCCACCGAGGCCATCCTGAACGCTTCGGACGGCACGCCCCGTGTGCTTAACCGCCTCTGCTGCCAGAGCCTGCTGTGTGCAGATGCAAAAAAGCTGGATCTGGTGGATGCCGACACAGTCATGCAGGCCATAAACGACTGTGAACTGGGATAGGAGGCCGCTTATGGATAAGATAAAAGGGAAAGCCCTGCAGCGGGAACTTAAGGCGGTGGAGGATGCCTATGCCGGGACACTTGACTGGCTGGAACTTGGGGAACTGCGTTCCTGGGTGGAAGCTGGAAACAGCCCCTATGAGAATCCGGAACAGGTCATCCATGAAGATGGTACCTTTTTTGACTTCATCGAATGGCATCGGAGGGCACGGTGGGTCACCGTCAGGGAACCTCTCGATTTACGGGAGCCTTCGGACAGGGAGCTGTTTAACTTTTATACGGACAGACGCTCTGACCATGGCTCTTTTGAGGAGACAAAAAAGTACCTCCGGGATGCACAGACCTTTCTGGGCTGTGAGATCCTCACTCTCATAGATTTTCTGAAAGAGAGAGAGCTGCTGTATGCGTACCTGCGTTATAAATATCCTGAACCACTGACAGAGGAAGAGGAACTTCCATTCTGATCTTTTCAGGAAGACATACCCCTGCGCAATTAATTTGCATAGGGGTATTTTCAGTTCCGAATAATGTGCGAAACCGTGTTCCCACAATATGACGGGAAATCTATCATGGATTACTTTCCTACTAATATAATCTGCAAATCTAATGCTCTTTTAATCTGAAGAACAACA
>QZDS01000122.1 GCA_009917455.1 bacterium 1xD8-48 | reverse complement strand
CTAATGGTATACCGGCATATGTCCACTTAAATGGATGTGCCGTAAGATTGTATTGTTCAATAAAGCGCAGGATGCCTGCTTCCAGTTCTGCTATTGACAGGTAGCTTTTCCGCTTCAGCAGCTTCCGGTTAATGATGCCAAACCATATCTCAATCTGGTTCATCCAGGAACTGTGTTTCGGAGTATAGACAAAGCGGATCCGGTGGGAAGGGTCATGCAGGAAATCCGCCCGGCTTTCCATACTTTTAAGGATACCTGTTTTCCCTTTTTTGCCCAGTTCCACGCCAGGGGCACAGGCTTCTGCCACAAAGCGCACAAGGGCTTCTGATTTGTGGGTGTTCAGGCCATCGCATATAAATGTCCACGGGGCTTGCGGGTCTGTCCCTGTCAATGCTTTTACGGCTTCCACAAAATCATCTTCTGTGCGTGTGGAGTTTAGATACGGCATTTCCATACGGCCTGTCGCAACATCAAAGAATCCGATGAGGCTGGTCGTGCCATGGCGGATATACTCAAACTCCATTTTGGCGCACTGGCCGGGTAATGGGAGCTTATCAGGATATTTATGTTCCAACGCCTGTACCCCGGTCATTTCATCCGTGGAAACAATGTGCGCGCCTTCCCGGCTTTGTTCCCGGGCACTCTGGTAGAGGCCGCAGATTTCGTTTACTTTCCGCGCAAAAGATTCCGGGGCTTCTGTCTTTTCCGAAGAATGAAGCCAGTAACGAATTTTGTGGGGATGTAAATCTACCTCATTTTTAAAAAACGGCTGACAGATTTCTCAGAAATCTGTGCTGCTATCCCCTGCTTTTTAATTTCTGCCACTAACAGCGGGAGGCTCCACTGGCTTACTTCGTACCCAAAATCGTTCGGGTTGCCGCAGGCGAGGTCGATGATCCGCATGATCTGGTCCGGCGTAAAAACAGACGGGGCACCGGGGCGTTTTTTATCGGACAGGACTGCCCGTATCCCATCTTCGAGTTTTTCCGGGGCGTCCATTTCAATCTTCCGCAAGGCCGGGAGCGCTGCGAGGAACCGGCTGCGCCAGGTGGCAACATTATTATAATGAAGCCCGACCTGTGATGCAATATTCTGATTGAGTTCCCCCTGTGATGCAAGCAGGACAATGCTGGCTCTTTTGACCAGTCCCGACGGAAGGGAGCGGCTTTTTGAAAAAGCAGATAATATATTTTTCATGGCATCAGATAAAACCGGGATAGTATCAATTGTTTTCCTTCGCATAGTAATCCATCCATTCTTTAGTGATAGAATTATTATGCACCGACTACAATAAAAAAGCAACATTTATTCATTATTATTTAAGCAATGTTGTACTAG
>QZDS01000121.1 GCA_009917455.1 bacterium 1xD8-48 | reverse complement strand
ATTGTCATCGGTAAAGATGTGTACGGTTCTTCCATATTTCGCCGGTGAACAGGGGTGCTCACAGAAGCAGCCACGTTTCCGGTTTGACTTTGGGCAGCGGTATTTTGCCCGGTGTTTGGCAGCTTCATATCCATCTTTATGCATACGTAAGCCCAACTTACAGACAGGGACACCATCATCATCGATTGTAAAATCGTCCTTATAGGTAAAATGTCCGGTATGTCCGGGATTGAGGTCGATAAACGGTGTGATATGTTCCCGTCTGCAGTATTCATAAACAGGGTAAGCGTCGTGTGCAGAATCCAGAAGGAGCTTTTCAATCTGGAATTCCGGAAGATACGCTTTCATGGTGAAAAAGGAATGCAGGAAGGAAAGCATGTCATGCCGGGAGGCCCGCTCTAAAAGCGGAAATACAGGGAGGTCGCTGAGGGAATCTGAAGCCACATACATGTAGAGGTGGTAGCCGAAGAAATAACATTCCCGGTGGGAGTCCCATCCCCAGTTACAGTCGGGTTGGGAATAATGACGTTTGCAGTTACAGGAAGAACAACCTTTCTCCTTGCAATGACAAATGCGCTTTTTCCGCTGCTGTGCGGCAGTACGGACAGGGGTGCCGTCACCGGCAAGAGCCAGGTGCCGGGGATTAACCAACCCCCTGTGGATGGATTGGTCCAGGAACTGCTGCTGATAAAGCCGGAAAATAAGGAAGAAGGGATTTTGCGGTTTTAACTGCCAGTGTTCCAGCAGGGGAAGAAGCCTGGAAGCCATGCCGGAAGAGTCGCAGGGAGTCTTATCGCCTTTCTTTTTGCCTTTGGGAGTTTTCTTTATCTTAGGGAACCGGTCTTTCGGGGAAAGGTTGTTGGAGTCATCCTGCCAGATGCGGGAAAAGAAATCATAAAAAGTACCGACACCAGGGGTATCACCGAAAGAGAAACCGCTGAGGATGGCATAAAGCGGAGTTTCCTTAAGCATGCGGCACCAGACAGTGATGGAAGTAACTTTCAGTTTCAAAGCAAGCAGATAAGAGCGCAGCATGCAGGAAGGGAGCCTTGGTTCCGGGCCAAAAACAGAGTAACAATCCTGCAAGATAGAATCAGTCTTGGAAAGATCGAGAAACCAGAACTGCACGATATAATCCCAGGTGCTTTTTGGAAGCACAAAGGGATCAGGATAAAATTTAAGGAACTGGGATACGAAAGTATCCTGAAAGGCGGCATGACCGCCAGGGTTACAAGGTAACATCAAAAATCGCCTCCAATCAAAAAAATGTACTTAATTGATCAAGGGGCGCGAAGCGCCGCATTTTTTGATTGATTTGTCAAGTGTTTTAGAGAAAAAAGTGGGTGATTTTTGAAAAATAGGTTCTGAAAGCCCCATGAAATAAGGGCTGAAGATTCCGAGAAGTTAT
>QZDS01000120.1 GCA_009917455.1 bacterium 1xD8-48 | reverse complement strand
TATCCAAACCATACGGAAAACCGGCGCATTTAATGTGAAGAATCTAGGTGCAGATAATTCGCCGAACAACACCCCTCTGTCGTTCAGAGCCGCATCCGCTCCCTCATAATAAGTCCGAGCGGTTCATTACCTCCATGCAGACATACCGCCTAACTTCCCCTGTCAGACTTCATGGCAAACACCTCCCTTCGCTGAAATTACTACAATTACTTTCTTCAATCCGCACTCCCTTTATGCGGTTCCGCCGAAATGATCTCCTCCTGCACGTTGGCATCATCCGAACCCCCGTCCAGCTCATCTTCGTCAAGCTGCGGCTCCACCGCTATCGGGTCATCATCATAGACCGCCGAGCCGTCATCCTCAATCTGATGCACGGCATCCGGGGCGGGGCTTCCCTGTGTGGTGCATCCACTGATTGCAGGAATCATCATTGCCGTAATAAGTAATGCCGATATTCTGCTAACACGCATTTTACATGTCCTCCTCCATAAATTGATGGAACCTGACCATCTGTTGATAATACGAACCGGCCCTCATTCTCTTATCTGCTACGGCAACTCCTCTGTCATTCGGGGCCGCCCATGCCCCCTTGCAGTAAGTCCGGGCATGATCTTCCTTACTTCAAAATGCCCGGAATGCTTATATCTTCTGGCTTCCAACCACACTTTTGCTGAATGTGCTTATGTTTTCCTCATAGGCAGTTGCCGCCAATGCGCTTACGCCCACTGACTGAATGTCCACTGCACCATCGTCATTCTGTATACCTTCTGCAAGGAAAGCCTGCTGCCTCTGCCTGCTTGCCATCTGGCTTTTCAGGTAATTCTCTTGTGCTGCCGCTCTCCGTGCCTGCGCCTTTTTCACCGCTTCTTTTTCCTGCTCCTCCATCAATTCTTCCATTCTCTTATGGCGTTTCTCCCACCATGATTCTTCATTATCTGCGGAAAGCGGAGAGCCATCCTTTACGGGTATCCCTTCCCCGTGGCACTGTTCAGGCGTTGCCCCGATGACTTGGTAGCCGATCATCTTGGAGCCCATGATTCCGGTACAGGAGTACATCTTCCTGACCATTCCTAACACTGTTTTTTCCCATTCCGGATCAGTTTTCATCCTTTCAAAGCATTCTTCCGTAATCGTCAGCGCACCGCCTACGCAGGTGGAACGGTACCATCCGCTGACAGGCATACCCGACATTTCATTCATAAACCACTGCTTGTATTCATCCATCGTCATTTCCTCTTTGGATTTATTGGAAATGCTGCTGTCATATGTAAAGCCAAAATAACTCGGCGGCTGCGGGACTACCATGTCCCCCGCCCATGCTGATGAGCCAGATTTTTCCTCCGCATTCTTTCCTTCCGCGGCTTTCTGCACCTCCTCCGCAAAATTCCCTGTTCCTGCCGCCTTTTGGCTT
>QZDS01000119.1 GCA_009917455.1 bacterium 1xD8-48 | reverse complement strand
GCAGCTGCTGCACAGCTTGAAATACTTATACCGGGCTGATTTTACTACCCTTGCTGCTACTTTTAACAGCTTTAAGCGGATAGTATCCACACGCATTTTCCTCATTTTTGCTGCCAGTGCCAGACGCCGGAACCAGTTGAATATATTGTACGCCAGCACATGAACCTGCAGGCGGTTTGCATTGACAACCATACTTGAACTGCTGACTGCACAAAAGTCAAAGCCGCTTTTCCCTTCTTTGATGAAATTTTCCATTTTACCTCGGCCACAGTAAAACTGCAGCACCTGGTAAGGAGCCAGTTCTTCCATTGTAGTAACAATGAAGGTGTAAGTGTGGATTATTTGTCCATAGGGCTTTTCTATCTTGAATACAACCCTGCGGGGATGGCTCCATGAACCCGCCTGATACAGGAATTCCCCATACACTACAGCCGGGTCCACCTGGTTATATTTTGTTGCGCGGTATAATGCCCGGTTTCCCTCATCTGCCAGCCTGATAAGTGTTTTGTTTTCCTTCAGGCGGATGGCATATTTACAGCCTTTTTCCTCAAGCACCTCATACAGGGCCGGCGAAGCAAAACCGCTGTCGCCCCTCAGGTATAGGGGAATGTCAGGGAAATCCTCTTTGAATTCTTCCAGCAGGGATCTCATAAAGGCATCTGCCTCTTTGCTGCAGTACTGGGTTCCGTCCCTGAGCTGCGCTTTTAAGAGGTCCCCGGTCAGCCCGTCAAAAGCGAAAAGAGGATGGTAACCTTTATCCTGGTAATGGTAATTGAATGCCGCACCTTCCTGTGCGCCAAAGGCATCCAGGAGGGTTGTGTCAATGTCGAAAAGGATAAATTCAGGCATTTTAATGGAATAGATTACTTTACGGAGCTCACGGAGGATCTGGTTAAACTGCTCCAAAGTAGTTTCATCCATACGGTGAAAGAACCGGGAAAGGGTTGGCTGCGATGCAAGGGATTCTTTCTCCAGGACAGCGCCCATGACAGGCTCATTTGTCAGCTCGTCTGCGCAGTCATCTTCAAAATAGGCAGCAAATATCTGGTAAATAACCTGTAAAAGGTTGTCATCATCTTTATGGATGCGGTACCAGGCGGAATCATTTGTATGAAACAGGCGCCTTACCAGTTTGACTGCACCAATTTTGCAGCAGAACTCTTTTAAAAGAAGGAGCCCTGAATCAGAAGATAAGTCGCCTCCGTCAAAGTTAATTTTACTATTGCTTTCCAGGCTGACAGTAGATAAAATATCCATAGGAAGACCTCTTTCTTTATGGTATTTTGCGGAGTTGACACCTAAATTTTACCATAAGTCAGGGGTCTTTTCTATCACTTATAAGATGAAAAACAACAATCGCTTAAAATGTAGTAATGATGCGACTTGTAGCACTTCCTGCTAAGTTGGTATGAATAATTCAGG
>QZDS01000118.1 GCA_009917455.1 bacterium 1xD8-48 | reverse complement strand
TGTGTAGTTTCAGCACAAAATAGCTACATTTAATGTGACGCTGAAAGCATCATTTAATTTGCCAAACAACATTAAAGTTATTGAGAAATATGGGAAAAATAGTGGGAAAGAAAATTATAAGAATCCTATTTTCTATTCAGACTCGCCCTATATTGCCACATCAAATTATGCTGTGATGGACGGTAACGGTAAGGAGAGTAAATTTACAGAAGATGATATGAAAAGATTAATTAATGCCTTAAAAAAAAGTGAAGGCAAATTTATTTTTTCATGCAGAGCAGTCAGCGGGTCTAAGAAAGGATCGGCTACTACCGACAATTTGAAGAGGTATAATATAGATATTTTTAATTCTGTCTATATCAAATTTATTGAGGCTTTTGAGTATGAAGATAATAACAAGCGTCAGAAGCTTTGGGTATTGGCAGTAGTAGACGCAACAAAAAGTAAAAAGTATACTTTTACTGATTTAATATCAAAAAATATGGCTGTTGAGCTTATGATTACAAACTTTGAGATTTATAGCTTTTCAGATGATAATTACCCAAACATCAGGTTTGAAGTATATGAGTTTAGTGAATTGTTGGAGGCACTGATGCTGTACTCAAATGCAGATATAAATAAAGACTGGAAAGAGAAGAATGTGGATTGGCATAAAAACGAAAGGCTTCATAACATTATGAAGAGGGGAGAAGAATTAGAAAAGAGACAATGAGCGTTAAGTGGGAGCTGCAGATAAATTAGTCTGTGGCTCTTTTTTTGTTTGGTTTGTTATTCAGAGGGGTACTGCTTTGTGTATAGAAATTCTTATCTGGTATTCAGGCAGCATATGTGGCGGTAAGTTAAAAGCCATATGAGATTCCAGCCGATTTTTCTTATTATAATTAAGAAAAAATATGTAGAGGAGAGGATTCTTATGGTAACTATAACAAGTTGGAAAATTGTTATTGAGAAAAGCGGGGAGCCAGTCATATACCTTAGAAATGATACGTATTGGTATAACCAGAAGAGATGCCCCAGGTCAGAGGATATCGTTGTCACAGAAGAAGGCATTGAGTTTAGTTACACGCATAAAGGCAGTGACGCATTATAAGTGCCCATACAGCAGCCTGTCTTATAAGCATGCGCCATCCCCGCTGGCATTCCGTGAAAAGCTGGAAGGCGTAAAGGTGCAGAGGAACATGCTGTCATTCCTGTATGAGTTCTTCTCTGGGGTACTGTTCTCCGATGACCGCTATTCTTTTATCAAGAACAGAGAGGCATTTGATGTTGCCGCCCTGCTGGCAGAGTACAGTGGGTTCGGCGGACAGCTTGGCAGTGTGGACTGGGAGAAAGCGGCAGGCAGTATTAAGTTTAAGGAATGAGGTGCAGGAATGGGAGAGGAAGTTTTGATGACAAGCAGGGAAGTCTGCCGGTACTGCGGATTCAGCAAGTCAGTGCTTGGGCGGCTGGACAGGCAGGGACTGCTAGTATAACGTATTAAAAGTTCTTGTGTAAATTTACACATCTGCTATAATGGTTATATCAACCTATTTGGA
>QZDS01000011.1 GCA_009917455.1 bacterium 1xD8-48 | reverse complement strand
AAGTGGGTGATTTTTGAAAAATAGGTTCTGAAAGCCCCATGAAATAAGGGCTGAAGATTCCGAGAAGTTATTAAAAGTGAAGGGAGGAAAGCAAGTGGCAGGCTTTCGGCATGAGTGGAAGATTGAAATTAACGCTATGGACGCCGCTGTCATAAGAAGCCGTCTGCGGGCGGTGGCAAAAGAGGATGCTCACGGGAGAGGAGGGAAGTATGAGATACGGAGCCTTTATTTTGATAACTTAAAGGATAAGGCGCTGAGAGAGAAAATTGACGGAGTAAATACAAGGGAAAAATTCCGTATCCGCTACTATAATAAAGATATTTCTCTTATCAAACTGGAAAAAAAGCGGAAATATAACGGCCTTACAGGAAAGGAAAGCGTTCTGCTGTCTGCGGAGGAAGTGCAGAAAATTGCGGAGGGCGATAATTCTTTCATGGTACATAGCGGGAAAAAGCTCCTCGCAGAGCTGTACAGTAAAATGCAGGCACAGGGGCTGGCTCCGAAAACAATTGTGGACTATACAAGGGAGGCTTTTGTGTATCCGGAGGGAAACGTCCGCGTGACGCTGGATTACAATATCAGAACCGGGCTTGGCGGAACGGATTTTTTAAATCCTGACTGCGTGACAATACCGGCGGGCGATGCAGGAATTATTATGGAAGTAAAATGGGACGCCTTTCTGCCGGATATTATCAGGGACGCGGTGCAGCTTCCGGGGCGAAGGGCGGGAGCTTACTCTAAATACGCGGCGTGCAGGATTTACGGGTGACGGTTGGCGTCAGGGGCAGCAGGCATGAGAAGGCGGCCGGCATCGGTGCGGCGCGGGATATTGCCCGGCGTGTCATAGGATTGAGGGAAAATAAAAAGAAAAGGGGTAAAAGCAAAAATGACTTTTAACGATATTTTCAAATCAGGTTTTATGGAGAATGTTTCAAGCGTAAGCGTTGTGGATATGGCGGCGGCATTGCTTTTGGCCTTCGGGCTGGGAATGTTTATTTTCTTTGTGTACAAAAAGACCTTCTCCGGCGTAATGTATTCTTCCGGCTTTGGGGTGACGCTTATCGCCCTTACCATGATTACCACTGTGGTGATTCTGGCGGTAACCTCCAATGTGGTGCTGTCTTTGGGCATGGTGGGCGCGTTGTCAATCGTGAGGTTCAGAACGGCAATCAAAGAACCTTTGGACATTGCTTTTCTGTTCTGGTCGATTGCCGCAGGAATCGTACTGGCGGCGGGGATGCTTCCCCTTGCCGTATTCGGGAGCCTTTTTATCGGTATTGTCCTTCTGGTTTTCGTCAACAGGAAGCCGCATCTGAATCCGTATATCGTGGTAATCGGCTGTGAAGGGCATGAAAGCGAGCGGCAGGCGTTGGAGTTTTTGAAAGGCAGGGTGCAGCGGTGCGTGGTAAAAAGCAAAACGGCGCAAAAGGGCATGGTGGAGCTGAATCTGGAAATACGCATGAAGGAAGACAACACGGATTTTATCAATGAACTGGCGGCAATGGACGGCATAAACAGCGCGGTGCTTGTCAGCTACAGCGGAGAATATATGGGTTAAGGAGGCGGCGCATGTCAACTCATAAGCAGATAGATAAAATATGTTGCGGGGTTATGCTTTTTACCCTGATTGTGACGGCTGTTTTCATGAACGGCGAAAGGCTGGGGATTATGCCGGTTATGGCGCAGACAGGGTATGCCTCGAGGCTGTTTGACGATTCCAGGGTGCACAGTATCGATATTGTCATGGAGGACTGGGACAGCTTTCCGGACACCTGTGAAAACGAGGAATATTCGGCGTGCAGCGTGGTGATTGACAATGAGGCATATAAAAACGTGGGTATCCGGGCAAAGGGAAACACTTCTTTAAGTCAGGTAAAGGAATATGGAAACGACCGTTACAGCTTTAAAATAGAATTTGACTGCTATGAAAAGGGAAATAGCTACCACGGACTGGATAAAATCAGCCTGAACAATATCATACAGGACAACACCTATATGAAAGATTACCTTACCTATAAGATGATGGGGGATTTTGGCGTTGCCGCTCCTTTGTGCAGCTATGTTTATATTACGGTAAACGGAGAGGAGTGGGGGCTTTATCTGGCGGTGGAAAGCGTGGAGGAGAGCTTCCTTGCACGGAACTACGGGAACGGCTACGGCAATCTCTACAAGCCTGACAGTATGGATATGGGCGGCGGCCGGGGAAACGGAGACAAGTTCGACCGGGATGGCATGGAGGAATTCTTTGGCGGAGCGCGCGGGGAAGACAGGAAAGATGCGGGAGAACTCCCGAAAAAGGCGCAGAAGGGATTCGACGGAGAAATACCCGAGCTGCCGGGAGGCGTGGGAGGATTTGAAAAGAGTGAAATGCCGGAAGGCGGCCCGCCGCAATTCGGCGGCATGTTCAAGGGAAGCAGCGACGTGCTGCTCCAGTATACCGACGATGCGTCTGACAGCTATATAAACATTTTTGACAATGCCAAAACCTACATCACAGATACGGACAAAAAACGCCTGATTGCCTCACTCAAAAAAATGGGACAGGGAGAGGATATCGAGCATGTGGTCGATGTGGAGGCAGTTATCCGTTATTTTGTGGTACACAACTTTGTCTGCAATTTTGACAGCTATACAGGCTCTATGGTTCATAACTATTATTTGTATGAGAAAGACGGACAGCTTTCCATGATTCCCTGGGATTATAATCTTGCCTTCGGCGGCTTTGAGGCGCAGTCAGATGCGGACGGCAATGGGGGCAGCAATGCGAATAGCATGGTGAATTTCCCAATCGATTCCCCGGTTTCCGGCGGCTCTGTGGAGGAACGTCCCATGCTTGCATGGATTTTTAATAATGAGGAATACACTGAAATGTATCATCGGTATTTCCAGGAATTTTTGGACAGCCATTTTGCCGATGGCAGTTTTTCCAATAGCTATTTTGAGGAGATGATATCTTCCGTAAAAGAGATGATTGCCCCTTATGTGGAAAAGGACCCCACAAAATTCTGCAGCTATGAGGAATTTGAAAAGGGAAGCGATACCCTGAAACAGTTCTGTCTGCTTCGCGCGGAGAGTATCCGCGGTCAGCTTGCCGGGACAATACCTTCAACCTCGGAAGGACAGCAGCAGGATAAAACGGCGTTGGTGGACGCCTCCGGGATTTCGATTTCCGATATGGGGACGATGGCAGGACGCGGCGGATTTCCGTCCCACAGGTAGCTTTCAGCGCTTTGCATGTTAATTTCCTTGCTGTTTATCAGGAAACTGGATATAATGAAAATAAGGAGATGACGATTATGCCCAATATTAAACCTGTTTCAGATTTGAAAAGGGCTGGCTATCGGCAGATAAAGTAGAAACTGCACTGGGATTATAATGGAGTAAAATAGAAGACAGGCGATGAAAGCCCTCCGCTTTCACCGCCTGTTATAAAATCTATTTCGTTCCGAAAATCCTGTCTCCGGCGTCGCCCAGTCCGGGACAGATGTAGGCGTGGTCGTTCAGGCATCTGTCAAGATGACCCACGTAAATCTGGATATCCGGGTGGTCTTCGCGCAGCTTCTTCAGTCCTTCCGGCGCGGCGATGATACACATAAACTTGATGTGCCTGCCGCCATGCTTCTTGATGAAATTTACCGCCTCGGAGCCGGAGCCGCCGGTGGCGAGCATGGGGTCTAAGACGACGATGGTTCTCTGGTCAATAGGTTCAGGGAGCTTGCAGTAGTATTCGTGAGGCTCATGGGTTTTGGGGTCCCTGTAAAGTCCGATATGGCCGACTTTCGCGGAGGGAACAAGCGCGAGCATGCCGTTTACCATTCCAAGGCCCGCCCGCAGAATGGGGACGATTGCCATCTTTTTGCCGGAGATAACCGGTGCCATGCAGGTTTCGATGGGGGTTTCGATTTCAACCTCCTCTGTGGGCAGGTCGCCTAATGCTTCATATCCCATCAGCATGGCGATTTCCTCAATCAGCTTGCGGAACTCGTTGGTGCCCGTGTTCACATCCCGAAGCCGGGAAATCTTGTGCTGTATCAACGGATGGCTCAAAATAAATACGTCCTTCATGTTTTCCAAATGTTCCATAAATAACCTCGTTTCTGCACTGCGTTTGCTCATAACAGGGTTTGCGGACGCAGCGCAGACGCAAACTCCTTCGAGTGAAAGACTTTCCACTCATTTTCTGTCAGTCATGTTATACTATTTAAAATTTTAGTGCAACTGCCCCTTTAAGTCAACTCGAAAAAAGGATATTTTTGGCCGGAAAAGGACGCGGATAAAAGGCGCCGGATTCTGTATATTTTTTGCTTGCAATCAGAGAAGAGACCATATATACTAGGCAATAGTAACTTTACAAGTACAAAGGAAATATGAGGAGGAAATTAAATGATTAAGCAGCAGGAAGCAATTCGGGATGCCCGGACGCTCGGGATTCCCAAAATGCTGATTCTGGGATTGCAGCATATGTTCGCCATGTTTGGCGCGACAATCCTGGTACCGATTTTAGTGAATGTTTATTTTGAAGGAGAAGGACTTTCGATTCAGGTTACTTTGATTTGCGCGGGGCTTGGAACTTTGTTTTTCCACTTGTGCTCCAAACTAAAGGTGCCTGCATTCTTAGGTTCTTCTTTTGCGTTTCTGGGAGGTTTTCAGACGGTGGCGCAGCTGGACACAGGCATTTTTGCCGGAATGAGCATGGGAGAAAAGCTTCCCTATGCCTGCGGCGGTATCGTGGTGGCGGGCGTGCTGTATCTGATTCTGGCTTTAATTATCAGGCTGATAGGAATAAAGAAGGTTATGAGATATCTTCCCCCCGTGGTAACCGGCCCCATTATCATCTGTATCGGGCTTTCCCTGGCGCCGTCCGCAATCTCCAACGCCTCTACCAACTGGCTTCTGGCGCTGATTGCTCTTGGAACGATTATCGTCTTTAACCTCTGGGGAAAAGGCATGTTCAAAATCATTCCGATTCTTATGGGAGTTGTGATTTCCTATGCGGCGGCTTTGCTTTTGAACGCCTTTGGAGTGACGAACCCTGATGGCAGCGCGGTTCTTAATTTTGCCGGCGTTAAGGCGGCAAGCTGGGTAGGACTTCCGCCCTTCCGGATTTGCAGGTTTGATGTGACGGCGGTTCTCGTTATGGCGCCTATTGCCCTTGCCACCATGATGGAGCATATCGGCGATATGTCGGCCATTTCCGCGACCGTGGGCGAAAATTATCTGGAGGACCCGGGGCTTCACAGGACGCTGGTTGGCGACGGCCTTGCAACATCGTTGTCCGCACTTTTCGGCGGTCCTGCCAACACGACCTACGGTGAAAATACAGGCGTTCTGGAATTAAGCAGGGTTTACGACCCCAAGGTAATCCGTCTCGCCGCAGTCTATGCCATAGTGCTTAGCTTTATCCCGAAAATGTCGGAGGTTATCGGCTCCATTCCTTCCGCAATTATCGGCGGCGTAAGCTTTATGCTTTACGGAATGATTTCCGCTATCGGCGTGAGGAACGTGGTGGAAAACAGGGTGGACTTTACAAAATCCAGAAACTTGATTATCGCGGCTGTGATTCTGGTAAGCGGACTTGGGTTCAACGGCGGCCTTACCTTTACGGTGGGCGGGACGTCCATCACGCTCACAGGACTTGCAATCGCCGCTATTGCGGGAATTGTTCTTAACGCGGTTCTTCCCGGCAACGATTATGTCTTTGGCGACAACCCCCA
This sequence comes from bacterium 1xD8-48, assembly GCA_009917455.1. Classification (GTDB taxonomy): domain Bacteria; phylum Bacillota; class Clostridia; order Lachnospirales; family Lachnospiraceae; genus Suilimivivens. The sequence goes on along the minus strand of QZDS01000011.1, from coordinate 117,276 downwards.
GGGTGATAAGACAAGAGGCGTGGACATGCGTCCGAACTGGAAATCTGAAAAATAATAAAACATAAAATTGGGGGGCGGCCACTGGCCGCCGCTTTCTCTTTTGAAGTCAACAAAATTCAAAATCTCTCTAAAGTCTTTCTGAAATTATCCGATACAATTAGTGTAATAATAAATGAGTAATATTGAAAATGCACACGGATTAAGAAATTACATCCACGGAAGGAGGAATCCGAATGCGTATAGAAGCTTACACACAGGTTCAGCAGATTTATGATACAAAGAAAGCAGCCAAATCCAGATTAAAGGGAAATGCCGGCGCTTCCGACCAATTGCAGATTTCCAGCTTCGGCAAGGATATTCAGGCAGCCAAGCAGGCGGTGGCGGCAAGCAGCGACATCAGGGAGGATGTGACGGCTTCGATTAAAGCAAGACTGCAGTCGGGTAATTATGAGGTGAGCACGGACAGCTTTGCCGATAAGCTGATGCAGAAATATGAAGAAATGAGGTAACTTTTAATGGCAAGTTTAATGGAAAACCTGATTGAAGTACTCGACTCGGAAAGCCGGGAGTACGAAAACTTGCTGGAGTTATCTACCCAAAAAACGCCGGTGATTATATCCGGCAATCTGGAAGAATTAGCCAAAATCACGGATGAAGAACAAAACGTTGTCAGTGGAATTAACCGTCTGGACAAAAAAAGACAGGAAGTGTTTACTGATATCGCCAACGTAATTAACAAGGATGTTGACACGCTGAAAATCGCGGATCTGATTGATATGCTTGAATCAAGACCCGAGGAACAGCAGAAGCTGGCTAGAGTGCATGACAGATTAAGCAGGGCTGTCCATGGAGTGAGAAGCGTCAACGAACAGAACGGTATTCTGATACAGAACGCTCTGGAAATGGTTGAGTTCGATATGAATATGCTTCAGGCCATGAAGGCAGCGCCTGAGACAGCCAACTACGACAGAGGAGCCACCAGTGCGGGCGTTACCATGGGCGTGGATGGCCGGGGCTTCGATGCAAAACAATAATCCTGAAAATTATGAGGTGATAAAATGTCTTTATTTGGAAGTTTATATGTAGGCGTCAGCGGCCTGCAGATGGGGCAGAACGCGCTTAATACCACCGGACACAACATGTCCAATATCGATACCACCGGGTACACCAGGCAGCAGGTGCAGCAGGGAACCCGATTTTATAATACTCTTTCCACCAGCAAGACCTCCATTTCATGGACGCAGGTCGGGTTTGGTGTCAGCTACACGCAGGTTAAGCAGGTCAGAGACGATTTCCTCGACAAAGCATATCGCCGGGAGTCCGGCAGAAGCGCATTTTATGAGGTTTCAGCCAACGCTTTTGATGAAGTATACAGCCTTTTTCAGGAGCTTGACGGCGAAGCCTTCGCAGGTGCGATTGATAATCTGTGGCGTTCTGTCCAGGATTTGGCAAGAGACCCCGGAAACGCCGTAAACCAGGGCGTTTTCATGCAGAGGTGTACGGAGTTTCTCTCCCGCGGCCAGGCGGTCTACAAAGGGCTGTGCGAGTATCAGGACGACTTGAACCTGAAAATCAAAAAGCAGGTAGATACCATGAACGCCTACGGCAAGCGTATTGCCGAGCTGAACGAGGAAATCTTAAAGATTGAAGCGGGCGGAGTAGAGAAAGCAAACGACTTAAGAGATGAAAGAAACCTGCTGATAGATGAACTTTCAGCGATGGGAAATATAGATTTAAGGACGGATGTCCACGGAAACGTCCTGATACGGTTAGAGGGCAAGGATTTTGTCCAGTCTGACAGAGCCAACGAAATCGGCCTGTATGCCGACCCGGACACCGGCTTTTATACGCCTTACTGGAATCAGCTTGCAAGAAAGGACGCGAACGGGGAAATTATCACCGATGCAAACGGCGAGCCTGTAGGGCTGAACGGCGCAAGGCTCTTTAACATGAACCAGGAGATTTCCACCGATATGAATACGGATATCGGCGCTCTGAAATCCATGCTGTATGCAAGGGGCGACCACCGGGCGACCTACAAGGATTTGGATCCGGCAACCTACGATAAGGATATTTCCCAGTCTATCATGATGAATGTCCAGGCGGAATTCGACCAGCTCATGAATGCGGTTGCAACGGCCATTAACAAGGTGTTGGAGGATGCGGCAAACGCTGCCAAGGCCGAGGACCCGAACAGCACTTACATGTGTTATACCGACGGAGATTACAAGGGGCAGCCTTTTCAGATATTCCGGTCAAAGATCACCGGCGACAAAACGCTCAGCGTCGAAAATATGATGATTGACAATGAGTTAAAGCAGGCGCCTTCCCTTCTCAGCTTCAAAAAGAAGGATGATATCGTTGACCAGGATACGGCCGATGCGCTGAAAGCGATTTTCACCAAGGATGTCCTCACCTTGAACCCGAACGTCAGGACAAAGACGAACTTTATCAATTATTATGACGCTTTGATATCCCAGGCCGCAAATTCCGGTTCCGTTGCCCATGACATCTGTGCAAATCAGGAAGTGACAGTGGATAATCTGCAGGCTGCCAGAGAGCAGGTGCTTGGCGTTGCCTCCGACGAGGAAATGAGCAACATGGTAATGTTCCAGAACGCCTATAACGCCGCAAGCCGTTATATCAACGTGGTGAGCGAGCTGATGGAGCATGTGATTAGTACGCTGGGAAGATAACATAAGGGCGGATATATTTGTTTTGGCCGCCGTATACAGGAAATAATATTTTATACACAGGGGAGTGAAGTAAATGCCGTCACAATTTTTTGGATTATATATTGCAGGCTCGGGGCTTCGTGCCGCCAACGCCGCATTAAATACTACCGCTAATAATATTGCCAACGCCCAGACGGACGGATTCAGCCGCCAGCAGGTGACACAGCAGGCAAACAATGCGCTGCGGGTTTTTGCCACCTACGGTTGTGCCGGTGCCGGAGTGGATACCATTGCAATTGAGCGTGTGCGGGACAATTTTTATGATGTGAAATACTGGAATAATAATTGCAAATACGGAGAGTACAGCGCCAAAAGCTACTATATGTCCATGGTTGAAAAATATCTTGACGACGACGGAACCAGCGGATTTAAGGTGATTTTTGATAAATTCAGCGCGGCGCTCCAGTCTGTGACTACCAATTCCAGCAGCGAAACCTCCAAGCAGCAGTTCATCGCTTCGGCAAAGTCGCTGACCGATTATTTTAATAACATGGCCGGTAATCTGAAGGAGCTTCAGAAGGATATCAATCTGGAGGTTAAGGAAAGCGTAGACTCAATCAACGCGATTGCGCAGAAGATTGCCACTTTAAATAAACAGATTAATACGATTGAACTTTCCGGCTCAAGAGCCAACGAATTGAGAGACCAGAGGGAGCTGCTTATCGACGAACTGTCGGAGTACATAGATGTGGACGTTACGGAAACCCAGATTGCGGATGTGCAGAATGCCAGCAGAGATACGAACGCCACCAGATATGTGGTTCGTATCGCCGGAGGCCAGGTACTTGTTGACGGCAACGATTACAAACAGCTTACCTACGAGCCCCGCGACGCCAGCGAAAAGGTGAACCAGACGGACGCCGACGGATTGTATGATATCAAATGGGAGAACGGAAATTCCTTCAATATTTTAAGTTCTTCCATGGGCGGCAAGCTGAAAGGGCTGCTGGAGCTTCGGGACGGGAATAACGAGACGAATTTTAATGGGACAGTGAAGGATTTTCAGGCGGGACCGACAGACCCTGTTACGGGCAAAGCAGAGCATACAGTGACTGTTGAGGTGACAGCCGATTATCTGAAAAATATGCAGGACTGTACCCTGTCTGATTCCGGCGGCGTGATTAATATCGGAAATAAACTTTTCTACTACAGTGATTGGAAATTTAACGGGGTAGACCCCGTTACAGGAAATGCCTCATATACTTTTACCTTTGAAGAAGACCCGGCTCAAAATAAAAATACCGGACTTGCGGCAAAGGCACAGCCGGGCAAAACTGTCCAGAACGAAAAGAAAATCAAATATCAGGGTATTCCCTACTACATGGAGCAGATGAATGCCTGGATTCGCGGCTTTGCCGAGACAGTTAACAAGATATTTACCAGCGGTATAGACGCCAACGGCAATGAGGGGTGTATTTTCTTTACAGGAAAAAAGGGAAACGGAGAAGGCCAGTTCGACGAGGATATGTTGGGCGACATCTCAAAGAAAGGCTACTACAATCTGACGGCTGAGAACTTTACCATAAACGAAGCCCTGATAAAGGACGCTTCCCTGCTTGGAACCAGAAGCAGCAAGGACGTGGGTGTGGAGGAATGCGGTAAGATTGAAGAGATGATTGAAATGCTTGCCAACAAGAACATTTTCCACTTCCGTAACGGAACGGCGGGACAGCTGTTGGAGGCAATCCTTTCAGACGCGGCATTAAGCGCAGGCGAGGCCAACACCTTCTACGATACCTATACCGGACTTAAGAACACCATTGACAACCAGAGATATTCCATCTCCGGTGTGGACGAGGACGAGGAGGCGGTGAGCCTGGTGAAATTCCAGAATTCCTATACGCTGGCTTCCAAGATGATACAGACGCTGACAGAGGTTTACGACCAGTTGATTTTGCGGACCGGAGTATAAAAGCATTGCAGTTTGTGAAGGCAGACCGGGAGCATTTTGGGAAAGACTGTACCATAGAAACTTGGCAAAGCATATAATCAGGAGATAATTTCTATGAGAATGACAAATAAAATTATGCAGAATAATTCTCTGTATAATATCAATAATAACAAAATAACGCGGGATAAGCTGAGCACCATGATGGCGACACAGAAGAAAATTACCAAGCCTTCCGACGACCCGGTAATTGCAATCCGCGCTCTGCGCCTTAGGACCAGCGTTTCCGAGATGACACAGTTTTATGAAAAAAATGCGCCGGATGCGGACAGTTGGCTGGACGTTACCGCGCAGGCACTGAAAACCATAAACGATGTGCTTACCAGCATGGGAAAACTGGCGAACAAAGGCGACAACAAGCACCTTGGCAGTGAGGATTTGCAAGTGCTGTTAGGGCAGCTTAAGTCCCTACGCGATGAGTTTTATTCCACAGGAAATACGGATTATGCCGGAAGGTATATCTTCACCGGTTTCCGCACGGATACCCCTCTTTCCTTTAAGGAGGATGTGGAGCGTGAGCCCAAGGGATATCCTGACTACGCGATTACAGAGCCTAAGGGGCTTCTGGATTTTGATATTCTGAACTGCACGGATATTGCCGAGATGGCAGGGCTGAATAAAAATAACTGGGAAGACGGAAAGTATGCCGGCGTTGATGAAAAGAAGATATTAAATGGGGATATCCACAGGCTCCGGCTGGCGTATGATACGCTGAAAGACGGTTCGGTTCCAAAGATTACTTATACGGTTCCGACGGAAGTAGGCGGGAATAAACTGACAGGAGAAACGTCTGCAAATTATGACAGTGCTACTAAGGGTATAACTGTAGGTGCTGATGCCGTAACACCAGAAGGCGTAATTGCAAAAGTGCCGGCAGGAACGTCGGTGACAGTTGGCACAAATACAGTGACCCTGGCTGAGGAGACTACGGTCACATTTGACGCCGCAGGAAACGCAATACTTCCGGTTGGAACTAAGGTAACAAATGCTGACGGAACAACAGGAGCGGCATCCGGAGCGGCGACACTGAATAGTAACCCGACGATAACCCTGACCGGTCAAACGCAGAAGGATATGCAGGGTATTACAGAAGCTCATGTAACAGATGAGCCGGACCCGTATGACCAGATGATTAAGGCAAATGGTAAAAATCCTCCTGAGAAGAAAATCCTCTTTATTCCTGAAACCGGCGAAATCCTTTTCAGCAATGCGGCTTATGATGATTATGCCGGGCAGATGACCGAGGATTCGGCAATCAATGTAACCTACAACAAAAACAGCTGGAAAGACGGCGACCTGCGCCCCGAGCATTATTTTGCCTGTACCAAAACCACTCTGGACGAGAATGGGAATCCGGATAAGACGAACTATAACTTTAACCGTTCCCCTCTTGACCAGAAAATCGAATACGACGTAGGCTACAACCAGAAAATTCAGGTCAACACCATGGCCAGCGAAGTGTTTGGCCACGGCCTTGACAGGGATATTGACGATTTGGAGCGCGCCATTAACAAGCTGACGGATATAGACGCCACCAGGAGAGACCTCGAAACCGTTATGAAAGGCATGAGCGAGGACGACCCGAAGTATAATGATATAAGGCTGAAATACGAAGCTGCCGACAAGGCGTACAGCTATATGCGTGACAGCGTCCATAACATGTTTGGCTCGACCATCACGAAAATGCAGGGACATCTGAACACCACCAATGAGGCGGTTACCGAAAACGGAACCAGAAGCCAGCGTCTTGACCTTATCAGCAACCGGCTTATGGATCAGAGAAGCAATTTCCAGACGTTGAAGTCGGAAAATGAAGATATTGACATTGCAGAGGTTATCATTCAGCTCACCGGCACAGAGCTTACTTATAATTCAGCGCTTATGGCGACGGGAAAAATCATGCAGACTTCGCTGATGAACTATATTTAAACAGATACTGTGAAACACGATAGGAGCAGTTATGAAGATTAAAACAAAAATTTTTGGGGAAATTGAAATTGCTGATGACAGAATAATTACTTTTCCTTCCGGAATTATCGGATTCCCGGAACTGACAAAGTTTGCCCTGCTGCATGACGAGGAAAGCGGTTCCGGCGCCATGCACTGGATGCAGTCGCTGCAGGAACCGGCATTTGCAATGCCTGTGATGAATCCTTTGATTGTAATGCCCGATTATAATCCCGAGGTAGAGGATGAGCTTATAAAGCCTATCGGCGAGCTCCTTCCCGAGGAAATTCTGGTGATGGTTACGATTACCGTGCCAGGCGACCTCACGAAGATGAGCGTTAACCTCAAAGGCCCTATCATTATTAATGCGGCAGAGCGAAAAGCGTGTCAGGTTATCGTGGAGGGGGAAGGCTATCCGGTGAAATTCCCTGTTTATGATATATTGAACGCAAAGAAAGCAGGTGAGTAGATGTTAGCTTTATCCAGAAAGAAAAACGAAGCCCTTATTATCAACAATAATATTGAAATTACAATTCTGGAGATTAAGGGAGAACAGGTAAAGCTGGGCATCAGCGCACCGAAGGAGGTTCCGGTATACCGGAAAGAGGTTTATATCCAGATTCAGGAGGCAAATAAGGAAGCCGTCAATGTGGATGGATTTGAAGCATTGAAGCAATTGCTGGGATAATATATCAGGAAGAAAAAACTGCCGCCCGTGTGAAAATATATCACAGGGACGGCAGTTTTTTAATGTACGGAGCGGACAGGGAAGCTGAGTTTCCTACCGCGCCCGGATTTCCTGCCGCATAAAGGATATGTAGGAAATGGCAAATGCAATCAGCATCAGAGCCGCAAGGGCAGTCAGATGCGGCCATACCAGCAGCAGGCTTTGCCCGACGGACAAAGTACTGCTCAAAGCGCCGGACAGCTGAATCATGGTGACTGCATTCACGGAACGCACGCCCGGGTTTAAAAGGGTAGCGGAAGCCTCGCCAAAAAGATAGTAGGGAGAGAGGCGGTTGATATTCTGCTCGCAGGAATAATTCCGCACCTCATTCATCAGGGACTGCAGGTCGTTACCGCTTACGGGATACAGGGCGTCTGCGATGATACCGGCCAACAGGCTTACGAAAATGGAACAAAACAGCCATACCGCAATGCAGGCCAGTGCAGAGGTGGCGGCGTGGCGGCATATTGTGGAAAAGAGAATGGCCACCGCCAGCCAGAAACCGATGTAAACCACGCAGAAGGAAAGGTAAATAAGCAGCCGTATTGCTTCTCCGCCCGAAGGGATAAGGCCGGTTTTCAGTAAGCCTACTGCGGAAATCAAAAGTCCTGAGGAGAAAACCATTACTGCTATGATGAATAGCCCGGCCAGAAATTTGCTGATGATAATGCTGTCCCGGTAAAGAGGCTGGCTTACCAGACGGTTAAGCGTTCCTTCCGTCCGCTCGCTTCCTATAGCGTCGAATCCCATGAAAATACCTATAAACGGCCCCATTAACGCCAGCAGGGAATTATAGGAAGGGATGGAATTGGCGCTGACGGTGAACAGCTTCAGAAAAAGGAAACCGGAGGAGGAATTTCCGCTGTCCAGTGCGTCGGACAGACCCGATACGGCGGCATAAAACCCGGTTATTGTGATTAGCATCATCAGCAGGATAAATAAGAACATGCGTCTGCCGTTAATGAAATCAGCCGTTTCCTTTTCAAAAAGAACTTTTCTATTCCTTTTCAGTGTTATTTCCTGTTTCAATCCGCTCACCTTCCTTTTCAAAATATTTTCGGTAAATTTCATCCAAATCGCTTCCGGCCTGCCGCATATGCATAATCGTGTAACCCTGACTGGTCAGCTCCTTTGACAGAGTCCGGCGCAAATCAAAAGAAGAATGAATGATATAAATATCGCTGTTTTTTTCCATATCGATTACGCCGTTTGTGTTCTTTAAAATATTTTGCAGCTTGATATTATCGGGATAGACAGACAGCTCCAGGGTATTTATTCCGTCATGGTCAATCTGCCTTCCCAGCTCTTCCAGTGTGCCGCAGGCTGCCATTTTCCCCTGCACAAAAATGCCCATACGGTCGCATACACGCTGTACCTGGTGCAGCTGATGTGAAGAGAGCAATATAGTCCGGCCGTCCCGCTCCGCGAGGTCCCGAATCAGCCACATGAGCTCGCGCACGCCCTCCGGGTCGATGCCGAGAGTGGGCTCGTCCATAATGATGATTTCGGGGTCCTTCATCAAAACATCGGCGATACCAAGACGCTGTTTCATTCCCCGGGAATAGGCGCCTGTTTTTTTATCAGCGGCTTTTGCCATATTGACACGGACAAGGAGCTCGTTGATTTTCTCCTCCAACGCATCTCCTTCCAGTCCGTTGAGCCTGCCGGTAAAGCGGAGATTCTCCCGCCCCGTCATGCCGGAATAAAATCCCACATTGTCAGGAAGATAGCCGACAGCCTTTTTCACCTCAATGGAATCTCTGGTGCAGTTTAAATCCTTGATTATGGCTTCTCCGCTGTCAGGTTCTGTAAGTCCGAGAAGCATCAGCGTTGTTGTCGTCTTGCCGGCGCCGTTAGGGCCCAGCAGGCCGAAGACCTCACCCTTAAAGACGGTCAAGTCCAAATGGTCCACCGCTGTCAGCTCCCCATATTTTTTGGTAAGCCCCTTTGTCCGGATGACGGCGGGGGTCCCCTTTTCTGATATCGTCATAAGCTACCTCCTGCCGTATTTTTTCATAACATAATATAATCCGGCGGCTACGGCAATGATGATGACAACGGCGAAAACGCCCCATCCGGTCTGCGTCTTGACAGTGATACGGAACTCGGCCGAATCAGACTGATTGTCGCAGGACGCAGAGATAACCGTAATATAATCCCCTGTCAGGGAATCACTGCCGGGCGTGATATGTGCGGTGATATCGACAGAAGCGCCGGCCTCCAGCCTGTCAATGGAAGTGGAGTCAAAGGAAACCTCCCATCCGGCGGGCGCGGAGGCGGACAGGGAAATATTTTCAAGAGTGATATTTCCGTTATTGGTTATTTTCAGGTCTACATCCGACTCTTTTTTTGCGTAAGCGTCAAGTGAAAGCCGTTCGTCCGCAGTTGACACTTCCATGTCGTAGGAGCCGAGAATGGTGACATTCAATGTGGTGGAAAGCTGCTCCCTTGCAGAAGTGGCGGCGCAGCCAATCTGATATTCGCCGGCGTCGGTCTGGTCCGGGGGAGTAACCGTGATGGTAACGCCGGCGCTGCTCCCGGATTCGATTTCAAGACTGGAAACCTGCTTGGAATCGCTTGTAAAAGAAACATTCCACCCGGCAGGCGCATCGGAGGAAAAGTTGTAATTCTGTGTGGATAAAGTATTGTTGGCGATTGTAGTGGAGTAGGTGAAGGAAGTGCCGGAAACGCCCTCCTGGTCGGGATATTCCACGTGGAAATTGCTTTCGCCCGCTTCCAGGCTGCTGACGGTCAGCTCCACCGTCAGGTCGTCTTCATAACCGTCTTCCGAAACGGCATGCAGCGTAATTTCATGAACGCCCTCGGAGGCTTCGGAAGGTACCGTTACCTGGAGAGAAGCGATAATATCAGAAGTTTCCCCGCTGGTGTGGACCCTGGAAACCTCATAGTTCCCGCTTTTTATGTAGCCGCCAAAACCGTCAGGAATGGAAGAAACGGAAAGAGAGACGTCCTTTTCCGCTGCGTTTCCGCCGACAAGATGCAGGTCAAAGCTTACGGAATCGCCGGCAGTCACATAAATGCCCGGTGTGTCTGTGTACAGGTTGAAGCCTTCCGAGGCATGTACCTGAATGCCCGAAAAAGCCATATACAGCAGGGCTGCCAGAAACGCGGCGATTACAGTAACAGCCTTTTGGCCTGTGTAAGTGTGTGCGGGAAATTCCCATGTTTTCTGTTTCATTTTCATAAAAACCTCCTTAATAAAATTTATGAAAAAGTTTAAAAAATAAAAGTGAAATAAAAATGGAGGATTTGTGATAAATTTATGGTGAAAACGTGAAAAGTCTGTGAAAGGGGCAGGCAAATGTCCGGCTAAATATCTAAAGCGTTTTTTATTTTTTTCTATAAATTTTTCCGCATATTTTCCGATATATACTTAGAAGACAGGAATACTCTATAGTTTTTATTCAAATTTTTATCATTACTATACTATATCACATGGAGGTGATTCTCAATGGCAATAGAACCATTAAACAGTGTCATGACATTTCAGGCACAGACAACGCAGCCGGTAAGGCGTGCGGAGAGACCAGAAGTAGAGAACATGGATGTTCCTACGCAGGAGCAGCCGGCTTCTTACGACGCAACTACCGTAAAGGTAGCCAACGTGGAAAAGCAGGACAGCCAGAGCGGACAGGAGAGCAGCTACAGCAACAACGGGCGCGACCAGCTTGCTAATGACCAGATTAGAAAAGCTGTAGAAAAGCTGAATGAAAGAATGTCTCATTCCGAGGCAGTTTTTGGTATCCATGAGAAAACGAACAGGCTGACTATCAAAATCGTAGACAAGGAAACCAAGGAGGTAATCAAGGAACTTCCTCCCGAGAAAACCCTGGATATGATTGCAAAGGCATGGGAGCTTGCTGGTCTTTTAGTGGATGAGAGAAGATAGGAGGAGTTTATTATGGCAATGCGATTAACCGGAATGTATTCCGGCCTTGATACGGATACTATTATCCAGGAGCTGGTGGCTGCAAAGCGTACCAAGGTGGACGACAAGACAAAAGAGCAGAAAAAATTAAAAATCAAACAGGATACCTGGAGCGAGCTGAATAAGAAGCTCAAAAGCCTGCAGAGCAGGGTGGCCGGTATGCGTCTGTCGGATGCCTACACCAAGAGAACAACAAAGGTGTCCAACAGCAGTATCGCAAGCGTTATTACCGGTGACGGAGCAATGAACGGCGTTCAGCAGTTGAGAGTGGAACAGCTTGCAAAAATCGGTTATATGACAGGCGGAAAGGTATCTAAGACTGGTGGCGGAACGGCAAATGCCCTGAGCACATTGAAGGACCTTGGACTTTCCGGTGACGGAACGCTTAAGATTAACGGAAAAGACATAACAGTGGGAGAGGGTACATCTGTTTCCGATGTATTGAATGAACTGAAAAAAGCCGGACTTAATGCAAATTTTGATGAAAATCAGCAGAGAATATTTATCAGCTCAAAGGACTACGGAGCAGATAATAACTTCACTATTGAAGGCGATGCGCCTGTCCTTGATGCATTAGGACTCAATGTCGCCGGAACCGGTGATGCAAAAGCTGTAAAGGTGGACGGTCAGGATGCCAAGATTATCTTAAACGGCGCAACCTTCACCAGCAAAAACAATGTATTTGATATCAACGGCCTTACCATCACAGCCTTAACCGAATCCAGCGAAACAGTTACTTTGACCACAGAGATGGATACTGACGGAATCTACGATATGATTAAGGGATTTCTAAAGCAGTATAACGAAGTAATGAATGAGATGGATAAGCTCTACAACGCCAGCTCGGCCAAAGGCTACGAACCGCTTACCAACGACGAAAAGATGAGTATGTCCGACAGCGAAATTGAGGAGTGGGAGAAGAAGATTAAAGATTCCATTCTCCGCAAGGACGAAAACCTTTCAACAGTGAGTTCTTCATTGAGAGAAATCATGAGTGGCGGCATCAGCGTAGGCGGCAAGACCATGTACCTGTTTGACTTCGGTATTGATACGCTTGGATATTTCGATGCGGAAGAAAATGAAAGAAATATGTACCACATTGACGGCGACGCTGACGATGCGGAGACATCGGGCAAGGCCGACAAGCTCAGAGGAATGATTGCAAGCGACCCGGATACAGTGATTAATTTCTTCTCACAGCTTTCACAGCAGTTATATGGTAAGATGTTTGATATGTCCAAGTCGGTGAATGGTTACCGCAGTTACGGTAATTTCTATGATGACAAGAAGATGCAGTCCGACTATGACGATTATACCAGCAAGATTAAAGATTTGGAAGATAAGTTGACAGCTTATGAGGATAAGTGGTATGCTAAGTTCAGTAAAATGGAAACTGCAATGGCTAAGATGCAGTCCAGTCAAAATGCATTAGCAGGCTTATTAGGAGGCTGATAACATGGCGCTATCCAACGCTTTTAACCAGTATAATAACAGTAAAATATTGACGGCAACCCCGGCGGAACTGGTGCTGATGCTGTATGAAGGTGCTATTAAATTTTGTAATGTTGCTATTGTTGCAATCGAACATAAGGATATTCAGAAGGCGCACACTCATATAGTCAGGACCCAGAGGATTGTAGACCATCTTCGTGCAACCCTGGACATGAAATATCCGGTTGCCAAAGAATTTGACAAGGTTTACGGGTATCTGCAGCGCAGGCTGATTGAGGCAAACATAAAGAAGGATATAGCGATTCTTGAAGAAGTTTGCGGGCATATCCGTTCCATGCGGGATACATGGAAAGAGGTAATGCGTATTAACAGAGCCAGCGGTGCATTTTAAACTGTTTACCCGATGAGCATACCCGGAAAGGCATGGTATTGAAATGACAAGCAGTTATCTGGACATATTAGAGGACAGCCTGAAAAAGAAAAAAACAGTTTTGGAAAGCATCGAAAAGTATAATCTTTCACAGAGTGAATTGCTGAAAGACGAAAGCTTTGACATGGAGCAGTTTGATGTTCTTGTGGACAAAAAAGACGCCTGTATTGAGGAGCTTGAAAAGCTGGACGAAGGCTTTGAAACCGTCTATGAACAGATAAAAAATGAACTGGACAGAGACAGAAGTAAGTATGCCGGTCAGATTAAACGTTTGCAGGAGCTGATAAGCCAGGTGACGGAAAAGAGCGTTTCCATTCAGGCACAGGAGGCCCGTAACAAAGATATGGTCAGCTCCCATTTCAAAAAAGAACGGGAAGCCCTGGGGCAGGGACGCAAGTCCTCAAAAGCTGCCTACAGTTATTATCAGAACTTAAATAAAGCGGTTCGGGAAGACGCAAGTATTATGGATATGAAAAAATAAAATTTCAGCGGCTCATGTTTTTACATGAGCCGTATTTATATGGAAAGTAAATGATATGGAAAACGGTCTGGAATAAGTGAGATGGTGGGAGAAAAAATAATTTAAACCGCCTGCGGAAATAATATCCGCATAATCTGTAAAACCCGATGAATATAAGTATGCTGTTCCCTTGTCTTTTTCAGGCCGTTTTGGGCTATCTCATATCTGATATCATCATGGGCCAGATAAAAAGTAATCTTTTCTTTCAAATCCGCCATATTTTCATAACATTCCAAATCTTCCCCGATTGTAAAATATTCGGGGATTTCACTTTGATAATTGGTAAGAAGGAAACCTCCGCAGCCTAAAACATCCCAGATTCTCTGGGATAAGCCGCTTTGGATGGAACGCATGGTGATATTTAAATTGATTTTACTGTAGCGGAATACCCTGGGCATTTCAGAATGAGTGGATACTCCGCCGCGGCAGCAAATGCCGGGAATATTCTTTAAATCCGTGATATCGCTTCTGGTATACAAATTAACGGAAAATTCTTTCCCAAGTTCTGCGAGCGTCCGTATTCTTTCCAGTGAAGAAGCCTGCATCCCGAGATAGTAGTGGGAGAGAACATAAAAATCCGTATCCATAAAGCTGTCCTTTGGCATGAAAAAAGCAGAATCCGCCTTTTTGACAGCAGAAATCAGCGCATCTGCCGGCGCTTCCTCCAAAACAGAGCATCCGGGAATCCTCAACTGCGCCTCTATAATTCCGTCTGCAAGCCCTCTGTTAAAATCATCCAGTTTAAGCCCGGAAAGAGGGGACTTTTCCTTATATAAAGAACCGACAAAAGAAATATCGCACTGATACGGCTCAGCTTCCTTTTCAGGGACAGCGGACAGCGCCTTTTCCCATCTGGCGGTATTAGCGGCTAAAGGAAGATAAAAAATCCCCTCAGGATTTTCAGGATAAAATTTTTGATACTGCATGTAGTCAAACAGGAAAATGCGGTTGCACCTGTTTTTGACAGAACAGGAGAACAATTCCAGCACGGGACAGTCCACGCTCAGAGATACATACAAAACACCAAGCCTCTCGCAGATTTCGGATATATAAGGAAAAAAATTAATACTGAACACAAAAACAGGCCTATGTGTCAGAACCAGTTTTCCCAGTACACTGATTCTGGTTTCGGGGCTGATGGATTTCTGGCGGATTTCCGCGGAATCCTCAATAACAGTAATATTGTATGCCTGAAACGCTTCTATTATATCCGGCTCGCAGATGCTGCCGTAACGGTGGATTATAATTTTCATGGATTTACTCATTTCTGCCGGTGATTCCGGTTATTTTTCCTGTTGCTTTATTTATGAAGAGGTGCGACAATTTTATTATATTATATATGAAAGCGGTAAAAAAACAAAGTTGAAAAAAATTTTAAATTTAAGTATAAAGTATTCGAAAATCGTTCCGATATAATATACAAGTAAAGGGAAGCAACGGTTTTTGCCGGACAGTTTCCACGGATATAAAATATCCGAAACTTACTTAAAAAACAATGAGCGGTTTTGTTTTTGGGTGCGTACGAATTCGAAAGCAAAGCTGCCAAAAATCACCAAAACGTGCGCAGGGAAGCGGCGTTAAATTCAAGGAGGAATATATTATGTCAATGATAGTAAAACACAATCTTACAGCAATGAACTCTAACAGAATGTTAGGAGTAAACACTCAGACACAGGCTAAGACTACAGAGAAGCTGTCTTCCGGTTACAAGATTAACCGTGCGGCTGACGATGCAGCAGGTCTTTCCATTTCCGAAAAAATGAGAAGGCAGATTAGAGGTCTTACACAGGCTTCCAAGAATGCACAGGATGGTATCTCCTGCGTGCAGACAGCAGAAGGCGCTCTGAACGAAGTTCACGACATGTTACAGCGTATGAACGAACTGGCTGTTAAGGGTGAGAACGGCACATTGTCATCTGTTGACCAGTCCTATATCCAGGCTGAAATCAAACAGCTGATGACAGAAATCGACCGTGTAGCCGATACGACTACATTCAATGAGCAGAATCTGTTAGATGGCTCTTTTACAGGCAAAGGACTTCAGGTTGGTGCAGAAGCCGGACAGCATATTGATATTTCCATTACGGCTATGAGTATGGATGGTTTGGTAGCTAGAGCAACAAATGTTGTTCGGACAGCTTCAGATGGCACTACAGTTTCTGTTACTGCATCAGATGTAGTTAAGACATTTACAGAGTCTTATAATTCAACAGACCCTACTTCATATGCAAAGGCTGATGACTTCGCTAGTTTGAATGCATTTGTTAAGAGTGCTCTTCAGACAGTATCCTTACAGAGGTCTGACCTCGGTGCTGTTCAGAACCGTCTGGAGCATACCATCAACAATCTGGATAACGTAGTTGAGAACACCACAAGTGCTGAGGCTACAATTCGTGATACAGATATGGCTACAACCATGGTACAGTATGCGAATAACCAGATTCTGGCACAGGCAGGTACATCAATGTTGGCACAGTCTAACCAGAGCAATCAGGGTGTATTGTCCTTACTTGGCTAATAAACCAGGTCATTGTAAATTAGAAAATGTAACTATCAGGAAGGATTGGCGTACGCCAATCCTTCTTTTCTATACTGAAATATGAAAACCTTTGCAAACTATAAGTTTAAATCCCCTCGGGAGCTTCTTTCAAAATTTGAAGTTCTTCAAGGGCAGGAGGAAAATCTCCGCAAAGTTCAAAGTATTTAATGGCCATCTCTCTTTCACCGGCCATACTTAAGATACGTCCTATCTGATGATAAGCCTGATAAGAATTAGTACCGGCAGTATTTGAAAACTCAAAGGTGGTCGCTTTCTGAAATTCATCCAAGGCTTCCTCGTACATTTGATTTTCCATATAAATCAACCCCATTATGAAAATAAAATCTGCGGAATGGGTAAAGGAATCGTATACATCCCGATAGATGTCTAATGCTTTTTGTACCTGTCCCATAGAGAGAAGGCATTTGCCGTACGACACCATCGCCATGGTAACATAGGCAAGTGAAGGGTCTAAATCAAAGCTGAGAGCCTTTTCATAAAAAGGAATGGCTTTTTGAAAATCATCTATGGCCTGAAAAGATTTTCCTATCTGGAAATAGACATAAGGGTCGCCTGGAGCGGCTACCATTTGGTCAAACAGCAGTTTCAAATTTCTCTTTGCCTTTTGCGCCTGTTCCTGAGGGGTCAAAAAATACCCGGTATGACCTATGAAGGTATTTAGGAGCAAGGTTTTAAATTCACCTCCATGCTTTGGAGTGAGCTGTTCGTGAATCGCTCCTGTGTAGTAATAATGCTTGCGGGAAAAGAGGCGCTCCGTGCGGTCGGTGTATATATTGGTACTACTTGTATCTCCAGGGTCGCCGGTGATATTTTTTCGGGTGATGGAGCCGGCATATTCAGGCATTTTTTTTCGGAAATAATTCATTTCTTCTATATCAATAGAATCAATCCACTCATCGCAATCCATCATAAAAATCCAGTTATTGGAGGCCATCCGAAGGGAATAATTCCGAGCTTCACTGAAATTATCCGTCCATTCAAAGTCAAAAATGCGGTCAGTATACTTAGCGGCTATTTCCTTTGTCCTGTCTGTGGAGCCTGTGTCCACTACGACAATTTCAAAGCCGTACGGTGCAAGGGATGAAAGGCAGCGTTCAATGTTAGCCTCTTCGTTTTTGGCAATAATGCATACGGATATAGGTATCATAATAAAAATCCTTTCCTGTTGTTGTAAAATTAATGTTAGTCGATGATTTTTCATCATGCAGGTTTATCAAAAATCTGAATACCTGATGGAAATATCATATCATGAAAGAAATAAAGTTACCATATAAATATGAACCGGTTATCAGATGAAGAAAATTAAGTAGATATTGTTGAATATACTCGTTAATATACTTAGAGTAAAAGTAACGAAAATGAAGAATTATCAATAGCCTTTTAAGCATGGTGGAATAAGAAAATGCACTATATATAGAAAAGCATAGCGAAATGGCACAGAATATTGTATTGTGCAACTTTTTTTCACAGATTTTTTCTGCCTTGACTTTCAGAAAATGCTGCCATATGATGAATTT
Organism: bacterium 1xD8-48; assembly: GCA_009917455.1. Lineage (GTDB taxonomy): Bacteria > Bacillota > Clostridia > Lachnospirales > Lachnospiraceae > Suilimivivens. Next base: position 99,491 of record QZDS01000011.1, on the reverse strand, counting down.
ACATCACCAGCAGATTGCTGCGAAGTCTTTGAATGGTGAGAGTATAGAAGGAAGGAGGAAACTATAATGTTTGGAGTGAAGAAGGTCATAGTATACCTGAACAGTATGAGCAATCAAATTCAGGGATTAAATACCGGGCTTGAATCAATAGCCGGCGGTATTAAGATTTTGAGCAACGCAATAGAGGAGTTGGGAAAACGTATTGATGCGCTGGAAGCCCGTATTGATGCGCTGGAAGCCCGTATTGATAGGCTGGAAGCCCGTATTGATAGGCTGGAAGTCCGTATTGGTGCACTGGAAGTCCGTATTGGTGCCTTGGAGAAACGCATGGATGCTGTAGAGAAACGCCTTGACGCTGTGGAAGCTCGTCTCGATGCCGTGGAGAAACGTCTTGACGCTGTGGAAGCTCGTCTCGATGCCGTGGAAACCCGTCTCGACACCATGGATGAAAAGATTGATATGGTGGAATACCATCTGAGCAAAGAAATTCAGGTGACTTATCAGACTGTGCTTGAGAACAAAAAGGGCATAGAAATATTGTCGAACCATTTTGAAGAAGGAAAACGCTATATGGTCGGAGAAAGTCATAAAATAGCAGAATTAAGCGTACGTTTTGATGAGTTTCAAAGAAAATGTGCGGGCGCGTAAGAGAAAGAGATTCCTATTCGCGCGCCCGGGCAGGAGGATTAACGCTTTAACTCTGCAAGTCTGTCCAGTGCAGGTTTAAAATTGCCGCATTTGCGGTAGAGGGTAACGGCAGTATCAATATCCCCCAAAACTTCATTGATACATCCCATGTTAAAGGTGGGAATAAAGGAGTTGGCGCCTTCTACGTGGACGTGACTTATTGTGGTTGCATTCAAAAATTCTTTCATAGCCTGTACTACCAGGCCATTCCTTAGATAAATCAGTCCCATCAGGCAGACAAAATCAGCGGAAAAAGAAAATTCGTCATAAATATTCTGAAATTGCAGAGCTTCATCATAGCGTTCTAAGTGGAGCAAGGCATAGCCGTAGCCGATTACCATCATCTGTACATATTCAAACTGGGGTTCGACAGGATATTCCAATCCCTTTCCATAATAATAGCAGGCATTTTCATCATCATGCAGCATGTTGTAAGACTGACCTATCTGAAAATACAGGTAAGGGTCGTCGGGAGTTTTTTCAAGCATTTTTAAGAGAAGCTCGTTATTTCGGTCAGCCTTTTTCTTCATTTCTTCCGAAGAACCGCTGTAGCCTTGGTGCTCTGCGGTAAGTGAGAGCTCGACACGCTCATAGGGCTGTCCGCTTCGCGCTCTTACCTGTTCGTGGATGGGAAAGTCGTAATGGTAGAGCCTTCTGTTAAAAAAGCGTTCCACCTGGTCGGTATATACGCTGTCCGTACCGTTCATTTCATAATGATTTCGGCGGGAAATCATTCCCACGGCATCAGGAAAATCAGAAATCATTCTGGAAATATCTCTGGTATCAAAAGATGTTACATATTCGTCACAATCTAAAACCAGAATCCAGTCATAGGACGCACAGTCAAGAGAATAATTTCTGGCGGCGCTGAAATCCTGTACCCATTTAAAGGAGAAAATTTTGTCCGTATATTTTTTAGCAATGGCGACAGTGCGGTCAGTGGAACCGGTATCTACAAGAACAATTTCGTAAGGATAATTTCCCATTTGCTTTTTGATGGAGGAAAGGAAGGTCTCCATATGTTTTTCTTCGTTTTTGGCAATGATGCAGATGGATATGGGAGTCATGGTTTGTCCTTTCATTTATCTGAAATTTAATGGCAGTTAAGTATAAATTTGTACACAATAATATATATGAATATATTTCCGGTACATCACTTTTGAAGAAGCTGTAAAAGCTTCTGACACATGGCGCTGGTCTTGTCGAGCTCGTTGCGAAGAGTTTTTTTATCCTCTGACAAATGCCACATGGTATCGGGAACGGTAGGGTCATTGATGCAGGCATGCATAAATTCTTCCATCAACTCCGTATAAAACGGAGTGAGCTTTGCATAATCCCACCATAGCTGCTCGATATCATAGTGAATATATTGTCCCTCCCAGGGCTTCATACCGGCAAAGTGAATGATAGTGGTTTCCCTTTTGACGTCCTCATAGTGAACGCCACTGTTGTAGGCCATTTTTGAGAAAAGGTCATACTGGTATTCATCAAGAAATTTCACCTGATTCCAGTGAAGATAATTTAATAAATCCTGGTCAGGGGCAACCAACTTATAGTTTAAAGCGCGGGCTAATTCCATATAGGTCTGAAAATTATATTTTTCCCGAACCTTTTTAATGTTCCAGAGCATCATGCCGGCATTAAAATAAGTGAAATTGTGGGACAGATGCTCTTTAAATAATTCACTTCTGCCGTCAGGAAAGGGGATTGTAGTTGGGGCATTAATAAACCCCATATCCCGGCAGACGCAAAAATAGTAGTCTTCAAAGTCGGTTTCATAAAGAGTTTTAATTGGCTTATCAATAATCATATCCACATCCAGATACAGAAGTCTGTCAACCTCATGAGGAAGAATATCAGGCAGCATAAGACGATAATAGGTCTCAAGCGTCCAAGCGGCGGTAGTGGGCAGGGAGGCGGAAAAATCCTCTTTTTTCACCGGCAGAAAGTTTATGTGGTGGTATTCGTCTGCCAGTTCCTGCAGATATGCGATATCCTGCGGCGATAAATCGCTGTGCAGAAGATATACGTGAATATCCGCGTCCGGCTGATTGGTAAATAAAGATGTCAGCATGACATAGGAATAACGCATGTATTTACTGTTTAGGGCTGTGGCAATGTTGATTCTTACGGGTAAAGAGTTTGATATATTATTCATAAGTCAATTCCCTTTCAGAAGATGGTGTCAATGTTTCCTTTTCCTGTAATATATGATAAAATCATAATAACATAAATGCCGGATAATCACAATTGCCGGAACGTGTTTTGTCTGTCTTTGCGGGCTGCCTGTAAAGGGCGGATTTTAGCGGGAAAATCAGCAAGTCAAAAACCCCGCAGCAAGCTGACGGGGCATCAAACTTGCAACGCAACAGAGCTGCGGGGTATTGACTCCTGCGGCAGTCGCCAGATGTGCATGCAAGCATGCCCGCCTGGCTCGTTGCCCGCAGAAATAAAAGTTTTCCAGGAATGAAAGGGTGTGGCATGGGAAAAGAAATACTGGTCTACAGATGGGGCTCTTTGAATGAGCCGATGCTCTGTAAGGCATTGGATGAGGAGTTGGGGGGACATATTGAGCTGCGGGATGATAGAAAATGGCAGAATTATCATGCAAATGCCCCCTTTGCGGAGAAGCTGATAGGGATGCTTCATGCCAATAGCGTAGGGGCTGTCATCAGCTATGACTATTTTCCTCTGATTTCCATGATATGTGAAATTAACCATATCCCTTATATATCATGGATTTATGACTGCCCGCTCTATACTTTACAGTCCAAAACAATTACCAATAAATGTAATTATATTTTTTGTTTTGACGGGATTTACGCCGGACGGCTGGCGGCCCTGGGGGCGGTTCATTGCTATCATTTTCCGTTAGCCGGGGAGTCTGAACTTTTGGAAAAGGTGCAAAGGCTCGAGAGGGGAAACGGGACGCTGAAAGCAAAATACCGGTGCGATATTTCCTTTGTGGGAAATCTTTATAATGAAGAGAAAAACCGTCTGCGTCAGGTGTTTGGCCGGAAAGGAAAGAGGAAGCTGTCAGATTATACGTCAGGGTATGTGGAGGGGCTTATCAGCTCCCAGTTGCAGGTGTACGGGTATAATCTTCTGAGGGATTCGCTGCCGGAGGAGATGGCGGAAGAAATTGCAGAAGGCTGCGGGCTTTCGCTGGGGGAGGAGTATTATCAGGACTTGCGGCAAATGGCGGCGGATGCGCTTGGAATGGAGGTAAGCGCAAGAGAAAGGGAAGAAGCGCTTGGCAGGCTTAGCGGGCGTTTGCCTGTAAAGCTGTATACGGCTTCCAGGCTTCCGGAGTCTTTGCGCAATAACAATTTACAGAAAATGGGGTATGCGGATTATCAGAAGGAGGTCCCTCTGATATACCATAACAGCAGGATTAATTTGAATATCACGTCAAAAACTATTGAATCAGGGATTCCGCAAAGGATTTTCGATATTTTAAGCTGTCGGGGATTTTGCCTGACAAATTATCAGCCTGAAATTGCGGATTGCTTTGCGGATGGGGAAGAGCTTGTGATATATACGGATATGGAAGATTTGGTGCGGAAAGCGGAGTATTATCTTGCGCATGAGGACGAAAGAACGGAGATTGCCCGAAACGGGTATCGGAAGGTTATGGAGAACTTTAGTATGAGGGGGCGGACGGCGCAGATATTGGACGAGGTTTTCCGACAGTCAGGTTATGTTGCCGAAGGGACAGAGAATGTAAGCAGGTGACACAGATACTTTCGTCATTGGATAAAGCAATATGAATTAATAAATATAAAAAAGAAACGGAGGACAATACTATGAGCAAAATTATCGGACAGGCGTTGCCGGGCATTCCCTGGGAGGAAAAGCCCGAGGGGTATCAGATGCCTTTGTGGCGCTACAGCAAAAATCCCATTATCGGGCGGGATGGAAACCGGATTTCCAACAGTGTATTTAACAGTGCAGTAGTACCTTTTGAGGGCGGGTATGCGGGTGTGTTCCGCTGCGACAGCAAATCCATCAGTATGGATATCTTTGCGGGCAGAAGCAGGGACGGCATCAACTGGGAAATTGAGGATAAGCCAATCTGCTTTGAGGGAGCAGACGAGGAAGTGCTTGTGAGGGAATACCGTTATGACCCGCGGGTGTGCTTTATTGAGGACAGGTATTATATTACATGGTGCAACGGATATCATGGCCCTACGATTGGCATTGCGTACACGTTTGATTTCAGGAAATTTGTGCAGCTTGAAAACGCATTTCTTCCCTGCAACCGCAACGGCGTGCTTTTCCCCAGAAAAATTGACGGGATGTATACCATGCTCAGCAGACCCAGCGACAACGGGCATACGCCTTTCGGGGACATTTTTATCAGCCAGAGTCCTGATTTGGAGTTCTGGGGAAGGCATCGCCATGTGATGAGTCCCGAGAGAGGAGATTATTCCGCATGGCAGTCTACGAAGGTGGGACCGGGGCCGGTTCCCATTGAAACGGACGAGGGGTGGCTTTTGATTTACCACGGGGTAATCACCACCTGTAACGGATTCAACTATCGGATGGGAGCGGCGCTGCTTGATTTGGAAAAGCCGTGGAAGGTGCTGCGCCGGACCAGAGATTATATTTTAGGGCCTCAGGAGTATTATGAGTGCGTAGGCGACGTGCCTAACGTGGTATTTCCCTGTGCAGCGCTTTCAGACGCCGCCACAGGAAGAATAACCGTTTATTACGGATGCGCGGATACCGTGACTGGCATGGCTTTCACAACGGTAGACGAGCTTCTGGGATATCTGAAAGAGCACGGAATGTAGGTGCTGTCTCCGGCAGGGGCATCCGGTGACGGAGGACGCCGGCGAAGACGCCGGTTGAAATTACCGGTGAGTATCATTAGCTGAAGCCGCCGGTCAGAACCGGTGTCCGCCGCCCCCGCCGCTGCGTCCGCCACCACCACCGCCCCCGCCGCTACGTCCGCCGCCTCCGCCGCCGCTGGGGGGAGAGTAGACTTTCGTCTGGTTGGTCAGGTATTTTTGAGGGTTGCGGAAAGCAAAGCTGGCGGAGGAGGCATTTAAAATTTCGCCCGTGGAAGGCTTTTTCCCACTGGACAGCGCTCTGATGATAAAATAATTTATGAGTGCGGCTAAAATTAATGCCAGAAGCGCATTACTGATGTATTTCATGGGCTGGGCGATTTTTCTTCCGGCCAGAAGGCTGCTAATCTGCTCAAAGGCTTTGGAGGCGCATAGAAAATATTCCCCCTCCGAAGCATAGCGGTAAACATTGTCGGTGATGGTGTCGGCGTAGGAACCGGTAATGGTTCTGTAAACGGCGCCGTCACTGAAAATATAAATTTCTCTGTTGTCCATATCTATGAGGAAAAGAGTCCCGCTCTGCTGTCCAAATAATTCATGATAATAGTTCTCTGCAAATCGGGAGGCGCTCAGGTAATTGCAGGAAACAGATTTAAATACAGCGTTTCCGCAGGCAGTAATATTCTGCATTTCCAGGGAGAGCTGTGTGAGTTCATCCTCGCTGAGGAGACCGGCGTCGTCTTCCAGAATTATCTGAAAGCCGGTGTCAGGATTTTGCAGGCGGCAGGAGGAAGCATCGGGCATTCTTCCGGCAGATTCCGCCCTTACAGTAACTGCCGGAAGGGAACATAGAAGGAGGAAAGAAGCCGTCAGCAAGACAAGTTTTACGCATTTTTTCTTAAGCATTGTCGTCACCTCCGCGCCTGTCAAACTGAGGGAGTTTTCGTGTGGCAAGTATGTTATATTTTCGGATAAGGTCTGTAATGGTAAATAAAATACCGATAAAAGCGGCAATTGTCCCCGCGTAATACCACAGGTCGGATACCGGATTGAAAATCCAGATAGGGATGGCTGCCGCCATGGCAGCCAGAGAACCGGTAAAGCCGTATACCCGAAGGCGGCCGCTTGTCAGACAGAAAGGCAAAAGTTCTTTTAAAGGAACGGAGCCGGAGGGTTCTTTACAGATTTTATGCGGAGGAATACCGCCCGCCTGACGGGCAAGGTATCCCCTGTCATCGCTTCGTTTTTCTCTGTGATAAATTTTCAGGATTTCCATTATATAAATAAAGAAAGCAGCCGCGGCCAGGAACATGGCGCAGCTTAAAACTATTTTTGGCCTGATAGTAAAAAACAGGTTCAGGAAGACAAATATGGGCAGGGCAAGAAGGACGGAACAAAGGGTATATTTTCTGAGGTCCACGGGGATATCGGCGGAAACCTTTCCGGTCTGTCCGTTTACAGTGGCATAGGCAACGCGGTCGTCTTTCCGGTAGGACATGAACCATACCGGATACATGACGCGTTTTGGAGGTTCGCACCAGGTATGGAGTGTATTGGTCATCTCAAAATTATTTTTGCTGCCGGGAATACTGATGCCGGAAAATGCCGGAGATTTTTTAATCTTCTGGCAACTGGTGGAATTGGCAAGGGCAACGGCGTCATTTTTATACAAATCGCCGGACACGTCGGCAGTATCCGCATAAAAACCGCTTAAGAAGGAGGGCGTAAATTCTTTCATCTCCCTGGTATGAAAAGGCGCAATCTGCTCACTGATATTGTCGGAAAAGGAGGAAGATGCGTCGTATGAGAGATGGTTATAGGCGGCGTCAATATCGCCGGTCAAATCATAATAATCTGTATAGCGGTAATTGCCTTTGGTGTAGGATTTCTGCCCCCTGACAGAAACAGGCCCCTGCTGGGTGACGGTATAGCTCCAATAAGGCATATAGATTCCGCGGAAGCTGTCAATACATTTTTCGTCTTTCAGCTCCCTGGGTGCAAAGGGAGCGCGTTTTATCCGGTTCAAATATGCTTTTTTGCATGCATTTTTGTTTTGTTTAAAAGGAATAATGTGAGCCGGGCGCATCTGTCGGCTGATGCGGCTTGAAAGAATTGTGGATGCGCCGCAAAAGCTGCAGAATTCAGCGGCGGAGTTGTCAGTGCTCAATATTTCGCCGCCGCATTGCGGGCAGGTAAATATTGTGGCGTCAAACATCTCGCTTTCTACAGCGTCATTTTCTTTTATCACCTGATACGGGTCATAGACAGTAAGGCAGTAATCGCATTTAAGCTGTTGGGAATCAATATCAAATTTCAGATTACCGCCGCAATTTTGGCATTCGTACAAAGTAATCCCCCCTGATTTTCCTGTGTTTTACAGCAGCCTTGCCATTCTGGCCGCAGGCGGCTGTACTGGTAATTCTGTATGGCTTATCTGTTACATATTATATGTTGGAAAGGATTATGCCGTCAACAGGTTTTCAGGCAGCGCCCCTGAAAGCTGTCCCTCTCACGCATCAGATGATGAAGAGTATTGAGCACATTTTTCTTGTTGCCGCTCCAATTCGGGGCAAGCAGGATTTTTTTGGGGCCGTCTCCGGTGACCCGGTGGATAACGATGTCAGGAGAAAGATGCTCAAGGCAGGAAATCAGGATATCCAGATATCCCTCCAGCGTCAGGACGGAAAATTCCCCGTTTCTGTAGGCGGCGGCAAGGTCTGTTCCCTCCAGGACGTGGAGAAGCTGGAGCTTGACGCCGAAAGGATTTACAGCGTTTAAATAGCTTATGGTTTCCAGCATCTGGGAGGGGCGTTCGCCCGGAAGGCCCAGAATCATGTGAACAATCACAGGAAGGTTAATGGCCTGCAGATTTTTTACCGCCTCGTCGAAACAGGACAGGGGATATCCTCTTCGGATGTAAGCTGCCGTTTTATCATGGATGGTTTGAAGCCCCAGCTCTATCCAGATAAATTTATCCGGGTATCTGTTTTTCAGGCCGGCAAGCAGCCCGAGCACTTGCGGGGGCAGGCAGTCCGGGCGGGTGGCAATGGAAATACCCAGGACAAAAGGAGTTTCCAGCGCTTCGGAATAAATCTGCTCCAGACGGGGAAGAGGAGCGTAGGTATTGGTGTAGGCCTGAAAGTATGCGATGATACAGGGCTGAGCGTGCAAAGAACCGGGGGAGGATAACTCAGGTTCTGCCGGGGCGGCCCCGGCAGGCGGAAGCTTTTTTGCAATCAGGCCAAATCCCGCCTGTAGCTGGGCGGTAATATCTCCGTTTCCGGTAGTTTCCATGGCAAATTCGCCGCTTCCCCCTTCGCTGCAGAAGATACAGCCCCGGCTGCCCAGCGTCCCGTCCCGATTGGGACAGGTCATATGGGCATTTAAGGCTATCTTAAAGCATTTGCGCTGAAAGGTGTTTTTGCAGTAGGCGTCAAGGGAGTAATAGGGCTTTCCCAGCCATTTCTCCGGCAGCTCCCGGGCTTTTTCCGGCTTTGGAGGCTTGCGGGGCCTGCAGAAGTATGAATTTCCGGTCATAAAAATTCCTCTCTTGTATCTGAAACTGGCGTTGTGTACAGAATTGTTTTTGCTTTGGTGCAGGCAAGCAGGTCTTTTTCCGTCTGCCTGAAAAGGGGATGGAGCTTTTCGGGCGCGTCAATGACAAGGCAGTCAGTCTCATCGCGCATGGACAGATTATTTTCTGATTTCCACCTGCGGATTTTGGACAGGATTCGAATTGCGGCCTCGCCGAATTCCAACACAAGCCCGTCCGTTGCTGTTTCTTTTTGAGAATGAGCGGATTCATCCGGCGCCTCTTCCCAGAGCAGCAGATGGAGGGATATCTCCTTTTCATACTGTCTGAAAAATTCCTGATAAATATATTCCGTGATATGGGGAACATAAATTGCATACAGCTTCAGGATATTAAGCAGGGCAAAGTAAAGGGCATACTGGCCGCTTTGCCGATTTCCTTCACCATGAATATCGGGACGGTAAAGGCGTTCCTTAACGATTTCAATGTAATTATCACAAAAGTCCCTCCAGAAGAAATCGTCAATTTCGCTTCTGGCGGAGCCAATTTCATATTCGTTTAAAAGTTTTCGGGCCTTGCGGATTACTTCCCGGGTACGTGCCATTATCCATGCATCGACAGGTAAAAGCTCCGGCGCGTTTGTGGGGGTAAAGTCCTTTAAGTGGGACAGGGAGAACTTGCAGGCATTCCACAGCTTTGTGAGAAAACGCCTGGCGGCGGCAAGGTCATCCGGGGAAAAAAAGGTGTCGGTGCCAAGTCTGGCGCCGGCTGCCCAGTACCTGACAGCGTCGGCGGAATAAGTTTCAATCAGACCGGTTGGCGTAAGGGAGCTGTTGTTTTTGGATTTGCTGATTTTTTCTCCTTTTCTGGCGAGAACAAAACCGCTGATCATAATATCCTTCCACGGCAGCTTCCCGGTGTGATACAGGCTTCTTACTATGGTATAAAAGGTCCAGGTGCGGATGATTTCGGAGGCCTGGCATCGCACGCTCATGGGCACAAGGGGAATGCCCAACCGCTCGTTAATCTGAGGCGTCACCGATGAGGTTGCCCAGGTGTCAAAAACGGCGCTTTCCGGCACAAAATCCCGGCAGCCGCATTCACAGCTTCCCGCAAAAGGCGTTTCAAGGGGATTTACCGGAAGCTGCTCCGGTTCGGCAAAGACGGCTTTGCCGCATGCCTTACAGTACCAGACGGGGAAAGGAACGCCAAAGTAACGCTGGCGTGAAATGCACCAGTCCCATTTCAAATTGGATACCCACGCCAGATAGCGGCTTTTCATGTGGGCAGGATACCAGTTAATCTCGTCGGCAGCTTTGAGGAACCGTTCCTTTTCCGATAAAATATCAATGTACCACTGGCGGGAGGGAATAATCTCCGTTTCTGTGCCGCAGCGTTCGTGGACGGCTATGGTATGAGTGATTTTTTCCGATTTTAAAAGCAGCCCTTTTTCGGAAAGGAGTTCAACAATTCTGGCTCTTGCGCAAGGGACGGTCATGCCGCCGAGAAAGGGAACATCCTTATCCAGTGTACCGTCGGGCAAAATGACTTTGCGGTAAGGCAGATGATATTTTTCCACCCATTCTGCGTCGGTGCTGTCCCCAAAGGTGGCGCACATAACGGCTCCCGTGCCCTTATCCATGCCGACTTTTTCATCCGCCATGACGGGAATTTCATAATCATAAAGGGGTACGAGTGCAGCCTTGCCGATATATTTCCGGTATCTTTCATCCGCCGGATTGACAAAAAGGCAGACACAGCCGCAGAGCAGCTCGGGGCGTGTGGTGGCAACCTCGATGGTGTCCATTCCGGCTCTGAAGGGGAGGTAGTGAAAAGAGGATTCAACATCCCGGGTGTCAAGCTCCGCCTGGGCAATGGAGGTTTTGCAGCTTTTGCACCAGAGAACGGGGGAGAGCTTGTCGTAGGCCTTTCCCTGCTTTACAAGATTTAAGAACAGCGTCTGTGAAAGCTTTGAAACCTCGGGACTTATGGTGGCATATTGCAGCGACCAGTCAACGGAAAAACCCAGGGACTTCCACATATCCCTAAATTCCTCTTCATATTTTCGGGTGACGGCCATACATTTTTTCGTAAAAGAACTGCGAGGCATGGAACCGGCCTGAATGTGTTCCTCCTTTTCCACAAGACGCTCGGTGGGAAGCCCGTTGTCGTCAAATCCAAAGGGATAAAATACATTACAGCCCTGCATTCTGCGGAACCTTGCGTTCATTTCTGCCTGTGCATAGGAAAAAACGTGGCCGATGTGCAGACTGCCGCTGACTGTGGGAGGCGGTGTGTCGATGGAGTAGACGGGCCCCTTTTTCCCGGAATCAAATTTGTAAATCTGATTCTTCTCCCAGAATTCCTGCATTTGTTTTTCAATAGTTTCAAAGTGATAGTGCTTTTCCATAAAATAACCTCCATTCTTTCCCTGCAATGTCCTGCATTTGCCGTCACTACAAAAAAAGCCCCGGAGCAACGTCAAATTACTCCGGGGCGAACAAAGTCCGTGGTACCACCCAAATTCGGAAAGCATGAGCCTTCCGCGCTTAATCAATACGGGATCGCAGGCGCGATACTGCCACATATCCGATATTGTTTCCCTGTTACGGTGGAAATCCGGTGAAGGCTACTTGGAAATTTATAAGATTTCCTTTCGCTACAATAAGCTGACTTATGAAGTGTGCAGCGTTTGTTCACAGCTCAGAGGCCACTTCCATACTTTCTTCAGAAAAGCTTACACCAACCGCTTTCTCTCTGTGCATCGGAAAAGATATGTACTCCTCCTCGTCAAAGCCTTTGTCCTTTTTAATTTTTGATAAGTCTACTATAACTTTCCTGAAATGTCAACAACAAATTTTGCAGACAATATTTGGGAAAAATCGTATTTTGGTTGAAAATTCTATGCATTTTTTATGGGATTTGTTATACTGAATCAAAGAAATTGTGCAATGGCATTGGGGGATGCCGTGAAAGGAGATAATTATGTCCCAATTTGTAAAACTGAATCCTGAGCAGCTAAAAAAGCTCCGGGAAGTGAATCCGATGATGATGTCCTATAATGTGGAATTTGCCGAGGTAACGGGAGGCACATTCTGGAAGGCTTACACGCCCGGACAGATTGCCGGAACAGAGGAATTTAACGTGACGCCCACTTCCGAAGGAATTGCGGCAATGTACAAGGATTTAATGCAGGTTTATGCGCCCATTGACCTGTATAACGAGAAGCTCCGTTCGTTAGCGAAAGAATTTGGCCCGGTATGGGTGCGCGTTTCAGGAACATGGGCGACTAAGACTTACTATGATTTTGACGGTACTACCGGCGGCAAGGCGCCGGAAGGCTATTTGAATGTACTGACAAAAGAACAGTGGATTGGCGTTCTGGACTTTGTGAAGGCAATCGGCGCAAAGCTGATTGTTTCCGTGGCAAACTGCCCCGGACTGCACAGCGCGGAGGAACCCTGGCATCCGGCGGAGGCCGAAAAGCTCTTTTCCTTAAGCAAGGAGTACGGAGTTCCCATCAATGCAGCGGAATTTGCCAATGAGCCTAACATGATGGAGGATACCGGCTTCCCGAAAGGCTATACACCGGAGCATTACCGCAGGGACCAGGATTTGTTCTTCGGATGGCTGCGGGCCAATTATCCTGACTGTCTCTGTGTGGGGCCGAGTACCACAGGCGGAGACAACGTTACTTTTGGAAAGGGAGATGCAGGAAAATCAGGCGGCATCGAGCAGCTTGTGCGTAACAGCTGCGGATGTGCGGACTTGATGGAAGGCACGAAGGAGCCTCTCGATGTGTTCAGTTATCACTATTACAACGGGATTTCGGAGCGTCTTGCATCCGTTATGCCCGCAGGTCACTGGCAGGCGGAAGAGGCAAACAGCGAGCCTTATCTGGCTACGGCTCTTAACTTTGCCCGCACCTATGCGCCCATGCGGGATAAGTACTGCCCCGGCGGGGAAATGTGGGTGACGGAGTCCGGCGATGCCGGCGGCGGCGGAGATACCTGGGCCTCCACCTATCTGGATGTATTGCGGACATTAAACGAGCTTGGCGGTTTTGCGTCCATCACCAACGGAGTGATTTTCCATAACACACTGGCATCCTCCGATTACGGCTTCCTTGCAAGAGAAGTGTTTGACCCTCGTCCCAATTACTTTGCGGTTCTTTTGTGGAACAGACTGATGGGAAGTACGGTTTACGATTCCGGAGAAGCAATCCGCGAGGGCGCCCATGTGTTTGCCCATTCACGCAAGGACGGAAAAGACGGCGTTGTTTACCTGATTATTAACAATTCCCTGACGGAGGCCACAACTGTCGAGCTTCCGAAGGAGGCACAGCGCTATACGCTGGCAGGTGAAAACAGGAAAGTGCGTTCGACGGTAATGACACTGAACGACAAGCCGCTTGTTCTGGGCGCGGGGAATGCGTTGCCGGAAATGAAACCGGTTACGCAGGAAGCCGGGTGCGTGGAGCTTGCGCCGGGAACCTGTACATTTTTTGTTATGTAATTTTGGGAAGAGAGCCTGTTGGCATGTGATGTCGGAGAAGTTTTAAAAAGGAAAGCAGGAGGAAGGAGCTGCCGCAAAAGGGCGGCTCCTTTTTCTGAGCGCGGGGCAGGAGACAAATGCATTTTGTAGACGCAAAAGGGATTTTATCGGCAAAAAACGGCATGAATCTGTACCGGGGATGCACCCACGGCTGTATTTACTGCGACAGCCGCAGCAGGTGCTACCAGATAAATCATGATTTTGAGGATGTTGAGGTGAAGCGGAACGCCCCGGAGCTTTTGGAGGCAGCGCTCCGTTCCAAAAGAAAAAAGTGCATGATTGGAACGGGAGCCATGTGCGATTCTTATATGCATTGTGAGGAGCAGCTGATGCTTACAAGGAGATGCCTTGAACTGATAGACCGTTATGAGTTCGGGCTTGCCATACAGACCAAGTCCGACAGGATTCTGCGGGATTTGGACTTACTAAGGAGCATTAACCGGAAGGCAAAGTGCGTGGTGCAGATGACGCTTACCACCTGTGACGAGGATTTGTGCAAAATCCTGGAGCCGAAGGTCTGTACGACAAAGAGACGATTTGAGGTTTTGAAAATTTTTCGGGAAAACGGCATTCCCACAGTGGTGTGGTTTTCCCCGCTGCTGCCTTTTATCAATGATACGCGGGAAAATATGGAGGGAATTCTGGATTACTGTATAGAGGCGGGAGTGTACGGCGTGATTTGCTTCGGAATCGGTGTGACGCTCCGGGAGGGCGACAGGGAATATTTTTACCGGAAGTTGGATGAGCATTTTCCCGGAATGCGGGAGAGATACCACAGAAAATACGGTTATGCCTACGAGGTGGTCAGCGACAACAACAGAGAGCTTATGAGCAGGTTTCATGAAATATGCAGGAAAAACAACATTGTAAGCGATATGAATAAAATATTTGCCTGGCTTTATGAGTTCCCGAAGGATAAGGGGTATGAGCAAATGAGCCTGTTTTAAGGAGAAACGTACTTCATATGGTATATGGTCAAACTTTCCTTTCATAAACTGTAGCAATAACAATAACGGGTGCTTTTTATGAAAGGGTACATAGAAAAAATCAGACAGAAGATAAGGCTTTTTCCTCCGAAAAAAGAGGGGCAGAGCGGAGAGGAATATGCCAGGCAGAGGGTGCTTTTAGGGTTAAAATATGGCGTGTTTGCACTGACGGCTTTTGCCATACTTCGGGGGATGCTTGTGGTGGCGGGGGAAAACGTGACGGTGAGCAACAGCGTAGACGGCCGGGAACTGCCGATTTACTGCGTGGATACGCCGGAGAAAAAGATTGCGCTCAGCTTTGATGCAGCCTGGGGAAATGATAACTTGCGGTAGACGTTGTTTTGTGTATTCTGGTAATATTGGCTAATGCTTATCCGGCATCAGCCAATATTTTCATTAGAGGAATAGAACGTATTAAAAAGGTGTTCCAATTCGTTACTGAAATTATAAACAATCTGGATTTTGCGGTTCTCATAGACAGTTATGGAGTGAATCATTTCAACAATGATATCACGGTCAAGAGCCTCTATTTCTTTCATTTCCAGTAAACGCTTAATCCATGGATTCTGAAGAAGACTGGAAACAGTTTCTTCACCATGCTTTTCAAGTTCGGCTATCTGTTTTTTAAAAAAATCTTCTTTTTTGGCATAATCCTGTCTGTAGCTGATAAATTCTTCCTTAGTCAGCAGATTTTCACGGTAATCCTCATAAACGGCTTTTTTTAAACGCATGTTTTTCTGGAGTTCTTCTTCCAGACGTTTTTTTTCAGTTTCATTTACACGTTTAAAGGCAGGAGATTCTGCTTTCTGTTTTTTGACGATTCCCTGAATGTTGTCAATGTTCTGAATGATTGTTTGCAGGTCATTTAAGATAATCTTTTCCAAAACTGAATATGGCGTATAATGCGGAGTACAGTATTTGCTCCCGGAGCGGATATAAGTCCCGCACTGATAATTTAAAGTGCCTCTTGAATTTTTCTTGCATAAAGCCCGCCCGCATTCACCGCATTTCAGGAATCCGGCAAAAATACTCATGTTATTTTTCAGGTCAAGACTACGTGTCCGGCGTTTTAATAATTCCTGTGCCTTGCTCCATGTATCTTTATCAATGACGGGTTCATGTGTGCCCTCCACGATAATCCAATCCTCTTTATCCTGATATCTGGCTTTACCGTGCATATGCCGGCAGGTTTTTCCCTGAACCATGTTCCCGATATAGACAGGATTTGTTAATATCCGGTTAATGGTACTGTATGTCCAGTAGGAGGTAGAATCCAGCCGGTTACTGTTCCTGTAATTATCTCCGTTTACCTTTTTGTACTCTGTGGGGCAAAGGACATCTTCGTCATTCAGGATATGGGCAATCCGAATTTTTCCGTAACCGCTGATATACATTTGAAAGATACGTTTCACAACAGAGGAAGCATATTCGTCAATTACCAGTTTGTTTTTGTCCGAACAGGATTTCCTATAGCCGTAACTGGGGAAAGCCCCGATAAACTCTCCGTTCCTTTGCTTGGTAATGATAGAAGCGTGAACCTTTTTCGAAATATCTCGAGCATACTGCTCGTTAAATATGTTCTTTATGGGAAGAAGCATGTCATATGCCTGTTTCATACTGTCTATGTTATCGGTAAGGGCAATAAACCGAACTTCCTTTTCCGGGAAATATCGTTCGAGATACTTCCCGGTTTCAATATAATCCCTGCCGAATCTGGATAAATCCTTGACGATAACACAATTAACATTTCCGGCTTCGATATCCTGAATCATACGTTGGAAAGAGGGACGGCAAAAATTTGTACCTGTGAATCCATCGTCAATATATGTATCATATAATGAAAATTCCACTTTGCCGTTCAGGTAATTGTCTATCAGTTTTTTCTGGTTTATGATACTGTCGCTCTCTAATTTATCACCGTCCTCCCTTGACAATCTGATGTATTGCGCAACGTTGAAAATAAATTGTTTTTTCATAATCAATTTACCTTATCAACCGTTTCCCTTGATTATATTTTACTATAAATCATTGGATTTATCAACGGATTTTTCATAATTAGAGATGCTTTCCTGACAGCTTCTTTCATGCTTTTTTACAATATTTCCAATCAATTCACTGGTTTTTACTTTCCCGAGGAAAATGCGTTCTATGGTGTAAACTGCCTGTTTATCATGGTTCGCCAATATGTTCCACTCCCTCTGATAGATGGGTTGTTTCAATATATGATTTATGGTTACTTCTTATGAATTTTGAGGTTTATCGGCTGTGCAAGAATTTCAGCATAAAGTTCTAAAACAATTAAGAGGGATTGAAGAAAAATACTTTTCCAATCCCTCCAATTTTATTATGTCAATTTTTTACCTGCCGCCCCTCATGGTTCATATGATATCCCTCCCGATAAATCAATTCCGAAATCGGCACGAAAGTATATCCTTCATTTTTTAATGTTGCAATCAGTGTGTCCAACGCCTGCGCTGTATATTTCGCCCCATTGTGGCACAAGATGATGGAGCCGTTTCCAAGATGCTTGTGCTGTACCACTGTCTTGATGATGGAGTCTACGCCGTAATCTTTCCAGTCAAGACTGTCTACATCCCACTGTATGGTAAAATATCCGCAGTCCTTTGCCACATTTACCACCGCATTGTCGTAATCCCCATAAGGCGGCCTGAACAGGAACATTTCATAGCCTGTCAGCTCCTGTACTTTCGCGTGTACCTTCATCAGCTCTTCCTTTTTTTCCTCATCGGACAACTGACTCATGTTCTTGTGGTTTTCACTGTGGTTTCCCAGGTCGTGTCCTGCTGCCAGGATAGCCTTCACATCGTCAGGATAGCTCTCCACCCATCCCCCCGTCATAAAAAACGTGACATGTATGTCATGTTTTTTCAAAATTTCCAGAATTTTAGCCGTATCCTCATTCCCCCACGGGAACAGTAAATAGCGGTACACTCAAATACAAGAAAAATATCTTTTAATCCCTCTAAAGTTTCTGGTCTGTATCAGACGGTATATATTGTACGATATCCTTTACCTGACAATTCAATATCTTGCATAAATCATTCAGTGTCTTCGTGCTCAAGTCCTTATTGTTCTTTAGCCTGTGCATAGTACTGCTTGATATTTTATGCTTATTTGTAAGGGTATACCAGTTTCCTGCGGACTGCTCGAGTGTCGCCCAAAATGGAGAATAGTCAATCATAAGCAAATCTCCTATAAAAACGATAATCCTTGGGATTCATGGAAGTGTAAGCCTGAACATATTATTGAAAGTCCTATGCTTTGATATTTGTAGACAATTATAAAGATTTACTTAAAAATGAGTATAGAATGATTGAATAACCGGAGGGATATGATAAAATAATAATATAGAGGTTTAACAGAAAAGTATTGATTACGAAGTGCCGTCAAAGAAAGCTATATCTGACGGAAATGAGGTTTTAAGAAAACTATGATAAATGTATGGATTGACGAGATGACGCCATGCCTTAAAGATAATCTGACAGGAGAGTTGATTTCAACAGAAGTTCTTAGAGTCAGGCGGAAATCATTCCTGCAAAAATTTAACAAGAAAAATGGCTGGTACGTTAATTGGTCAGAATTGTTGAAGGATAGTATGGTAGAAGTGTATGCGCTGGTAGTCGCCGGTACGGTGGATATCCAGGGATTGGTTGCACTGCAAAAAAGTGATGATATGCAGGCTGTATATGTGGCGTGGATGTGTACTGCACCACAGAATAACAAGTTATTAGTGAAGGAGCCTAAATATTCAGGAGTAGGTGGACATTTATTTGCGATTGCCGCTAATAAGTCGGTAGAATATAATTATAACGGTGCTATTACCGGAAATGCTGCAAATGCAGAACTGTTAGAACATTATTGCAAAACATTCCATGCCGATTTCCTTGGAATACTTCATCCTTATCAGATGATGATAGATGAAGAGAATGCTGCAAAAATAATGGAGGTGTATGACTATGAATGGACAGATGATGAATTATAACAGATATTTGGAATCTTTAAAAAATACACCCGAACCGATATTACTCAGCCAGATGCCGGTAAAAATGAATATAAGGAAAGTGGCTGATTATGCAAAAGATAAAGGTGTGAGGATATCAAGCCTTAGCAAAGAGGAATTAAAACAGTTCCTTGTATGAAAAACGGCGGATATACCTTTGTTTCCATATCGGAGCTGATTACAGGGAGGGGTATCATATGAACCATGAGGGGCGGCAGGTAAAAAACTAACTTCCCCCGCCATGCTCTTTCCGGTATTTGCCGGGAGATACGCCTTCAATCAGCTTAAAGGCTTTGGAAAAGTGCGCCAAATCCGAATACCCCACAGACTCCGCAATTGTGTAAAGCTTTGCTTCAGGATTGCGGAGCTTTTCTTTGGCGATATTTATGCGGTAGCGCATGAGGTAGCGGGAAAAGGACTCGTCCATCTCCGAGGCAAACAATCTGCTAAGATAAGAGGGCGAAATATAAAGCATTGCGGAAACGTCAGCCAGCGTCGCGTGAGAGTAATTTTCCCTGATATACTGGAGCGTCTTTTGAACCAGGCGGGATTTCGGCGTTTCCTTTGCAGGATGGACAAAAAGCCTGTAGAGAATCCCAACCATAGTTTCATACAGGGCGGTTACGCTGCCGCATGCCAGAATATCCTTTTTGAAGGAAAACATAAAGTCGGATTCCCAGTCGGCTGCGGAGCAGGAGAAGGGATTGCTTTCCCGGCCAAGTCCGTCTAACAGAGAAAGGCAGCACAGTTCCATATCGTGGAGGCTGTAAAGCATTTCATTAGGAATAAAAGACAGAAAAAGACTTTGCATGGCAGCATCAATATTATGGCTGTCCTCATGAAAGGATTGCAGTAATTGTCCGGCTCCGGGCATAGGCTTACAATCTTCGATATGGGAATGGACTTCCCGGAAGAGAGATATGGGGTTGTCCGCATAAAACCTTGTAAGCAGTCCGGCAAAGCAGCATTCAGGATAGAGCCTGTCTATATGGTTGCAGGTATGGACCGTACTGACGTACATGCGGACGGTGGGAGGCAGCTTGGGAAGCAGGAGCCGGGCATATTGCTCTATGTGCTGCCCAAGCTTCCGGGTCAGTGAAGAAGGGGCAAGAAAAAGCAGCATGGACTCGTTGGAAGAAAGCGGCAGCAGCTGCGGGGAGTCGGAAAGAAAATTTCCTTCTGAAGCCCCGGCATCTTTTGGCGTTTGTCCGCAGATATCAGTGCGGACAAACGCAGGTTCTTCGTTGCCCATGGCAAAACAGCCAGTATCGTGATTTTCTGTATCCATGGCAAGACAGACAGCTTCAAGTTCCCGGCTGCCTGTTGTAAGGCAAATGGCGCCGATGCCTGTATTTTCATCCTGAGGAAAACCGATGATATGCAGAAGCTGCGCGTCCGCAAGGCTGCCGTTATCCTTGCTGCTTTGCAAAATCAGGGATTTCAGCCCGTTAGTGTAGGCCATGGTATAAATCTGTTTATCCTGGGAAATAAGCTGCTGTTCGTTCTTTCTTATAAGAATCTGGTTGCGGCAGCGGGTAACGGTATTTATGAGCTGCGTTTCATCCACCGGTTTTAAAAGATAGTTGAAAGCGCCGTAGCGCACTGCTTCCTGCGCATAGGAGAAGTTGCTGTAGGCGCTTAAAAAGATGACTTCGCATGGAATATTTTCCTGACGGAGCCTCTTAAGGAGCTGAGTGCCGGTCATGTGGGGCATTTCTATATCTGTCAGAAGAATATCCGGGCGCAGGGAAAGGACCTGACAGAGCGCTTCCTCGCCGGTTCTGGCCACGGCGGCAACAAAAATCCCATAGTTTTCCCAGTCAATCAGTCGGCTTAGGCTTTCCCGTATCAGGCGGTCGTCGTCAGCAATAATCATTTGCAGCATTGGGACATTTCTCCTTTCTCAGAGGTAAGTTTCGCGACAGGCATATCAAACCAGAAGGAGGAGCCAAAACCTTCTCTGGAATCAATCTGAACCCCTTTCAGGTTATTAAAATAAAGGGCCAGCTGTGCGTTTAAATTTTTAAGGGCAAAGCAGTCTGTGTCCGCAGGATTTGCGCCTGCAAGCTGAGTACGGATTTGCGCAAGCCTCATACTGCTGATGCCGTGCCCGTTGTCAGTGACGCAAAAGCGCAGGATGCCGGAATTTTCTCTTAAGGAAACGCATACAACGCCGTCGTCCAGCTCCTTGATGCCGTGGTGAATCGCATTATCTACAAGAGGGATGAACAGGTATTTGGGAACGGTATAAGAATACAGTTCTTGAGGAGTGACAATTTCATAGCTCAGAGCGTCCCCCAGCGACAGCTTTTGGATTTTCAGGTAGCTGTCAAGCATTTGAACCAGATTTTGAACGGAGATTTTGTCATAGCCGTAAGAAAGGCTGATGCGGTAAAAGGCAGCAAGGGAATTCACGGCATCTCCCACATCGTTCATGTGCTCCCGGCGTGCCATCCAGTGGATGGCGTCTAAGGCATTGTACAGAAAATGTTCATTTATCTGCGAGCCCAGCAGCTTGAGTTCAAAGTTTTTCTTTCGGATTTCGGAAATATAATTATTTTCGATTAACTGGTTGATACTGGCATTCATCTGGTTGAAACGGTGATAAATCTGGCCTATTTCTGTCATTTTTCTGTCAGGAAGGCGGACGGAAAGATTGCCATGTTCAGATTGTCTCATCACATGGGACAGGAGCAGCAGGGGCTTTACAAATATGGTATATACCAGAAATATGGATAAAATAATTAAAAACAGGGCGTTTATCATATAAAGCTTCACAATGGCGTGAACGCCATGGGAGGTGGAAATACAGTCGCTGGCGTCGGCGTATAACACAACCGTGATGCCGGAGTAGGCGGACTGGTAGGTACACAGGTAGTATTTTCTGTCATTCCATTTAAAATTCTGTCTGCTGTGCAGGGTATTATCTACAATGCTGCGCCAGACATACTCCTGCAAATTTGTATCTGCTGTGCCAGGGGAAATATGGGCGCCCTCCGCGTCAATCAGAAAGCAGTCGGCGTATCTGTAAGGATTGGAACCTGAAAGAAGCGCGGATATTGTCTTTTCGGAGATATTGAAGGAGACAATTACGGACATGAGGTTCCTGTAAGAAGAAAAAATATTTCCTTCGGACCGGAGTCCCTGTGTAAGCTTCCAGCGGGAATAAGGCGCAGCCGGATTTTTGTATCCTGTAAACCAGGGTGTTTTTGATAAATCATTGTACCGGTAATCGGAGCCTGAATTGTGTCCCGACATCAGAAGGCGCCCGGTATCCGGCCAGTAAAGATAAATGTTTAAAAGGTCGTTGTTTCTGGCAGTAGTAGTGGCAAGAGTAGAACGTATCTCCCGGGCGGTTTTCAAATCGGAAAAGGGCGGAGCGCTGTCGGCAGGCCCCAGGTTATTAATATTTTTCAGAAAACTGTCGTCCAAAAGCAGCGCGGCATGCAGAGCTTCCACAGAAGAAAGACAGTTGTCGATATTCATGGACATGATTTCCAGATTGTCGCTGAAATTTTCATAAAGTCTCTGGTCTTCCATATCGGTAATTTCCCCGGCAATCATTTCCATCAGGATAAGGAAAGGGAAAATACTCAAAAGGAGCATGATGATTACAAAACGGGTAATAAGGCTGTTTGCAATATAAGTGATTTTTCCCGAAATCCGCTGCATCATTGTATTTCACCAGTTTCCGGCAAAAATGCCGGCATTTTATCCTTTCTTCGCTGATATTCCAGGTAGTGGGTGGTGCTGATTTCATTTTAGCAAAAGGCCCGTCAAATTGCCATAAATGAAGCATAATGGTCATATAAGCGCAAAAAAGGCAAATAAGGGCAAACGGGCTTCAGGCGTCTTTTAAATCGCATGAGAGGCAGCAGGTTTTGAGACAAAAATACACAAAGACTGAACATAATATGCTCTGTTCATGGTGAAATTATACAAATATAATGGTTAATAAGAAACGAAAACGAAAATCTGTGAGCGACACAAAGAGAGGGCTGGAATGAAGGAAATGAAAAGGTATATACGACGGAAAAAGAATGATTATGCAAAATATATTTTTGTCCTGCCGTCCCTTATGGCCTTTCTTGTGGCGCTGGGGATTCCGTTTTGTTTTGGCATTAACATTGCCTTTACGGACTGGGACGGTCTGAATAAATCCTATAATTATAACGGGATTGCCAATTTCCTGCGTATGTTCCGTGACCAGCGGCTTGGCCTTGCATTTCGCAATACCGTTTTTTATGCGGTTATGGGAGTGACGGCAAATAATGTACTGACCCTTGGCCTTGCGGTTTTATTCAACCGGCTTGAAGGAAGATGGGGAGATATCTGCAGGCTGGTGGTATTTATTCCGTCCTGTTTAAGCTCGGTGCTTTCGGCCTTTGTCTGGAAATTTATTTATCATTTTGTCTGGAAAATGCTGACGGGGCTAAACAGTCCCCTGGGTTCCACGACCTGGGTGCTTCCGGCAATCATGGTAATCGGTCTTTGGAATACTTCCGGGATTAATGTCCTGATTTATACGGCGGCGCTTCGGAATGTTCCGAGAGAATATATAGAGGCGGCGGCCATAGACGGCGCGGGTCCGTGGAAGGTTTTTTACAAAATCATTATCCCGATGATTTCCTCTTCATTTACGGTATGTATTACGCTGACCTTTACCGGGCTTTTAAAGGAATTCGGAACCGTAATGTCAGCCACGGGAGGAGGGCCGGCCATGGCCAGTTCCACTATCTGTATGTATATTTATGACTGTCTGTTTGCATACAATCGCGCGGGCTACGGGCAGGCCGTTGCGCTTACTTTTATGGCAATGCTTGTTTTGATTGGAACGCTTCTGACCGGATTTTTCAGAAAAAGGGAGGTGGAGCTTTGAAATCACGGAAATATTTTCTGCTGCTGTTATCAATTATAGTGGTGCTTTTTTATCTGTTTCCCTTTTATATTGTGGTGGTGAACGCTTTTAAGACGCCGATGGAGACCGCGGGCAATGCGCTTGCTTTTCCGGCCGGAATTTTTACCGATAATTTTCATGATGCGGCAAAGAAGATAAATTTTAACAGGGCGCTCAAAAATTCCCTGATAGTGACTGGTGTTTCGGTAGTGCTGATTGTATTTTTTTCTTCCATGAGCGGATATGTCATTGCCAGAAATCATATGAAAAACAGGTTTTTCGGATTTCTGGACAAAACGTTTATGAGCTCCCAGATGCTGCCTTTTCAGGTGGTTATGGTTCCGGTATACCGGCTGTTCCGCATGTATGGACTTTTAAATACTCTGGCGGGGGAAATTATTATGCTGACCGGTATGAGTGTGGCCTATGCCAGCTTCCTGTATGTGGGATTTGTGAAAAGCATTCCTTATGAGCTGGAGGAAGCGGCCCGGATTGACGGGGCGGGACCCTTCAAAACCTTTTTTATGGTGGTTTTTCCGCTGCTTACACCGGTGACGGCAACGGTGGCGGCGCTGCATGTGATGTGGCTCTGGAATGACTTTAATGTGGCGCTCATTATGCTGCAGAAGGATGCGGTGAGGACGCTTACGGTAAAGCAGTTTTATTTCTTTACACAGTACAGTTCAGATTATAATATGGCCTTTGCAGCGTCGCTTATGGGGATGATTCCGGTGCTTATTTTCTTTATGGTGATGCAGAAATACCTGATTAACGGCATTACTGACGGGGCGGTAAAAGGATAGTTAATCCGCGAGACGGTAACTATAAATAATACAAAATGGGAGGTAAACTAATGAGAACAAGAAACAAAGTGATTGCATTGTTACTGGCAGGCGTACTGACATTTTCCCTGGCCGGATGCGGGGCAGGCGGCAATGACTCCGCTCCCGCGGAACCGGCGGCGGATACTGCCGCAGAGCCGGAAGAAGCCGGAGCGCCGGAAGCTGAGGAGGCGGATACCGGAAGCGACGAGCATGAGCCGGTTACCGTGGTATGGCTGAATCAGTACAACGAGGACGGAATCATCAAATGGACAGAATGGGTAAAGGAGCAGGTGGAATCCCAATATCCTTACATTACTCTTGATATGCAGACTTATTCGGCGGATGAAATAGATTCCATCCTGCTTACAAAAATTGCATCGGATGATGCCCCGCAGATTTTTTCCTGCAGGACAGCTTCAATACCGGAATATGTGGACGCCGGGTATGTGTATGATTTGAGCAATGAACCGTGGATAGGCAATGTGGCGGAGTCCTTTGTACAGTCTGCAGTTGTAAACGGTATTCAGGTTTATGTACCGATGGACACCAACTATTCGGGAATTTTTTATAACAAAGACGTATTTGAGGAAAACGGTCTGGAGATTCCCGAAACGGCAGATGAACTGTATGCGGTGTGCGATGCGCTTAAGGCAAAGGGGATTGAGCCCTTTTCCTGCGGATTCGGGGAGCTGTGGACGCTGGAGGAATATTTCTTCCCTATCTGGATGACTTACTGCGTAGGCGGTTATGGCGGATTTGATGCAAACAGAGCATGGTTTACCGATTTGGAGGCCGGCAATACCACATTTACCGGAGACGAAGCATTTGCGGCAGCTTTCAGCACACTGTATGCGCTGCGTGATTATTTTTCCGAAGACCCGATGACCACGGATTGGAACACTGCGCTTGGAAAGGTGGCTACCGGTGAGGGCGCAATGATTTGCAACGGCTCATGGACGATTGACGGTATTTTGTCTATCAATCCGGACGCCAATATCGGAACCTTTGCTATTCCGCTTACCAATGATGTGGCGGACACTGTGCTTGTGGAAGGCCCCGGAACAGGACCTATGTGCTTTAATACGGAAGACCCTGAGCTTTTAGATGCTTCGTTGAAGGTATTTGAAGTTATGTATTCACCGGAATCAGGGCAATCCTACGCGGAGCTTGGCAACAAGATTTCCACTTTCAAAAACGCTGATTTGAGCTTTAATCCCGCTTTTGGCGACATGCAGGCCTACTCTGCGGACGGACTCTCATGGAGCAAGGGTGGCGTGACACAGTTCGGAAGCGAAGGCTATAATATTTTTGATTCCAGGGTACAGGAATATCTTATGAAAGACAGCCTTGATATTGAAGGACTGACTGCGGCTTTGGATTCGGATTTTGCGGCAATGCGGAACTGATTTTACGGCTCGGAATAAGAGATATATGTATATTTGAAAATGAGGCGGCATCAGTATTTCTACTGGTGCCGTGCCGGGTTAAGGGCGGAAAGGAAGGAACTGCATGAGATGCTTTGAAGGAAAGCATATGGTACGCAGATACGAGCAGGTACAATGCTTTTCGAAGGAAGAAATGCGAAGGCGCCGGGCTGTTGCAAGACAGATAATGAAATCACGGGATGTAGGGGGATGAATTCTCATAGACGGATATTGGGAAGGATACAGCCAGTGGCTGGTAGGAACGAGGAATGCGCATTATGTGGTATTGCCGATACCGGCTGGGAGCCTATGGAAATGATGATGGTATATCTACCCGCATTTGTCTCAGGTCAGGTGAAATAAATGATGATGATATTTTGTATCCCGGAAAACTGATGAAGGAAGGGGAAACGGTGAATTTGAGGATTCACTTTGCAGGAGACGACAGTTGTTACGGCGCTTTGGCCAGAAGCTACTGTCTGGGGGAGGGGACTGCGGGAGAAATAAGGAGATTGTGGAGAGCGGTCGTAGCTGCGCAGCATGCAGCGGCACAGCTTTTGATACCCGGCAGCACTGTGAAGGAAGCAGCAAATGCAGGGAATAAGACATTAGCAGAATACGGATTTGAGTCGGAAAACAGTTCCATGATTGCCGGAATAGGATATGGAATCAGGGAATGCCCTAAATTATCAGACGATTCGACAAATTGGAAGCTAGAGGAAAATATGGTTTTATTTGTGGAATTTACAGCCGGAATGAAGAAATTTTCCGTATGCTGCGGAGATATGTATGCGGTGCATTCAGAAGGCGCACGCAGGCTGAACAAATTTCCGCAGGAATTGTATACTGTTTAAAACAGGCATTATCCTGCATAACTGTTGACGGCGAAAGAAAATAAGCGAAAGGAAAAGGAAATGAGAACGGCAAAGCTTTTCGAGGAATACAGAGGCGGCATTCTGGAATGCGTACATAGCGGCATGATTGCCGTGGTAGATGAAAAGGGATCGGTTACGTCCCTGGGCGATGTGGACTTTATGTGTTATTACAGGAGCTGTTCAAAACCCATTCAGTCACTTCCTGTAATTCTGCGGAAACTGGATGAAAAATACGGACTGACGGAGGAAGAGACGGCAATGTTTTCCGCGTCCCATTTTGGAGATGCTTATCATATCAGACTTTTGGAGTCCATTATGGAAAAGACAGGGCTTTCGGAAACACAGCTCATTATGCGCCCTATTTATCCTGACAGGGAAAAGGAAAGGATTTCTCTGCTAAGGAGAGGGCTTCCGCCAAGGAAATTATACCATTGCTGCTCCGGAAAGCATCTGGGAATGATGCTGCTTTCCCGGGAACTGGGGGAGGATGTGGAGGATTACTGGCGGCCTGAAAGCAAGACGCAGGAAGAAATTCTGCAGATTTTATCTCAAATGTCAGATGTTCCCGCAGGAGAAATCAGGATGGGGCTGGACGGCTGCGGAGTACCGGTGTATGCCGTGCCTTTTCAGAAAATAGCAGTATCCTTTTTAAGGCTTCAGTGCCCGGAGTTGATAGAAGATGAAAGACTGAAAGAGGCTGTGGAGAGGAATGTGGGAATGATTCATAAATATCCCAATGCCATAGCAGGAGAGAATGTCATCTGCTCAATTCTGTCAAAGAATCCGGATATTCTTGCCAAAAGCGGGGCGGCAGGGGTTTATGCCATAGGAATAAAATCCCGGCGGATTGGGATTGTGGCAAAGGTGCTTGATGGCACCCATGATGTGTATGGGCAGATGGCGCGTCATATTCTGCTTCGTCTGGGATATGACACCGCTGCCGTGAAGGAGATTGAAAGACATTATCCGGATACCATATTTAACAGCAACGGGCAGCCGGCAGGGGAGCGCAGGGCAGTGTTTTCTTTTTCCGAAAGATGATTATCTGGACAGGAGGTGGTATTTTATGTGTGTAATTGCGGCAAAACCGGCTGGTGTGAAAATGCCTACAAGGGAACAGATGGAGGTTATGTGGTTCAATAATCCTGACGGCGCAGGAATTATGTACGCCAAAGACGGAAAGGTACATATTGACAAAGGGTATATGAAGCCTTCTGCATTTCTTGCGCATGTGGAGGCGCTGCAAAGGAAAGTAAATCTGGACGAGATACCGGTGGTGCTGCATTTCCGCATTGCCAGCGCCGGGGGGATAAAGCCTGAAAACTGTCATCCTTTTCCGCTGACTTCTTCGGAACAGATAATACGCAGGCTTCATTGTGTATCCGATGTGGGAATTGCCCACAATGGCACAATACATGGTTATGGAAATTCGCTGTTGTCGGATACCATGCAGTATATTATGCTGCAGATTTATCCGCTTTCATGTGCCGTACCGTATTTTTACAGGAACCGCGCTGCGCTTGAGACAATTGTCAATTCGACGAAAGGCTCCTGGATGGTTTTATTATCCTGCGAGGGGGATTTAATTACGATTGGAGATTTTTTCCCCGAACGGGACGGAATTTTTTATTCCAATAAAACCTTCCATCACAGACCATGCTTTTGCGATATTTATACGAATGGAAAGCATATAAAGGCGGACAGGCTGCCCGAAGAGGAAGCGGATTTCCATTACCTGACGAAAAAGCCTCTTGTGTGGCTGGGCGAAGAAAAAGCTATTCAAATAGAAAAAACATGGGGCGGCAGGGCAGATATGAATAGCGGGGACTGGCTTATTGACAGGACTGGTCAGGTATACCGTTGGTATCCCGAATGGGATGCGGCTATTGCTATGGAAGGGTATCGGTTAAAGACAGAACGGCAGAAGGCGGTATTTGATATCGATAAAGCGGTGTTTACGGAGATTTATTCCCGTGGATAAAGCGATGGACGACGGCTTGCAGGTCAACATCGCCGTAAAACAAGTCAAATTAACCTCTGGTATCATAGCTGTTTTCCGGTAAAATGGTATTGTAAACAAGAAACAAAGCAATATCAGAAAAGGAGATTTAAGCTATGAGTATCGTAGTATTGAAAAAGAATATCAAAAAATATTTCGAGGAGCATGCCGCAGAAATTATGTGCAGTCTGGCAGCATTATCTGACGACCGCAGTGCATTTGAAAGCTATCTTTTACTTAGAAAGTAAGAGAGAGCAGACGGCATGAAAAGACAACTAAATAAGGAAAAGAAAAGAGCCGGTTATGCAAAAAGAAAATGATGACGCATAGCCGGCTTTTTTGCCCGCAGGAATAAAGAAAAATTTAGTGTCATTCACATACCGATTATGGTAAAATAAAAGAATCAGAAAAACAGGGGCGTATAAAAACCAATGAAAAGTTTAAAAGAGTTATGCGACAAAATATCCATGCCGGCGGAAGCGACGGACGGTATTTTGAGATACGAAAGACTGTCAGATGACGGCAGCCTCCGCGCTTCCATGGAAAAGCTTTTTCGCACTGCCACATGGAAAGCGGGGCTTGCGGAATTAAAGCAGCATATCGGGGAAGACACGGGCGGCTTCGGCATTCTGGCCTGCGAGCTTTCCTGCGCGCTGAAAACCTTTGAAATGTATGAAAAGCACGGAATTTCGGAAGAGATTTATGTGGATACTATGAAATGCTTCAGCCGGTTTGTGAAGGAACACAAAGAAAGCTACGGCAGTTATGGTTTTGACAGGGAATGGTGGACGTCCAGACAGATTTCGGGGCTGCTTTTTAGAATCGGAGAACTGGAATATGAGGTAGCGGAAATTCCCGATACTGATAATACAAGGTCCGCAGGCGGAAAGGAAGCCGGGGAAAGCACTGAAAATGAGAGATGTATCTGGTTGCACATTCCGTCGGACGCAAGGCTGACTGCAGAGGGGATAGAGGGCTCTGTTCATATGGCACGGCAGTTTTTTGCCGAAAAATTTACCGCGTATGCCGGGGCGGAGATAAGGTGCGAGTCCTGGCTGTTATCGCCCACGTTAAAGGAGGTACTGCCGCCTTCCTCGAAGATTTTAGGATTTCAGGATTATTTTGTGACGAAATCTCTGGGGATTGACGAGGGAGAATTTATGACATGGGTATTCAAAAGGCCGGATATTCCGCTTAAGGATTTGCCGGAAAGCACTTCTTTGCAGCGGAATCTGAAAAGCTATCTGCTTTCCGGCGGAAAAGTGACGGCGGCGGAGGGAACGCTTAAGGACAGGGATTTTGGGGGACGGCGCTGAAACGGTGGGGGCATGCAGACAGTAAAAGATAAGATGCAGTTGGATAAAAAGTTAATTTTAAATTTGATTTTGTTTTGCGCGTTTGCCGGATATCTGGCGTTTAACGGGCTTTTGCTGGCGCGCCATGAGCCCTGGCGGGATGAGGCAAATGTCTGGCTTATGGCAAGGGAGCTGTCTCCGGCGGGACTCTTTGCGGAAATCCGGTATCAGGGCCACCCCTGTCTGTGGTATCTGATTGTGATGCCCTTTGCAAAGCTGGGGCTGCCTTTCCGGTCAATAGGGTTTATCAGCTATTCCATCATGGCAGTAACCGCCGGTATTTATCTGTTCAGGGCTCCGATTCATCCCTTTGTGAAGGCGGCGAGTCTGTTTAGCCCGGCTTTTTCTTATTTTTATGCGGATATTGCAAGGAATTATTGCCTGATAGCGCTTATTTTGATATTATTGGCTGTGTGTTATCCAAAACGAAATGAAAAAGCTGTTTGCTACGGACTGCTTCTGGGACTTCTGGTGCAGGCCGACACCATAGCGATTGCGGCGGCGGGCATGATTTCGCTGATGTGGCTGTGCGAAAATCTATGGCGAAGCTTTAAGGAAAAATCTCCGGCGGCGCTTTGGGGCATTGTGAAGGGAATCTGGATACCTCTGGCCAGTCTTTTTTTGTGGGTTGCGCAGTTTTATCAGGTATCGGACAGCGCGGCGTTTCAGATGAGATTTCCCGAAGGACGTGAGTTTTTGAGTGAAATCAGAAATTACAGTCTCTGGATTATGGAGCGTCTGACAGGGAGGGGACAGGGCTTTTGCAGTCTTATGCTCCTTTTGTTTCTCATCCTCTTTCTGGCGGTTTCTGTCCGTATAAGAAGTCTGTGGGCGGCTGCGGTGATGGTTTCTGCATATCTGTTTGAGGCGGTGTTCAGCGTTATCGTGTATCAGCTCCATATCTGGCATTTCATAGCCCTTTGCTTTGCGCTGATTTGGACGTTATGGGTGCTGGACGCTCAGAGAAAGGAAAAGGGACTGACAGACAGGGCGGGCGCCGGACTGCTTTTGGAAATACAGGTGTTATTTTTAGCGCTGTGCGTAAGTATGTTTATGCAGTGGAACTCCGGGGAGGAAACTTCCAGCCTGGATAATGCACTGCACGGGCTTTACTCGGACGGGCAGGGAGCGGCAGAATATATCGAGCGGCATATCGGAAAGGAAGAACTTGTTTTTTCATCCAATGTGTCCATGGCCTCCACGGTTCTTGCATGGCTTCCGAAACACAGGTTTTATTTTGCGGGAAATGGGGAAAGGGCTTCCTACGCGGATTATAATGAGGAGCAGGAGAAGCGGATTACAGTTGAGGAGCTGCTGAATCTGGTTCGGACAAAATTCGGGGACAGGGATATGTTTTACCTTTTGGATTCGGGTGGTTCCTGCATTATGGACGGCGAGAGACTCGGGGAGTATGAGGTTTTGTACCGGACAGAGGAGAAAACTGCAAGAGGGGAAGAATACACGATTTATAAAATTCCGGTTCCCGGGGAAGAGTAAAATCTGACAACACCGGATGCCCGGAGTGTTGGCATAAAGCAGGAAAGGGTTCAAATATGAGTGAGCGGTTTGACAAAATTATAATCGGGGCCGGATTGTACGGTCTGTACGCCGCCGCCTTTTGTGCGGAAAGAGGGCAGAGGGTTCTGGTGCTTGAATATGACGACGCGCCTTTTCAGAGGGCTACTTATATTAATCAGGCCAGGGTTCACATGGGCTATCATTATCCCAGAAGCCTGACAACAGCGGTAAAGTCCGCCGGGTATTTCAGGCGGTTTACAGAGGATTTCGGTTTCTGTATTCATGATAAGTTTGAGCAGATTTATGCCACATCGGGGAAATTTTCCTGGACAAACGCAAAACAGTTTCAGGAATTCTGCCGGGCGGCGGAAATCAAATGCGAGGAGGTCGCTTCTTCCAAGTATTTTAAAGACGGGATGTGCGATGGCGCTTTTCTCACGGAGGAATATACCTACGACGCAAAAATCCTGCAAAAATACTATGAGGACAGGCTTTTCGGGAACAGCGCGGCAACTTTTTTGTTCCATGCGCGGATTGATAAAATTGTAAAAAGAGAAGAAACCTATGAGATAGTTCTGGCGGATGGGAAGAGCTATGAGACAGGCTATGTGCTGAACGCGACCTATGCTTCGGTTAATCAGATAATCGGCAAGGTGGAGGATGCGTCCTCAGGCGGTTTTGCCGGGGAAATGTTTCAGATAAAATATGAGCTCTGTGAAATTATTCTCTGTAAGCCGTCAGAGCTGCTGAAGGATATCGGAATTACCGTGATGGACGGGCCTTTCTTTTCCATTATGCCTTTTGGAAAGACGGGGCTTCATTCCCTGACGGCGGTTACGTTTACGCCTCATATTACAAGCTATGACGCAAGGCCGTCTTTTTCCTGTCAGAATGGTATGGAGGGGAGCTGTTCGCCGGAAAACCTGGGGAACTGCAGCATCTGTCCCAACAAGCCGGAGTCGGCATGGCCTTATATGTCTCATCTGGCGGATAAATATATGAAGCCGGAGTACGCTTATACCTATGTGGAATCGCTGTATTCCATGAAGCCGATTTTAAAGAGCTCGGAGGTGGACGATTCAAGGCCCACGGCAATCAGGGTGATGAGCGCAAATCCTACCTTTGTCAGTGTGCTCTCAGGCAAAATCAACACGGTTTACGACCTGGACGATTACTTAAAATAAAGGAGAAATATGGAAAATACAACACAGACTGTAAAGGAAAAGAAATTCATATCGCTTGTTATTTATCTTCACAACTCGGCCCCTTATCTGAAATTTTTTCTGGATACGGTTATCCGTACCTGTGAAAATCATTTTGAGCAGTTTGAAATCGTGTGTGTGGACGATGCCTGTCAGGATAACACGGTGGCGCTTTTGAAGGAGTATGTGGAGGAGAGAAAGCTCCATGTGATGGTGAATGTGGTGCATATGAGCTTTTTTCAGGGGCTGGAGAGCGCAATGAACGCCGGACGGGATATTGCCATAGGCGACTTTGTGTACGAGTTTGACGATATTTTCGTGGACTATGACGAGAAGGTCATTATGGACGTATATTATAAGCTGCTAACGGGCAATGACATTGTGGCGGCCAGCAGTAAAGGGAAAATGAGGCTCACGTCGAAGCTTTTTTATGCCCTGTATAACAAGACAAAGCGGGGAAACGGCAAAATCGGACCGGAGACCTTCCGGGTGATGTCGAGGCGGGCAATCAACAGAATCAAGTCCATGGGGCAGTATATTCCCTACAGAAAAGCGGTTTATATGGACTGCGGGCTTGGAAACGCCACCATTTATTATGACAGCCGGGACGTGGACGTGCGTGTGAAAAACAAGACGGTGGCCTCGGAGAGGACGACGCTGGCGCTGGACTCTTTTATTTATTTCACCAACGTGCTTGAGCGGACGTCTGCGATTATCTGCGGCGTGTTTCTGATGGTCACGGTGTTTATGGGAATCTATATAATCAGCGATTTCCTGAATGACAATACGAAGCCTGTGGAGGGTTGGCTTTCCACCATGGGCTTTCTGGCGCTTGGATTTTTCGGGGTGTTTGCCCTTCTGACGATTATTTTAAAATATCTTTCGGTGATGCTGAATTTAATCTTTAAACAGCAAAGATATCTGGTTTCGGATATAGAAAAGGTGGTAAAACATTGAGAGAGGAAGAATTATCAATCAATCTCCTGTTCCCGGTTTTGAACGAGCGGCTCCGGCTTCAAAGCGGAATAGACAGGACGATGGCGTATTTGAAGGAAAATATTACCATACCTTACAGGCTCACCATCCTGGACAACGGCTCCGACGACGAAACGCCGGAGCTTGGAAGGGGGCTTGCGGAAAAGTACCCGGAGGTATCCTACGTCCGGATGGAGGAGCGCGGCGTGGGAGTAGCCTTCCGTAAGGGAATTGCCCTGAATGAAAGCGCGCTGGTGGGGTATATGGATATTGATTTGTCCACGGATTTGAAATATCTGGGGAAGACCATTGAGCTGTTCCGGACAAGACCGGAGCTCGAGTATGTGAACGGGAGCCGCTTCAGTAAGGAGTCGGACACGAAGGGAAGAAAGTGGTACCGCAGGATTACCTCTATGGGGCTTGTGTTTTTATTGAAACTGTTTTTCCGCATGAAAGCGACGGACGCCGTTTGCGGCTTTACCTTTCTTCGGAAGGATACTGCCGGGCGGCTGGCGGCGGTGTGCAGCAATGATAACGGGTGGTTTTATACCATAGAGTTTCTGCTCCGGGCGGAGCGGATGGGGGTAGTGATTTACGATATGCCTGTGGAGTGGCAGGAGGATTACAACACTACCGTAAAGGTATGGAAGACCATAAAAAATTATGTGGTTCGGATGTGGAGACTGCATAAGGCGTTCCGGGAGGAAGAAAAGGGAAAGAGAAAGAAAGCCTGAGCGTTTTGGAAAGGAGTATGGTTAAATATGTTAAAGCGAATTGACTTATCGAGAGATTATGAGAAGCATAAAGAAGAGTATCTTGAGGCAATCGAGGCGGTTTGCCGGGAAACGGCCTTTTCAGGCGGAAAATTCGCGGATAAGTTTGACAGGGAATTTGCTGAGTACTGTCAGGTGCCTTACGCGGCGGGAGTGAACAACGGGACTTCTGCGCTGCACTGTGCCATGATGGCGCTGGGAATCGGGGAGGGGGACGAGGTGATTGTCCCTGCCAACACCTACATAGCAACCGCGTGGGGAGTGACTTATACGGGAGCCGTGCCTGTTTTTGTGGACTGCACCGGCGATACCTGGGAAATCGACCCGGATAAAATTGAGGAAAAAATCACCAAAAAGACGAAAGCAATCCTTGGAGTCCATTTATATGGACAGCCTTTCGAGTATAATAAGGTAAAGGCGATTGCCGACAGGTACGGACTTTACGTGGTGGAGGACTGCGCTCAGGCTCACGGGGCGGCCTATGAGGGGAAGCTGGCGGGCAGTCTGGGGGAGCTGGGGTGCTTCAGCTTTTATCCGGGCAAGAATCTCTATGCCTTTGGCGAGGGCGGCAGCGTTACCTGTTACAAAAAGGAATATTATGACGCCATTACCACCATCAAGAATCAGGGTTGCCAGGTGAGGTATTATCACGATGTCGTGGGATATAATTATAGACTGGAAGGACTGCAGGGAGCGGTTCTGAGCGTCAGCCTGAAATATCTGCCGCAGTGGACGGCAAGGCGCAGGGAAATCGGGCAAAGATATCTGAAAGAAATCACCAACCCGCTTCTTACCATGCAGGCCCATCCGGAGAACACGGAGCCGGTGTTCCATTTGTTTGTGATTACGGTGGAGGATCCGGAGGATTTCCTTGTTTATATGGAGAAAAAGGGAATCGAGTGCAACCGGCATTATCCGGTTCCCTGCCATCTGCAGAAAGCCTATAAGAATCTGGGCTATCAGCCAGGCGACTGCCCCAATGCGGAGTATCTTGCCTCCCATTGCATTACGCTTCCGCTTTTTCCGGAGATGACAGAGGGGGAAGCGGGTATGGTGATTGACGCCTGTAATGCTTATACAGGCAAAAAATGAAAGAATAAAAGCCAAAAAACGGAAATAAGACAGGCAATCAATTGTAAAAGGGGAACAGATTTTTGGAAAGGAAAGATATTTTTATAAGAAAGCTTCTGTTTGCGGGAATGTTTTTACTTCTTACCGCATGGACTTGTGTGTTATGTTTTTATCATTTAGGCGAGGCCGGGACTCAGAACTGGGACGAGGCAATCTACGGGATTAACGCGTATGAAATGATTCAGTCAGGGAACTGGTGGATACAGACCTACCGGTATGCGGTTGACTATTATAATTTGAAACCGCCCTTTATCATGTGGTGCATTGCCCTGTGTTTTCAGAGCCTGGGCTTTAGCTTCTTTGCCATGCGGCTGCCCTCTGCGATAGCTGCGGTGCTGCTTTTTGTGCTGATTTTTTTATCAACGGCAAGATATTTCGGAAAAAAGGCGGCGATTATTGCCGGGATTGTTTTCGTCTCCTGTACGGATATGTTTTTCTTCCATATGGCGAGAAGCGCGGACGCGGACGCACTGTATCTGTTAATGTTTATGGCGGCTATGGTATGTCTGTATGAATCGGAAAAAAGACCCTGGCTGTTTACCGGCTGCGGCGTGTTTCTGTCGCTGGCCTTTATGGCAAAGTGTATGCATATGGGAATCGGCGTAGTGGTCTGTATTCTGTATCTGCCGAGAATTTATAAAAAGCTTAAGCTAAAGCATTATATCGGTGCAGCAATTGGCGCAGCGCTTCCAACGGGAATCTGGGCGGCGGTGCGTTTTTCCTACGACGGGTTAGCCTTTTTTGCACAGATGTTTGGTGTGGAAATTGTGGACAGGGTGGTTGGGGAGTCGGATTATCTGGGATATATCAGATATTACGGGACGAAGCCGACTGTTTTGCTGGCTCTGGCGGCAGTCCTTGGTGCGCTTTTGCTTCTTTTCTTTCAGAAAAAGGAGGAAAAGAGGGCTGCGGAAGGGAAAAGCCTGTTAAGGAAAATCATCGGAAGCAGGCTATATCTGTTTGTGGTGTGGCTTCTGGTGTCCCTTGCGGCTTACAGCGCCTCCGGCTCCTTTATGGAGTGGTACGGCTATATCTGCTATCTGCCCTTTTGCATGATAACAGGGGCGGTTCTGGCGCGCGCCTTGGATATTCCCGGTAAAAAGAAGGGAATTGCACTGATATTGCTGCTGCTTCCGGTTATCGGCCTTGGAATCAGTGCAGATAAGTCGCTGTGGAACCTGCAGACACTGAACTATGAGAACAATACGGACATCAGAAGAGATATCTCCTCCCTGATAGAAAAGTATCCGGAATACCGGGGAGCGAGGATTTACATTGAAAACAGCCGGAATGAGTACTGCCGCCAAAATGAATGGGAGCAGAACAGTGTGGCGGACATTTATATTATTGGGGATTTGGAGCCCATAGAAGGAGGCGTTCCGGTATTTGTGGAGGATAAAGACGCTCTTTTGCTGATTTCAAAGAATCTGTTTGAGACATACAGCAATGTTCTGACGGGAAGGGTTATTCTGGTTGACGGAGACGACTATCTGATATTCAATAATGATTTTTACGGCTGAGCGCACGAAGGGCGGCGGATAAATCCGACAGGAGAAAAGTGCGGATGAGGTGGAGATGAAGAAAACAATTATCGTGATGCCTGTGGCAAACGAGGAGACGACCATGGGGCGGATTTTGGATGAGATTCTGGGTCTGCCCTATGACAACTTACATATTTATCCGGTAATCGACAGCTATTCGAAGGACAGGACAGAGGAAATCATACGGGACAGAGAAAGAGTAAGCGACAGGGTGAAATGTATTTTCCACGAAAAGTCCACCGGGGTTATCAGCTGTTATCTGGAGGGCTTTAAGAGGGCCCTTGCCGACGGGGCGGAGCGGATAATTGAGATGGACGGCGGGGGAAGCCATCTACCCTCGGAAATCCCACAGTTTCTGGAAAAGCTGGAGGAGGGCTACGACTGTGTCTGGGGCTCCCGGTTTATGGACGGCGGTTCCATGAGAGAACAGCCCTTATACCGGCGGATTTTAAGCCAGGGCGGCACCTTTTTGTCAAATGCGGTGCTTGGTACTGCGCTCAAGGACATGACCAGCGGCTTTGAGGGCTTTCAGAGGGGAATTCTTGAGCAGCTGCATCTGGACAGCTTTCTCTCCACAGGACATATGTATCAGACGGAAATGCGCTATTATTGCCGGAACCTGCGCACGGTGGAGGTTCCGATTCACTATGTGGGAACGGCTTCCAGCCTGAAGGGAAGCTCTGTGACGGAGGCCATCAAAATTTTATTTATGCTGAAAAAGCATGAGCCGGAGGTATGCAAATGGAAAAGGTAAAATATCTGATTTTAGGGGCCGGTCCTGCCGGCCTTACTTTTGCAAATATGTTAAAAAGAAAAGGAGAGGAATCCTTTCTGATACTGGAAAAGGAGAAGGAAGCGGGCGGGCTCTGCCGCTCTGCGGAGGTTGACGGCAGCCCCTTAGATATCGGCGGCGGGCATTTCCTTGACGTGCGAAGGCCGAAGGTGTGCGAATTTCTGTTTGATTTCCTGCCAAAGGAGGAGTGGGCGCTTTTTCGCAGGGACAGCCGTATTTGCCTGCAAAGCGCGGTGGTGGGACATCCCCTGGAGGCCAATATCTGGCAGTTTCCCTTAGAGGAACAGGTGGAATATCTTTCTTCCATAGCAAAGGCGGGGTGCAACAGCGGCGAGCCGGTGCCGGAGCGGTTCGTGGAGTGGATTGTCTGGAAGCTGGGGCAAAAGATTGCGGATGATTACATGCTGCCCTACAATCAGAAAATGTTTGCGGACGAGCTTGATACACTTGGAATCTACTGGCTCGACAAGCTCCCCGATGTGAGCTTTGAGGATACCCTTCGTTCCTGCCTTGCGAGAAAGCCTTTCGGCTCCCAGCCGGGCCATGCCTCCTTTTATTACCCGAAAAAGTACGGATACGGCGAGGTCTGGAAGCGGATGGCGGAGGCGGTTGCGCCGAAGGTAGTGTACGGGTGCGAGGCGGAAGAAATCTGTACGAAAGCGGTGAAAACAAAGGGCGGACAGACTTTTATGGCCGATAAAATCATTACGACAATTCCATGGGCGTCCTTTTCAAAAATAGAAGGTATGCCAAAGGAGCTGTTTTTGTCCATAAAGGATTTGAAATCCAGCGCCGTGGAAATCAGATATGTGCCGGAGAATCTGGACACGCAGGCCCACTGGCTTTATGTGCCGGATTTGAAGATTCCTTATCACAGAATTCTGGTCCGCCATAATTTCTGCCGGGAAAGCAGAGGACACTGGCTGGAAACCAGAGCGGAGAGAACGACCATGTTTTCACCGGAGGATGAAAATTACCGGTATCTGAATGCTTATGCATACCCCTTAAACACCATGGGAAAACCAAAGATTATGGAAAAGCTTCTTGCTTTCGGGCGGGAAAATCAGATTTACGGTCTGGGACGCTGGGGAGAGCATTCCCACTACAATTCGGACGTGGTGGTGGAGCGCGCCATGGAACTGGCGGAGAAGATGGCCTGACCTTTAAGCCTTTATACGCACGGTATCTGTAAGAATTTGGGGATATTGACAGCTGTGAAAAGGACAACGCAGAAATGAGGAAAATTATGAATAAAACAATGATAAAAAAAGCGGCGGCAATTTTACTGATTTTATGCGGTCTTCTGGCAGCGATGCTGGTTTTGACCCACCCAGCGCAGAACGGGCGGAGAACCACGGAGATTTTGCCGGAAATTAACGGGGAACCTGTCTATGTGGAATGCGAGGCTGGGGTTCCGGTGGAGGCGTCCCTTTGCGCGAAGGAGGATTTTACGGCGGGCGGCTTTTGGGTGCTTTTAGTGAACATCTCCGAGGAGAGCCGGGGAACGGTGCGTTTTGCAGTGACGGACGGCGCGTCGAATCTTCTGTTGAATCAGGTGATTCCGGTGGAGAGCATTTCCCCCGGAAAATGGTTTCTGGTGGAGGCCAATATTGCCTTTGCAAAAGGGGAGACCTATCAGCTTTCAATTCTGGCGGACGGAAGCGAGCCTTATTTTATGCAGGTGCCGGAGGGCGGGGCGGAAAGCCTTCCGTTTACCATGGCGGTGGAAAAGGGCGGCGAGCCGGTGGATTGCGGTATCTCTCTGGGGGTGAATGTTGCGGAAGAAGTGGCGGTGACCTATGGGGAGATACTCTACTATTCCGTTCCCGTATGTATTCTGGCGGCTTTGTTTGGAATTATCTGCGTGGCGTTCGGTTTTCGGCGGGTGCGGGAGTGCGTTGGCAGGGTTCCTTTCGGGGAATTTTTTACAAGATACGGAAACGATTTGTTTTTGATTCTGCTGTTTTCGGCGGTGTGCCTCAGTATTTATTCGCGTGCTTACTTAAAAGGCGTTTATATTTCCGCGGATTCGGCGGGGTATCTGCGGGAGGCGGTGAATCTGACGGCCGGGAACGGCTTTCATTATGACGGCATGGCGGGCTACGATTCCTGGTTTGCGAACTGGCCAATTCTCTATCCGGCGTTTATTGCCCTCATGATGGCAGTCACCGGCGCGGACGCTTATCTTGCCTCCAAGCTTCTTACCATGGTAATTATCGGTATTTTGCTGGTGGTCATAAGGCTGTATTTCAAAAAGGACGCGTGGGTGTACGCCCTGTGCCTGACCAATATCGGATTTTTGAATCTTTCCTATTATACCTGGAGCGAAATCCCCTTTATGGTGTTTTTGCTGGGATTTGCGCTGACGCTTGCAGGGATTGTGGAGGAAGAAGAACCGGGCGGACGGCGGTATTTTGTGCTGGGGCTTCTGGGGCTTTGCTGCTTTCTGACCAGATATTTCGGGATTTATGTGTGGATTGCAACAGGCGCTTATATTCTGCATTTCTTTATCGGCGCGCTTAAGAAAAAGGAGAAAAGGGCTTTCAAAAAGCCGGTGATGCTGACGGTTACAGCCTTTGTATCCGGGAGCCTTAGCATGGCCTATCTTCTTTTAAATAAAATCATGAACGGCATGGCCTCCGGGGTCAGCAGGACGCTTTGGTGGGACGATTACGAAAAGCTTACCAACGATTTGATAGAGAGCCTTCTGACGGAGGTGTTTAACGTCTTTTCCCTCCAGATACCGGAGCTCATAGAGGGCTTTCCCTATCAGCTGAAGGTGTTTGTGGTGGCGACGGTGATTGCGGGGCTTGTGTGGTTTACGTGGAAAAACTGCCGTCCCTTTAGCAGGGAGTCGGTTATGATTTTTATGGGGGTTTCCTATTACCTGATATTTATTGTGATTCGGTATTTTTCCTCCATGGACACTTTTTATTTCCGGTTTTTCGAGCCGGCCAGCTTTTTGCTGTGTTTTGCTTTCATCGGGCTTCTGCTGCCTTATCTCCGGGGGAAAAGGGGCTTTCATTTCTTTGGCGGGGCTGTGAGTATTCTGGTGATTCTGGCCGCATGGTCCCTGTTTGAAAACGGGGGCATGGACACATCGGACAGCTATTATGCGCAGCTTGCGGGCCAGTGGGACAAGGCCTATGAGGAAATACCGGAAAGGTCCGTGATTATCTTTAACGACATTGATTTCCGTTCCTCTTATTACCGACCGGATGTGGTGGAGGGAACCATAAGCCCGGCGGACAGTCTGGAGGATTTAAGGACGGTTTACTATGGCTCGGAATATCTCTGCATCCGAAGGGAATTTGCAGAGGTTATGTTGAGGGACGGGGAGTACGAGGAAAGCGTGGCGGCATTGCTCAAAGAGGGAATGGCGGAAAATACCGGCGGGGAATTTTTGGTGGTTCCGCTTTCCGGCAGCAGGTGAGGGAAGTTCGGGGCGGAAACCGGATATGGCAGGCTGGAGAAAGACAGCGGATACCGGAGGCTGCAAATTCTGCCCGGCGGAGGTATATTATATGGAAGAAAAAGCAAAAATTTTACTGGTGGAGGACGATATCAGCCTGATTGACGGTCTTGCCTATTCTCTCCGCAAGAACGGGTTTGAGCTGGATGTGGCAATGAGCCTGAAAGAAGCGTACGAGTTCCTTGGCGGGAAAAGCGGCGCGGCGGAAAAGGGGAATGCATCTGAAAAGAAGATACCGGTCATGTACGACCTCCTTTTGCTGGACGTCGGTCTGCCGGACGGCACGGGATTTGATTTGTGTGAAAATATAAGGAAAAAGGGCAGCGAAGTGCCGGTTATTTTCCTCACGGCTCTGGACGAGGAGGTCAACGTCATCCGGGGGCTGGACGGCGGCGGGGACGACTATATCACCAAGCCCTTTAAGCTGGGGGAATTGTGCTCCCGTATCAATGCGCTGCTGCGCAGAAGCGGGCGAAAGGCTTCCGGGGAGGGCGAGCGGCTGAAATCCGGGCCGGTGGAAATTGATTTATCTGAAAGCCGGGCAAGACTTGCCGGAAAAAATCTGGAGCTGACAGGCGCGGAGTACCGGCTTTTGTGCTTTTTCTTAAAGAATCGTAACCGGGTGCTGACCAGAACCATGATTTTAAACGCAATGTGGGACGATAACGGAAGCTTTGTGGACGACAATACGCTGTCCGTTTATATCAGAAGGCTTCGGGAAAAAATAGAGGACGACCCGTCAAATCCGCGGTATCTTAAGACCGTCCGGGGGTTCGGGTATCAGTGGAAAGCGGAGGAGCTGTAAAAAGGGCAGGAGTCCGGGCAGCGGAAGGGATGTGCCGGGGGCTTTGCGGAATGAAAACAGGGGTAAAAAGATGAGCTTTATGGATGAAAGGCAGTCGCGAAGGTATTTTATATTCATATTATTTTTTGCCGCCGGGATTTTGGCTTTGTGCGGTTTTATGGGCTGGATGCACGGACGGGAGGCAAAGCGGGCCATGCTTGAGCGGGAGCGCGCCCTTGTTTCGGCGATGCTTGAGCGGGAGATTCCGCCGGAGGTGGTTGCCGGCGTCATTTCAGAGGAGAAGGCAACGGAGGCGGGAAGGGATTTTTTATCTAAAACGGGAAGAACAGAGGATACGAATTTTTGGTGGCTGCCGCAGGTACAGAAAACGACAGTCGTTTTTTTATTATGGGCTTTTGCCGCCGGGGCGCTGCTTTGCGGCCTGCTGACGGGAGGAACGGTTTATTTTCTGAAAGAGAGAGAGCGGCTGTATCAGCGGGCGGAGCTTGTTGTCTCGCAGTTTGCGGAGGGGAATTTTACGGAGCGTCTCTGGCAAAATGAAACGGGAATGCTTTATCGGCTTTTCGGCGCCGTTGACCAGCTTGCTACGGCATTGCAGGCAAAGGCGCAGTCAGAGCGGAAGGCGAGGGAGTTTTTGAAGGATACTGTTTCGGACATTTCCCATCAGTTGAAAACGCCTGTTGCCGCCCTGACCATGTACGCGGAGATTATGGAGGAGGAGCCGGGGCGGGAGGAAACCGTGCGGGAGTTTTCCGCAAAATCCCTGCAGTCCTTAGAGAGAATGAGCGCGTTAATTCAATCCCTCCTTAAGATTATGAGGGTCGATGCGGGAAGCATCACCTTCGAAAAGACAGAGGTTTTTGTGGAGGAGCTGGCGGAGCGTGCCCTGGGCGATTTGCGGACGCGGGCGCAGGCGGAGGGAAAAACCATCGTGACAGAAGGCGACGGCAGGGAACGGATTGCCTGCGATTTGGAATGGACAGGGGAGGCGGTGAGCAATCTGATAAAAAATGCCCTTGACCATACCGAAAGGGGCGGAAGCATCCGCGTTAAGTGGGAGAGGACGCCGGTGATGCTGTGGCTCTCGGTAGCGGATAACGGCAGCGGAATCGCACCGGAGGATATTCCTTTTATTTTCAAACGGTTTTACCGGAGTAAAAATTCCAGAGACGTAAAGGGAGTGGGACTGGGACTTCCCCTTGCAAAGGCAATTCTGGAGGGACAGGGCGCGGCGCTGTCTGTGGAAAGTGTGCAGGGAGAAGGGAGCGAATTTACCATTTCCTTTCTTACAAATCTGTAAGCTGAAATTCACCCGGCTGTAAGAGCCTTTTGTTATGATACTTTCCGAAGGAAGGTGAATAGTTATGGAAATATTAAAGGTTGAAAATCTCTGTAAAACCTACGGGAAAGGA
This sequence comes from bacterium 1xD8-48, assembly GCA_009917455.1. Lineage (GTDB taxonomy): Bacteria > Bacillota > Clostridia > Lachnospirales > Lachnospiraceae > Suilimivivens. Next base: position 55,922 of record QZDS01000011.1, on the reverse strand, counting down.
GAAACGCAGGTAAAAGCGCTGAAAAATGTGTCTTTTTCCATGCAGAAAGGAGAATTTGCCGCGGTGGTGGGCGAGTCGGGCTCGGGAAAGAGCACGCTGCTTAACTGCATCGGGGCGCTCGACGAGCCGGACAGTGGAAGCGTATATCTGGACGGGAGGACGCTTTTTTCCATGAGGGAAAATGAAAGGACAATATTTCGGAGGAGAAATATCGGTTTTATTTTCCAGTCCTTTCAGCTGGTGCCCGAGCTTAACGTGGAACAGAATATCATATTTCCGCTGCTGCTCGATAACAGGAAGGCGCAGCCGGAGCAGCTTGAGGAAATCCTGGAGGTGTTAGGGCTTAAGGAGAGGAGAAAGCATCTGCCGGGGCAGCTTTCCGGCGGCCAGCAGCAGCGGGTGGCGATTGGACGGGCGCTGATTACAAAGCCCATGATGATTCTGGCGGACGAGCCCACGGGCAATCTGGATTCGGGAAACAGCCGGGACGTCATCAGCCTTTTGCATCAGGCGTCGAAACGGTATCAGCAGACAATTCTGATGATTACTCATAATCAGAATCTGGCGTCCAGCGCGGACAGGGTATTCCGTGTGGCGGACGGGGTTCTGAGCGAGTTAGGGGAGGGAAGATAGGCATGAAAGGATATCTTGATTTAATCCCCGTTTCGGAAAAAATTCACAGAAAGCAGAGCCGGATGACCAGGCTGTGCATTACCCTTGCGGTCTTTCTGATAGCGGCCATCTTCGGAATGGGGGACATGGAAATCCGCAACCAGCGGGCGATGGCGCTTAAGGACGACGGCGCATGGCATGCGGCTTTCCGGGGAGTGACAAAGGAGCAGTCGGCAATGATTGGGGCGTACCCCGAGGTGAAGCGTTCCTCCCGCTATGCGGTGACAAATTATAAACTGGATAAGGACTATACAATTGAAGGAAAAAAGGCAGCTGTCTGCGGATTTGACGAGGATTTTCTGGAGCTGTTTCCTCTTGCGAGGATTGTGGAGGGACATTTTCCCACGGAAGCGGACGAGGCTGTGGTGACGGACAATCTGCAAAAACAGACGGAAATTTCGGTGGGAGATTATCTCACGCTGGAAACGCCGAAAGGAGGGGAGCTGCGCTACAGAGTTACGGGTATTTCGGAGACCACCTCCATGATGGCCGAGTATGACGCCATCGGTCTTTTCCTCAACAGTGAAAGCTATGAGCAGTCTTTTATGGGCGACACAGAGCAGAAAGATTTGGAATGCTTTGTGGAATTTAAGCCTTTATGCAATATCCAGAAAAGCATTAAAAAAATCAGCTCCGAGATGGGGATTCCGGCGGATAAGGTGGGACAGAATGTAAAAATTCTCGGGATGCTGCTGCAGAGCAACGATTCTTATATCGTAAAAATTTACCTGACGGCGGCAATGCTGGCGGTGCTGGTGATGGTGGCGGGCATTTTGATGATTACAGGCAGCATGAACAGCCAGGTTGCCAAAAGGACGGAATTTTTCGGAATGCTAAGGTGCCTTGGGGCAACCTGCGCTCAGGTAAGGCGCTTCGTGCGGCGGGAGGCGCTGAACTGGTGCAGGACGGCAATTCCGGCCGGACTTTTATTGTCGGTAATCGTTACAATGGCTTTAAGCTGGCTTTTAAGAGTCTTAAGCCCCCGCTATTTTGCGGAGATGCGCCTGGGAATCAGTCTGACGGGACTGGCGGCGGGAACGGTTATCGGCGTGGTTACGGTGCTTCTGGCGGCAAATGTGCCGGCAAGGAGGGCGGCAAAGGTGTCCCCGCTGACAGCCGTTTCGGGAAATGCGGGCTTTGTGCGGAAGGTAAAGCGCGCGGCGGGAAACCGGCTTCGGGTGGATATTTCGCTGGGCGTCCATCATGCGGGAGGGAGCGGGAGGACTCTGTTTCTGATGGCAGGCTCCTTTGCTTTCAGCGTGATTTTATTCCTTGCCTTTACCACAACGATTGACTTTATGAACTATGCGATTAACCCCTTACACCCCTGGCAGCCGGACCTTTCCATTGTCAGCCGGGACGAAACCTGTTCGATTCCGAAAGAAATTATGGAGGAGCTTAAGGGCAACCCGGCGGTTAAGCGGATGTACGGAAGAAGCTTTGCCTATTCCGTTCCGGTAACAGGGGGCGGGGAAGCTGCGGAAGAGACGATTCCAATGCACCTCATTTCCTATGAGGAAAATCAGTTTGCATGGGCGGAGGATTCGCTGATAGAGGGAAATGTGAAGGACGCGGAAGAAGGAGGCGGCGTGCTGCTGGACTATAAGGCCCGGGAGGCTTTGTACAAAGCGGCGGGTGGAGGCGCGGATGATGTCGCGAAAAATGCGGGACGCAGTACGGACAAAGGAGCCGGTTCGGAAGCGGCGGAAGGGGCAGATGTATGGAAAACCGTCACGATTCCCACAATAAGCGGGCAAAAGGATTATCCGGTTGCCGGGATTTTATCGGAGACGCCTTTTTACAGCGAGCATGGCATCATTGTGTGCAGTCAAGACGCTTTCCGGGAGATTACCGGGGAGGAAAATTATACCATACTGGATATTCAGCTTGTGAGGAATGCGTCGGAGGAGGATGTGGAGAAAATCAGGAATCTGGCGGACGGGCGGACGTTCTCCGACAGCCGGAAGGGCAATCAGGAGGTCAGAGGGGCATACTATTCCTTTGTACTGTTTGTCTATGGATTTCTGGCGGTGATTGTGCTGATAACCATATTTAATATCATCAACAGTATCAGCATGAGCGTTTCCGCAAGGCTGACGCAGTTCGGAACCATGCGTGCCATCGGTATGAGCGATAAGCAGGTCATCCGTATGGTGGCGGCGGAAGCGGGGACTTATGCCCTGACGGGAATTGCGGCGGGGGCTGCCATTGGCATACCAATCAACAAAATGTGCTATGAGATGCTTATTACTTCCAGATGGGGGGCTGTCTGGCCTGTGCCTGCGGCGGCGCTGCTATTGATGGCGGCGGTGGTTATCGGCTCGGTGATTCTCGCGGTAGCGGGGCCGGCGAAAAGCATCCGGGAGATGTCGGTGGTGGAAACCATCGGGGCTTTATAACCGGCGGAATTCTCCGGGAGAGCGGCCTGTCTGTTTTTTAAACAGTCTGCAGAAATAACCAGTATTTTCGTACCCCACGCTGGCGGCGATACGGGCGATTTTATCGGAGGTTTCCTTAAGAAGCCTGCAGGCAAGATTTATCCTGAAGCTGATTAGATAATCGACAGGAGACATCCCGATAGTTGCGTTAAAATAGCGGATAGCCGTATTTTTGCTGATACTGACAGTGGAAGCGATATCGTCAAGGCTGACAGGTTCCCTGTAATGGGCCTGAATATACTGCATCATGACCATTACGCTGTTGTGGGAAAAGTTGATGTCAGCCTTGCGTTCGTTTTCCGTAAGGAGGGGACGCGTCTGTTCCTCCAGAATAAGCCATGCCTCTGACAGAAGGTTCCTGACCTGCAGTTCGTTATATCCTTCTTCGGACATCAGCCGGAACAATGCCGTGACTGCACCAAGAATCTGAGCCTGCCATACACAATCCTTTCTTAAAACCAAATATTCTAATGCGGATTTTTCTACAGGAGCAATATATTTCTGATAAATACCCGTCTGAGTCGGAGCAATAAATTCAGGTGAAAATACAATATTAGGCATCACTCCGTATGTTCTGGTGGTAAACTGATGGAGTACCCGGCTGTTGATAAAAATAGCTTCTCCCGCGTTTAGCGTAAATGTATGCTGCCCGATATGGAAATCCACACTTCCGTCGGAAACCAGTACGATTTCAAATTCATTATGCCAGTGCCAGTCCACCTGACTGTTAAAAAATTCTCTGGTATCATCCAGATAATACTGTATCTGAAAATCCGGTTGTCCGTGCTGCTTTGTCTCTCTCAAATCATCCGTTGTAAGTATTTTCTGCATCCTTTCTAACCTCACATCCTGTCTGGTGATATTGTACCATAAATATGTGAAAAAATCCAATTGAACAGGAAAAGAATGATGATATAATGTATGAGTTGGCGATGAGCAGTATAAAATGCAAGGTGATGGAACGACTGCCGGCAGTCGATTATGACAGCTTGCATTTTGTCAGGGGGAACTCATAGATGAGGGAATACGCCGAATTGAAAAATAGATAACACAAAGGAGCATCAACCATGAACGCCAGATATCAAAGAACCATTTACGCCTGCTTTACAGGGTACATCGTGCAGGCCATCATCAACAATTTTGTACCTTTGCTTTTTTTGACTTTTGAGAGTACTTACCATATTCCGTTAAGCAAGATTACCATTCTGATTACCTTTAATTTCGGAATTCAGCTTCTGGTGGACTTGCTGTCAACGGGCTTTGTGGATAAAATCGGCTACAGGGCGTCCATTATGATTGCCCACATTTTTGCGGCGGCCGGGCTTTTAGGGCTTGCGGTACTGCCGGAGATTCTGCCGGACGCTTATGCGGGGCTTTTGATTTCGGTTACTGTCTATGCGCTGGGAGGCGGGCTTTTGGAAGTGCTGGTAAGCCCCATTGTGGAGAGCTGCCCTACAGACAATAAGGAAAAGGCCATGAGTCTGCTTCATTCCTTTTACTGCTGGGGACACGTGGGCGTCGTGCTTTTTTCCACGCTGTTCTTTAAGCTGTTTGGAATTGAAAACTGGAAGATACTGACCTGTATCTGGCTGATAGTGCCCGCTGTCAACACCTTTGTTTTTGCAAAGACGCCGATTGCGCCTCTTGTGGAAGAGGGCGAAAAAGGGATGTCCATGCTGGATTTGTGCAAAACCAGAGTATTCTGGATTTTAATGCTCATGATGACGTGCGCGGGGGCAAGCGAGCAGGCCGTCAGCCAGTGGGCATCTACCTTTGCAGAGCGGGGGCTTGGGGTAAGCAAAACCGTCGGCGACCTTGCGGGACCTATGGCATTCGCCATTCTGATGGGAAGCGCGCGCGCCTTTTACGGAAAATTCGGAGACAGGATATCGCTGGATAAATTTATGGTGGGAAGCGGCCTTTTGTGCGTCCTGTCGTACCTGTGCATCTCCCTGGCTCCGTCGCCGGTGATGTCCCTTACAGGCTGCGCCGTCTGCGGACTGTCGGTGGGGATTATGTGGCCGGGGAGCTTCAGCAAGGCGTCGGCAACTCTCAGAAACGGGGGAACCGCTTTGTTTGCGCTTCTCGCGCTTGCCGGGGATTTAGGGTGTTCGGGCGGGCCCACGCTGGTGGGATATGTTTCAAGTATCGCGTCGGATGATTTGAAAAAGGGGATTCTGGCGGCGATTATCTTTCCGGTTCTTCTGGTGGCGGGGATTTTTTGGTTGAGGAAGCCGAAGGATATATAAAAATAGCGGAAAAGTTTGACTTGTGCAGAATGGAAAGATAAACAGAGTATGGGAAAGAACCTTAATATGGTGGTCGCATGATATTTTATTCATGCGGCTATCTTTTTGCCTGTCTGCACCGTTATAGTATATAGAAAGTACTTTTAGAAAACAGGGAAGCAAAAACATGGACATGGATTTTCTTCTTACGCAAAAGATGCGTATGGGGGATGAAAAGGCGGTGGAAGCCTTTGTAACAAAATATTATGGTCAGATACTGCGGTACTGCCGGCTACGCATCGGGGATTACGGGTATGCGGAGGACGCGGCTCAGGAGACCTTTGAGCGGTTTTTCCGAAATTTCAGTCAGTACCGTCATTACGGCAGGGCAGCAAATTATCTGTATGTGATTGCGGGCAACCTTTGTAAGGATTTTTACAGAAAAAACAGGGAGATTGCTCTGGAGGAGCTGCCAGAGGAGCCGGATTCAGGCGCGGAAACCGGAGCAGGGGAGGATCCTGAAAAGTATCTGGAAATAAAACTGGCGTTTGCAGGTCTGCCGGAGGAAATCAGGGAAACGGCCGTTTTATTTTTCGCACAGGAGAGAAAGCAGAAGGAGATTGCGGAGATACTGGGGATTGGGCTGCCCCTTGTAAAGTACCGGATAAGGCGGGCGAGGGAATTGCTTCGGAATTATTTCGAAGACGATTGAATTTTTCGGGCAGCGAGCCGGGTGAAAGCAGAGGGCAGACTGGTCGGAAAGCGGAAGGATTTATGAAATTCTCAGCGGGTGAAGCGGAGGGCTTTTGAAGGGAGGAATTATGAAGCTTTCGGATAAACAGATTAGGCAGTGTCTGGAAAGAGAAGCCGGTGCGGTAACGCAGGCGGAGGGCTTTCAGAGAGAAAGGCATGTGAAGGAGACAATACGCCGTTCAATGAATGCGCTTTATGAGAGTGAAGCGGAAAGGACTCTCTCGAAATTGGAATTTCTCTATCAGCAGGGGAGATATATTCATAAGTATCTGTGGCTGCTGCAGGGGGCGGTGCTGCTTGTGCTTTGGAATATTTTGAAGGTTCTGGGCAGCGGGTATTATTGTCAGAGGTGCATGGGAATTGGAGCTTCGCTGTTTGCAATCCTGCTTTTGCCGGAGCTGTGGAAAAACCGGAGCAGTAATGCAATGGAGATAGAGTGCGCTGCCAGGTATTCTCTGCGGCAGATATATTCCGCAAGGATTTTACTCTGCGCCCTGGCGAATATGGCAATGCTGAGTGTTTTTATGCTGACGGTTGTTCTGAATGGAAAGGCGGTTTTCCTGGAAGTGGCGGTACAGTTTTTTCTTCCCTATATGGTGACCTGCTGTATCTGTTTCCGCACCCTGTACAGCCGGCGGTTCGGTTCTGAGGCCGTTTCAATGCTTATGTGCATGGCATGGACGGTTATCTGGACGGAGCTTGTGCTGAATGAAAGGATTTACGGAGCAGTTTCCGGCGGAGTCTGGATAGTAATGCTGGCGGTAACCGCTTTTTATCTGGGCTATTGCATTTACAGGGGGCAGAGAAAATGCGGGGTAATGTGGGGATAAAGCGACCGGATACAGCCGGAAACGGATTCCCGCAGGGAGTGGGCTGAACGTATGTAAAAAGGAGAGACAATATGAAACTAGAAATTTCAGATGTGACGAAAAGATTTCAGGGCATGGCGGCTGTGGATGGTCTGTCCTATACCTTCGGAGCAGGAGTTTACGGCCTTCTGGGGGTCAACGGCGCAGGGAAAACCACTTTGATGAGGATGATATGCACCCTGATAAGGCCCACGGAGGGGACGCTTACATGGGACGGGGAGGATATTTTCGGGATGGACGGGGAGTACCGGAAAATTCTGGGGTATCTGCCCCAGGATTTCGGGTTTTACCCGGACTTTACGGTTTACGATTATCTTCTGTATATTGCGTCCATTAAAGGGCTGCGCCCCCTGACGGCCAGAGAGCGGGCGGGAGAGCTGATAAAGCAGATGGGACTTGAAAAGGTGAAGAATAAGAAGATGAAGAAGCTCTCGGGAGGGACGAAGCGGCGGGCGGGGATTGCACAGGCCATGCTGAACAATCCCGAGATTCTGATTCTGGATGAGCCCACGGCGGGACTTGACCCCAGCGAGCGGATTCGTTTCCGTAATCTCATCAGCGAGCTGGCGCAGGAGCGGCTGGTGCTTTTGTCCACCCATATTGTGTCGGATATCGAGTATGTTGCAAACGACATACTTCTGATGAAGGACGGAGGGCTTGTCACCTCGGGCACGGTGACGGAGCTTACAGAGTCTATAACGGAGAAGGTATGGACCTTGGAGACGGCAAGGAAGGATGTGGATTCTTATATGAAAAAGTATAAGGTGTCCAACGTAAAAACCGTGCCGGGCGGCGTGTCCCTCCGGGTCCTGGCAGCGGAGAAGCCCTCTGAAAACGCGGTTTTGGACGAGGCGACTCTGGAGGATGTTTTTTTACATTATTTTGGCGAGAAAGCAGGTGGAGAAGATGCTTAAATATGAGATAAAAAAAGTTTTTACGAGGACAGGCGGAAGAATTGCGCTTTTGATTCTGTTATTTCTGACAGGGATTACCTGCTATTTCGCCACGGGAATTTCCTATACCAATGAAAGCGGAGATACGGAAAGGGGTTATGGAGCCGCGATGAAGCTGCGAAGGATGCAGGAGGAGTGGGCCGGGGATTTGGACGAAGAAAAAATCCGTCAGGTAATCGCGGAAAATATACGGATTTGCAGTACGCCGGAGGCAAAGTCGGATAATGTGCAGCAAAGGAATATTGCCTATGGCTGGGGGCAGGGAATCATGGGAATCCGCGAGCTGTTAAATCGCGCTTATGCGACAGGGTTCCGGGAGTACGATTATTATCGCGCGGATTCCCTGTCAGAAGAAGACGCGGGGAATTTTTACGGAAACAGGGTAAAGCTTCTTAAGGACTGGCTTGCAGAGGAGGGAACGGCGGAACTGTTTTCTGATGAGGAAAAGGAATTTCTGATTCGGCGTTATGAGGAGCTGAAGACACCTTTTTATTATAATTATATGAAAGGATGGACACAGTGGTTTGAGTATGCGCCGACGATTGTTATGATTGGGATGATGGTTTTAGGATATCTCGTGGCAGGAATTTTTTCAAATGAATATGCATGGAAAGCGGATTCGGTTTTCTTTTCATCGGAATACGGAAGAAATAAGGCGATACGCGCCAAGGTATGGGCGGGTTTTCTGATTGCGACAGGGGTTTACTGGGTGATGATTCTGGTTTACAGCGCGTTCACGTTTGCTTTTCTGGGGGCAGACGGATGGAACTGTCCGGTTCAGGCGGATTATTCCGGCTGGAAATGCTTTTACAATGTGACCAATCTGCAGGAATATCTGATGGTGGCCATCGGCGGATATGTGGGATGCCTTTTTATTTCCTTCCTGTGTATGTTGATATCGGCAAAGACAAAATCCGCGGTACTGGCGGTAATGCTTCCCTTTGTTTTGATTTTCCTTCCGTCGTTTCTTGAAAACATCACCAGCAGTCCTGTACTGAATAAAATTCTGTCCCTTCTCCCCGACAGACTTCTGGGAGTGGCAAGGGCTATGAAGTATTTTGATTTGTTTACGATTGGCGGAAAGGTAACGGGAGCTATACCGGTTCTGTTTGCTCTCTACGGGGTGCTGGCGGCTCTGCTTCCGCCGGTAATCTTTCGGGAGTACCGGCGCAGACAGGCTTAATATGGCTTCCCTCATGCGGGCGTTGCCGGAAGCAGAAACAGGAAAACCTGCATATAAAATCAGGCTTTCGCCGGGGAAGTTTCCTTTTCAAGCTGTTTGAAAATACGGCGCAGCACGATAACTGCGGCAACGGATAAAATGATTTCGGCAGTCATCTGGGCATAGGCAAGCCCGTAGAGCGGGAACAGGTAATTCAGGATAAAAAGTGCGGGGATTTCCAGCACAATTTTGCGGAGCACGGCAAAGAGGAGAGCCTTTTTGCCAAGCCCGCATGCCTGGAACACGCCCACCGCAATAAAGTCCATGCACAAAAAGGGGATGCCAAGGCAAAGGCCGCGAAGCAGTCGGGTTCCATAATCCACAATAACGGCGTTTTTCATAAAAAGCGAGGTAAAGAAGCCGGCGCCGAGATAGTAAATCACGGAAACGGCTACAAGGAAAGACAGTGTGAGCTTTACGGTGAAAAAGAGAGTTTCTTTCATGCGGGAAACGTTTTTGCCGGCATAGCTGTAGCTGATAAGCGGCATAATACCCTGGGCAAATCCCATGGCCGCCTGCATGGGAACCATGTTGACTTTCTGGACAATACCCATTGCGGCAACGGCGTCCGCACCGTAAGAGGCGGTGAAATTGTTCAGCACGGTCATACCCGTTACGTTCAGGAGATTTTGAATGGACGCGGGAATGCCGACTCCCAGAATCCCCATAACAATGGCTTTGTTAAAGCGCACCATGGAGGGCCTGATGCAGACATAGGTGTGTTCTTTTTTCCTGTAAAGCAGGACAAAGAAATAAACGCAGGCCACACAGTTGGATAAAAAGGTGGCAAGGCCGGCCCCTTCCGCTCCCATGTTAAGACCCCATGGAAGAATAAATATGGGGTCGAGAATAATATTCAAAAGACATCCGCTCATAGTGCCGATGCTGGCGTGAAGGGAGGAACCCTCCGCCCGCACGAGATAGGCCATAACCACGTTCAGTATGGCGGGAGCCGCGCCGAAGCTTACCGTCCATTTCAGGTAATTCGCGGTTGCGCCGACTGTTCCGCCATCGGCTCCAAGCACGCTTAACAGGGGCGTATGGAATGCCGTATAAAATGCCGAAAACAAAAGCCCGGAAATCAGCGAGCAGTAAAATCCCATGGCGGAGCTGCGGTAAACAGTGTCATAATCCTTTCTTCCAAGTCCCCGGCTCATCATGCTGGAGGAACCTACCCCGAACAGATTGTTAACCGCGTTGAATGCGAGAAGCACCGGAGCAGCCAGTGTGACTGCCGCGTTCTGGATGGGGTCGCCAAGCATTCCCACGAAATAAGTGTCCGCAAGATTATAGATTACCATAACCAGAGAACTGATGATGGTAGGGATTGCCAGTTTCATGACCGCCTTCGGGACGGGTAGCTTTTCAAACAGTTCTGTTTTTTGGGTATCTTCCATTTTGAGTGCCTCCGTATAAATGCCAATTGTCGGAAATTGTGATATAAGGATATCTTAACATGGATTTTTTCAGAGTACCAGTGTATTATGAATTAAGACAGGAAAAGGTTTATCTATAGAAAGCGACAGGGTTTGGAGATGAGGAAATATCGTATTTTAATTGTAGACGATGAATCAAGAGAGCGTAATGGAATTGAAAAGCTTATCAGACGGTATCAGTACGAACTGGATATTTATCAGGCGCAAGACGGACGTGAGGCTCTTGAAATCATGAAAAATACGCAGATAGATATTTTGCTCACGGATATTAAAATGCCGGTTATGACAGGAATGGAATTAATAGGGCAGGTACATAAAAACGGTTGGAACCCGGTATGTATTATTTACAGTGCATATGGGGAATTTGAATATGCTCAGAATGCAATTGCGCTTGGAGTAATGCAATACCTTCTTAAACCTATTAAGCTGGGTGAGTTTCAGGCATTATTTAACAAGGTTGTTGCAATCTGCGACGCAAGGGAAAAGCAGAAAGCAGAGAATGAGATATTAAAAAAGACATTAAAATCAGTGGAAGATACGAAATTTTACCGACATCTGTTGCGATATCTGGAAATAGAAACAGACGATATAACAGAAATTGAAGATAAAATTTTTGCTGGAGGGGAAGTTGTTCCGATAATACTGTCCAGCTATTCCAGCTCATTTGCAAGATACTGGGAAAATTATGAAAATGATTTGCGTGAACTGTTCAGGCCGGAAACCATTGTTGTAAATAAGGATGATACGCAGACTCTTTTGCTTGTGCCCAGAGGACTATTGCGGACTCTAAGGAAAACGGAAGAAATATGTGAGAAACTGATTCTTATATCAAGGCAGAAGTATCAGTCTGCGGTTTTCATTGTCGTGGGAGGAAGCTGTCGGTCATCAGGAGATTTGAGAGCGGAATACAGAAGGATTCAGGAACAACTGGATTATCAGTTTTTTGTGTCAGAGAGTACCTATTTTTTAGATAATCAGATAGGATTTGTGAAAAATCAAAGCGATATGCTTTCGTTGTATTTCAAAAAAGTGGAGACCTGTGCCAGGCTGGAAGATTTTAATGGAATGAAAAGAGAATTTGAAAAGGCATTCACATATATTGAAAAAAAGTCCGGCTTTAGCTCTATTTACGTAAAATACACCTTTTCGGAAGGAATCAAGAGATGTTGTGAAGTTCTTAACAAAAAGGAATGTATGATGGAGGTTGTTGAGGATATTTATGGTTCTAATTCGATTAGGCAGGTAAAAAATGCAGTTTTCAGACTTCTTAACGAACTGGAAAAAACACAGGGGGACAGAGAAGAGGAAGGCCGGTTGGTGGCGCTTGCAAGAAGCTTTATCCATGATAATTATCAGGAATATACTCTTGGCGTATCCATGGTGGCGGATGAACTTCACATTACGGCGGCGTATCTGAGCACACTGTTCAAGGTTGAAACGGGGTGCAATATAGTAAAATATATATCAAATTACAGAATCGAGAAAGCAAAAGAGCTTTTGGAAACTACAAATATCAGAGTGGGAGATGTGGCCGAAAAGGTCGGTTATCTGAATACATCTTATTTTATAGCCCTGTTCCGTAACAATACGGGATACAGTCCGGCAAAATACAGAGAAAGGATTCTGCTGAATGAATAAAACAAGAAAAAAATCGTTTTGGAGACAATTAATTCAGTCATTTATTCTGGTAATTATGATTCCGGTTCTTTTTCTTGGAGGATTTATTTTTTATTCTGCGCACCAGTATATTCAGGAGCAGCGTATGACAGAAAGTATGAATCTGATTCAGCAGAATCAGCAAAATCTGGACAGCTGGGCAAAGCAATGTGAGAGCTCCGTGCGGTATCTGGCGGCGAATTATACGCTTCAGGAATTTTTGCAGATGGACGAGAGCCAATATGTGGCTGTAAACCAGAGCGCAAGGGTTGTCAGCACAGTTTTATATGGGGTGCTTTTATCCACGCGGGATTATGAGAAGATAACAGTTTACACTGATAAAGAGTCCGGCGCAATGTCTAATCTTCTGGAAAATTCGCGAGAGGTCAGGGAGGAGAAATGGTATAAGGATATTTTAGCTACTTCAGGTATTAAATGGTGGCATCAAAACCATCGCTTTTATGTCGGAAAAAAAATCACAACGACATATCCGGTTAAAGTAATCGGCGTACTTGTAATTGAGATAAAGGAGAGCGCCTTTTCTGACAAGCTGTCCATGCTGGAAAATGTTCCGGCCATAATTACGGTTTGGGACGATGGAGAATCCATATGTGAATATACGACAGGCGGATATTTTGAAAAAAGCGGACTGATAAAAAAACTGGAATGGGGAGACACGGGATGGCTTCTGGACTATAAGATTGATAAGGGCTACTATCATCAGAATCCTTTTTGGGGACTGGGAGCTCCCATGATAGTAATCTGTATTGTTCTTACCTTAGCGCTTTTGAGTATGCGCTTTTTATCCCGTTTTCTGGTCAGAGACCTGAATTTACTGGTGGAGTCTGTAAATGAGGTTCAAAATGGAAATCTGGATGCAGAGCAGCCCCCGTCAGGCATATATGAGATTCATATTTTATCGGAAAGTATTCGGGAAATGCTAAGCCGTATCAAAAGCCTTATTCATCAGGTGTATGATAAGGAAATCGAACGTCAGAGGCTGGAATTAAATCTACTGCAGTCAAAAATAAGTCCTCATTTTCTTTATAATAATCTTTCTGTAATTAACTGGCTGGCAATTGACTGCGGAGAAGAAAAAATTTCGGAGATTGTGACAGAGATGGCGGTGTTTTACCGAACAGCGCTGAACAAAGGGAAAACGGTAGATGCCCTGCGCGTGGAAATGGAAAATATTCGGGCATATATTCATCTCGTTTTATGTGCCCATGAAAAGGCTTTTGGGGTTAGCTATGCTGTAGATGAAAGTATGATGGATATAAAGATTCCAACTTTCATTTTACAACCTCTGGTGGAAAATGCAATTGAGCACGGCATTAATCAGTTGGAAAAAGAAAACGGGGAAATCCGGATATCAGCGGAATGCAAAGGGGAGGAGCTGATTTTAAAGGTTTTTGATAACGGAAAGTCCTTATACGGGAAAATAGGAAAAGGGATACTGAAAAAGGAAAATTATGGATATGGAACGGGAAATGTGGATAAAAGAATTAAGCTGTTGTTCGGTACAGAATACGGTTTGACAGTATCAGCCGATACAAACGGAACTACATCAATGATTCGCCTGAAAAACCAAATGCTTCAGGAAACGTAAATAACAGGAAGGAACCTGCAGAATAGTATTTTTGCAGGTTTTTTATATCATGCGAAAAAAGTGATATAAATTGAAAAAATTTTGGATAGGAAAAGAAGAAGGGCAAACGTAAAATAAAAATCAGAAACATTAAACAGGACATTTAAAGGAGGAAAATAATGAGGAAAAAAATAGTAGGTATTTTGCTTGCAGCCGTAATGTTATCTGTGGCGGTTGCAGGGTGCGGGAATCAGGCCGACGGTAGCAGCACCGTTGTCGATGCCAGCGATAACGACAATGGCAGCAGTAGCAGCGACAGCTCCGAAAGACAAACATCTGGCGACAATACGATTACAATGATGTGCTGGTATGAAGAAGGGACGATGGACAGCGTAATCGAAGCAATCAATACGCAGTTAAACGGAGAGTATGTTGTAGAATATACTTTTGTGTCAAATGCAGATTACAATAATGTATTGAGTACGCAGCTGGCGTCTGGAGAAGGCCCCGATATTATCGCGGATGGTGCTAATTTCCCGGCAAGAATCAAGGCGGAGAATGTAATGGAAATTACAGATACCGGGCTTGCGGACGGATTCAGCAAGGACGGACTGGCACTTTGCTCCATGGATGGAAAGATTTATGGCATTCCGTGTTATGGGTGGTTCGCAGGAGTTTTCTATAATACGGATTTGTTTGAACAGGCAGGAATTACCGCTGTGCCGCAGACTTTTGACGAGTTTTTAGATGTATGTAAGAAGTTAAACGATAGTGGGATTGCACCCCTTTCCATGGGGCTGGCAGACAGCGACAACGGATTGCATGCGTTTTCCGGATTTATGGAATCCAATTTTTATGAAGTGACGGAAGAAGGAAAAGATTTTGATTACAATTTTGCAATCGGAACCGCAAAAATGGATGGAACTCTGACCCCCTATATGGAAAACTGGATGAAGCTGGTAGAGAATGGATATATAACATCCGATATGGTGGGAATATCCGGAGAACAGGCAAAAGAAGCATTCATGACAGGAAAAGCCGCTATGTTTTTTACTGGGCCATGGGAGTATAACAATTTTAAAGAAGCCGGTATTTCCTTTGGCGTAATGCCCTTTGCAGGAGAAAAAGCAGAAAGCAATTATCTGGTCGGCGGACCGGCGGCAAGCTGGGGAATCAATGTTAATACAGATAATAAGGAAGGCGCAATGAAAGTAATGGAAGCGCTTGCGAGTGTTGAGGTACAGCAGGCATTTATTGATGAAAATGCGGGAAGCAGTACCTATCGTGAGGGAGTCAATACGGGACTTCCACAGGAATATGAAAATGTTGTGGATGCGCTGGAAAAAGGAAGAATTGCATGCTGTTGGGACAGATGGAGTGTGAATATGCCTTCACAGTCTCTGATTGACGAAATCAATTCCCAGATTCAGGGGCTGGTATCGGGAGACCTTGATGTGAGCGGATTCCTGCAGGCACTGGACAGTAAGGCGGAATCCATTCGTTATGAGTAGAGATTATCGGATAAGAGCTGCTTCGGCAGCTCTTTTTAAAAATATCCTGCAAATGCGGGGTAAAAGGAGATGAGAAAAATGAATAACAGATTAAGAAAAAAGAGCGACTTGCCGTATATTTTTATGAGCATACCCGGTATATGTGTTTTTACTGTATTTTTTATTGTACCCTTGCTTTTTACGGTCAGATACAGTTTTTTCAATTGGACGAATTTTTCTCCGGATATCAGCTTTACCGGTTTCAATAATTACAAAAAGATTTTTGGAGATAAGACAATTCTGGGCGGAATCAAAAATGCGCTGATTTATGCAATTGCAACTGTCTTTTTCCAGAGTCTGATTGCGTTGCCGGTATCGGCGGCGCTAAATACAAAATTCAGAGGACGGAATTTTTTCAGAGCAACTTTTTTCTGTCCGGCAGTCTTAAGCACGCTGGTAGTGGGATATCTGTGGAAATATCTCTTATCGGCCAGTGATTTGGGATTTGTCAATCAGGTTCTGAAACGTATAGGCGTTGGAACCGTGAACTTTCTTGGCGATGGGAAATATGCTCTGGCATCCATAATTTTTACGCAGGTGTGGCAATGGTTTGGTTGGTCTATGGTTATTTATCTTGGGAATTTGCAAAGTATCAGCAGCGATTTATATGAGGCTGCATCTATTGACGGTGCGGGAACTTTGCGCAGATTCTGGCATATTACGATTCCGGGGCTTGCACCGGCTCTCAAAATCAATCTGATTTCCGGTATTATTTCCGGGCTGAAGGTATTTGATGTTGTTGTATCCATGACCGGAGGAGGTCCGGCGCATAAGACAGATACCATTCTTACATTGATGTATGCAAAATTTGCGGACGGAAATTATGGATATGCTGCTGCCTTTGGCATTATGTTTTTATTTGTCAGCCTGATAGTATCCAGAGTGCTGCTGGGTCTGTTCGGGACATGGGAAAGGAGATTGGGACAATGACACAAAAAAATAATCTGCAAACGACATTAAAATATATTCTGCTGGGATTGCTTTCAGCAGTGGTTCTCCTTCCTGTTTATTACCTGATAGTCACCACCTTTAAGACATCAGCAGAGGCAGCTGGGGCTCCTATGGCATTGCCCGAAAGCTTTGACTTTAAAGGATATATTAATGCATTTGAAAGAATGCAGTATCCCAGAGCCTTCGGCAATACACTGGTCATAACGGTATGTTCTGTGACGGGAATTATTATATGTGCGTCAATGCTGGGGTATGCATTGAACCGGAAAGCGGAAAGAAAGTGGGCAAAAGCTGGTTTCCTGTTTATTTTATCCGGTATGCTCTTTCCGGCACAGATGTCAATTCTCGGCCTTTATAAACTGATTCAGGGATTAAATATGATGAATAAGCTTTCAGCAGTAATTTTGATTAATATTGCGGCCAATATGGCTTATGCGGTTTTTATGTTTAAAAGTTTTGTATCCACAATTCCTGTGGAGCTTGAGGAGGCGGCGAGAATAGACGGTGCAGGCACTATGCGGACATTTTGGACAATCACGTTTCCTTTGATGAAGCCGATTGTTGCAACGATTACAATTCTGGATGCATTAACTTTGTGGAACGATTTCATGACGCCCTTATATTTTTTGCAAAAACGTGAAAAGGATGTATTGCTTCAGGAAATTTACAGAAATGTAGGACAATTTTCAACGGATTGGACCAGCCTGTTTCAAATGCTGGTACTGGGGGCATTGCCTTTGTTAGTTTTTTATTTATTCATGCAAAGGTTTATTATTGGAGGTGTAATGAGCGGCTCGGTGAAAGGATAAGAAATTATGAAAAGTGAATTCAAATTCAGAGAAGATATGGATAGGAGAATCGTCCGGCTGGAAAGCAAACAGGATTCCTGGCACATGAATTGGGCAGAAGGGAAAAATAAATGGGGAACCGTACTTTGCCCTGAAGAAATCCGCCATGAGGTAAAAAGAGAGATTCTGGACAATGGGAATCTGCAGGAAACCTATTGCTTTACCAATATATCAGATTTTCCGGTTTTTACAGGAAAAACAGATATAGGAATTTATGCGACTTTCAACGATAATTACGAAAACGCGGAAGTCTGCCTGAAGCAGAGATGCCATACACATATATTTTGCGGGGGAAATTCATCATGGGTAATGGCGCAGCGTATGGGCGGCGAGGCCCCGCATCTGGGGCTTGTCCTGACAAAAGGAAGCCTTTTCGGCTATAGCGAGGAACGTGTGGAAACCACACAGGGACGGCTGGAAAATTTGAGTAATGACAGAGGCGATTTTATTCTTCATCCTGAAGCGGATGAGCTTATGCCGGGCGAAAGTATGATTATCGCATGGGAATTATTCTGGTTTCAGAACAGAGAAGATTTTAAACAGCAGCTTTTGGCGCATAAAAATTTCATGGTACTGGAAACAGAGCAATGCACTGTTTTAAGAGGGGAGCAAATCAGGTTTCAGGTAACGGTGCAGGCAGACGGGAAGGAACCGGTGAGCGTAAAAAGCGGGGGCAGAGAAATTCCGTCTGTCCAAAGGCGGGAGGGAAATCTTCTTTTTGCAGCCTGCAGGTATTCTCCGGAGAAGACAGGGGAGATGCCTTTTGAAATCCGTATAGGGGACAAAAAACTGTGCGCCCTGTTTTATGTTAGCGAAGAGCCGGGAATACTTGCTGAAAAGAGATGCCGATTTATTGCGCGCAACCAGCAATATAACGGAAAAGCAGATTCGCTGAAAGGCGCATACCTCATTTACGACACAGAGGAAGGCAGGATATATTATCATCACAGAAATGATTATAATGGAGGCAGAGAAAGAGTCGGAATGGGCGTTTTAATGGCTCGTTATCTGCAGGAAAAAGATGATGTAAAGCTGAGAGAGAGCCTGGAAGGATATATCGGATATGTATATCGTGAGCTTTATGATGAAAATACGGGGGAAGTATTTAATGATATCCGGTATGCTAATGATTACAGGAGACTGTATAACGCTCCGTGGGTCGCATGCTTTCAACTGGAATTATACAATTTGTATGGGAGCTCAAAGTATCTGACGGATGCATATCGTACGCTTTGCAGATAT
Organism: bacterium 1xD8-48; assembly: GCA_009917455.1. GTDB lineage: Bacteria > Bacillota > Clostridia > Lachnospirales > Lachnospiraceae > Suilimivivens. Next base: position 37,516 of record QZDS01000011.1, on the reverse strand, counting down.
TATCAGGAGGGCGGCGGAAAATTTTATCCGATTATGCTTCCGGCAGCGGAACTTGTCCAGAAGCTTCAGGAAACAGGGAAAAAGAAGGAAGCGGAGGAAATTCGAGGCTACCTTACGGAACATGGAGACTGGATACTGGAAAGAGGTCTTGCTTATATGGCATGTGAGGTGGATTATGAACAAAGTATTGTGGCGCCTGCCGTTGACTGTCTCATTCAGGCTTATCAGGTATCCGGTGAGAAAAAGTATTTTGCGGAGGCGGAAAAGCAGCTGGAGGTTTTGAAGCTTTTTCATGCAAGACAGGCGGATTATCACCAGTTTGAAAATGCAATCCGTCACTGGGATGGATACTGGTTTGGGAAAAACAGGATGCTGGGCGATACTTATCCCCACTATTGGAGTGCATTGACGGGAATAGTCTGGCTCAAATATATTCAGGCGTCGGGAAAAGACGCCGGCATGGAGTCTGTAAGAGCGATTCTGCGCGGACCACTCAGCCTTTTTACAGCGGAAGGGACAGCGTCCTGCGCAATGGTTTTTCCGGAACAGGTAAACGGAAAAAAAGGACATTTTTATGACCCGTGGGCAAACGACCAGGATTGGGGGCTGTATTTCGCATTAAAGTATTATCCTTTTGTAATAAGATAAAAGTTATAGCCCGATGCTGCGCAAAACCTCCATCGCCGTGACGCCTGAACAGACGGTTTTTGATTTTGTCCGCGGCATCGCCTGCCAGGGATTTGAAATCGGCATCCAGGTTGGCAAAGCCGGTAATCCGCGAAGGCATTCCGAAGAACATCTGGAACAGAAGATTGCTTCCGTCAACAAATAAAATTTTATTTTCCATAATTTCTGTAGTTCCTTTCGGCTGCGGGTAGAGCAGGTGAAATCATTTGGGTTCCGACTGCACTATTTTAACATAGCCGCATATGCATTGACAAAGTTTTTTATAGGACTAAAATGGTGAGTAGATTACATTTGCTGACTACTTTTTATGGCAGGGCTCAGCGCGGAAAAGAGGAGAAATGAAATATTTACGTCAGCTTTTACTTATTTTGTCAATTTCATTTGCGGGGGAAGTACTTAAGTATTTTCTTCCCTTTCCCATACCGGCAAGTATTTACGGGATGGTGATTTTGTTTATCGGTCTGCTTACCGGCAGGATTCGGCTGGAGGCGGTGAAGGAAACCGGGAAATTTCTGATTGAAATTATGCCGGTGATGTTTATTCCGGCGGGAGTGGGACTGATGGCGTCCTGGGGGACCTTAAAACCGGTGCTTGTGCCGGTAAGCATCATTACCGTGGCGGTGCTGGTGATAGTGATGGCGGTTACGGGCAGAATTTCCCAGCGGCTGATTCGGAGAGAGAGAGGGAAGAATTGTTGAGGAAGGCGCTGCCGGATACTGTATGCAGGCGGTGCGGAAGAGGAGAAAACAGATATGAAGGAGTTATTTGAGACGTCTGTATTTGCAGGCGTCACGGTCAGCCTGCTGTCCTATTTTATTGGGGCGGCATTAAAAAAGAAATTCAAATTGGGGATTTTCAATCCCTTATTACTGTCGATTGTTTTTACAATTCTAACCCTTGTATGCGCCGGAATTGATTATGAAACTTACAGCCGGGGCGCGGCTTTTTTAAGCTGGCTTCTGACGCCGGCAACGGTGTGTCTTGCGATTCCGCTGTATGAACAGTGGCAGCTTTTAAAGGATAATCTGAAAGCGGTGGCCGCCGGAATTACTTCCGGGGTTCTGGCAAGCCTTTGCGGGGTTTTTCTGCTTTCCCGGTTGATGGGGCTGTCCCATCAGGAATATGTTACATTGCTGCCCAAGTCGATTACGACCGCAATCGGTATGGGAGTATCCGAGGAACTGGGCGGCTATGTGACAATTACGGTGGCTGTGATTGTCATCACCGGAGTTTTGGGAAATATCTTCGGGGAACTGATTTTCAGGATATTTCATATTACGGAGCCCGTTTCAAAGGGGCTTGCCCTTGGAACTTCGGCTCATGCAATCGGCACGGCGAAAGCCATTGAGTTGGGGGAAGTGGAAGGCGCTATGAGCAGTCTCTCTATTGCCGTGGCGGGAATTTTGACTGTGATTCTGGCTTCGGTGTTTGCGGCTTTTATGTAAATAGCCCCTGTGTAACAATGTCTCTGGCGGGAAGACCGTGGAATTTTGTATCGGAAGAATGGCTGCAATTAGATGAGGGAATCATAAACGCACAGCAGGCAGAGGAGATATTTAAAGAGAAAGCACCGGAAAATCTGGAAAGTCAGGTAAAGGAAATCATGGATTCCTGGTTCGAACAGGTTGAATTCTATCAGGAGGTTTGCTCTTTCATCAGAGAATTAAAGGGGAAAGGGTTTGGGGTGTATGGGCTTTCAAATACGAATATCCAGTTTTATGAATATATGAAAAGGTCGGAAGTGGGAGGATATTTTGACGGTTTTGTGATATTGGCAGTTGAGAAGATGATGAAACCGGATGAAAAAATTTTCGGCAGGCTGTTCGGGAAATTTTCATTGAATCCCAGGGAATGCTTTTTCGTAGACGACACGGAAAAAAATATTCTTGCCGGAAGGAAATGCGGAATGGATGGCCTGTTCCGTGAGCGATTTTGACGGGCTGAAAGTGGAGGAATGCACTTTTCCGTCTGACAGCGGGCAGAATACCTATATGGATGTTGCCGATTATTTTACATCTAACGTATATCTTGCCTTTGCCTATGACGCAACCGGAAACGATAAGAGCGAGGGGGATTCGGTGGAGGGTCTGCCTCAGGGAGTCATTGATTTGGATTATGCTCTGCGTTACATAAAACAATCTGATGAATATAAGGATTTGCCTGTCGTGCTGTTCGGGCATAGCTGGGGAGGCTACAGCGTCGGCAGCGTGCTGAACTGTCATCCTGACGTAAGGGCGGCGGTGATTGTCGCCGGATTTAACCGTTCCGCCGATTTGTTCGAGCAGCAGGGCGAGTCCATGATAGGCTTTGGAATCAAGCCGTTTATGCCCTGGTTTTCTTTGTATGAACGGTTAAAATTCGGGGAATATGCCTCATACAGCGCAATCGAAGGCTTTGCCGGTACAAATGCGGGCATTATGGTTATTCAAAGCCGGGACGACGAAACTGTCAGACCCGAAAACGGTTATGATAAATTTTACGATGCGTATGGCGGTAATCCCCGTTTTTGTTTCATTGAATATGCGGACAGAGGACACAATTATGTCTATTACTCAGAAGAAGCAAAAAGCTACAGGGAAAAGTTAAATGAGGATTATACTGCCTATGTGGAGGCGAACGGCGGGGAGTACAGCGCTGAACTGAAGGCGGCGTTTATGGAGAAAAATCTGGATAAAGACAGGTGCTATGAATTTGACAAGGAGCTGATGGGGCGGATTCTGGAGTTCTGCGATGGGTGTTCAGATAAAGAGGGCGGCCCTTAAGCCGGCTGCCCCCTGATTTAGCAGATATTATATAAGAGCTTCTACAAGCACATTCGCAATGTCTGTCATTTCTTCGTAATATCAATATTTCTGATTTTCAACAGCAGAAGAATCATGCCGATACCCGTTAAAATATGGCCGATTCCGGCAATCCCCGAAATAGAAGCATCCATCCCGGCGCTCAGCGTTGTGCCCCATACCTGCGTCAATCCTCGCATAAGAAAGCCGAAGCCGGAAATATTTAAACCAAGGTGATAAACGATGAGGACTTTTCCCGTATTTTTTCCTGAAAAAGAAAATGATTTTTCGAGAAGCATGAGTATAAGGAAAAAGAACATACCTAATAAAAAATAATGTGTGTGCATGACGGACAGATTCGTTTTGCCCGTAAAGTGGCTGAATTTCGTAAATTCCCTGTAAAAGACTCCGGAAATCATGGCAGCGACGGCATAGACCAGGGCCGAATTTGCATAGCGTTTTATCATTGTGTTTTCCTCCTGTTATGTATTCACATTTGTTTTTGCGGCGTTTTGTAGAGCTTTCGGCACATCAGAACAACCCAGACATAGGCAAGCGTTTTGGGAATCATCAGCATACCGATTAACGGAAAGAGTCCGCTAAACAGAACGACAGGCAGATAAAAGCCAAAGGACAGCGCCACCGCAAGGGGCATGAAGCGGAATACCCTGTCGCCGGATTTACTGACCTCCTGAGAAAAGATGACAATAATGATAATTCCCATGGCGGCAAAGGGGATATTGCGCAAAATTCCGTACAGAAGGGGCTGGCGGTAAACAAGCCACTGATTTTGTGGAAGCAGGCAAAGCACAATCCGAATCGCGGACAGCCCCCACATAATTCCGGTAAGGCCCTTCCGGTTCTTTATCTGATAGCGCTCGCGCCAGATATAGTAAAGTATCAGATAAAAAACGGTCATGGTAATGGATGTGATAAATTTCCCGATTCCCAGCGCCGCCGCATTGTCCTCAAGACCGGTGGTCCAAAGCGCATAAACGCGGGGAACCAAATGGAAGGAATCTCCTCCGCCAAGCAGCGCGGTCATGGCTCCGGCTTTTCGCACCAGAGGATTTTGTCCCCTTATGAGCATGGTAAGTCCGGTAATGACAGCAAAGCCGAGATAAAAAATGTCAAAAACAGTTTCTGCGATTGCCTGTGGCATAGCTTTTCTCCTTTCACTTAATAAATCGTATTTTTTATGATTGCTATAAAAAAGTCAAGGTCTGCCATCGGCGATTTTGCCTTCAGCAGCATTGTCAGGTTCCCCATAACAAAACGTGCGAATTGCTGTTTTGTAAATTGCTCGTTCCAGATATCCTCCCGTATTGCGACATCCCCTTCCATGCTTTGAAGCAAAGACGCTTCCAGCGCGGATTGCATGGAAGCCATTTTCAGCTGACCCAGCTCTTCCAGCCCGCCGAGACTGTTCATAAGCTTTCCGGCGGACTGGTCAATCCTCTCTTTAAGAAAAACGAAAATTTCTTTCAGTTGTCCGCAAAAAGAGTCAGCGGTTATGGCCGTATACATTTCAGGCAATGTCTGCATCCAGTATGCTTCTGTCAATGCCAGCAAGATTTCCTCTTTGCTGGAAAAGTAATTATACATGGTTCCGGTGGCGATGCCGGCTCTTTGGGCGATAGTGCGGATATTGACGGCGTCGATTCCGTCCGTGTCCGCAATACTGCGGGCAAGCTTTATCAGCGTATCACGCAGCGTATCGTCTTTTTTTCTCATCTGCGCCTCCTTCTATATCTTATTTGTGAACATGTTCATTTATAACATACGCCACAGGAGGCGCTTTGTCAATGGTATATGAACAGGTTTGAGAGTAAATATATCTTGTTGTTGAAAAACAGATATATTTATGATATAATTGCGTCTTATACGGGGAGAAAAATGGAAAACGGGCTGAAAAAGCAGGTTTCAGGAGATGCGGTTTTTCGGATGCTGAAAAATAATGAGACGAAGGACGGAGTTTCGATTCTGGCGCTGCTTTACGCGTTTGCATTTTACAGATAATTAAAAAAGGCAGGATGAAAATTTGAAAAAGAATATAGAAAAAACAAATGTTATGAGACTTCTGGAACAGAAAAAGGTGGGCTATGTCAGTCATTGCTATGTGGACACCGGCGTTGTCAGCGGCAGGGAGGTTGCGGAGGTTCTGCATCAGAACCCTGCGCAGGTGTTCAAGACACTGGTAACGGCGGGGGGCTCGGGCATCAATTATGTTTTTGTGCTTCCCTGCGACAAGGAGCTGGATTTAAAGAAAGCGGCGAGGGTTGTGGGGGAAAAGAATATCGGCATGATAAAGTCAAAGGATTTGCTGGGACTGACGGGCTACATTCACGGCGGTTGTTCGCCAGTCGGAATGAAAAAGCAGTTTAAAACGGTGATTGACACATCGGCGGAAGGCTTTGACACGATTCTTTTCAGCGGCGGCAAAATAGGCTGGCAGGTGGAAACGTCTCTGGATGAGCTGAAAAAGATTTTGAAATTCGACTTGGCGGATATCACGTCAGGGTAGCGGAAGCATTAACAAAAATTTCATTTATAGGGATTTTCATAATCCGGACACAGGTAAGCATTGCTCCACGCCATCGGAAATGATACATGAGTATTTTCCCGGGATGAAAACCATCGGCGGCTTTGCAAGAATTACGGATATTGCCATGGAATCCGATGAGGAAATCAGACAGGGAAACTGGAGGGAGGGGAGCGAAACGGAAAAATACCGTGAAATACGCGCGCTCATGGCGAGGGAATATCTCATTAAATGTCAGAGCATATCCTTTAAACGCTCCTTTTGAATTTATACTTTCCTTTTCCGTAGCCGGATACCGCTTCAATAATATCCGCCTGTATCAGGTTTGAGAGGAGCTTAGATGCACCTGAACTTTTCAGTTTCAAAAGTTCCATAACCGCGCTTCTGCCAAATACTTCATCAAAGCCGAACTTTTCAAAAAGTCTGTGGATATGGACAGTCGTTTTTACCGAGAAGGCGCTGCCTTTTTCAGAAAGCACACTTTCAATGTCCACTTTACTGTCTTGAATGTTCACTTTTTTACTTCTAATATCCACTTTCGAATCTACAATCTCCTCTTTTCCTTCATTCAAAAGTCCGCTTATGTGTAGATTTCGGTTGTGAAGCTCATTTTTCTCATTTAAAAGAAGATTTTTAAGGAACAATTCAAGATACTCCGTTGTTTCGTGAACATCTTTTTGCAGGTTGGTATAATTAGCGCGGACAAGAGCGTTTCTGAAATACCACGCATTTTCTGCAAAAATATCATTTGTAGCAGAAAATCCAAGTGCCCTCATAATCTCATCCATTGAAAGACCTTTATAGCTAAAGGCTTTTTCCTGTGAAAAATCATATTCAAGCGTTGCTTTCAATTCTGAAGCGCTGCCGTACAGAACAGTGGCTCCATCAAGCACCCATTCTTTTTTTGTAATATTATAATCTCTTATCTTTCCGGCATAATTGTAAATACCCTGAAAGAGCCTTCGATGAATAGAGATATACTCATTTGGCGAAAAAGAAAACGCTGTTTCCGAAAGTATCTCTGCAATACGAGAAGATACCTTATCCGCTTCTTCCGTCCGCTTCTCGTCAGATAAATGTGCCGGCCTTTTTTCATAATAATTATCAATGAGGTTCTGTGCTTCTTTTATTGTAATGTTTCCCTCGATATTCTGAATGGCGGTATCAATCAAATATTTCGATGGTTTGAGTCCGTCTACGGCCTGAAGCCCGATTGCCGTACTCCACGCGTAACTTTTACTGGCTTTGTCAGGCTCAGATTCTCTCAAATATTCCTTAAACGGGTCTTTCTTCATATTGCTGCCTCACTTCATGGTTTTCCCGGCGGGTATGCCGCCTGCCTCTTGCTTTGCGCAAAGGCCGGCTTTCCATCAGTATATTCTGACAGGTAAGAAAAGTCAATTACTCCGTATAGTATCAAAAATCATACTATCGCCAGAAAAAGACAGTACTTGATTCCGTAGAGTTTTGGAGATAATTTAGTGGGAGAAACCGTATGCGAAAGGGAGGGCGACGAGGCGATTAAATTTACGGATAAGGGACATCTGGCGGTGGAGAGGCTTTTGGAATTACAGGTATTTATCAGGAATCTCCAGATACGGACCCATCTGTTCGCCGACTCCGTTTCCAATTTTTACCCGGTTACGGCTTATCTTCCAAAGGAGGCTGCATTTTAGTAAGATAAAGATTAGTAAGATAGAACTTAGTAAATCGTGATTTACGAAACTGTACTTGCAGAGTATAATAAAACTGCGTTGCAAGTTTGATGTCCCGTCAGCTTGTTGCGGGAGCTTTGACTTTATGGGCATGGGAAGCAATGAAAAGCAGAATCCGGAGAATTTCAGCAGGCTGCACAGAGGAGGCCGCACGAAAGGGTAACGCCGCAATGGTGACTCACAGGGAAATCCTGGAGCTGCTGTTTACGGAAAAAACAGATAACTGAGGAGAGGACACAGAAAATGTATGAACTGGTACAGGTCAGTGAGAGATGCTATTATATCAACTGTCCGGCAAAAATAGGAATTTATGTTTCAGAGGGGAATCATGTTTATCTGATTGACAGCGGAAGCGATAAGGACGCGGGGCGGAAGGTCCGGCAGCTTCTGGATAAAAACGGCTGGCATCTTGCGGCCATACTGAACACCCATTCCAATGCGGACCACATCGGCGGCAACAAGTACCTTCAGGGACAGACCGGATGCCGGATTTACTGCGGCGGCATTGAGGCGGCCTTTACAAAATATCCGGTGCTGGAGACTTCCTTCCTCTACGGCGGCTTTCCATGCAAGGACCTTCGCCACAAGTTCCTGATGGCGCAGGAAAGCGAGGTCCTGGATTTTTCCGAGGGCGGCTTCCCGAAGGAAATAGAGGTGATTCCGCTGCCGGGGCATTTCTTTGATATGACGGGCTTCCGCACGCCGGACGGCGTGGTATTTCTTGCAGACTGCATCAGCAGCAGGGAAACGCTGGAAAAATACGCCGTCTCCTTTATTTATGATGTGGGCGCTTATCTGGAAACGCTGGATAAGGTGGAAAAAATGGAAGCGGTAATGTTTGTTTCGTCCCATGCGGCGGCTTCAGCCGAGGTCGGGGAGCTTGTCCGTTATAACAGAAATAAAGTATATGAGGTGGCGGAAAGGATTTTGTCCATCTGCAGGGAACCGGTGTGCTTTGAAAAAATTTTGCAGGAAGTGTTCAGGGACTACGGTCTTTCCATGAATTTTGAACAGTATGTGCTGGTGGGCAGCACGGTGCGTTCTTATCTCTCATGGCTGAAGGACGGCGGGAAGCTGACCGCCGTATTTGAGGACAGTATGCTGTTGTGGCGCTGTCTGTGAATTTACAGAGAGGGAATTATGTTTGAAACTGTTTATAAAGAAATATTTCCCTTTTGGGAGAAGATACCGGATGTGGAGCGGGAATATATCTGTCAGAATTCCTGCGCGCTCACCTGTCCGCCGGGGGAAAATATCCACGACGGCAGCGAATGCTCCGGGGTGATTTTCGTGCGTTCGGGGAGTCTGCGGCTATATATGATGTCGGACGAGGGAAAGGATATCACCCTTTACCGCCTGCACAGGGGCGACATGTGTATGCTCTCCGCCTCCTGTGTGCTTAACGCCATTACATTTGACGTGTTTATAGATGCGGAGGAGGAGACAGAATGCTTTGTAATCAGCGGACCGGCCTTTGCGGCGGTTTCGGAGCGTAATCCGGCCGTCAGAATATTTGCCCTCGAAACGGCGGTGAGCCGTTTTTCCGATGTGATGTGGGTGATGCAGCAAATACTGTTCATGAGCATGGACAGGCGCCTTGCTATTTTTCTCTCCGACGAGTCGGCAAGAACGGGCTTAGATACCATCACGCTGACCCACGGGCAGATTGCCCGGTATATGGGTTCCGCCCGTGAGGTGGTATCCAGAATGCTGAAATATTTTGCCGGAGAGGGGATTGTGGAGGTTTCAAGAGGCGGCGTTACCATCCTCGATAAGAAACGGCTCCGCCAGCTTACACTTTAATCCGGCATATGAGCTGGGTCATAGTTCCCATGGGGCAGTACACGCACCAGGAACGGGGCTTGAATAAAATCATAGTGAGAAATCCAAGCACGGTGGAGGTGAGCATCACACTGTAAAAACCGAAGGCGAACTGTGCGACGCCGTCGGAAAAAAGCGTGCCGTGGTAGGCCCAGTGCCATGGAAGCCTGAAAGTCCACAGCAGAGTCACCGCCGTACGTAAATCCCTGGTTCCGGCAAATACCAGCCAGGTGTTCCACAGCATCAGGAAAAACATAGCAAAAAAGAAAATCAAAAACCCGTAACGGAAGTATTTTGATTTCATCCATTTCGGAACATCCTTTTTCCGGGAGAGCCCGAAACGGCCGCCCACCAGAGAAAAGAGCTGCCCTCTGCCGCAGTATCTGTTGCAATAGGCCTTATTGCCCTTTATGATTGCGATAAGAAGCGGGATAAAAAAGCACAAAAGCCCAAGCCACGCAAAAAGGATATTGAAAAAACCAAGGATGAGATAGGAAAGCGAAGCAATCCAAAGGTAATCATACCATTTCTTTTTTGTTTTCATTATTCAGCCACCTCCAGTGTGATAACGCTTGCAGGGCATTCCCTGGCACACAGGCCGCACCCCACGCACAAGTCCCTGTTTATTTCGGCGAAGACGCCTTTTGGAACGGTGATTGCGCTTCTGGGACAGACCTTCATGCAGCATCCGCAGGCAACGCATTCCTTTGTACTTACAACCGCCTTTCTTTTAGCCATGATAAAACTCCTTTGTATTTTTCTTCCAGTATACAGGAAAAAAACTTTCTATTCAGTGACAAAGTCACAGACAGGTTATTCAATATATCAATGGACATTCATGTGAAAAGACATTATACTAACCAGATAAGGACTGATACCGTATGAAAAGACTTGCAGCTGCGGCTGTTGCCCGGCTGACGGCGGAAATGATTATTTAAGGCGGGGATTTATTAACTCTTCGGATGATTTCACCGATATGAGCGAATTTGCAGATGGAGGAAATCCGTGAAAATGAAAATAAAGGACAGGAAAAAAGCGGGAGGCGCAGCCATATTGGGAGTTGCGGCGGCGCTCCTGCTGCTTGTGGGATGTAAAGGGCAGGGAATACCAAAACAGGCAGATTCTGATGCCGCTTCACAATTACAGCAGAATATAAAAGAGGAAAGCACAGCAGACGAGACATTGCCGGAACAATCAGAAGAATCAGGACAACTGGAGAAAGCGGAAAAATCAGAGGAATCGGGGCTGCCAGAACGAACGGCCCAAATGAAAGAGACGGAGCGGTTATCAGAAGAAGAGTCCGATGACCGGGGACAGAATGAGTTGGATACAGGCAGAATTATAGAGGAGCAGTCTTTTCAGGTTAAATTAAATGACTGGGGAGAAGTGAGATTTCTGTCTTACGAACCCGATTCCTCGAAGAGAGACTTGCTGGAAGACGTTACCTTCTATTTGCTAAAAGATGAAGAAATTCTGTATCAGTTTCCGTATATCAGCGAGAATCATACCAGTGGTTATGGTTATTATTGGGATGTGAAGTTTGTCCTGTTTACGGATATAAATGAGGATGGAAAAGAGGACGTAGTCATAGGGCCGGAGTATATGACGGGCATCGGACCGCAGGGGGCAGTGCCACATGTGGCAGTACGGATATATGAAGACTGCGGCGACTATTTTACCTATAACGGGGAACTCAGCAATAAGATTAACGACCATCTTCCGTGGGAAAGCAATGTGCTGGTGAAGGATATTAAACGGCTGCTTCAACTGATAAATGGAAATGAACCGCTTACAAATTACGAAAGCTATTCGGGAAATTGGACGGTAGGACCCGGCTATGTTGCAGCATATGAGAATCCTGTGCCGGATAGCGGAAACAGGCTGACATGCAGTATCAGCAATGGCAATGAATTTTACGGAACTCTCTTTACAGAACAGGAAACGACGGGGCAGATTACGTCGGTGGAGGATATTGCAGGTACAATTCAAAATGGCGAGCTGTTTTATGAGTTTACAGACGATGGCCAGGGCGGTGCGGGAACGCTTCATATTACCTTTCTGCCAAATCAGATTAATGTGGAAGTCCTGAGGTTTCAGAACGCAGAAGAAAATGTAAGTGGATACGGAACATCGGCAATCTATGAGATGACCATAAGAGAGTATGAGCAGGATGACTGTCTGTTACCGGAATAATCCATAAAAATTACTTTTCTTATATAACAGTATCCCTGCAAGGTAAATAGCAAAAAATCAAAGCGGCCGTAATCCATATGTGTAAATCAGGAGGGTTAGAGGAGGAAAAGGATGATTAACCTTGGTAAATTACAGGAAATAAAAGATTTAAGAGAGGTATGGCCGCATGAGGCACATGATTTTACACCATGGCTGGCAAAAAATATATCTGTTCTTAGTGACGAAGTAGGTATTGATATATCAATAGAAGAAACAGAATCATCTGTTGGTGGTTTCAATGCGGATATATTTGCTACGGATGCAGACACGGGCAAGAAGATTATTATTGAGAATCAGCTTGAAGAGACTGACCATGACCATTTGGGTAAGTTAATTACCTATGCATCCGGGAAATCTGCCGATTTGGTTATTTGGCTTGTAAGAAAAGCAAGACCAGAACACCGTGCTGCAATTGAGTGGCTTAACAGTCATACGGATGAAGGTGTAGGATTTATCCTCTGTGAGATTAAGGTGTTTAGAATCGGGAACTCCGAACCGGCGCCAAAGTTTGAAATTATCGAACAACCTAATAATTGGGTTAAGGAAATGAAAAAGCCTTCCGGCACCATTGAGAGAACTGTCCTTCCAAAGATAAAAGATATGCTCGGGTGGGGAGTTGTTGCAGCCGGAGATATTCTGGTTGCAAAAGGCTTGAACGAGGAGGCTGTTCTTCTTCCCAATGGTCATGTTTCCGTCAATGAGGAAGAAATGTCCATGCAGGACTGGTTAAGAAGAGTAACAGGCTGGAAGTCTGTAGAAACATACAAATTTGCTATCCACAGAGAAACAGGCAAAGCATTATCCCAGATTCGCAGAGAGTATATGGACGAGAATCTAAAACCTGCTCTTATCCGAAAAAATATGTCAGTTACCGCAAGCCGGGAGCAGTCAGTGCAGAGCAGAGAGAACGACGGAACAGATGATGATCAGACGGAATAAGGCAAAGGAATTTTAAACATTTTTTAATAGAATTATGTGTTGCTGACTTTTTTTAAGAAAATCCCTTAATTTTATCAGTAAATTTCTTACAGCATGCTTTGACCTCTACTCTGAAAGCTCGGCTTTCAACATTTCCAGCAATCGTTCAGCAATAGGAGTAAAAACCTGATATTTTTTCCATATTAGATACATTTTTGTTTCAAGTTCAGGAGTAAGAGGGCGGAAAGCAAGCCCGCTATCGGGGCTTGTATCAATCAAATGCTCAAAAGTTAAAAGATAACCCAGCCTTTCTTTCACAAAAAGCGATCCGTTATATGATAGACGAAACGACCCTTCAAGGTGTAATTTATCCATGTTATTGCCACACCATTTGGAAATATCATTCCTCCATCCCTGTTCGGAACAAAAAAGAGGGAGTCCGAATAAGTCATCCACACAGATGGAGTCTTTTTCTGCCAATGGACAGTTCTCTGGCATGACAACACCCCATAGATCCGCATGGGGAAAGGTTAAATAATGATATTTTGCAGTATTGGGTTCCTGCGCCAGTACGGCAAAGTCAATGATACCTTTATCCAGTTTTTCTGTAACCTGTTCCGTGTCGCCGCTGGTAATATGATAATGCAGACCAGGGTAAGAGGCTTTGAATCTTCTGATTGTGGCGGCGAGGCATCTGATCTGGTAAGATTCCGCCAAACCGAAGTAAACATCCCCGCCCAGAACATCATCCAAAGCAAGAAATTCTGTTGTAATTTTGTCGGCCATTTTTATCAGGTCTTCTGCCCGCTTTCGGAGCAAAACACCTTCCTCAGTTAGTTGTATGCTGAAACTATGACGCGTGAACAGTTTTTTCCCAAGCTCGTCTTCAAGTGCTTTTAACTGCCTGGAGAGAGTGGGCTGGGTAACGTGAAGCAGCTGCGCCGCACGGGTCATGTTTTCTTCTCGTGCTGCGGCAAGAAAATATCTCATGGTTCGCAGTTCCATTTTGACCTCCTGTGATATTCCGAAAAATTATATCATGATATAAAATATAACTATTAGCAAAATGAAAGTCAAGAGGATAAAATACAGACATAGCAGGAGGGAGGCGGTCATACGGATGATCTTATTCAGAATCTAAAGGATGCAGGCTGTGGCGCTCAGACCATTGAGAAGGTCTGCAGGTTGTATGGTAACGGTCAGGTTCAGGATGCGATTAAAATGCTGCGTAAGCATCGCTGCGGCCTGATGGACAGCCTGCATAAAAGTCAGTGGAGAGTTGACTGTCTTGATTTTTTAGTATGGCGTATGGAAAAAGAAAAGTAATCATTAAAAAATAAGGAAAAGAAAGAGAGGCATTACAAAATGGAAAATATTGAAAAGCTGGAATTAACAAAGGAATGGGATAAGACTTTCCCGAAAAGTGAAAAGGTGAGCCACCGCAAGGTGACATTCCCCAACCGTTACGGGATCACGCTGGCGGCAGACCTTTATGAGCCGAAGGGAGGCGAAAAGAAACTGGCTGCGATTGCGGTATGCGGGCCGTTTGGCGCAGTAAAAGAGCAGGCAGCCGGACTGTATGCGCAGACAATGGCGGAGCGCGGCTTCCTCACCATTGCCTTTGACCCTTCTTTTACCGGCGAAAGCGGCGGCGCACCCCGTTACATGGCTTCGCCGGATATTAACACGGAGGATTTTCAGGCGGCGGTTGATTTTCTTTCCGTACAGGAAAATGTTGACCCTGAGCGTATCGGCATTATTGGCATCTGCGGCTGGGGAGGCCTGGCCCTGAATGTGGCGGCACTGGATACCCGCATCAAGGCGACGGTTGCCTCCACCATGTATGATATGTCCCGTGTCAATGCCAACGGATATTTTGATGCAGATAATTCTGCTGATGCACGGTACGCGAAGAAAGCGACTATGAACGCCCAAAGACTTGTTGATTACAAAAATGGCAGTTATGCGCCGGGCGGCGGGGTTGTCGATCCGCTTCCGGAGGACGTACCTTTCTATGTGGCAGATTATCACAGCTATTATAAAACGAATCGTGGCTATCATAAGCGTTCCTTAAATTCCAACGGAGGCTGGAATGTGATTGGATGTATGTCCTTTATGAACCAGCCAATCCTTCAGTACAGCAATGAAATCCGCAGCGCAGTTCTTATCATGCACGGAGAGAAGGCACATTCCTGCTATTTCAGCCGCGATGCTTATGCTGCAATGGTGAAGGATAACCTTTATACAGACAATAAGGAGCTGCTGATTATTCCCGATGCAGTCCATACGGATCTGTATGACGGCGGCGAAAAGGATGCGATTCCGTTTGATAAGCTGGAGCAGTTTTTTTCGGAAAATATGAAATGATATTTATAAACTTATTATACGGGGAGGAAGACCATGTTAGGAAATTTTATGTATTGTAACCCGACGAAACTTTATTTTGGCGAGGATTCCCTTGCCAGCCTGAATGAGGAGTTCCGGTTGGATGTGTTCTGACAATGGTTGGTACCGGCTCTGAAATGAACGGCGGCGCGGTCATAACAAATCATGAGCAGAAATTGAAGATTGGCCATGTATTTGATGAGAGGGTGTATCCGAAATTTTCCATCTTAAATCCGGTATATACCTATACGCTGCCTCAGTACCAGATGGTTGCAGGAATTTATGACATTATGAACCATATTACGGAGCAGTATTTCTCCGGGGAGGATGACAATACCTCTGATTATCTCATGGAAGGTCTGCTGCGGTCCTTGATCCATTCCAGTAGAATCGCGGTGAAGAACCCTACGGATTACGAAGCAAGGAGCAACATCATGTGGATTGCCACATGGGCATTAAATACGCTGGTGGCGAAGGGAAAATCCACAGACTGGATGGTTCATATGCTGGGGCAGGCGGTTGCGGCGCATACGGATGCAACCCACGGCATGACCCTTGCGGCGGTATCTATGGCCTATTACCGGTTTGTCTGTCCGTTTGGGCTGGCAAAGTTTAAGCGGTTTGCCATGAATGTATGGGACGTAAACCCGGAAGGAAAAAGTGATAAACAAATTGCAGCGGAAGGCCTGCAGAAAATGGAGGCTTATATGGAGGAGCTGGGCCTTACAATGCATCTGAAAGAGCTTGGGGTAACAGAGGAGATGCTTCCGGGAATCGTTGACAGCACACTGATTATGGACGGCGGCTATAAAGTGCCGGATAGGGATGAAATAATGGAGATTTTTAAGAGCAGCTTATAAAAGCCTTATCCTGCCAGGCGTTATAATGCGGCAGCGGGATGCCATATGCCAATTGACATACGGCATCCCTTTTTTAACAGAGATATTGTGGTGTCAGGCATGAGATAAGTGAAAATCTGGAGGTAACAGTTATGCGCATTATAGTATTAAACGGAAGCCCCCGTCCAAAGGGCAACACGAAACAAATGGTGGATGCGTTCCGGAGCGGTGCGGAATCCGCAGGACATCGGGTGGATGTAATTGACGTATGCAGGAAAAAGATTGCGGGCTGTCTGGCCTGCGAATACTGCCATACAAAGGGAAACGGAGCCTGCGTGCAGAAAGATGATATGCAGGAAGTCTATGCCCTGCTGGGGGAGGCGGATATGCTTGTCATTGCCTCGCCGATTTATTATCACGGTGTTTCAGGGCAGTTAAAATGTGTCCTTGACCGCTTCTATTCTGCCGCTTATCTGAGAAAGCCCCGGAATCTGAAAAAGGTGGCTATGATATTAAGCTCCGGTGATCCTGAAATGTATGATGGCGCAATGTTCTCATACAAAGGGGATTTTCTGGAATACCTCGGCCTTGAGGACATGGGAGTGTTTACAGCATACGGCATGGAGAACGGTTCGGCTTCAAAGCTGAAAGAACTCCGGGATTTCGGAAAAAATCTGAAATAGTGATAAGGGAGGCTGTCTCTGCCTGTGGCAATGAGGAAGAAATCGGGCAGGCAATCCGGGAGGCAATTGATGAGGGAATCGTACAGCGGGAGGATATTTTCGTTACGACAAACTTTTTGGCAGGATAATGTACTTGTGCAAATGCTCATGTACGGTAAAGAGGCAAAAAACAAAAATAAGAGACAGATCGCCAGCACCACACTATTCCGAACAAAAAACAGAGTTACCCACAATTCCAAAAGACAGCCGGTTATACCCATTACAGCACAATGCCGACGACTACGGAATCCCTCTCATTTCATTTTATAACCTGTTTTTATCACCCCATTCACACATTCCGTCTAAAATAGGAATTAAAGATTTTCCACGCTCTGTTAAGCTATATTCTACCTTTGGCGGAATTTGTGGATATTCTTTTCTATGTACTAATTGGTCTGCTTCTAATTCTTTTAAAGTGGAGCTTAAAGTCTTATACGAAATTTCACTGATATATTTTTTTATTTCGTTAAAACGGACAACTCCAAACTCCATTAAAGTATACAAAACAGTCATTTTATATTTGCCATTGATTAATGATAAGGTATAGCTGAAACCTGTTGTTTCAAGACATTCATTTGAAATGCAGCGTTCACTCATTTCACACTCTCCTTTAGGTAAGTATATAACTTTATTGTAAGTATCGCACTTATATGTGCGTACTTGATTTTATTTCAATTCTTGCTAAGATTATAATATCAAAAGCAGAGAAAGTCAATCTCACAGAATAAGGAGGACATATTTTATGAGCAAAAAAATAGTTGTAATAACGGGAAGTCCCCGGAAAAACGGGAATAGCTTTGCTATGACAGACACTTTCATCAAGGCAGCCGAAGCAAAGGGGCACACAATCACACGGTTTGATGCTGCACTAAAAAAAGTTGGCGGCTGCCGGGCGTGTGAAACCTGTTTTTCCACTGGAAAAGCCTGTACTTTTGATGATGATTTCAACACGATTGCACCGGCAATTCTTGAAGCGGACGTTATCGTATTTACCATGCCTGTCTACTGGTACTCTATCCCGGCGCAGATTAAAGGTGTCATTGACCGTATTTTTTCTATGGTTGTAGGCGGCAGGGATATTGCCGGAAAGGAATGTGCGCTGATTACCTGTTGTGAAGAAGATGATATGTCCGTCATGGACGGCGTTCGTATTCCTGTTGAGCGTATGGCAGCATTGAATAAATGGAAAATGGCAGGCGAGGTTTTAATTCCCGGAGTATTAAATGTTGGCGATATAGACAAAACCGAGGGCTGCAAAAAAGCGGCTGATTTAGCCAATGCAATTTAAGGAGATATTTATGAGCAAAAAAATTATTATTCTCAATGGAAGTCCAGGAAAAGCCGGAAATACAACGGCATTAACGGCAGAATTTAAGAAAGGCGCAGAGGAAGCCGGAAACACCGTGACAGAGTTTTTACTTGACGGTATGAACATAAATGGTTGTAAAGGCTGTTTTGGCGGCGGTAAAAACCCGGATAGCCCTTGTGTCCAAAAAGACGATATGGATAAAATTTATCCTGTTTACAAGAAAGCGGACATAGTTGTTCTTGCAACACCGCTTTACTATTGGACTATCAGCGGTCAGTTAAAAACTGCCTTTGACCGCTTATTTGCTGTTGCGGAATGTGACCCTGATTATCGAAACCCGAAAAAGGAAAGTGTTCTCATTATGGCAGCCGAGGGATACGGCTTTGAAGAAACTCTTTATTGGTATGAACATCTTGAAAAACATTTGGGGTGGAAAAGCATTGGAAAAGTGCTTTGCGGCGGTGTAATGGCTATGGGGGATATTGCCGGAAAACCCGAATTGCAGGAAGCCTACGGTTTAGGAAAATCAATTTAGTTTAAAAGAATATTACGAGGTTGGCGACCACTATCTGTATATTTGCAATGTAGAACAGGCTTATGGGAATGACGCAGAAGAAGTGTTGTTTACATGGAACGCTTTTTTAACAAATCCTACAGCATGTAATTGCGAAAACTCGCCTGTTTAAATAAGCTCGTCAGTAAAAAGCACAATGGATTTATCAAGGTGGTGACGGGGATTAGACGCTGCGGAAAGTCCTGCTTATTGTTCAATTTGTTCAAAAATGTTAGATTTTAGTGATCAACAAATTCTTTAGGTTAGAATCGCTGATGGGACAAACGAAAAAGCAGCCTTAATTTTGCGATAAACTGCCCTTTTGTTTGCGCCATTTGCGATTTAACCTAATTGAACAAAATTTCTGTATGGCAAACAAGCCTCCCAGAAGGAAGCCTTCGAAGCCATATGATGCCCGGCAGGTTCCGGCACAGGGTGATGAGCTTCTTCTTATTGCGGGAAGCCAGGATTCCGTAATGCCGGATACGGACAAAGCGCTTCGGCGGCACATGCATCAGGAACCGGCGGACAAACTCCACCCCGGAAACCGTAAGTGTTTTTCAGCCTCCGCCATTTTTATAGTCCTTGACAGAAAAGGTGACCGTTTTTTCATCCATACATAGGATCCGGTGGTTGCTGACTGCGATCCTGTGGGTGTATTTCCCAAGGTAGGCGATGGCCGACTGTGCTCCGTTGAATGTTTATTTGCAATGGGGGATCCATTCCTTTTTGTAACAGGCATCCATCAACTCATGGAATGTGTAATGGTTCCGGTATTTTTCGGATGTCCCGCCAAACACAAGGCGGCCGTCCTGCCAGAGCATCTTCAATTCCGCCATGTACTTGCCGCGGAACTTCCGGGAGACAACATGGATGGGGAGGAAAACCGTCCCTTTTCCCTTTACAGTGGTTCTGCGCATCAAGCCCTCCGCCCAGCACGATGACATGGATATGGGGGTGGAAGTTCATTTCAGACCCCCAGGTATGGAGGAGGCAGAGGTAACCAATCTCTGCACCCAGGTATTTTGGGTCTGCACAAAGCTCGTCAAGGGCGCCGGAAGCAGCATGATAGAGCGCATCATACAAGAGCTTCTGGTTGCTGTAGATGATGGGGGTTAGTTCAGCCGGGACAGTAAATACGACATGGAAGTAAGGGGCTTCCAGGACATCTTCCCGACGAAGATCCATCCATTTCTCCTTAGGGAGCTTATGGCCGATGCGCATGCGGGGCACCCTGACATCATCCCAGAGGATATGCAGGACGTTCCTGTAAAAGAAACGGATGGCTGAATTGTAAAGGTTGAGTGTGGTGGCCTTGAGTCCTTCTTCCTTCTTTGCAAAAAGGAAGTCCCGGACATCCTGGCAGGAAAGCTCCTGCGGGTCTTTGCCACATAGTTCAGAAAACAGGATACATAGTTTTTATAACAGAGAACGGAACGGTTTTTAAGGTTCCTGATTTTTGCTTCTTCTTCGAGAAGCAGCATATATTTTTCGTACATATGGGTTCCCCCATAAAATCAGACAGTCAGTAGTTACGGAATATCTTTTTATGGAGGGGCATTTGCAAAATAAAAGTGCTTGCCAATACAGCAGGAGGGTGTTATTCTTATCATAAGCAGTGGTCAGGGATAAGCCCGTATTCGAAGTATGTTTTTGGTCGCACTTAAACAATACTATCTTGGGACGTTCCTGTCCACTGTTTTTAGGAAAAGAAAAGCTGCGCCATAGCCTTGGCAGGCCATCGCACAGCGATTTTGTTCAATTTTTATTTGTCACTTCGTGAGAATAAGGATTTTATTGATTGGGAATTAAATAAAGTGCTTGATATCAATGGATGGGATTTAAAGAAGGTATTGCAGCATTTTCATAAATCCAATGCTACATTATTTGAGTGGAGTAATTCGCCGGTAGTATATTATACAACAGATGAATGGAAACAGATTTATGACAGGGCTGCATGTAATTACTTTGCCTGCAAGCCGGCATTGTATCATTATTATGGTACAGCCAATAAGAATTATCATGAGTATTTGTGGGAGGATATGGTAAAGTACAAAAAGTATTTTTATGTATTGAGACCTGTTCTTGCGGAAGTGTTAAATTCATTTGGCATCTAATCGTTACGGACTTCCTTTGGTAACTCCATTCCGCCTGAATCATGGCATCGGCAATTCTTATTACATATAATTGCGATATCTCGCAAAAATTTTCAGTATAAAGCGGGATGATGATATGGAAATCAAGAGAGATATCTATTTAAATAAGCTCATCAGTAAAAAGCACAATGGATTTATCAAGGTGGTGACGGGTATTCGACGTTGCGGAAAGTCCTACTTATTGTTCAATTTATTCAAGAATCATTTGCTGGAAGAAGGGGTGGATGAACAGCATATTATAGAAATTGCGTTTGACACTTTTGAGAATAAGCGTTTTCGTGAGCCGGATGTTCTGTATCCCTATCTCAAGGAGCAGATGAAAGGTGATGGAATGTATTATGTGCTGTTGGATGAGGTGCAGCTTTTAGGCGAGTTTGAATCCGTATTAAACAGTCTGATTCGTATGAAAAATGTAGATGTGTATGTGACAGGAAGCAATGCCCGATTTTTGTCTAAAGATGTGATTACCGAATTTCGAGGCCGGGGAGATGAAGTTCATATGCATCCCTTAAGTTTTGCTGAATTTATGTCTGTTTATTCCGGAACGAAACAGGACGGCTGGAACGAATATATGCTTTATGGTGGATTGCCGCCTGTCATAAATATTTCGAGCCCGGAGGAAAAGATTCATTTTCTGAAGTTGCTGTTCGAGGAAACCTATATTTCGGATATTGTAGACAGACATAATGTACGCAACCGGGCAGAACTGGAGGAACTTCTGAACATCCTCTCATCAGCTATCGGCTCACTTACAAATCCGACAAAGTTATCTGCTACTTTCAAGAGTGTCAAGCAGAAAACCATCAGTAACGCAACCATTAAAAGATATATCGATTATCTTTGTGATTCCTTCCTGATTGACAGTGCCTTCCGGTATGATATTAAGGGGAAAAGGTATATCGACACGCCGGTCAGATATTACTTTACTGATTTGGGATTACGCAATGCCCGTCTCAATTTCCGTCAACTGGAAGAAACTCATGCTATGGAGAATATTATCTTCAATGAGTTGAAGATACGGGGCTTTAATGTGGATGTGGGAGTTATTACTTTGAATAAAACCAATGAGAAAGGTTATGGAGTCCGCAAACAGTTGGAAATTGATTTCGTTTGCAATAAAGGTTCCAGGCGTTATTATATCCAGTCTGCCTATGCAATTCCGGATAGGAAAAAAATGGAACAGGAGCAGCGTTCCCTGATGCTGACTGGTGATTTCTTCAAGAAGATTATTATCACGAAAGACGCACCAACATCGTATTACAATGACGATGGGCCGTTGGTTATGAGTGTTTATGATTTTTGGTTGAATGAGGGGAGTCTGGATATCTGATTGTTTAAAAGGGAAAATACAGTTGATAAACCAGAGTTGAGTGCGGATTCTTTGGGAGTTTATATTTATGGCAAGGAGAGTCCTGGCTATAAAGCAGAGTTTGCGATGTCGGAAGGGGAAGATGATATAGTTTCAATAAAAGCAATTCAGGTACATACTGTTTTGCTTTATAGATTTGTGATAGAATAATCGCAGTAGTAAAACACTTTCGCTCTAACTATGTTTCGACTACGATTCATGTCCCGGGATTACCATGTTGTGCTGCATTTTATTTATTTTGCGATAAAATAACGAAAAATGGTAAAATTTATAACTGAAAAATTAGAGAATAGTACGGCTTTTTAGGAGGAATTTTTATTATGATTAAGATACTTTTCGTGTGCCACGGCAGCAGGTTGGATAGCCGGGAATCAGTGGCAGTTGTGGGGCAGAACGGGGCAAAGTGCGACATTGGAGAAAGTGGTAGACTACGGTTTTACTACGAGTGAGGGAACGAAAGGAGAGCCTTGCATGTTTTTCTAAACAAGATTGACAATAGGATATATTTTCATTAATATTAAAATATAAATAAGCTGGTAGCGCAACACTGGTTGGGTTGGTCGAAAGACCCTGGTTCATCGAACGGCGGGGAATTTCCCCGTTATTTTTATATTACTTCAACACTAAGTCATGGAGGTGATTTGGCATGCCAGATATTAGTGAAATTCAGAAAATTGTTGTTCCTATCGCACATGCCTATGGGGTAAAGAGATTATATCTGTTTGGCTCATATGCAAAAGGTACGGCAAATGAGAAAAGCGATGTAGATTTACTTGTGGAAAAAGGAAAGTCTATGTCGTTGCTTAAACTTTCCGGGATGCGCCAGATGGTTCAGGAGGCATTGAACCTTTCAGTTGATTTGGTTACCACTGCAGGCATTGAGGATGATTTCAGGAAAGAAATAGACGGAACGGAGATATTATTGTATGAAGAATAAAGATATAATTATCCTCAAAAAAATTTTGGACTATTGTAGTCAGTTAGATGAAGCATGTGATATGTTTGATAACGATTACAATAATTTTTTGAGCAATTCGGTTTTTCAAAATGCCTGCTGTATGTGTATTTTGCAGATAGGGGAGTTATGCAAAGTAATATCAGAGGAATTGAGAATGCAGGAAAAAGTTGTTCCGTGGAAAGAATGGTGTGGAATCAGGGATATTTTTGCACATCAGTATTCAAATCTGGACTGTCAGTCAGCATGGGAAACTATACAGCATGATCTTCCGGAATTGAATACAGAAATAGCAAGAATCTTAAAGAAGAATGATGAATAGAAAAAAATGAATTTTGAGATAATAAATCAGGAGGCAATGGAAAGAGATATTGCGGACTATGCGAAAGACAGTAGGTTGACAGAGCCATCAGATGGCAAATGCAAAGTATGGTATGCCTTATAAAAGCGCAATTTGCCGATTGGCTGAATTGAGACTTGGGCTGAATAAATTTCTCATAGGTTGGGGTAAAAGAAGTAAATCGCCTACCTCGGGGTAAAAGTCCACTAAGTCTAATTGCGGCACAGGCGGCTATTCAGAAATGATGCCATAGGATTTTTGGTACTAACAGGCAAAAGTATTGAAGAATGGCTTAAAATCAAGGTTTTTTAGGCTTGGTGGGGTTCATCACGGCGGGTGGTGGACCCCAATTTTTGTGTTTCTCGATGCCGCTGATAGGATGGCGATTGGGGAAAAAATCGTACTATCAGGCAAAAGTATACTTTCACGCAAAAGTCCGGGGTTTCCGTGATAGTATAAAACGGAAAGGTAAAAGGGTGTAGGGTATTGTCGGTTTTGGATGAAAGGCGTATTAGCTTGACGGAAAATGCTGTTGAAATATAGGGGATATGATACAAGCACGGAAACTGCATGGAGTTTTCGTGATAGTTAGGAGTTTTGCCTGTTTGTATAAAAATGCTTTTGGAATTATACGAAGGTAAATTGTAAAAGTGACAGTTATACTATTATTTTTGTGGTGTAAGCAGATGTCTGATGATATAATATATTTTAGAAATTTTTATGCAAAGGAGTGATTGATTGAATGGCAGTTGCTGACGAACAGGCAGTAAAACTTTTTAATGAATTAGTAGAAGTCTGTATCATGGTTGTTAAGGATGCTCATGCATTTATTGGGACGCATGATTTGAAAAGAAGTCCATTACTCATGGACAAATACCCAACATTAGATAATGCTTACTTTTTCGATGAAAAATATTTTGATGAAGAGTATAGAGAAAAAATCCCCTTTTTAAAATATAAAATTCCTAAGTATGAAATGAAATCGTATCCAGAAGATAAGAAGTATTATCCATCAATATTTGAGGGGTATAGAACTGAATATATTGATCTTAAAAAATATGAAAAAATAAATGATATAAGGCAGTGGATTAATTCTGAACCAGAAATGTTAAGATTATTCACGGATAAAGGAGAATTGTCTGATTACATAATTCGTGGGATTGTAAGTGATATAGTTGAAAGATATCTATTTATTACAAATGCAACGGAAATCATTCCAGATGATATGGAGGAAATGATTAAGCCATATGTTGCAGAAAGACTTTTGTTTTATTTAGAAGAGACTTTGTATTTTGATATTGGAATTCCGATTTGTTTAGCCACGTTTGCTAAAGATGCAATAAAAATTGATGAGAATGTAGAAATAATACGAATTCCAGAGCAGTTGCAAAAAGCTAGACAAATTATATGTAAATATGAAGTAGCTAAAGAAGATTGGGTTGCTGCTTGCGCAACACATATGATTGTGCTTTACAATTATAATTATAAAAAAGATGGGGACTATTCTTTTGATTCCATTATGCAAGATTACACATGCTATCCTTTAGAAAAGATTGATGAAATATTTGGAATGATTAGAGTTGCTACTGGATATCACATTGGTTATGAGCATATTTTTTGTATACCCAAAGATTGGATATATGAAACCATTGCAGATTTGAATGCAGTATATGGAGCTAAGTCCCATTTCGTAAATCCGAAATTTGTTAAAATGAATTGGGTGAATCTTCCCGTATCTTTTGTAACAGAAGCGCAATGTGATGAAATAGCATCATTATATGAATCGTATAAAAATAATGTAAAGAAACTTAAATTTCCGATTATGAGATTTAATAGGTGTATGTTGCGCGATGAAGTCGATGATATGACTACTGATGCGTGCATTGGATTAGAATCTTTACTAGCTGGAAGTACACATACAGAGATCACAAATGCAATAGCAAGTCGCATACCTCTGGTATTCTCAAAGGTAGGTGATCCTGAATATTTGGCAACAAATGGAAGGGGGTATATGAAAAAGATATATAATTTGCGTTCGAGAATTGTTCATGGAGACGAATTAAAGGATAAGGACATTTATATAGGTAATGGCGAAAATAGAATATATATTCCGAAAATGGCAGTTGATTTTCTGCGGTTAACATTGTTATTTATGATAAAGAATCCAACATATTTAAAAGTTGAAGAGATAGACGCCTATATAGACTCGTTAGTTTTAAATTCTTAGTAGTAATAGATAAACAGGAGACTAGAATGATGAAAATTGCATATGAGCATGAACTTAGAAATTTGCAAAGTTGGATTAATAATGTAAATATGGGATTAGCTTCTGTTGGAACGGTAGCAACCGATTTAGCTTCAGCAAATAATACTTGTTATCAGATTAATACAATTGCAGAAGAGATTGTAAAGGAGTATCCTTTTTATGCAAGAGAGTTAAAGAATATTTCTACAAATCTTTTCAAAAGTTCTGCATATGGTACAGTTACAGTAAATAACGCAGCCTTTGGTGAGTTGTATATTATTATTGGTCATATCGTAGAAGAACCTGTTGATGTAGCTATCTGGTATGAGATTCATCCTCGTATTGTAGCAATTTCACAAGAATTATTTTGTGATGGATATTATGATTCAGCAGCAGAAAAGGCAATCAAAGAGGTTGAAACAAGATTAAGGGAACTTTTTCAATTGTTAAAGCCAGGTGTCACGGTGCCGACAAAAGTTGGTGATATTATAGGTGCATTGCTTACGGAAAAAGGGGCGTACCATTTTGCTGATTTATCTACAGCAAGTGGGAAGGATTACCGTAGAGGAATACAATCTATATTTGAAGGAACTTTTGCGGCATATAGAAATCCATCCGCTCATGAAAATCTTTCATGCACAAAAAGGGAGGCGATGGAGCAGATTATGCTTGCAAGTCAGTTAATGCATGTGCTGGATAAATAAAGACGGCATATGTGGAGGCAGAGTGGGGCAATAGGGTACTAAAAATGGAAGGAATGTAAAGCAAGATGAACGAAGCTGAAAAATATGCAGTCCAGTGGGATATTAGCGCACAATATTTCTATGAAAAAAGCTATTATTCATGGATGAGTGAAAAGTTAAATGGATATGAAATGGTGCTGGAAATTGGCTGCGGTACAGGATATAGTACATTGGCATTGGCAGAGAAAGGATTTAAAGTTCTGGCAGTCGATAAAAATGCAAATTGCATTGTAAAGGCTAAGGAGTTGCTCAATAGTAGCGGTTTCAAAGATAATCAGGTTACTTTTATTGAAGGAGATGTGGCGGAAGATTCTTTTAGAAAAATGCTGGTTGAAAATTATTCTTTTGATATAGTTATATGTTGGAATGTTGGTACTTATTGGGGGAAAGAGATGATTCAATATTATCTTCCTCATATGTATGAGTATGGGTTAAATACTGATCAAATCAAAGAAAATCCAGAGTCCTCTTATTCAGAATTGATAATTTGGGAAACTTGCAGAATAGCAAGAACTAAAAATGTCCCCGTACATATTGTGGATCGTGGTGGAGAAATTTTGACTGAGCAGACAGACCCTTATTATGTTATGCTTAAGGATGAGTTTGGGTATCCTAAAATTTTATATGATAACCTGCAAGCTGATTCTATTTCGAGCGGCGGGCGCGTTTTGGTAACGAATGGAGAAGTGAATATAGATAAAAAAATTGATATAGTCTTTGTTTCAATAGTTATGTGTTAAAAATAAAATGTTATACCGTTTTATTGACCCACATACCACAATTTGATAAAATGCACCTAAGTATGGTCTTGGGTGTATTTTATGACGGTAGGATTTGGGAGCAATAACCCTAGTACCCATAGGTGTCTTAGTTTCCGGCAGATACGGACACGGAAAGCCGAGAAAGCCCGTAAATCCGCCACTTTCGGCACTACATAGGTTCCAAAGTTACATTATTTCCGTGTGTTTTTAGGGGCATTTTTACATTTGTAAGGGTACGAACGGTTGTTCTGTGGTTCTTTTGCCTGATAGTATATACTCGTAGGCAAAAGTCGGTTATTATCACGGAAACTCGGATACTCGCACGGAAACCTCTGTACTATCACGCAAAAGTCGATACTATCAGGCAAAACCCTTATACAAACACGGAAACCCGATGGGAGTTTTCGTGATAATGCAAGGATTTCCGTGATAATATACAGAGTTTCCGTGATAATATATGAGAAAAGCGGTAAAAACAGAATGAAATAATGGAAAAGAGAAAAAGGGCTGTTCGATGGCTCTTTTTCTTATTTTCAGGCAATACATTCAGTAAAGCGTGGTGGATATATTTGAAGAAAAAAGTTATAATTTTTTTATGTTTCGCAGGAATATTTCTGATGAAAACTTGTCTTTATAAGTGAAGGCTTTCATGACTACGGCAAGAGGAGGATGTGGATGGAAGATTTACAGATTATCGACTTATACAACCAGCGTGATGAGAATGCAATATCAGAAACTGCAAAGAAGTATGGGGCGTTCTGTGAGAGTATTGCATTCAACATACTGACGATTGCCGCAGATGTAGAGGAATGTGTCAATGATACATATTTGCAGGCATGGAATTCCATACCGCCACAACAGCCAGCCAGACTTGGTGCATGGCTTGGCAAGGTTGTGCGGAATATCGCAATTAACCTTTGGAACAAAAATCATCGGAAAAAGCGGTATGCCGGTATGGAACAGCTTTTGAGTGAGCTGGAGGACTGCATTCCATCTCCTATAACAGTAGAACAGGAAATTGAGGAGAAGGAACTGACAGAGTTCTTAAATACATGGCTTGCTTCGCTTTCAAAGGCTGACCGGATTCTTTTCATGCGCCGCTATTGGAATGGTGAAGCGGTCAAAGACCTTGCGAAGGAATACAGAATTATGCCCAGAGATATGGCAAAGAGGATGTATCGGCTGCGACAGAGTTTGAAATCCGCACTTGAAAAGGAGGACTATTCACTATGAAAGAAAAAGAAGCCAGAAAGCTGTACAACAGCATGACTAATGTGAAAGAAGATTATATTGAAGAATCCTGGAAAGAAAAGGCTAAAAGGAAGCATCCCATATGGATTAAGTGGGGAATGGCGGTGGCATGCTTATTTTTGGGTGTCATAGCCGCATATGCAATTCCAAATATTTTTGTTTCTACTTCTGAAAATGGTGACCACATGGATGCAGGAATGGAAGATGTCTCTTTGGACGGAAACCCTAATGGGTATAGCACCGCCCAGGGAGAGCAGCCAGCCAATGATATAGAAATAGCAGAGCAGGATCAGGCGGCGCAAAAACAGGAAACGGAAAGTCTGCCGGAAGTTTCGGATAACAGGGAATCTGAATTATCAGAAATAACGACTGTAGTTTCGGACTATTCCTATGGGGGTGAAGCCTGCTATAAGGCTCCGGATAATGGTCACTGTATATATTCAATTCCTTTGCAAAAAGCTATGGAAGAATACGGGGATATGGTCTTATACAAAACCGTAGTAGATGTATTTAGTGACAATAATATGTTTGAATCTAATAGTGAAGCTGTGAAAAATGAGATAAAACGGCTCGCTGAGATAGACTATACAGTCGATTTTGAACATTATAATGACGGAACAATGGACCATTATTATTTCGTTCTTTACGCTACGCAGGAGCAGCTTACAAATTTTGTAAGAAATGATAATTATGGATATATGTTCTGGCTGTATGATGAACGGGCGAAGTAGGAACTTTTACAGGACATATACAAAATAGTCAGTTACCATCCATTTTGAAAACTGATCTGGCAGGTATCTATAGCACATTGTTTTACGAAGTGGAGTACCTGCCTGTTTTCTTTCATCCGTTTGTATGACAGGAAAATGGCAGAAGGAATCTGCATCGCATCCGGCAGTCGTCAGTGAGGAATTATGGGACAAGGCACAGGCGGCCCTTGCGGAACGCTCCGTAGAGTTCCAGAAGAAAAAGCCGGAGCGGAAACGGAATGGGGATTCCCATAACACCTACTCCTTAAGCGGGAAGCTGTTCTGTCCGAAGTGCGGGGCGCTGCTCCACCAGGGAGACGCTGGATAAGTATGCCGTTTCATTCATTTATGATGTGGAGGCATATCTGAAAACACTGGATATGGTGGAGGGGATGGAAGCCACTATGTTTGTTCCTGCTCATGCGGAAGCCTCTGCCGATATAAAGGAACTTGTCCGTTACAACAGGGGTAAGGTACATGAGGTGGCAGACAGGATTCTATCCATCTGCGGGGAACCGATGTGCTTTGAAAGAATTTTGCAGGAAGTGTTCAAAGGCTATGGGCTTTCCATGAATTTTGAGCAGTATGTGCTGGTGGGAAGTACGGTGCGGTCTTATCTCTCATGGCTGAAAGATACCGGGGAAGTGTCGGTTGAATTTCAGGACTGTATGCTGCTCTGGCAGAGTGTGTAGTTTTAATAATCCATTAAAGGCTTGTGAGGCTTATCGGCAAAGCATGGAACATCTGAAATTCTATATGCAGTGCCAGTGGAGCCGTGTAGGAGGAATGGCTGGCACGTTCAGGGAGATGGCATAAATGGGCTGTCAGGCTCTTTCATTTTGTCCTTTGATATGTTATAATATATTTTGTTTGATAAAACATACCAAAGGAGGAATCGTGGAGCAGGTTTCATTGAAGATAGGAGAGCGGCTGAAAGAAATCCGGAATACAAGGCAGCTCACGCTGGATGATGTTGCGGAACTTACTGGCGTGAGCAAGCCCATGTTGGGACAGATTGAGCGCGGGCAGTCCTCGCCCACCATCAACATTTTATGGAAGATTTCAACAGGGCTGAAAATCCCATTATCCTTTTTCTGCAAACAGGAAGAAGCGGAATACATGGTCGCCGGGCTTGATGGGGAAAATGTGATCACGGAGGAAAACGGAGGGATGCGGGCTTACCCGCTGTTTCCCTTTGACCCAGTGCGGAATGTGGAGGTGTTCTATATTGAGTTTGATGCAGGAGTGCGCCATGAATCACTTCCCCATGTGGCGGGCGTGGAAGAATATGTTTTTCTGGTGCAGGGGACGCTGAAAATGGTAATGGGCGGGAAGGAAGTGCTGCTGGAGGAAAAACAGTCAATACGCTTCAGGGCGGATGTTTCCCATGCATACCACAATGTTTCAGATAAAGCCTGCACCGCCTATAACGTGATATTTTATCCGAATAATTAAAGGAGGAAACGGAAAATGTATGAATTGGTTCAGGCCAGTGAGAAATGCTATTACATAAACTGCCCGGCGAAGATAGGCGTCTATGTGGCGGCCAGTGAGAACGTCTATCTGGTGGATAGTGGGAATGACAAAGATGCGGGAAGGAGAGTCAGGCAGATACTGGATAATAACGGATGGCGTCTAACCGCCATATTGAATACCCACTCCAATGCAGACCATATCGGCGGAAACAAGTACCTGCAGGGGCAGACGGGGTGTAAGGTTTATTCCGGAGGAATTGAAGCGTCTTTCACAAAATACCCGGTATTGGAGCCATCTTTCCTTTATGGTGGCTATCCGTGTAAGGATTTGCGGCACAAATTCCTGATGGCACAGGAGAGCGATGTGACGGATTTTTCTGATGAAAGATTTCCGAAGGAGATCGAGGTGATACCCTTGCCGGGGCATTTTTTTGACATGGTAGGATTCCGTATGCCGGATAATGTGGTGTTCCTTGCGGACTGCATCAGCAGCAGGGAAACGTTGGATAAATATGCCGTTTCATTCATTTATGACGTGGAGGCATATCTGAAAACACTGGATATGGTGGAAGATATGGAAGCGGCCATGTTCGTTCCCGCCCATGCGGAGGCGTCTGCCGATATAAAGAAACTTGTCCGATACAACAGGGATAAGGTACATGAAGTGGCGGAGGAGATTTTGTCTATTTGCAAGGAGCCGATATGTTTTGAGCGTATTTTGCAGGAAGTGTTCAAAGGCTATGGTCTTTCCATGAATTTTGAGCAGTATGTGCTGGTGGGAAGTACGGTGCGGTCTTACCTTTCATGGCTGAAGGATACCGGGAGATTGTCGGCTGAATTTCAGGACGCTATGCTGCTTTGGCAGAAAGCATAATTTTATGATCCGGAAACAGTCCAGGAGGCATACAGGCAAAGCACGGAAAATCTGAAATCTTATATGCAGCGCCAGTGGAGCCTTGTCGGGGGAATGGCCGACACGTTTAGGGAGATGGAATAAGTGTGAAAAGGGGGCTGTTCAATGGCTCCTTTTTGCTTTCCATTCTTACAAAATAGCCCTTTCGCACAATCGGACAAAAACAGAGAATTTTTATGGCATAAATCAGCGGATGGTTTTGCTTTAGTGGGAACGGTATTCTGCCGAAGTAATAGGAAATGGCGAACAGTAGATATGTGATATGGAGTTTGTGCGGCTAATGATGAAAGATGCGAAATAAATATATTGATGGATATTTGGCGGGATTAGGAGAATCTTAATAATATCTCATGCGTTTTATTGGGATTTTTGAAAGAAAATATGATAAATTCATAGGAATAGATAGTTTTAACATAGAGGGAGGCGGCCTGTATGTCTGAAAGGATTTTGATTGTTGATGATGAAAAGGATATTGCAGATCTGCTTGAAGTTTATCTGATGAATGAAAATTACACCATTTATAAATATTATTCTGCAAGGGAAGCGTTGGCTTTTATCGAAAATGAAGAAGCTGATCTCGCAATTCTTGATATCATGCTGCCTGATATCGATGGTTTTACCCTTTGTCAGAAAATCCGTGAAAAATATACTTATCCTGTGATCATGCTGACGGCAAAAGATGAGGAAATGGATAAGATTACAGGACTGACGCTGGGAGCGGATGATTATGTGACAAAACCATTCCGTCCCCTTGAACTGATTGCCAGGGTGAAGGCACAGCTTCGGAGATATAAAAAGTATACCCCGATACTGCCGCAAAATGAGCCTGCAAAAGTCCTTACTTATAAAAAGCTGGTTCTTAATATGCAGACCTATGAATGTGAGCTTGGCGGGGAGGCTGTATCTTTAACACCTACGGAGTTTTCCATCCTACGCATTCTGTTGGAAAACCAGGGCATGGTTGTGACTTTGGAAGAACTGTTCCATAGGGTGTGGGAAGATGAATATTACAGTAAGAACAGCAGCACGATTACAGTACATGTCCGCCATTTGAGGGAGAAACTGAAAGATACGGCAGAAAAACCAAAATATATAAAAACAGTATGGGGAGTGGGTTATAAGATATAACCTGTTTGTTCCCGGATAAGGAGATATTTATGGAAGAAAGGAAAAAGGTGGGTCTAAACTGTCTTGTACAATTTTTGTTTGCTGTTTATTTGATTCTGTTGGTATGGATTATATTGTTCAAACTGCAATTATCAATCCATGAGCTGGACAGAATCAGGGGTATCAATCTGATTCCGTTTTATTATGACAATGAGATTGGAACGGGTTTCCATTTGAAAGAGGTATTGGAAAATGTTGCGATATTTATCCCATATGGCATCTATTTATGTATGCTGAAAAAAGAGCCGGGGTTATGGGTAAAGTTTTTTCTTATTCTAATGACCAGTTTTATCTTAGAAGTTCTTCAATATATTCTGGCAGTCGGAGGGACGGACATAACAGACATCATAACAAATACCTGTGGAGGGATGGCGGGGATTGGCATATATTGGTCTGCCGTTAGGATATTCCGGAGCAGAAACCGGGCAGAAACTGTTATTGTGGTTTTCGCCGTTGTTGTTACAATATTGGTAACAGGCGGTTTGTCAGTCCTTCTGATGGCAAACTGATGGAGGTGTTTCATGAAAAAACAGAGTTTCCCGGCAAGGGAAAAATTGCGGATCCGCCTTTTGGCTATTGTGCCTGCTTATACGGCAGCAGGTCTTGCCGTAATGCCGTTGCTTGAATACATTTTATCAAGGTCGGCAGGCCGGATTTCTGAATGGCTGTATCTGCGGCTGGATGTGCTTTATTTTTTTTACCTTGTCATTGGCCTGTCCGTTATTTTTTACCATTACTGGAGGAAACCTTGGGATTATCTGGATGAGGTGATAAATGCTGCACAGACGGTATATGAACAGAATAACGCTGCGATTGAGCTGTCAGAACCGCTCCGGGAAGTGGAAAAGCAGATGAACCAGATTAAAATGTCCATACTGCTTAGTAATCAGGCTGTAAAAGAAGCGGAAGACAGAAAGAACGAACTGGTCATGTACCTGGCTCATGACATCCGCACGCCGCTGACGGCAGTAATCGGCTACTTGAGCCTGCTTGACGAGGCCCCGGATATGCCGGCAGAGCAAAAAGTCAAGTATGTGGGAATTGCCCTTGAAAAATCAGAACGTCTGGAAATGCTGATCAATGAGTTATTTGAAATCACGCGATACCATACGGCAGCAGTGCAGTTGAAAAAAATGCAGGTTGACTTATATGCCCTTTTATCCCAGGTGACAGATGAACTGTATCCTGCCTTGTCTGCAAGGGGGAACACTGCCAGAGTTTCTGCCGGGGACGGGCTGGTTGTAACAGGCGATCCGGAAAAGCTGGCAAGGGTATTTAATAACCTTTTGAAAAATGCGGCGGCTTACAGTTATCCGGATACGGAGATCAGCATATCGGCAGAAAAGAAAGGAAGAAATGCTATCGTAGTATTCCGAAACCACGGACAGACAATCCCGGAAGATAAGCTAGTGCATATTTTTGAGAAGTTCAGCCGTTTAGATGAGGCCCGGCTGTCAGACACAGGCGGGGCGGGGCTTGGCCTTTCTATTGCAAAGGAGATTATCAGCCTGCATGGTGGTGAGATAACGGCACAGAGCAATGGGGAAACAGTCACATTTACAATTACACTCCCGGTTTCTGATTAGGAAAATATACGTTCCATACTATGAAATGCAAAAAAAGCATTTCATAGTCAAGTATTAGGAAATTCTTAGGATTATTCCATTCCAAAATTTGAGATTGAAATGCCCCTGTTTGGTACAATTTTTACTGGACAGGGGTATTTGATGTTGAATAAATCCCTTGGAAACAGGATTGGAAAAGGAGTTGTGTAATGGAACTGAAAATTGAACATTTAACGAAACAGTTTAAAGACAAAATGGCTGTGGATGATGCCAGTCTTACCCTCACGCCGGGGGTTTGGGGACTGCTTGGCGCTAATGGTGCGGGGAAGACTACTCTCATGCGTATGGTTGCCGGCATTATGACACCTACCAGTGGGGTGATCTGTTATGATGGTACGGATATCCGCAAAATGGGAGAAGCCTATCGGGACATCTTTGGTTTCCTGCCGCAGGATTTTGGATATTCCCGTGATTTTACAGTAAAGGATTATCTGGAATATGTAGCTGCCCTGAAAGATGTTCCTGCAAAAGAAACAGCAAAGAAAATCAATTATCTTTTGGATGTGCTTACACTTTCTGATGTAAAAGGGAAAAAGATAGCAAAACTGTCAGGAGGCATGAAGCGTCGTGTCGGTATCGCACAGGCTATGCTGAATGAACCGAAAATTCTTGTGATGGATGAACCAACGGCAGGGCTTGACCCTGGGGAGAGGGTACGCTTCCGTAACTTTATTTCGGAATTTTCACATGACAGAATTGTGCTGATTTCTACCCATATTGTTTCTGACATTGAGTATATTGCGACAAGAAACGCCATTATGAAGGCAGGAAAAATTGTGGATATAGGAACAACAGATGAGCTTGTGAAGGAGATTGAAGGAAAAGTGTGGACTTGTACCATACCAGCAAAAGATTTAGTCAGCTATGAAATGCGGCTCAGGGTGATAAATCAGCGAAGTGAAGATAACGGGCAGGTATCCATCCGGTATTTATCTGAAACACCTGAAATTTCCGGGGCAGTTGCTGCATTACCCCGGCTTGAGGACTTGTATCTTTGGTATTTTCCGCAGGAAAATCTGGAAGGGGAGGGAAATTAATATGCGATTATTCCGATTAGAAATAAAACGGATTATGAAGTCACGCCGTACTTTGACATTGCTTGCTGCTGCACTTTTAATGTCTATCGTAATGGCATATCTGCCAATCAGCTTTGAATCAATTAACCGTCCGGGAGAAGATGGGAAAATCATAGAATTAGATGGATTACCGGCAATCCAGTTTAAGAGGGATTACTATGAAAAAACAGCAGGTAACATTACTCCGCAAAAGCTGGCGGAAGCCCTGCGGACATATCAATCCTATGTAAAAGAATACGGTACACTTAATGATGTCCCACTGGACATTTATATTGAAAATATTATGGCTATCCGCCCTATGCTCAAGGGATTAACAGAAGCCTTTGCTGATCCAAAAACTGGCATTGGTGCAGACTTGATGGATATTGATCCTGATGAGGTGGAACAGTATTTTTATGAAAAATGTGTTTCTCATTTGGACGATACCATGAATCTTGAGCAGAAAGAATATGAGGCAGCCGGACAGTTTGCCGCAGGCAGGTATGCAGACGTGGATCAGCCATTTTACCTGTATCCTGGTATGAGCAGGGATGCATTTGATTATACAACATTGTATATTTTGGTTTTATCAATCCTTTGTGTTGCCATTGCCTCCCCTGCTTTTGCCAATGAATATCAGACTGGCAGTGACAGTATTTTGCGCTGTACTAAATACGGACGCATGAAATTAGCTGTTATACGGATTTTGTCGGTCTGTTGCATATTCATAGTTATTTTCATTTTGGGAATGTCAATTCATCTGTTAATCCTGAATCTTGCATTTGGCACAGACTGCCTGAAGACTTCGTTTCAGATGCTGTTTTCGGTTATAAATCTGCCAAATATAAATTTAGGGCAGCTACAGATTATTTTGGTACTTGCAGGACTTCTCTCAGTACTGGCAATCGTTAGCTGCACATTGTTCTTATCTGCCAGATGCAGGGATTCCCTGACAGTGTTGTTGATTTCCATAGTGATACTGTTTCTGCCCATATTTGCGTATGGAGCTTTGGGTGATACATGGATTGGAGGGATTTTACCATCAGCGGGCATAGGTATGAAAAATAATTTTCTTTATCAGCTTTGCGATTTTAATTTCCTGCATATAGGAGATATGAGTTTTTGGACACCATACGTCATTTTAGTATCAGCCACAGTTGAAATTCCGCTGTTTCTGTTTTTGACAGTTCGTTCATACTGTAAGCATCAAGTGGCATAAAATCTGAAATATCTGCAATACAAAGACAAAAGCTAACCGCCGCTATGGCAGACCACCATATGCGGCGGTCTGCCTATTGGAAAGCGGGGAAAACAGAGTTAATATGCTTACACGGCGGTTTGCGTTTCCCTTATATCGGACGAATAGGTAAATAGCATTTGCCGTTTTGGTGTGATGGGAGGAAAAGAATTCACGCTGTCAAATCCGCTATTCACGCTATCGGCGTTAGACAATATGCCATTTTTTACGATATAAAAAGTGAGAGC
Organism: bacterium 1xD8-48; assembly: GCA_009917455.1. Lineage (GTDB taxonomy): Bacteria > Bacillota > Clostridia > Lachnospirales > Lachnospiraceae > Suilimivivens. The sequence goes on along the minus strand of QZDS01000011.1, from coordinate 724 downwards.
CGGAGGAGGTGGATTTTATAAAAATTGCGATCTGTGATGATGAAAAGAATATAAGGGCTTACTTATCCTCTCTGGTCAGGAAACAGGGGGCGGAGTGTGAAATTGCAGAGTATGCGTCTGCGGACGAATATTTGCTGGATCAAACGGAGTATGACCTGCTGTTCTTAGATATAGAGCTGGATGGAGCGGCATCCGGTATGGACGGGATGGAACTGGCAAGGCGGATAAGAGGCATGGAACTGGAGAGGCAGCCGGTCATTATTTTTGTCACGGGATACGAAAAGTATGTGTATGACGCTTTTGACGTGGGGGCATTCCAATATCTCCTGAAACCTATTGACGAACAGAGATTTGCCGAGGTTTTTGACCGGGCGGCGGCGCAGATCATATTTGAGGCGGAACAGAAAAAGAAAACGCTGGTCATCCAGTATGGGTGTGAAAGCAGGGCTGTACCAATTCATAGCATTTATTATATTGAGAGCCGTAACCATAAGGTGGTGCTGTACCTCAAAGATGGGGAACTGGAATATTATGAGAAGATCGGCAGGCTGGAGGAAGAACTGCAGGGGCAGTTTTTCCGGATACACAGGGGGTATCTCGTCAACCTCGCCTATGTCGAGGGGTATGACAAAACAGAGGTGACGCTTACCAACGGCATCAGTCTGCCCCTTTCAAAAAGATACGAGGACTTTGCGGCGGCATACCTGCAGTTTGTGCAGTAAAG
>QZDS01000117.1 GCA_009917455.1 bacterium 1xD8-48 | reverse complement strand
AGAGGGGTGGCGGTGTAATGGCACACTCCTTGACCCTCTATTTCGCCTTTATTTGCCCTCTGGACGGCTTTGGGGGGCTGTATGGTATTTCCCCTTACCTACTCCCTCTAAAAGCGTGTACACGCCCTACAGCGGCTTTCCTGACCGTTTCTGCTCCTATCCTCATTTTCTTTTTTATCGCTAATCAATCCTAACGCTTTCCAGAACCCCCAAAAGTTATCCACATACTGCGGCTTGCGGGGTCGTCCCTTGATTGATAGCTTGATTTAGCACTTGATTTATCTTTCTTGATTTCCCTCCTGATTTAGACACTCGAAAAAGCCCGATTTTATGCGGCTTTCCGGGTTTTAGCACCATAGACTTTTCCATGACGCACCATAGACTTTTCCCGGTAGCACCATAGACTTTTCCCGGTAACACCATAGACTTTTCCTGATAGCACCATAGATTTTTTCAAGAAGCACCAACTTTTTATTGACAAAAAATATGGTGCTATGCTATCATGATAAGGAAAGGGGTGATACCATGCCACGAAGAAAGAAACTCCCGGCAATCCCGGACTATAAGGGGGCAGGGAAAGAGCCGGACAATCTGCTTATCCAGAAGTCTAACCCCCTCTTGTCCCTCTCTGAAACCGGGCTTACGCTCGCAGAGTTTAAGATACTGGACGCATATCTCGGACGGATAAACAGTCATGACCCGGAAAAGAGGTTTATTCGGTTTGAGAAAGGCGAAATAGAGCGGCTTTTGGACGTTTCCCAGATAAAGCCTGATGACCTCGAAAAGCGGGTTAAGAATCTTTTTCAGACTATCAAAATCAAGGACGGCAACAAGCGCAAGGGCTTCACGCTCATAGCCTTGTTTGAGAAAGCAGAGTGCTATCAAGACGAAGATGGACTATGGCAGGTGGACTTAGGGGCAAGCCCCTCCGCTATGGAGTATATCTTCAACCCGGAACGGCTTGGATACCTGCGGTACAACCTGCGGAACGTGGTCAAGCTGACTTCCAGATACAGCTACGTCTTGTTCTTGTACCTCGAACAGAACAGGCATATGCACCTTACTTGGGACGTTTCTCTGGACGATTTGAAAACCCTCCTACGGTGTACTGCCGATACATACAAGGCTTACTATCGCTTTAACGAATTGGTGCTAAAGAAGTGCCACGAAGAACTGAACGCAAAGACTGACTGCAAATTCTCCTATGAGCCGATAAAGAGGGGTAGGACGGTCAAGGCGGTACGCTTCACCTTGGAGCCGCTTGCTCTGGCTGAAGATATACCGGGGCAGATGTCCATTGATGATTTTCCGGAAATTATGCCGCCGTCCTATGATGATGTCTATGACGAAGAAGCGGCAAGGCGGGATAGGATTTGCAAAGGCTTTGACAGTGCAGAGTTTTCCGGCTTCACCGATGAACAGCTTGCCCTGCTTAAAGACCTTGGCTGGTCAAGGAAACGTGAAAGCGACATAGAGCGTTTTCAGGCTGACGTTGACAGCTTTCCTGACGCTTGCCAATATGCAACAGCCGCCTATCTCCGGCAGACAATCCTGACGGCAAAGGCACG
>QZDS01000116.1 GCA_009917455.1 bacterium 1xD8-48 | reverse complement strand
AGAGGGGTGGCGGTGTAATGGCACACTCCTTGACCCTCTATTTCGCCTTTATTTGCCCTCTGGACGGCTTTAGGGGGCTGTATGGTGTTTTCCCCTTACCTACCCCTCTAAGGACGTGTACACGCTTTACAGCGGCTTTCTTGACCGTTTCCGCTCCTATCCTCATTTTCTTTTTTATCGCTAATCAATCCTGACGCTTTCCAGAACCTCCAAAGTTATCCACATACTGCGGCTTGCGGGGTCGTCCCTTGATAGATAGCTTGATTTAGCACTTATGATTTCTTACTTTTGATTTCCTACTTTTGATTTAGACGCTAAAAAAACCTGATTTTATGCGGCTTTCCGGGTTTTAGGGGCGAAGACTTCTTCCGCAAGGGGCGAAGACTTCTTCCGCAAGGAGCGAAGACTTCTTCCGCAAGGAGCGAAGACTTTTTCTGTTAGGGGCATAGTCTTTTTCCAGAAAAGAGAATTTTATACTTTACAAAAATTCGCCCTTATGGTATCATGATAAGGAAAGGAGTTGATACCATGCCACGGAGAAAGAAACTCCCTGCAATCCCGGACTATAAGGGGGCAGGGAAAGAGCCGGACAATCTGCTTGTCCAGAAGTCTAATCCCCTCTTGTCCCTCTCTGAAACCGGGCTGACACTTGCGGAGTTTAAGATACTGGACGCATATCTTGGCCGGATAAATAGCCATGTTCCGGAAAAGCGGTTTATCCGGTTTGAGAAAGGCGAAATAGAGCGGCTTTTGGGCGTTGTAAAGATAAATGCGCCGGACTTGGAAAAGAGGGTTAATAATCTTTTTCAGACTATCAAAATCAAGGACGGCAACAAGCGCAAGGGCTTCACTCTCATAGCCTTGTTTGAGAAAGCGGAATGTTATCAAGACGAAGATGGACTGTGGCAGGTGGACTTGGGTGCAAGCCCCTCGGCCATGGAGTATATCTTCAACCCGGAGCGGCTTGGATACCTGCGGTATAACCTGCGAAACGTTGTCAAGCTGACTTCCAGATACAGCTATGTCCTCTTTCTGTACCTCGAACAGAATAGGCATATGCACCTTACTTGGGACGTTCCTCTGGACGAATTGAAAGCCCTCATGCGGTGTACGGCTGACAGTTACAAGGGATACAAGGAATTTAACGACAAGGTTCTAAAAAAGTGTCTCTCGGAACTGAACGACAAGACCGACTGCAAATTCTCCTATGAGCCGATAAAGAGGGGTAGGACGGTCAAGGCTGTGCGCTTCACCTTGGAGCCACTTGCTCTGGCTGAAGATATACCGGGGCAGATGTCCATGGACGACTTTCCAGAGATTATGCCGCCGTCCTATGGCGATGATGTCTATGACGAAGAAGCGGCAAGGCGTGATAGGATTTGCAAAGGCTTTGACAGCGCAGAGTTTTCCGGCTTCACCGATGAACAGCTTGCCCTGCTTAAAGACCTCGGCTGGTCAAGGAAACGTGAAAGTGACGTGGAGCGTTACAGGGCTGACCTTGTTAGCTTTCCTGACGCTTGCCAATATGCAACAGCCGCCTATCTCCGGCAGACAATCCTGACGGCAAAGGCACG
>QZDS01000115.1 GCA_009917455.1 bacterium 1xD8-48 | reverse complement strand
TTAGTGTCTGCTGAACAAGCTGTTTTAGCTTGCTTCAGGCAACACATACTATAAATTTATAGCGTATACTAAAAATGACTGCAAATATTCGCCTCTGAATCCTGAAAAGATTCGACACGAATACAGATAACGCAACCGACGTAAGCTGTGTTGTTTCAAGCTTTGTGACAATAAGTCCCATGCCAAAGCAGCGTTTGCTCCGACTGATGAACCGTTCCACTTCTATCCGGTCTGTGTTATCCTGATATTCCTGTTTTTTGTCAGCCCTGTTATCCTTGGATGGCCTGCCGAGTCTTGGGCCGGAAAGCCTTATGCCGTTTTTGCGGCAGTAAGCACGGTTTTCTTTTGTCCGGTATATTTTGTCTGCCAGTACGCGTTCGGGGTACCGTCCTGTCCGTTCCCGATACCGCTCTACCGCCGCAGCCAGACTGCCGCTTTCGTTATAAGCGTCAAAAGAGACTTTTTCGATCCGCCCATAGCCCCCGCTGTCGATGCTGACATCCAGCTTCGGCCCGAATTCCACCGGTGCGCTGGCTTTCCCCCTGACAATGGGGCGGATCCATGGCTGGCGTATGCTGACGACACGGTCCGTCACCGAATGGACATGGTTTTTATACATGTACTCCTGCTGTTGGCACAGGCGGAAGATCGTCACCAGCAATGGGATGTCTTTCTTATCCGGGGCATACCCTCGGCTGAAGAAGCCCTCCAGGTACCTGATGTCCCTGCGCGCGTAGGAAAGCTGTTTTTTTACCGCTTCACGGACTTTCTTCTCTGTGTGCTTCCTGCTCTTTACGAATGCCAGGTAGTCTTTCCTTGCATTCCGGCGGTAACGGCGCGGCAGGGTGAGCCCATAGGACTTGCACATCCGGTAAATGATATATTCCAGCTTTTCCCTTGCCTCGTTCAGGAGGGAAATATCCTGTGGGTACCGGATGTTCACAGGGGCACAGGTGGCGTCTATGATGAGTGTTCCGCTGTTTGCGGCTTCTTCCCCCTGCGGGGCATCCCCGCAGGGGCCGCCGGATGCCGGCGGCGCCGGGCCGTCATCGTCCTTGTGTTCGAGCATATATTCATTAGCCTCATTCAGGATATCCATGGTGATCCTCTTACGGAACCATACAAGCGTGCTGGCGTCAAACGGTGCCTGGGGCTGGTATCCCGGAAGGCCGATAAAATACTGCAAGTAGGGGTTTTCTGAAAGCTGTTCCACAAGCTCCCGGTCCGAATACTGGAACCTGTTCTGGATGATCAGGGAGCCGAGCGCAAGGCGTAGCGGCTTTGCCACGTTCCCTGTTCCGCTGGGGAAGAGGGCGGCATATTTTTCTTCAAATATGCCCCACGGAACCCTGTCCGCAAGCTGCACCCAGCGGTTATCTGGGTTCATCCGGAGTCCGAGGGGCTGGTCAAAATCAAGTAGTGAGGGCTGGCTTTTATCTGGTGTCTTATACATGGCATCTCCTGACTTTTATAAGAATTCTGCAAGAAAATAAAGCGGTTATATCTTTGTTCCATGCAATTATTATAACAAAAAATGCTGGAAAATTCAGTATTTATCAATATTTTAAGTTGTTCAGCAGACACTA
>QZDS01000114.1 GCA_009917455.1 bacterium 1xD8-48 | reverse complement strand
AAATAAGGTCGGCAAGTTTGATACGGTTATCGTCATCCATAAAAGTCATCCTCCTTTTTGATGACTTTATAATAACAAATTTAATGTCCCATAATCTGGACTTTAATTTCCCATCACCCCATTTCCTGACTAACACCATTAAAATTATAAGCGACTGTACCATTTAAGCTAATTTCATTGGAAGTTTCGTTATAAACAAAAATATAATAATCTCCCGTAGGAATTTCTGTGATATCAATAGTTCCTTTACCCCTTCCACTGATACAAGTAATAAAATAAATAGCATTCATGTCTACATTTATTAGACCGACACGGATATAATTTCCCATCGGCTCCCAATTAATAGCATATTCAAATGAACTTATATCCCCGCCAACTGTATAGATGATGTCCCCAACAGCATATTGTCCGGATTCCACATCAGAAAATGAATAGGATTCACATTTTTCTTCTGAAAAAATGTCAGATGCATCTTTTCCTGTCAATTCATGTTCTTCAACATCTTCCAAAGTATGATTATTTTCGGCAATAATATTTTTTCTTTCATGCAATCCTTCCGAAAGAATCTGCTCATCTACATTGGAGCCATCTGCAACTCTGCTTAACTGGTCAATATCTACTGTGCCAGTACCATCATCCTCAATCTGCACATCATCCGGGGCAGTACCAGACAAACTATTCTCTTGAGCAGTACATCCACTGATTGTAATAAACATCATTATTGCAACAAACAACGAAACCATTTTATTCTTCATATCACCACCTTGCATCCTTTCATTCATCTAATTATTTTACACGGCAGCTCCTCTACCATTCATCGTAGCCCATACCCATTTGTTCTACATCTGAAAAGTCCAAATATACCTCCTACACTCCCTGCGTACACACCAACTCCCCGATTCCCCAATCTATCATCTTTAATCCACTTTTCAGAACCACACCCTTACCCTTCATTATAAGTTTGAGCGGTTTATTCCTACATTCCCGGCAACCGCCTCTCCCTGCTCCCTGCTTCCCCAATCTGCCGGAACGCCGGGGATGCCCGCCCTCTGTGCAATATTGATAATATGCACCCATAAACAGCCATCCCCGCCACGATCCTAAAATTCCCAAAACTTCGATGCCAGTTCCCGGTTTATGATGGATGAGAAGAAATTGGGATTGTTGCTTTGGAACATTTTCAGGCTTTCAAAGAAAGCGGCCTTGCTTCCCGTCTTTAAGCCTGCAAAAGTCTTATCCAGTTTCTGATTTTTCACATTCTTCTCCACATATTCCTCCGACTGCTTTTCGTAATTATCAACCATTGAGGGATTCTTCTTTACCGCACCCGCATACCAGTTTGTAAGGTATTTCAACGAACTAAGCCCGCCGTCATCTTTTTTCCCCATCTTCTGGTACTCTGCGTATGCGTCTTTGTCCATCGTCCGCATCATGTCAAGCGCGTTTGTGGTCTGGACAAGATTGCTCCCATGCCCAAGATACCTGCCTTTCGCCACACCGTAATCCATGTTTCCGTTACTGTCCGCTTTTCCCGCACTTGCCAGTTTCGCAATGGATTCCATTGCCTCCAGAAACGCATCCCTGCTGTCCTCTGGGATAAAGTTTTCTGCCGCATATTCCGCTTTCTTCATGCCGAGCGATATGTTCGCCTGCCGCTCTTCTTCCGT
>QZDS01000113.1 GCA_009917455.1 bacterium 1xD8-48 | reverse complement strand
AATCTATAAAAGTAAAAATAGCAGGATACCTTCCTGCCATTCTTTCCTGCTATGTATATTTATCTTTTTCCATTCGGTTTCCAGTACACCTTTACTACCCTGCCGCAGTTAGGACATTTCAGTGACACAATGATCCATCCGGAACCCGTCTCCCCAATATCACAGGCCCGTTTCTTGCACCGTCTCTCCGGGCATTTCATTTTCCGGATAATACCACCTCCTCTCCCCCAAAATACATCTATTGCTATCTCCCCGCACCGATATGTAGAAAGGGAACCAGACAGGCATATGGTTCTATCTCTGCTTGGTTCCCTTTTATCGTTTGTGTATTATTGGTTTTCTTCCTGCTCCCCGATTCCCCAATCTGCCGGAAACCGGGGAAGCCTGCTCTCTGTGTTTTATTGGAGATATATAATGGATAGCCTTTTTCACTTTGTTTGATATGCTTTTTCTTTCAATTCATTGAAATCCACTATAATGGTCTTTTTTGTTGTAAAAGACTCTGTATCCCTCTCATCAAGAATACTGATACATATATTATTTCCATCAGAGATAGCATTACGAATGCTTTCATCTTGTGATAGATCTAAATTGGTTTCATATAGAGTATCAGAATAAACATCTAAAAGATAAAGCTCTCTGCCATTTCTTACAAAAAATCCATAATAATTATCCTGCGTATTTTTACCGTTATAAGCCATACGCAAACCAGGCAAATTAAGAAAGGTTTTTATCTGGTTATTTTCTATTTCCCCTATCGCACCATAATCTGAAAAATTCCTTATGTATATGTAACTGTCAAAACAATAAAATTCTACTATCCCATTATTGGAAACAAAATTTCTCAATTCAGAATCAAAGTACAGCTTACCAAGTAAATCATATTTTTTATCATCATAAATTTCTATATAAACATCATTTTCTGCTCCCATATTATTTACCAGCACATAAATATTTTCGTTGCTACAGGCAAATGTCGTTATCTGCTCACCTGTATTATCTGTAAACTGTTTTTCAATGCAGATATCCATATCCCCGGTATTCTCATTATATTTTCTGATATAAGTTGCTGTAGCCACATCATCTTTCATGGTGCTTAACATATAAATGTCTGTGTTCATTACAGAAACTGCGTCCATTGGATAAGAATTAAATTCGCTAAATATCATTTCAGATGTGTCAGAATCAGCGTTTACCATCAAAAGTTTATGTTCGTTTGTATTTAAGGTTACAGGCAGAATAACAGAATTATCAATCACTGTAGGTTTTCCACTTGAAATATAAAACTCTTCCACACTTACGATATCTGATTGCCTTTTTGAGGAAAGAACATATCGTCCAATTACCAATGCACCGTCATCATCAATATAGTTATAAACAACCGCATCATCCAACAAAGCAATCGGCGTATGATTATCGATATCTCCTATTTCATTTTCCTGACTGGAACACCCAACAAGCAAAGCCAGCATACAAACCACCCATAAAACCAATATAATCAATCTTTTCATAATATCTTGCCTTCCTGTTATGCTTTGGCTTTCTTTACAAAAACAGCTAAAAGAAAACTTTGCCATTCATGAAGCCTCTCCCCAATCTGCCGGAAACCGGGGAGAAGCCCTGTCCGGCGCAACTTTTGCGACCTCGCTTTTCCGCAGGGTGAGGAACTTATTTCCCATATAGACGTTCTGTGCCGCGTCCTGTTAT
>QZDS01000112.1 GCA_009917455.1 bacterium 1xD8-48 | reverse complement strand
GTAACTATTCAGCCTTGTCAAAAAAATCACCAAAAAACTGCCGAAATTTTTTGATGCTGTTTAAAAAGTTATCCACAAGGCAGGGCTTGTCCTGCTTTGTTTCACAATAAAATCTCTGTTCCCTGCCCTGATTGTGGATAACTTTATGCAGATAACCGCAATAATCCTGCTTTTTTCCCTTTATAGGTGTATTTTCCATGTCTTAATTCCCCAGCAGCCCGTTGTCAATCTGACGAATGTCCCAAGGCGCGTAGTTCGCATTTTTATACCGTTTCTGCTACAATAAGGATACAGTAAACAGCAGGGGGGAGGCGTTCCGGTTTGGGTGGCAATTATGAAAAAAGCATTTATAACCAGCTCATGGAAGTGATGGGACGCCTTGATGCGGTGGAAAAGGATCTGCGTGTTGAAAAAACGCAGCACAAAGAGGATGTTGAGCGCCTCAACGCCCGGATCAGTGAGCTGACCTGCGAAAACCAGCTTTTACGTGACGACAACGAACGGCTTAAGAGCATTATTAACAATGACAGTTCCAACACTTCTAATCCGCCCTCTACCGATCAGAAGGCAGGCAGGCCGGCCAATACTTATAATGGAAGGGAAAAGACCGGGCGTAAAGCAGGCGGGCAGAAAGGCCACAAAGGCACTACTCTTACCAAAGCAGACGTGGAAGAAAAGCTCCGGTCTGGAAAATGCCGGCATCAGGTACGGGAAATCGGCAGTCTGGCAGGCGGGAAGTATATCACAAAGTACGAGATAGACCTTGATACAGCGCCGCTGATCACGGAGGTGCGGATCTATGCGGACAGCAAAGGGCATTTCACCATACCGCCCGAGTACCGCAGCGATGTGGTTTATGGGCCAAATGTAAAGGCAATGGCTGTGGCGCTATATAGTGAAGGAGTGATGGCAGCTGAAAGGATTGCAGCCTTCCTGGACGCTGCAGGAGGCAATGCCCTGGGGCTGTCAGCGGGGAGCGTGTATCATTTTTGCAGGTCTTTTTCTGAAAAAGCACAGGGAAGCGTTGCCCATTTGGAGGAAGAGCTGCTAAACCACCGGGTAGTGATGACGGATGCGACAGTAGTGAGTGTGAACGGGAAGCAGAGCTATATCAGGAACTTCAGCATGGAGAAAGCTGTGGTCTACCGGGTGATGAAAGACAAGACCATAGCGACAATGAAAAAGGTGCGTTTTTTAGCGAAATTTACAGGCATCCTTGTGCATGACCACGAGACAGCCCTTTATCATTTTGGAACGGGTCATGGGGAATGCAATGTGCATATCATCCGATATCTGAAAAAGAACAGTGAGGAGAGCGGGAACAGATGGTCAGAGGAAATGATATCCCTGCTGTGTGAAATGAACCGCAGGAGGAAACAGGCCATAAGCAAGGGGAAAGAGACATTCCCGCAAGAGCTGATAAAAGAATATGAAGAGAGATACCGTGAGCTGATAGGCAAGGGGAGGGAAGAAAACCAAAAGACAAAGTACAAGTATGCCCGTAAGGATGAAAAAAAGCTGCTGAACCGTATGGAGAAGTATATGGGAAACCATTTGCTGTTCCTGCAAGACTTTGAGGTTCCTTTTGACGATAACATGAGCGAAAGGGATCTGAGGAAAGCAAAAAACCGCCAGAAGATGGCAGGAGGGTTCCGGAAAGAGAGCGGGCAGGAGATGTACTGCAACATTCTGACAATCATAGAAACGCTGAAACGGAGGAACATACCAATACTGGAAAACATAAAAAAACTGTTTCTGGGAACACCGGCTATTTTTTAGCCGGTGCTGGGTGCGTTGTTTTTAGAAGGAAGGCTGAATAGTTAC
>QZDS01000111.1 GCA_009917455.1 bacterium 1xD8-48 | reverse complement strand
GTGCTCCTGAGTGATGGGGCTGCATGGATCGCAAATATGGCGGAAGAAATGTTTCCTGATGCACGGCATATCCTGGATCTGTTCCATTTAAAGGAAAACGTATATGATTTTGCCAGAAACAAGTTCCGCTTTGATGAATCGAGATATACTCCCTGGGCGGAAAGGATATGCGGACTGCTTGAAGACGGGAAGGGCGGAGATGTATTGAAGGAACTGGATCCCGATGAAAATTACAGCAATTGCGTCAACCTGTATCATTATATTACGATGCACCGTGGACATATCAATTATCCCGAATATAAGAGTAAAGGATATTTTTGTGGAAGCGGAGCGGTTGAAAGCGGGAACAAGGTAGTATTGCAAAAAAGATTAAAACAGTCCGGTATGCGTTGGGAGGCTGAAACAGCACAGTATTTATTGACTTTAAAATCCAAATACGAGAGCGGCAGATGGGAAAAGGATGTAGTTGCATTTTTTTCAGATCACATTAGAACAATAAGATGAAGAAACGGCAGATGCGCAATGGTGAAATTACGCATCTGCCGTTTCTTTGCTGTGGGAATAAAAACCAAAGTTTTTTATCTACACCCCACTGTACTGAAATAGTTGACATCGCCATGCTCACTTTTCAGTATGGCCGCCGGGTTCCTGCCGGGCCTGCCCTTCTGGGGAGACGCCCTGCCGGCTGCTTTGATAGTTTGGGACAAAGTAAAACCACCGCCTTTCTGACGAAAACAGCCGTCTCCCGGAATGGAAAACGGCTGCTCTACATATTTTTGACTGTACCAAGTATAGCATGGATGCCTTTACGGGGAAAGAGCAGAACCGTGCCAATGTTGTGCCGATGGTGTGCCAATTTTTACTTTCTCAAAAAGAACCAGCAAACCTGGGGAAACGAATACAGCAGATTTATTTGGGAAAAATGAGAAAAACCAGGTATGATAAAAATAATACTTTATTTTTCGGGCGTTAATCTTGAAATAAGATGATTATTGCTGTATTATTAAAGAAAAGGAGGAGTTTATGCTGCTTGAATACTATGAAAAATTGCTGCAGTTAAAATGTTTTTCATTTGATGACGCAGCAAAGATATTTGGGGATGAGCGCAAGGCCAGGAATATATTATACACTCTAAAGAAAAAGGGGCTGCTGCAGTCAGTACGCCGTAATTATTATGCCACGATAAGCCTGGAAACGAAAGAGGCTGTCGCGACTCCTTTTGAGATTGCATCATCCATAACAGAAGACAGTTATATTTCCCATCATTCCGCTTTTGAATTTTACGGGCTTGCAAACCAGGTTTTTTCTGATATATATGTTTCTACAGGGCGGGAGTTCCGGGAATTTGAGTTTGGTGGGCGGTGGTATCATTGTATGAAGACCAAAAGGGATTTTGGGGTATCACTGCAAAAAACGATACGTGTAACAGACATGGAGAGGACTGTGCTTGATAATATAAAGGATTTTGATAAGGTCGGGGGGCTGGAAGAACTGCTACGCTGCCTGGAGATGATTACCGTACTGGATGAGGGCAGACTGACCACTTATCTCGAAAAGTACCATAACCAGTTCCTGGCGCAGAAGGCAGGATACCTTTTGTCTTTTTACCCGCAGCTGAAATTGTCAGATGGATTTTTTGATTACTGTAAAAAGAACATAGGGAACAGTTCCCGCTATCTCTACCATGATCTGAAAGAAGAAAAGAGTATATTTTCAAAAGAATGGAATTTATGCGTACCGGAAGATATCATGCAGCTGATGAATGAAGGAGGAGAACCGCTTGTTTAATTAGTGTCTGCTGAACAACTTAAAATATTGATAAATACTGAATTTTCCAGCATTTTTTGTTATAATAATTGC
>QZDS01000110.1 GCA_009917455.1 bacterium 1xD8-48 | reverse complement strand
TACGATAACGGCAACTGTATCTTGCTGGATAACGGCGAGCCTTGCGTATGCGTCCAGAGTATCAGCTATTCCCTTTTATGCCGCTGGTTCATTGCCGCCGTGCTGCCATTGGACGGGAAACTGGAAGCCGCCCTACTCCACCGGGCAGACAGGAAACGCTGTACCGAGTGCGGCGGGTATTTTCTCCCCAAATCAAACCGGGGGAAATACTGCCCAGATTGCGCCGGACGCATGAAAAGAATCAAAGCCGCACAGCGCAAGCAGAAACAGAGGGATAAATGTCACGCTTTAGGATATTCCAAACCCCCGTAAATCAAGGCTTTTTTGACCGCCCTCAAAGGGTATGCGATACATTTATCCTTTATCCCCGAAAATGCCGTTTTAACTGCGTAACAGAAGCCACAGACAGGAGGTGAGAACCATAACCGAATACATCACAGCCGACACCATCATGCCGCCGTTTTTCCGATACCCCCGTTTTCTGCTGAAAATGGACTTGTCACAGACCGCAAAGCTGCTTTATTCGCTGCTCCTTGACCGTTCCGAACTCTCACAGAAGAACGGCTGGCAGGACAGCGAGGGCAGGACATACATTGTCTACCCTGTTGCGGAGATAGCGGAAATGCTGGATAAAGGCAGCACCGCCATAAAAGCCGCACTGAACGAGCTGGACGCTGCCGGGCTTCTGGTGAGGGAACGCCGGGGCTTTTCCGCACCGAACCGCCTTTATGTGAAAGTGCCGCAAGTGCCAGTGGTACAGTTTTCCGACCATATGACCGCCATACAGTCGGAAAACCGACCCTCTGATAGCCGGAAAAGCGACCCTCATAAGGACGGAAAACCGACCTTTGCGTTGGACGGAAAACCGACCCCTAACCAACTTACTATAAACAAACTAAAAGAGAACCAACTAAAAGGAGCGAGTGGGAAGCCGCCCGCCCCGTTTGGCAGATACCAGAATGTTTTACTCTCTGAAAGCGAATATGCGGAGCTGAAAGAGGAATACCCGGACAGGCTGGAACGGCTCATTGAGGAAATGAGCGAGTTCATAGCTGCCACCGGGAATGATTATGTGTGCCATGCCGCCGCATTGCGCCGCTGGTTAAACCGGGAGAAAAAGGAGAACCCGAAAAAGGGAATCCCCGATTATTCCTACAAAGAGGGCGAGAGCCTTTGACCGCATAGACACAACGCCCCGTAAACAGGGCGTAAAAGACCATGAACAAGGAGGAAGATTTTATGAGTGATTATGATAACGCCATTTTCCGGCTTGCCACGGCACAGGGAGCAGAGCCGGAGGACTACATAGGCGAGGACGGGCTTTTATATTGCGGGAGCTGCCGCCAGCCCAAAGAAGCCTACTTCCCGGAGGGCAATACCTTTTTCGGACGTGACCGCCACCCGAAAGAATGTGACTGCCAGCGCAAACGCCGGGAAACGCTGGAAGCCAGCCACCGGGAATACAAGCACCGGGAGGAAGTGGAACGGCTGAAACGAAAGGGATTTACAGACCCGGCTATGCGGGAATGGACGTTTGAAAACGACAACGGGAAATGCCCCCAAATGCACAAAGCCTATTCCTATGTGGAGCAATGGGAACGGGTAAGCACCGGGAACTATGGATTGATTTTGTGGGGGAATGTCGGCACAGGCAAAAGCTATTTTGCCGGGTGTGTTGCCAATGCCCTTATGGAGAAAGAGGTTTCCGTGTGCATGACAAACTTTGCCTTGATACTCAACGACCTTGCCGCCAGCTATAAGGACAGGAACGAGTACATAGCCCGCCTTTGCAGCTTCCCGCTGCTTATCCTTGACGATTTCGGCATGGAGCGTGGCACGGAATACGGGCTTGAACAGGTTTACAACGTGAT
>QZDS01000010.1 GCA_009917455.1 bacterium 1xD8-48 | reverse complement strand
ATTGATGAAAGACTGGATAAAGTCGATACGCGGCTCGACGGTATTGATGAAAGACTGGATAAAGTCGATACACGGCTCGACGGTATTGATGAAAGACTGGATAAAGTCGATACACGGCTCGACGGTATTGATGAAAGACTGGATAAAGTCGATACACGGCTCGACGGTATTGATGAAAGACTGGATAAAGTCGATACACGGCTCGACGGTATTGATGAAAGACTGGATAAAGTCGATACGCGGCTCGACGGTATTGATGGAAGGCTGGATAAAGTCGATACGCGGCTCGACGGTATTGATGGAAGGCTGGATAAAGTCGATACGCGGCTCGACGGTATTGATGGAAGGCTGGATAAAGTGGACTGCAGATTAAATGTCCTGGAGTTCAGGCAAAACCATTTTTCAAAGAAGCTTGAAGATTTACAATTGGATATGAAGATTTTTGAGCGAAATGTTAATCGTTCGCTTCACAGACTCACAGATGAAATGGAAACAGTCATTGTAATTCTGAAACAAAGCGGAATGGTGACCGCATAATACTTGTTTTCCATATCTTCATGCTGCCGGACAGTCCGTAAAATACCGCAGGAAAATTATTCTTCCTGCGGTATTTTTTATCCCGTCAGAAAACAGTTGCATTCTGACCATTGTGCTTAAAACCCTGTAAAAACAGGCATAAAAAAGAGCAGATGACGGGAATCGAACCCGCCTCCTCAGCTTGGGAAGCTGATGTTCTACCAATGAACTACATCTGCACTTTCATAAGTATAACACGATAATTCTTTTTATTCAAGTCAAAAATCACAGAAATCAATTTTTAAAAATGAAGTTTTCTGAATCGATTCACGCACGCCAGAATTTCCTGCTTCCGCGGCCTTGCCAGTGATGACGATATGTCCCCACGCTCAAAAAGGCTTTCAAGCCCGTCCCTGTCAAGCTGGTTTTCAATAAAATCTCCCAGCTGCTTTATCGTTTTCTTTCCATCTAAAAGCTTTAACTGCGCATACTTCAAAATAAAGGCAAGAGCTGCCGTCTGCTCCTGGTCTTTGAGCTGTTCCAGATACCGCAGCTCCACATTCTCCCGGGCCAGCATCAGCTCGCTGGTTCCCATGGTTTTAATTTTAATCCTGTCATCTTTTTTCAGTGCCATATCAGGCAGAGGGCATCTCCTGTCAAGATAAGAAGGGAATTTTTCCCTGTCTCCGGTCATCTCAGGGTAGCTTTTTGCCGCCTCCTTCGCCCGCTCCGTAATATCAACGGGAACGTATTCTTTCATTTGAATCACGGTATCCGCCACATGGAAATAAGAGCCTGAGCTTCCCGCCACAATAATGGAGGAAATGCCCAAATCCTGATAAAGCGCGTTTACCCGGCAGATAAACGGGGTAATCGGCTCCTCGCCCGCGGAGATGACCTCCTGCATCAGCTGGTCGCGAATCATAAAATTGGTGGCTGACGTGTCCTCGTCTATCAAAAACACCTTACAGCCGGCCTCCACGCCCTCCATCAGATTGGCGGCCTGAGACGTACTTCCGCTGGCGTCCTCGGTGGAAAAATGGGCCGTATCTCTTTTATTAGGCAGATTTCCGATAAAGGGAGAAATATCCACGCTGGCAATGCTGCGCCCGTCCTCCGCGCGGAGCTTTACCGCCGTATCGTCGGTGATGACAAGCTCCCGCCCGTCGCCCTTTACATGATTATACACGCCGTTTTGGAGAGCCTGCAAAATGGTGGACTTCCCGTGATAGCCGCCGCCCACAAAAAGGGTGATGCCCCTTGGTATCCCCATGCCTGTCACCTTTCCCTGATTCGGCAGAGTAATCGTCACTTTCAGAGAATCCGGGCTTTTAAAGGGAACCGCACCCTTCATGGGTCTTTCGGACACCCCGCTTTCTCTTGGAAGAATGGAGCCGTCGGCCACAAAAGCGCACAGAGAGAGCTCAGGAAGCTTTTCCCTGATATACTGCTGGTCCTCGCAAAGGCAAATCGCCTGTTTGAGCTGGTTCTGATTGATTCTGGCAAAATAAAGGCTCTTTCTTACGCAGTCCGGCAGAATATCAAAAAGCATCTTTTCCAGCTCTCTTGCGTTAATGGTTCGCCCGTTTGCCGGAAAACCCGCCTCAAACCGAAGGGTAATATTTCCGTCCTTTATCTTAAGCGCCGTCCTCTCAAGCACCTGCTGCCCGCATCTGGAAACTCCAAGCAGGCCGCTCTTGCCGGAGCCCTTTGCCTGAAAGCTTCCGCCGCTCACCTCCCTGCCGAAAAGCCTCGTCAGATGATCCTGAAGTGTAATTCTTTTGGCGTGGGTATCATAAAACTGCGCCGGAAAGCCCGCTTTCTGCGCCTTTACCAGTACGGAAAGCCTTGACGGCGCCGCAAAAGGGTCTCCCTGAACGTGGTCAATGGAGAGCACGTAATCCTTAAAGTCATACTGTCCTCTCAAATCCTTGTATGCCGGATACCCCCGGTGGTCGATACTTTTCAGTTTTGTTCTCAAATCAAGTGCTGACTGCATATATTCCCTCTTTCCTTCGCGTATCTTTTCACTTTTCTATCTGCATAAAGCGCAAATCACCCGACAAGGCTTTACCGCACTGAACAATTTCTTTCATGCTACATTCTTTCCGGTGCGGAGAAGCCAAGCATTTCAATGCATGTCTCCAGTATCCTTCTTGTCAGAAGCAAAAGCGCAACCCATCCGGCCTTCTTTTCCGTATCCTCCTGACTGATAATTTTCGTTTCATGGTAAAAACGGTTAAAGACATTTGCCAGGTCGTAAATGTAGGCGCAGACCTTGTGAGGAGCGCTTTCTTTATAGGCCTCCTCAACCATGGCGTTAAACCCGGCAATTTCCAACATAAGCGCCTTTTCAGCTGCGCTTCCTGCCTCCCGAATCCGGGCCTTATCCGCCAGTGCTTCGTCCTGTTCCTTAATTTTATTTAATATGGATTTAATTCTTACTATAGTATATAAAATATAGGGGCCGGTATCTCCCTCAAAGGAGGTGAACTTGTCAATATCAAAAGCATAATCCTTAAACGCCTGATTGGACAAATCCCCGTACTTGATTGCGGAAAGTGCCACAGTCTGAGCTGTCCGGCGCGCTTCGGCTTCCTCAACCTCCCGGTTATCGGTGATTTTCCGGTACATTTCCTCCTCAATTTCCCTAATCAGGTATTCCAGACGCATGACTCCGCCGTCCCTGGTCTTAAAGGGCTTGCCGTCCTTGCCGTTCATGGTTCCGAACCCGATATGCAAAAGCTCCGTCTCCGGCTCCACCAGCCTGGTCTTTCTTGCGCAGCGGAACACCTGCTCAAAATAAAGATTCTGCCGCTTATCAGCCACATAAATAATCCTGTCGGGATGATAATCCTTCATTCTCTTGATGATGGTTGCAAGGTCAGTGGTGTTATAAAGAGCTGCCCCGTCAGACTTCAGTACCATACAGGGAGGAATCTCCTTTGTGTCGGTGTCCTCCTTTACATCCACCACCAGAGCGCCCTCGCTGATATAGGCATAGCCCTCCTTTTTCATATAATCAACCATACCCGGAATCACATCATGAACATCCGCTTCCCCTTTCCAGAGGTCGAACTCCACATCCAGCTTTTCATAATTTTTCTTTAAATCCGCCACGGAAATGTCGATAATATGCTTCCAGAGCGCACGGTATCCCCGTTCTCCGCTCTGGAGCTTAAAAGTGGCCTCCATGGCACGCTCCTTATATGCCCCGTCCTCCTTTGATTTCGCGCTTGCAGTCGGATAAATTTCCTCAAGCTCCGAGATGGTAAAAGGCGCGTCCTCCGGGTATTCTCCTTCATAGGCATCGTCGAAATACACCAAATCCGGCTGACGTTCACGAAGCTCTGTGATAATCAGCCCCATGGGAAGTCCCCAGTCGCCAAGGTGAATGTCTCCAATCACGTCATGGCCTGCGTACCTTGCAATCCTTTTAATGCTCTCGCCGATAATCGCCGGGCGCAAATGCCCCACATGAAGCGGCTTTGCCACGTTAGGGCCGCCGTAATCCACAATGATTTTGCAGGGGTTTTCCGGTTTTTCCAGACCGAACTTTTCGGCCTGCACCATATCCGCAAGATAATCCGCAACAAAGCTTTCCTTTATCTTTAAGTTCAGAAAACCGGGAGGAACCGCCTCCACACTCAAAAAGACGCTGTTTTCTCCGCACTTTTCCGCCACATCTTTTGCAATCATAATCGGCGCTTTCTTATACAGCTTCGCGCCCGCCATAGCGCCGTTGCACTGGTATTCGCAAAGGTCCGGCCGGTTGGAGAGAGTCACCTTTCCAAGCTCTCTGTCATAGCCCGCCGCCTCAAAAGCATTCTTCATTTCCTCTGAAATCAAATCCAGAAACTTCTTCATGTTCCGCCATCCTCCATCAAATTCCCATACATCCTGTCGCCGTCTTAAATGCCTGTCCGTTCTTACTATAACGGACAGGCATTTTATATCCTACCATTTTACGGCATTTTCGTCAACCGCCGCCTTGAGGATTCTGCAAAGTCAATTCCCGGATTCCGGAGAATCTTTGTATTCCCGGGAAATGTGCTCTGCCCTCTCCTGTCTGGAAAACACACACCCGCAGTAATCCTGCCGGTACAAATCATATTCCCTGGACAATTCGATGGAATGCTTGTAGCCATCCTTCTTCTTAAAATCAGAGGGAAGAAACGCTACCCCGTACTGACCGGAGAGCCGCTCTCCGATTTCATTAATCTTTGCCGCATTTTTTAATGGGCTGATTGTCAGCGTGGTAGTAAAATAGTCTGCGCCTGCCTCCCTTGCCCGCCGCGCCGTTTCCGCAAGACGCAGCTCATAGCAGACAAAGCACCGCTCGCCGCCTTCCCTGCACTTTTCCAGCCCTTTCACCCGCTCAAAAAACAGCTCCCGGCAATAATCCCCCTCCGCAACTTCTATCGGATACCCGTCGGTCTCTGGCCTCCCGGCCGCTCCGGTTACGCCGCCCTTTCCCTCATTTGCCCCCGCGGCAGGAGGATTTTCTTCCGAAAAAAGCGCATTCATCTCCGCAATCAGGCGCTTTTGCTCCGCCGCTCTTTTCTGGTATTCCGCTTCTTCCGTGATATTAGGGTTAAAATAAAACACCGTTATACGAAAAAAAGACCTGAGATATTCAAGCACATAGCTGCTGCAGGGTGCGCAGCAGCTATGCAGGAATAATTTCCGGCCTTTGTTTTCCGTATTTAGCAAAAGCTTATCCAGCTCCTTTGAATAATTCCTGTTCATTCCCTCTCTCCCGTTACAGCAATCCATAGCCTCCCTGCCAACTACTTCCGCAAAGGGCTCTTTCTGTAAATAATATCGCTTCTCCCGGGTCCATTGGAAACCATGGTAATCGGATACCCAATCTGTTCCTCGATAAATTCCACATATCTGCGGCAGTTTTCCGGCAAGTCCTCATAATTTTTAATCCCGCGGATATCGCATTTCCATCCAGGAAGCGTTTTCAACACCGGTTTTGCCTTTTCAAGCTTCCATGTTACAGGGAAATCCCTGGTTACTTCCCCGTTGATTTCATAACCCACACAGACGGGAATCTCATCCAGATACCCAAGGACATCCAACACGGTAAACGCCACGTCAGTGGTTCCCTGCAATCTGCACCCGTATCTGGAAGCCACACAGTCAAACCAGCCCATACGCCTTGGGCGTCCGGTGGTCGCGCCATACTCGCCGCCGTCTCCGCCGCGCCGTCTCAGCTCCTCCGCCTCGTCGCCGAAAATCTCGGACACAAATGCACCTGCTCCCACCGCCGACGAATAAGCCTTGCATACAGTGATGATTTCCTTTATCTCATAGGGCGGAATCCCCGCCCCGATTGCACCGTAGGCAGCAAGGGTTGAGGAGGACGTTACCATAGGATAAATTCCGTGGTCCGTATCCTTTAATGTGCCCAGCTGCCCTTCCAGCAGAATCGTTTTCCCTTCCTTTAACGCCTTATCCAGATAAGCGGACACATCGCACACATAAGGCTCCACCATTTCCTTATATTCCCGAAGGGTTTCAAGAAGCTGCTTTGAATCAATCAGAGGCTTGTGGTACATATGCTCAAGCATGACATTTTTCTGCTCACAAACCCTCTCCACCTTTTCTTTCAGGCTTTCCTCGTCAAAAAGCTCGCTGACCTGAAAGCCTATTTTTGCATATTTATCCGAATAAAAAGGCGCAATTCCCGACTTGGTGGAGCCGAAGGATTTCCCTCCCAGCCGCTCCTCCTCGTACTGGTCGAACAGTATGTGATAGGGCATCACCATCTGCGCCCGCTCCGACACCAGTATTTTGGGCATCGGCACATTCCTGTCGGTGATTGACTTGATTTCATTAAAAAACACCGGAATATTAAGCGCTACGCCGTTTCCGATAACGCTGGTGGTATGGCTGTAAAAAACGCCGGAGGGCAATGTGTGCAGCGCAAATTTTCCATAATCATTTACGATTGTGTGTCCTGCGTTGGCCCCACCCTGAAAACGGACGATAATGTCCGCCTGCTGCGCCAGCATATCCGTGATTTTTCCTTTTCCCTCGTCGCCCCAGTTGGCGCCCACTACCGCTTTAACCATTCTCATATACCTCCGAATTATAGTCCCACTTCATTTCATTTACGTTATGATTATAGCGCATGGTATATTATAAGTAAAATCAATATTTTTTATATTTATTATAAGTATTTTTTATATTTTCTCTTCTCCCACTGCTCCAATGTTCACCATCCACCACCATCACATATTTTGTCTTGCCTCCGCTCCTTAATATGCCTCCGCCTAATATCATATTCTGAACCTTTATTGGAGAAATTATTGCAAAGACAATTAAAATCTGATAAGCCAACACCCGGACAGGCGCCTCCACCTGATAAATTTTTACATAAGCATTTCCCGCAAGCAATAGCAAAGCAGAAAGCAGCAGCGAGCCCCCAAGCCCGTACCGCATCAGTTTTTTGACTCCTGGTAAGCCCGCTCGTCCTCCCCGCTTCCCAGAGCCTTTCCAATGAGAATCGCAGCCGCCTGCGCCAGCCCGTTTAAAGCCCCTATCGTCAATGCCTGAACCGGCAGCGTCAACGTCATGGCGGCACAGTCCACGGTTCCGATATTTCCGTAAATTGCCGTATACACGTTCTCACCAAAACTCCAGAACAGCTCACACATTAATATAGGAAGTAATATCCCCAGATACTGCTTTCGACCGACACTGTCCAGACAAAAAACCGGTTCCATCCTAAACTCCTGTTTTTGATAGCAGGCGTAAAACAAAACCATTGTCAGCAGAAAACAGGCCGTCTGGGAAATTACTGTGGCAAGGGCCGCTCCCGTCACGCCAAGCTCCGGAAAACCAAGCTTTCCAAAAATCAGCACATAATTCAGCCCTGTGTTGACAACCGCTCCGAAAATACTGGCATAAAGGGGCAGAGACGCCGCTTCCATACACCGGAGTAATGTGGAAAGAAGCGTGGAAACTGCTATGGGAATATAAGAAAAAGCGATGATTCCAAGATATCCCGACGCAATTCTCCTCGTTACGGCATCCTTTGTGTACACCCTCATAATCTGTCCCGGAAACGCAATACATATCCCTGTAAAGACCGCCGCAAGCAAAACCGCCAGAAACAGATTGACCAAAAATCCCCTGCTCACTTCCCGACCGTTTTTCTGCCCCATATACTGGGCAATCATAATCCCGGCCGCCGCCGCAACCGCCGACACCAGCACCGAATAAACCGACGAAAACTTCCCGCCCAGACCGATTCCGGCAATGCAATTTTTATTACAAGCCTGTAAAAGGGCTGTTCTCTTTCCATAAAAACGTACCTCCTGAATTTTTCTTCATTTTATTGTACAAACAAAGAAACCACAAGAGGTTAAACGTGTAACCAATTACAAAATTCAGACCGCTTTTTTATACACTTTGCCTTATTACCAGCTCCACCGGCAGCGTGAAGGTTTTCCCTTCATTTTCCACCCTGCCTTCCTTCAATTCCTGCAAAATATCAACCGCCAGCCGGGCACGCCTTTCCCCGTCCTGCCTTACTGTGGTAAGCTTCGAATAAATCCTTTCGCACATGGGACAGTCGTCAAAGCCTGCCACCGAAATTTCCTCCGGCACCCGTATTTCCTGTTCATGAAAAAAAGAAATCAGCTCGATGGCGTAAAAATCCGACACTGCAAAGACCGCCGTAAATCTTCTCATTGCTTCCAGATGCTCCCGATAAAACTCCCGGCGCGCTCCCTCGTCATGGGAATCTGCCAGAATTCCACATTTTCCTTTCCCATTGCCGTCTGAAAGCCCAGATATCTTTGCATGTCCATACAAATATTATTATCGGCAAGACAAAGCGCCCTTTTATGCCCCGTCTCCTTAAAATAATTTCCCATCTGAAACCCGCCGCCATAATCGTCAATGGCAAGATTGCAGAGCCGTCCCGGCTCCCTGAAATATCCGTCATACACCACAAAAGGAATACGCATGAGACTGCGCAGTTTTTTGTAATCCTGCCCGCAAAAGCCCATAATTACCAGTCCTTCCATATTCCACATAGAGGCAAAACGGACGATTTCATTCCATTTTTTTGTAACCTTCACCATCATAAAATAACCGGCTTTTTCAATTTCCGCAGATAAATAATTTAAGGAAGACGCGATAAGATAATCCTCAAGCGCATGGGACTCATATTTTTCATGGTCGTTTACCACCACGCCGATAATGCGGGAATCGTTTTGAGCAAGAAGTATTCCCGCCATACTTGGAATATACTGCTTTTCCTCCAAAAGCTCCTGAACCCGCTGCACTGTTCTGTCTGAAATCTTTTTTGTTTTCCCGTGGATTACATTGGAAACTGTGGCGGTGCTTACCCCCAATTCCTCAGCAATGTCCACAATCCGTATTCTCCCGTCATTCGCCATTGCTCATTAACCACTGGATATACCTCACATCTTCCTGCTTAATATACCCTACCTTCTGATAAGAAAGCGCAAACTCTCCTCTCATCACCGCATACCCTCTGTAAATATATTCCCCGAACCCGCAGTACACCGCAGCCGTATCCGTGAGAATCTCATTTTCCCAGGTATCCTTCAGATGAATCCCCTCATAATACAAATGCAGATGAATCGCCTCGTGGGCAAGCACGGCAGCCACCACATCCAGCGAATAGTAAGACTTTACCTCCAGATATATGGTAGTGCGGGCCAAATCCGTATTTATCTGCCCCGCCCTTTCCGGCACAGGCACCTCCTCCGTAATCAGCTTAATAAAATCCCCGTTAATTCCAAGATGCGCGCAGATATCGCATAGCAGCTTCTTTAAATATTCCTCGTCTTTGATATTTGCGGAAAGCGCCCCGGCTATCTCGTCCGGAATCACATACTCTCCAAACTCCTTCTTTTCCCTTTTATCAAGAATCTCCACACACTTCTGAAAAAGCTCCCGCGGAACCGCCTTTGCTCCCACGGAAACCGGCGCCTTATGCAGCACAAACCGTCTGATTAAAAACCACCCGAACCCCACAAAGGATATCAGCCCGAAAATATCGCGGATTCCTATCCGGTACAAAAACTCCAGAATATAATTCACTTTTCCTCCCCCTTTCGGATTTCCTTATAGGTAAAAGTGTGCCCGCCGTCCGTTGACTCGTACAAAGCCATCCCTGCGGCGTCTCCGCCGGCGTAATCACCGTCGGCTCCCTGTCCGCAAAGCACATAAAGCTTTCCCTCCTCCTCATAAGGCATCTGCGGGAAATCATAGGGATTATACAGATAGCCGTCCTCAAGCGTCACCTCAAGCCCCTGAATCACAGCCCTCTGATAACTCTCTCCGCCGTTTTCCGTTACATAAAGGTTCGCCTCGTCCCCGCCGTTGTGGCTCAGCGTGGCAAAGCCAAGCTCCTCGTCAAGGAAAGTAAACTCAATCCCCATTCCCATATCGTCCCCAAAAGGCGCATTGGAAACCACCCTCCAGGAAAGTCCCCTGTCCTCACTCTTTAAAAGGCCGTACCACCGGCTTCCCGCCGCCGCGTCCAATACCACCATACGGTAGCGGATTCTTCCATCCGCAAGCTCGCACTCCTTTTCATAATCCCCCTGATAGCGTTCAAAAAATTCTTTTTCCCACTCTTCTAACAAAGCGTTGTCCGCACTTTCTTCTTCCTCTCTGGCGGTGCTGTCCCCCATTTCCCAGATATGATATTCACCGTCCAGATCCACAATGGTCCGCGCAACCGCCCGCTGCACCTCTTCCCATGAAGCTGTCGGTATCTTCTCCACAGCCTCCCCGATATTCATCCGATAATGGGATTTGGGCGTGATAATCCAGATATTTCTGAAAGGGTCGCTTTCCTTCCTTTCCGTCATACCGTTTTGTAAAAAATACCTTTCATCTTCCGCCGCATAAAAAAGCCAGTCCGCAATATCCGCCGCGCACGTCTCAATATCATCTTCCCTATAACAGCTGACATAAAGCTGGTCCGTCTCTCCCGGATACCTTTCAGTATCCCACCTCTCGTCATCCGAGTCATACATCGCGCCATCGTCCGGTCCATACAGCCCAAAAAACCTGTCCTTGCCGTTAAAAAATCGCCGGGCGTCGTTTTTCATAAGCTGAAACGGAAAATTGTCAAAGCTTTCAGAACTGCTTTTGACCTGAAAATAAAAACTGTTTCCGGCCGTCCTTATATCGGGCAGCCGAAAGGTAACTACCGTTATTTTTTCTTCCATTCCTGCGCCGGCATCTTCCGTTTCCACCGACACCCGCTCAAGCTCATCGCCGTATCTCTTTTTTAAAGTCCTCTCCACCGCCGCTATTTCGTCTTCCGTCCATTTCTGCTCCGCACCCTCAGAAATCTCTGTCTCGTTTTCTGCCTCTTTTATTTCGCGCTGTTTTCCCCTGGAAGCGTCCCTCTCGCCCCAATACAGACAGACGCCGGTTACCAAAACTGCCGCCGCCGCACACACTGCCAGAATTATCAACCATTTATATTTACCCTTTTTGTCCTCCATATCCGCCCTCGCTTCACAATTTTCCCCGTCCTGTTCTGTCATTGCCTGAATGCCTCTGCTTCGCAGTCACGCATCTTTGACCTGCTTATTATATACCAGATACAAAGTTTCTTCCAGATGGCTCCGGTTATTTTCTGCCGTTTCTACCGCTGGTCGGTTGCCTTTTGAACCAATGAGGTTTACACTTAGGCTTATAAAATCCTGAAAATACTTTACCCGGAGAAACCTCATGTTTGAAATTAACAAATCAGCTTTTGGAACTTTCCTCGCCGAACGGCGGAAAGAAAAGGGCTACACACAGAAAGAACTTGCAGCAAAATTATTCATATCCGACAAGGCAGTCAGCAAATGGGAACGGGCACTTAGTATGCCTGACATTTCCCTTCTGATTCCCCTTGCCGAAATATTGGATGTCTCTGTCACGGAGCTTTTGGAAGGGCGGAAACTGGACTCCGCCTTGAACATGGATACAGAGCAGGTGGAAGTTCTTGTTAAAAAAGCGCTGACTCTTTCCGACGATAATCCTGAAAAAAGAAAAGCCCGTTTGAAAAAGCATATCGCCGTTTTCGGCGGGTGCAGCCTTCTGGCGCTTCTGGAAACAGTTGCCGGCATATGGCTCACATCGGCTGCCGGCTCCGGGGGTTTCTCCTCAAATCTTCTTACGATGGAAGGGTTAAGCGTTGGATTGGGAATTTACTTCTGGTTTTTTATGAAAGAAAAGCTCCCCGCTTATTACGATGAAAATGAAATCAATTCCTACAGTGACGGTGTTTTTCGAATGAATGTTCCTGGTATGCGTTTCAACAACAGCAATTGGCCCCATATTATCTGCCACCTGCGGATATGGGCGATTGTCACTATGATAATCATCCCGTTTCTCTGCCTGCTTTTGTCGCTCATTCCCTTTGGTTTTTGGGGAAGCTTTGGGATTCAAAATGCGATTTTGATTGGATATCTGTCGAGCCTGTTTGTCCCGGTGTGGATTGCGGGGAAAAAGTATGGGTAACGCCTTGTTCCTTCAGGCAAATTTTCCTGGCCTGCCCGTATCCATAAACCGTTGTTCCCAAACCTTCGCAGGCTTTTTCCAGTGTAACCTGAAAAAACGCATGGCACTTTCTACGTCTTTTACAAGGCGTCTGGCCTCGCCTTCGCTTCTTCCTTTCCGTTCGTATTGGTCAAATAATTCGCACACCTTAACCTCGTCCTCCTCTCCGATTCCCTGTTCTTCCAGCCAGTCTTCTATATCGTCCACATCGGTATTTCCGGATAATACCTTTATCATTTTAATTAGCGCCGCTTTATTTTACGGATACTTCGGCTGCTTCTCCATCTGATTTCTTCTATGCAAATAATTACAAAGACGCCTCGCTTTCCAGACAAAGTTCCCTGGCTTTCTCATATCCCTGAACCGTCGTCCCCAGCCCTTCGCAGGCTTTTTCCAATGTGACTTTGAAAAAATTCATTGCGCTTTCAACGTCTTTTACAAGCCGTTTGGCTTCGCCGCGCTTTACGCCCTTTTCCATGCCCAGCGCCTCGCCTTCTTTTCTCCCCTGTTTCCTGCCTTCATTTCTTCCTTTCCGCTCGTATTGGTCAAATAATTCGCACACCTTAACCTCGTCCTCCTCTCTGATTCCCTGTTCTTCCAGCCAGTCTTCTATATCGTCCACATCGGTATCTCCGGATAATACCTTTATCATTTTAATTAGCGCCGCTTTATGTACCACCTTCCTGTCAGAACGATATCCGTTTCCTTCCGCAAGAAAATCTACTACAATCCGCATATCGCTCTCAAAAAGCTCCCTCGTCTCCTTAGACATACGGCGCATTTCAAATACGTAAAGCTCCAGATTATCTACGTATTTCCACTCTTTTTCTGAAATCTTTTTCTTCCCGAACATTTTACGGATGCTTCGATTACTCCTCCATCTAGTCTCTCCCCAGTAAATCACAAATTCTATAACCGGACAGGCATCTTTCATTTTCCCTTCATACTGTTCCCGGTATATTCCACCTGTGTAGCCTGCCTTACGAAGCAACATCTTTCCGTCTGCCCGGCTCTGGTTGGCGATAAGGTACATAAGATGGATTGCACCGTCCGAAAATTTGTATTTACAGATATCCTCATACTGGTTCCGCAGCTTCTTTTTCCCCTGATAGACAGATTCCGTGGAGCCTGCCATTAAGCTGTCCTTATCTGCCATCCTTTCTCCCTGATACAAAAGCACGTTGATAACGTCCGCCGCCACGTCGGGAAATGTAACAAATTCCTTTTCTACGATGTCTTTCTTTTCATTCGTTTCACTCATCCTTCCTCCTTTTCTGGCGGAACTGCCGCATTATTAATAAGGAAAAAGGATGCTTTTATCCCCAAATCTCCTTCGGCTCTGCCAACATATATTTCCCGTGAAAATGCTGGCGATTTGCCAAAGATATTCTGCCTGACAGGATTCGTCACGGCGAACTGATTTTCACATTTTTCATAACATGATTGTATAGTTTTTCGACAATTTTGTCAACTGCATTTTTATAAAAAAGAAATAAAATATTTGAAAAAAGATACATGGCATAAACTGGCAGGAAGTTTTTCTTCCTTATTATAATAGGGAGCCGCATTTCCACGGCTCCCTCTCGTTTTTACATTACTGCTATCGGCTTGCTTTCGAACAGTTTACGCCTGTTTTCCCTCAAGCGGAATCGTATCGTCCGCGTACAGCTCCGATATCTGGTCTTCCAGGTCCTTCTCCTGCTTTTTCATGTCATGGTGTTTCCAGGCAAACGCCGCAATCACCACAATCAGGATGATGAGCGCCGGTAAATCCCACCAGCAGAAGCCCAGTGTTGTATGCTCTAAAATGTATGACATATTCATCCTCCCATTCCGGTATCACAGATACCTTTCCGAATATACAGTTAACTATGGAAAACTCCGCAGCGCTCAAAGCTGCGACGCTTTTTACCCGTTAACTGTTGCAGCATCCCCTACAGCTTCCTTCTGCATGGTTTCCAGTCTTTCCGTCCGCTCCTCGTCAAACTTCTTTTCACGTTTCTTTTGTTTATGGCTGTGCACCACAAGCTCCACCAGTGTAATTACTCCTGCAAGGAGAGCCGGCAGTTCCCAGAAGTGCATACCTAAACTGTTGTGCGTAAAATTATATAAATTCATCCACATATTGCCACCTCTTATTCTCAATCTGCATTTCCGGTTCTGAGGAGCTGTCAGGCTTTGCCCTGGCAGCCTCCCCGGAACCATCCCATGGCACACGCAATATCCTGCATGCCGAATTAAATGCTGTTTTTTAGTTCTGTGATTTTTACATCTGCGTTTTCTTACCTTGCACTATTTTCATTATCTGTGATTCCAAGCTGTCTTTTCAGCGTCTCCTCCGCTAACTGGTCTTTCAGCTCCGCCAGCTTCTTCTGATGCTTCTTCATGCTGTGGGTGAACCATGAGTAGATAATCAGGGTTGCCAGCATCAGCAGGAAGCTTAAGATACAGCACTTATGGTCGTCGAGCTCTCTGTCAGCAAGAGGGATTTCCACTTCGTCTACAGGAACTATAACAACGTTTCCGTCATCGTCCTGAGTGATAACGCCATCCAAAGGTACCAATTCGTCGCCTATCTCTACCAATCCGGCTCCGCCCCCAAATATACCGGGCGCTGCAACAACGGCTGCCGGCGCTACGGGTACAATCACTGCCTCAGGCAGCGGACCGTCGCCAACGGGCGGAACAGGCGGTACGGGTGTATCAGGCGTATCATCCGCAGGTGCGGGTTCACCGCCTCCGGGAGCCGGTGTTGCGGTCGGCTCTGTTTCCGGTTCCGGACTAGGTTCTGTTACCGGTACTGCACTGTAAATTATGGTAAGTACCGGGTCAGCGTCATCAGCATACAGCGTTGAAACAAACATTACCGACTGCTGAACCTGATTGCCTGCAAGAGTAGATGTATAACCTGCAATCGCCGGTATGGTAAACGCAAAGCTCTCACCATATGCAAAATCCTGTGTCAGCGTTTCTGCCGCTATGCTTCCGTCAGCGTACTGATAATAAACCGTCAATGTATGCAGTCTGTCTACCTGAACCGGTCTTGATGTATCTTCCGTCGTGCCTCTTAATTCTCCGCTTTCCGGCTCTGCCGTTGCTTTATTGGCAATTTCTTTTCCACCGGCGACAATATCGTCTCTCGCCACTTCATAACTATAATGCAAAACTAAATTTTCACCGGCTTCCAGACTGATATTCTTATCGCTGTTGTCATTTAAAGCATTTCCATTTCCGTCCACCAGAATTGCTGCTCCGAAAGCGTTCTGCATCTCGTCTGCTATGGATATACCGGATAATGATACATTTCCCGGGTTGGCTACTCTTACATCAAATGTAATTCTTTCGCCTGCAACATATCCTCTTGCCGGATTTGCGGGTGTGCTTGTAACTAACTTGTCAATGATAATTCTTCTGTCTTCAATCTCTGTCTGTGTTTCCTTTGAACCGGGGTCAGTGGGCTTTCCGGCAACATTAACAATTGTCTTTCCGGCATCTGCTTCAACTACCTCATAGCCATACGTGATTACCGCTTTTCCTCCAATCGGAATGCTTGCGCCTAATTCAAATTTCCCGGCAGCCTTATTCCAAGTTACGGCAACTGATGTTTCTCCGCCTTCTCCGGAATCAATTACGGCCTTTACGCTGTCCGCTATAATGGCACCGCTGGCATTTTCCATTCTATCCGCCACAGTCATACTCGGAAGCGCTACATTCCCGTCATTGGTGATGGTTATTTCATAATCAATTGTGTCTCCTATTGCATACTTGCCGTTTTCGCCTGAACCTGTGCTGATGACGCTCTTCTGTATACTGAATGCGGGATTCTGGCCTTCTATTTTAATATAATCTGTTTCGTCCTCCCCTTTCGTATTGTCTTCGGCAGTCGCTGTCAGCTTATTTTTCAACGCATTATTTGCAATGTCACCCGGCTGTACAACATATTTGTATACTAAGTCTACGGCCACTCCGGGATTCAATACGATATCAGAAGCATTACCGCTTACCAGCTCTGCCTCGCCGGCTGCTCCGCCAAGCATCTCATCTACCAGGTCAATCCCATATAAGATTACATCACCTTCATTGTCTACCTTTACATCAAAGAGAATCTCTTCTCCTAATTTGTAAACTCTTTCAGGCTCCCGAATAGTTTTGGTAACTGTGAGCTTCCTGTTCTCCACTACAATTTCTTCCGAATCGTCAGAATCCAGGTCGGTAGTAATGTCGTCACCGTCCACTGCCACAGTATTTCCGATTTTCTTTCCGGCATCCTCTTTCTGTATCACGTAGTCGTAAGTAATTACCTTTTCCTCACCGCGGGCAATCTCGCCGTTAATTTCAAAGGTATACTCCCACTTTCCTCCGTTAAAGGATGAGGTCATTCTTGCTCCGGTTACACTTGTACCGGCAACCCGTCCGGCCGCTCCTGCCATAGTATCCTTAACAGTCACATTATTAAGAGTGGTGTTGCCTGTATTCTTAACGCGAATTTCATAGGTAACCTTTGTTTCTGTTTTATACTTTCCGTCTTCACCGTCAGGCGGTGTCAATACGCTCTTGGTCAGAGATACTTTCGGGTCAGGGTCTTCTATCTTTACGGACGGTGTTTTAACATGTTCACTATTACCTTCCTCTATCGAGGCGTCAATTTCATTCCAAATCCGTGTTCCGGCATCTGATTCCTTCACCTGATAGGTATATTCATAAATCTTTGTTTCATTTACCCCGAGGCTTATAACATCTGTAAACGGATTCTGGCCTTCATCTGAAAGTAATGGCAGCTCGACGCTTTCCCCTGCGCTGCCCCATAGATGGTCTGTAACAAGAATATCCTCTAATGGCACATTCCCATCGTTTTTAAGAGTAACCTTAAAGCTGATATATTCATCTACCGCATAGGCTTCTCCATTAGACGGGGTACTTGTCACCTCTTTTGTCACCGACAGCTTCTTCTTCTCAATCGTTACCGGCACGGTGCTGTCCTTTTGCTTCATTTCCGAGCCATATGCCGTATTTATAAGCTCTTTTCCTTCGTCTGCGGGGGCAACTTTATAAGTATAATCAATTCGAACACGCTCTCTCCATCCAAGAGGAACATTTAATACAAATTGACCGTTATTCCATGTTGCATTTCCGCTTGTCACATTGATACTGTCCGCGTCAACTGCTATTTCTTCTCCGTCACCAGTCAATACATCCGCTACTACGACCTCGCCTGCCGGATACGTTGTATTGCCGGTATTAAGAACCTCTATAGAGTACGGAATCGTCTCACCTACATGGTACATTCTGTCAGGGTTTTCAGGTTCAATTTTCTTTTCTACCGTATAACCGCTGGCTTTTCCCGCGCGCTGAACATCAACTTTTGCTTCCCGGCTTACAACATCTCCGCTCGTTGCTTTAGCCGTGTTTGTCAGTACGATATCACTGCTGATATCTTCCGGTCTTACTGTGTAATCATAAGTCAAAGTAACCTCTTCGCCTGCTTTAAGGCTCACAATGGTTTGACTGTCAATATCGCTCTCGCCCGGTACAAAATCAGCAACAGGACTATTTTCGCCTGACATGGTATCTGTAACCGTCACATTTGTCAGGTCTGCATTACCATCATTCTTTACCTTAACTGCAAACCGGACAGTATCCCCGGTATCAAAGCTTCTTGAGGAATCAGCCGGTTCATATCCGGCTTCGCCGCCGGGTCTTACTGCTACAATTTCTTTAGTTATGTCAAGCGATTTCTTTTCTATGGTTACTGTCTCCGTATCGGAGATACCATTCTTCTCGTCCAGATAGGAGGAAATTACAGCGGTATTGCTGATTTCGGTTCCTGCATCCTTCGCGTCAACCACATAATCATAGGTAATTGTCGCTATGTGTCCGGTGTAATTGTCATCCTTGTCAATTCCCCTGGAAGGTATTTTCTCAATCTCGAATTTGATTTCATTTCCATTCTGAGAATATGATTTCACACCGCTCACATTGGAAATTTCTCCGGACATACCGGTCATGGTATCCGTTACGACTACATTGTTCAAAGTCCGCGTTCCGGTGTTTTCCACTTTGATTTCATAGCGAATTGTATCACCGGCTTTGAATCTTCCATTATCGCCTGTAGCCTCGCTTAAATTGGTAATATTCTTTTCAAGTGACGCCGTTTCTATCTTGTCTTCTACTTCGCTTTGAACCAGATTGGATGAAAATTCTTTACTATCAACATAAGCCACCGCTTTGTTTTCAAGCTTGTTTTCAAGGTCATCCTCTATTACTGTATAGGTATAAGAGAAGTCCTTGCTCTCACCAACAGCAAGCGACTCAATCACCTCACTTTGACCTTCAGCAGGGATTACCTGAGAACTGCCACCCTCCAGTATATCCTGCACTTTGATATCGGATAATGTCACATTGCCAGTATTCTTAACTGTTACCGTGTAGTTGATTGTTTCTCCCAGCTTGTATTTGTCGCCCTCTTTAGGCGCAGCTGCACGCTTTTCTACTGTGAGTTCCTTATTCACTACCTCAATCGGGTTTTCGGGAGCCGCTTCCTTATCACCCAATATGGCGATATTGGTAATCTGCTTTCCGGCATCTTTCTCGTCTACCGTATAAGTATAGGTAATTATTGCAGTACTTCCGCCTGGAATTTCTGTAACTGTAATGGCATCCTTATCATTATTCCAGTATACTTCTACATCAGACTCAGGCGTCCTGCCGCCCTGTAATTCCAGTGTAGGAATGCTTATTTGTCCCTCCAACACTGCATTTACTGTAAAGTTACCATCTTTGTCTTTGCTCCTGGCAGTCATCTGGTCCTTAATTACCATATCATCTCTTATGGTTGTATTGCCGGTATTTTCCACCTTAATCTGATAGGTAACCACTGAACCCGCTTTATACTTTCCGTCTTCTAAAGCTCCGTCTGCAGGTTCAAGCACGCTCTTGGTCAGATTGTATGCCGGACGCATTGTGTCAAAAGGAATTTCATTGCTCTTACCATATCCTTCAACAGGAGTCTCGCTATCTCCTACTACTACTTTTCCTGTTGCTTTGACTACGTTCCTGAATCCCTTTTTATCCAAATCTTTTTCCTGGATTTTGTATTCTACTTTAAACTTCTTTGTTTTTCCCGGATTTAAATCAAATGGTTCTAATTCACTACCATCTTCGTTTTTCACTCCGGTAATAAACTCTTTTACATTTTCGAAAAAGTTCTTAAGCGATGCTGCAAATCCAGTTTCTTCCAGTGTTATGTCTGTAAAGGAATCTTCTATCTCGATTTCCTCTATCTTTCTTGCACCGCTGTTTGTAACTTTAATCTCAAATTCAATCGTGTCGCCTACCGTAAAATACTTTTTGCCGTCCTCTCCTGTATAGGAGCCTGAATTTTTAATGGTTTTTTCCACGGTAAGCTGATTTTCTGCATTTGACAATGTTACCTGCTCGCTGGCATAAACCTTAAAGTTTTCTCCGATAGCGGCAGTAGCTGTATTTTTTAAGCCACTTCCATTAAAATCAGAATTCTGCACTTCATAAGCTGCCTGCAGCTTCACATCTTCGCCAACCGGTAAGCTTCCAACATTATATGGTGTGTTCACCTTTCCTTCAAGTTTCGCACCTTCAAGAATATCTTCAACTACTATGCTGCTTAAATCCACATCACCTAAGTTCTCTACGGTAATAAGGAAAGGCGCCGTATCACCTGCCAGATATTCATCCTTTGCAGCCTCGTTATTTGCATCAATAACCTTATCAATTTTCAGAACTTTCCACTGTGCCGTAAGTTCTACGTTATCGGCAACAGTTAATTCGAAGCTGGCATCAGAGGCATATGGCTGCTCCGTACCATTCTTCCATGAATCAAATTCCGCCACCTGTGATTTTTCAGTATCAGGACTGAATAAATACTCTGTCGGCACCGCAAAACTGTTCTGCGCTCCCAAGATTTTGCTGATTACTACTGTATCATTTACACTGTACTTATAGCCCTTATCCGCAGAATCAACATCCTTATTCCCGAATCTTTTGTCAACAAATTTCACGGAATACTGGAGGTAATCAGGTGTCCCATCCGCTTCACCATTAGGACCCTTTGTGTCTACCGCCCATACTGCATAGACAGTGATATCGCTGTCCACAAAGGTCACGTCAGTGATAAAAACACTCTCCTCCGGCTGAGATGTAAATGCCTTATGCTGTTCTTTGCTCCACCCAAGGAATACAGCATTTTCCTGTTTGGGTTCATTCCCTTCGTCATAGGTTTTCAGCGTCACCGTTTCATTTGCATTATAATATCCCGAATCGGTTTCCTCTTTATCTGAACCGTCGTTCATATTATATTTTAGCTGGAACTGCCTATAATCCGGCTTGCCATCTTCATCAGTATCTTTCGCCCATACTGCAAACAGAGTAATATTGGCTTCTCCCATTTTGATGTTGCCTTCAATAATACCGGCAGCTGTTTCTTCTTCCATTAAAGTAACCAAAGATGTCGGCGTTCTGCTCCATCCAAGGAAAACTGCTTTAGGTTTCGTAAGTCGTCCCCAAGAGTCTTCCACTGTAATAGTGTCGCCATTGGAATACGTACCACCTTTGGGAAGTTCACCAATTACATCCTCGCCATTTTTATCGTAGGTAACTGTTCCTTTGATATTAAGCGTTCCTTTAGTTACCTTTGTAATGCTGTAATTGGGATTTACATCAGCTTCTGTATAATTACCTATTCCAACAACCTCTGGTATTGATTGAACTTTGTTATAAACGCCTTCCGCTAATTTTACTTCATACTTTGTAGCACCAGATACGAAAAGCTCATCGCCATCACACAATTCGTAAATCTTTATATCATCATTAACGAACTGCAGGTCTTCCAGCCTTGTTTCAGTACCGCTACCAATTAATACCGCCTCGGCATCAGGTGCTGTAATAGTTACAGTTTTTTTATTAATCGTTAAAGTAGCGCTAGCCGATGCATCCAGATACCCTTCCAGTTTTGCCACAACACTAATGGTATAACTTCCTGCATCAGTCCGTTCAGGATTATCGCTGCTTACCTCAGATGTTCCATTAGAGGTAATTGTGTAAACATACTCCAATTCACTCAACTGCTCCTGTGTTAAGGCGCTATCACCCAATGTTACTACAGGACTCTCCAATGAATACGGTGTCTTTGAATAAGGTACATTTTTATTTTCAATAGATACTTTCAGAATTTTTTTACTCCTGGTAATCGTCAAATCACCATTCTTAATTGTAAATTCAAAATTACCAAATTCGCTATTTAATGTTTCAGCCGTATCTCCCGACGCCAGACGCAGCACTCCCTGATGAGCCTCATCATAAGGCGCATTCGTGTCGTCTGCGGACCTGATAACAGTCAAATTGATATCTTTCAGTTCTGCGTTCAGTTCCTTAATTTGTTCCTCAGTTGCAACTCCCGTAATTGCAATTTTTGCAGGGTCAAACTCATTAAATTTATCCCCGCCAAATTCCTTTACTGCATCGGGAACTGTAATCGTTACAGGGCGTTTTTTAATTATAATCTCACCGGATTTTAACGCCACCTGTTTTCCTTCTGCATTCGACACACGTACATAAATTTTGTGTGTTCCTGCGTTAACAGGCCATTCGAAGTTTTCATCAGATTTCCAACCACTCACTTCATTATTAGAAAACTCAATCGTTTCCTCGGGATTTACGCCCGTCCATGTCACCTTATGGGGGGCAGTATCATATTCGTATGTGTCTCCATTTACGTCAATCGAATCTGCATCACGTACATAAACCACATCTATCGTATGGTTAGCATCAATGGCCGGTATACTATAGCCGTCAGCAAAGTTTTCGATACTTACCGCCTCATCGTCCACCTTAATCTCTGATAATTCATATCCGCCAAACGGTGCATAATTTACAGTAAAGGTACTGCCTGCCGAAACTTTATATATTCCTTCTCCTTTCTGCTCCCCTCCTGTAACATCCCCGATAGTTCCATTTGTGACAGATACCGCAACCTCATACTCATCCTCTTCAAAATAAGCAATATAAATATGAGACTCATAGATTCCACTAGCGTTCGGTCCAGGTGTATAATGTTCTTCATCACCCACAAAGCTGCCATTTTCATCTTTCCATCCTACAAACCTATAGCCATCGCTTGGCACTGCTGTTGAACCCTGAATATCACTTTCTTCATCAGCATCAAAAAGCTCCTCTGTCTGACTCACGCTTCCCTTAATCGGGCTTTCAGACCTGTAGCGAATAATCTGCCTTACCGGACGCCATACGGCCTCAAAGGTCACATTCTGCGCAGGCATTTTGAATTCATCGCCTTCATAATAGGTCTTTCCACCATATGCCCAGCCGGCAAAGGTGTAGCCCGGCTTTCTCAGCCCCTTACCGGAAGCTATTTCGAAAGAATTATCACCATTCGCTTCATTTCCAACCGCCGTTTTAGGTTCCTGTGTCGGAGCCTCTCCCTCACCGCCGTTTGTATCATATGTAACGGTAAATTCTTTTGGTACGATATAGGCTGCTACAGTAAATTCCTCTCTAATACGAGGTTGTGTAAAATCTACAGAAATTCCTGTGAAGGAGCCATTTAAAGCATCCTCATTATATGTTTTAATTGTTTTCCATTCACCATTACCCTCTTTGCTTTCTTCCCATTTAGAAACAATAGCCTTTTCGACTTTGTATACTGCTGTATTACATCCGAATGTAATATGCCCCAACGTATAGTTTGACCCATCATCGTAATACATTACATCTGAATGTATCATGCTGTTATTCTCATCATATATTTCTATATTGACAATCTTAGATGTCTGTTTATCATCATATGGCCAATCTCCAACATTTACCCTTATTCCGGTTTCATCATCTATTTCTCTAAGATTAGAATAGAATGCACAGATTAACTTTCCTGTCTGCCAATTGCTTTCTCCATCTATTCTATATTCAAATTTATTTTCAAAATAACGTATTTCATTTACGTTATCCATGCTTTGCACAGCATCCCATCCAAACTTATCATCAGAAGGCACATATGATACTTTTCCTGTAAAAGAATAATCCTTGCCATCCAAATTGCAAATAGAAGGGATAACGTCTTGCAAACTTACAGGCGTTCCATCTGAAGGCACATTGATGGAAACTGTACCTCTTCTCTGATTTGTCACCCAAACCTGAATATCAAGCATTTTCGGTGTCTCGTCATACACCTGAATCTCCACTTCATCATACACATCCAAAACCTGGGCTCTGATTTTGGTTTTTCCCTGTCTCAGTGCAGTAACATTGCCATCCCCGTCAACAGTTGCCACAGCATCATCGCTGCTGCTCCAAGTTATCGGATACTTATCTGTTGCCTTGTCATCCTCATCTTTTACGTCGCACGCTAACTGTATTTCTGCGCCTGCCTCGTAATACTCATTTATCTTACTGGTAATCCTGACGTTTCCTACTCCAACCTCCCTTACCGTAATGGCAATATGGGCAGAAAAAGCCGGGTCATCATTAGATGTACCGACAATATTAACGGTGCCTGCGCCCACGCCTGTGATAACGCCATCTGCGTCTACCGTTGCAACCTCAGGCTTTAATGACGTCCATGTTACGCCTTCACTGTTCTCAATATTTTCCGGTGTTGTATACCAGTACGCCTGCGTCGTTTCTCCGACTTTAATATTAATGCGCTCTGCACTGACTGCGCACCCGGTGATAACGCTTCCTTCCTCTTCTACCAATATGTCGTCTTCCAGCGTTGTCGGTTCGTCGTCTTTTTCTATCTCGCTGGCACCCGCTACCCAGTACTCGCTGAAATGGTCTGTCTCAAAGCTTACCATGTCTCCTGATTTTTCTGCGGACATATTCTGCACCGCATCTCCATCTACATAATAAACATATGCATAATCGTCTTCTATACCGGTGCCTTCAATGGTTACCCGAACCTTACCGAATAGTGTCACCTTTTCATTGTCGGCATCCGTAATCGTGATATCATATCCCTTTAAGCTGCCCAGTTTCCTGTTATCTCCTTCAATCGCCTTTTCAATAGCGCTTCTGGCAACAGAAGATATTCCGCCGGCAGAACTTACGTTGACTGACGCGCCTTCCGGGAACCTTCCGCTTACGGTAACCTTTGAAGCTCCGGCAGATGTGGACAGCTTTTTCTCGGACAGTACATCCGTCTTATCTTCCGTCTGCTCGTCTTTTTCTTTCTTATCCTTTGAACCCTGAACTAGCGTCTTATCATCGGATGTCGCCGCCACATAATAAACGCTTACCACATTACTCCCGGCGTCCTCAGTAATCACGCCGTCTTTATTTTCAATCCTGTCAAGAACATAATTCTTTCCGTCATGCTCTTTCTTATCCGCTATCTCAACTAAACCAAGGATAGACTCGCCTGGCTTGCCGTCTGTCCCGCTTATTCTTGTACTCTCGTCCTCTGTGCCGTCAAAATAAAAGCAGATAACATAGTCGAAACCTTCTTCCTCTTCGGAGGCGTCTGTGTCTTCGGAGTTTTCAGTGTTTTCTCCACCTACATCCTCTCCCGCACTGCCGTCGTCTGCAACGTCTGCGTTTTCCCCGTCCGAACCTTCTGCGGAATCAGCGGCATCGCCCTCAGAGCCGTCCTCGCCGTCCCCATAGTCTTCGCCGTCATCCTCCGAGCCGTCGCTTTCAGCGTCGTCTTCCGAGTCCTCTTCTTCCCAGGAATCTTCGCCATCACTCTCCTCGCTGCTTTCTTCATCGCCGGAGTATTGCTCATCTCCGCTCTCATCCCCGCCGCTGCCGGCATCATCACTGCTGTCAACCGTCAGCGTCTGCATGGTTTCTTCCGGCTCCGTCACCGGCGCATCCTCTTCGTCAGCCCATAAAAAGGCGTCCGAAGAATGGATGCAGGTTGTCGCTATTACCACAACCGCCAGAAGAAAAGCCAGCCATCGTTTAAAATTCTTTTTCATTCTTTTCTCCCCTTTCTCTAAGAAATATTTGCAGGTTAAAATGTATTTTTTGCCTCTCTACTTTAAAAGAGTGTCGAAAAAACCAAAAAGGCTCACATTTTTTAAAAATTTCTTAAAAAATTTTTTCATTTTTTTATTATCTTCCTATTTTTATGTATTTTTTACATTTCAAAAAATATGTGCTATACTACTCGACTATTAGAAGTCATTTTAGAGAATTTGATTTTTTAATGAGGCAGGGAATAAAGCTATGAAAAAATTCGACGTGTTTAAGACGATTCAACTGGCGCTTTTCGTGTTGCTGGCAGGGGTGGGACTTTTAATCATTCTGACGGACCAGGCTCTTTACCGGACAATTGCAAATGATACGCATGTCCGCGCATTGTGCATACTGCTCTGGGCCACGCTGGTTTTATCCTTCCTGTTTATTTTTATGGATTTCAGCCTTTTCTCCACTTTCAAGAAGGATTTCAGGGAACTTGACTATGCGGTGTCCTCCGACCCCGTGTCAGGAATCGCCAACCGCTACAGCTGCGACGGTATTATCGAAAAGTATCTTGACCAGCCGCTTCCGCGTAATATCGGCTGTATTATGTTCGACCTTACCAATATCCGGGAAATCAACCGGACGCTGGGGCATGTGCGAGGGAACGAGCTGATTCACGATTTTTCCGGCATTCTTCAGGCGTCGTCCATGAATCTGTGTTTTGTAGGGCGCAACGGAGGAAACAAGTTTATAGCGTTGTTTGAAAACTGTACCGCCCAGAAGCTCGCCACCTTCTTAGAGCGGGTGGAAAGCAAGGTATCTCTTTACAACGAAAATTCAGAATCAGCTCCCATTGTCTATAAGTATGGCTCCGCTTATCGGGAAAACGAGTCCGTACGGACGATTACGGATTTGATTGCTCTTTCCAATCACCGTATTTATGTGAAGGAAGCCGGCAGAAAAGAGCCGGAAATATAAGAATTTTTGA
Organism: bacterium 1xD8-48; assembly: GCA_009917455.1. GTDB lineage: Bacteria > Bacillota > Clostridia > Lachnospirales > Lachnospiraceae > Suilimivivens. The sequence goes on along the minus strand of QZDS01000010.1, from coordinate 99,427 downwards.
ATGTTTTTGGGGGGAGGTAACTGCTGATGGCCACTTTGGATTATAACTACGTGGCGGATTTAGTCGTCAACGCACAGACCGGCGACAGCGACGCTTTTGCTGAATTGTATGCGGCAACCTATCAACGGCAATATCATTTTGCCTACACTTACTTAAAAGACGAATATCTTGCTCAGGACGCCCTTCAGGAAACTTATATCATTGCCCTGAAAAATCTCTCAAAGCTGAAGGATCCCATGCTTTTAATCGCATGGCTGAACCAGATTAACTTCCGCGTATGCTTCCATTTACAGAAAAAGCGGAAAAGGTATGACGCAGAACTGATTGACTACGACAGTACCGATGAGGAAACCGACTCCATTCAGACTGATTTGGCGCCCCATATGACTCAGAGAAATATTAACCCGGAGGATTTGGTCGTTCGGATAGACTCTAAGGAATACATTATGAATCAGATTTTAAAGCTGCCCTTTACGGAATCGCAGGTGGTTATTCTAAAATATTATCAGGAATTAAAGGTAGGCGAAATCGCCAGGCTTATGGATATCAGCCGCAGCTCCGTAAACAGATATTTAAGCAGCGGGAAGACCCATCTGGAGAAAATTTTAAGGCAGGGAGGTGAGTTTGCTCTATGAAAGCATTTCGGAAATCATCAGTACCGCAGCTGGACATTGAAGCGGCAGGCCGGATTCTGGCCCAGGCCTTTGAAGCCAATCAAATGGAGCTTAACACCATTCCTCTTGAAGTTCTGGCTTCCTACAGCAATTACCGCAGGGAACGGTTTACTTTGCAGCGCACCATCCTCGTTATTATTATGACTCTCTTTTTACTGCTTCCCTTTCTGTTTGTGCCATCCTCCTTTTCCGTTCAGATTCAGTCCTTTGGGCCGGAAACCGGCGCCGCTGACACTTGCTTTAATCCCGTTTACCGGCTGGAAGTGGATTCCTTCATGCTGGTGGAGCGGGTAAACGCCACGGTGGATGGGCATAATGTCCCCGTCTATGAAACGGATTCCCACGTTTATTCCATTGAGCCGCACCAAAACGGAAAGATGGCGGTGACCGTCACCCTTGTGAACAGGCAGACCAGTACCCAATATGTGGATGTGACCACGGTTGACCGCTACGCTCCCGTTGCAACGGCCAGCAAAAAGGAGGACGATTTTATTTATCTGTATCTCTCGGACGATATTTCCGGCGTTGACTACTCCGGTATTACTGCAGTAACTCTCGCAGGAGAGGAAATCGCGCCCCTTGCTGTCGATGAGGAAAAGGGGTGTATCACCTTTCCTGAATTCAGGGACACGATTAACGTTTATGTTCCCGACCTTGCCGGAAACAAGCTGCATCTTATCCTGTCGATTCAGTAATCGAGCAGGGGAGGAAACCTTCCCCTGCCCGATGAACACGGCCTCTGCCGGACAATTTTACATTTTCCGTATAAACTTCTTTCCCACGCAAAACTGAATTTTCCCTTTTATCTGTCTTTCGCCGACCGCTCCGAAGTTGCGTGAATCCATCGATACGCTTCTGTTGTCCCCCATCACAAAAATCTGTCCATCCTGAACCGTATAGGGGTATCTGACGATTCCCGACGTCTGCTCCCATGTTTCCCCCGCCGCATAGGGCTCCTCCAGAAGCGCTCCGTTAACATATACCTTGCCGCCCTTAAGTTCCACCGTATCTCCGCCCAGGGCAATGATTCGTTTTACATAATATTCCCCGGACGGAATCCTCACGGAAACCACGTCCCCCCTGCGGTATTCCGCGTTGATTCTGGTGTAAAAAACCAGATTTCCTTCTTTTAATGTGGGCATCATGGAATCGCCCTTTACGAAGGAAAATCCGATTATCAGGCGAAAGGCAATGAGCAAAAGCGCCAGAAGGACAAGAAACTTCCTGGCATCCCTGAGCCATCCGTATTTCAATCCGTCGTATTTTTTTAAAAAACGCCTGTTTTTTATTTTCGGCTCTATCTCTCTTTCAATCCGGTATACCGGCTTATGAACCGACTTATTTTTTCTTTTTCTCACTTCTTCACCTCGTGCAGGCCCGAAACGGCACGTCTTCGGCACTGCATATAAATATTCAGTTAGATTATTAATCATGTCCGCCGGATTGTCAATAGACATGCTCTGTTACTAAATTTTTCTTGTTTGATATGTTTTTTAGTGTTATACTTGTTTTATTATGTTTTGTATTTCTATCCTGATTTCTATGAAAGGAGTTTGAGATTATGCACAGAAAATCTCTTCCTGTCTGTGTATTTTTAATATTGACTTCTATGGTCAGTTTCTTGGGATGCTCTTTTTCGGCTTCCGGCTCCCCTGCCCAGGCTAAGGACAGCGCCGTAACGGAAGGAGGGCAGGCCGCCGGTGCGGATATGGTTGAAAATGACGGTGCCGACGCTGATGTCAGCGGTACCGAGGACGTGGATATTGAAACCGCCAGGGCAATTTTTAAGAAGTCCGGCGACCGTTCAAAGGGCAAAAGCTCCCAAAGTAACGCTTCCTCCGGCAAGAAGCGCGCCACTGTCCAGAAATGTCTGGTTCCTGAGGCTTCCGGCACATTGACTTATGGAGATAATACCATTTCCATTGACGCATCCAACACTTCCGAAGGATATGTGATGGTATGTTATAAGGGAAGCGCCTCGAAGGTAAAGCTCCAGATTACCGTGCCCGATGCAACCGTATACACTTATACCCTGGCAGGCGGCGGTTCCTATGAAACTTTCCCTCTGTCCAGTGGAAACGGTAAGTACCGGCTGGATGTTCTTGAAAACGCCTACGACGATATGTATGCTCTGGCGCTGTCGCAAGAGATAAGCGTTACCATAGCCGACGAATTCAGGCCCTTTTTATACCCGAATCAATATGCATGGTTCACCCGGGAGGACGACGCCGTCTCCTGTGCCGCAGAGCTGTCAGGCACCTCCTCCGGCGATTTGAATTTTGTGGAGCAGGTGTATCTTTATGTGATTAAAAATATTACCTATGATGAAGAACTGGCGGCGACGGTAAAATCCGGTTATCTTCCCGATGTTGACAGGACGCTTAAGAGCAAAAAGGGGATTTGTTTTGACTATGCGGCTCTTATGGTGGCAATGCTCCGCTCCCAGAACGTCCCTGCCAAGCTTCAGATTGGTTATTCCGGCGACGCATATCATGCATGGATCAGCGTCTATATTACCGAAATCGGCTGGGTAGATAACATCATTGAGTTTGACGGAAAACACTGGTCCTTAATGGACCCTACTCTCGCAGCCAGCAACAGCCGTTCGTCTGTTGAAAAATATATTGGAGACGGAAGTAAATATACTGTAAAATATACTTATTAATTAATGAAAACTGGAGGAATATCAACCATGAAACCTTTTTCCAATCTGGAATTATCTTCTTTTTGCGGACAGATTGCCCTGATTTTAAAGGCCGGCATTTCATCCCTGGAGGGCCTTACGATTATGCAGGAGGACGCCTCCTCTCCCTATGAAAAGGAGGTGCTTGACGCGCTTCTTAAGGGAATGCAGGAAACCGGAAGCCTGTATCAGGCCATGGAATCCACTGAACTTTATCCTTCCTATATGCTTCACATGGTGCAAATCGGAGAAGAAACCGGTACACTGGATGCCGTTATGGGCTCTCTCCAGAACCACTATGCAAGAGAGGATGCCATCCGCAAAAGCATTCGCAATTCCATCACCTATCCTATGATTATGGTTGCGATGATGGCCATAGTCATTGTCGTCCTTCTCGTAAAGGTTATGCCTGTATTTAATCAGGTTTTTATCCAGCTTGGAACGGAAATGACGGGTTTTTCCCGGGCGCTTATGAACGTGGGAACCGCAATTAACCGGTATTCCATCGTCTTTATTGTTCTTCTGGCTGTGATTGCCGGTTTCATTTTCTACGGCACCCGGAGCGATTCCGGCCGCAGTCTGTTCCGCAGTATCGGATATAAGCTGGGCTTCACCCGGACAATTTATGAGGAAATTGCAGCCTGCCGTTTTGCAAGCGGAATGGCTCTTACCTTAAGCAGCGGCATTAACCCGGACCGGAGCATGGAGCTTGTAACCGCCTTAAACGACGACCCTGTTTTCCGCAGGAAAATTGACCTTTGCATCGAAAAGACCCAGGAGGGGGAGGAGCTCTCCACCGCCCTTTTCCACTCCGATATGTTTTCCGGCGTCTACGCACGTATGGCCTCTATCGGTTCCAAAACCGGCTCTATGGATAAGGTTATGGAACAGATTGCCGGTCTTTATCAGGACGATATCGATACCCGCATGAACAACCTTCTTGCGGTGCTTGAGCCCACGCTGGTGGTTTTGTTATCTCTGATTGTAGGCGTAATTCTCCTTTCGGTGATGCTGCCTCTTATGGGAATTATGTCCAGTATTTAAGCAGATAAAGGAGCTTACATATGAATCGTTTTGTCTATCAGAAACCCAAAAATCCTGTAGTCGGGGTACTGCCTTCCGTATGCGTTTTTCTGGCGATTGCCCTGCTTTTTTTTCAGGGAATTTCCTCTGTTTCCTCCGGGACAAAAAAGCGGCAGAAGGAAAGTCTTGAAAACGCAATCACCCGCAGCATTACCCACTGCTACGCAGTTGAGGGGGCTTATCCGGCCAGTCTGGATTATTTGAAGGAAAATTACGGTCTCACCTATGATGAAGACCTGTTCTTTGTTGACTATCAGACCATCGGCTCCAACATTCTGCCGGATGTCACCATCATAGAAAAGGAGGAATAAGAACATGGGATTTCGCCTTAAGCGCAGACATATGATTGATTTTATCTTTCCAATTGCGCTTTTCTTCGTTTTTGCTCTGTCGGCGCTGACCCTGATTCTGCTCTCAACACAGATTTATCAGTCCACCACAGAAAATTCCTCCCTGCAGTATACGGCAAGGACAGGACTTGCCTATATCAGCGAAAAAATCCATCAGACTGACGGCGACGGCAGAATTTATCTGGATACCTTCGACGGCTGCGATGCCCTTGTGATGGAGCAGACTTATGGCGAGGATACCTATCTCACATATATTTATGCCAGCGGACGGAACCTGAAAGAGCTTTTTATCAGGAATGGTGTGGAAGCTTCGGCAGCGGACGGCAGAACTATTCTGGAAATCAGGAATTTCTCCATGAAACAGATTTCCGAAAATCTCTTTCAATTTGACTGTACGGACAAAAGGAACAAGGCCAGTTCCGCCATTATCGGCATAAGAAGCCGTTAAAATATTCTGCAAGGCCAGAAAGGACAACTATTCAATGGTACATAAAAGCAGAGCCCGGTCATCCGGCTTATTTCTTATGGAATTAATCATTGCCATTCTGTTTTTTTCAGTGGCAAGCGCCGTGTGTTTGGAATTTTTTGTGAAATCCCATCTGCTGAGTCTTGATTCCGATATCCTGACCCGTTCAGTCAACGAATGTTCCAACGTTGCGGAAATTATCTGCACATCTGAGGGACTGGAAAGCGGCGTTTCTTTGCTGCAGCAGCAATACCCCCTGGGTAAGTACCCGGATTCCGGGGAATTGACCATACTGATCAATTCTCTGTATTCCACAGCTTCGTCAGAAGATGCGCCGGCTGATAAATCTGCGGAGGAAATCATACATATATTTTTTGACGACACCTTTTCGCAGTGCCGGGAATCCTCCGCCTTTTACATCATGAATATCCATTTGACCTGTAAAGAACAGATGATACATGCGGTATTACAAATATACGAAAATACAAACGTAGCTGAAAAGGGCGAACCTGTTTACCTGATGGAAGCAAAGCACCACATTGCAAGGAGGACGGAAAAATAAAATGAAGGACAAACAGCAATCTTATTTCGTGAATATCGGCTCCTCCTCCCTTCTGGTAATCTTCCTGATACTTTGTCTCGTCACTTTTGCCATCCTTTCTCTTTCCAGCGCCAAAAGCGACTATACCTTCAGCGAACGGCTGGCGGAGCATAAAAGGGCTTACTATGAAGCTTCGGCAAGAGCTGAAGATATTGTCGGCGAGATTGATTCCATTCTTTATGAAACCTCCCATGAGGTGGGTTCTGCCGCCTCATCTTCCCATGTGGACGGGGAACTTGACCTGTATGACAATTATATTTTTGCCGTCAGCTCTGCACTGAACGGAGCTTTCCTGACGGGCGCCGATTCAGAGGACGCCCTGACCGGCGAAGGCGGCGTTTCATCAGGCGATGCTTTGGCAGGGGATGGCGGCGTTTCCGTTATCTGCGAACAGTCGGAGGATGAATTTCTCATTTCCTTCCAGGTTCCCGCAGACGAAAGACAGGAATTGCAAGTGGTTCTGCGGGTAACTGATTTTAGGACGAGCGACCGTTATTATGAAGTAAAAACCTGGAAAATTGTGAATGTTGAGGACTGGGAGATGGAGGATGAGCCTCTCAACCTGATACCTGTTCTGTAGTTCCTTAGTCAACAATCCCGTAGCAGACTGACAAGGCATCAAACCTGCCACGCGACTTTTCACCATCTGAATTATAACTGTAAAAAGGAGTTTAGTTATGGATTTAAAAGAATGCTTACAGCAGGCGATTAACGCCCATGCTTCGGACGTGTTTATTATTGCCGGTCTTCCGGTATCACTCCGCAAAAATAATATTATCTCGCAATTTACCGAGGAAAGGCTTCTGCCCGCAGATACCGAAAATATCCTCGCCGATATTTACCAGTATGCAGGCAACCGGGATATGAAACGGCTCCATGAAACGGGCGACGACGACTTTTCCTTTGCTATCAAAGGCATCTCCAGGTTCCGTGTCAGCGCTTACAAGCAGCGCGGCTCTCTGTCTGCGGTTATCCGTATCATCACCTTTGATCTGCCGAACCCCCACGTCCTCCATATTCCCGACTATGTTCTCCGTCTCGGGGAGGGAGGAAAAGGAATGGTTCTGGTTACCGGCCCTGCCGGAAGCGGCAAATCCACCACCTTAGCCTGTATGATTGACCAGATTAACCAGAGTCAGCATAAGCATATCATCACCCTGGAAGACCCCCTGGAATACCTCCACAGACACATTCAAAGCGTGGTGAGCCAGCGTGAAATCAATGTGGATACCGAAAATTATGTAAGCGCTCTGCGAGCTGCCCTGCGCCAAAGCCCGGACGTTATTCTTCTTGGGGAAATGCGGGATTACGAGACAATTGAGGTTGCCATGACGGCCGCAGAGACAGGACATCTTCTTCTCTCCACCCTTCATACCATCGGCGCCGCCAACACCATTGACCGTATCATCGACGTTTTCCCGGCCAACCAGCAGAAACAAATCGGCGTACAGCTCTCCACTGTGCTCAACGCAGTCGTTTCCCAACAGCTGGTGCCCACCGTGGACGGCGGAATGGTTCCTGCCCTGGAAATCATGACGGTGACTCCGGCCATACGGAATATGATTCGTGAAAACAAGATTCCGCAGATTGACGGCATTATTTATTCCTCCATGAAGGAAGATATGATTTCCATGGACGGAAGCCTCTTAAATCTGTATAAGCAGGGGATTATTACAAGAGATACTGCTTTGAAATATTCCACGAATGCGGATATGCTTGCAAAGAAACTGTAGATTCTTTCAGATAAACTTTATGTCTGTGAGGCGTTGGAAAAATGCCCGAAATGGGTTTCCAACGCCTTTTTATTACAATAAGCCGGTTCGCAGAGCGCGGCGGCGTTTGTTATAATAAGCCAGCCGCGTTTGTTTTCAATACGCATTCATCTTCGCCAGCTTTGCCGCCTGGTCCGCTGCAATACAGGCGTCTATAATCTCCTGAATATCCCCGTTCATCACCTTGTCAAGCTTATACAGGGTCAGTCCTATCCGATGGTCGGTCACCCGGCCCTGAGGGAAATTGTAGGTGCGGATTTTTTCGGAACGGTCGCCGGTTCCAATCTGGCTTCTGCGCAGTTCCGCCTCCGCATCGTGAGCTTTCTGCTGTTCAATATCGTAAAGCTTTGCGCGAAGCAGAGCAAACGCTTTCGCCTTATTCTGGAGCTGGGATTTTTCCGTCTGGCTGTATACCACGATTCCCGTGGGATAATGGGTAAGCCGAACTGCCGAGTCCGTGGTATTTACGCACTGGCCTCCGTTTCCTGACGCCCGCATCACATCTATTCGGATATCCTTTTCATCAATCACCACGTCCACTTCCTCCACTTCCGGCATCACGGCCACCGTGATAGTAGAAGTGTGAATCCGTCCGCCCGACTCGGTCTCCGGCACACGCTGTACCCGGTGCACGCCGCTTTCGTATTTTAATCTGGAGTAAGCTCCCTGTCCGCTAATCATAAAGTTTACTTCCTTCATGCCGCCGATTCCGATTTCGTCCACATTCATGGTCTCCACCTTCCAGCGCTGGCTCTCCGCATAGTGCACGTAAAGACGATATACTTCCGCCGCGAAAAGCGCCGCCTCATCGCCGCCGGCGCCTGCCCGGATTTCCACAATCACGTTCCTGTCGTCATTAGGGTCCCTGGGAAGAAGAAGTATCTTAAGCTCATCCTCCAGTTCCTCAATCCTCTTTTTTGCGGCATTCAGCTCGTCCTTCAGCATTTCACGCATATCCCCGTCGGATTCCTCCTCCAGCATTGCAAGGGAATCCTCCACGTCCTGTCCGCACTTTTTATATTCCTTATAGGCATTGACTATAGGAGTCAAATCGCTCTGTTCCTTCATCAGCTTGCGGAATCTATCCTGATTATTCGCCACGGACGGTTCTCCAAGCTCGCCCATAATCTCCTCAAATCGAATCAATAAATCTTCTAATTTATCAAACATGTTTACCTCCAAACTCCATATACCACTCTGTCAAGTCCCGCCAGGTCCCGGCAGACTGTAATGTCCTGATAACCGGCTCCTTTCATGTATTCGCCAACGGCCTGTGCCTGCCTGCATCCGATTTCCAGAAAAAGCATACCGCCGGGATAAAGAAACTCCCCGGCTTTCCCTGTAATTTCCCTGTAAAAGACAAGACCGTCCTCTCCGCCGTCCAATGCCATAAGCGGGTCGTGCTCCCTGACCTCCTCCATCAGCCCCGGAATCTCCCCGCTTGCAATATAAGGAGGGTTTGACACGATAATCTCATACTTTCCGTCTATATTTTCAAACAAATTGCTCTGTATAAATTCTGCCTCAATTCCAAGCGCTGCGGCGTTTTTATCCGCCACCTTGAGCGCCTCTCCGGATATATCGCAGCCAACGCCGACACAGTCGTTGGAATACCGAAGCAGGCTAAGGAGAATACAGCCCGAGCCGGTGCACACGTCCAGAATATGCATGCCGTCATGGAGAAAACGCAAAACCTCCTCCACCAGCGTTTCCGTATCCTGTCTGGGTATCAGCACCTGCGGCGTCACCTGAAATTTCAATCCCATAAACTCCTGATAACCTAAAATATGCTGCAAAGGTATATGCCGCCGCCTTTTCTCTATACTGCTTAAATACGCGTCATGCTGCTCCTTCGTCACCTGGTTTTCCCCGTGGGACAAAAGATAATTCCTGTCGGTACCACAGATTTCTTCCAGCAAAAGGCGGGCATCCAAAGCCGCCTCCCCGACAGAGGCCTTTTCAAGCTGCTCCCTTCCCCGGCGATACAGCTCCTGATAATTCATGGCTTCTCTCCGTTCTGCCCGTAGGCGTCTTCGCTTCCTTCGACGGATTTATCAAAATTCTCCTTCAGATAAGCGCGCCAGTCAAACACGGCCTCCACCGAGCACATAGCGACCTCCACCATGCTTTCGTCCGGCTCCTTTGTGGTAAGACGCTGCAGCATCATACCCGGCGCGGAAATAATCTGGATAAAAATATTGTCGCTCCTCCCCGCCAGACGGATAATTTCATAGGAGATACCTGCAATTACAGGGATAAGGGCTATTCTCAGCGCCACCTTAAGCACCGGGTTCGGCACCCTGATAAAGAAAAACAGGATGATGCTCACGAACATCACAAAAAACAGAAAGCTGGTTCCGCACCGCTTATGGATTCGGGAACTGCGCATTACGTTTTTTACCGTAAGAGCGTGCCCCTTTTCAATACAGTTAATACATTTATGCTCTGCGCCGTGGTACTGGTAAAGCCTGTGGATATCCTTCATCATACTGATTCCAACCACATAGGCAAGGAAAATCACAATTCTTATAGCGCCCTCAATAATCGCCAGAAGGGATGCGTTTCTCACATATCCCGAAAGCAGAGAGGAAAGGTAATAGGGAAGAAGTATAAAAATCCCTACTGCCAGCAGAATTGAAATAACCGTTGTGATTCCCATGAGAATATTCTCTGCCCGCCCCCCTGATATTTTGTTGAGAGCCTTATCCAGCTTCGTCTCCCCGGCTTCCTCGTCCTCATAAAAGGAAGCGGAATAGTTGAGCGTCTTTACTCCCAGCCTGAGAGAATCCACAAAATTAAACACCCCCCGTATAAAGGGGATTTTCGTAAGGCTGCTGTCGTGCAAAAGCCCGCGGAAAACCTCCACTTCCACCTCAATTTCCCCGTCAGGCTTTCTGACTGCCACAGCGTAATCGTCCTTATTTTTCATCATGACTCCCTCTAAAACCGCCTGGCCGCCAATTCCCGATGAACCGCAAATCTTTTTTCTTTTCATAATATTACTCCATCGTATTTTTCTATTAGTCAATACTCCCGCAGCTTCCCTTCCCAGGCCGCCGCAGAGGTCTGCACATACAAAATAAGGTTGAGATGCAACCACCTCAACCTTTCCTTGCAAAACCTATTTGCTTTCCACACCGTATTTCTTATTGAACTTATCAATACGTCCAGCCGCTCTGGCCGTCTTCTGCTGGCCTGTGTAGAATGGATGGCATTTAGAACAAACTTCAACGTGAATATCCTTTTTGGTTGAACCTGTTACAAACGTATTGCCACAGTTACATGTTACGGTTGCCTGATAGTACTCAGGATGAATTCCTTCTTTCATGCTCTCTCACCTCTCTATGGAAACTTTTGCAGTCCTTATATTTTCATATGAACACTGCCGATGCATCACGCATACAGCTTTCTTATTGTAGCATAGCTTATTCCATGATGCAAGTATTTTTTAGAACCATTTTATTTTTTTCACCATATTTACAAACTCATGATTGTTTCTGGTCTTGGAAAACATATCCAGAATCTTGTCCGCGGCCTCATCGCTCTTAAGACCGTTTAACGCCTTGCGCATGACGTTGATTGCCTCCAGCTCCTCAGGCGAAAGCAGCAAATCTTCTCTTCTGGTACCGGACTTCGGGATATCAATTGCCGGGAATACCCTCTTCTCCGAAAGCTTGCGATCAAGCACCAGCTCCATATTTCCGGTTCCCTTAAATTCTTCATAAACCACATCATCCATCTTGCTCCCCGTATCCACTAATGCGGTGGCAAGAATGGTCAGGGAACCGCCCTCTCTCATGTTTCTGGCCGCGCCGAAGAACCGCTTGGGCATATGTAATGCCGCCGGGTCAAGACCGCCTGACAAGGTACGCCCGCTGGGGGGAACCGTCTGGTTATAAGCTCTGGTCAGCCTGGTGATGCTGTCTATCAGAATCATTACGTCCTTTTTATGCTCCACAAGACGCTTTCCTCTCTCAATAACCATCTCGGAAACCCGCTTATGGTGCTCGGGCAGCTCGTCAAAGGTGGAATAAATCACTTCCACGTTGGGCCCTTCTATGGCCTCCTTAATATCCGTAACCTCCTCGGGACGCTCGTCAATCAGAAGGATAATCAGGTGCACTTCCGGGGCGTTGCGCTTTACGGACTTAGCCACGTCCTTTAAAAGCGTGGTTTTGCCGGCCTTGGGCGGGGATACAATCATACCTCTCTGTCCCTTGCCCACGGGGCTGATCAGATCCATAATTCTCATGGAAACGCTGGCTCCGGGCATTTCAAGATGCAGCCTCTCGTTGGGGAAAATCGGCGTCATATCTTCAAAGCTGCATCTTCTCGCCGCCACATCCGGCGGATAGCCGTTGATGGATTTCACATATAAAAGCGCGGCAAACTTTTCGCCCTGAGTCCTCACCCGGGTGTTTCCCTCAAGAATATCGCCGGTTTTCAGTCCGAATCTGCGTATCTGGCTGGGAGCCACATAAACGTCATGGTCGCCGGGCAGATAATTTTCGCAGCGGATAAATCCAAATCCGTCCGACATAACCTCCAAAATCCCGCTGGCCGCCACGCCGCTGTCGAGCTCCGCCGGGAACTTGTCCTCCTCGGACCTTGGCTCCTCCACCCGTCCTTCAGCGCGTTCCGTCCGGTATTCCGGTTTTTCTGTCCGGGTAAAAGTTCTGCTCTCAGGCTTTTCACCACGGCTTCCGCCTTCTTTTCCGGCTGCTTTCTGTGCCACCGGCTTTGGCTGAATGTTTTTGCCCTCCGCCTTATCTTTCTCGTCCTCCGCCAGCATCAGCTCAATCAGCTCCGCCTTTTTCATCGATGATGTGCCTTTCAGTCCTCTGGCCTTCGCAATTGCCTTCAAGTCAGCAAGCGCCAGTGACTCATACTTTTCTCTCATAAAATCCTCCATTCATTTATAGTCATAATGCAAGTTTTAAAAAATTCATATCAAAAGTTTTCTTTAGGGAATTTATTGCGACTTGTTATCTGATATGTCAATAAACTTATATCTGGGATTATACATCATTCTGAAAGAAATGGAAAGCCTTTATTTTAAAAAGACGCGGAAATCATTTTTCAGGTTCCGCGTTAAAAAGGTGTAAGGCATTTTACACCTTACACCCTGTATCATCCCTTTATTCTTTCCCATCCCAGCAGTATGTACAGAGCTTACACCTGTCAATCCCCACCGACTCAATCATATCGTCCAGTCTGTGATATCTCAGTGATGTGAAATTCAGCCTTTCTCTGATATGCTCCACCATCTCCTGATATTCCCCGGTTTCCGGATTGGAATAATCGGTCAAATCCACTTCCCCGCCGTCGCCTTCCATGTCCTTAATCACCCGTCTGGTAATCAGATCCATCTCGGAGGTGGAACGTGAAAAATTCAGGTACTTACACCCATACAAGATAGGCGGGCAGGCAGGTCTTATATGTACCTCCTTTGCCCCGCTCTGATAAAGAAATTCCGTGGTTTCCCCAAGCTGAGTGCCTCTCACAATGGAATCGTCTATCAAAAGCAGGCTCTTTCCCTGTATCAAATCATGCACCGGTATCAGCTTCATCTTGGCAATCAGATTTCTCTGGCTCTGGTTGGTGGGCATAAAAGACCTGGGCCAGGTAGGCGTATACTTCACAAAGGGTCTTGAAAAAGGAATTCCCGACTCATTGGAATACCCAACGGCGTGGGCAATCCCGGAATCCGGCACCCCGGCCACGTTGTCCGGCTTTGCGTCGTCCCGTCTTGCAAGGAGCGCGCCGCAGTTGTAGCGCATCTTTTCCACGCTGATACCCTCATAAGAGGATGAGGGATATCCGTAGTAAACCCAAAGAAAGGTACAGATTTTCATATCCGAACCGGGCGCGGAAAGTGTCCGCACCTCCTCCGGCGTCACCACCACAATTTCGCCGGGTCCTAACTCCCTCTCCATGGTATATCCCAGATTCAGGAAAGAAAAGCTCTCAAAAGCAACGCAGTAGCCTTCCTCCTTTTTCCCTACTACCACAGGGGTTCGCCCCACCCTGTCTCTCGCCGCGTAAATCCCCTCAGGCGTCAGCAGCAGAATTGACATGGAGCCGTTGATTACCTCCTGGGCATACCTGATGCCCTCAATGATATTATCTTTCTGATTGATAATGGCGGCCACAAGCTCCGTGGCATTGATGTCTCCGCTGCTCATCTCCATGAAATGGGCGTGTCCCGTAGTAAAAATATTATCTGTTATTTCTTCTGCATTATTAATTTTCCCTACCGTGCTGATGGCATAGGTTCCATGGTGTGAGCGCACTAAAAGCGGCTGCGGCTCGTAATCGGAAATACATCCGATTCCCAGATTTCCCTCCATCTCATTGAAGTCCTTATCAAACTTCGTCCGAAAAGGCGCGTTTTCAATGTTGTGGATTGCCCGGTCAAAGCCTTTTTCCCTGCTGTATACGGCCATTCCCGCCCTTCTTGTCCCCAAGTGGGAATGATAGTCCGTCCCGAAAAACAAATCAAAAACACAGTCCTTTTTCAGCGCTGCTCCAAAAAATCCTCCCATATCGCCCTCCTGTTCCTTTTGAGCAGATGCCAGACAGCACACATTTGTCCGGAACAGTTTCCGGCTGCGTTCTGCACCAGGAAATTGTTCCGTGCGCCGTCCGGCATCTGCTGATTTATACGTTTATCTCAGCCTTTACGCCCAGTAAATCCTTATTTTCCTCAAGAACGGGCCTTATCGCCTTCGCAAGAAAGCTCTCAACCTGCTCCCTGGAGCGCCCGATGTATCTTGAGGGCTCCATGGCCCGCTGTAAATCCTCCAAAGACATGTTGAATGCACCGTCCGCCGCAATCAGCTCCAGAAGATTATTTTCCTTTCCCTCTTCCTTCACATTTTTTCCGGCCTCCATGGAAAGCTCCCTGATTCTCTCGTGAAGCTCCTGTCTGTTACCTCCCAGCTTTACCGCGTCCATCATGATATTTTCGGTGGCCATGAAAGGCAGCTCGCTCATCATGTGCTTTTCAATCACCTTCGGATAAACCACAAGGCCGTCCACCACGTTAAGGCTAAGGTCTAAAATGCCGTCAATGGCAAGGAAGCCTTCGGGTATGGAAAGGCGTTTGTTGGCGGAATCGTCCAGCGTTCTCTCAAACCACTGGGTTGCGGAGGTGATGGCCGGATTTAAGGCGTCAATCATCACATATCTGGAGAGAGAGGCTATTCTCTCGCTTCTCATGGGATTCCTCTTGTAGGCCATGGCTGAGGAACCAATCTGGTTCTTTTCAAAGGGCTCCTCCACCTCCTTTAAATGCTGCAAAAGCCGGATATCGTTGGACATTTTATGGGCGCTTGCCGCAATGCCCGCAAGCACGTTGGCCACCCGGGTATCCACTTTCCGGGAATAGGTCTGCCCGGATACCGGGTAACAGGAGTCAAATCCCATCTTTTCCGCTATCATGGGGTCAATCCGGTCGATGGTTTCCTGGTCTCCGTTAAAAAGCTCCAGGAAAGAAGCCTGCGTCCCTGTGGTTCCCTTCGAGCCAAGAAGCTTTAAGCCTGACAGCACATAATTCAAATCCTCTAAATCCAGAAGAAATTCCTGCATCCAGAGCGTGGCGCGCTTCCCCACCGTGGTGGGCTGTGCCGGCTGAAAATGAGTGAAGGCCAGCGTGGGCTGCGCCTTATATCTGTCTGCAAAAGCCGCCAGCTCGGAAAGCACGTTCACCAGCTTCTTTTTTACCAGCAAAAGCGCTTCCCGCATCACAATAATATCAGTGTTATCGCCTACATAACAGCTGGTTGCTCCAAGATGGATAATTCCCGCCGCCTTCGGGCACTGCTGCCCGTAAGCGTACACATGGCTCATCACATCGTGGCGCACTTCCTTTTCTCTTGCTCTTGCCACCTCGTAATTAATATCCTCCGCATGGGCTTTCAGCTCATCAATCTGCTCTTTTGTGATGACCGGCTTTCCGTCCTGGGATAAGCCCAGCTCCATTTCCGTCTCGGCAAGCGCAATCCAGAGCCGCCGCCATGTGCGAAACTTCATATCCTGTGAAAAAATATACTGCATTTCCCTGCTGGCATAGCGCTCAGACAGGGGACTTGTATATCTGTCTGTACCCATTGTCCCTCCATTCCAGTTCCGCAAACATGCTCCTGCACACCTTGGTCCGGAACAACTTTCAGCCGCTTTCCGGGTCTGCAAATTGTTCCGTGCGCTTTCGCATGTTTGCTGTTTGTCTGCCGGTAATAAGGAAGCCTCCCGCTTTGCGGGCCCCTCCTTTTTACATATTACAATCCAAGTCTCTTAAATACCTCGTTATAGGCTTCCTCCACATTTCCCAAATCCCTGCGGAAGCGGTCCTTGTCCAGCTTTTCGTTGGTATTGACATCCCACAGCCGGCAGGTATCGGGCGATATCTCGTCAGCTAAAAGAATCTGCCCGTGATAACGTCCGAACTCAATCTTGAAGTCAATCAGCTTAATATCCGCCTGCAGGAAATATGCCTTCAAAACATCATTTACCTTAAAAGCAAATTTCTTGATGGTGTCAATTTCCTCCCATGTGGCAAGTCCCAGTGCAACCGCAAAATAGCTGTTGATAAGAGGGTCGCCCAGCTCGTCGTTTTTGTAGCTGAATTCAATGGTAGGCTCCTTGAAAGGGGTTCCTTCAGGTACGCCGAGACGTTTGGAAAAGCTTCCTGCCGCCACGTTTCTGATAATCACCTCAAGAGGTACGATTTCCACCTTCTTCACTGCGGTTTCCCGCTCGCTCAGCTCCTCAATCAGATGAGTGGCAACGCCTTCCTTTTCCAGAAGCTTAAATACGTGATTTGTCATGCGGTTGTTGATTGCGCCCTTTCCCACAATGGTTCCCTTCTTCTCGCCGTTAAAAGCAGTAGCGTCGTCCTTATAGTCCACGATAACAACATCCGGGTCATCTGTTGCAAATACCTTTTTTGCCTTTCCTTCATAAAGCTGTTCCATTTTTTTCATGACATCCTCCATTCTGCCGTCATACGGCATTGAAAATTAAATTTATAATTAACAATTAGCAAACAATTTAAAGAGTAACCACAGACTCACAGGACAGGATATACCGGTTCTGCCCGAAAAAACAGTTTCAGGAGAAATCCTCCTCGTACTCATCCACAATATCCATTATCTCTTTTGCATACTTAGGGTAACTCTCCACCAAATCCTTCACCTCAGCCTGGGCGTTCCCCGCAATCACTTCCTTATTATAGTCCATCCGCCTGCGCAGAGACTGCCGCCTGATAATCAGATTGTGGCGGATTTCCACCATTTCCTTTTTATCGAGAAGAGCTGCCGTCTGGTGCAGCCAAATCATAGGGTCCTTTATCTGATATCTGCGCAGTATCCGAAGCAAATCCTGCTGATGGCGGTCCATCTGCTTTACCGCCTGCTGGTAATTGAGCCGCTCCTCCTTTTCCTCCTGAAACTGCTTCCAGCTTTTTCCCAGCTCTCCGGCGCTTTTTACATTATATTTCAGATAAAGATAATCAAGCAGATTGGTATTGTTTACATAACGGATTTTTACTGTATTCTGTAGCCTGATAATACGGCTGATGCCGCTCTCTACTCTGGAAAGCTCCTTCACCGCATCGTTGTGCTTGATAAAGATAATCGTAATCGCCACCGCCCCGGCTCCCGCCGCCAGAAGATAACCAAACTTTGTGTTCAGCTGAAAACCGTACTGCAATACAAACAAAACGCAGATACATGCCAGCATCGCAACGGTACAGATAACCGTCATTGATCTGGTATCTGCAATAAAGTGACGCAGTTCGCTTTTTCTGAAAAGATAAGCCTGCTTCTCGCCGTCCAGCTTCCGCAAATCCCGCTTAATCAGCTCCTGACGCTCCTCCGCTTCGCTGAGCTTTTTATGCCCCTCGGAAATCTCGTCCTCAAGCCGCTCCATCCGGCGGTATGTCTCATCGTTCATCTGCCCCCTGCGCTCCTCAAAGCCGGACTGCTGCTTTTCCAGCGCGTCGATTTTTTTTGCGCACTCGGAAAGAATCTCCTTTTCCTCCTTCGGCAGCGCCTCAATTTCCTCCATATCCTTCAGATAGGAGGTCACCATATTATACTCAAACTGAAGATTCTCAAGCTCCTTTGACGCCTCGGCAATCTGTTCCAGGCACCCCCGCACATACTCCTGCCGCTGCTCCTTGTCATTAATCTTCAAATCCTCCCTGTCGTAGACCACCTCATTCCAGTCTTCAATCTCATAGACAGGTTCACTGACATCTTTCTTCCAATTTAACAGCTTTTTTATTAAACCCATATTGCTCCCGTCCTGCCCGGAACCGGCTATCTTGCCACAAGCTCCCGATATTCATCCTTTTTTTCGGAAATGATTTTGTCAATCTCATCATAATAGGAGGCCACATTTCCCTCGTCCTTATAAATTTCAAGGGCGCTCAGCATCCTGTTTTCCCGAGTGGTCTCAAAAGTACCCCTGACCCGTTCAAGAAGCTTTTCCACCTCCATGGAAAGCCCATGATATTCCCCGTGCTCCGCAATAAAAGAAATATACTGGTTTTCGGATAAATATAATCTCCTGGCCATCAGAAATGAAATCCCGGATTCCGACTGCCCCGACCTCTCATAAGCCCTCTTAAAATATTTTGCCGCCATCTCAAACTGAAAAAGCCCGGCATAGGCTGTTCCCATGTTGTGGTAAAGGGACGGCGAGAGCGCGCTTTCCGTATCCGGAAGCTGCCTGATCAGGCTGTCGTACTCCTCTATGGCCAGCTTCAGCCTGCCGTTTTTCAAAAGAAAATCCGCCTGCTTTTTCCTTTTTTCATAATCTGTAAGGCCTGCGTTATTTTGCAGAACCTCTTCGATTTTTTCCTTTTCCTCCGGGGTGCAGTAGTTCACATAATCCAGAATCATACCCACGAAAATTCCCGGCTGGCTTCCCCTTTGAAACAGCTTTAAAAGCTGATGCCCAAGCTCGGAGAGGCCGCACTCCTCGTCCAGCCACTCGGCCAGCTTTTTGTCCATGATATCCCTGTCAATGGAAAAAGGATTGCTCATAAAAAGATAGCAAAGCTCCTCCACACAATACACATTTGCACAAAAGCTCTCCACATAATACGGATTTTTGGCATATTTTCCTGTGCACAATAAAATCCTGCCCATAACTACCTGTTACTCCTTTTATTTATACGAAGCCTGCTCTCCGCCGGCCTTTGCAGCCTGGCGGCAGATATCGGCATGCTGCTTTCTTCCCGCCTGCGGATTGCCTCACACCGTAATTGTCCGCGTCCACGCCTTTCCGCTGGACTTAAACAGCTCGCCGAAGCCCAGGTCCGAAACCGTGACAACCGCCTGATTTACAGATGCCATCTCCACCTGCACATTTAATCTGGTGGTCCTGCCTGGCCGCTCGGGAAGTCCGTCAAGGGACACCGACCTGTTCGTCACGTTGCCTCCGGTAAGGGGCGTAATCACGAACTCCACCGTATTGCCTTCCTCCAGGATAATCTCAAACTCCGAGAAGGCCTCGTACCAGTTGGTTCCGGCGTCCAGCACGGCAAAGTAGGAATCCTCCCCCTGCCGCAGCGCCCTGAGCCCGATATTGGATTTGAGCTTCTCGTCTCCCAGATAAACGTATTCCTGCCACTCCCTGCCCGGATTGATTCGCTCTCTCATCCCATAACAGGCGCCCTTGCTGTACAAATTGTTTCCCTGAAAAACCCGCCGGTTTCTGCACAGGAATTTTAAAGATTCCTTCATCCAGCTTTCCTTGAAGCCGTCACCCAGAAGAAAAACCGTGGACACCATTCTGCCCGATAAAGCCTCCCCCGCAAGGTGGAGAAAAAGCGCGTCCAGCTCTTCCATCTGGAGCTGCCTTCCCGCCTCCTCCTCTTTCCAGACCCGGCGCTCGACTCCGGGGAAATCCCGCCGTTCAATGAACACCACCTGGGGCCTGGTTCTGCGGTTGCATTCAAGGCAGAGCATTTTCAGGAAATGATGATACTCGAATATCACCACGTCGTTTTTCCATATCTCCTTTTCCTGATGAAGCGTATAGGCATAAAAACTCTCGGAATAATTCTGGAAAGCAATGTGTCCGGCCTTTAACTGCAGCCCGGCCGCCACCTTCCCGAGAACATCCACAATCCGTGGCGTAAGCTCCTCCACCGTAAACATAAAGGCTTCAATCTGGTTTAGGGGTATCCGCATTCCAAGAAGCGACAGACTTCTTTTGACGAAAAGTGTAAGGAGCGCCACCGGGTCGAAAACCTCGCCCTCCACAAGCACATCCTCCCCCCGCTCCGCTAAAGTGAGCAAATCCTCCACCAGAATGCCCTCCTCCTGCTCCGCGAACTTGACTGCTTCCTTTCCGTAATACCACTGGCTCACGCCGCTTCTTTTACAGAGCACCGCAGGAATATTGTACTGTTCCGTACCTGCCACCGCGGAAACCGTTTCCGGCTCCGATTCCTCCAGTCCGCAATAACTGATTTGCGCCTGCTCCCGCCCCAGGTCATAACCTACTATCACCTTTTTGCCGTTCTTTTTTCCGATGAAATCCTTTTGATTTTGAAGTATCACGCCTGTATCCTCTATGCCAAATTTTTGTCATAACCCGTCCGTTCCCATGCCGCTCTCAGATTGCATGGAACAGTTCCCTGACGATAAAATCCTTCTCAAAGTACTCCCGCAGAAGGCTTTCCATGGTGTCGTGGTCATGCAGATTTCTTCCTATGGAAATGTCGTTAAGCAGCGTATATCTGTCCTCCCGCTCCTCGCCTCCGGCGTCGTTGTGGCTCAACGTCCCGCTTTCCGTCAGGTGCTCTTTACCGTCCTCCACTTCCGTAATATAGTACTGCAAATGCTCCCCGAAGAAAAGAATGAACTGTTTGACGCAAATGCCGCCGAACATATCCCGCATTTCCTCTTTTATATATTCTTCCCCGTTACCGCCCTCTTTTTCCAGAAGATAATGAATATATGCCTTATTTCCCTCCCTGACGCGGTATTCAATCATGGTCTTATCCAGGAACTGCCTCATAAAGGCAATATTATCCGCATATTCCCTGAAAAAAGAAAAGTATATGTTTTCCGCAAGCATCTCCCGCAGAAAAACAATCAGATAGAGGGAAACCCTCTCGTCCACCTTCTTTTTATTTTCCGCATAATATTTCACGCAGGCAAGCTTACACACAAAAGGAATTTCCTCCTGCCGCTCCGCTGCCCGAAGTAAATCCTCAAGAATAAAATCGTCGAGCTGCCTGCCTCTTGCGAAATAATCGTAAGCGCACCAGGCTAAAACCGCCAGCTCCACTCTGCTTCTCGCGCCACCGGACACATAGCGTTTGAAAATCTCCACCCTTTCGCCCAAAAAGGCGCCTGTATACATCATCTGAATCAAAAGCCGCTCCGAAAGCATATAGGTATCCACGCCGAAGGATTCCGCCGCTTTCCACACGTCCCTCATTTCCTTGCTGGTTCCCACAAAGAAACGGCACAGATATTCCAGCAGATTTTCATCATATTTTCCGGCCTTAAACGCACGGAAAATCAGGATGGTCATGACCGGGTCCTCTTCCATCCCTTCTATAGTAATCAGCCTGCTGCACAGCCTCATGAGCGTCTTTGCATCCACGCCCTCGGCGCCGCGCAGCTTAATCCATTCAAAAGCCTTTTCATGCATGCCCCGGAGCACGATAAAACGTGTCACTTTTGCAAAACATCTGTTATCTATCTGTTCAGGCGAAAGTTTCTCCAGAAAATCGTCCAAATCCTGAATCCTGTCGGTATCGTAATAAAAATCAATCAGCTTCATCCTGATTTCCCGGCAGACCTCGTCCAGAAGCTCGTCGGAATCGGCAAGCCGCTTCATATATACCACATTGTCCGCCGTCACGGAAGACAGATTATTTCCCCGCTCGCACAGCCACAGGTCAAAATGGACGCTCCCGTCAACGTAAGGCGCAATCATCGCCGCAAGCTGGTCGGGCACAAGAAGCCGCTCTAAGGTATATTCCTCCTCACGGCAGTAACGGTTCCCCGCCCCGTCCTCCAAAATCAGCCGGCAGTCTCCGCCGTAAACCGGAAGATACGCCTCCCGGCCCGCAACCGGATAAACCGCCTCATACTTTTCCTTTTCGTAAATCAGAACCGCCCTGCGGATATCGCTTCTCTTTACAGTAAGGCATTGTATAAACAAAACGGTGGAAAGCCCTCTGGCCGTTTCCTCCGTAAGCATATTAAGATTAATCAGATTTTTATATAAATATGCCAGATATTTATTGCTTCTTCCCTTTAATATCTGAAACACCACAAAACGCTCAATCTGCTCCCTGTAATTCTCATACAAATCAGGGAACTGCCCCCTGTTCCGGTACATGTAAGCATAAAGCCATGCGTTGTGCAGACTGTCCAGGCTGCTGTCAAAGGCAAAATACATCAGCACAATTTTGGGAATTTCCTTCTCCTCCTCAAGATTTAAGGACATTATATAGTGCTCGTAAAGCCTTGTGATGCGAAGCTCCTTTTCAATTCCCTTTTCATACCAGGGAAAACTCTCCCTGTCCGTGACGCTCCCCTTGATTAAAAGGGTACAGATTGCCTGCAGCACTTCGTTTCCGGGCGTGAGCCGGTAACAGACCTTCAAAATTTCAAAAAGCCTGGCGGAATAAATCTTCGTCTTCTGCGCCAGATAGACAATCTGTATGATAACATCAGAGCTTAAAATTTCCTTTTTAGCCGCATAATACAGAACCTGCAGTTCGAAACCCCCCAGCCGCATGAGCAGCGCCGGATTGGCGGCAATGAGATTCCACGCCTCAATGTAGAGCACCGGGCTCCTGCACCCCTGCCGGAACTGCTCCTCCAGCATCAGCCATTTCCGGGAAGGGCTCTTAATATATTCCTCCGAGAGATATAAAAGCAGCCATGCAATCCGCCAGTTATCGGAATTCTGCACATAAATCCTCTCCACCTGCCCGGCAGCCTCGTCGGTGTAAATGTCTGATTTCCCCAAAAGGGTGTTTAAATACAGATAATAGCAGTAAACGGCGGGTTCAAAATTTTCCTCCACCTCTGCGCTCACCTGATTTAAATGCCATTCCGCCTCGTTTAAGCGTTCCTCGGTTATCAGTATCTGCACCCGGAACAGCTTCAATGAAACATCATAATTATCCGTCTGAATCAGCTCGTCCAGAAGCTCCTCCGTCTTTTTAAGCCAGGATGCCGCGCTGATTTTCCTGATGCGGAAAGCCTCATAATACTGCATCAGCTCTACAATCTTATGCTTTTTCTGCCGGCGGATTCCCGGCGCCTTAACCAGCACCGTCTTGCCGACCACCGTAACCTTTGCCGTAAGGGACGCATAAGGGTTTGACAGACGGATACTTCCGTAATTCCTTCCTCCGTGCAGCTTGTCCGCCGCTATATAAAAGGGCAGCCTGCAGGTGTTTCCAGGAAAATCCTCATCCCTTACGGTATCCTTCTGAAGGACGATGAAATCCCCGTCCTTTTTCACCTTCAGTTCCGAAAAGCCCCAGCCGTTGCGGTTTATCACAAGCCGGTTCTCTTCCATATCCCGGGGGTCTTCTATACGTATCTCGTCCTCCTCCAGAAGGAACTCGACCTTTTGCTTTTTCCGGATTTCCAGAAGAAATTCTTCCACATTCTGCTGCCGCACATCTCCCTTCGATAAACCTCTGTAAACCCCGTAATACTGCCTGTCCGCACCGGCAAAAACTCTCTCAAATTCTTTCGAATAAAACAGCCGCACCGCCTCGTCCCAGTTGGTTCTGGCAAGATTGGCAAAATGAAACAGATTCCTTATTTCCCCCAGCTCAGAGTCCATCGTACCGGCAATAATATTGATATCATAAGGAATATAATACTCTCCATGGTTGGAAATAATCCTGAATTCCCCTTTGAGAGTATCCCCCTCCCCCATACCCGACGTGTCGAAGCGGTAATTGATTTCCTCTTCCGCGCCGGAAAAGCGCTCCGTAAGGCACTGCATTTTAAGCCGTGTGGAAAAAACAGTTCCTTCGGTCACTTCATTTTCAGGCCCTGTGATGGTAAAGCTTCCCTCGTAATCCTCGCCCTCACGGAGATTCAGCTCAATGACAGGACTTGAAAAATCCAGAGAATGAATATTTTTATTGAATTTCCCTTCCAGGGTTCTCTCTATCGCGTCCTGCACACTTCTGTTCCTCCGGTTGTCTTTTCTTCTGGTAGTATTTTAATAACCTGCGCGCGTCGGCGCGCTTCCTGATTATATCTTGTCGTAAGGAGGGACCCGCTTCAGGCGGGAGGATTCCTTGCGACCTGCGCGCGCGTCGGCGCGCTTCCTATTATATCATCTTTTATTGTTTCTGCGCAACAATAGTTAAATTTAAATATTACAGAGTGGCATTTTATACTTCCAGAACTTCGCCATGTCAGAATTGAACTCCACAGGCAAAATTGAACTTTTAAAAACAAACTTTTTTATTTTTATATTGAACTTTCCACCCCGCTATGCTATCATCTTTTTAAAAATAAACTTTTCTCACAACAACAGGAGATTTGCAAATGAACTACAGTACCTTTTCCGAACGGTTAACCGCCTCTATGCGGGAACAGAACCTGAAACAGGTAGATTTCCTGCGGAAAGCGGACAGGGCCGGCGTCAAGCTTGGAAAGAGTCAGATGAGTCAGTATGTCAGCGGGAAAGCCGTTCCGCGTAAAAATATCGCGCTGTTTCTGGCAGGCGTTTTGAATGTGGACGCACAGTGGCTGTTACACGGCAGACCGGCGGCTGACAGCAGCGCCGCAGAAACAACGGCTGACAATAATCCCGTCACGACAACCACGGCTCCCGGCAGTCCGCCGCAGCCACTGTCCGCCGCATCGGTTCCCTCAGACGGCTGCAGGCCGCAAAAAGAAAAAATGAAATCCCCGAATTTCAATGTAAAAGGAGCGATAACAATGAATGAAATCAGAAAATCTTCCAAATTAGATTATGTATTATACGATGTAAGAGGCCCGGTGGTGGACGAGGCTACGAAAATGGAGGAAAACGGAACCAGCGTTCTGAAACTGAATATCGGGAATCCCGCTCCCTTCGGCTTCCTCACCCCCGACGAGGTGATTTACGATATGCAGAGGCAGCTCACCGAGTGCGAAGGCTACTCCGCCGCAAAGGGACTTTTTTCCGCAAGAAAAGCAATCATGCAGTATGCGCAGATAAAAAATATTCCCAATCTTTCCATAGAAGATATCTATACAGGCAACGGCGTAAGCGAGCTGATTAACCTTTCCATGTCCGCGCTTCTTAACGACAGCGACGAGATTCTCGTCCCCGCGCCGGATTATCCCTTATGGACTGCCTGCGTCACCCTTGCCGGCGGAAAAGCCGTTCATTACCTCTGCGACGAGGAGGCCGAATGGTATCCGGACATGGACGATATCCGGAAAAAAATAACGGACAGGACAAAGGCCATCGTTATCATCAACCCCAACAATCCCACAGGTGCGGTCTATCCCAGGGAGGTTCTTCAGGAGATTGTTGAAATTGCAAGGCAGCATCAGCTCATTATCTTTTCCGATGAAATCTACGACCGCCTTGTGATGGACGACGCTGTTCATATTCCCATCGCCTCCCTTGCGCCGGATTTGTTCTGCGTTACCTTCAGCGGACTGTCCAAATCCCATATGATTGCCGGCTTTCGCATTGGCTGGATGATATTAAGCGGAAACAAAAAGATTGCCAGGGACTATATTGAAGGCCTGAATATGCTTTCCAACATGCGCCTTTGCTCCAATGTGCCCGCTCAGTCGATTGTACAGACAGCACTTGGTGGATATCAGAGCGTGAATAATTATATCGTTCCCGGGGGAAGGGTCTACGAGCAGCGGGATTATATCTATAAGGCATTGAATGAAATTCCGGGAATCAGCGCCGTTAAGCCCAAAGCCGCTTTTTATATTTTCCCTAAGCTGGATGTGAAAAAGTTCAATATTCAGGACGATGAGAAGTTTGCGCTGGACCTGCTGCGGGAGAAAAAACTGCTGATTATCCACGGGGGCGGATTCAACTGGAATCAGCCCGACCACTTCCGCATTGTCTATCTTCCCCGTATCGAGGTTTTGAAGGATGCAATGGGAAGCCTTGCGGATTTCCTTCAGTATTACAGGCAGCAGGTAAGCATCTGAATAAGTTGCGCTCAAAAATCCAGAATCAACAAAGCAAAAGACTTTTTCTGAACTTTTGCACATATTGAGAGGGGCATCGCTCTATCATCTAATCTTGATGATTTTGCGACGCCCCTTTTGCAGTATCGTAAAATGTACTCAAACATATAATATCCGGCAGAAGAATATTGTCTTTATCTTTTGCGTATTTCCTCAACAGTTTCTGTCCCATAAATACTTCCAAAATATATAATCGGACTTCTCCTCTCTGCCTTCGACCCATAGATATGTTTTCATCAATACACTTCCTTTAATTTATTTCCCAGCTCATCTTCCCGGCAGCCTCACCCTCTGCCCCGGATAAATCAGCCCAGGGGTTCTTATACTATTATAATCCACAAATTCCCTGAAACCACACTCATTCTCATTCATATATCCCTTATAAATCCCCCACAGGGTATCGCCCTTTCGCACGAAATACACGGAATCCTCCAAATGAAAGGTCTGCATCATTGTCAAAAGGGTATCCTCGCACAGCTCCTTTTGCCGGGCTTCCTTTCTGATTCTGGACGCCATATACCAGCCTCCGGCTTCCGGCTCCATCAGCGGTATGGCAAGCGTAACCTCATAGGTATCGGTGATTCCCTTCCAGACAAGATAATTGTACCAGCCAACCTTTTCCTCCCTGTGTTCCCACTTTATTTTCCGGTCGGCTCCCGCCGGTAAAAGACAGTCAAAATCCGCTCCCGCATTTTCCACATAAGAGCGCACTGTATCCGCGTCTGAAAAATCCTCCTCCTGCACCTGACTTATCCAGATTTCTCCCAAATCGGCAGCCCCGTCCTCCAAAAGCCGCCAGTAACCGCTCTCTGCCGTCCAGATTCTGCAATTGGCATCATCCGTTGGCTCCCAGCCCTGGGCCTTTATGATTTTCGTGATATCCAGCGAAGCAACCGGCACCACCTCTCCGTTATCCGCAGTTGTGGTCAGAATATAATCAATCTCCCACCAGCTTGTGTCATCTTCTTCCCTGTCCGTCCGGCCACCCCCTGTAAGACGCAGGGTATACTCCCTTTCCACAGGGTTTATCTCGGGAAACTGCAACAGAAACTCCTCCAAATCTTTCTGAAGATATCCCTCCCTGATAAGGGCTCTGGCCGTTTCCATTCCCTCGTTAAACTCAGGACAGTCGATTCCCGTCACATCATGCCATTCTTCCTCCTGCTCCCATTCCCCCTCCGCATAATATTCCGTGGAAAAAACGGGCACTCCAAAGCACCTGCTGCCTCCTTTAGGAACGGAAAACCAGATGTTATTCAGGTTCATGGTGGAAACTTCCTCCTCCCTGACCTCTCCGTCCGGGAAGGTGACGCTTATTGTTTCCGGCAGGGAATCCTTAATGCTGCAGACAAGCCCTGTGTACTCCTGATTATCGGGGAGCGCATGTCCGTCGTCAATTACAGAAAAAGGGGCAAATTCCGGCTCCCTATCCAAAGCTCCGTCTGCACGCTTTCCATCCGAAGCTTCTGCTCCCGCCACCAACGCAGACGCCGGATTCGCCCTGCTGGCAGAAGTATGCCTCCTGCCTGCCGCCGCAACCGCAATTATCAGCAAAAGCAGTACGCCGGAGATGATTCCCATTATCAGTATTTTCTTTTTCATATGTAATACTCCTGTTTTTTATCCGCCTGCTTTCTGCCAATCCCATGAACTGACCTCCATATATGGCACTGACAGCGCAGATTTACCATCCGCTGCACAGGCATATTATAAAACAGGTTTGTATCATAATTGCATCATATACTTCCCTGCCCCAGGGTATCAATCTCTATCTCCGACACATTCTCCACCGCCGGCTCCTCTCCTGCGGAAATCTCTACCTCCACTCCGAACTTCTGCATAGGCGTTGTCTCTTCTTCCGGGTCTGTATACTCCCGCTCCTCCTCATCCTTATACAGGGATTTCTGCTTCCGGCGTTCCTCCATCTCATGGAGCATGGCGGCGTTCTTTGCCATTTTATAGAGGTCTGCGTCATATTCCAGCAGCTTCTGCTCATCCCTGGCCGGAACGATATCTCCGTTTGCAATCCTCCGTGCAGTTTCTAATGCCTTTGCCATGTCCTCCGCCATATCCTCATAGGCTTCGCTCTGCTGCTTTGTCACATAGCTGTTAAACTCCGCCACATATCTTTCTGATTCCGCTGCCCTGTCGGCAATCAGCTTTTCTCTTGCATCCTCAAGAGCCTGCCGCGCCTCCTCCGATAATTCGATGGACACGCCGTCCACCTCCATTTTACCGGACGAGAGCATCTTTCCGATATCGGAGGAATCCGTAAATATAAATCTTCTTTTGCCCACAGTTACCGTTCCCTGCTTACCTTTCGTTTTCCCGGCACTTGCCTGCTTTCCGCCGCTTACCTGCCTTCCGGCCTCCTGCTTTTGCCCGCTTTTGTTTTGCACTTTCCCTGAATTCTGCCGGCTTTGCCTGTTTTGCGCCATAAAAAATTCAGCCGTTTTTGCCACATTAATATCCATCGCCATTCCTCCCTGAACTTCTCTGCTTCTACAGTGAAAATTGAAATCCTTTTCAATCCTGCGCTTCTGCCTCTCAGCTGAAACATAGATGCTAAAATATATATCGGCCAGTTTTTTATATAAACGCACAAATTTCCTGTTGTTTTTTCTCACATTTATGGTATACTCTTCTCATGGGGCATTGGCGCAGCTGGGAGCGCGCCACACTGGCAGTGTGGAGGTCACGGGTTCGAATCCCGTATGCTCCATTATTTATAACTTTCAAATTATTAAGGTCTGAAAAAACTGATTCTAATGCTTCCCCGGAAGCTATGCTTATTCCGGTTGATTCCTGTCAGGACTGCACGTTCCATATATGGATTGGTTTTAAACGTTGCATTAAGCAAACTCCGCGTAAATCCTGTAATTTCTTCCCGGTATCCGTTAATATACGCCTCCTGCACAGGAGTATCATAGCCCTTTTCACGCATCACACCCACGTCAATTCGCCCTCACACAAACGGATTATAAAATCTGCTCCCGTCCGCAAAGGTAACCGCAAGCGCCACAACCATAAACAGCACCGTAAATCCGATAACCAGATAATCGTTGCGTTTCAACGCTCTCTCCATATACCAGGTTCTCTTTTTGTGCTTTCCATAGCCCCGCAGCTCCATGGCATTGCTCACCACATCGATTCTGTCCATGCTGGAAAAAATCAGCGGGAATATGATGGACGAGGTATTCTTAATCCTGCTCATAAGAGAAGCCTTCCCGGACATCTCTATCCCCCTTGCCTCCTGCGCATTTCTGATTTTTGTGAATTCCCCCTGCACGTCGGGAATATACCGCAAGGCAATGGAAACGGCATAGCCAACATTATAACTGATACCGATTTTGTTCATAGAAGCCGCAAATTCACTTGGATTTGTAGTCACAAGGAACATAAACACCGCCGGGATAATGGTAAAATATTTAATCACCACATTAAACTCATAAAAAAGCTGCTCAAGGGTCATATCATAACGTCCCGCAATATGAAACAGCACCGTCTTTGTCCCATAAATGGCAGTTCCCTGGTTTGGTGAAAAAATATAAATGGCGAACACATTAAAGACAAGGAAAACCATAATCACCTTGAATACCGATCCCACCTGCTTCCACTGTGTCTGTGAAATTTTAAAGACAATCAGGGAAAAAATTACCATGACAAGAAGCACTCTGGTATCATAAGTCAGCATACTGGTCAGGCACCAGAGCAGGAAAAAAATCAGTTTGGTCGCGCCGCTTAATCTGTGAATCCATGTGTCCTTTTCTTCATATGAT
The DNA here is from genome assembly GCA_009917455.1 of bacterium 1xD8-48. GTDB lineage: Bacteria > Bacillota > Clostridia > Lachnospirales > Lachnospiraceae > Suilimivivens. The sequence continues at coordinate 69,798 of QZDS01000010.1, read as the reverse complement.
AAAATCTTAGCCATCCGTCCGGTTCTCCTTTAACACTCGGTTTTCCCTCTCGTATGTAATAAATCTCTCCACAAACTCCGAAGGGTTGTCTATCTCACAGCCCACAGCCAAATCGTACAGCGAAGTTTTCTTTAAATAGGCCCTGTCGGCTATGGACTCGTTGGTCAGAACGTTTGCCGGCGTATCGTCGGCTATGAGATGGCCGTCCGCAATCACAATCGCCCTGTCCGTGTATTCCAGCATCAAATGCATATCATGAGTAATCATGATGATAGTAATCCCGAACTTTTCATTGATTTCCTTCAAAAACTCCATGATTTCCGTATAGTGGCGGTAATCCTGCCCGGCGGTAGGCTCGTCGAGAATCAGAACCTCGGGATTCATGATAAGGATGGAGGCAATGGACACTCTCTTTTTCTGCCCGAAACTCAGTGCAGACACCGGCCAGTTTCTGAAAGGATAAAGACCGCAGATTTTCAGCGTCTCGAAAACCCGTTCCTTTATTTCCGACTCTGGAACGCCTCTGACTGCAAGCCCCAACGCCACTTCCTCAAAAATCATCGGTTTGGAAATCATCTGGTTGGGGCTTTGCATCACCAGTCCGATTTTTTCTCCTCTTTCCTTGATTGAAAGAGACCCCATGTCCTGTCCGTTCAGAAGAATCTGCCCTCTGGAAGGCTGATAAAATCCGCAGATTAAATTGGACAGGGTAGACTTGCCCGCACCGTTTTTGCCCACAATGCTGACCATTTCCCCTTTCCTGATATCAAAATGGATATGCTGGAGAATCGGCCTGCCCTCCACATAGGAGAAATACAGATCCTCCACCTTAAGCGCCGAGGGGGTATCCTCCTTCTTTTCCTTCCCTTCTGCGGCGTTAAACCATTTCTTCACCTGCGCTTTATAATCTGTAAGATTCATGGTCTCGATATGCTGCGGTCTGTCCTTAGCCAGAATTTTGCACCCCGCATGCTTTACCGCCGTCACATAAAGAGGCTCCCGAATCCCCTGTTCCTTAAGGATGTCCGTTGTCAGAAGCTCGTCCGGCGCACTGTCCGCCACAATACGCCCCTCGCCCACCACGATAATTCTGTCCACGTCGCGGTAAAGGGCGTCCTCCAGACGATGCTCGATAATCACAATGGTGGTCTTTTTCTTTTTCTGTATCTTATCAATCAGGTCAATGGCCCGCTTGCCTGTGGTAGGATCCAGATTGGCTAAAGGCTCGCCAAAGAGCAGAATCTCCACATCGTCAACCATGACGCCGCCCATGGAAACCCGCTGCTTCTGCCCGCCTGAAAGCTCTCTGGGCGCGTTTTCCAGAAGCTTTTTCACGTCCACCATCTCTGCCACTTCATTGACTCTTTCAATCATTTCCCCCTGAGACACCATATCGTTTTCAAGGGCAAAGGCAATGTCCTCCGCGACAGTCAGTCCGATAAACTGCCCGTCCGTATCCTGAAGCACGGTTCCCACCATTTTCGACAGACCGAAAAGCCCCAAATCAGCCGGATTTTTCCCATTTATCCGAAGGCTGCCCGTAATGTCTCCATTATAAGAAAAGGGGACCAGCCCGTTGATACAGTGAGCCAGAGTGGATTTCCCCGACCCGGAAGGCCCCACAATTAAAACTTTCTCTCCGGGCATAATGGAAAGATTTATGTCCCGGAGAGTCGGCTCTACCTGTGCTCGATATTTAAATGAAAAATCTTTAAACTCGATAATAGGTTCCATGTACTAATCCTCTTTGGTAAGGCTGGATGATTTTGCTCCGATTTTGGAATACCCCACGCAGAGCAACGTACCTAAAATACCGATAATCAGAATATTGCCAAGGAATGCGCCCGCGCCCTGTGCAAGCAGCTTCTCAACAGGCTCCTCGTAAATCACAATGTCGAGAATAGGAGCAAGCACAATCCATGCAATTGCATTGGCAATCACCTGAACCACATTAAACAGCACGATTGGCTTTTTGCCGGCAAATCCGCCTTCCTTAATCGCATACCTGGCTGCAAAAAGACCGATTGCAAAGCCTACGACTCCGTCCGGAAATACCCAGCTCCACCACACGCTGCCGTAAAACATCGCATCGCCAAGGGCGTGGCCTAAAAGTCCGATTACACCGCCCACCACAGGTCCGAACACGGCCGCAAGAAAGGCCATTACCGCCATACGGGGCTGTAAATAGGTATTCGGGATGGGCGTGGGAATCTGAATCTGCGTAAGCGCCACGAAAAGCGCCGTTCCGATACCGATAGCGACAACCTCTTTGATACCAAATTTGAGTTTCATTGAAATCTCCTCCTCATCTGTTTGTTTTTGATATCCGGGCGGACTTACTCCGCCTGCACCAATCAGTATACCACAATCTCCCTGTCGAGTGCAAAAGAATATATGATTTTTTGTATCACTTCTTTTCCGGTGAGGCGATAAAGGGCTTCCGCATAGTAATCAAGCTGTACCCGGTATCGCTGTATCAGTTCCTCCGGGGTTTTTACGGCATCGGTCTTGTAATCGGCGACCACGATTTTCCCGTCCTCCTCAAAAAAGATATCGATAATTCCCTGAATCAGCACCTGCTCGCTGTCGGGGAACTGTTCTCCCAGCCGGCTTGCCTCAAGCCCCAGCACAAAGGGCTGCTCCCGGAAAAGCCTGCCTTTTTTGTCCGCCCGGCACATGCGCCGGGCAAGGCTGCTCTCGAAAAAGGGGAGCAGTCTTGCCGGGGAAACGCTTCTCCGCCATCTTTCCTCAAGAAGCTCCGCTTCCGCAAATTTATTCAGCTGACGTGTAATTTCTTCTTTCATCCTTTGCCGGGTGTCCGACTCCTTTCCCGCTATGCCCGTCTCTCCCTTTATCACCGCCTGAAAATCCATCAGCTCCATCACCTTATGATAAGCGCTTCCTCTGTCGGCGCCGGACATTTTCTCATCCTTTTCTATAAAAGACGGAATATAGGGCACTATCTCCGGCTCCTCGAAAAGCATTTTTGTAAAAGCCGCTTCCACCCCGCCGGCCGCTCCTGATACCGCAGATTCCCGTCCGTCTGTTGACCGGCTCGATAAATCAGGCATCGCCTTTTTCTTAAGCTCTGACACGGTAGTCTTAACGAAAAGCCCGGAAAGATACTGATATTTGTAGGTGCGGTCAAAACGCTCCGACATTTGCGTCAATATCTGATTGTCTGATTCGGTCAAGCTGCCTGAATCTCCATAACGGTCAAAAAGCTTCCTCCTTCTGTCCAGCTTAAGAAGGGATTCTTCCACATCTTTTTGAAAAACATCCGACGGCGTAATCAATTCCGCCTTCTCAAGGCACGGAAAAATAAAATCCAGATAAGAAGAAGCCCCGACCAGCGCGGAGAATGGAAGTTTTCCGTTTTCTCTTTTTTCCTCCTTCTGAAATTCTTCCTTTTCTTCAAGAGCTGCGACAAACTTCTCCATATCCCCGGTCACAGCCGTCAAAATCAGCTTTTCCTTTGCCCGGGTCATCGCCACATAGAGCACCCGCATCTCTTCGCCCAGAGCGTCGATTTTCATCTTTAAAGCCACTGCATTCTTTTTCAGCGTATGGCTCTGCAGACGGAGGACACTGTCAATATAATCCACGCCGATTCCCATATCCATATCCGCAATCAGTCTGCCGCTTAAGTCCTGCATATTAAACCTTTTTGACAGGCCGGCTACAAAGCAGACCGGAAATTCCAGCCCCTTGGACTTATGGATACTCATAATCCGCACCACATCCGCATTTTCATCCAGCACATCCGCCTGCCCATAGTCCACCTCGTACTTTTCCAGCTGCTCGATATAGCGCAGGAAATGAAAAAGACCGTAATAGCTGGTATTCTCAAATGCCAGGGCACGGGTAAGCAGCATTTCCACGTTAGCGCTGCGCTGCTCGCCGCCGGGATGGGCAAGTACATAGTCCAGATATCCCGTATCCGAGCAAATCTCCTGTATCAGCCTGTGAATGGGCGTGTAGGCGGTTTTCTGCCTGTAACGCGAGAGCATCGTCAGAAATGCCTGCACCCTTTCCTTTAAAGGGCCTTCATACGCAATCAGGTTCTCATACAACAGCCGCTTTGTATTCCCGCTGCGCAGCCGGGCAATTTCCTCCTCGGAAAATCCGCCGAAAAAGGATTTCAGCGCGCCGTACAATGGGATATCCTGCATAGGATTGTCGATTACCCGGAGGAGCTGTAACAGGACCTTGATTTCCACCGCCTGAAAATAACCGGTGTGGGAAGAAACATAGGCGGGAATTTCTTCGTTTTCCAGCACGCCCTTAAAAACCTCCGCCCATCCTGCGGTGGTTCGAAGCAGAATCACAATGTCGCTGTAACGCACCGGCCGCAGCTCCCCGCTTTCCTTATCCGTCACCCGAAAGCTGCGGTGAAGCTCCTTTATTTTCCCCGCAATCACCGCCGCTTCCTGCTGTCTTGCGCTTAAAGGGGACGCGGCGTCTGTGCCAATCACAAGATACTCGGTGTCATAGGAAGATTTGCTCAGACTACCCCTCTCGCCAGTCGGCGCTGCGGCGGATGCCCTCTCATCAGATTCCTCCGGGTAAGAAGCGCCCGGATAAAGAGCCGCTTCTCCGTCGTATTCCACGCCGCCAAGCTCCTGTGCCATAATTTGACTAAACAGGTCATTCACACTGTCAAGCACCTCACGGCGGCTTCTGAAATTCTTATGCAAATCAATTCGCTGACAGCTTGACTCTTCCTTAGAATAACAGGTGTATTTTTCCATAAAAAGCTCAGGCCGCGCCAGACGGAACCTGTAAATACTCTGCTTTACGTCCCCCACCATGAAACGGTTAAAATTCCCCTCATCCTCGCCGGAGATACTCTTCAGCAAAAGCTCCTGCACCATGTTGCTGTCCTGATACTCGTCAATCAGAATCTCCCTGAAAAACTGCCGGTACTCAAGGGCAGCCGCAGAAGGGTATGCCTCCCCCTCCTCTGTCTTTTTCAGCAGAATATTTAAAGCAAAGTGCTCCATATCATGGAAATCAATCATATTCTCCCGCCGCTTTTTCGCATCCAGCCTTTCCTTATAGGAAAGAACCAGCCGTAGGAGCGTTTCCAGCCGGGGGGCCGCCGCTTTCATTCTCTCCGCCGCCTGCTCCGGGGAAAGATTAAAAAACTGTGCCCGAAGCTCCTCCAGTTTCTTTTTCACCTCTGCCCGGAGCTTTTGCGCCCGCTCCCGGCAGAGAGGGTTTACGCTGTCGTCCTTTTTAGACGGAAGCCTGCCAAAGGCTATGGTTTCAAAAGCCTCATAATACGCCCGAAACCCATTAGATTTTAAAACACGATTTAACATTTCGCATTCATTTTCCAGTACCTGCCCATACATATAAGGGCCGTCCGGACGCTGCGCAATACGTATGGCCGCTTCCAGATTTCCCAAACAATCCTGTATTGTCAGCTTCACATAATTTACAAGATATCTGCACCAGACAGCCTTATCAAAGTCGCCGGCCTCCTCTATCCGATAGTCCTCCATGCGCTGCAGAAGCCATTCTTCCGGCCAGGGACAGCTCATGGAAAACTCATAAAGCTTTTCAATGTGCTCCTCTAAAAGCCTGTCATTGCTTCCTCCCGTAAAGTATTCCACACATTCGGCAAAGGAGGAATTTTTATCCTGATACTGCTCTTCCAGAAAATCCCTCATCACATCCTGTTTAAGCAGCTTAAGCTCCCCCTCGTCGGCAACCCGAAAGCCCGGGTCCAAACCGATTTCGTTGAAATTATTGCGTATTACAAACAGGCAGAAGCTGTCTATTGTGGTAATCTGGGCATTGTGGAGAAGGGACGCCTGCTTTTGCAGATGGACGTTGAAGGGATTTTCGGACAGGCTCCGGTCGATTGCCAGACTGATGCGCTCCCGCATCTCCGCCGCCGCCGCATTTGTGAAAGTCACAATAAGCAGCCTGTCAATATCCACAGGGTTCTTTTCATCCGTAATCATCCGTATAATCCGCTCCACCAAAACCGCGGTTTTTCCGGAGCCGGCGGCAGCGGAGACCAGAATATTCCTGTTCCGCAGCTCGATTACCTTTTGCTGCTCAGGAGTAAAATTAATCGCCATGCTTTTCCTCCTCTCCGTTGCCCTGCAGCTCTTCCTTCATCCTTCCAAGAATCGCCTCCTCCGGCGGGGAAGGCAGAACCCTCACATGATATCCGGGTGTCTTTTCCTCAAAATCACAGACTCCCCTGTAAGCACAGTACGTGCAGGAGCTCATCCCGCCCTGCTCGCAGGGATTCACCTCAATATTTCCGGCAAGTATCTCCCGTCCAATCTGCCGGATTTTATGGCTCACAAAGGAAGACACCACCTCATAATCTTCCTTTGCAATGGTGCTTGAGCGGGCGGAAAAGCTGCCGTCCTTTTTTCTCTCCACCGGAATCACCATGGACTTTCCCAAAAAATTCTTATCCAGAAGGCTGACCACCTTTTCATCGGCGTTCACAATCCCTGTGGTGCAAAGCTGCTTTAAAATTTCCCGGCTTACCTCCTCGGGCGTCTTTTCCCCCTCCGCCCTCACAAGGGGGTCGCTCACATGATAATAAAGGAGTGCCGCCGGAACCACTTCTTTTTCCGGATGCTTCCTTTCGGTAATCTCAACTGCGGCGTTCATGTAGACCACAAGCTGGAGCTGCAGCCCATAATAAATCGCCGCCAGATCAAATTTCCTGCTGCCGGATTTGTAATCAATCACCTTCACATACACATGCTCCTCGTCCTCGCAGGTATCAATCCTGTCAATCCGTCCACGCAGACGCATTTTTTCATCCTCCGACAGAGTCACATTCACCGCTTCCAGATTTTCCACTCTGGAAAAACTCATCTCAAAGGAAGCCGGGACGAAGTCCCCCTCCTGCAATTGCGCCTTCAATGTGCGGACAGTCCGCTGCAAAATCCGGTACATCCGTCCTACCATGTATTCGTAACGGGCGTTACTGTAAAGGACCGTCTCCCGGTAATCCATGGTGCAGGCTTCTAAAGCCTCAAGTAAGAGCTTATCGCCCTCCTCTTCGGTAAAGGTAAACCAGGTCAGATTATTTTCTGCAAGTTTTCCTGCAAACAATTCCAGCACTTCATGAAAAACCGTCCCCAAATCCACCTGCTCAAAGCTGTATTCTTCCCGCTCTTTTAAGGACAGTCCATATTGCAGGAAATGTGAATAAGCACATGCCGCATACCGCTCCAGACGGCTGACACTGTTTTCCAGCATACTTCCGTACAGTGCCTTTGCCACTGCCTTTGCAAGGGGTTTATGCTGATAACTGGAAAAAGCAGCCTCCGTAAGACGCCTTGCGCGTTCCCCGTATTCCGCATCCTTTTCGTAAAGCCTGTAAACAGCCTGCAGCCGCCTGTCATCCTCCGCGCTTCCCCGTCCTTCTGCATAATCCCGTATTTCCCGCGCAAGGAAAGAAATCCCATCTCTTTTTCCTATCAGCTCCTCCACTGTATGGCGGCTTCCGTCCGCCTTTTCCACCGCCAGCTGCGGGAAAAGCTTCCTTATCATATCTACCAGATAGGAGGGACGGATACTTTTTCCCTGACTGCTTAATCTTGAAAAGGACAGGTACAGCCGCTCCGACGGCTTTGTCATATTCATATAAAGATAAAGCCTCTGGATATACATCTGCTGCCGCGGCGTGGGCGCCAGCTCAAACTCCGACTGCTGCAGAAATTCCCGGTCAATGTCCGAGATAATACCGCCTCTGCTGCCGCTCTTAGGGATATTTCCGTCGTTTATTCCGAGGAAAAAAAGAACCTTCACCTGCTTCAGGCGGCTTCTTTCCATATCCCCCACAACCACTCTGTCCACGCTTCCGGGGATAATCCCCACCTCAATTTCCGCAAAACCCGCGTCCAGAATATCCGCAAACTCCTGCATCCCCATAGGCTCTTTATCAAGAAGCGCCACAATCTGCTCCAAAAGCTCCATCACAAGCCGGTAAATCTGAGCGTACTCCTTCGCCCGCTCCGGCTCCCTGTTGTCCCTGAAATACCTCTCATATGCGGAAAGCTTTTCCTGAATCCGTCCCGCCACAATGAAATCATAGAGCGTCCTCGTGATTTCCCCGGCAGTTTTCTTTTTCTCAAGAAGTGGGGCAATCTGCGCCATCAACCGGGCTCTGGTGTCGTTTAAGGCTTCCAGCATCAGAAGCTGTTCGTCCGCGCCGGAAACAGTCCCATCCTCTTTCTGCCCCGTCTCCATTTCCTCCGGGAGCGTCATCCTCAAATCCGCTTTCCGCACAAAGGCCTGGCTCCACTTTTTCCTGCCTCTGATTCCAAGAGCCAGCACATAGTTTTCCAGCCGGTCAACCTCCTCCTGTGAAAAATCCGCCAGACCGCAGCGCAGATAATGAAAAACAGTTTCATAGGAAAAATCAAAGAGCACCATCCTAATCGCGCTCCGTATGTACTCAATAAAAGGATTCAGCAAAAGTCCTCTGGTTCTGTCCATAAAAACCGGAATATCGTAAACAGGCGCTTCCCTCTCGAAATATGGCGCATAGGTTTCCAAATCCCCTGCCACCACGGCAATATCCCGATAGCAGTAATCCTCCTCCAACACCAGCTTTTTAATCTGAATACATACCTGACGCACCTCCCCGGCGGGATTTAAAGCCTCCATGAGCCGGATACTCTGCATATTTTCTCTCTTATCCTTTTGCAAATCCTCAGATTCAGAGCTGCCCGCAGGCTCACCGCTGTGTCCTTCGATTCCCCTGTAAGGCCGCAGCGGATAGCGGAACAGGCTTTTCTCCAGATACGCCATCTCCTGGTTATCCCGAAATCTTGGCAGAGGATTTGCCATGAGATACACATCCTTTTCCCTTTCCCCGCCTCCTCTTTTGCCGCGGCTCTCCCTGTAAAGCCGGCAAAGGTCGCCTGCCGTCTTTTTGCTCAGGTAAAATAATTCCTGTTCGCCACCTGTTTGAAACGGATTTTCCCGTCCGTCAATGGTTATGGATACAATCACCCTCTCCGCCAGCCCAAAAAGCTCCTGAATCAGCCGGTACTGTATGGGCGTAAAGCCCGTAAAGCCGTCGAATACAATAACGCTCCCCTTTATAATTTCGGATTTGCCTACCGCCCCTGTAAGGAGCCCTAAGGTTTCCTCTGTGGTGATAAACCGTTCTCTGATATAATCGGCAAAGCCCTTATAAATCACTTCCAAATCCTTCAGCTTATAATGCAAAGCCCCCCGCCCCTTTGCAAACTCGGAGAGCTCTCCCACCTGTGAAGCGCTGATGCCATACTGCATAAATTCCGAAATTGCGGACTTCACCTCATGGATATACCCGATTTTATTCAGATTCTTCCCGATAACCGGCATCTGCTCCTGCAAAGAGGCCGCCACCTTCCGCAGCACCAGACTCTTTCCGGTATCGTCCAAAACGGGCTTACTGCCGTAGCCGGTTTCCTCAAAAATACGGTGGGAAAGCCGTCCGAAGCTCAGCACATCAATATTCATAATACCGCCGCAGTCGCTGGCATTCACCAAATCCACCTGTGTCTGCATGGTAAACTGGTCGGGCACCAGAAATAGAAAATTCCGTTCCGGCTCCCGACCAGCCCATCTGACAATATCCTTATGCAACTGTCTGCTTTTCCCGGCGCCCGACGCGCCGAAATAAAACTGTAATCCCATAAATGCTCCTTATAAAAACGGAATCATTTCCTTAACGGATGTAAAAATCAAATCAGGAATTATCTTTGATTCCTCCACATCCTTCCTGCCGGCCTCCCCGCTTAAGACCAGAATCCCGGTATACCCGTTATTGACCCCTGCCGCCACATCCGTATACAGCCTGTCGCCTACCATGGCCGTCTCTTCTTTCAGAACGCCCGCGCGCTCTCTCAGATAATCCATAATATCCCCGCTGGGTTTTCCCACAATATGGTCAGGATACCGGAAAGCCGAGGCATGAATAAAAGCGTGAATCGCCCCTGCGTCAGGGACGAAGCCGTTTTCTGTAGGACAGTTATAGTCAGGATGGGTGGAAATATAGGGAAGCCCCTCCCTTACCAAATCGCAGACCCTGCACAGCTTTTCATAGGTAAGGGTGGTATCAAATCCCACCGTCACTACCTCCGGCGCCTGCTCGTCCAGCAAAATCCCTTCCTGCGCAAACTCTTCCTTTAAAAGCTCGTTGCCAAGCAGATAAACCCTTTTCCCCGGGAAATGAGTTTTCAAATAAGAGATGGTTGCCATCCCCGAGGTTACAATCCGCTCCGGCCCGGCCTTAAGCCCCATCCGCTCCAGCTTTTTCAAATAGCTCTCAGGACCTTTGGAGGAATTGTTGGTCAAAAAAACATAGGTTTTTCCGGCATTCTCCACCGCCTCCAGAAAGTCCCTTGCGCCCTCAATCCACTTTTCCCCCAGATAAACGGTTCCGTCCATATCAAGGGCAAAACAGCTGATTTTTTTGAGAAGCCCCTTTTTATCTGTGTCAGTTTTCGGTATCATAACATTTCCTCTCAGACCGCTCTCGTAGCTTCTTTAAGCCATGCCAGCTCCTCTCCTTCAAAATAAGGAGACAGCTTTTCATAAACTTCCTTATGATAATCATTCAGACGCTTCTTATCCGTCTCCCCGAGCAGAGAAACCTCCACTGCGTCCAAATCAATGGGGGCGAACGTCAAATCCTCAAAGTACATGAACTGCCCGTACTCATTCTCCTCCCCTTTCCGGCACAAAAGCTCGTTTTCAATCCTGATTCCATGGCTTCCTTCTATATAAATACCAGGCTCGTCCGTGGTCACCATGCCTTCCTCCAAAGCCGCGCTTTCCTGTCCGGGAAGCGGCTTCCATCTGAAACTGTTAGGGCCTTCATGGACATTTAAAATATACCCCACGCCATGGCCGGTTCCATGCTTGTAATCAAGGCCCTTTTCCCAAAGCACTTCCCTTGCCCTGACATCCAGATTACTGCCCCGGCAGCCGTAAAGGAACTTCGTTGCCCGCATATTCAGCATCGCCCGCAAAACCAACGTGAAATGCTCCTTCATCTTTGCTGTGACAGGCCCTAATGCAAAGGTTCTCGTGATATCCGTGGAGCCTTCCAGATAATGGCCGCCGCTGTCCACCACTAAAAGCCCTTCCGGCGCAAGTGTAAGACAGTCCTGCGGGCTCGCGCTGTAATGATTGATTGCTCCGTTGGCGCCGTAAGCACAGATAGTGTCAAAGCTCGTCTCAATGAAATTATCATTTTCCTGCCGCAATTTATCAATGTATTCCGTCGCGCTCCACTCCGTCATGGGAATTTTGCCGATATTTGTCTTCAGCCAGTACATAAAACGTGCAACCGCAACTCCGTCTTTTAAGTGAGCCTTGCGGAGATTTTCCATCTCTACAGGATTTTTTACAGCCTTCATAAGCTCCGTGGGATTGGGCTTATCGATAACGGTTACGTCTCCTGCCAGCTCCTTCTCCACACGGCAGTTCACGCGCCCCCTGCAAAGCAGAACGCTCTCCCCATGAAGCCCGGAAACATAATCGTAAAAATCGTCATAAGAGCAAAGCTCCACTCCGTTTTCCTTCAGATAATCCAAAAGCTCCGGCATCCAGACCTCGCATTTTTCGCCGTCCCTTGTCTCTTCCCGCTCCCCCTTTGCAAAAAGCATTACCTTTTCCATGGTAATAATTACATAGGAAAGAACGATGGGGAAATTCTTCATGTCGTTTCCGCGCAGATTAAGAAGCCATGCAATATCGTCAAGGGAGGTTAAAATGTGTTTATCCGCCCCCTCCTCCTTCATCTTTTCACGAACTCTCGAAATTTTTGAGGATGCGCTCTCTCCGCTGTAACACTCCTTAAGCACAAACACGGGCTGATGGACAATGTCCGGCCGTTCCGTCCAGATAGCCTCGCATAAGTCCTTATCCCAGACAAGCTTTCCCTTTTTCTTTTCCAGTATCTCCTCGTACTCCCTGGCATCGACAGCCCTTACCACCCGGCCGTCAAAGCCCAGAGTCTGTCCTTCGGCTATCACCTGTTCCAGATATTCCTTAAGGGTGGGAACCTTAGGCTCATTCATCTTCATCAAAATAATGCCTGTACCCTCAAGCTGTCTGGCCGCCTGTATAAAATATCTGGCGTCCGTAAAAAGCGCCGCCTCGTCCTTCGTCACTACCAAAGTGCCTGCGGAGCCGGTAAAACCGGTTAAGAATCTGCGGACCGCAAAATAGCCGCTTACATATTCGCTGTCGTGGTAATCCGACGTGGGAACCAGATAACAGTCGATTCCGGCGGCTTTCATGCATTCTCTTAATTTGCCTAATCTCTCGCGTATCATAATTTTTCACTCTCTTTCCTGTTATAATATTTACTATTATAACTGCTGGGGGAAAAAAGGACAACTGCTGTACTTTATGAAACTTCGCATAAAAAAGAAAAATCCACACATAATAATCTACAAAATCAATGTCTGGAGGATTACCATGGATTATTTTAACGCTTTCTGGGTGGGCGGACTGATTTGCGCACTGATTCAGATATTAATGGAAAAAACAAAAATGATGCCGGGACGCATTATGGTGCTTTTGGTATGCGCCGGAGCCGTTCTTGGAATATTCGGATGGTATCAGCCCCTGATTGACTTTGCCGGGGCCGGGGCTTCCGTTCCCCTTCTGGGCTTCGGAAACGTCCTCATGAAAGGAGTAAAAGAAGCCGTGGACACGGAAGGCTTTATGGGGCTTTTTACAGGCGGTTTCAAAGCCGGGGCCGCAGGAACGTCGGCTGCGCTGGTATTTGGCTATCTGGCAAGCCTTGTGTTTAATCCCAGGATGAAGAAATAAATCCGTTCCGGATAAAAGCTGCTGCCGGCATATTGCCCCGGATCAGGGACCGTACAGCCGGCAGCCTTTTTCCCTTACAGGTTTGCAAACACTTCCACTTGCTTCTGCAAATCTTTGACGATTTCCTGATTCGTCTCCATCCGCGTGGTAATATCCGCCATGTCGTCTACCAGACTGCGGGTGCTGCCTGCGGCGCCGGTGACATCGGCCGCCGCTCCGGCAATGGAATCGGAAATACCGGAAATCGAACCGGCAATCTCGTCCATTACCGTGCGGAGCCGCTCTACCCGGCTGTTAAAAGCTTCTATACAGTGTTCTATGTAAACGGCGTCTTCTCTGTACTGCTGTCCTGACCTTGCAGACTGCTCGAACTGGGATAAAATGGACTTTCCGAGATAGTCCACCATCTCCTGCGCGCTGTCTGCCAGATATTCCACTGCCCCGGTTACCACCCCGTTGACCTCATTGATGTGATTTGCCGTTGCGGAACAGGCATCCGCCAGCTTGCGTATTTCCTGCGCCACAGCGGCAAAACCCTTTCCTGCCGCTCCGGCCCGCGCTGCCTCTAAGGAAGCGTTTAAGGCGATAAGTTCTGTGGACGAGGAAATCGACAGGATATCCTTCGTGAGCGCATTGACCTGTTTGACACTCTGGCTCTTTTTGATGGCTTCATCAAGGACGGAAAGAATTTCCCCGGTTCTCCTCCGTATGGATTCTATCTGCTCCTGCGCGGACGCTTCAACCGCTTCCGCCCGGCTCCGCATATCAATGGAATAGGAGGTAATGGAGGCACATTCATCCGCCATACTCGCCACATCGTCCTGGGTACTGACCGTGCTGGTGCGAATGGAAGAAGCGCTGCCCGAAATCTCCTCAAAGGTGGAGGAAAGCTCCGTGGTCAGACCGGAAAGGGTCTGCACACTCTCATCCGAGCTCTGGGTGCGGCTTCTGACATCGCCCACCACGCCGCTGAGTCCTTCGGAGCTGTCCTGCAGCATATTCATTGCGCCCCGGATAGGCGCAATAACCGATTTCCGTATACTGCGGAAGGCCGCCGCAACCAGCAAAATCCCCAGGGTAAGCGTGACCACGCTGGTAATCAGAGAGGAAGTATAAACAGCGGAAAGCCTCTCACGGGCGACATGCGTCTTTTCACTGACGGAATTATACAATGCATCAATGTTGTTTTCCGTGGCCTTACTGTATAACGCCACATCCCCGTTGGCCATACCGTAAGCCTCCTGCGTCTTGCTGCTGGCGCTGGCACATACCAGTTCCACCAGCGAGTGCTTAAAATCCTCATATCCTTCAAGGAGAGCGCTGTAGGTCTGCGAGTCCTCCTGCGCCACATAACCTTTATAGCCTGCCAGCTTTTCATCCATCTCCGCTTCCCTGGCCTTAATTTCCTGCACCAGCTTTATCATCGTGGCATGGTCCTGTGCCACGATATGGGACAGCGCAAGCCTGTGGATATCCATCATGGAACGCCGGATTTCCTCCAGCTGCGCCTCGCTGGCCATATAATCATCCGCAATGGTTCCCGCATTGGAATTGACATTATTAATGCTGAATACTGCCAGCACATTGGACAGCACCGCCACCAGTCCCAGCAGGACAATAGGAAAAATCAATCTTTGTTGTAATGAAAGCCTGTTTTTCATGAAATCTCCTCCCGATAATTACAATCTTTTATGATTAAGAGCATCTGCTACCGTGCCGTTACTCGCTCCACCATACTGTCCAGCTGCGCCTGGCCCGCCTTGTGGGAAGGGTTCCCCATGGCGATATTGGTTGCAAATTCGGTAACCGGATCCCAGAAGTTTCCTCCAATCCGCTGAATCTGGGAAAACTCCGACTGTGCCAGCAGCGCCGAAATTGCCGGGGAAGACTGTACCTCCAGTGAATTTGCCGCATTGATGTTGGATGGCCCCTGTCCCCGCATTGCAAAGCGCAGGGTCTGGTTTTCCTCGCTGGTAATCCATTCCGCAAGCCGCGCCGCCCAGTCCGGATGCTTTGAATAGGCGTTCACACCGATGAGCTTGCAGCCGGAAAAGGAAGCCATCTGAACTTCTTTTCCCGCGCAGGTGTAAGCCGGCAGCCGCGCCGCCCCTGCATTTGCTCCCCATGCCTGTTCAACGGCAACCGCGTTCCACACGCCGCTGACCCCGGCGATAACGGAGCCGTCCTCTACCCCGGCGATAAACTCGGTGTCCGTCCTGCTGGCAAATCCGGGACTTGCTGCTATCTCCGACATAGCCTGCGCCACATCAACGCCGCGGATAGGACCGTCGGTACTGTTCCACGTACAGTAATTGGTGATGCCGTCCTCGTTCAGCCCTACCTCCAGTCCCGTGTTTCCGAAAAAGGAGTAGACATACCACGCGGAAGACCAGTCCATAACCACCTCCCGCTCCGCCAATGCGGCAATCTCTGTCATGCGGTTTAAACTTTTGATATCGTCTTCCGAAAAATAAGACTTGTTATAGTAGAGAAAATAGCCGTTGTCGGCTGTCAGAGGATAGGCGTAGAGCACATCCTCCACACTGGCCGCATCCACCGCTGCCGAAAGATTTTCACTGCGAATGCCGGCATCGTCTTCAATCGGGTCCAGCGCGCCTGCTGCCGCAAGAGCCGCCACCTGGTCGTCCGCAAAAGCGAACACGTCCGCGCCGTTTTCCAAATCACCCAGCAGCACATCCTTACAGTTTGATTCGCTCTGGGCCTGATAGGTGATTTGAAAATCCGCCTCTCCCCTGTAGCGTTCCTTAAATGAAGCGAAAATTTCCTGCAAAAGCGCCTCGTCCTCTTCCGCTCCCCAGACCGTCAGCTCAATAGTCTGCTCCCCGGCCTGCGTTTCTGTGCCGGCGTCAGTCTGCACCGGTTCCTGACTTTTACAGCCCGTCATCAAAGTAAATATACCAATTACCGACAGTAAAAGAAAATTATTCCGTTTCATAACTATCATGCCTTTCTGTAAATTCTAACCGTAGTATAGCATTTCTTAATTTTGTTATCAATACTGCTCTACCCGGTTTTTGCCCGAAAAAATATCAGTAAACCACCACGGGAATCATATCCTTTTGCTTCGTTTTTGCTCCGGCAGCTGCACCAGAATCACCGCCGCAAAGACAAGTCCGCAGCCTGCCAGCTCCCTTCCGTTTAAAGCCTGCCCCAGAATAATCCATCCCGCAAGCATGGAAACCACGGACTCCAGCGAAAGTATCAGGGACGCAACCGTGGGGTCCATATCTTTTTGTCCGATTATCTGAAGCGTGTACGCCACGCCGCTTGACATAATTCCCGCATAGGCGAGGGGAATAATTCCTGCAATAAAGCTTTCAAAGGTCGGTTCCTCAAAGCAAAAGGCCAGAATACTGCTAATCAGCCCCGCCACAAGAAACTGAATACAGGAAAGCTCCACCCCGTCCGCTTTCGGCGAAAAATAGTCAATCACCAGAATATGTACCGCAAAAATAATGGCGCATATAAACACGTAAGTATCGCCTCTGCTTAAGGACAGCTTTTCACTCATGCACAGCAGATACATTCCGAAGGCCGCCAGCGCCGCCCCAATCCAGACCTTTCCGCCCGCCTTTTTCCCCAAAAAAATCCCCATGACGGGAACGATAATAATATAGAGGGTAGTGATAAATCCCGCTTTTCCCACGGTAGTGTACATAATGCCAAACTGTTGCAAAAGGGCGGCGGCGCCAAGCGCCAGTCCGCAGCAGATTCCTCCCGTCAGGGTAATTTTTAATCCGGCTCTTTTTTTCCCCTTCTCCTTGTCCTTTTTCCTCCGGAAATAAACCAGAGGAAAGAGCACGGCGCTTCCCATCAGGAAACGGATTCCGTTAAAAGTAAATGGCCCCATGTAATCCATGCCCACGCTCTGGGCAACGAAGGCCACGCCCCAGATAAACGCCGCCAGAAACAGCAGAAAGCTACTTCTCAAGGCTCCTTTTTTCATAAATCTCCTCCATCACACTACGGATATCCTTCCCTTCACATGCAATTGTGATATCCGCATATTTTTCATATAAAGGAATTCTCTCCTCGTACAAATCCCGCAGCGTATATCCCTTTTTCAGCACAACGCCACGCTCGTGAAGGTCGCCGAGACGCTGCTCCAGCTCCTCGAAGGGCAGCTTTAAGTAGACAATCTGTCCGATTTCCCGAAAGTGTCTCATGGCTTCCTTCCCGTAAACTGCGCTGCCTCCTGTGGCAATGACTGCGCCTTCTGCCGTAATCGATGCATTAATTTCATTTTCAAGCATAAGAAAACCTGCCTCACCCCGCTCCTCAATGAGCTGGTAAAGCAGTTTCCCGTATTTTTCCTGAATCACCAGGTCCGAGTCAATAAAACGATAGCCCAGTTTTTTTGCAAGCACGACTCCCACCGTGCTTTTCCCGGAACCTGGCATTCCAATCAATATTACGTTTTTCATGAGTTCACCACGGCAATGACCTCAACCTCGCACAGCGCCTTCTTTGGAAGCTCCTTCACCGCAACGCAGCTTCTGGCCGGTTTTTCTGTGAAATACTGCTCATATACGCCGTTGAAAGCCGCGAAATCAGCCATATCAGCCAGAAAACAGGTGGTCTTTACCACACCCTCAAAATTACTTCCCGCTTCCTTTAAGACTTCCCCTATGTTCTTCATTACCTGATGCGCCTGAACGGTGATATCGCCTTCCGCCATCTCTCCTGTTTCCGGCACAATGGGAATCTGCCCCGATGCAAACAGAAATCCGTTTACAACGATTCCCTGTGAATAAGGGCCGATGGCCGCCGGCGCTTTTGTGGTTGATACTTTTTTTAACATGTTCTTTCTCCTCCTTGTATTTCTGCCTGTTTTTCAGGCACTCTTATATCATATTCAGCAAGCTTTACCCGTCAAATTCCGCTGTCACATAAAAACCTCTGTCGTTTTCAATAATGCTGACCACCTTTCCCTTTCTTGCCAGCATTCTCTCCCTGAACGGAAAGTTCCCGGACATTGCAAGCGCCGGGTCAATGGTATAGTAATAATTGCTTGGAAGCACCCCTTCCGTCACCGTGACCTCGTCCCCTTCTTTCAAAAGACCCGGGCGCTCCATCTTGAATTCCATCTGCCGCATCTCCTGTCCGCTCCTTTATGAACTGCCTGTATTTCTTTTATGTTTCCAGTATATACCTTTCCCTATGAAACCGTCAACTCGGTATGGCAATTCCGTCGGATGGCAATTCCGATACGCAAAGGTAACGATTCGGCCAGGTTTTTCACACTCCCGAGAGAAAAATCCCCTTTGCAAAATAGATAAGGCTTCCCAGAAGCTTCCCTAAGGCCGCCGCCGTAATGGCAACGCCGAGCCCGTGCCGGAATCCGATTCTTCTTGCAAAAATCGGAATGGAATTCAGCATTTCAGCAATGGCAAGGGCAAGACAGCCCACAAACATACCGGCAAAAACGCCTCCTGACATCAAAATCCCATATCCAATCCACTTCCATATCTCCGGTGTGGCGCTCCCGAAAAGCTGATGCGCAAGAACAAATCTCCCCATCCCGCCTCCTTTGGAAAATACGCTCAGAGCACCGCCGCAGAGGGTTCCGAAAATTACCGCTTCCTCCAGCACAAACACCTTTTTCGCCACGTGCATTTTTCCGGCAAACCTTGGAATCAGCCCCACGGAAACCAGTACCGTAAAAACGCCTGCCGACGCCAGAAGACCGAAGGAAAGTCCGCATACTCCCATAAAAATCTGTTTAAATAATGCCCCCGCATCAAACGTCAATGCTCTTTCCCTCCCTGTCCGCTGTTTCAATCAGCGCCTTATTCACATCCGTTTCGTACACCCGCATCTCCACCTCGATAGGCGTAGGGTCCTTCGTAATCCTCCTCCCTCCCACATGGTTAAAAAACAGAATAATGCCAATCGCAAGCCCAATGGAATAGGAAACCTCCAGAATGCTGTACCCTTCCGACGCATATCCCATTACAAGCTCATGTACATGGGAAAAAATTTTATTGATACTGATATCATTATGAAAAGCCATAATTGTAAAGCCGGTTCCGAAAAAACTGATTGCCGCCACAAACACCATTTTTATCCATTGCAGGGGTCCCTTATGTCTGTCCACATTGACCAGTTCAACCAATACGGCGTTTTCTCCGAGGCTTTCTACATTCACGCCCGGGCATTCGCTTTCAATCAGTTCAATTACCTTTAAAATACCGATAACCTGCCTCTTTTTTTCTCCATTTCCGAACTCATGTACCTTAAGAGCCTTTGCCTTTGCACACAGATTCTTATCCCGGCAATAAACGGAGGCAATGTCCTTCACGCATACGCGTTCTTCCATCACCTCCGCATTTTGTTCCGCCTTTAAATATAAAACCGTACCCGCCATACCTGCCTCCTGCTGAAAATGTATTTTTTCTGCTGTTTTCCGCTGCAAATAGTATGGCCTTTTCCTTTTCTTTCTATTCTAATATAAACTGCATCAGCACCGGGTCATGGTCGGAAAACTCATATCCCCAGTCCATATTCTGATAATAATTAATCCGCACATTTTCAGACACAATAAAACCGTCGAGAGTGACTGTATAAGTCGACGCCTCGTCATATGGCGTTTCCGCGCTCCGGCAGGTATTGTGGACAATATCCTCCTGCTTCGCCTCGTCCATAGCCATACGGAATCCCTTGGGCAAAGTTTCCCGCGGAAACGGGTAAGCCCATTCCGGCGCATTTTCCTGCATTCCTTCTTTCAGATTATGATTAAAATCACCGCCGCAGATGACGTAATTCCCCTTATCAAAGTCCGCCTTCATCTCCTCATAAAGTGTGGACAACTGCGCCTGCCTGATTTCATCGCTTCCGCCATAGGCCGAAGTATGCACGTTATAAATACAGAGCTGACGGCCGTTTTCCACCGGTATCCGGGCTATGGAAAAGCATCTGTCCAAATCCACCAGCTTGCTGAAGGACTCCGATATGGGAAGGCTTCTCCGCATACTGCCTGCAATTTCTTCCCGGGAATAAGTTACAAGGCCGCTTTTATTGGCCCCGTGAGGCTCTAAGGGCGGGAAAAACAAAAAAGGAGAATCGTAGGCCTGGGCATACACATAGTAATAGCCCCTGACAAACTGATTCATCAGTTCCAGTTCGTCAACATGGTAAGAACGGGTTCCGTCAACATCCACCTCCTGCAAAAGGACAAAATCAGGCTTCACCGTGTTGATAATATCTCCCATTCCGGACACAGCCGCCATCAGGCTCTCTTCGTCCTTCGCCCAGGAGGACTTTCCTCCGTCCATGAAAAAGCTGTAATCTCTTCTGTAAGCGCCAAAGCCGATATTATAAGTCATTATAAAATAAGCCTCCCCTGGCTTCACGCTGAAATCCTCTTCAAAATAAGAGTTTTCCCCGTTGCGCTTAACCTCGAGAGTCAATTTGTCGGGAAGGCGGTAATATGCCTTAAAAACATAAAAAACGTAACCTCCGAGAATTACGGCAATAATAAATAGGAAAATTATAATTCTTCTGATTGCTTTTTTCAATTTACTTTCTCCTGTCCGAAACTCCGCCAACGCTTACCGCACAGGCGAATCAAAAACAAAACTCCCCGCACACACAATTCAATACACATGGCAATCCATACCCCTGCAAGGCCGTAACGTTTTGACAAAAATGCCGCCAGCGGAAGCCGGATTACCCACATACTGAAAAAATTCATGCAGCTTGGAATCAGGGTATCGCCTGCCCCCCGGAACACGCCGGAGGCCACAATGGAAGCCGCATACATGGGCTCCGCAAAAGCTTCAATCCGAAGCACGCAGGTTCCCATCCGCCGTATCTCCGGGTCGGGAGATAAAATGCCAATCATCCAGGGCGCAAAGATATAAAGCAGAATCCCGGTGCCGGTCATCACTAAAATGCCCAGTCCTACCGTAAGCCATCCCAGCCTCTTCGTGATATCCTCTCTCTTTGCCCCCACACTCTGTCCGATCAGCGTGGTGGCCGCCATTCCTATTCCATGGCCAGGCATATAACACAGGCTCTCCGCCGTCACGGAAAAGGAATTGGCCGCTAAGGCAGCCATCCCCAGAGGCGATACGATTTTTGTAGACATAATCTGAGCGCCGCACATAACCACCTGTTCAAATCCCACGGGAAGCGAGAGCCGGAAAGCCTTTATCAATTGTTCCTTTGAAAATGCCAGCCTCTCCTCTTTTCGCAAACGGAGAGCCGGAGAACGCGCCAGCAAAAAATATAACATAAAAGTCACGGACACAAGCTCCGCAAGGGATGTGCCGAGAGCCGCTCCCAGAACGCCAAGGCCTGCTCCCGGTATTGTGATTTCACTGTCGAACACCACAAGCGTTCTGGTCTCAAAAATTAAAACAGAATTAAACAAAACATCCAGAATGCACATCAAAATATGAAGCATGCTGGGAACCTTCATATTTCCACTGCATTGAAGCATACCGCCTGCCATTGCATTTAACTGCAATACCGGAAGTGAAAGACAATATATCAGGAAATAAACGGCCGCATTTTCCCTTATCCCTTCTTCCCCTCCCAGCCACAGCGGAAGCTTTTGATGTATCAGCACACCGAAAATAAGCAGTATACAACTGAATATCACTGCCACGGCCAATCCCTGTCGGACGATTCCCCGGGCCTTATCCTCCTCCTTCGCTCCGATAAAATGAGCCACCTGTACGGTAAATCCGACGCTTAAAGCAGAACATAAGCCCCCCATCATCCAGGTGCTGGAGGACATCAGTCCGATAGAGGCCGCCTCCCCGGAACCGAGATGCCCCACCATAGAGGCATCAATATACTGCATCACAATGGAGGAGAGCTGCGCCATAATCGCAGGAATGCTCAGCTGCATTGTAAGAACCGCCAGCTGCCACAGCGACAGCTCCTGCCCATCGCGCATGCTCTCCAGAAAATCCTTTTTTAACATAATCTTCCTTCCGTCAGCGCACTCCGGAAAGGGCGTCCCCTGCAATCACGCCTTCCCAGTTCATGCCATAGCCAAAGCCATAGACATGGCCCTCACTGTCCACATAGGAATCCATGTCAAGAGGTGTGTCCTCACAGTGTCTCTCCACCGTTTCCATATCCTTCGGAAGCTGGATGGGAAGCCGCCCGCAAGGCTCTGCCTTTCCGCATAAAATATCATAAATTGCGCTTCTCTGCACGCCAAAATCAACTATAATCGCATCTGCATAAGGCTCCAGCTCCGCCAGCACCGCGGGCTTATGCATCCGGACACAGACAATTACCGGTTTATCGCCCATGGCCTTTCTGGTTTCCAGAACGATATCCAAATCCCTTTCATTTGCCGCGGTTCCCGTCTTACCTGCATAACTCCTGTTGGTAAAGTTCTCACGGATATCGCCCCCTGCAATGCTTTCTGTTCTCGCCGCATCCGCTTTATAAGGTCGGTATTGCAGAGAGACCGGCAAATAACCGTTTCCCCCTGCCTTTGCGTCCTCCCCGCTGTACCCGTCGGAAAGAGGGCTTTCTATAAATACCAGTCCGAAATCAGCTTCCTTCGGTTCCTCCGTCCAGTCAAACCAGGGCGCCACGCTCTCCCTGTCCGCCTCAGTCACTTCCTTTTCGGCATCCATTCCCCTGAAAAAGTTCTTCTGAGCCTTGATGAACCGCTTCGGCACATAAACCTTTTTCCTCCCGGAAACAGGAAGCGCCCTTGCCCCACCTTCTTTTCCGGTGTCTGCAGACCCCCCGGTACTTTCCAAAGCGGCGTGCGTACCGGCCTGATTTTTCCCGCAGATTTTGCGGTTCTTAAGCAAAACCACTGATTTTAACTGGGCTTCATACCCGGCTCTGCGAAATTCCTCGCATCCCACCGTCCGCATGCTTTCCTCCACATCCAGATAAGGATTCTCGAACAGACCGCAGCGGAACAGATTCCGCAAAAGACGGGCGGCCGAGCGCTCCATTCTTGCCCGCATAACGCTCTCGCCGTATTTTTCGCATCCCAGCCGATAAGCCTCAAGTACCGGCTCTATCTTACAGTTGCCCCCAAACTGGTCAACTCCGTTCTCAATGGCCAGCAGATGCCGCTCCCCTTCCGTCAGATTCTCCACACCGAAACAGCGGGAGCCAAAAGAGTCCATCTCGGGCGCCGGGTCCTGGGTAATGCCCCAATCCGTGCAGACCACTCCGTCATAGCCGTATTTTTCACGCAGCAAATCATTGATAATATAATGGCTGTAGGAGTTCCCCACATTCTTTCCGTCCTTTATGTCAACGCCGTAAGAAATCGTATAATACGGCATAATGGAAGCCACCGTTTTCGTGGGCCCATCCAGTGCAAACGCCCCCTCAAGGAAAGGCTTTAAATGGGTTTCAAACTGTCCTCCCGGATAAACTGCAAATTTCCCGAAAGGATAGTGGGCGTCCCTTCCCCCTTCACAGGGGCCGCCTCCCGGCCAGTGCTTGGCCATGGCCGCAACGCTTTCCATGCCCCAGCCTTCGTCCCCGCCGGCCAACGTACTATCTCTTTTACCGGCAACGTCCTTTGCCGTTTTGGTGGTCTGCAGCCCGTCGCAGTATGCTTTTGACATGGCGGTCACCAGTTCCGGCGAGGTTCCGAAAGTATCCTCAAACCGCATCCATCGCGGCTCCGTCGCAATATCCACCTGTGGGGACAAGGCCGTGGTAATCCCCAAAGCCCTGTATTCCTTCGCAATCACTTCCCCGAATTTCCTGCACAAATCCGTGTCAAAGGACGCCGCAATACCAAGCCCCTCCGGCCATTTCGACACATCTGCAGAACCGCTCTTATATTCCGCTCCGCTTTTCCCTGCGCCGTGCCTGGGGTCCGTGGCAATACTGACGGGAATCCCGAATCCCTGCTTTTCAACAAAAGCCTGCATCCTGTTATTCCACTTTGCCGCAACTTCCGTGTCCTTATACACCATTGCCAGTACATGCCTGATATGGTCGTTGGACAAAAATCCCCGCTGCTGGTCTGTCAGCGCATCATCCTCCGTCACCCCCGGCTGATATTCCTTTCCATCATAAGTTCCGCCAAACACACCGCCCGGAAGCGCCGGAATCATCTGATGGGGCGAATACATCATCAGTCCCGCAATCTCCTCCACAGATAAGCGGGAGGCCAGATCCTCTGCCCGCTCTTTCGCCCCAAGCCGCCAGTCCTCATAGGGAAGCAGCTCGCCGCATCCCGCCAAATCCTTGAAAACACAGCCATCCCTTTCAAGAACCTTCCCCGTGGTGCTGCCAAGAACCGGACCATCCTGATTTTTATAAAGCGTGTAACCGTCTTTCTTTTCTACTTTGTAATTTCCCATATTTCCCCGTTCCCTTCTTTTTTCTTCCTGTATTCCATTGTATATAAACCGGCGGGGTGAAGTCAAGTTTTTTAGGGCGCGGCCACGGAAATCAATTTTGGGATGCTTTCTTTTCCATGCCAAAAGGCCATAACCTGAATACAGGTTACAGCCCCTTCCATTCCTGCCAGAATCCCTTATTTTATTTACAGCTCACCAGTTCCACCCCGTGGGCAATCCCCGGTATGCTCTGACCTTCATTAAAGCTGGTTTTGGAGAGCAGCGCCCCTGTGGGAACAAACAGAACCCGCTTCCATTTCTGCTCCTCCAGCTGCTTTAAAATATAAGCGGACAAGGTAACCGCGCTGCAGCCGCAGCCGCTTCCGCCAGCGTGGGCGTCCTGGCTCTGGTCGTAAATCTCTATTCCGCAGTCCATATGCACCTTTGAAATGTCCATGCCCTTTTCCCGCATCATATCCCAAAGCGCCTTCTGTCCCACGCTGCCCAAATCGCCGGTGATAATCTTATCATAGTCGGAGGGCTTTCTGTCAAAATCCATAAGGTGCTGGTAGATGGTGTCGCAGGCAGCCGGCGCCATACAGGCTCCCATATTCATGGAATCCTTCAAACCGAAATCCACGATTTTGCCAAGCGTAAGCCCGTCAATCATCGCCCTGTCGCCGCTGCTTTTTATGCTGCTCAAAATAAAAGCCCCGCTTCCCGTCACCGTCCAGGTTGCGGAAAGAGGTCTTTGGTTCCCGTATCCTAAAGGGAAACGAAATTCCTTTTCCGCACTGGCAAAATGGCTTGAAGTCACGCAGGCCGCATGCTCGGCCATCCCTCCGGCAATCATAATGGCTGCCATCGAAAGCGTAAGCCCGCAGGTGGAGCATGCCCCGTACATCCCAATCAGCGGAATCTGAAAAGAGCCAAGCCCGAAGCTGCTGGCAATGGACTGCCCTAACAAATCCCCGGCAAAAAGATACTTGATTTCGCTGTTCTTTAATCCCGTTTTCCCAATGGCAAGAGTGAGCGCTTCCTTTTGCAGGGTGCTCTCCGCCTCCTCCCAGGTTGAACAGCCGAATTTATCATCCTGACCCACCACGTCAAAACAGCTTCCGAAAGGCCCCTTGCCTTCCTTCGTCCCCACCACTGACGCGCTGGCGCTTATATACACAGGCACCGGAACCTTAATGCTCCGCGCGCCCTGCTCAAAAATTGCTCCAACCGTTGTTTCCATAAAAATTTCCTCCATGCCGGAGCGTTTTTCTGCCGCATCCGGATAAAATTTCTTTTGATTAGCTTTTCTCATATCGGAAATTTTTATTCGTTCTTAATTTTTTATTTCCATTGGCGCCGGCTCGCCGCCTGAAGAAATCAGTTGACTCCTTTGGTCATCAGAAACTCTTTCCATAAATCGTTGTACATCCCCAGAAGATGAAGCTGGTCGTGGGTATATTCGGCGTTCAAATTGCCTTCCTCGTCGCAGATGACCTCATTTACATCAATATAAAAGAACTGCTCATTGTCCGCCAAAGTTGCAATGGCGTTATTTCTTGCATTAATATTGTTATTGTTAAATATCGCATCGGAATTATGTTTCTTCCCCGTCACGCGCATAATCCCCTGAATAAATATCTTTGCCTCGGGAGCCAGCTCGTGAATCCTGTCCACTACCTTTGTATATTCTTCCATAAAATTCTCGGTGGTTCCCTGTCCCAGCTCATTGACACCCACCATAATATAGATTTTCCCGTAGGTATTTTTTAAAAGGGCTTCTTCCACTGTTCCCTTTCCCTTAAATTTCTGTGTAAGAGCCTTATAAATGGTAAGGGAGGTCTCACAGTAAAAATCCGCGTGTTCCGACAAATCCGTATAATCCCGAAGCCCAACCGTTCTTGAATCCCCGATAAACAGTGCATCATCAAAATAGCTTTCATCAACCGTCGCAAACTCGCAGGCTGCCGCGCGCTGTACGCCGACGTCCCCATAAATATCCGCCGATATGTGATTCAGATATTCCTCCCGGGTGCTTTCCCGCAGCGGCGCAAGCCGTCCTTTGGGGAATTCCTCCGAATCATTTGCAGCAAGGCCGCTTTCCATAGAATTTTTGATTGTGGTGTCAATGGCTTCATTAAAGGAGTCGCTTATTGCTCCTGCTATCGCGCCTTTCACCGTGTGGTTTATGGAGTTGCCGGATACGTCCTCAGAGGGAATCTCCTCCTGATTTCCGTCCGCTCCCTCCGGCGCCTTTTCCTGCTGCTGACTTTCTGTATCATCCCCTGCCTTGCCGGTATTCTCATCCACATTATTTGCAATCGTCATAATCCCCTTTTCTGCAAACATCTGCCAGGGATAAATTTCATCATTCAGCGCAGTAAACATCACCGAGAGCACCGGCGACGTCACCGGGTCATATTCCTGAGTGGCATAGATATTTTTAAGGCCTCCGAAGCCTATGACCGAAAAAAGCAGGCCCGTACTTAAAAGCAGTAAAAAAAACGGGCATTTCCTGATAAATTTCATCTGTTTCCTCATTTCCAGCATTCACGCATAAGAATGTTTCTCTTAAAATTTCAGGTACATAAACGGATTTCCCGCACTGCTGCACAGCAGATAAACGGACGCCCAGAATACCGCTGCAAGCAGTAAAATCACAATCGGATTTCTCTTATGTTTTTCAAAAAGCTCATAAACCGCCGGAATACACAGCGCGATACCCGCAATAAAATAAATACCATAATTTTCGGCATATCTGAAAATATCCTGCTGATTCACGGCAATCCCGGCTCCTCCAATCATCGGGAAAAGCCTCCCGAAATAAATTCCCAGCTTTTTAAGGTCCGTCACGGCAAAAGTCACCCATGTAAGCGGAATCAAAAGCAGCACATACAAATTTCCTGCCACAGGCGCCTTTTGCAGATACTTACCGTACACCAGCTTTTCCAGAATAATGAAAAGCCCGAGCACAGCGCCCCAAATCAGGTAATTGAGTCCATTTCCGTGCCAGATTCCCGTGAGAAGCCATACAATTGCAAGATTCATTGCAAGGCGGGATTTGCTGCACCGGCTTCCGCCAAGGGGAATATACACATAATCCCGAAACCAGCTCCCCAGCGTCACATGCCAGCGCCTGTAAAACTCGGAAATACTTTTCGCCGCATAGGGATGATTAAAGTTGGGAATAAATTCAAATCCCAGCATCACCATCAACCCCGACGCCATCAGGGAATATCCCCAGAAATCAAAATATAGCTGCAAAGAGTACCCCGCCGCCCCGAACCATGCCAGGGGCGTGGAAATACTCTGGAATCCTATCATCTGCAAGTCATTCCACAAAATCGCCAGCCTGTCCGCCAGCAGCACTTTCATGCCAAGCCCCAGAACGAGATATTTGAGTCCGTCCTCAAACTGCTCCAGACTGCAGCGCCTTTCATCTCCAAATCCTCCCTCATCATACCGCATGATAGGGCCGGATACAATCTGTGGAAAAATGGTAAAATAGAGTGCCACGCTGACAAACTTCGGTTTCTTCCACACTTCTCCCCGAAGCATATCAGCCTGAAAGGAAATCATTTTAAAAATATAGTAGCTAATCCCAATCGGGAGCAGAGCATTATCCACAAATACCGCAAGGATTTTAAATACTGCAAGAATCAGCACATCCAGCAAGACCGCTAATATCATAGCGTTTCTGCGCTTTCTCTTCTGCCATTCATGGATGGTAAATCCTTCCCCATGCTTCCATATCCGCATTCCGAAGAAGTAATTCAGGAAAGTGGCAAGGATAAGCGTCAAAATAAAGACAGGCTCGCCCACCGCATAAAAGATAAGACTTCCTGCCAGTAATACCGCTTCTTTATATTTAGAAGGTATTACAAAATATAAAATTAAAAATATGGGTAAAAACCTGAACAAAAATTCCAAACTGGAAAAACTGACCATAACATTCCCTGTCCTTATCATCTGCATATTAACCAGATTATATTGTATCATTCCTGTTTATAATTCTCAAGAGACGGAATTTAATTTCCATAAGTTGCAGGGGGAGGGACAGTGGGGCAACCAGCGGTGGGCAAAATGGTCGAGAAACGATTTCATCGCTCCGTTGAGTGAAACACATCGGCAAGCTTCATTATACACAAAAAGAGCAGGCCCGGGAAATCTCCTCAAACCTGCTCTCAATATTCATTTGCAGCATATCTGCCGCTATGTCACAGACCAGTCGGCCTGCTTACATATCCATCTTATTCAGCAATGTCTGCGTACATGAAATACCAGTAGCCGTAAGCTGAATGCCAGGAACCTGTAATCTTCTCGCTCTGAAGCCAGAAGTCATTGTAGTAAGCTACAGGGATACAACCTGCTTCTTCCATCAGAATGTCCTCTGCCTCATGAAGCGCTGCAGAACGCTCTGCTGCGTCAAGAGTTGTTCTGGAAAGAGTCATAGCTGCATCGTAATCCGCATTGTTGAACTTACCGTCGTTGTTTCCGTTCGTGGAGAACAGAAGGTCTAACATGTTGGAGGGGTCGCTGTAGTCGCCAACCCAGCCGTTACGTGCGGAATCATAATCGCCGTTACGACGCATAGGTGTGAAGCTTGCCCACTCAACGATATTTACGGAAAGCTCAACGCCAATCTCGCCCCATGCCTGCTGTAAGTACTCAGCAACTACCTTGTGATAGCCGGCATCGTTTGTGGAATAAGTAATGGCAGGAAGTCCTGCTCCGTCGGGATAACCGGCGTCTGCAAGGAGCTGCCTGGCTTCTTCTACGTTTGCCTCATGAGCTGTGGTATCAATATAAGGCTTGCCGCCGTTTGCATTGTCCATGAACTGACTTCCGTCTGTATCAATCCAGCCGGGGCCCATGAAGTTGCTTGCCGGTGAATAGGTTCCCTGCATCAGGGTATTTGCAACATACTCACGGTCGATAGCAAGGCTTAATGCCTTACGGACTCTTGCGTCTGTAAAAGGCTCTCTCTGAGTATTAACGCTCAGATAATAAGTACCGATAATCGGGTCTACATAGAATTCAGGGTTGCCTTCCAGTGAAGGAATTTCCTCTGTAGGAACGTCTTTGATGAACAGAACTTCGCCTGTCTGGTATGCGCTGTAGGAAGCATTTGCATCCTCAATCAGGTTGAACTTGATTCCGTCAAGCTTAATAGCGTCGGCGTTCCAGTAGTTGGGGTTCTTGCTCATAAGGATATAAGCGCCCGGTACCCACTCTGATACATAGAAAGGACCATTGGAAATATAGGTCTCTGCTGCGGTTGCCCATGCATCGCCGTTTGCCTCAATTGTCGCCTGCTGTACAGGGCTTAAGGTAGCGAATGCCGCAAGGCTTCCGAAGTAAGAGCAGGGAGCATTCAGGGTAACAACCAGTGTCTTGTCATCCTGTGCAACTACCTGAAGGGCATCCAGATTTCCACCGATTGCATCTTCATAACCTGCTACCATGGAAAGAACTGTCTCTGCATAAGGAGCAGCTACCATCGGGTCGCATACTCTCTTCCAGCTGTAAACGAAATCATTGGCTGTAAGGTCGGAACCGTCGGACCACTTAAGGCCGTCTCTTAAATGGAAAGTCCATGTAAGACCGTCCTCGCTTGTCTCCCAGGTTTCTGCCTGTCCGGGAGCCAGCTTGCCGTCCTGGTCAACAATCAGAAGACATTCGAAAGAGTGCAGTAACATGTTACCGCCGTCTACCGCGCTGTTAAGGGCGGGGTCGATTGTCTCAGGGTCGGGACCAATCTGTACGGATAAAATCTTCTCACCTGTGCTTGCTGTGTCTGTAGCAGCCGCATCATCTGTTGCTGCTGTGTCGCCTGTTGCTGCATCGTCCGCTGTAGCGGCATCGTCTGCAGAAGCATTGCTGTCACCTTCAGTTGCAGCATTGTCGCCAGCGTTATCATTACTGCCGCCGCAGGCGGTCATTCCGATAACCATGGTAACTGCAAGTAAAAGCGCAATTACTTTCTTTTTCATACTTTTTCCTCCTCTTAGAGATTTTCTGAGCAGTTTAACTGCCCGGTTACCGCGATATTCATACCTGAAAAATCCCAGGCCTCCTATTCGCATTTATAAACAATATGGATACGTGTATACGCATCTATATTTGTTTACCACATTTAATTCAACTTGTCAATATGGTGACATGCTGCAAAATGGCCTTTTTCCACTTCTTTCCACACGGGAGTCTCGGCCGCGCATCGCTCGTCGGCATAAGGACATCTGGTGCGGAACCGGCAGCCCGAAGGAGGATTAAGAGGACTTGGCACATCGCCCTCAAGCACAATCCGCTTACTTTCCCTCGCCGCCCTGGGGTCCGCAATGGGAATCGCGGATATCAGGCTTTTCGTATAAGGATGGAGAGGACGGGTAATCAGCTCATAGCTCTCCGCCAGTTCTACCATTCTGCCAAGGTACATAACGCCGATTCGGTTGGAAATATGCTTCACCGCCGAAAGGTCGTGGGCAATGAAAAGATAGGTCAGCCCCATATCCGCCTGCAAATCCTCAAACATATTGATTACCTGAGCCTGAATGGAAACGTCCAACGCGGAAATCGGCTCGTCGCAGACAATAAACTGCGGCCTTACCGCAAGGGCTCTGGCAATACCGACCCTCTGACGCTGTCCGCCTGAAAACTCATGCGGATATCTGTTGGCATGCTCGGAATTCAGTCCCACCCTCTGCAGCATCTCTATAATAATGTCATATCTTTCCTGTTTGTTTGCCGCCATCTTATGGACGTCGATGGCTTCGCCAACAATATCCCCCACCGTCATACGGGGGTCAAGGCTTGCATAAGGATCCTGAAAAACAATCTGCATTTTTTTGCGGTAGGGAAGCATATCCACAAAGGTTTTCTTCTCCACGTCGAAAATCACGTCCCCGTCATAGACAAACCTTCCGCCTGTGGGCTCGTAAAGCCGAAGCAGCGTACGTCCCGTGGTGGTCTTACCGCAGCCGGATTCTCCAACCAGCCCCAGTGTTTCGCCCCTTTCGATGGTAAAAGACACATCATCCACTGCCTGAATGTATTTTTTATTTTTTCCGAAGCCGCCGGCCGGAAAATATTGTTGTAAATGTTCTATCTGAACCAGTATATCACTCATTTGAGGCTCCTTTCTCCGGGCTGGCGTTTTGCATTTCCTCTTTCTGATTCAGCCAGCACTGGGTATAATGGACTCTTCCAAAATTTGTGACAGGGGGCATTTCCCGAAGACAAATCTTCATGCATTCCTCACATCTTGGCGCAAAAGGGCAGCCCTTGGGGGGATTTAACATATCCACCGGCGTTCCCTCAATGGGCACCAGCCGCTCGTGTTCTTTTGTGTCGATTCTCGGAATGGAACGTATCAGACCCTTTGTATACTGATGCTTCGGATTGTAAAAAATATCGTCCGCGGTACCGTATTCCACAACCTTTCCCGCGTACATTACCGCAATCCTCTCGCACATGCTGGCCACCACGCCAAGGTCGTGGGTAATCATGATAATCGCCATTCCCAGCTTATCCTTAAGCTCCATCATCAACTCTAAAATCTGCGCCTGAATCGTCACGTCAAGAGCCGTGGTGGGCTCATCCGCGATGAGGAGCTTCGGCTCGCAGGCAAGAGCCATGGCAATCATAACGCGCTGCCGCATACCGCCGGAAAGCTCGTGAGGATACTGCTTTAATCTCTTTTCCGGCTCATTGATACCTACCAGCTCAAGGAGCTCCTTCGCCCTCTCCCTTGCCTCGGCCTTCTTTTTATCCGTGTGAAGCAGAACCGCTTCCATAATCTGGTTGCCAATGGTATAGACCGGATTTAAGCTGGTCATGGGGTCCTGAAAAATAATGGATATTTCATTTCCCCGGATTTTCCTCATTTCCTTGTCCGTCATCTGGTCAATCTGATGCCCGTTAAACTCAAGGCTGCCGCCAACCAGCCTGCCGGGATAAGCGGTAAGCCCCATAAGGCTGTAGGCTGTAACCGACTTACC
Organism: bacterium 1xD8-48; assembly: GCA_009917455.1. Taxonomy (GTDB): domain Bacteria; phylum Bacillota; class Clostridia; order Lachnospirales; family Lachnospiraceae; genus Suilimivivens. The sequence goes on along the minus strand of QZDS01000010.1, from coordinate 37,673 downwards.
GGAACCGCTCTCGCCTACGATTCCCAGTACTTCCCCTTCCCTTAAGTGAATGGATACATCGTTTAATGCCTTCACTTCTCCCGCAGGAGTGAAAAAGGAAAGCCGTTCATTTTTTATATCAACAAGATATTCTGACATAAATCCCTCATTTCCGCACTGCATGGGTGCCGTTTTCATTTTCCGTTAGTTTTTCAGCTTGGGGTCGAAAGCATCCCGAAGGCCGTCGCCAAACAGGTTAAAGCTCAAAATAATCAAACTGATTAAAATAGCCGGTATAAATAACAGATACGGATAGGTATTCATACCGTTAATGGCGCTGCTTGCAAGGCTTCCAAGAGAAGGAAGGGGTACCGCCACACCCATTCCGAGGAAGCTTAAGAAGCTCTCCGTAAAGATGGAGGACGGAATCTGAAGTGTCGTGGTTACAATCAGTGTTCCGATACAGTTGGTGAGCAGGTGCTTTTTGATAATTTTGCCGTTGCCCACGCCAAGGGCCCTGGCTGCGGTGACATACTCGCTTTCCTTAAGCATCAGCACCTGGCTTCTGACCATTCTGGCCATTCCAACCCAGTACAAAAGGGCAAACACAATAAAAATACTGATGAGGTTCTTTCCTACAATCCCCACCCAACTAAAGCCCGGCACATCTTTCAGGGTTTCGAGAGGCGCGTTCAGCGCAAAGGACAGAAGAACAATCAGAAGGATATCCGGTATGGTGTAAATGATGTCCACAATCCGCATCATAACCAAATCGACCCAGCCTCCGAAGAAAGCCGCAATGGAGCCGTAGGCGGAACCGATGATAAAGATAATGCCTGTGGCAATAAGCCCAACCAGAAGGGAAATCCGGCTTCCCATCATGACTCTGATGGCGTAATCCCTGCCCAGATTATCGGTTCCGAAGATATGCGGGAACACCTTTTCCCCGGCGTCGATTCTCGCCTGCTCCTCCTCGGAATACTGCATGGGCGCCAGATTGTTGGCTCCCTTTGCCTGCTCCTTATAGCTGTAAGGATAAAAGGACGGGACAATGAAAGAAAATATCATAACGATAATAATCACCACGAGGCTTACCATAGCCACTTTATTTTTTGCCAGACGGCGCATACCGTCTTTCCAGAAGCTCACGCTCTCCCGCATGATAATCTGGCTCTGCTTTTCCTCCTCGGTTGCCGGCAGGAAATCCTCAGGATTAAGTTTTAACTGAAAACTCAGTGGATTCTGTTTCATATGTATTGCTCCTTATTTTAAATTGATTCTCGGGTCTACCAGCTTGTAGATAATATCCACGACGACATTCATAATGATTATGAGGGTCGCAAGGAAAATCGTTGTTCCCATAATCAGCGTATAGTCACGGCCGCTGATTGCGGTGATAAACTCGCCGCCCAGCCCCGGAATGGTAAAAATCTTTTCAACAACGAAGCTTCCCGTCACCGTATAGGCAAGCATGGGTCCTACATAGGTTACAACCGGAAGAATTGCGTTTCGAAGCGCATGCTTAAAAAGAATGAAAAATCCGGATACGCCCTTTGCCTTCGCCGTCCGCATATAATCCTGCCCCATAACGTCCAGCATGGAGGAGCGCATCAGTCTCATAATGTAGGCCGTGGGATAGAAGGATAACGCAATCACCGGCATCACGTAATGCTTCCACGAGGAAAGCCCCAACGTGGGCAGAATCATCAGCTTAACCCCCAGAAAATACAGGAGTACCGTACAGATTACAAAGCTTGGAACCGCAATTCCGCAGGTGGCCACCACACTGATAAGGCTGTCCGCAAACTTGCCTCTCTTTAAAGCCGCAATGCTGCCCAACGGAATCCCCAGACACAGCGCCACAAGCACCGAAAGACCTCCCACTCTGGCGGAAACCGGAAATTTCATCTTGATAATTCCCATAACGGTACGCCCGCGCTGCTTTAAGCTGTCGCCGAAATCGCCGTGCAGAGCGTCCCATATATATGTAAGATATTGCTGCGATAAGGGCTTATCAAGTCCGTACTTGGCTTCCAGCGCCGCAGTCGCCTGAGGGCTGATTGCCTTTTCCGAGAGGAACGGCCCGCCCGGAACCATATTCATCAGAAAAAACGTAATGGTTGCAACCACCCAGATAGTTACAATCGCAAGACCGATTCGTTTCGCAATATACTTTAACATTTTTACAACTCCTTACCTGAATTTTAAAGAGAGAACCATAGAGCCTGTGCCAAAGACCCCCGTCATTCCCACAATGTTAATATTCTACCTATAAAACGGTACATTTGTCAATTCTTTTACCGCATTTTTTTCGTATTTTTCAATGTTTATGCATAAAATTATCAATATTATGCAAACTAAATACAACCGTTTCCGACGGAATCAAGTGTATGCGTAGGAAAACCAACTGTATGCGCCGGAAAGTCAGAAAGCCGCAAAGTATTCGAAATTACGTGCACTTTCCACAATTCCCGCGGAACTTATGTGATAAGGAGGTCTATTATGAGCGAATCGAAAAGCGAAGAACAACTGAATCTGGAAAAAGACTACGAAGAATATGTTAAAAAAATTACCCCCACCCACAACCTGTACCTTCAGATGCTGAAAGCCTTTATCACCGGCGGCGCCATATGCACGGCCGGGCAGCTTCTGCTGAATTTTGCAGGAAGCACACTCGGTATGGACAGGGAAATGGCCGGAAACTTCTGCTCCCTTGTGCTTGTGCTCGTCAGCGTCCTTTTAACCGGCTTTAACATCTACCCTTCCATCGTGAAATTCGGCGGCGCGGGAGCCCTTGTTCCCATCACCGGATTTGCAAACTCCGTGGCTGCTCCCGCCGTGGAATTTAAAAGGGAGGGACAGGTCTTCGGCATCGGCTGCAAAATCTTTACCATCGCCGGGCCGGTTATTCTTTACGGTATATTTACAAGCTGGCTGCTGGGACTTCTTTACTGGGCGGGAAAAGCAATGGGGCTGTTTTAACTGACAGCCCCACATAATGACCAAACCGGTCAAACACATTTATTTATTCATTTTATATACCGGATCAGCCGGATAGCCGCCCTTCAGCTTCTGCATGCCCCTTTGAATGGCGTCCTTTGAATTTTTCCAGTCCGCGTCCTTATTCCGGTAGTCAAATTTATCCACCAGCCAGGTCACGTCCTCCTGCAGCCTCGCCATATTCTTTTCCATCAAATCAAACATGGCCGGATAAAATTCCTTTTTTTCCTTATCGCTAAGCCTGTTTTCCGCCCCCTCGCACAAATCCCCGAAATGATGCAGGCAAAAGCCCTTACTTTCATGGATTCTCTTACGAAAGTCTCCGTCCGTCTTATACATATGGAAAAATGTGTCAAGGTATCTTTCGTAGGTGTCCGCAAAACGGTTACAGATATAGCAGGACTTTTCCTTTTCCTGCACCCACATGCCGACGGGATTGACCCTCTCGGTATTTTTTTTGAATTTACCCATAAGGGTGGATTTGGAAGGCACAAACTTCCTGAACTCCTCCTTCATCTCCCTGTTTATCTGCATATAGTGGGTCTTTAAAATCCATCCGTTGCCCAGGGTGTTTCCGTAATCAAACATTTTTTTGAAATGCTCCCGGCAAAAGCCCGCCTTATCGGTGGCCTCCCGCACGTCGCTTTCCATATAAGACGAGCCGCTTCCCAGCACAAAATCAACAGCGTCCTGCTCCACCGCCCGCTCTATATAGCAGAAAGGACACTCATCCCCCGCATTTACCGCATCATTTAATGGTATCGTGTATAGTTTTTCTTTCATGGCTTCCCTTCCCTCCGCGACAACACTCTTTTTGATTGACCAAACCGGTCGCTCCGCCCTATGTATAGCAGATTCTCTTCATCTCATCCAGATACCCGCGCACTTCATCAAAATACATCTCCGGCTGAAAGGACCCGTTTCTGAAATGCTCCTCCATAAGCCCGTCCATGGTAAATTCCATCATCCTGGTTATCATTTTTATGTCCACACCCTTTCTGAAATGCTCCAGTCCGGCCCGCTCCATGATTTCCTCATACCTTTCCGGCAGAATCTCCCGACGCTCCTGTATTTCCGCAAGCGCCTCCCCCACCTTTTCCTCCCTGCACCTGTTCAGAAAACGCAGGATACAGGGATAACTTTTCATTGCCTGAAGATGGGAATGTTTTATCTGGACAAGCAGTTCAAAATAATCGGTTTCCTTCGGCGACACCCCCGTGGAAAGCTCCAGCATAACATATCTGACGCTGTAATCATATATGAAGCTGTAGAGTCCGGCCTTGCTGACAAAATAGTGGAATAAAAGCCCTTTGCTTATTCCCGCCTCTCTCACAATATCGTCGGTGCTGGCATGGGCGTAGCCGCCTGCCGCAAAAACCTTCAGCGCGGCGTTAATCATACGGTCCTGTTTTTCTTTTTTCAGGTCAAAAAATTTTTCGTTCATGGGGGCTCCTATAGCAAATACTGTATTGACTTTTGAGGTCAGTAATGAAAATATAGCACATTTTTTCCTGCCCTACAATTGGTTTGGGGAAACTGGTATTCACAAATTTTCCCGGCCACCATATCTTGTGCATGCAGGATGATAAATTTTATTCTTTTTTTATACATATTCTCTTTTCAATTTCACAAAATAGTATTAAGATATTCCTATATGATGAATAACTGAAAGGAGTACTTTTATGTCCAAAAAATTTGGTAAATTTTTACTTTTCTCCGCAATTGCCGGTGCTTCCGCTTACGGCGCCTACCACTATCTGAAAACAAAAGAAAATTCTTCCTGTCCGGGAAATACCGATGATGCCGACGATGACTTTGATGATTTCAGCGAGGACCTTGATGATGAGCCCGAATCTGCGAAAGAGCGCTCCTATGTATCCTTAAATTTGGACAAAGCCGAAGCCATTGCCACGGAGGCATTCCACAAGGCAAAGGAAGTGATTGTTGATTCCGTTAATCAGGTAAAGGAAACCGTAAAATCCGTTGCCGAAAGCCAGAGCAGCTCTGACGCTAATTTTACGGATTTAACTGCTTTAAATAAAGAAAAAGAAGCGGAAGGCACCACAGAGGAATTTTTTGATGATGCGGAAAGTTCTTCGGAAGATACGGATTCCAAAGCATCGGACGCTGCACCCGCAGTGGAAAATGCCGCTCCTGCCGCAGAGCCTGAAACCGACGATAACGTAAAGGCCCAGGCAGACGGCAAGGTTGAAGATTTTTTTGACGATTGAAGCTGATATGTTTTCAGAAAACGGCGCAGCCATGCAGGCTGTGCCGTTTCGTTTTTTGTACGCCCGATGGCAGTTCCATGGGGCAATGCCGTCCGGCAGGAGCCTGTATACCTTCTTAAGGCATTCCTGCTTTTGCAGCTTCCGAAAGAAACGGCCGCCAGGCTCTTTTAAGCCGCTCCGTCCCCTCCGCCAGACCCCGCTCCTCCATGGCTCCGTACCCCAGAAGAACGGTGCTCTCAAAGGGCGAACCGGTAAGGCTCCCCTCCCCCATGCAGTCCTGTGAGATTCCGAACATTTTGATTCCTTCCTTTGCCGCGGCTTCAATCAGCACTTTTTCCGGTATCTTTTTCCGACTGGTAAGCAAAACATGCAGGCCGGCGTTTTCCCCCGAAATCAGAAAATCCCTCTCAAAACCCGACAGACGACTCAGCAGGAAATCATGCCTCCCTCTGTAAATTTTCCGCATTTTATTTAAATACCGCTCAAAATGCCCGTTTCTGATAAATTCATTTAAAATGCGCTGGTCAATTCTCGATACCGTGCAGGCATAAAACCCGCAGTTTTCCTTATAGACGGGAAGAAGCCTCTCCGGCAGAACCATATAGCCCACGCGGATTGCAGGGGCGATTGCCTTGGAAAAGGTTCCCATGTAAATCACGCGCCCGCTTCTGTCGGAGGCCTGCAGGGCAGGAATCGGTTTTCCCTTATACCTGAACTCGCTGTCGTAATCATCCTCTATCAGATATCTGCCGCCGGTCTCGCCGGCCCACTTTAAAAGCTCCATCCGTCTTCCGATTGGCATTACAATTCCCGTGGGGTATTGATGGCTGGGCATCACATAGGCAACTCTTGCTCCGCTCTCCCTGAGTTTTTCCACGCGCATGCCGCCTGCATCCATGGGAATTGCCTTGATATCGTAGGCAAAGGACTGGAATACTCTGTAGGCGCGCTTGTAGGTAGGTTCCTCCATGGCAATGGGCACATGCCGTCCCAGAATCTTTTCCAGCAGCATAAACAGGTAATCCGTTCCCGCTCCCACAATAATCTGCTCCGGGCGGCAGTTCACCCCTCTGGAGGAATGAAGATATCTGCCGATGGTTTCCCGGAGCTGCTCATCACCTCTTGCGTCCCCTAATGCAAACATCTCACTGTTGGCGTCTACCAGAATATCCTTTGTGATTTTTTTCCAGGTGGCAAAGGGGAAGTCCTTAAGGCTCATGGCATGGGGTGAGAAATCAAATAATGCCTCACGGCCGTCCTCCCGACACATTTCCTCTCCGTCTCCTGTCCGGTCCTTCCGCTCCGTTCCCGCATCCGCATCCCTTTCCGTCACAGACACAGCGGACAGCCCATTCTCCTCCCATAAAGTCCGCTCTGCCGCGCTTTTTGCATAAACTTTCCCTGCGCCTTTGTAAAGCTGTGCATTCTCATCCGCCGGAAAATGAAACAGCTCCTCCGCATGGCTTACAAAATATCCCCTGCAGGGCCTCGCCTCCACATATCCTTCCGCCACAAGCTGCCCGTAGGCAAAATCCACGGTGCTTCTCGCCACCTGAAGATACTCCGCCAGTGAACGAGTTGAGGGAAGCTTTTCTCCTGCGAAAAGCTTCCCCTTTCTGATTTCCTCTTTAATATATTCATAAATCTGCTGATAGAGATACTTTTCTCCCCTGTCTGTCAGCTCTATTGTCAAATCATTCATAGCAGCTTACCGCTTTTCCTTAAGCCTGGCAATCAGTTCTTCCTTGGCATCTCTGGTCTTTTCTTTCATTCTGTGCGACACCGTGGTATTCGCCAGAATCGACGATATCAGCTTCGAAGAAATATCATACTGACCGTTATACATGGCAAGAACGGCAATAATATAGTCCACCGTGTGTTCATCCATCCCGCACATGGGATAATTCTCCGTCTGCTTTGCCGTGATAAATCCCTCAAGGGCGTTTTTGAGGAATTCATCCTCCTGTTTTTTCAAATCCGTCATCTTCGCCTCAAAATCCGGCCCCACACCGTCCGTATTTTCCTGCATACTGCGCAGAAGCCACCCCGATTTCAGGCAGATATAGGCCTTTTCACTTGCCTTGGCCCTCTTTACAATGGCGTTGGCAAGGCTCAGCTTATATCTTTCCAGAGCCTCCTCATAGGTATAGGTGGACTTTTTTAAGTTTGTGGGCTGATATGACGCGGAAATCAATTCACGGATAGCCTTAATCTGAAAGGGCATCAATCCTTTAAAATAGCGCCCGAGCGCGGCAAACCCGCAATGAGGGCAGATAATCACATCATACTTGAGCGGCTCAAAATTATCATATACCGGACGTAAATCCAAATCCGTCCTCACCAGCTTTGCTTTTGCCACCTTGAGCGTTCTTTCTTTGATTGTAGCGTAGCATACCGGACACTCATGGGTCTTATCATAAAGATAATCCTCTTCTTTCATTGCCACAGGGGCCGCTTTGGGTTTTTCGGCTTCTTTTTCCTTCTTTTCCTGCTCGTACAGTCCTGCTTCTTCCAGATAGTGGAGTCCAAATTTTTCCAATCCAGATAATAACCCCGCCATTTTACCCTCCTAACCTTTGGGCATTACGCCCTGGGTAATACAAAAGAACTTTTCAGTGACACAATCCTGTTAAATACCAAAGCTCCCTCTTTCGAATCCTTTACATCCACACAGAAATATCCCTGGCGGACAAACTGGAATTTATCATATGGTCTGGCAGCCCCAAGCGCCGGCTCCAGATAACATTCTTTGAGCACGGTAAGCGAATAGGGGTTTAAATTAAGGCTCCCGTCCTCGTTATAAACTCCCTTTTCTTCATCTATAATATTTTCATAAAGCCTGATTTCCGCTTTCACAGCCTCCCTTGCCGGCACCCAGTGAATCGTCCCTTTTACCTTCCGCCCGTTAAAGCCCGAACCGCTCCTTGTCTCCGGGTCATAGGTACAGTGCACCTCCGTCACCTTTCCGTTTTCATCCTTCACACAGCCGGTACAGGTTACAAAGTAGGCGTTCATAAGGCGCACTTCATTTCCCGGGAACAGGCGGAAATACTTCCTAGGCGGTTCCTCCATAAAATCAGCCCTGTCAATGTACAGCTCTCTGCCAAAGGGAACCATCCTCGTTCCCATTTCCTCATTTTCAAGGTTATTGGCAACCTCAAGCAGCTCGCTTTTATCTTCAGGATAATTATCGATAATCAGCTTCACCGGGTCGATTGCCGCCATCATGCGGGGGCGTTTCAGCTTAAGGTCCTCCCTGATGCAGTACTCCAGCATGGCGTAATCGGCTGACGAATTGCTCTTTGACACGCCGCACAGCTCCACAAACATCTTAATGGATTCCGGCGTAAACCCTCTTCTCCGAAGGGCCGCAATGGATACCAGCCTGGGATCATCCCAGCCGTCCACAATGCCGTTCTCCACCAGCTTCTTTATATACCTCTTGCCGGTGACTACATTGGTCAAATACATTTTTGCAAACTCTATCTGTTTCGGCGGATGGGGATACTCAAGCTCTCTCACCACCCAGTCATACAGCGGCCTGTGGTCCTCGAATTCCAGGGTACAGATGGAATGCGTTACCCCTTCAATTGCGTCCTCAATAGGGTGGGCAAAATCATACATCGGATAAATGCACCACTTATCCCCGGTATTGTGATGGGACATATGCGCCACACGGTAAATCACCGGATCCCGCATGTTAATATTAGGAGAAGACATGTCGATTTTGGCGCGGAGCGTCTTTTCCCCGTCCGCAAATTCTCCCGCCTTCATCTTCTCAAATAAATCAAGGTTTTCCTCCACGCTCCGCTCCCTGTTCGGGTCGTTTGTCCCTGGCTCTGTGAGCGTCCCGCGGTACTGCCTCATCTCCTCGGCGGTAAGGTCGGACACATAGGCCTTTCCCTTGCGAATCAGCTTCACCGCGCCCTCGTACATCTGCTCAAAGTAATTGGAGGCAAAAAACAATCTGTCCTCCCAGTCCGCTCCAAGCCATTTGATATCCTCCAGAATGGATTCCACAAATTCCGTCTTTTCCCTGGTGGGATTGGTATCGTCAAAACGCATGTTAAACTTCCCGCCGTACTCCTTTGCAAGGCCGTAATTTAAAAGAATGCTCTTTGCATGGCCGATATGAAGATACCCGTTAGGTTCAGGCGGAAATCTGGTGCATACCTTGTCGTACACGCCTTCCGCCAAATCCTTATCGATAATCTGTTCTATAAAATTTCTGGAAGCAGCTCCCTTTTCCTCTTCTGAACTATTTATATTAGCATTTTCTTTACACATAGAATAACTTTTCCCCTCATTTCCAAAATCATTTACTTAAAATCCTCTGTAATACTTTCACGCAGTCACGGAGAAATCTGATTTCTTCCAGTTTCCACACTCTTTCATTAAGCGTTTCCCCAAAGCAGACGTGGATTCCTTTCGCCCCGGATATCGGCACAGGCATCACCACCATCGCCCGGAACCCGAGATTTTCCATTCCTTCCTTTTCACTGGCTCCTATGGAGGAGCTCCCGGATAAAATCAGCGTCTTTTCCCCTCTCAAAAGGGAAATTCCCACTCCTGTATCGTCCAGTTCCCAGGAAACTCCCTTTCCGCACCATTTCGTCCCGATTTCGGGGGACTGTATGCCCTTCTGTACCCGGTAGACTACGGCAACGCTTAAATCCAGCAGGCTTCCGGCAATTTCCAAAAGCTGCCCGGCCTTACGCTCCACATTCTCCTGACTGTCAAGAAGCCATACTGCCTCTGTCAGCGCCTCTGAACGTTTTAAATTTTCTTCCATATCCGCTTCCATCCGCCGGACTCTTGCGTACTCAGCATTTGCGTTTAAAACGGAAAGCTTATACTCAAACAGCGAGCTTGTGATATCCCTTAAGGTATCCACCGCCCTTAAAAACTGCTTTTCCGTAATCTGGTTCTCGAAGCCTTCAAGAGGCGGATTTTCGTAATCCTGCACGTTATCCGCATCAGATAGAATACCGCAGACAAGCCAGTTTACAACAGGCTTGCCGTTCGCTCTGGACACAATTACCGCCAGCCGCATATTGGGATAGGCCGTGGTTTCAACCGTCTGATCCTCCAGCACGCTTTCCGATAAACGGGACAGCATATCCAGAAGCTGGTTCTCGTCAATCAGACGCCTGATTCTGTCCGCCTCCTGTGACTCTCCGTCGGATTTCACAAAAGGGGTACCCTCCTTGTCCACGCACCATGCAAACACATTGGCAATGTCACAGATATGCTTTTGCCACTTTTCCAGTTCCCTGCCCTCAATCAGACTCCTTAAGAGAGGGTCTTCCTCCTGTCCCCGGACAATGTTTTCCAGTTCGCTCACAGCAGCTGTACTCCTTCTTGTCTACTATTCATCCACGCTGTAATTCGGTGCTTCCTTCGTGATATGGATATCATGAGGATGACTTTCTTTCAGAGAAGCGGCGGAAATCTTGATAAATCTGCCTTTCTCCTTCAACTCCTCAATGGTGGAGGTTCCGCAGTATCCCATACCGGAACGCAACCCGCCCATCAGCTGATATACGGTGTCCTCCACCGTGCCTTTATATGCCACGCGCCCCTCCACGCCTTCCGGCACCAGCTTTCTGGCGTTTTCCTGGAAGTAGCGGTCCTTACTGCCGTTTTCCATGGCGGCAATGGAGCCCATGCCCCTGTAAACCTTATATTTACGCCCCTGATATAATTCAAAAGTTCCCGGGCTTTCGTCGCATCCCGCAAAGATGCTTCCCATCATACATACGTTCCCGCCGGCGGCAATCGCCTTGGTCATATCGCCGGAATATTTGATACCGCCGTCTGCGATAATCGGAATGTTGTATTCCTTCGCCACATCGTAGGCATCCATAATCGCGGTAATCTGCGGCACGCCAATGCCCGCAACCACGCGGGTGGTACAGATAGAGCCGGGTCCAATTCCCACCTTGACCGCGTCTGCGCCGGCCTTAATCAAATCTCTCGTTCCTTCTCCTGTCGCCACATTTCCGGCAATCACCTGCAAATCAGGGTATTTTTCCTTTATCATACCAAGGCACCGGATTACGTTTTCCGAATGGCCGTGGGCGCTGTCAAGCACCACCACGTCAACCTTTGCATCCACTAAAGCCCCCACACGGTCCAGAACGTTGGCTGTAATACCCACGCCCGCTCCGCACAGAAGCCTTCCCTGGCTGTCCTTGGCCGACAGCGGATACTTGATTGTCTTTTCTATATCCTTGATAGTGATAAGCCCCACCAGATTGTAATCGTCGTCTACAATAGGAAGCTTTTCCTTTCTTGCCTTTGCAAGAATCTTTTTGGCCTCCTCAAGCGTAGTTCCTGCCTTTGCCGTGATTAAGCCCTCGGCAGTCATGGATTCCTTGATTTTCTTCGTAAAGTCCGTCTCAAATTTCAGGTCTCTGTTGGTAATAATTCCCACCAGCCTGCGCCCTTCCGTGACAGGCACACCGGAAATCCTGAATTTTGCCATCAGCGCGTCGGCATCGCCCAATGTATGCTCGGGCGTAAGGGAAAAGGGGTCTGTGATAACGCCGTTTTCGGAACGTTTAACCTTGTCTACCTCCTCCGCCTGGGCTTCGATGGACATATTCTTGTGAATAATACCGATTCCGCCCTGTCTTGCCATTGCGATTGCCATTCTGTTTTCCGTTACCGTGTCCATCCCCGCGCTCATCATGGGAATATTAAGCTTGATTTTAGGGGTTAACCAGGTTGACAAATCAACCTCGCCAGGAATCACCCTCGAATATGACGGTATAAGCAGCACGTCGTCAAAAGTAATGCCTTCACCAATTATCTGACCCATATTTTATCCTCCATTTCAGTTCCGCATCCGCTGTCTTCTGTGTGTCTGTGTTTAGTCTGTAAATACCTTCCGGGGAGCCACAAGCTGCATGGCCTTTAGCATTTCCCTGTTGGGCTCGAAAATTACCTTCTGCTTACCGTCGTAATAGAACAAATACCTTGTATCCGGCTGTTTTTCCTCGCCGGAGCTGTAGTCAACCACCTTGTCGTTTCTGTTTTTGTACTGGTCCAGATGCCAGGATTTTACCGGAGCCACAATTTCCATCTTCCCCAGGTCAAAGGTGGCCGCTTTCTTGCGCCTTGATTTTGCCATAATCTTATCTATGGAAAGCTCTTTGTCCACATAGAGATACTCATACTCGATATCCGCATTCAGATATACAAAATAAGCGGCGGCGGCAAACAGGCCTCCGATGATGAGCGCCACCAGATTCAGCATTCCTATAAAAATAAAACAAGCTGCCAACATGATTGTAAGAATTTTAAGCAGCTTCATATACACCGGCGTCTTTCGCCTGACAAGCCATTCTACATAGGTTTCGTTCATTTTTTCCTCCATTCTCAATCGTTTTTGCCAGACAATCCGTCTCCCTGGAAATCTGCCCGGCCCTTTTTCGTTTCTATGCCATTTACCTGCGCATAAGTATATTTATAATATGATATTATATTTTTGACAAACTTTCAAGTGATAAAGCGTTCCTTTTCCTTTTTTCTATTTTTAATGAAAACTTTATTGTTTTTTTACAAATTAACAGCTTATCTTCATTGACACCACATTTTCTAATCGCTATGATAGTTGTTATGGATAAAGCATACACGAAAGTTACCGGGGAGGAATAACACATGTCCAAAAAGGAAAAAAGCCCGAAAGAATACAGAGGCGTCATTGATGAAATCCGGCAGCAGCAGATGAAGACAAAGGAAATGTCCGCCAAAGGAAAGCTGGAATATTTCTGGGATTACTATAAGGTTCACACAATTGTTGCAATCCTTGTTATTTTCTTTGCCGCCATGTTCATTCGTGACATTGTCACCGCAAAGGATTACAATTTTTACTCGATTCTTTTTAACGCCCGGCAGCTGTCCGGCGCCAGTCTGGAAAGCGCCTTTTCCGAATATGCAGGTCTGGATACGGAAAATTATGAGTGCTATATTGACGCTTCCACCGGTCTTTCCCTGACATCCTTTACGGAATACGATATGGCCACCGTCCAGAAGCTCATGGCAACCATCCAAATCGGGGATTTGGATACGGTGGTGTTTAATTCAGAGCTTTTTAATAATTATGCCGGCAATGAAATGTTTCTTGACCTTCGGACGGTTTTGAGCAAAGAGGAGCTTAATACCTGGAAGGATTACCTTTATTATATTGATTATGTGGAGGTCGCAGCCGAAAGAGAGGATGTGGACGTGGAGGAATCCCCTGCCGAAAAAGATGCGGCGGATGATGAGAGGCGGCAGCAGGAGATTCTGGAGGAAACAAACCGCCACCGCAGTCCCGAGGGTATGGCTGAGCCTGTACCGGTGGGTATCTTTATGGAAGCTTCTCCTTTTGCCGAAAAAAGCGGCGCTTATTCCGACCTGGTTCCCGTATTCGGATTCGTATCCACCTCAAAAAGAACCGAAACGGGAAAACAATTTCTGGAATTTTTGTGGGACGATACCATAGATTTTGCGCAAATGATTGATACCTCCACAGGCTTCTGACCGGATTTAAGATAGCTTCAGGCCATGCCGGCGTCACAAAATGCCGCCGGCATGGCTGCTTTGTATTAATAGGGCGGCGTTATTGGGCGGTTAATACCTGTAATAGGGAATCCCCCCGCAGCACAGTCCGCCGCCTCCGCAGCAGATATTGCAAATCAGATTGGCGATGCAGAGCTTCATGCAGAGGCCGTCGCCGCTCATATAGGGCTGGCTGTAGGTTCTCTGCCTCTGGCGGTACCAGGTTCCGCCGTTTTCAAACTGGTACACCAGATTGTTGTAGTCCCGGTTATCGGGCTCTAAGGCCGCCGCCCTTCTGGCGTGCTCTAAGGCCGACACCTGATTGCCCAGCCCGGCATGGGCCAATGCGCTGTAATAATACCACCTGGCATTTCTCCCGCTTTCCTCCATGCCATCAAGGACAGTTCTCGCTTCCTTATAATATCCGTTTCTGATATAGTTTCCGGCTGCCCGCAGATGTCCGTCCTCCTCGTAGCCGGTGGTTCCGCCTCCGCTCCCATAGGAGCCGCCGAAACCTCCGAATCCGCCAAAGCCTCCGAAATCCCAGCCGTCAAAACCTCCAAATCCGCCGTATTCGCCGCCTCCTGTGCTTCTTCCGCCGCCCTGATAGCTGTAGCCTTCCGTTCTTTCCTTCATCACCTGCTGGTAAGCCTGCTGTATTTCCTTGAACTTCTCCTCAGCCTCTTCTTTATGCGGATTATTAATATTCGCATCAGGATGATACTTTCTGCTGAGCGCCTTGTATGATTTTTTGATTTCCTCCTCTGTTGCGTTCCTTGAAACGCCCAGCACTTCATATGGGTCCCGCATTTTTTACCCCCTGTCTGCCATTCGTCAGACCTGCCAGTTTCTCTTCCCGTTTTTTACTTACCATTTCGTAGCGATACCAGATTCCCGAATAAAGGATATTCCTTAAAATCTCCACGTTGTCAATAACGGGAAGCTTTTCAAATTCCTTACAGCAGTTCGCCATAATCATTGTAAGAATTGTTTTAATCTCTTCCTCAAAATCGGGATTTTCATATCTTTTAATCAGAGGATTATATCTGTTTTGCCTGATATCCTCCTCAATATCCTCATAGGCGTCCATGAGATAAATAAATTTCCCCAGATGGTTCCCCATAGCCCTAAGGTTATCCTGCCATTCATCCTTTCGAACCGCCATAATTTCGCCCATGATTTCGCCGAAAAGCCCGGCCATATAATCCACGTCCTGATTCTGCTTTCTCTCCTCCTGGGAAATCACCCTCATCAGGCCGTCAATTCGCCTTGCCTTCTCACCGTAGCGGCAGCAGACTCTCCGGTATGCCTTTTTCAAAAGTTTTCCGTAGGCCAGACGGCTCATTTTTCGCTCGTCCGCCCAGTCGTCGCGGCATTTATAATAAGTAAAAAGCAGATTCATATCTGCCGCATATAAAGAAAACTCATTGCTTCTGGCCACATGCTTTCCAAAAGGATGAACAATGCATTTTATATTCTCCGTCCTTGTCTCCGGTTCATAAAGACTGCCAAGAAGCATGGCAAGAAAAGTCATATCGTAGGACAGGCTCATCTGCCCCGCCTTCCCGTACCTTTTCCGCAAAGCCTGGCACAGCCCGCAGTAATAGGACTGATAGACGTCAAACTCCTTAAATTTCATATCCCCCTTATTAACAATGACGTATCCGAACATAGCATTCTCCTGTTTTAGCTCTTCTTAATAAAGGTCTGACCGCATTTGGGGCATCTGATTTCAATTTTTCCCTTGCCTCTGGGAATCCTGATTTTCTGACGGCAGGAAGGACACCTGTATATATGATGAGTTTTCCTCTGGCGCATATCCCGCTTCCACGTGGAAAAAAACTGTCTGACTTTATATTCGTATTTCAGATATGAGGTATTCTCCATTCTCCGTTTATAAATATTTCTGGAAAGCATTCTGAAATAGGCATACACAAGACAGATAATTCCAAGTGCATAAAAAAGCCTTATTCCAATCAGGGACAGAGCAAAACATACCAGAACCAGAATCATAAGAAAACGGTTAAACTGGTCGTTCCCGTATCTTCCCTGCATAAACCGGTAAAACTTTTCTTTCATAACATTCGCGCCTTTCTAAATTTAATCCTGCCTGCAAGGGGCGTTTGTACTTATCCGCATATACGCCTGCCAAATGCTGCGGCTCCGACTTCTATCCTACTTCTTTCTTTGTCATAAATCAATTAACGCAATATAAATGATTATAAATTATTTCTAAAAAAAGAACCGGTGCAAAATCCGGTTCTTTTCCTGTGTGCCAGCCGGGCACACGTTTTAACTGTTATCTCTTTTTAATCTTCTATATCCTGGTCCGCCGCCACGGCAGAAACCACAGAAGACACTACTGATACCACTACTGCAAAAATAATTACTAAAAATCCGCCGGCTAACAACATAAATCCCATTTTCCGTATCTCCTTTGATAATCCTGCATTTGCGCCTTCAAGCCTGACCGCACGGTAAACTTAAGGCTATATTTATTGTAGTGGATATGGAAGAATTTTTCAAGTAGAAAATGGCGGAACTGTTACATTCAGGAAAATTCCGGCTTCACAAACTCCCCGTTTCTGCTGAGAGCGTAATGCAGATGCGGGCCTGTACTCCTGCCCGTGCTCCCCACTGTGGCAATCTGCCCGCCCTGTTCCACTTCCGCCCCTGTTTCCACAAGAATCTCCGCACAGTTTGCATAATAGGTCATGTCTCCGTTGCCGTGCTGAATAATCACATAATTTCCGCATGCCGCATCCGTCCCTGTCTCATACACATATCCGGCGGCCGCCGCTTTTACAGGCGTTCCCCGCTCCGCCGCAAAATCCATACCGCTGTGAAACTTCTTCCTCCCCGTCACCGGATGAGTACGGATGCCGTAGTCATCTGAGATTCTCTCATAGGTAAGCGGGTAAACATATTTCAGAGCTGCCATATCGTGTACGCCTTCACTGCTTCGAAGCAAAACCGCATAGTCGTCCTGCACCTCGCCTGACTGCGCCGTTACAGTCCCATCCTCCATAGGTATCGGCTTTACGTGGGTGATTTTTTCCTCCGGCAGATAAATCACTTCCTCCCCGGCCTCCTGCTCCCCAGGATTTTCGCCGCTGTAAATATGGTCTGCTTCCGTATTGCTGTCCGTTCCCGGAACGCCCTGCCTTTCTGTGACGGCTTCTGCCCCCAGCGTATCCTGCACCGGTTCCCTGTCGGTCAGCGTGATAACCAGCTTCCACTTGCTGTTGACAAAAATCAGCGCCGCTGCCGCCAGAATCACCGCCCCGCTCAAGGCAGCCGCCCAGGGCTTTACCTTCTTATATCTGACCGCATTCTTAATCCTGGCTTTCACACTGTTTTCCCCGAATGCAATCGGGCAGCCGGATTTCCAGCTGTATTCCCGGGAAAGGGCAAGCAGCGTGCGCGCATAAACCTTGTTGTCGTCATTTCCCAGCCTTTTAAGAACCGCCTCGTCACAGGATACCTCCATATCTTCCTCCATAAGGTGGAAAGCCAGCCAGACGAAAGGATTAAACCAGTGAAGGCACACCGCCAGACAGGCGACAGGCTTTATCAGATAGTCCCGCCGCGCAATGTGCACCTTTTCATGCATGCACACCATGTCTGACTGTACCTTGTCAAGCCCCCGGGGAAGATAAATTACCGGCTTTAGAAAACCTGCCACAAAGGGCGCTCTGATGCTCTCCGAAATCACAATCCTGTACTTTCCCTCCATAGCACATTCACTGCCCTGCTTTCCCTGCCCGTTTTTGCCCTTTGTGCCTTCTGAAAGAATTTTCATAAAACGGATATAGCTGAATATTCCATAAAAAAGCAAAAGGCCAAAGCCGGTAATCCACAGCAGCGCAAGCCCCGTTGTCAGCGATTTTTCTTCCCCGCCGAAAACCGGCAGACCGAATAAACTCCCATTTTCCGGAGAAGCAATATCTTCTGACATTCCCCTGTTTTCCGTGACTACAGTACCGTCTGTCATATTTTCATTCCCCAAAAAAGCCCCGGAATCCGATATGTCTCCTTTCCCTGAAAAATCCTCTCCGCCAGGCAGTGCGCCGCCCCCATAAGCCGCGGCCGCGCCAAATCCGTCTGCCCCCATCCCGGAAAGCCGCGCCGAAGGAATGATTCCCCAGTCCGCCTCCAGTGAAAAGGGAATTAAAAGCCGTGCAAACACCGCCAGCCACAAAAAGCAGGAAAAAATTGCGGGCATCTTTTTCAGGAGCAATCGCAGAAAAATTACCATGACAATCACAACAGACACCATAATACTCATATTTAAAACAGTTACAAATATTTCCGTCATGCGCTTCCTCCTTACCTGTCCTCCCGGTACTCGTCAATAAATCTCTGCATCTCCTCCGCTTCCTTTGAAGAAAGCCTCCTTCCTCTGCAAAAAGCAGTCAGAAACTTCGGCAGAGAGCCTGCAAACACATCCTCCACATACTTCCGGCTCTGAGCGCCGTAAAATTCTTCCCTGCTCATTTGTGCCGACACCACCGCGTTTTCATTTTTGAAAATTCCTCTGTCGCAAAGCTTTTTCAGAACTGTGTATGTAGTTGACTTCTTCCAGTTCATTTCCTTTTCACAGATTTTCACCAGCTCCGGCGAGCCAAGCGGCTCCCTGTCCCATATGATTTCCGCAAACCTCTCCTCGGCGTCCGCCAGCTTATAATCGCCCATATCAAATCTCTCCTCTATGCATTTATCACCCTGTTACCGGAACTGCGGCCCCGTAAATACCAGCAGACGTTCCACCGCATCTTCCAACCGCCAGCCTTCGGGTCTACTTTTCATAGACCCGAACTATATTATCAGTCTATATTATATAGACTGATTTGTCAACCCTGTATTCCTCTGCATTATGAAAACAAATTTTCTGATTCCGGTAATATAAAAAGCACTCCCGCCCCGATACATACCCGTACCGGAGCAGCAGCGCCCTTTACCCTGACTTCATTACAGCAACGGCCTGCAAAGCGCGGCAGCGTTTGTTTTGGCCATTTTATTATTTATTTTCCCTCCGAAACTGCACCGGCGTCATGCCGTAGGTCTTTTTGAAAAGCCGATTAAAGTGTTCCACCGTCTCATATCCCACGCTGGCGGCAATGCTCTCCACCGTCTGATTGGTTTCCTTCAAAAGCGCCCTTGCCCTTTTCATTCTGGACTTTTTCACCGCATCCTGGAAAGTGGCGCCTGTATGCTCTCTGATATATTTGGAAAGATACGGCGCGGAGAGATGGAACTGCCCTGCAAGCTCCTCCAGAGTCACGTCCTTATAATGATTCTGGATATAACGCATGATATCCATTATCCGCTCCTCACGGCCTTCCTTTACATTTTCGCCCTTTGCCATTTTATTTCCCGCGGAAACCAGCGCGGCAATGGAACTCTTGATGATATCCTCGTCAATTCCCACGCCCCAGTACATTTTACCGTTGCATAAAATCCCCACATAAGCCGCCGCCTTTGAGGAAGAGCCTCTCGAAACGGCGTGTTCCTCATAAACGGAAAGCTCGTAGCTGATGCCGAAAAACAGCTTCACGGCGTTGCTTACGGCGTCCAGGCGTCCGTTGCCCGACGTTTCAATAACCCTTCTTTCCCTGTTCTGCTCAATGGTCACCTCGGCGGTAATACCGTCCTTCTGCTGTTTAAAATGACACTCGGGAATGTCGAAAATCTCCCGCTCGTTAATATAATTATCCTCAAATATCCGGTATACATCCTCGGGGACAAGCTCCTGATGCCGCTGGTCGGAAATACCTTTCATCAGATAGCCCACTTCCTCCTTCATCTTATCCGGCAGGGAAATACCAAAATTCTGCTTTAAGATAAAGGCAATGCCGCCCTTGCCCGACTGGCTGTTGATACGAATCACATCCGACTCATACTCGCGCCCCAGATCCTCCGGGTCAATGGGAAGATAAGGCACATCCCAGCGCCTGCCGCTTTTGCCCTCCTTCCACCATGTCATTCCCTTTGAAATCGCATCCTGATGGGAACCGGAAAAGGCGGTAAACACCAAATCCCCGGCATAAGGCGCTCTCTCGTAAACCCTCATGCCCGTAAGCAGCTCATAGGTTTCCCTTATTTTACTGATATTACTGAAATCAAGCCCCGGCTCCACGCCATGGCAGACCATATTCATGGCAAGTGTCACAATGTCCACATTTCCCGTTCTCTCGCCGTTTCCGAAAAGCGTTCCCTCCACACGGTCAGCTCCCGCCAGCACGCCGAACTCCGCATCGCTGATACCGCAGCCCCTGTCGTTGTGAGGATGGACGCTTAAAACCACCGCGTCCCTGTATTTTAAATTCTTGTGAAGATATTCCACCTGACAGGCAAACACGTGAGGCATGGCAATCTGCACCGTGGTGGGAATGTTAATGATTACCTTATGCTCCCTATCCGGCTGCCACACATCGAGTACCGCATTGCAGACCTCTAAAGCGTAATCCACCTCCGTTCCCGGAAAACTCTCCGGGCTGTATTCAAAGGTAAAATTCCCTTCCGTCTCCTGCGCAATTTCCAAGAGAAGCTTTGCGCCGTCCACTGCAAGCTGCTTTACCTCTTCCCTGGACTTCTTAAACACCTGCTCCCGCTGGGCCACAGAGGTGGAATTGTAAAGATGCACCACCGCCGAGGGAGCGCCCTTTATAGACTCAAAGGTTTTTCTTATAATATGGTCCCTAGCCTGGGTCAGCACCTGAATCGTCACGTCATCCGGTATCATATCCCTCTCAATCAATGCGCGCACAAACTGATACTCCGTATCCGAGGCTGCCGGAAACCCCACCTCAATTTCCTTAAAGCCCACTTCCACCAGCATTCTGAAAAACTCAAGCTTTTCCTCAAGCCCCATAGGCTCAATCAGCGCCTGATTTCCGTCTCTTAAATCCACGCTGCACCATATAGGCGCGGCAGTAAGCGTATCCTTCTTTACCCAGTCATATGTAACTACCGGCGGCATAAAATAAGATTTTCCGTATTTTTCCACTGCATTCATAGCTTCTCCTCCAGGAATTTAAGACATATGATACCTTGCGGCAACAACAAAATCCCCGCAAAGCACCCTTAAGGGACACTTCACAGGGACGCATTTTCATCACATTTTTGTCTTTTATTGAATTCTTATGAATTTTATCATAGCTGTAAAATGTGTGCAAGGCGTATATTTAATCAATTATATTGATTTATTTTAATAAGTTTCTTGTAACGGAGCAACGGAGAATATACCCTGAGTCATTCAAATCTCAACCATACGGGACATTGTTCCTTTTCATTATGGTTGGACGCTTACCCAAATTGCCGGTCGAATCACATGGGGACTGACAATCTGTCTGTCAAAATTATCTTTCGCACACATCATTTTGCCACCCCTGGAAATACGTAAATTTCGTTATAAAGTATAATTTAGAATACATTTTAATCAAATCCCGATGCGTTCCGCAGTGCCGGGCCTGAAACGGTATACAGCCTGTCAACAATCCTGCGGTTAATTCCGTTGTCGGCATATAAGATGGCAAAGACTTTTTCCCTGTCATAGCCCTTCCTGTAGCACCTGTCACTCCGTAAGGCATCATAAATATCGGCTACCGTTACGATTTGCACCAGAAGATGATTTTCCGGGAAGCCGTCGGGGTAACCCTTTCCGCCGATTTTTTCATGATGGTGCCGCACAATATTAAGTACGGACTCATCTCTCACCCCTGCAGTTCCCCTTAAAAGCATCTCGCCGTACGCTGAATGCCTGCGCATCTCCCTCATTTCGTCCGCATTCAAACTTCCCTTTTTATTTAAAATAGCGGACGGCACCTTAAGTTTTCCCACATCATGCAGTAATCCACCCATTCTGAGTATCTGAATCGCCTCCCATGACAACCGGCAGGAAATCCCCAGCGCCACGGCCAACTTCGATACGTTTCTGCTGTGAAAATAGGTTTCTTCGCTTTTTCTCCGGAGGGCGTCCAGCATATTTAATTCTTCAGCTGAAAGATATAATGTCTTCATTGCTTTACAAATGCATGCCTTTCTCATCTAAAAAATTATTTTCTGCAAAAAGGCGGGATTTTATTCTTTCGTAATGTCTAATATAAGTATAAAAACAAATTATGTCCGTTATCTGAAAGATGGAAAACGGCAGAATCTTTATCATACTTCTCTGTTTGTAGGATTTAAAACAAACTGTTTTTTTGTATTTAACAATACAGCCAAATAGCAAAATGCACTGTTTGACATAATCATGGATTTACATTGGCTCATGAGCTGTAAGTCCCGATAGTTCATCCCGTTGCTGTTGCCCGCGACAAAATAAGTATGTGCAAAGCGGTTTAATCCGATTTGCTCCTGATGCTCCTTACACCATTCAATATCATCCGAAAATACAAAAAGCGAGCCACTGTCTGACTGTAACTTCACAAATTCTTCTATAAGCTTTCTTTGTATTTCCAAAGGCTGTTCCCACCCCAGAGTAACGTAATCGCCTCTTCTGATATGCATGGATACAGAATCGGAAGTCTGAATTTTGTCCATGTAATATTTATTATGTTCCTCCATAATTGGCGGAAATTGAAATTCTTCCAGAAAAACGCTTTTATAGCGTTCAAACCATTGTTTATTAATCCAGTAGCCATGATAATAAATATCCTCTGAAGTATTCAGAATCTGCGGGAAATATTGATTACACGGAATGGATACGACTTTTCCATTAAAAGGATTGAAAGATTTGTGGTTTTCCCCCACTTCAGATAACATAAAAAAAGGCATCCCGTTGTCGCACAAAATCTGCGGAACACTTTTCCCTTCGCGGCGCTGCTCTAAGATAAACTGCCATACCTCATCATCAAAGCATTCGCTTAACATATGTGCTTTAATTCCAAATACCTTATCCAGTTCATAGCCATTGTGGACGGTATGAAGGGCAAAATATGAATCATCCATGAACATCATTTCGCCCGGATGAGATAACTCAAAATATCTTGCAAATATGTATTGGAAAGCCTGATTTGCCAGACCGCCGTTTAAAAATTGTATTTTCATCTTTTTAATCCGCCTTTCTGCGAAAGCCGCCAACAGGATTGCAAATCACCGGAACAGCAAGCGGTTCATGCTCATTCCATAAAGCTTTCAAATCCAACACATATAAAATCAGCGAAAACACCGCCTGTCAGCATTTTCGCCATTACCAAAATATGCGCATACACACCGGCAATTGTGAGTATACGCATTTTTTAACGTGCGCTAGAGGATTCGAACCCCCGACCTTTTGGTCCGTAGCCAAACGCTCTATCCAGCTGAGCTAAGCGCACATGTGTTGCTTCATCTGCAACAATAAATATATTATTATAAAATCAGAACTTTGTCAAGTACGCAGAAATAGAATTTCAAAAATAAAATTTCAGAAACTTTTTTGGCGCTTCCAAAAGCATTTTATAACGGACCGCATATACCTTTGTTGCGAGAATCCTTTCATAACTGAGCAATCACAAAAATCGTATAAATCGCCTTAATCGCCGCCTCGAAGTCCTCGTTGGCCACGCCGATGATAATATTCAGCTCGCTGGAGCCCTGGTCAATCATCTTTACGTTCACATTCGCATGAGCCAGCGCGGAAAAAATACGCCCCGCCGTTCCTCTGGTGGACTTCATGCCGCGCCCCACTACTGCCACGAGGGCAAGGTCGGCCTCGATATCCACACTGTCCGGGTCGGCCAGCCGGTGAATGGCGGAAACCACCTTCTGCTCCTTATCCGCGAACTCATCCTGATGCACGAACACCGTCATGGTATCGATTCCCGAGGGCACATGCTCAAAGGAAATCCCGCTGTCCTCAAATGCCTGAAGCACCTTCCTGCCAAATCCAATTTCGGAATTCATCATTGCCTTTTCAATATTTACGGAGCAGAACCCTTTCTTTCCCGCTATACCTGTAATCACATATTTTGACTTCTGACAGGTGCTCTCCACAATCCAGGTTCCTGCATCATCAGGCCTGTTGGTGTTGCGGATATTGATGGGAATCCCTTCCCTTCTCACAGGAAAAATCGCGTCTTCGTGGAGAACGCTGGCTCCCATGTAAGAAAGCTCCCGCAGCTCCCTGTATGTAATGGTGTCAATCCCCTCCGGCTCCTCGATAATTCTGGGGTCCGCAATCAGAAAGCCGGACACGTCCGTCCAGTTTTCGTACACGTCTGCCTTTACCGCCCTTGCCACAATGGAACCGGTGATATCGGAACCGCCTCTGGAAAAGGTCTTGATTCTTCCATCCCCGTAGGCGCCGTAAAATCCGGGAATCACCGCATGGTCCGCAGTTTCAAGACGCTCCCTCAAAATGCGGTTGGTAAGCTCCGCGTCAAAATCGCCTTCATCCGTAAACCGGATAACCTCGGCGGCGTCCACAAACCGGAAGTCAAGATAGGCCGCCATGATGATACTGTTTAAATATTCCCCCCGGGAAGCCGCATAGTTTTCTCCGGCTTTCTCATTAAAATTCTTTTCAATGGTTTCAAATTCCTCTTTCAGGGAAAGGGAAAGAGAAAGCCCCTCGATAATTTCCTGATAGCGGGCTGCAATTTCAGAAAGCAGCCTGTGGAAATCCTGACCGGATTCCGCCATGTGATAGCATTCGTAAAGCATATCCGTAACCTTGGTGTCCTCCGGAAATCTTTTCCCCGGCGCTGAGGGCACCACAAAACGCCTTTCCGCATCTGCAAGAATGATGTCCCGCACCTTTGCAAACTGCTCCGCGCTGGCTAAAGAGCTGCCGCCGAACTTCACTACCTTTTTCATAACAAATATCTCCTCATAAAAATCTATTTTATTTTTCAAACAGCTTATCTATTATTTTATGACCGGCCGAAACAAAGTTTCCGCTTCCGGCAGCCTCCTTTTCATTGTAGCTTAAAGCGCAGGAAACGGGAAAATCACTGTCATACAAAAGATAAGGAACCGGCTGCGCCGTGTGGGTTCTCACCCTGATTGGCGTGGGATGGTCCGGCATCACCAAAAGCCGGTAGGAAATACCATCCGCATCAAGCTTCTTTACCAAAGGCCCGATCACCCTCTTATCCAGGCACTCAATAGCCTGCACCTTCTTTTCCACGCTGCCCTGATGCCCCATCTCGTCCGGGGCTTCCACATGAATGTAGACAAAGTCGTAATCCTGCTTTAGTGCCTCAATGGCCGCTAAAACCTTCCCCTCATAATTGGTGTGAAGACCGCCGTTTGCTCCCTCCACCTGCGCCACGCCCATTCCGGCTCCCACAGCAATTCCCTTTAAAAGGTCCACCGCCGAAACCATCATACCCTTACGGCCTGTTTTTTCCGCAAAAGAAGAAAGCGCCGGTTTCGTTCCGGCTCCCCAGAACCAGCAGCAGTTTGCCGGCCGGAGTCCTTTTTTCTTTCTTTCTATATTTATTGGATGATTCACAAGAATATCATAACTTCGCTCCATCATGCAACGGAAATTTTCATTTTCGGGAAGATAAGGGCCTATAACCTGCCCGAGAACATCATGAGGCTGGGAAAGTTCAATCACCCTTCCCTGATTCCAAATCAGACAATGCCGGTAACTGGTGCCCGCATAAAACCGGAAGCTTTCATTTTGAAGCTGTGCCTTTACCGCCTCCAAAAGAACCGTGCTTTCCTCCGTACTGATTTCCCCTGAGCTGTGGTCGATAATGGTCTTTTTTTCAAAAGGAACGTCATCCTCGGATATTGTGACAATGTTGCAGCGAAAAGCCACATCCGTATCCTTCATGGGTACGCCGATGCTGAGCGCCTCAAGGGGAGAACGCCCGGAATAATAAATTTTCGGGTCATAACCCAGAACCGCCAGATTGGCCGTATCAGACCCCGGCTTCATTCCGTCGGGAATCGTCTGCACCATTCCGATTTCCGATTTTTTACATATCCCGTCCATGGCCGGCGTGTCGGCATATGCCAGGGGCGTCTTGTCCCCAAGCTCCGCTACAGGCTCGTCCGCCATACCATCTCCAAGCACCACAATATATTTTCTTTCCGACATAGCTTCCTCTTTTCCCACTCTTTCTTATTCCACTCTGATGCGGCTGATAATTCCCAGTTTTCCGGCCTTTTCGTTAAACTCCGCTTCCGTCATTTCATCCGTGATAAATCCGAATTCTCCCGGTACGTCCGCCTCGATAACACTTACCTTTTCAAACATATGAATCGCTTCTTTTTCCTTTTCCAGAGGCACTCTGACAAAAAATCTCCGGCTTGTTCTGTCAATGCCTGTAAGCGCCACTTCTTCCGCGTCCCAGAAGCACATAATCACCTTGCCGATGTGCCTTGCGCAGTCAACCACGTCGGATACCACCGCACTGGCTGTGGGAAGCTTTCCCGCTCCCCGCCCGTAGTACATGGAATCTCCCAGCATATTTCCATGGACGCAGACCGCGTTAAACACCCCGTTTACCATGTAAAGAGGATGGGACTTGCTAATCATGAAGGGCGCTACCATGGCATAATATTTTCCGTCTTTCTCCCTGCTTAAGGCAAGAAGCTTGATGGTCTTTCCGCCGGCATGGGCGTATGCAAAATCCGTTGTGGTGATTTTCGTGATTCCTTCCGTGTAAATATCCTGATATTTCATGGTCTTTCCGCACATAAGGGAAGACAGAATTGCAATCTTGCGGCAGGCGTCATAGCCCTCCACATCCGCTTCCGGGTTCCGCTCCGCGTAGCCCTTGTCCTGGGCTTCCTTCAGAACCTCGTCATAACAGGCGCCGTCCTTTTCCATTTTAGACAGAATATAATTAGTGGTTCCGTTTAAAATCCCTGTGATAGCGTCAATCTTTTCCGCTGTCAGCGAGTAGTTGAGAGGACGGATAATCGGAATCCCTCCGCCCACGCTGGCCTCGAAAAGATAATTACAGTTGTTTTCATGGGCTATCTTAATCAGCTCCGGTCCATAAGCCGCTACCAGCTCCTTGTTGGAGGTGCAGACGCTTTTCCCCGAAAGAAGCGCCCTTTTGGTGAAATCATAAGCCGGCTTAAGGCCTCCCATGGTTTCACAGATAATCTTTACTTCCGAATCGTTTAAAATCTCCTCCACATCGTGAGTGATTTTGTCCGCATAAGGGTCTCCGGGGAAATCCCGTAAATCCAGTATATATTTAATGTTAATCGGCTCGCCTGACTTTTTGTTGATTTCTTCTTTATTTTTTTCGATTACTTCCACGACGCCGCCGCCTACCGTGCCGTATCCCATTACCGCTACCTGTATCATGTTGTCCTCCTGTTCCAGTTCCGCAGACGCACTTCCAGTATTCCTTTGTCTGCCGCTTTATGCTTTTGCAAGTATCTTTACATTTCTGACGCCCCTGTGCCTCTCCATTGTTTCAAGCATCTCCGACACATTGCCTGTGGTGGGAAGCACCTGTACGCTAAGGCTTAAGGACGCCACCCCGTTAATCGGAATGCTCTGGTGAATGGTCAGGATGTTTGCCTTAAACTCGGCGATAACCTTCAGTACATCCGACAAAAGCCCCGGCTCGTCTTTCATCTGAAACGTCAGAGTAATCGTGATTCCCTGGGCATTGTCGTGAAACTGAAAAATGTCGTCCTTATACTTATAAAAGGAACTGCGGCTGATGCCAACCTGGTCCGCCGCCTCGTTAATCGTATGAACTTTTCCGGTATCAAGGAGCTTCCTGGCCTCCACCACCTTCAAAAGCACCTCAGGCACGGCCTGCTCCTTTACCACAAAATACCTGCTTCCCATAATTCACATCCCATCCGCTGCCCGGCTTCGCCTTGCTGTCCTGCCCTGTTTTGTTCTCTTCGCGTGGACATTTGTTTGCCAACGGAAGATATTTTATCACAGGAAAAAATCTATGGCAAGACTTTTTTTATTTTTATGCAATTCTCTTTTCAAAATTAATTACGGATTGCCGATAACTGTTATTTACGACAGTGTATAATAATTTTTCATCTGCGCACCCTAATTCCTGTAAAAATTTTTTATGGAGGCAATGACATGAAAGATATAGATAAAAATTCACTGAACGAAGCTCTGGCGAGAAACACGCTGGACGATATCCCCGCGCCCAAAAGTAATGCAAAGGAAATTATCGGCCTGACCAAAAACAGCGGGCGGATTACCGGATACCAGTTGTCCGACGGCTCCACAATCTCTAAGGAGGAAGGCGTTGCCATGGCAAAGGACGGTGACATCAAAGGCGTCGGCATTGCCCACCGGAAGGACACCGAATATTTAAAATCCCTTCCTGACGCCTCTGAAAACAATAACCTGGGGAATCTGCCCTCAGTATCCGGTTGAGAGGCTTCTCTTTAAATCCTGTGAGCCGGAATATTTTGCTTTTGAAGCTTTTACCCAAAACTTTCGGCGGTCTGGCACAGACCGCCGATTTTTTCCGCCGGCTTTCCCGGGGGCAAATTCGTTTTCAGCCGCATATACAACTAAATTTTGCAAATTAAAAGTTTATTTTTCGATTTTTATAAAAATTTTAAAATTGTAGTTGACAAAGTAAAAGACATATTGTATATTATTACTTGTCCGTTGGATGCGGCAACAAAATGCGCGAGTGGCTCAGTTGGTGGAGCGCGACCTTGCCAAGGTCGAGGCCGCGGGTTCGAGTCCCGTCTCGCGCTCTCTTAAAAAGTACGGAAACGTTGAAAATACAGCGTTTCCGTTTTTTAATTTTTGAATCATTTTGAATCACACTGGTATTTTGTCCTCTAAAGCATTTGAAATCAGCTTCCGTAACCCATAAGAAAGGCTGCTTTTTAAGTCAAATTTATAAGTCCATATGGGGGAAGGCCGGCCAGGATGTAGGAAATCTATTTGAACTCCCTCCGGACAAACACCAGCGGCCAGGCAGCTCATGCAGGAAATTTCCGTTATTTTTTGCCTTTCAGATATTGAAGACAATTGAAGACAGTTTAAAAACGTCTATATTTTGACTGTAAAGCATCACACATTAAACAGCATGTCTCGTTGTCTGTCAATTCCCGATGTGATTTCCGGCAGACAAAAAGATGGTGCGTCAAGTGAATAGTATACCTTGCCAACAAATGATGGTATTGAATCAGCCAGACACATCATTGTTTTCCTGCAAAAATCCTTTTCACATGCGCCCCGTCTTTTTATAAAAAATATCCGGCTCACTCTACCCTGTCCCGAAGCTTCACCCTGAAAATCCTCTGAAGCGATTCGTCAATACGCGCCACTGACAAAGTCCCGTTATTTACTGCCTCCAAAACGCTGTTATATGCCTCCTGAAAATCATCCGGCATTAAAATCATATCCGCCCCGGCGGCAATCGCCTTCACGGCTGCCTCGCCCGGCTCGTAGTAATCCGTGATAGCCTTCATATCCATGGCGTCCGTAATTACAATGCCCTGATAGCCCAGCTGCCCCCGCAAAATCTCCGTAATCATTTTCTCTGAAAGAGAACAGGGCGTATCGTCTCCCGTGACACCCGGAACGGAAAGATGGCTCACCATTATAAAGTCAACCCCGGCGGCAATACCGGCCTGATAGACAGGGAAATCCTTCTCCGTAAAATTTTCAATCGTCTTTTCGCTGCTTACTTTGCCGTCGTGCATGTCCTCTGTGGTATCGCCGATTCCCGGGAAATGCTTCATGCAGGCGCTGACGCCGCTTCCCTGAATCCCCTCCACAAAAGCCGCTGCCATAGATGCGGTCTGAGCCGTATCGCTGCCGAAAGAACGCTCTCCGATAAAAGCATTTTCCTCCTCAATTACGTCCGCAACCGGCGCAAAATCCACGTTAAATCCGTATTTTGAAAGATATCCTCCTATAGCGGAACCGGCGTCCCGCGCCGCCTGGACGTCTCCTGACGCGGCAATGTCCGCCGCGCTCCCCACATTCTCCGCAAGGCCGCTGTCCGCAATCCGGCTTACAATCCCGCCTTCCTCGTCTATGCCAAGAAACATAGGCCCCTGAAAGTTTTGGGTATTTTGAAGCATCTCCGTAAGCTGTGCCTCATCCTGTATATTGTGTGAAAAATAAATCAGGCCTCCCACCGGGAATTCTCTCAGCTTTTCCCTCGTGGTATCGCCTGCTCTGATAACTGTTGCCGTATCCGTAAGTTTTTCCGGTGTAATCATAAAAAGACCCGCCACCTTACTCTCCAGATTCATTTCGGCAATATACGGTGTCACTATTTCCTCCAGCCAGTCAACATTTCCTTCCTCCGGCAAAGGCGCGTCCACAGGCGCCTCCACCGTGGCCTGGTCATCTTCCGATTCGGACAGCTCCTCCAACTGCTTCTGAAGCTCCTGCGCCTGCTTTTTATCGTTAATTATCTGCATAACTTTTCTGACACCTATAACGCCTCCGACAATCAGTCCGACAAGGATAATGAAAAGGACTATATAAGCAATCGCCTGGTTTCTCACCCTGCGCTTATGTCTGTATATTTTTCTATCCATATCTCCGCTGTTATTTGCCATACTTTATCCTTTACCTTTCTGTACCCGGCGCCGCAGGCGGCCTTTTTTCCTTTATCCGATACGTTTACATCTTATAAGTGATACATATTTATAATAACTGATTTATCTTCTATGTCAAGTAAAAGCGGGCATCAATCTTTTGATTAACACCCGCTCTCAAACTATGCTATCCAATGGACTTTACCTCCTTAGGTTTTATTTTGGATACTTTCCACTATTCAGTTTTACTTTTTCTCTTTCGTACTTCTGCCTTTTCTCTTTTGTACAAATGTACTGTAACGTTATTTCTGTTTTTTCTTCTGTCTTTCGTTACTTCCTCTTCTGCATCTCATACGAATTTGAAAATCCGCTTTCTTTGGTACTTAGTTCTTTTGTACTTTAAAAGCTTAACTCTTCCACATTTTTGTTATTTGATGGAATCAAATAACTTATCTTATGTTTTCGGTGGTCCGTACCTCCTTTTCTTTAAGATTTTTATCTATGTGAATTTGTTTTTGTAAGTTTATTATATACAAGCCTTTTTAATTTGTCAACACATTTTTTCAATTTTTTTAATATTTTTTTATTTTTTTCTCTCTTTCTGCAATTTATCAGTATTTTTGACATTTTTTTCAAAACATTCTCATATTTTCCAATATTCAGCAATTGGTTCCTGTATCAGCCGCCTGCGTCTTTTCACGTCCCGGCGGCGATACGGCATATTATCAGAAAAAAGCGGCCCTCCCCCAGGAATGCCGCTCTTCTCAAAACGATTTCTCTCTTTTCCATATTTCTTAAATTAAAGGGTACTTATCCGTAAGTTTCTGAACAATTGCACGGGCTTCAGGAATCTTTTCCTCTCCGCCTTTTATAATTAATGAAATCGCTTCCGCAATTAAATCCATATCCTCCGTGTTCATTCCCCTTGAGGTAACCGCCGGTGTTCCAAGACGGACGCCGCTGGTCACGAAAGGAGACCTGGGGTCGCCGGGAATCGTGTTCTTATTGGCTGTGATATGAGCCTCATCCAGCATTTTCTCTACTGCCTTTCCGGTCAAATCATAAGGCGTCAAATCCACAAGCATCAGGTGGTTGTCTGTGCCGCCGGACACGATTTTAATTTCTCTTTTCATAAGGCCGCTGCAGAGCGCCTGAGCATTGTCGATAATACTCTGCTGATAGGTTTTAAATTCCTCCGCAAGCGCCTCCTTAAAGCATACTGCCTTTGCCGCGATGACATGCATCAGCGGGCCGCCCTGGGTGCCGGGGAAGATTGCCTTGTTAAAATTAAATTTATCCGCCGCTTCCTGATTTGCAAGTATCAGTCCGCCTCTGGGGCCTCTTAAGGTTTTGTGGGTGGTGGTGGTCACCACGTCCGCATAGGGAATCGGGCTTGGATGAAGCCCTGCTGCCACAAGACCGGCAATGTGCGCCATATCCACCATCAAAACGGCTCCCACTTCGTCGGCGACTTCCCTGAATTTCTTAAAATCAATGGTTCTCGCATAAGCGGAAGCTCCTGCGATAATCATCCTGGGCCTGCATTCCAGCGCGGTTTCCCTGAGCCTGTCATAATCAATGAAGCCTTCGTCATTTACGCCGTAAGGCACGATTTTGAAATACTTGCCGGAGATGTTTACCGGGCTTCCGTGGGTCAGATGACCACCATGGTCAAGATTCATTCCCATGATGGTGTCGCCGGGATTACATACCGCAAACTGCACCGCAAGATTTGCCTGCGCGCCTGAGTGGGGCTGCACGTTGGCATAATCGCAGCCGAAAAGCTCCTTTGCCCTTTCTATGGCAAGGTTTTCCACCACATCAACGCACTGGCAGCCGCCATAGTAACGCTTTCCCGGATAACCTTCCGCATATTTGTTTGTCAGCGGGCTTCCCATCGCCGCCATCACCGCTTTGCTCACCCAGTTCTCGGAGGCAATCAGCTCAATATGGCTGTTCTGCCGCTCCTGCTCGTCCACAATCGCCTGGGCAATTTCCGGGTCTGCTTTTTTTACTTCATCAAATGAATACATCGCTGTCCTCCATTCCAGTTCCGCTCCTGTCTTCGAATACCCCTTGTCTGGAACGGTCTCCGGCTGCTGCGCATCCTGAAAACGTTCCGGGCATTGTCAGACTTCCGCTGTTTTTCAGTTCCGCTCCAGTTGTACAGTTTCGTAACTGCATATATTTTTTCAACTTGTAGTTTAACACATGGAGCCCGGAAAAAAAACCATATTCCTAATAAATCATTAAAAAATGCCTTTCAGTTTTCCTTATTTTACAGCCTTTTGACAAATTGTTTGTCACTAGCTTGTCACTAGTGGAGTACGTGCCCTGTTATCTCTTCATACATTTTAAGGGCTGCAAGCTCCGTAGAACTCATCCATGTACGGCAGAACTCATTGACCCCATTATGCCGGTATGCCAGACATTCTATTGCTTCCGGTATAAACGCTGTCAGCCTTTCCGACCGCCTCAATGTCCTCAGTGCCTCATCCCTGATTCTCCGTGTCCTTTCTGCGTTTACTCCTATCGCTTCGCCTGTCTGCTTAAGCGTCCGCTCATTCTGAAAGATGGAGCGCAGCACTAACGGCTGTTTATCCGGAAGGCTGTCCACCATTTCCCACAGCACCGTTTTAAATTCCTCCATTTCTATCCTGTCAAGTACTTCCCTTTCCACATCGTCCGGGCCCGGAACCATCTCCCCGGCTGTGGCCCCCCCATCATCGTCTAAGCAGACGTCAAGGCTCCCTACCTTGCCCATACGGGCGCTATACTCCATATTCTCCAATGCCTTAAGACTGATTCCCATACAGCGGCATATCTCCCATTTCTCCGGCTTCCGGCCTGTCTGCGCCTCAAAATCGTACATCAGCTTTTTATATTTCCGCTGCCTCTGGCATTCATGCGCCGGGAGTCTCACCACGCTTCCGCTTTCTTCGATATACCGCCCTATGCTCTGCCTTATCCAGAAAGCGGCATAATTGATAAAAGGTACCCCTTCTTCTGCCCGGTATCCATCCACCGCATTGCACAGACCAATGTAGCCCTGCTGGTTCAAATCCTCCAGTTCTTCATATCCTTTATACCCACTCGCTATCTTTGCAATAAATCCCCTGTTCTGCTGCCAGAGCAGAAGCATATTGCCGGATACGTCCACGCCATCCTTTATCAGTAATACAAGCTGTTCATTCGTCATAACTGCCCTACTCCTTACAAAATGCCCCGGGCAATCGGAGATAAAAGCCCGGGGCACTTCATCAAATAATTGACTGGCTACGCTGTTTTATTCTGCTGGTAATAAATGGCATTTTTCTTATTATCCAGCACGAAAGCATCATACACAACCCTTCCTTCTACCAGGGAACCGCTGATGCCTGGCGCATCTTCATGCACCTTATAATCCTCTAATTTTGTAGGCGCTACCGTTGCGCACGGATGGGCAACCATAAAGCCAAAATCTTCTGGCAGCCTCTTCGCCGGTATCTTTATAACTGACAAACCATCAATCATAGCAATCACACCTTTTACCCTGAGTTCGTTGGAGATATCTGTTTCCATAACAATATCTTTGTTTTTCTTCATCAGTACATACACATCAGGGATAACTACCAGATACCGGCCGGTTTCAGGTACCTCCGCATTATCCAGCGCATTGTTTGCTTGGATAATTTCGTCATAAATATTTTCTGATGTGAGCGCGACTGCTGCCGGTTTCTGTCCGGCGCCGGCACACATAACACCATAAACATATTTATCCACTTCAGGAATAACCACTTCACGCTGCTGCCTTGCAAGCGCTGACGCCGCCTGCAACTGCTGCCCTGTTTCATCCCTGTCCAGCTTGTCAATTGCAAAGGTAAAGGAACGGTCTTTCTTAAGAGTGAATTCTTCCGTTGTAGCGTCAAGACTTTCCACCACACCGTACCGAGAGCCTGACACACCTGAACCAGTCCCTTTTCTGTCATAATCATTCATGGAACCGGTAGCCAATTTATACACCCTGACAGTATGTGCACCGGTCCATTCAAAGTCATTGTTTGTAAGAAGGGATTTTTTGCTTTCTGTCGAAAACTGTTCATCCACATATGGAAGGAACTTTGTAACTAAATCTATTGCCATTTATTTAATCATCCTTTCAATTTAAAGGCATCAGCTATAAGGTCAGGAGCATCATGCCTCACGCCGGTAGGAAGTTTATCTTCCTGTATATGTATCTTCCCCGGCCTTGTGTCTGCTGCTGCCTTTTCTTCATTTTTAAATCCTTTTGCATGTTCTATTGTGTCAATGGCCTTAACAAGCTCCTCTTCCGTTTCATACCTGAGCACATCCGCAATACCTTTAGGGAGGCCCCTTTCTGAAAGCAGCTCTTTTGCCCGGATGCTCATTTCACGCCTGTTAAGTTCCTGTTCCCTTTTCACAGAATCAGCTTCCAGTGCGGCTTTCTGCTCCGCAAGGCGTCTGCTGACAATTGCATTAACCTGTTCCTGCGTAAAGGTTCTTCCCTGCTGCTGTTCCGGCACAGTCCCGGATGTATTTTCCATGTTCTGGTTCTCCATGATTTTCCCCTTTCTTTTTACGCC
Source organism: bacterium 1xD8-48 (assembly GCA_009917455.1). Lineage (GTDB taxonomy): Bacteria > Bacillota > Clostridia > Lachnospirales > Lachnospiraceae > Suilimivivens. The sequence goes on along the minus strand of QZDS01000010.1, from coordinate 2,881 downwards.
CTCGGTAGGCTGTTCTATTAAATATATATTTATTATAACATATAGAATAATATTAAGCAATAAAAAGAGGGGAAAATACTATAGCCGTGCCGTATTCCCCCCCCTGCAAAATTCTTTGTACAGCGTTACCAAATACAACATTCACCGTTCGGACAGTACAACATTAACGTTCGGATAAATCAATTGATTTTACTGGCTTTTAGTAACGTGTCCTGTATTCGTTTGTTTTGGAAATGTTGCATTTGGTAACGCTCGTTTTGTTACTGCATCACAATTTTCCGCTCTCTTTTTTTTTCACCTGTCCTGCCATCCCGCCGCCGGGTTCCGGTGCGGGGACACCATTCCCCGGAGGGCGGGACTGACTATCTCCTAAACCGTTTCCCGCTCAAGTTCCGCCGAAATCACCGTGAATACTTTTATGATAAATTCTTTCGCGGCATCCGGGGACGCCTCCACTGTTTTCCTTTTCCATTCCTCATACTGCTGTGCAGACAATTTCCGGTATCTGACAATTATTTCTGCAATCATAGGAATGTGCTGCAAATATAAATCCAGTTCTGTCATAAAAAAACTTTCCTTTCCCCGGAAAACCATGTTAAAATTTCTATGTATCTGGTATGGCTCCGGCTATGCTTGCCCTGTAGGTATTGGCGTACCTATGGGGCGTTTTAATCTGTGCTGACATTTCCAGTGATACAAAGAAAATTGTTGTTACCAACATGTGATATGCAGTTGTTAAAATTCCGGCCTATTCCCTCAAGCATTTCCGCTGTATCTGACAGGTTCCCATTGATGGCCGGTAACGTGTCTGACAGGGTTTTATCAATACTTTCCAGTGCTTCCGCTATGCGAGTGAGCTGCTCTTCCTGATTTACTGTTCCCATTTTATTCCTCTCTTTCTACAAAAATTTTCACCGTTACAATGCATTGATGTTTGTTTCGCTTACTGATTCTCCTGATAATTTTCTTTAACTGTTTTTCTTCACTATCGTTCACGATATCCCACACAGAGCACTGAGTGACAATCGCCCACCATAACAAGAATAACTTCCTTCAATCTTTTTCATTCGCCGCCTGCTCCTTCCACTTGATATACTCAGAATTTACATAGACAATTTCTGATGGTCTGCCACGTTTTTGGGGATTTTGGGGTTTTTGGTCTTTGGGATAAACCTTTTCTACACGAATATAACCATGTTCGATAAGACACCTTATACCTGAAATCAATTTCTCCCTAGTATTCATTCCACTTTTACCTTTACACAGCTTTACTAAATCCCTGACCGTTATTTCCATCTGTCCAGTAGAATCAATACGTTTCATAATATACTTCGCGTCCCTTACCTCCGGCGGGTCCATAAGTCCCATGATTCCATAAGCTGCTTCTGCATGAGCCTTAAAATATCTCCCCATCTGGATAGCGTTTTCCATGGTCTCACCGCTTATCTTGCGAAACTCGGACTGTTCAATAAATTCCAGACAATGCAGGGAGAGAGCCATCCTTATCGTTGTTCCGTGGAGCTTTCCCAGCCACGCCTTAAACTCGGGTGATGCGTCTTCCATTTCTTTTTCAATCTCGTAGAAAAAAACCTCGGCCAGTTTGTCGGCATCTTCATCAAGCTCAATGGTCTTTGGCTTGTCCGGTACCGGGATTGCAAAAATCCTTTTTATCGCATCTACATAATCCATCCTTTCAATGTCAGATATTTTCATTACCCTGTATCTCCTTTTCCCTATAGTAGATGGCGGCATACTATACAAAAATCTTGCATTTAAACCACGCCCTATAAATTCACTGTTTTCCATGATTTGCTTAATCATAATAGGCTGTACATAAAGCAGAATCGTTATAAGCGGATTATTCAGGGACACTCCTTTCCTTGTCACCCTGTCCTGTACAAACCTGTCACCGGAATAACCTTTCAGTATAACGTCTATTACCGCATTATCTTTGTTATACATCCCGGCAAGGACATTAAATATACCGCCCTCCGTTGACATTATCCCGATACGTTCCTTATTCTGTTCCAGGAGCTTCCCTAGGACTTCCATTGTCACATCATCTACGGCCAGCCTGACAGGGAAAATTTCTTCCAGCCCTTCCAGTTCTTCCTGAAGGGCATCTATATCCCCCATATCAAGATATTTTTCATCTCCTTTCTTTTTTCCGCTTTTGGAAAGACTTTTTACAGCATTGTTTATCCTATTTTCAAGAATCTCTCTTTTTGTCTTATAAGCAGCTATATCCGGTGAAACCCTTTCATTCTCTTCCCTTTCATACTCGTATACCGGAGCCATAATTTCTTTCATAGTGGGGCTTTTTCTCTCTGATGGTTCTGCTATTATCGTTATATACAGGTTGCCCGGCTCATACCAATCATCTGTAGGGTGGGCGTTGTATTTCTTCTGTATCCCTAACGCCAAAACTGCCATAACTGCGGGGGCTACCATCCCAGCGCTTACCTGCAGGCTCTCACACAGGGCTTTGGAAAACCCCTTTACTTTGACAGGCAATAGCTCCATATCAAAAAGTGGAAGTTTATCTATTCCCTGTGTGCCAAAAACCCCAAAATCCCCAAAAACTAACGAATATGGAATTTCATCTTTTCCAACAGAGCTGACAAAAGTATTTTTACCCTTATTCAATTCAAGCTCTGTAATAAGTTCAGCAACTCTCTGTCGCTCTTCTGGAGTAAGTGCTGCATCATTTCCTGTCTCCGTCTTTCCTCACTTCCTTTCTGCTTTTTCTTCCATTCCTTTTCACATTCCTTCCGGTACCATGCAGCTACACGCTTCATTTCTTCATCCTGTGTTATTCGTAACTTTACCCACTCCTAATTGCCCGAAAATTCTTCAAATTAAAAGAAGGTACAGCATAATT
>QZDS01000109.1 GCA_009917455.1 bacterium 1xD8-48 | reverse complement strand
TACGATAACGGCAACTGTATCTTGCTGGATAACGGCGAGCCTTGCGTATGCGTCCAGAGTATCAGCTATTCTCTCTTGTGCCGCTGGTTCATAGCCGCCGTACTGCCATTGGACGGGAAACTGGAAGCCGCCCTTTTGCACCGGGCAGACAGGAAACGCTGTACCGAGTGCGGCGGGTATTTTCTCCCCAAGTCAAACCGGGGGAAATACTGCCCGGATTGCGCCGCAAGAGTGCGCCGCCGGAAAGAAGCCGACAGACAGCGGAAAAGATACCACCTTTCTACGCATTTAGGCTATGAAAGAAGCCCGTAAATCAAGGCTTTTTTGACCGCCCTCAACAGGTAGCCGATACATTTATCCTTTACCCCCGAAAATGCCGTTTTAACTGCGTAACAAGAAGCCACAGACAGGAGGTGAGAACCATAACCGAATACATCACAGCCGACACCATATTGCCCCGTTTTCTGCCCTATCCCTATTTTCTGCTGAAAATGGACTTGTCACATACTGCAAGGCTGCTCTATGGGCTGCTTCTTGACCGTTCCACCCTCTCACAGAAGAACGGCTGGCAGGACAGCGAGGGCAGGACGTATATTGTCTATCCCGTTTCGGAGATAACGGAAATGCTGGATAAAGGCAGCACCGCCATAAAAAGCGCACTGAACGAGCTGGACGCTGCCGGGCTTCTGGTGAGGGAACGCCGGGGCTTCTCCGCACCGAACCGCCTTTATATAAAAATACCGCAAATGCCAGTGGTACAGTTTTCCGACCATATGACAGCCATACAGCCGGAAAACCGACCCTCTGATAGCCGGAAAAGCGACCCTCATAAGGGCGGAAAACCGACCTTTGCGTTGGACGGAAAACCGACCCCTAACCAACTTACTATAAACCAACTAAAAGAGAACCAACGAAAAGGAGTGAGTGGGGAGCAGCCCGCACCCTTTGGCAGATATAAAAACCTTTTCCTCTCCGAATCCGAGTATGCGGAGCTGAAAGGGGAATACCCGGACAGGCTGGAACGGTTCATTGAGGAATTGAGCGAGTACATAGCCGCCTACGGGAAAGTGTACACCAACCATGCCGCAGCTGTCCGTATGTGGGCAAAACGTGACAGGAAAGGCACAGGAAAGAAAGGAATCCCCGATTATTCCTACAAGGAGGGCGAGAGCCTTTGACCGCATAGACACAACGCCCCGTAAACAGGGCGTAAAAGACCATGAACAAGGAGGAAGATTTTATGAGTGATTACGATAACGCCATTTTCCGGCTTGCCACGGCACAGGAAGCAGAGCCGGAGGACTACACGGGCGAGGACGGGCTTTTATATTGCGGGAGCTGCCGCCAGCCCAAAGAAGCCTACTTCCCGGAGGGTAAGACCTTTTTCGGACGTGACCGCCACCCCAAAGAATGTGGCTGCCAGAGAAAACGCCGGGAAACGCTGGAAGCCAGCCACCGGGAATACAAGCACCGGGAGGAAGTGGAACGGCTGAAACGAAAGGGATTTACAGACCCGGCTATGCGGGAATGGACGTTTGAAAACGACAACGGGAAATGCCCCCAAATGCACAAAGCCCATGCTTATGTAGAGTGTTGGGAGGAAATGAAAGCCGGGAATATCGGCTATCTGTTATGGGGCATGGTAGGCACAGGCAAAAGCTATTTCGCCGGGTGTATCGCCAACGCCCTCATGGAGAAAGAAGTTTCCGTGTGCATGACAAACTTTGCCCTTATCCTCAATGACCTTGCCGCCAATTTCAAAGACCGCAACGAATACATAGCCCGTCTTTGCAGCTTCCCTCTGCTTATCCTTGACGATTTCGGCATGGAGCGTGGCACGGAATACGGGCTTGAACAGGTTTACAACGTGAT
>QZDS01000108.1 GCA_009917455.1 bacterium 1xD8-48 | reverse complement strand
AAGGGGTTGGTTTTCAGAAATGGGATTAATAAGTGATGGATGAGAGAGGGATCTGAGTGAACAGAGGAGGATAAAGAAAAAAATGGGCATGGCTTTTAGACCTGCCGGAAAACAGGACTGAAAGAAGCCTGAAACAGGAAATATATGGTTTATGCTGCTGTCTGCATCTGCTGTTTATAGCGTGCGTCCAGATGAATGCAGATGCCGATCATGGTCGTCATGAAAGAATAATGCTCCTTCGTGTGTATAAACATGCGGTGCAGACCATAATCATTCAGGATACGGTTGTTGATGCGTTCCGTTGCGGTTCGCTGCTTATATATTTTCTTATAAGCTTCCGAACCCCTGGGGATATCCGTATATAGCCGGATATCCCACTCAGGCCTGGTTTTGATGACACGGCCATATTTGGAAGAAGTGCAGCTGCATTTGCATTTTGTTTTGTGATCTTTTCCATAAGAGCAGCGCCACATCTGGCATCCAATGTGCCCTTTGGAGCTGTAATCATTTCCGTTTGGGACCATAGGAAGCCCGGCAGCGCAGACAGGAGCACCGTTTTTATCAATGCGGATGTTGTCATGGATTGTTTTGGGATGTCCGCTTTTGCTGTTGAGGTCAATCAGGGCGCTTATGTTCCGATCTTTGAGAAGCCGGTAAGTAGGAAGGTTGTCCATAGCCGAATCGAGGCACATAAACTTTATGGAAAGAGCAGGCATATGTTCTTCCAGCTCATGGAAAGCGACAAGAAAAGAGACGGAATCATGTCGTTTTGCGCTGGTAAAGCGGAGCAGCAGCGGAATATCGGTATGCAGCACAGTGTTGTGGCAGGAAAGCTGGAACAAAGTATAGCCAAAGTAAAAGGAATCGAGGTCGCCGTCCCACCCCCATGAGGCATCGGGGTCGGAATAATGTCTTGGGAGAGAAGCATATTCCTGGGGAGAAAGAGTATGGGCGGGACAAGGCAGGATATGCCCATTCGGATTGGAGTGTGTATGGACCGAAGTACCATCGCCGGATACGGTAAGCGTGCCGTCAGGAATGAGGCCGCAATTGAGTGACGGCAGTACGGCGACGGCATAAAAAAGCTTTTGGAGGCGTGCCTCAAAGTTGAAAGGGATATCCTTTCCATCAAGGATCCGAGAAACAATGGAGTCCGTGATGGAGGAACGGTTTTCGGAAGCCTTCTGATGCCTGCCTTTGGGTTTGGCCGGTTTTCTACGGTTCCAGCCGGGAGAGAGGAGTTTGCCCCTCTTATAAAGGGAATGGTCAGGTCTGGACCAAAGCCGGTCCATGAGATCATAGTAAGAACCCAGCGGGGGAAGCGAGTTAACGGAGCATCCGACCAGAGAGGCGAGGACGCGGTCAGACTTCAAACGGCTCACCCAAGTGGTAAGGGAAGGGGATGCAAGGTCCATGGAGACCAAAAGGAAAAAGAGGATGAAGGAACGGAGGATCTGAGGCTGGTTTGATGCGGGCCTTCCGGTGTTGGAATAAAAGGGTTCAAGAAAGCGCATGGCAGCATCCGTGTCCAAAAGTCTGAGCTTTTCCCTGGCGGAAGCAAGCTCAGACTGAAGCCGGACTCTTTCAGAAGAGTCGAAAGTAGTTTTTGCGTTGGTGAGAAAGCAGTGGTATTCCTGGTCAGTTTGCCAGTGCTTGATCATAGTGCGGTACCTCCTTGTAAGTAAGTTGGGTTGGAATACTTCTTAATTACAAGGGCGCATTTGATGATTGGGACAATCATCAAATGCGCCGCACAATTCAAGGGAAATGTCAATAGCTTTTAAAAAAAAATTTAAATTTGTCACGCCCGGTAGGGAGGATAAGAAAATAAAAGAAATGAAAAAAGAGCGGTAATTCGGGCTTTGTCGAGTTTCCGAGACTGCTCT
>QZDS01000107.1 GCA_009917455.1 bacterium 1xD8-48 | reverse complement strand
TGTGTAGTTTCAGCACAAAATAGCTACATTTAATGTGACGCTGAAAGCATCATTTAATTTGCCAAACAACAATCCTGTTTCCTCTGGTATTCTGCAACGGTCTTATCATAATATTCCCTTGCCTTACTGCAGCCGGCATCTTCCAAAGCCTTTACTGCTTTATCCGCAAAGCCGGGGAATGATATTTCATAGCCGTAGACTTTCAGAAAGAAATGCCTGTCCAGCTTCATACCGGGATGGATACTCTCAAGTAGCTGCTGCTTGTTCGGGTACATTTTCGTTATCCTCAATCAGGTCTGCCACTCTGACCTGCAGAACCTTAGAGATTTTCCCCAGATAAACAGGCTTCACATAATAGCCGCGCCGGGCTATGTACACAATGTTCACTGGTACGCCGGACTTTTCGGCCAGTTCTTTCGGTTGAAGCTCTGCTTCGGCCATTGCTACAAGCATCTTTTTTGAATCCGGCTTGAGCATGACCGTGTTCTTTGCTGCTGACATATTTCCTGTACTCCTTTCCGTCGCGATATCGCAACTAATCAATGATTTCTGTTACATCGACGCCGAGAACTTTAGCTAATCTTCCCACAGTTTGAGGAAGTACTTCTCCATTAAGGATATTAGCCAATGTTCCTTTGGGAATGCCTGCTCTTACAATATCCGCTGAACTCATACAGGCTCTCGCTTTTGCTAATTCATACTTTTCTTTGCTTACTTTCATTTGTTTACTCCTTTCTTTACGATTTAGGTTGACAGAATTATTAAGTTCTGATACAGTCATATTACAGAACTTTTTAGCTCTTGTCAATATATAAATAGAATTTTTTAGTGCTGTTCTTTACCATTCCTTTATGGTATAGTTAAATCTATGGAGGATAAGAAAAATGACAGCAGGCGAAAATATTAAAAGAATTCGTAAAGAAAAAGGGCTTACACAAAAACAATTAGGAGAATTGTGCGGCATGAACGAAGTTCAAATAAGAAGATACGAGTTAGGCGGTGCCAACCCCAAATTTGAAACAGTTGCCAAAATTGCTAAAGCATTAGGTACAACTCCATTTGTATTATATGACGGGCCAGAAGCACCGGCACGGTTAGAACAGGCAGTGAAAGAATCTGCATACCTTATACAACCTGATGAGCTTGAGCATGATTTACTTGATGCTTTTTGGGAGCTAAACGATAAAGGAGCAGAAACAGCACTGGAAAGAGTAAAAGAGCTAACCGAAATCCCACGCTACACCCAGAGAGAGGAATAGCCCCAGATTCTCCAGAATAAGGAGCCTGATAATCCACCATCGTTGCGGGGATTCCCGCCACGCACATTGACAATATAATATGCTTGCCAAGGGAGCCGAACAGGACGCCCTACCGCCCACTCGCATAAGAGAGGTGGCGGATATCATGGTTACATATGGTGATTTATTTACTTTTATAATCATGCTCTGTGCTGTTATAACACTTGTTAGACAGCATAAAAAATAGCGTCCTGACCTTGGCCGGGTAGACGCTACTTTTTTTTTTCTTGTAGTAATGTAACTCGAAAACCGGGGCGGCTGGGGTATGTCCAGCTGTTCGGCTCTCTTGTTAAGCATATTATATTCGATTTAGCACACAAAATCAACAACAATTTGTACCATGACAATATAATATGCTTAACCGGGCAGCCGGGAGGGCGTGCAGCCATTTCGTTCCGAGTCTTGCGGAAAGGAGTGGTGCTTGTGAGTACATATGAAGAATTAATGGTTATTTTGACAGTTGGTCTTTTAATCGTTGCAATTCTGAATCTGAAAAATAAGTAAGCCGCCCTGTCCCTGGAAAGATAGGCGGCTTACTTAGCGTTATAATTCGCCGGGGCGGATAGGCTTCATCTATCTTCCGGCTGTCCTGTTAAGTGTATTATACACAATGCGAAATTATTTATCAACCATAAATTTAAAACCGCCCAGTGCTACCAACACTGAACGGCTTTTAGATACATCCGAAGATGATACCTCTTGAACAAAAATATTGTATCATCTCCGGAAACAGCTTGCAAGCGTAAATGCGCTGGCTGTTATTTTTATAGTAACTATTCAGCCTTCCTTCTAAAAACAACGCACCCAGCACCGGCTAAAAAATAGCCGGTGTTCCCAGAA
>QZDS01000106.1 GCA_009917455.1 bacterium 1xD8-48 | reverse complement strand
TTTTATCAGCGATGCACATGAAAAATTCTACTACGAGAAATTGAAAGAGGTCAGGTATCAGGACGTATATGAAAGCTATTCTCTCAAAGGGCAAGAAAGAGCTTTCCAAACCGCCACAGGGCAAGCAGAGCTTAAAGCAGCTTATGAAGCAGAACGCGGGCGTTTCCAACATTGAGATTACAAAAGACAATATCAAGGCTTTTGAGAGTACCGCAAAAAAGTACGGTATCGACTTTGCGCTGAAAAAGGACACGACGGAAAGCCCGCCCCGTTACCTTGTTTTCTTCAAGGGGCGGGACGCGGACGCGCTGACCGCAGCCTTTAAGGAGTTTTCCGCAAAGAAGCTGACACAAGATAGAAAGCCCTCAATCCGAAAGCTGCTCTCAACCCTCAAAGAAGCTGCACAGGGCAGAAACGCGGAACGGGCGAAAGTCAAGAACAAGGACAGGGAGGTATCGCTATGAAGCCGGAAATCAAGAAGTTGCTTATCCTCAATCTCCCGTATCTGCTCTTTGTGTGGCTCTTTGATAAAGTGGGCGCGGCTGTCCGGCTCTCCCCCGGTGCGGACGCGAGCGCAAAGCTGCTACATCTTGGGGACGGTTTTAGTGCCGCCTTTTCCAGTATTGCGCCGAGCTTCCACCCGGCAGATTTACTTATCGGCATTGCGGGGGCGGTCATTGTCCGGCTGATTATCTACGTCAAGGGCAAGAACGCGAAGAAGTACAGGAAAGGCATGGAATACGGTAGCGCACGTTGGGGTGCATAATCTTAACTGTAAGCAACACCTATATTGACGCAGGAGGGTATGTACATGAATGATTACAGTAAAATCACAGCCCTTTACTCCCGCTTATCAGTGGGGGACGAGGACAGGGACGGCGGCGAGAGCAACTCCATACAGAACCAGAAGAAATTTCTGGAAAGCTATGCCAGACAGCTAAAATTAACCAATATCCGGCACTACATTGATGACGACGAAAGCGGCAGATTTTTTGACCGCTCCGCTTACTCCCGCATGATTGATGACGTGGAAAACGGCAAAATCGGCGTGTGCATTATGAAAGACATGACCCGCTGGGGGCGCGACTATCTCCAAGTGGGAAACGCTATGGAGATTTTTCGCAGAAACAACGTGCGCTTTATCGCGGTAAACAACGGGATAGACAGTGAAAAGCCCGACACGTTGGAGTTTGCGCCGTTCATCAATATCATGTCAGAATGGTATGCAAGGGACATCAGCAAGAAAGTAAAAACGGGTATCCGCACAAAAGGGACAAGCGGAAAGCCAATCGCAACCGAAGCCCCTTATGGATATGTCAAAGACCCCGGCGACAAGGATTTCTGGTTGATTGACGAAGAAGCCGCCGAAGTTGTCCGCCTTATTTTCCGCCTGTTTCTGGACGGGAAGAACCGAAACCAGATTGCCGTATATCTGAAAAATGAGCAACTCCCAACTCCCACTTTCTACATGAAAGACCGGGGGCGGGGAACTTGCAAAAATAAGACGCTGAACGAGGAAAACCGTTACAAATGGAATAAGGCAACCTTGACCCATATCCTCACGCGGCAGGAGTATTGCGGTGATGTGGTCAACTTCAAGACCGCAAAGCATTTCCGCGACAAGCGAAACCACTATGTAGACAGAAGCCAGTGGCAGATTACGGAAAATGTGCATGAGCCGATTGTTGACCGCGCCGACTTTGAGAACGTACAGCGGATTTTGGAAAATGCCCCCGTCAAGCGACCAAACGGGGACGGGGAAATCCACCCTTTGTCGGGCTTGCTTTTCTGTAAGGACTGCGGCGCAAAAATGCACATACGGATAGATTACAGGAACGGCGGCAAGCGGCATATCGCCTATTGCAGTGAGTACCACAAGGGAAAAGCCAAAAATCCGAAGTGCCATTCCCCGCACATCATGGACGCAGATTTACTCATGCAGACCGTTTCGGAGGTGCTGAAAAAAATCGCGGAATACTCCATCAGCAACCGGGCAGACTTTGAAGCCTTAGTGAAAAAGAGCCTTGACGTACAGCAGACCGACCGGACGAAGAAACAGCAGAAACGTGTCCCGCAGATTACAACGCGGATTGAACAAATCGAAAAGGTTCTGGATAAGTGTTGTTCTTCAGATTAAAAGAGCATTAGATTTGCAGATTATATTAGTAGGAAAGTAATCCATGATAGATT
>QZDS01000105.1 GCA_009917455.1 bacterium 1xD8-48 | reverse complement strand
GTCTTAGCCAGGTAGGAAAGGCGGAAGAGGGCTTCCCGGTACTGGGCCGTCTCCACCAGGATCTCTTTGGAATTCTTCAGGAATGGGTTGAATTCCAGCCCGAAACGCGAAACCTCCATGGAATGTCCTTTTTCCATTTATCCCTCACCCCCTTCGGAAAGGAGGAGTTTTTCCCGCTTCACGGAAGCGTTCTCCTGCTTGTTCAAGAGCCTTACCGGGAGCAGGGTGCCGTCCGCCTCTGCCACATAGACCTCATCCATGCCCGGAGAGCAGCGCAGCCGTATCCTCTGCCTGGCAAAGCGCATGTCCACCTCATACTCCACGTTCCCGATGGTGACTACACTGTCTGCGGATACCCTGCGCTCCAGTTCCAGGAGGAAATCCGTTTTCATTTTTTCTTCCGGGAGACGGCGTACCTTTTCCGGCTCGGAGAAGAAACGTTCCTGAGGGGTGCTCCCCTTAAGGGAAGAATGGGCGGAAAGGTTGTAGCCTCGGACGTAGGCGCACAGGCTTCCGGAAAGGGCCTCCAGGGAATGGAAATCCCGCATATCCAGGGAGGCCATCCACTGGTCCTTCATGGTCCGGAACCACCTCTCTACCTTGGCCTTGGCTGTCGGGGTATAGGGTTTGCAGTAATTGATGGTGGTTCCGATGCGGGCAGCCAGCAGTTCCATCTGTTTGTTCTTATAGGCGCTGCCGTTATCGAAATTGAACATCCTGGGCACGCCGTACTTTGCCACAGCGCCTTTCATCACTGACATGAGGTTTACGAAGGTATCCTCGAAGAACACCCCTGCCCCGGTGACAAGGCGGCTTGCGTCATCGTTCAGGGCGATCACATATACCCTGCGTTTCCTGCCGTCTGCTGTCCTGAGGTACGGCCCGACACTGGAATCCCCGCACCAGACTTCGTTCACATGGGGGCGTTCATAGCGCCGCATATCCTGGACGGGCGTACTTCCTGCTTCCAGGGCGAGCCGGTTCACATACCTGTTCACAGTGGATTCGGAGACTTCGCCGCCTTTTATGCTGCCGTCCTCCTTTAACTGCCGGAAAATGGCGGCTGCACCCATGCGGGGATAGCGTCCTTTCAGATATGAGATTTTTTCTTTCAGGTCATCGTCCAGCTTTCTGGATCTGCCGCAGTCGTTCCTCCCGGCAGGAAGCAGGGCGTCAAATCCCCCTTTCTGGTAGCTGAAATACCATTTGTAGAGTGTTTTGGGTGCATAATTCCTGACCTCCCCGTCCGGATGCAGCAGTCCTTTTTGTGATGTTTTCTCCAGATAGTCCGCCAGATTCCGGTACCCTTCCGGCAGGCCGGGGATGAGCGGAGCGATGGCCGAATAGCGCATCAGCGCGATGGCATGTCTGTATTCCTGTTCCATTGATCTGAAACCTCCTTATGTTTTTATGTCATCATAAGGGAAAGGGGCATGGGAGTCACCCAAAGTTATGTAGGCGGCACAAAGAGGAGGTTCCTGGTATTTTTTATCTGCATGAACTGGCGTCCGAAAAAGCGGATGCAGGGCTTAGTGAGGGCATGGGCGGGGGACAGCGGGAGGCTTTCGCTTAAGAGACGCTGCCGCCAGAAACGGATATATAAGGACAGGATGTAAAAGACCTGGCTGGGAGAGAGTTCCGGGTTCGTATCCATCACCTCCCTGCCGTCCCTCCCATCTTCAAAGGAAGAAGCTATGGCGGCGTGGTCCGTGAGGAGGACCTGGGAGTAGGGGACGATGCCGGAGGGAAGGAGGGCATGGGTGGCATTGCAGAGACTGCACTGCACCCTGCGTATGACAAGGGGGATCTTTCCCAGTGCTGTTTTTATGGAGCGGGTATAGGCCCCGTGCCCTGCGAGGCAGCCGCAGTGGCCGCAGGAACACTCCAGCTGGCAGATCTGGATGGAATCCATGGCATCATCATAAAATTCCTGTGAAATTTCGTTGCATTCTTCTGTGATTACTGTTATCATATCCTTGTCTGTGGCGGAACCGTCCGCCATGGTGTGAGTAAGGACAGGGACACAAACTTTGGTCGGTGAGGGTTCCTGTCCTTTTTTCTGCGTATCAGATAAAAGGATAGCACAAAAGGTATGGAGATGAAATAATCTGACGGAAAATATATCAGATTAAAATATCCCATACCTTATTTAATTTGGAGAAAAACTGAGGATTTTGGTTCAGATAAACTAACGAATAACA
>QZDS01000104.1 GCA_009917455.1 bacterium 1xD8-48 | reverse complement strand
GCCATCTGCTGATAATACGAACCGGCCCTCAAAAAAGTTTCATTCCTCTTATCTGCGGCGGCGGCCCCTCTGTCATTCGGAGCCGCCTATGCCCCCCCTTATGGTAAGTCCGGGCATGATCTTCCTTACTTCAAAATGCCCGCCGCTTCATATGGCATATCCACATTTTCCTATAATTCCAGACAGTCCCATATCAAATTAATCCATTGTCTGCCATGACGAAGTTCGCTTCATAAGCGGCATTTGCTGTTGCCACAGTCCCCGATTTTGCCAGAACGGAATCGGAATATACGGCCTCTTTTGCCCACTGTGACATCAGCCGCCTGTGTGCATCGCTTTTTTCCATCGCTGCCTTCGCGTTGGCTTCTTCCTGCACCCGTTTCTTTTCCTGCTCCTTTTTTATCTGCGCCTCCGTCCGTTTTATCTGCTCTGTCCTGCGCTCCCAAAAACTGTCTTTTGTCCTGCCGTCAAACAGACTTTTCCCGCTTCCGTTCTGGTAGCCTGCACTCCACATCTCTGCGTGGCACTCCTCTTTTGTCGCCCCGTAATAGATGGTGGAATAAGCCCCTCCGCAGACGCCTGCCCATCTGTCCGGCTGCGCCCATCCTGTCCGCAGGTCATTCAGCACCCACGCCTCATACTCCGGGTCATTCTTCATCGCCTCAAACCCTGCTTCTGAAATATGGATGGAAATGCTCTCCGACATACGGGTCGGGTGCATGGGAATCTGTGAAATCTTTTCATGGATATACTGCTTATACTCATCCATTGTCATATCCTTTGTCGAAACAGTTCCAACCGTTTCTGTTGCAGTTGTGCTTTTTTCCGCCACCCTGTCACAAAAAGACGGGCTTTTAGATGCGTTTCCCTTTGCCTCATTGTTTTTCAAAAAATTGCTGTACGTCCTTGTCATGTAATTTACATCGATCGTGTTATTCATGGTTGCTCCTTTCCTGTAACAGCACTGTTACGCTGAACTCATTCTTCCTGACTTTAATATCCACATTTCCCAGGTATTTCGCCGCCTCACGCCTGACATTCGATAAGCCTATGCCGTGGAGCGGGGCCGGGCCGCCCGAACTTTCCGGCGCTTTCGTGGAAACCGGAAGATTCGTGCTTTTATCAAATACCACCTCCCCCTCAAAGGAATTCTTTACAGATATGAGAAAAAATCTGTTTTTCCTGCTGCCGGAAAGGGAGATATACTTTTCCCCCGATGCCATCCTCCCACAGGCTTCCAGCGCATTCTGCAGCAAGTTATTTACAATGATTGCAATGTCATACGCATTATACCTGTCTGATGCCGGATACACGAAATCAGACCTGAACCGTATGCTCTGCTTTTCTGCGGCTTTCTGCTTGTCATTCACGATTACATCCGTAACAGCGTTCCCTGTCCTGACGGACATCTCAAACACGTCCATGCTCTCGTCCATCCGGGCTATATACTGTTCCATTTCCTCATAACTACCACTCCCCGCCAGTCCCTTTATGTTTGTGAGATGGTTTTTCATCTCATGCTTCATCCGGCGTATCCCGTCATAGAACTGCTCCACTTCCCCTATCCGTTCCCTTATGGCTCGGAGCTGCTGCTGTTCCACGAAATACTTCTTTTTTTCCTCCTGCAGACCTACCATCTCCTGCCATGATGCCACCGTCACCACCATGCCTGCATAAAACAGGGCTGCTATCAACGGCACCAGCCCGATAAATGCAGGGTACTGGTCATAAAGCGAGAAAAACACATTTTCCTTAACTGTAAAGAGCAGGCGGAAAATGATATTCCCAAACATGATGCCCACAACAGGCGTCAGGCACAGATAGCATAGTTCTTTTGTATGCAGTTCCGGCGGCCCCTTTTTCAGTTTTTTACTTAAGAACAGCAGCATGACAGAAAGCAGTATGATCCTGAGTATCATGAATGCGGAATACCCTACCGCGACATTACGGTATATCATATTTTCATTGTCCAGCCCCTGCACGATTTTCCCATTGAAAAGATAATACAGACTTTCCGTTATCAGCCTGCCCATATCCCTGGTACAAAAGAACAGTATGCCATATAAAAAAACCTGTTTTCTTTCCATGCACAGCCATCTGCTGCCTGCCATCAAAAGGAGAATCACAATCACCATGCACAGCCAGCCGGAAATGGAAAGCGCTTCCCCCGCCACATACACCGTCCCATAGGCCAGAAATACCGCAATGGTTTTTTGCAGCCTGTTCTTCCGTCCTGCCATATATGGGCGGAAAAAAGCCGCCATACAGAACGCACATAAAACCGTTTCAGCTCCCGATGCTATATGCTGAAACAGCATAAAACCCATTTCGCTCAAATTTCCTCTCCCCCTTTACTGCACAAACTGCAGGTATGCCGCCGCAAAGTCCTCGTATCTTTTTGAAAGGGGCAGACTGATGCC
>QZDS01000103.1 GCA_009917455.1 bacterium 1xD8-48 | reverse complement strand
AAAGCCGTCCAGAGGGCAAATAAAGGCGAAATAGAGGGTCAAGGAGTGTGCCATTACACCGCCACCCCTCTTTTTCTTTTTTACCGCTCCTATACTGTACATGACACGAAACGACAAAATATTACACGAAAACTTCAATTTCGGCATATTGAACAAGAAAACCCGCCGCGGCCCCGGCCAATCCGCTCCCCTGCAGAACGGTTTTGTTGTGAAAAATGACGAAAAAGCCGACTGTCACTATCTGTCCCGCCCGGTATCCCTGTCCCTGCCCTGCTGTCTCTGGAATGTCTGGAACAAGTCCCGCCACCGGGGGAAATGAGCGTCCAGAAACCGCTCCAACTGCTCCAAACGTGACAATTTTCTATCAATTTCGACTTGTTTCTTCACTTCGGCAAGGCTCCAACCGGGGGACTGGGCAAGCAGCTTGTCCCGGTTCTGCTCCAAGACGGCCACTTCCCGCTGCAAGCCCCCTACTTCGTCCCGCAGAGCGTCCCTGCGGCTCTCCAGTGCCTTTACTGCCCCCTGCTCTTGTGCCGCCCTCTGGTGGGCTTCTCCGGCTCTCTGGGAAGTCTCCGCAAGGTCAGCGGACAGCCGCTCCCGCTGTCCCTCTAAGGCTTTTACATCGCCTTGTAGGACGTGTACACGGCTATCAAGGGCTTGCGTAGCCCTCTGTGCCGTCTCTGCCCTCTGCCGGGCTTCTGCGAGTTCTGCGGCGTATGCCTTGTACTCTGCCGTCTCCATATGCTGTCTGCGCTTGCCGCTCCCCTTTGGCTCTCCCCTCTGTAAGCCGTACTTTGCCCCTACAGCTTCATGGAAAGCCGTCTGCTGTTCGGTCAGGCTCTGCTTCGTCAGCACGTCTTTGGCAGACAGCCGCCCATCAGGAGTAACCGGGACGAAATTGAAGTGCATGTGCGGAGTAGCTTCGTCCAGATGAACGGTAGCGGATATGACGTTCTCACGACCGTACCGCTCCGCCAGAAAGTCGTATGCGTCTTGAAAAAACTGCCGTGAGCGGTCAGCCTGCATTGGCGGCGAATCACTCAACCCCCCGATATAGTCCTCCGTGAAAGGAACGCCAGATATATATGCTTCATGGGAACAGCTTGCCCGCCGTTCAGCCCACGCATTGTAGGCATCTTCGTCAACGTCTTTCAGACCGTCAAAAAAAGCACCGTCAGAGGTCACTATAACTTGCGCCATCAGAACGGCATCTTTCCGCACCGCCCTTTTCAAATCAAGCTGTTCTATGCGTCTCTGGACGGCTTCGGAAAAGGATTCATTTTGGGCAGGGCATAAGTCGTAATTTTCCCCGGACTTTGAGAAGTCAATATCCGGGTTCGTCAGGCTATGGTCTTTCTCACGGCGGTCATGAATCTCTATGCCCTTGATTGCCCCTCTGGTCATCTTCTGCACCCTAACTACTGCGTAACTCATTCTTATTCAAGCCCCCTTGTCTTGTCCATGCTTTACTTGTAAAGTATAACACAGGATACTTTACTTCGTAAAGTCCTCTGTGGCAAAGGGGGTTCCCCCTCTGCACTTCTCCCCCCGCACCGGCCACGGTGTAACAGTACACCAGTACACACTGTATCGGTCAGACGGTACACCGCTACACCGCCCCGGCGCCGGATAAGCCAGGCACAAAATAGATAATATTATAATATATATTTTAATACATGATAAAATATGTATTAGAATATTTGAATATATATTATAATATGTATGAACATTGTATGTACAGCCAGGCATGATAAACGTATGTATTTTAATATATATTAAAATAAGGGGTAAAATTTTCTTAATGCCCTATTGACATCTGTATTATAATATGGTATATTATACATATAGAAACCCGCATTAAAATATATATTATAATACAGAAAGGAGAAATACACCATGGCAAGACCAAAGACCGGGCTACCCACCAAACAGAAAATGTGCCTTACCGTCAGTTCCGAGGTAAGGGACTGTCTGGAAAGAATATCCCAAGCACGGCAACAGTCCATCAGCGAGATTGTCAGCCAGTACGCCTTGCAGGAGGACAAGAAGCTGAACCGCAAGCAGAGCCGGGAGCAAACGAAAGGAGAGAAAGCATGAAAGAGGGAAGATTAGGGTACAATTCCGACAACAAACGCTATGGACTGCTAATTTCCGACCTTTGGGAGCGTGACGGCTTTCATTGTGGCGAGTGCATGGAAGTCATGGTTGAGGGGGAATGGGTTCCCACCAGAATCGAAATGGACTACAGCGGCCTCTGGTATCTGGTAGACACCCCCTATAGGGGAGACGGTTTAGAGTACGTCCGGGCAAGGATTCCAGAAAGGAACTGAATGGAAAACAGATATTTATTGAGCGACATAGTGATTGACGGCATAGAGCCGCCAGAGGACTGGAAAGAACTCATGGAACGGGAGCGGCGGGGCGAATTGACACCAGAGGAAATCGAGAAGATTGTCCGCCGCCCGTACCAGATACCGACCGACAAGTGACTGCTTTACTCACGGTGAGTAAAAGCCCGGAAAACCGCCATTTTCCGGGCTTATTCGTCATTCTCTATCATCTTTTTGACGTACAAAAATAGGTCTTTCGGGTGACGTGCCTTTGCCGTCAGGATTGTCTGCCGGAGATAGGCGGCTGTTGCATATTGGCAAGCGTCAGGAAAGCT
>QZDS01000102.1 GCA_009917455.1 bacterium 1xD8-48 | reverse complement strand
GATAATTCTCCGATGGTGACGGCGGATGGCGATTTGATATCATCCATATGAATCCCTCCTGTCGATATGTAATATAATATCACAATCAACAGAAAAAATAAAGCATTATACCAAAGTTTTTTATCTACACCCAGTAAAATTTTTCAAAAAATACTATAAATATAATGCCGTATTTTTCATATATTAAATTTTTATTTATAACATATTATATTTGCTTCGTCAATAAAAATGCAAGAATTTATATTTTTTTAATCTTTCTAACTAATCAAGTAATACATATCTCTAATTTCAAAAGAACTAAGTTGGAAAGGCTGCGCCCACAGCCCTCCCGCCCTGTCTCTCTTTCGCTTTAAATGAATATCCACACCTCCAGTTCCGCATACCTGTTTGATTTCGACCACTGCGGGTGCTTCCTGAACCACGCCCGCTCGTCATCCGGCGTGACCGTTATCTTCTTAAAATAAACGGGAGAACCGGCATCATCCAGTCCCCCTCCCGCATCGGGGCTTAAGTTTAAGAGCCACTCGAAGCGATCTTCATAAACCCTTACCCCTGACACATATTTATCCATTTCCTCTTCCGAAAACTCGCCATCCTCCGGCATGGCGAACTGCCCCATGAGCTTCTGCAGGTTCTCCAGCTTGCCGCTCACGTCCGCCTCCGTGGCGGGCTCCACGTCACCGTACTGTGCCATCCGCTTCTCCAGCTCCGCGATTTTCTCCCCGACCTCCTGCTGCTTGCGGCTGAATACTTCCTTCGGTATCTCGTTGTTCATCCTCATGTCGAGGAGCGTCTCATACCTGCCCCGCTCCTTTTTAAGCTGTTCCTCTATGATTTCCTTGTCCCGCAGGACTTCCGACTGCTCCACCCCTGCAATGCCGCACCCCAGCACCGCCGCCGCGTTCAGGAGCGTTCCCTCCGGGTCGTCAAAGACGGCGTGGAGGACTTTCTGCGCCATCGTGTACATCTTCCAGTCCTGCACCAGCGGCGAGCGGCAGACGCCCTCAATGCTCAGGCCGTTCTTAAGCCTTGCCGCTATCGTCCCCGTCCGGGTCTGGTCATAGCATTTATAGGTGTAGGTAATGAAGTCCGTCTTGGTGTGCCACTTGGTCTTCGCAAAAGCGTGGCCGCACTGGCAGCGCATCTTCCTGCGCCATAGGTCGTCTGAATAAACGCCCTTGTTCTTCCGGCACTGCCCCATCTGCGCGTCCTTTTCCGCCATCATCTTCTGCACCCGCTCGAACTCCTCCTTGGTGACGATTGGCTGGTGCTTCCCCTCCACGATGACGCGCTCCAGCTCCCCGTTGTTCTTTGCCCTTTTCTGTTCGAGGTAGTCCGGCACATACTCCTTCCGGTATTCCAGCTCCCCGCAGTAGAGGCGGTTCTTTAAGATATGGCCGACCGTGGCGTAATGCCACATCGTCTTCCCCATCGCCGTGCGGCGGCCTTCCTTTTCAAGCTGCTTCATGATCTTATGGTAGCCGTTGCCCGCAAGGTACAGGTCATATATCCTCCTGACCGTTTCCGCCTGTTCCTCATTGATGACGTATTCCGGCCCCACTTTATCATATCCAAGCACGTTCCCGGTGCCGTAGACCACCCCGTTCTGGAAGGAGACCATCTGCCCCGCCTTCACCCGCATGGAGGTCTTTTTCGATTCGTTCTGCGCGAGGGTGGCCATGATGGTCAGCCGCAGCTCCCCGTCCTCATCGTTCATGGTCCATAGTATGCCGCCGCTTTTTGCTGGCTCAACAGTTTCATATCGCTAATCTGCTTTTGGAACATATCCATGAAATTGGTCCTATCGTGCAATCCCATCATTCCCGTTTCAGGCGGTAATGATGTAAGCCCTCCATTCTTATCTACACCCATATAGGATTCCAATGCTGTCATTTCCACTAATGAAGCATTCCGGGGATTTATCTTGTTGATATGTATGGTCTGCTCAAATTCATTCCCATTCTCATCAACACCTTTTGCAATCACAGTCGGATCATCCTCTGTTGAGCCTTCCGCATATTTGATGTAGAAAGACAACCCTGTCCCGTTACCGCCAGAGTACAGCATATCATCCGTTTTCATATAGACAATAGATGTATGTGGCTTTGCGCCTGCCACATTGTTTACCTGCTCCGCAAAACTCCTTCCTGCCGCATTCTGCTGTGCCTTTCTTGCTCCCTGCCATGCCGGATATCCTGTTGTTCCTATTCCATTTACGCTCATTTTTCAAATCCTCCATTGTCATCAATTATTTTAATGGCAGCCCCTCAGTCGTTCAGAGCCGCATCCGCTCCCTCGTAATAAGTCCGAGCGGTTCATTACCTCCATGCAGACATACCGCCTAGCCTCCCCTGTCAAACTTCATGACCAGCACCTCCTTTCGCTGAAATTACTTTTTTCACTCCGCACTCCCTTTATGCGGTTCCGCCGAAATGATCTCCCCCTGCACGTTGGATTCATCCGAATCCCCGTCCAGCTCATCTTCGTCAAGCTGCGGCTCCACCGCTATGGGGTCATCATCATAGACCGCCGGACCGTCATCCTCAATCTGATGCACGGCATCCGGGGCGGGGGTTCCCTGTGTGGTGCATCCGCTGATTGCGGGAATCATCATTGCCGTAATGAGTAATGCCGATATTTTGCTGACACGCATTTTTCAAGCCCTCCGTCATAAATTGAGGAAACCTGCCATCTGCTGATAATACGAACCGGCCCTCAAAAAAGTTTCATTCCTCTTATCTGCGGCGGCGGCCCCTCT
>QZDS01000101.1 GCA_009917455.1 bacterium 1xD8-48 | reverse complement strand
AATCTATCATGGATTACTTTCCTACTAATATAATCTGCAAATCTAATGCTCTTTTAATCTGAAGAACAACACCATTCTTACGGTAGTAGTCATTGACGAATTTCATGGTTTCCTGTAACTCTTCCAGATTTTCAAGCTTTTCCCTTAATTTCCCCACAGCATCCGGGTCATCCGCGCTGATGCCTCCTGTTCCTACGCTCCTTATCTTGTTCAGCAATTCCTGTATCTTTCTCCATTCCTCCATGTTGCGGTCACGGGCGGCGTTCTGTTTTTCTTTCTTCCGTGTGGGGAAGTTAGCCGGGCCTGCAATCATCACAGAGGGGACTCTGGCATCAATGGCGTATCTGCTGTTCATGTTCTCTGCCAGCTTTCGGGAATAGGCATCAAGCAGCCCGTCTATCTTTTCATGGTACATGGGGTCAACGCGCTTTTTCTGCGCTTCCGCAACCTGCACGGCTTTATCTACCATTGCCTTGTATTCCTCTGTGGCACTGCCGGGCTTGTAATCATAAAAGCTGTTCATTTCCTTTGCGCGGCGTGCCGCATCCTCATTGATTTTGTAATAGGTAACGTTGCTCATCCGTTTTCTCCTTTCCGTGGCATAAAAGGCGGCATCCTGTTCAGCCGTCTGAACGGATACCGTTTTTTCTGTTCCTTTATGGGTTATCAGGGGCAGGTTTCAGCTCGTAGTCCTCCATCTGCTCCTTTGTCAGCGGATGGGGATAGAGTATCTCACCCCATGCGCATAACCGTCCGCCAGACACAGGGCGACGCCTATCATCATTATAGTTGACAATCATAACGGGGCTGTTTCCCTCCGGCTGCGGGTAAGTCGCGATGTCCACTGGGCGCTGTGTGGAATAATAACGGTAGAATACGGCGGTTCTTTCTTCCGTCTTTTCTTTCACTCCGTACATCATGCGCCAGCGTTTTACCCTGTGTTGGAAATTCTCTTCCGCGGCATCCCGGCTTTCATAGCAGGCTTTCCAGTAGTAATCACGCCCGAAAGCAGTCTCCGTAAAATTCCAGACCGCAGACTTTTCCGGGGATTCCGGCATACATCCCAAGGCGAAGCCGTACCCTGTTTCAAACAGGATTGTTTTTTGAATCTCATATCCGTCTATTTTGTCCATGAGTCCAGTCCTCCTTTCGGGAAAGTTGCCGGCACAGGTTCCCTGTGCGATAACAGTAAAAAGGCGTATAATAGGAAAGGAAACACAAGAAAAAAGCCCGGCATTTCTGCCGGGGCGAGTGTGTTAATATTTTCTTTTTTACTTAATATGTAAATTAATATCTGTTAAAAACTTTAATATTCAACTTAGAATTGAAAGCTTATATTTACATTTTCCCACAAGTATTCTCATACTTATTTAACTTTAAATATATTTCTGCATCCTCCAGATATTTGCATTGTTTCTGCATTCATTAGAATTTATCTGCTTAAGGCTAAAAATCAATTCAAATCATCCGCCTTTCATCTTTCATCGTGTTCTTTCCATAAATCATCTACCATTTTACATAATTTTTCAAAATCTTCTTGCGTGTTCACTGGCTCTGCATCTTTCCATTGCATTTTTAGTGTCTTTTCAAAAAAACTATACCATTCTCTGCTAAAAGTATTATCAATACAGATATTAGGCTCATATTTTGGCTCCGTACAACTATATTGATAAAATGATGCCTTTATTTCCTGACTTTCTTTTTTACTTTTTTTCACATTATTCATTATATCATACGCTACAAAGGAAGTAGAAAAAACAGTATTTGATATCCGAAGATAAAATTTTTCTTCTTCTAAATATTTGCTAATACCATACATTTTAAGTATATTCAACGTCAATCGCTGTTTATTTAATACATCCTTGATTTTTTCTTCATATTTTAAATTATTGTCTGTTATTCCATAATATAACTTTGTATTTTCTTCAACAACATCAGGCGCAGCAATTAATACATACACCTTTTTTCCTTCTTTTAACAAATCCGTTATAGATTCTTTATATTTATCAAAGAAGCCATTTAATGCAATTCCAGAAATGAAGAAATCTCTTTTGGTTTTAGCAAAAAATCTATCTAATTTTAAATCGTCAACTCTAAACAATCTTCCCACTTCGATATTAATAATTGCCATTATATTATTCAATTTTTTCTGAGCGATACTATCCTTTACTCCTTGAACAAGAAACTGCATAGCCACTATTGTAAGTAAACTGACTATGACAGATTGTTGGTCTATATTAAATGAGTTACCAAATAGTGTTACACTTATAATTAAAATGAAAAAAATTACTTGTATGTAAGCATTATAGTTTTCTATAATATCTTCCAGAAATTGTTTGATTTTTTCGCTTTTGCTATTACGTATTCTATACACTTTTATCCCTCCCAACAACATCCTGCTAACTCAATTTCATCTTATCAAAAAATTAATCAGCTCTTTGTTATTCAATCACGTTCTTAAAATAAAGATATTTCTTTTATCTCAGAGTTTTATATTTTCGATATTTTTATTATAGTGCATTAGCTTAAAATTCACAATATTATTTATTAAATATCAAGATGCGGTTAATCGTTCGTACTATTAAGAATTATTGTTCCAAAAAAATAAAAATCTTTAGTAAATCTGGAGATTGTGTCCTATATCTATGTACGAAACCTGACATTCCTGCCGGGGTGAGTGTGTAAATGGAGTTTATTTCTTATGTTACTTAAGCCGAAATTCTCTTTATAAGTCCTGGAAACACCCTGTTTCTGTGTCTTTGAATTGTCGAAAGGTGTAACGTCTATATCTACT
>QZDS01000100.1 GCA_009917455.1 bacterium 1xD8-48 | reverse complement strand
TTGAAATAGTGAATAGCATCTTGGATATATGGAAGATTGCCGTACAAGCCATCATGTTCCTTGTTTTGTGGACGGCGGCTTTCAGAGGGAAAAAAGGAAAAAGGGATGGCATTGCGGCAGTGTTGTTTATCCTTGCCAATATAGGGATAGGATTTCTGCCGTGTACCGCTTGGGTGCGGTATGGCGTTTCAGCTTTTGTAATAATGGGTTATGCCGGGATATGTTATAAAAAGCAGATTGGAAAAGCAGTATTTGTGATGCTTGCTTTTTATAACCTCCATTGTCTGAGTTTTCTGATTGCAAACAGCATTTACATGAAGATAACGGGTGTGATGATGAAAAGCCTTGATGCAATGCAGGAAAGCTATATGCAACAGGTATACCAATGTTTGTCGGTCGGTATGGCGGTTTCCGCTCTCTTTTATATGGTACTGTATGTGGCAATGGCAGTTATTTTTCACAGCCTCATTAAAGGGGAAGCCGTAATGGCCTGGCAGGACATCATCCTGCTTTCCATTCTAAATTTTGTTGGGAGCATGATTGCAAACGTGGTCAACGGCCTGCTTATTGTAAGAATAAATACAGATGCTTTTGTGCTGTTTGATGAAAAGCCAGACCTGCTTTGGAAGATTCCCATGATAGCGGTTCTCATATTTGCGGGAGAGGCCGCCCTGATCTATTTCTGGCAGAGATACCGCATCCTGCTTGCCGAGAGGCAGAAACATTTCGTGGAGGAACAGCAGGTCAAGGCCATGAAGAAGCGTCTGGAGGAAGCGGAGAATTTCTATGGAAGCATCCGGAAGGTGCGCCACGAGATGAAGAACCATATGGCGAACATCAAAGGACTGGCAGGAGCCGGGGAGTATGGGGAGATAGAGGAATACGTCCGCAGGATGGATGAGACCATGCAGGAACTGGAATATAAGTATGTGACGGGGAATGCAGTGACGGATGTCATCATCAATGACAAATGCCGCAGGGCGGAAAAGGCGGGAATCCGGTTTGGTGCAGATTTCCGGTATGGCGGGGAAATTCCCGTGTTTGATATGGGGATTATATTGAACAATCTTCTGGATAATGCCATAGAAGCCTGTGAGAAACTGGAACCGGGAAAAGGATTCATACGCCTTTCGTTAAAGCGAAAAAAGCAGTTTTTGATACTGTATGTGGAAAATAGCTTTGACGGCGCTGTTCCTGTAAGCAAAGGCAGTTCACTCCCGCCTACAACGAAACAGAGTATCCTGCCGGGAATCATTACGGAGCATGGGATAGGGCTTGAAAATGTGCGGGATATTGCAGAGAGGTATTTCGGCGGTGTAAACATAAAAGTGAAAGGGGATGTGTTCCATGTGACGGTAATGCTGCAGCAGGGGGAGGTGGGGGAAGGTAAGTAAATGACCTTGCACTAAATGAAACTCAAAAACAGATTAAAACGGAGGATTAAAAATGGCTATCGGTGGAATAGGACAAAATTATTATCAGAACAATGTGGAAACAAAGAGAAATACGAAAAATGTGAACGGTACGGAAAAATTCGCACTGGAAAAAACAGGCAGTACACAGGAACTATCGGAAGCGGAAGAAATGGAGCTGTTTAAGAAAGAGTTTTATCAGGAGTTGTCTCAGATTACTACGCACGCAACAGTAAGTAATGCGGCAGTTAATGTGACTGAGGCTGCTTTTAAGAGAATGAAAGACGATCCTGAATATAAGCAGCAGGTTTTAAGTTGGATTAAGCATGATTTAGGAGCTTCATATGGTTCAAGGAATGCGTCTGTAATGTTGACAGTTGGTGAAACGCTAGAACAATGTAGGGGTGATGCTTGGCCGGTTTCCGCAGATTCTGAATTTGGTATTCGCTCACAAGATAGTTTTTATAAAAGTAGCAATGAAAGAAAAGAGAGACAGAAAGAATTATTGGAGGAATATTTACAAAAGCGTCAAGCGGCAAAACAAATTCAGCAGGAACTTTTGGATGAAAAGATTGCAAAGGCGGAGCAGGAGAGAAGCAGGCTGGCAAAGGCGTGGGCTGGTGAAAGGCAGATGGAGGCGGCATCCAATGCTTATGATGCAAATGTCATGACGGAGACAGCGGCAGGCGGTGATTCGCTGCTTGGTTAATGAAGGGCATCATGCCCGGACTTACCGCAAGGGGGCATGGGCGGCCCTGAATGGCAGAGGGATCGCCGCAGCAGATAAGAGGTATGAAACTTTTTTGAGGGCCGGTTCGTATTATCAACAGATGGCCGGTTCCCTCAATTTATGGCGGAGGGCTTGAAAAATGCGTGTCAGCAGAATAGCGGCATTACTTATTACGGCAATGATGATTCCCGCAATCAGCGGATGCACCACACAGGGAAGCCCCGCCCCGGATGCCGTGCATCAGATTGAGGATGGCGGTCCGGCGGTCTATGATGATGACCCGATAGCGGTGGAGCCGCAGCTTGACGAAGATGAGCTGGACGGGGATTCGGATGAATCCAATGTGCAGGGGGAGATCATTTCGGCGGAACCGCATAAAGGGAATGCGGAGTGAAAAAAGTATTTACTGGATTTATATAGAATTTCGACAGAACGGCAAACATAATGAGTCAAAACAAAGAAAAGGAGAGTGCAGATTATGAATATCGATTACAGCCAGTTTTACAGAGGGACAACAAATATCCCATCATATGGGGGTGGTGCGTATAAGAAGGACACCCTTGTAAAATATGAGTTCAACACCACGGATGAACATGGCAACAAGGTCATGGACAAAATGTCGAGGGAGGAAACCCTGCAGGCGATGAAGGACATCCGTTCACAGTATGGGGACAGCGTTATCGTGGAGTTTTCAGGAGACGGCATGGCGGCCCTTGCGGAGGGCAGGAAGGGCAGGACGGTGCCGGAAGATAAGGAAGCAGTGGAGGCAAGAAATGCGGCATTCCAAAAGGATATCGTGCAGGTTGACA